>CAVYXX010000130.1:0-38271 GCA_963772355.1 uncultured Alphaproteobacteria bacterium | reverse complement strand
CCCAAAGGGCCTCACGTTCGCTCGGCTAGGCTACACCGCCTCCTTCAGTTCCTTCGCTGGCCGGAAGGCGATCTTCTTGCTGGCCGCGATCTTGATGGATGCTCCGGTCGCCGGGTTGCGACCCATCCGAGCCGGTCGTGCCCGCACTTGCAGGATGCCCAGACCTGTCAGACGGATTTTGTCACCCTCTTGAGATGCTCGGTAGCCAGCGTCACCAGATCGGCCAGCATGGCTTCTGCGATCTTCTTCGGCAGATCGTGACCTTCCGCCAACTCGGCGGCACACTGCTTGAGCGTGATGGTGACCTGTGGGGCAGCCTTTACGGCAGCGGCTTTCTTGGCGGCTACAGCAGCCTTCTTAGCCGGAGCGGCGCTCTTTCTGAGGGAGCACCCTTCTTCGCCGCGCTGGCTGCCGTCGCGCCGGATGCGGCGGTCTTCTTGGCGACGGGGGCGGTTTTCTTGGCGGGCGGCATTACGATCTCTTCTGAGGGTTTGGGGCGAAGTAAGCTGCTCGCGCTGCTCCGAGTCTGGACAACGCATCGTTGAATCCCGGCACGGTGGCGGCCAGTAGCTAGCGGAGTTTCCGGGCAGTTGGGGCTGTCTGTTCCAGGTAGGCGGTCGGGACTGGCGCGCGGCAGGGATCAACCATTAAGCCCAGGAAAGGGCCAATGACGTGCCCGCCCCCCAAAAATGCTAGTGATGCCAGGAGCGCCACGATCGCAAGCTCCCATGGGCTGTCGTCATCGACCACCTCCCCTCCCAGCAACTCAGAAAGCTGCGCATCGAGGCCGATTTCTGAGCATAGGCGTGAGACCAGATGCCATCAGCCCCAAGAAACGAGCATCCGTATGCAGAGTTTGGTTGAACCTACCGTGATCCAGCGAATTGGATCCATGCCGTCTCTGCGGCAGTCACCACTTTTGGAAAAACAACGACGGACATCATCGTTCGAGATATCCATCTGGCGAGTACATTGATGACTTCCAACGTCAGCGACGCAATACGAGGGACAATTGAGATGGCAATCAAGGGAAGTTGCCACGGCGGCCCCACCCAATTCACCGTGGCGAAGCGGCTCGAGACAGGAGCGGCCGTCCCTGACCGCCGCTGCGCCCGACGCCGCACCACCGTGCGGGCCGGGACGAGAGAATGGCTCCGCCGGGGAAACTAAAGAATGTTTCGAACTTGGAGGACGACATGCCGTCAAGACAGATGTAATAATCCCAAGCTCTCACCCGTCCACGAAATCGGGGCAAGCCCAAACTACCTCCGCACGCTGTTGGCGCTATTCTGACGGGCGAAGTGCGATTGCCCTGTTGCCGAAGAGTGTTGCCGTTCCTCTAGCGAACGGCGCTACCGCCTACGTCGATGAAGATGACTTTCACTTGGTCTCAAGCTACGCCTGGACGGAGTGCGGGAATGGGGGCGCCGTTGCATATTTGGGCGGAGGTCGGGAGAACGCGATCAGGGAGTATATGCACACCCTCATAATGCCTCCAAAAGAAGGCTTTCTTGTTGATCACAGGAACCGAAATAGTCTGGACAACCGGCGGCTCAATTTGCGGTACGCAACAAAAGCCCAGAACGGCGCGAATATGGACCGAGGTTCCAAATTCAAAGGAATCAGAAAGCACAGAAATAAGTGGGCGGCCCAGATAGCCGCTAACGGCGCGAACAAACATCTCGGCCTGTTCTCTTCTGAGGAAGAGGCCGCATTAGCTTATGACGTCGCGGCGAGGGAGGAATGGGGCGAATTCGCCCGGTGTAACTTTGGAAACGTGGACCCGTTCCCGCCAAACTGCCACTTCATGTTCGACATGGAGCAATCCGGCGCGATGATGGCCTGGAACTACTTCCACAGACATCCGGCACCCAAGCTGGTGCGGCATGTGCAGGATCGGGACTTGTGGAAATTCCGCCTGATCGGCACCCGCGAAATTCAGTGCTGGGTGTTCAGTCACCAGTACGACTTCGCAGTCTGGGACGAGCTGGCCGAAACGTTGGAACGCGACGACGGCTGGCGGTCGGCTTTCGATCAGGGAAAAGCCCTGGATCGGAAGATGCAAAAAGACATCGCGGAGCTGATCGAACAGACCAAGCGCACGATGGTCATCGGCGGCCACCGCGTTCCGGTGGTCAACTTGCCTTATATAATGGCGTCGGAAGCGGCTGGAAAACTCGCTGAAAATGCACTCTTCGCCGCGGCCTATTTCGACCACGCCGACGGCCATCGGGTGTTTTCGCTCAGATCCCGGGACGGTTTTGACGTCGGCGCGCTGGCCAAACAGGTGGGTGCGGCGCTCGGTTTCAGCGGCGGTGGTCACACCGCGGCGGCGGGATTTCGCACCCCACTCGGCTGGGAGGGCGAGTTGTGAGCGTCGTGAAGTGCTGCGGAGAGCCAACAAACTGTCCGCGCAATTGCTCCTGGGCGACAAAAATTCAGGACACCGTGATGCCGCCGCCGGTGTTCGTCGGCGGCGCCCCGGCCGATCCGCCGAAAGCGGTCAACCCCAAGGATGGCATCGGCAACACCAAGTTGCCGCTGCATCTCTAGCCATTCTCCGCGACCGCACAAGACAGCCTGGCACTGCTGGACGGCATGCTGAAATACGGTCGGCTGAACTGGCGGGGGACCGAAGTCCGGGCCTCGGTCTATGTCGGCGCCCTGCTGCGGCATGTCGCGGAATGGCTCGAGGGTCAGAACGTGGATGCCAAAAGCGGGTTGCACCCGCTGGCGCACGGTCTGGCCTGCCTCGCCATCATTCTGGATGCACAAGCCGCCGGCAAGTTGATCGACGACCGCAACTACCCAGGCGGCTATGTCGAGCTGGCGGAAGCCCTGACGCCTCATGTTGCGCGGCTGCAGGCGCTGTATGCAGATGTGAAGGCGCCGCATCACTGGACGATCCAGGACTTCGCTTGCTCCGGCCGCCGTATACGTGTCATCTCAGGACGACACCAATGGCTGACGGCTACGCCTATTCAGTGAAGCAACTGGCGGACATTTGGAACGTGTCCGCCAGGCACGTCTACTCGCTATGCGTCACTAATCAGCTCGGTCATTTGCGGTTGGGCAAATCTATCATCCGTATTCGCGAGGCTGACAAAGAGGCATTCGAGGCTCGACAATGGCACGCCCCAAATCCGACAAACCAACCTACAAGCTCGTCCAGCGCGGAAGTCGTTTCTATATCCGCTAGTGGGAAGCTGGCGCCTGGCAGCGCGTTTCAACGGGGACAACGGACAGCCGCGAAGCGAAAAAGTTCTTAGCTCAATTCGAAGCCGGTCGCGGCACGCCGGCCGCCCCGGAAGCACCAACCGTGAACACGATCATCGACGGGTACCTGGCAGACAGGCAACCCGTCGTCCGTGCGTACCCCACTTTGGTGGCGGCAGCCAAACCCCTGCGCCGCCACCTGGGCGACCCGGAGCTGGATCACCTGACGAAGGAACGCATCCGGTTCTACATGTCACGTCGCCGCGCCGAGGGTCACATGGTCGGCCCCGCGGACGCCAGACGAAAGAAGCTGACTCAGGACGGCACCATCATCCGTGAGCTGGTTATGCTGCGCTCCGCGCTGAAGCTGGCGGTTCAGGAAAAATGGATCAGCTCCGCACCGCATATCGAGACACCGCATCAGCCGGCACCCCGGGATCGATGGCTCACGCGTGAAGAGGCGGACCGACTGATCGAGTCGGCGGTCGCTCCACATGTTCGCCTGTTCCTGCAGCTCGCGCTCTACACGGCAGCTCGGGCTGCCGCTCTTCTGGATCTGAAATGGCCGGCGGTCGACTTCGCCGGCGGCTTGATCGACCTGGGCACCGTATCAGGCGGCAAGAGCCGATCGGTCGTGCCGATGGGTCCGAAACTGCGGGCCGCCCTGATGACGGCTCGCGAGATCGCGACCTGCCCCTTCGTGATCGAACATGGCGGCAAGCAGGTGGCGAGCCTGAAGACCGGCACCCGGGCCGCCGCCATGCGCGCCAACCTCCCAGGGGTCACGCCGCACATCCTGCGGCACACGGCAGCCACCTGGATGGCACAACGCGGGGTTGCGATGCGCGACATCGCAAAATACCTCGGCACGGCGACACCCGGATTACCGAGCGGACCTATGCCAAACATTCGCCGGATTAGCTGCGTGCAGCAGCGGCGGCGTTGGAGGGTTGACGGGGGCGCTGGCCCCGGTAATTGGCCCCGGAAACTGCGAAATTCGTTTCCTCAAAACCAGGTCCAACCCATTGAAAAGACTGGTGCTGCTGGAGGGGATCGAACTCTCGACCTCTCCCTTACCAAGGGAGTGCTCTACCACTGAGCTACAGCAGCTTATCGGCCCGCTTCCTAGGGTCTAAGGCTGCTGCGGTCAATCCCAATTGCCGCGAACGTATCGGGAATTACCCGTGCGCCACGAGGCTCAGTGACACGCGACTGCCATGGGGATCTTTAAACGTTCTCCCCTCAATGGCGACAGCCTAACCCAAAGAACCTGTCGCGATCACTCTCCACCCATCCCCAGCCGCTCACCAGCTCCGCCACCATTCTCCGCATGTCGTATCTGCCAAAGCCGTCGGGTGCTGCGACCAGACTTTGCTGGACACGACGAGCTTCACCGGCCCTGAGGAGCGGATCCTCCCAGGATTTCGCGCCTGTCGGGACGTGGCCCCCACCCTCTTTCATGTCCGCCGTTTGGTTTGATTGGGGCTCGAGCGGCGATACGCGCCGCTTTTTCACCCTTCAGACGCGCCTTTCAATTCTGCTCCCGATAGGAGTCGAAGGCCCTGAGGCCAGCGGACAGGTCGCCGTGTCCTATGGTTTCCTTGACTCCGTTGCCGGACCAGACCGGACGCTACAACCTGTAAAGCCCCTCGAATGATTGATCCTCAGCATCGTCTCGATCCCGATCTCCAGCACTCCAGTCTTGCATGGCTTAATATCTCTCGAGACATCAAGCGCCCGACTAAACTCATCCAGGGCGCCCGCCCGACCACAGCTTGGTACGCTTGGATCGCCTCCGCCAGTTCGGCCATCTGATGCATTATCGCGTGGGGCTTCCCCGCGCCTCGGATGATCCGTAGCAGATTTGCAGCCAGTTCACTAAGGCGACGCCGAACAATTAGCGCTTCAGGGCGGGACCCTGGGCGAGATGGTGTAGTTCCATTCGGGATGGAACGCATCGCCCTTGATATTGATGCTTGCCATCTCGTCGTCGCTGACCTTGATCCCCTTGGGGTAATGCGATCGTCGAGTTCGCATCGCACCGTCAAACCGGTCTTGGTGGTGGTCGAAGCGATCAGTTCCACCACCGCGAACCGACTGGTCAGCGGTGTGCCGCGCCAGGTCTGAGTGATATGGCAGGAACATCCGATGTTCAATCTTGTTCCACTTCGAGGTTCCAGGAGGGTAATGGCAAACCTGAAGCGTCAAACCGGTTTCGTCAGCCAGCTTCTGGAGTTCGAGCTTGAACAGCTTCACGCGTGAGCCGTTGGAACCGCCACCATCCGCCGTAATCATCAAGGCGTCCGTTGCCGGATACCGCTCTCGACCCATGACATCCAGCCAGCGTCGGATCGAGTTGACCGAGAACTGTGCCGTATCGTTGTCAATGCCGAGACTGACGCAGCCGGCGTTGGCGGTGATATCGTAGACCCCATAAGGGATGACCTTGCCACGGTCGGTGTCACCGAAATCGTGCACCTTCACCTTGTCGGGACAGCCCTCCGGCCGATAGTCACTTCCGGCATTCTTGTAGTCGCCGACAAGCTCCTTCTTCTTTGTATCAATCGAGACTACTGGCTTGCCAGCCGCTTGCATGGCAAGCACAGCGACGTTGATGTGCTCGAACTGTGCATCACGGTCTGGATTGCGACTGCCCTCCAGGCTCACTTATCCCCTCATTTCAAATGACCTCGAAAAGTCCGCTGAACGACCGGCATTTTGATACGGTCTTGGCGAAGCGGGCCATAAGGGGGAATAGTCTTTTATCTGGCATGGTTGGGATCAGTTCGTAGAGCATGCAGCCTTGCCTGAACAACGAGTGAGTGCGGATCTTCGTCGTGTTGGACTTAAGTAATCGATCCATACCGAGACTTTCACCGGCGGCGCCGAGCATTGTGAGCAGCACCATTGCGAATGCGTTGATGAGCACCGCGCGCCTGCGCCAGCGCCTGCCCAATCAACGCGACCGCTAGCGACGCGCTGGTCATTACGCCCAACGTGGCCCCGGCCAAGGCCTCAACCCGCTTGGCATGAAGGTCATGCTCATACAGGCCTTCGATAAACCCACGAATATCCTTCAGGCGCCCGCCAAGCCAACGCTCCACCTTGCCAATGACACCCTCACCCGCCAGCACTTCAACATGCTGTAGGGAAACGCGCCGGATTCACGCTAGATGTGGACCAGTAAAAATGAGGGGAGTCGTGAGCCCTCCAGGGTATTGCGATTGACCTGTCGACGATATTGCAACAAGTCTAGCAGCTTGGGGATACTGCTCTTGGCGATCTGATGCCCCATCTCGCACAGCGCCGCTGCCAGCTTGGCGTGGCTCTTCGACACCCACCGCAACGGCCGCATCGGATCGCCCATCGTCGCGGGCTCCAGCAACTGGCGCAGGTCTTCAAGCAGCGTGGCGTTTTTCGATGTCAAAGCTGGTCGGCCGCTTCCTGGCCGCCGAACCTTGCCCAAAACCGAACCGGGGTCGTCCAGGTCCTTCAGCCCACGGCCTATCGTACTGCGCGCCAGACCCGTTGCCCGCGACGATGCAGTGATCCCGCCGTGGCCCGCAGTCCGTGCTTCTGCCGCCCGAACAGACGACGCGCGCGCTCGTTCAGATCGCGGCTAACCGCCGCATATCGCTCGCGAATCGATGATCCATCCACCATGCGGCGAGGATAACCCGCGCCAGCTCACGCCGGAATTTGTGCCCTCCGCCCCGCACCTCGTCGCGATCCCACCGACCCGATCATTGTTCGTCGCCTAACGCCACGCGACCCGCGCTTCCGTAGCCAGTGCATCGGACGGCACGTCACGTTGATGGTCGATCTTGCTAAATGCGTCGGAAATTCCTTAGGGCCCGTCAGGGATCAACCGCTCGGTCTGAGCGATTGGACGGCTTGATAGTGTAGTTCCATTCGCCGCGAAAATCTGCCCGGACGATGTTTATGGCGGCCAGTTGTTCGTCCGAGACGACGATGCCTTTGGGATACTGGTTGTCGTCGAGTTCGCCGATCACCTTCAGGCCGGTCTTGGTCGTGGTGGCTCCGATTAGATCGATGATGACCTGATAGCTGACCAGCGGCTTGGCACGCCAGTTCATGGTGATGAACGAAAACAGCCGATGCTCGATCTTGTTCCACTTGCTGGTTCCGGGCGGCAGGTGGTGGACCGTGATGTCAATATCCAGTTGGCTAGCCAGCTTTTGCAATTCGAGCTTCCACAGCCGCACGCGCGATCCGGTGCTGCCGCCCCCGTCGCAGGTGATCGTCAGGCGCTTGGCCGCGGGATAGCGCTTGCAGCCGATGTCCTGCCACCAGCGGCGGATCGACTGTACGGCAAACGCGGCGGTGTCATGGTTCATCCCAACACTGACCCAACCAGCGTTGGCGGCAAGGTCGTAGATACCGTATGGCACCGCCCGACCCAGTTCCTTGATCAGAAAATCATGCACGCGAACCGCTTCGGGTTCGCCTTGCGGACGCCATTCCCGGCCGGCGTTTTTGAAGTCTCCAACCAGTTCTTTCTTCTTCGTATCCACTGAAATCACCGGCTGCTGCGCCGCCAACGCCGTCGTCACGCTCTGATTGATATGGCTAAACTGCGCGTCCCGGTCGGGATGATCGCCACCCTCATTGGTCTTGCTGTTGGCTTGCAGACTGAACTTCTGCGCTTTTAACAATTCACCCACCACGGTGCGACTGACCCGATGCCCACGCGCCACAAGCTCCGCCGCCAACTGCCGCAGGCTCTTGCAGGTCCAGCGCAACGGCGACATCGGATCGCCCCTGGCGCCGGGTTCGACCAGCGCCATCAGTTCGCGCAATAGGTCAGGGTTACTGACGACCAGTGGCTTGCGTCCGCCCCCCGCACGTCGCACCCGGCCTGCCAACAGACCACCTGCCTCAGCCAGGTCTTTCAGGCCGCGCCCGATCGTGCTGACCGCGATGCCGGTCGCTCCCGAGACGGCAACGATCCCCCCGTAGCCCGCCGCTGCGGCTTCGGTGGCGGCAAACAACCGTCGTTCTCGCTCGTTGAGGTGCGGCGACAAGGCGGTAAATCGGTCACGAATCGGGGCTGGATCGATCATCCACGAACATTATCGTTCGCCGCCTCTGTCGAGAATCCCGGCTCTAAAGGTCAGCCGACGCGAGTCGGTTGTTCCCGGACAGGCCCTTAGTGTCCGTCCGGGAACTTTCCGAGTCGTTAGAGTCGGTTAGCACAGGGGGCTTGAACCCATTGACTCTGCTATGATTCGATGACGGCATCGATTCGTGATGGGCATGATGTGGACAACTGAGAACCGTCCTCGGTACAACCGGGACAAGCTGCGCTATCCAAGCGACCTGACGGCCGAGGAATGGGCGCACGTGGAGCACCTTATCCCGGCGGCCAAGCGTGGTGGCCGCCGCGAGGTGCTGAATGGCCCGCTGTACGTTCTGAGCACAGGATGTCAGTGGCGCTACATTCCCCGGGACTTGCCGCCGCGAAGCACCTTGTTCGACTACTTCCAACGCTGGGAGTACGACGGGACGCTGTTGAGAATTCACTATGAGCTTTACCAGAAGTGCCGCGAGCTGCTCGATCGGCAAGCGAGCCCGACCGCCTGCGTCATCGACAGCCAGAGCGTTAAAAGCGCCGAAAAAGGCGGCGCACACATCGACCCTTCGGGTTATGATGCGGGCAAGAAGATCAACGGCAAGAAGCGGCATATCGTGGTGGATACCGAGGGCTTGCTGATGCATGCGGTAGTTCATCCGGCCGACGTTCACGAGCGCGATGGCGGGATACTGGTTCTGGCGAGGCCTGTTCGGGCTGTACCCGTTTCTGAAAACCCTATTCGCCGACGGCGGTTACCAGGGGCCGAAATTCCGCGCGGAACTCGCCAAGCTGTTGCCTGGGTTGGCCGTTGAAATAGTCAAACGTTCGGATACGGCCCAGGGCTTTCAGGTTCTGCCCAGGCGCTGGGTAGTCGAACGCACCTTCGCCTGGCTTAACCGGTGCCGTCGATTGGCCAAGGATTTTGAGAACCGGAGCCGTAATGCCCTCGCATTCATCAGATTGGCTTCCATCCGGCTGATGCTGAGAAAGCTCAGCAATTCGAATGGATAGTTTCCGGACAGACTCTTTAGCGATCGAGTGGGGGGATCTCCCTCGCGATTTTGTGGAAGCCCCTTCGATTACCGCGAGATCAGTCACGTCGCCGGCGCCGCCCGTTCCGCAAGGCAACCGAACGGCCGAATTACTGCTGAGAATGGCTGCGACCCGCATCGCCTCGAACCTACTCCGTCAAGCGCAACCTGCCGGGTGCCCGACTCCTGGCCGAGCCTAAAATACCCACGGTCTTGAAAGGACGCGGTGCCGTATGGACATCGGATACCGGACTAGGTGCCGTAGAGTTGCTGGCGGCATTAGCAGGAACGGATGATCCAAGGCTGAAGTTGAGCCTTCACAGGCTCGCACATTCTGGTCGAGTTCCCTTGCCGCTATTCGACCGCACAAGAAGGATTTTGGCTTACTGCCTCCGCGTCTCTTGCCGCCTCCACCAAGCCGACGCAGAGTGTGAACGAGCGCCAAAGCAGAGCGCGATCATGGGGAGAAACACAATGAGAGCAGAGTTTGAGGACGAGTCTAGCAAGAGAAGCAATGTCAATGCTTGGGCGGGCCGGACGGCCTCGGTCAACGATTGTCGGCCGCCACTCGAATCACCTTGTTGCCCCCCAAAGATGGCGGTGAGTGCGAACGCACGGTGAAGGCAGTATTCAAGGGCGTGCCGGGCTCTGACAACAACTGGAGCAATCCCGCCGCTTGGGTCGGAGGGACGGTCCCGGCCAGCGATCGCGAACTAAAGGTACAGCTCAACGTTGATTCGACTGAAGATCTGGGCAGCGCCAAGGCTCCCTTTTTCACCGATGATGTCATTGGCGTGGCAGGAAAACTCGGCTTTCCGTCGCTCGAAGTCTTTGGATTTCTACATGCTGATACGATCCGGAACCTCGCCGGCATTGAAACGGATGGCCGCACCATCGTCGCCCACGAGCTCAAGAACGTCGCGGCCGTTACCGCTTTGGTCGCTGGCACGGTCGATGTCAGTGGCAACGCGGAGACTCATAGTCTGCTAGTTGCCGACGAGGCGTCCATCCACATCCACCACAACCTGATTGGCGCGCAAAGCGTAGGGATCTCCTTCGGCGGCGTCATTGAGATTGGAAATAAATTCGGCGACCTGACCTGATGTATACCCTGACTGTCATGTCCGTTGTCATGTCCGTTTTCAAGGGTTCCGGACGTGAAATCCCATCCGCTGTCATGTCTCGGTTGCCATCTATGATGCAGGCAGGCGCGGTGGAGGGCGGGAACTGAGCGACGGTTGATCATGCTGTGATACGCGGGTTGGTTACCGCAAGACCATGGTGCGTCGCGGGCCTGCCTCTTTCTCTATGTCGGAAATCGCGTTCCAGTCGGGGTATCGAGGATTGCCCTGACCGTCCCGCCCTCCGCCGTGCATGCCGGATGGTGATCGGGGTGTTCGGTCAGCCGCTAGAATGACGGTGCGCGATCATCGGTCAGGGCGCTTCCCATCGGCCGATGCACTCCTCATCTGTCCCGGTCGTTCCGCGCGCCGGGCTGTCTCCTTTATCGGTTGACGACGCGGCACGCTGGAGCAGGTTGTTGACCCAGTTGGGCAAATCTTTTCTGATGGCGTCGTTACGGCAGAGTTCTTTGTAGGTGGATCCGTGGTGATGCAGGCAATGGACCAGACGAACCCGGCCAGTTCGCGTGCGATCGCCGTGACCACTACTTGCTTCAACTTTCCCTTGGCCATCATGTGACGATAGCGCTGACATAGCCGGGTTTGCGCTTTCCAAGCGATCTCGCGCACCGCATCGGGCACTGCATCGACGGCTGTCAGCTTGTGACGCGCGACACGGGCTGGGAAGCGATAGCTGTGTGCAGCCTCGATCAGCAGGGAGCGGGCGTGGACGTCACCCGCCTTGGTGATAGCCCCAATGCGGCGCTTTGGGCCAGTGGAATGCTCGGACGGCACCAAGCCGAGATAGGCCATCAAGTTGGGTGCTGACACAAAGCGCGACGGATCGCCGATAGCCGCGGCCAGCCCGGCGCTGGCGATCGTGTCTAGGCCGCGCAGCGCAGACAGGTTCTGCACCAGCGGGAACAGCGACCAGGTCGGGATCTGCGCTCGTAGATAGCCATCAACACGATCGCGCCGCTGTTCGCCCAGACGCACCGCCTCGATGCTCTCCTCCAGCACAATTTGTTGCGCCGGTTGAGCGAAGCTCTGATCGGCCAGCCAGCCTCGATGCGCCTTCGTCCAGGCCGTGCGGCCGGCCGGATAGATCCGCTCGTGACGTAACAGAAACGCACTCAGCTGCTGGCGTGCTGCGCGCACCGCTCGCACTGCCGCCAGTCGGGCGCGGATCAGATCGCGCATCGCCTCATGTGCCGCATCCGGCACCCAGACCGCGGTCAGCAATCCGCCTCGGTGCAAGACCGCCAGGCTGGCGGCGTCCCGCTTGTCGGTCTTCTGCCGATCGCCACTCTTGCGGGGGATCATTGAGGGAGCAACTACCATGCAGTCTTCGTTCATCTTGGTAAGGGCGCGATGAATACCGTAGCCGCAAGGGCCGGCTTCGTAGCAGAACTTCAATGGACCGCTGCCAGCTTGGCGCAGCCGCCTAACCAGCTTCTCCACCGCCGCAGCGGTGTTGGGCAATGTGCCATACGGCGCAGCCTTCCCGACGTCACCGGCGGCGGTAACCGCGACGACGATCGTATCCTTGTGTACATCCATGCCGATAAATCGTGTAGGCTGTTCCATGACCCGTCTCCTGTGTAAGAGGCTCCACGCCAGCCCATCCGGCGCGACCCTCGATCATTGCACATGACGAGACGGGTCACCCTTTAGGGTGGCAACAGGGCAATCGGAGGAGGGAGGTCGAGGCGGTCGGTGGAACGAGCACCAGTCTGGTTCCAAAGAGCCCTGGCCTTAATTCCCTTCCCTTCACCCGGTTGCCCCGGCAGGAAACGGACATGAGGTCTCTTTGAAAACCCGAATCCGCGTCTTGCGAATCAGTTCCGCCGCGACACTACTGTCCGGTTCGGTGAATGACATTTCCGTGGAATCCATTGATGCATAAAGCTTTCCGACAGTTCGTTGCTGGGGCGGATTTGAATGTCCGGTGGCTCTTCCCGACGATCTCGCGGGGAGGGCTTGGTCATGAACACCGGCAGGACGCTTTTCGCGCAGCTCATGGATTTTCTGCCTTGGAGCAGCTTCGACCGGATTGTCGCGCGCTACGGCGGCAACCGCGCCGTGCGCAAGCTGTCCTGCGCCGCGCAATATCAGATCATGGCGTTCGCCCAACTGACCTATCGCGCGCGACATCGAGGCCTGCCTGTCGGCGCAAGCGTCAAAGCTCTACCACATGGGGCTTCGCGAACCGGTCCGTCGCTCCACCCTCGCGGATGCCAACGAGTTGCGCGATTGGCGCATCTATGCCGAGTTCGCCCAACGACTCATCGCTCAGGCCAGATGTCTCTACGCCAGCGAAAGCCTGGGAGCAGAGCTGACCAACAGCGTCTACGCGCTGGATTCCACCACCATCGATTTGTGCATGTCGGTGTTCCCCTGGGCTCATTTCCGCTCCACCAAATCCGCGGTGAAGATGCATACGCTGCTCGATCTGCGTGGCAACATTCCCAGCTTTATCCATATCTCGAACGGCAAGCTGCACGATGTTCATGCGCTCGACATGCTGATCCCCGAACCCGGCGCGGTCTATGTGATGGATCGCGGATACATCGACTTCGCCCGCCTGCACACGCTGCATCAGGCGGGCGCCTTCTTCGTGACGCGCGCCAAGTCCAATCTGCATGCGCATCGGATCTATTCCGCGCCCACCGACCGAGCGAGCGGCGTGATCGCCGATCAAACCATCGCATTGGACGGCCCTCGTACCCGTCAGGACTATCCGGTGCATCTGCGGCGCATCCGCTTCCGCGACGCCGAAACGGCTAAGACACTGGTCTTCCTGACCAATCAGACCGCGTTGCCAGCATTGACCATCTGCGATCTGTACAAAAGCCGCTGGCAGGTGGAACTCTTTTTCAAGTGGATAAAACAGCATCTGCGGATCAAGCGGTTCTACGGCACTTCGGAAAACGCCGTGAAGACGCAAATCTGGATCGCCGTTTCGGTCTATGTGCTGGTGGCGATCGTGCGCAAACGGCTCAACCTGGAGGCGCCGCTCTACACATTGCTGCAGGTCTTTTCGGTGACGGTATTCGAAAAAATAGAGGTCCAGACTGCGTTCTCTCGTGAGGCCGACAGATCCGAAAACTTGCAAGACGAGAAACAACTGAATTTATTCGGATTTTGACCGGACAGTAGTGCCGCCGCGATTTTAGTCATTGCATGATCCGCGCCGGCTTCCTTGACCCCGAATTGCGCAGCGACCTGATTGAACTGACCCGAGATGGGTCTGTGGCTCACCGACTGGCGCGGCGGGCCAATGCCTTGCTTCTGCTGGACGACGGGATGAGCTGCGAGGCGATCGCCGAGGTGCTCTATCTGGACGACGATACGATCCGCACCTGGCATCGGCTGTATCGAGAAGAGGGCATTGAACCGCGCCGGGTTTGCCGGAGGCTCTGAACCTTGAGAGGTTGGAGCGATGGAGAAAGCAAAGACGGCGAGCCGGTATTCGGCTGAGGTGCGTTCGCGTGCGGTCCGGATGGTATTGGAGCACGGGGCGGATCACGCCTCGCAGTGGGCAGCGATAGGGTCGATTGCGGGCAAGATCGGGTGCACGGCAGAGACGTTGCGAGGCTGGGTGCGCCAGGCGGAGCGCGATGGGGGTCTGCGAGCCGGTCCGACCAGCGACGAGCGGGAGCGGATCAAGGTGCTGGAGCGCGAGAACCGCGAACTGCGCCAGGCCAACGAGATTCTGCGCAAAGCGTCGGCGTATTTTGCGATGGCGGAGCTCGACCGCCGGTCCAAACCATGATCGCGTTCATAGACAATCATCGTGCTGCTTACGGGGTCGAGCCGATCTGCCGGGTTCTACCGATCGCCCCGAGCAAGGCATCCAAATCACCAGCACATCATGCCCGGCGGTCGACGGCGCTTACGCATGTAACGACTCGGATGTGACGAACGTGCTGAACGCGGCCATGCACCTAAAAATGAATGGTGTGTTCCCGGGCGCGCGTGGAGCCCTGCAATTGCAGTGGCCTGATAAATCCGGAGCGCCGCACCAGTTCGCGGACCAGGCTTTGTTCCTTGCGTTCAGCGCCGCGGTGTCAAACTACAACGCGCTGCTGAAACAGGTGATCAACAAGGTCTCCACCACGCTGCCGCTGGCCTCGGAGAAGATCGACTGATGTCCTACCTGAACCTCAGTCTGTTCAGCAAAACGGCGAGGCTCGGTCAGATCCTTTCCGACATCGATGCTGGCGGCACAGCGATTATGGATTTCTACGCGGGCGCTCCACCGGCGACACCGGACGATCCGCCGAACGGCGCGCTGCTGGCGAGCCTGACATGCAGCTCGACGTTCGGCGTGATCTCGAATGGTTTCGACACTGCGGAAATGACTGCGGCCGGCGCCGGCTACACCAGCATTCCGAGTTTCACCCCTGCAGGGGCAACGGCCGGCGCCGGCACGCAATTCCAGGTCGTGATGCAGCTCGCGACCTTCAGCGCATCAGGCGGCCAGGCCTTCGCTGTGAATGACCTTCTGGTGCTGCCGATCCAGAGCGCGACCTGCCTGCAATCTGCAATCCTGCTGATCGCATCGGTGGACGGCAACGGTGGCATAACCGGAACCTCCCTGCAGCAGGCTGGCCAATTCATCACATCCCTGGCGATCGGTGCGGTTTCTGAATTCGAAACCACCGGTGTGGGGTATGGCGCGACGGTCACATTCGAAACCTATTCCGTCGCAGCCGTGAACACGCTCGTGCCTGGGAACGGTTACACCTCGGCCGGTCAATGCGGCCAGTCCCTGTTTACGGGCGGCGGTGGGGCAGGGGTTTCCGCGACGCCGCGGCTCACGCCGGTGCTGACTGCGAATGCCGTTACTACGGCGAACGCGGTATCTGGCGGCACCTGCGGGCGCATCTGCTGCGCAGCGGCCTCGAGCTGACAATCTCAGACGCGGGATCGGGCGGCACCGACGGCACCTATGCGCTCGGCGTATTGGGCGCGCAGAACAGACCGGCGAGCATGTTCATGAAATCCGGGTAGTACACCTCGCCTTCTTTAAGACGGCTCAGATCTAGAACCTTGATCTCGCCATCCTTCGGGACGGGGATCACGGGGAAGGCCCAGCTCTTGGTGACGCCGCGCTTCAGGTTCTGCCAAATGCGGCTGAGCACGTCGAGTTGGCGTTGGTTCCACATGCCGGTGACGGTCAGGAACCCATTCGGGATGCTGTTCCGATTGAAAACGTCGGCGTTCAGATCCAGAGCATTTTGGAACGCCTGGATCAGCCGGATCGCCATTTCGATTTCGGGATAGCCGTAGCCGACGATATCCGAGCCGGCCCGGGGGTTGCGCGTGTACCAGATGAGCTGTTCGCGCGTGAAGGTGTGGATCACCTGGCCGGCTTCGTCGACCGCCACCGCGAAGATCTCGGTATCGCCCTTGTAGTCGGAAGGGCCGGCCAGCCGAATGTTGAAGGCGCTGTACGCCTTGAAGGCTTTCGGCCGATCCTGCAGATCGCGGTCCGTCCAGACTGCCATGCCGTCGTAGGTCAGGCTGTCCCGGACCAACTGCGCCAGGAATGAGCTGAACCCGGTCAACTTTTTCCGGTCCCGATCGCGAGCGTTCTTGCTTTCGGTGTTGCAATTCAGAATGAAGTTGCGGGCCTCGAGGATGTCCTTCTTGTCCTGCGCGGTCGGCGTGGCACCCTCCGCCCGCAGCTTGATGTGCCAGCCGGGCTTCCATGGGTGCTTGGACAGGCGCGAGTAGCGCAGCACGTCGGAGACCCGCAGCCCGATGATCACGTGCGGGATCAGGTTCTCCCGCACCACGTTGCGCAGCGCTTCAGGCGGGATGCCAGGCCACATCTGCACGCCGCCGTTTTGTACTTCGGGCAGCAGGGAGAACCGCGCAAACGACTGCATCTCAGGCGGCAGCGCGATCGACTTTTGGATTGATTGGCTCTTCTGAATTTCAGAACCCATGTCCGAGATCCAGCGCTCGAACTGCGTCGGTTCTGCGACGCCGAGGCCGGCGAAAAAGCTCGCATATGTCTCGAGATCGTAGACATTCGGGTAGGTTGGAATCCACCCTTCGCCTCCCCTGCGTTGGGATCAAACGGCACCGGCGGCTCTTTGGCCACCGGCGTCACCCCAGATGTTATTGCATTCATTTCGCTAGTCCCTATGCGCGGGGAAACGACAGGTTGTAGCCGTCGTCATATTCGGGGCAGGCCGGGTGGACGGCGCTCATCGGCATGCGGTGGTACTTGCAGCGGTTCGCCACCTGATCGAACTGTTGGCAGGTGCCGCACATGCCGTCGAACGGGTTGATGACGAAACCACGCTCCAGCAGCTTGCCGACATCGAACGCCTGTTCATCGGCGGCCATGAGCTGACCCAGCACTTCCGAGTGGGTGAACCCCATACCGCCTAAAGGCGGCCCGCCGTTGTGGCCGATCATCCCAGCTCCCATTTGAGCGTCCACCGCTGCAGGGGTTTGCCAGTCTGTCGGGAACTCGCTGTTCGCGCCGCCTTCGCGGATCGCCCAGCCGATGACATGGACCATGGCGTCAACCTGGTCGTCGCGCCCACCCTTCTCACCGGTGAAGTCCTTCAGCTCGCGGACGAAATCTGGAAGCCAGGACAGGAAGATCGCGTTGTCGAACTCCGATGCGAGCTGCGGGAACAGCACGCGTCCAGCTTGGAACCAGCCCTGGACAGATCCAGCACCACCGCCGCCGTTGATCGCCCGATCGCGTTTGCCTTCGACCGGGGTTACACCTTCCAGCGGGATCTGAGAGTTCGCCAGGGCCTGCAGTGCCGGAGTGCCGTCGGCCTTCTTTTCAATCAGAACGATCCGCGGATGCCATTTCTGGTATTGCTCGCGGATCGATGTCACCAGGTCACCGATCTCGACCTTGGCCTTGAGGACGTCCAGAATGTAGACGTCGAAATGGGTGTCGCATGGACCGACCACTCCGGCATCTTCGCCGCGGTGATATTCGTAGCAGGGCACCAACAGCACGGTGATGCATGCCGTGAAGTCGCTTTGAGACGTTGCGGTTATTGCCGTGTCCCAGCCTTGCGCGATGATGCCGCCACTGCGCTCCACGAAATCGCGGATCGCCGGGCTTCGCATGCCGAGATCGATCCCGTTCGGAATGCGGCAGTATCGAAAATCCGCCTCAACGAAAACACTACCGGTTCGGGCGCCGGGGCGGCACTGGTAGACCGACTCGGCTTCCGCCGGCCGAAAGCGCTTGACGGCAAAATAGTCGATCCGCTTCTGTTCCGACGCCGGCCAGAAGAACCCCTGCCGTTTCGGGTCGACGTCGTAGGGATATTCGATGTGTTGCGGCATCAGGCCCGCACCATCGTCCCGTCGGACAACCGGCAGTGGCCGTCGGTGAAGACGCACTGCATGCCGTCTGGAACATAGACGTCGTAAAACAGGCGGTGCGAGCCTTCCCGCTCGGCCGGCAGCTCTAGCACCACCCAATCTGAATCCTTCAGTTGCCCATAGATATCATCGGTGTGCCACCGGCGGCCGGCCATAATGAAACGGGCACCCATCGGATCAGCGCGTCCGACGATCGTCTTGGCATATTTCTGGACAACCTTCTCGCACTGCTCCGCGGTAGATGAATTTTCCTCGTTATGAAGGTCATCGATGATGATCAACCGGCCGTTTTTTCCGGTGAGATACTTGGAGTCGATACCGCAGGCGAGATAACTCGCATCCGGAATTCCAGGCCGCCGACCTGTGACAAACATGCCACCCTCGGTGGACCATCCAGAGGATTTGTCCGGCTTCACATCCGGAAAGACGCGCTTCCAGTGCGGTGATTGCTCCACAATCGACATCGTGGCTTTCTGGAAACCCTGCATGAGGGCTTCGCCGCCGCTGATACCTAGCGCCGTTGTGTTCGGATCTCTACCGATCAGCCAGGACGGAACCGTGATTGACAAGAATTGGCTCTTGCCACTTCCTGGCCCGATAATTAACATTAACTTATTGATTCTAGTATCACAAATGCCCTGGCCGACCGGCATCAGGTGGGCGGGGAAGGTCCAATCCATGTCCGAGAATATGAGCTCGTAATAGAGCGCGAGACCCTGCGGCGTCCCGGATCGGCATTTTTCGGCGAGGTGTCCTTCTGTTCCATCTCACTTCGATACCCGAACGCCACACGGCGGCACAAGCGTGGGGCAAATACAGTATGGTGTGTTATATTAGCGCCTAAGTTGCGGTCACCACCGTCATGCAGAAAAACTGGTGGCACTCGACTTTGAACGTCTATACGTGATGTCGCCGTCTGAAGCCACAAGTTGGCTCTCGCCGGCTTCTGAATTCAAACAGAAGGTGCAATATGGCTTACAAAGCAGCTGACCGGGCGAAGGAGTGGACCACCTACGCTGGGCTTGCCGTCGCCGCGATCGGAACGCTCGTGCCGGAGGTCCAAGTCGACCATTGGGCACAGTACTGGACCGATGCCCAGATCATCCTCGGTGCGGTGCTGGTCCTGCTGCCGCAGACCGCCGGCACAACGGCTGTCGAGAATGAAGCGCTGACCCTGCTGCAGGCGCTGTCGTCGAAAGTGCCACCGCAATATTCGCAGGGATGCAGCCGTTCGTGACGCTGCTGGCGAAGGGCATGCTGACACCAAACGCTCCGGTGTTGCCGGTGCGGCAGCAGCCGCAGGTGCAGCCGCTGCCGGCATTCCCGATCCCGCAGCAGCCGCTGCCCGCAGGCTCCGGTGGTGGCTTAGCCTGTGCTTGATCCCGCGCCGGCTGCACCAACGGCAGCGTAATGACCACGCAACCTAACCGCCTTACCACGCTCTTGCCGGTGATGGGACCTGACCTGCCGGATGACGCAGTTCGCGATCAAAAGAGTGTGGGAGGTTGGGCCGCGTAAAGCCTGACTACGCCTACGACTATCTCCGGTTCAAACCCAAGGAAGAACAAAATGCTTGGACAAATCGCTTCTCGACGCAACGTGCTTCGCTTCGGCGCACTTGCTGCCCTCACCGCCGGTGTCGCAGCCTGCGCATCCACCGGCACCACGACCGTTTCTGGAACGGCGTCTGGTGCACCCACCACTGTAACCGTAACGCCCGCCCAGGTTGCCGCAGAGGCCTCCACGGTGCTGACGGCGGTCAGCGGTGCAGTGGCGGCGTTCGTCGCAGCCAACCCCAGTGGGGTTATACCAACGGCCTTGACGGTTAACTCGTCTGTGACTTGGAGCGACGCGACGGGGTGTGATTCGTGGTCTTCTCGCTGATCTGGAGACAGCCATGACCGTTGCAATCACCCGACTGGACCTCTCATCTGCTGATCTGCGTCAGGCGGCGGCGCGGACACAGAATGCCAGGATGGCGCGGCGGATACTGGCCGTCGCTCACGTGCTCGAGGGCAATTCCCGAAGTGGGGCGGCCCAGAGTTGCGCGATGGATCGTCAGACGCTGCGCGACTGGGTGCATCGATACAATGCCAGTGGTCTGGTGGGTTTGTCTGATTTGCCCCGTCGCAACGGCCCTGAGCCGCGCCTTTCGGCTGAACAGCAAGCTGCGGTCGCGGACTGGGTTGAGCAGGGTGCCGATCTGGCGCGTGACGGCGTGGTGCGCTGGCGGCGTATTGATTTGAAGCAGCGGATCGAGAGGAGCTTCGGCGTCTGCCTGCACGAACGTACGGTCGGCAAGCTGCTGCACAAGCTCTCGGTCCGGCGAATTTCGGTGCGCCCGCAGCATCCGCAGAGTGATCCTGTGGCCCAAGCGTCTTTCAAGCGGCGTTTTCTGCTCTCATGACCGCAGCGCTGCCGACCGAGGCGGTGAGCAAGCCGGTGGAGGTGTGGTTTGGCAAGACGAGGCACGGGTTGGCCAGCAAGGCACGCTGACGCGGATATGGGCGAAGCGTGGCACGCGCCCACGCGCGCCGCGCGATCGCGGCTTCAAGGCCGCCTATCTGTTCGGTGCGGTCTGTCCGGAACGCCGGACTGGTGCGGCGATTGTCATGCCGGAGGTCAATGTCGAAGCGATGAACGAACATCTCGCCGTCATCAGCGAATGTGTTTCGGTGGGGGCCACTGCCGTGCTGGTGTTGGATAAAGCTGGCTGGCATACCTCACCGCGACTGAAACTGCCGGACAACATCGTACTGCTGCCGTTGCCCTCCTACGCACCGGAGTTGAATCCGGTCGAGAATATTTGGGAATTCTTACGCGGTAACTGGCTCAGCCACTGTGTGTGGCCGAGCTACGAGGCCATCGTCGATGCCTGCTGTGAAGCCTGGAACAAGCTCATGCAGATGCCGGAACAGATCGCTTCGATCACCCAACGCTCCTGGGCACAAGCGGTCAGCCGATAGGGCCGCTGGTATTACTTCGGCGATCCAGTCGCAGATCGCTCTGGCGGAGAAGTCTGCCACTGCGGCCATCGCGACCCTTGGCACCGCCAGCCTTACGAGCGTCCCGGCCGATGCGGTCGCAGTCGCGAACACGATCGTGTCTGTCGTCACGCTCATCCCAGGGCTGCCGCCTGATGTGGTCGCCGGTGCCATCGCCTTCCAGGTGCTCGCCACGGCGCTCGAGCCGGTGCTGAACAACGTGCCGACGACCGCCACCCTCGGCGTGAGGCCGTTCCAGGCGGGCATCGTGGTGAAGCCTGGCACCCGCGTGCTGCTGGTTCCGAACCGCTAAGGGCCGGCATCGGCCGGATACGGACCGAAAGGGCGCTTCCGCAAGGGGCGCCCTTTTTTCGAAGCAATCGGGAGCCAGGCAATGGTTGATTATTCTGGAAAGCATCTTGGTAGGCTGCCGGTTAGCCATGAACCGGCCGTGCCGCTGCTTATGTCGCTCGTCCTTGGCGTGGATGACCTTCCTGCGCCGCCGGATGAATTAAACTGGTATCGGGCCGTCGCCGAATGGCCCATGGACAACAACGACACTCAGCCGGATTGCACATCCGCGGCGGTGGCGCACGCGATCCAGCAATGGACCACCTACGGCCAGGGCATGAGCATCATCATGCAGGCCGCGGCCGTCCTGGGGTTCTATAATTTAACGAAGGCGCCCGGCGATGAGGGCGGCGCGATCCTCGTCGACGTCATGAAATATTGGATGACGAAGGGGATAGAAACCGGTTTCGGGCTGCACAAGATCGCAGCCTTCGCCAAGGTTAATCCTGGCAATATCGAGCACACCAAATGCGCCGTCGCATGGTTCGGCAATCTCGTTATCGGCTTGGCTCTGCCGGTGGCGGCCCCAAGCCAGGACGTGTGGGTGGTCGTCTCCGGATCTGTCGCGTCTGGTGTCGGATCGTGGGGCGGCCACTGTGTGCTGATTGTCGGCTACGACCAGCAATTCGTCTATTTCGTCTCGTGGGCAGCGTCATGAAGATGACGTGGGGCTTCTACGAGACCTACTGCGACGAAGCCTACGTCGCCTTGACCGAGAGCTGGATGAAGCCACCGGGGGTGACGCCCTCCGGCTTCAACTGGGCGGCCCTGAAGAAGGCCATGAACGCGTTGAAAATCGGGTAAGGGTGACGGCTATGCCTGGAAGTGAATCATCAGCTCCCATGCTGAAGCTGTATGAGGACATCGGATCGCTGAAGGCACTCTTCACATCGATCGATAAGAAACTCGACGGCGTGATGGCGGAATCCTCATCTTTCCGGGAGGAACAGGTCCAAACGAAACTGGAAGTGGCCTCTGGCGCCGAGGCCATCACTCGCATTGAGGAGTTGGTCACCGCAGTAGAAAAACGCGTGGACCAGTTGGTGGCTCTACGGCATCGGATCGGCGGCGCCATGTTCTTGGTAACTATGATTGGTGGCGCTGTATTCAGCACATGGGATGTTATAGCTCGATTTGTAACCGGACTCATACATGTCCCGAAATAGCTTGGACTTGAAAAACCGGGCCGGGCGTATTCGGGCAACGCGGTCTAAAACACTATACCAGGGGTGGCTACGCTTGCCCGCCAATTTCCAAAAAGTTACCGCGTATCAAATATTGCCACTTGCACTTCGCGCCCGTGTTTATTACATAGCGAACGTCCGAGCGGTCATGCTCGGCTGTCATATTGGGGTTGCAAAAAATGAGCTTGGGGATTGGAACCTACCTCTACGCCTGGCGTACGCCTGACGGCACTGCTCCCGAGAATACCGCCCATGCGGACACGCCGATCGGGCGCATCAAGGTCTCAAGGCGTCGGCCCACTATCAATAAGTGGGTGGCCTGGGTTAAGGGTGAGGTTATCGGCCGCGACTACATCGACATGGATGGAGCGAAGCGTGCTGCCGAGCACAAAGTTACCAAGCTGATGGAAAAGGAAAAGGCCGAGACCGAAAAAGCCCGCTGATATCCACCAGGCAAGAGGGGGCCGCGTAATGTGCGATCGGTGCACAACGCGGCCGATTTGAGCTAAAGCTTCCAGAATGGCTTGGACGCCTCCGCGCAAGACTCCGACAAGCTAATACCGAAATCTCGCAGCTCCCGCTCGCCCAAGTGCGCCAGCAGACGCCGGGACCGAGCGCGATCTGCAGCGCGCCGAACCGCGCCTAGGATGGATGCAAACATCTGTTCTATCAGTGCCATTAGGCTCACATCCCCAACGCACGCCGATAGACGTCCAGCATCGTCTCCTGCTCTTCGACCTCGTTCGCATCCTTCCTGCGGATCTGGATCAGTTGCCGCAGAACCTTGACGTCAAAGCCGGCACTCTTCGCCTCGGTGTAGATATCCTTGATATCGCTGCCGAGCGCCTGGCGTTCTTCCTCGAGACGTTCGATCCGCTCGACAAGGCTACGCAGTCGATCGATGGCGACTTCGCTCGCGATCTCTTCCTGCGGGGTCGCCTTTTTCGAGTTGTCTCCGGGCACGGCCCGCGGGTTCCCATCACTCATGGCTCTTGCCTTTCCTCAATGTCGCGTTGTGCTGGTTCCGCAGCGCGTCCTCTTCCAGGAAGTCGTGCAGCCGGCTGACGAATTCCCGTGCAGCACCTTGCTCGTTAGGGCCGAATTCAGCTCCATGAGGTTGTCCCGGAGCGTGATTTCGACGATCCAGTATTCATTCCGGTAGTCCACCGTCGAACCGACCACCTGTTCGGGGCGGACGAAGGCTGCACGCCCACGATCCGCGTATGTGAATAGCCGGTACGGCAGGTGCCCGTCCGGCTTCTCAACCTGGGTGGCGGCAGTCATCGCGGAGTATCCTGACCGATATGGATGCCAGGTATGACGGCTGTGCCGGGGCCGCCTTCACCCATTACCACTGCCGGGGCCGGGTGGGGTTCATCACGTATATCGCCGCCAGAGACACGACAACAAACGCGACCAGTATCAGCCAAAACTGATGTGACTTCATAAAGGACTTCACCGTTCTATTCCTATTCAGGAAGGGTAGGCCCGGCCCCCTGCGGAGACCGGGCCCGACGTTCAGGAGAACAGATCGTTCAGGGCCTTGCCCTTCACGCCGCCTGCTGCCGCCGTTCCGCCGCCGCTCGCAGCGAGCGATGCCAGCGCACCTTCTGGTGCGGCCTCTGCCGTGAACTCGTCCTCGGCGTTGGCCCTGTTGTCGAGACGTTTGAGGTCCTGGTTCTGCCAGAGCTGGATGTTCTGCAGACCGAAGGCAACACCGCGGTTACCCGTCTGGTCATAGGCGAACGGGTTAACGGAGGCCTTCACGATGCAGCCGGCGAAGATCTGGGCCGGGTCCGTGATCTTCAGCGGCTTGCGCTTCAGATCGTTCGGGTCCGCCCAGCGCGACACAACACCTGGGGCTGTTTCACTCCAGAATTGACGAAGCACTTGAACTCCTCTTTATCCCACTTGACCGATCCGTCGGCCTTCTGGTTGTCCTTGCGGAAAGGCCACTTGAGCCGGTGGGGCGGCTCCATCTTCAGCATTTCCTCAACCCGGTCGCCCCACTTCTCCGTCGCCTTGGCCAGGGCTGCCTGCTGCAGGGCCATGAACAACTTCTGGTCTTCCTCGTCTATTTCGACGGGGAACAGCAGAACGGCGGAATAGCGGGGTTTTTGCCCGGGGCGGGGCTGCGGTGGCATCTGCGGAGTGTACAGATGCGGGTACAAGATTACGACTTTCGGCGTAAACAGAGACATATTATCGGATCTTTCTTACTTGCGTGCGAACGATTGATCGGTCGTCACGATTTCACGGTCGTATTGGCATCGGTTCCGCAGTGAACTCGTCCCCACGTGCCAACAGCGCGGGGGGCGGGATCAGTGTCGCGCACAAGCCGGGGTTTTCCGTCAGGTCTTGACGTCAGAGGCCCCAGTGCTTGCGCCAACATCTCGTCCGCTTTCTTGCCTTTGATACCAACCTCGCGGAGCTTCGGGCGAAGCAGTTTTTCCACCGTTGCGGGTGAAACCAACGTCTTCTCCCAAACAGCATCTTCATCCAGACCCCATGATCCTGTCAATTTCTTTGAGGTCTTATCTGGATTTTTTCAAAAGCGGTGGCCCATGCTGGCAATTAACCTCCAGTAAGGAACGTCCACACCACTTGCAATCAGGGCTTTCACTGCCTCTTCGATTGCCTTCATGAAATCCTCCACTAGGGGGAATTTCAACATCAGGTTACCGAGCTGTTCCGGCGTGAGCTGACGCACCTCGGTGGGGTTGTAGGTCACCAGCTCCGTGCCGGGTAACGGTTCCGCCACGAACTCGAGCTGGGCTGCTTCCATGGCGGCATCCGCCTGGGTTTGGCACAGGCCGGCATTCGGGCAGAATTTGCACCAGGTCCCTGCGTTCAGCGGTGCGTCCGGGTCCTGCGTCGCCCGGGCATGCTGCAGCAGGTCCAGATGCCACAAGAAAATATCGGCAACCGTATAGCTGGCGGTCTTGACATCGGGGCCGCGGCCGTTGGGTTGGACGATATAGACTTCGATGGTCTCAATCACGACGTCTTCCGGCAGACTGCACAGCACGCCGAGGACGTAATATTTGAGCTGCGGAGTTGTCGGATCGACGTAGATGTAGCCGTTCTTGTAATCGACGATCACCAGCTTGCGCTGCTTGCGGAAGACCGCACCGAAGTCACTGGTGCCGAACATCGGCTCCGGCGGCGACAGCTTCCTGAGATTGAAACGCTTCTCGGTGAAGCACTCGCTATCCGGTGTGATGAAGCTGCGGCATAGGTCCAGGTATTTCTGGACATTGTAGGCCATGGTCTCGTCGACCACGACGTTGTTGAAGACGCGATCCACCATCTCGATCGCATCTTGGCCCTTCAGCAAACACAGGTGACCCACTTCGTGGGCGGCCGTGCCTTTCTCTGCCTCGGGCGATGTGCGCTTGGGCGGTTTCAACTTGCGCATCAGGTTGAGCATGCCGGCGCAATTCCACCAGATATGGCAATTGCTCGCGGCAAGATCCGCGTGCTCGCGTTCGGCATGCAGCATCGCTTCGTGCGATACCAGGTTCGACATTGTTTCCTCTATCAGAACAGGGCCGAAAATACGGAGGGAGCAAGCGGCACTAGCGCAGGACCAACGCCGTTCCGGGATGGCTTCCGCCACCATGCGCAGCACGGTCGGCCGCTCCGGGCCGGAAAGCGTCAGTGCTGCCTTTCGGGCATGCTCCCGCATATCCTCCCATGTTTCGGTTTCGGCAGGCGCGATGGATGATTCGAAGCGCCACATTCAGATCGACGACGCCGGTTGCCCGGCGCCGTTCCTTTTCGATCAGGCTGCGGACCGGAAGCGCTCGGAATTCTCCAACACTGCGCGCGTCTCTCGGGCGTCAGATCTTCAAGCGTTCCCAGCTTGAAGTGCTCCATCACGCTTCGCGCCCAGAAGCAAACCGCCCTCTCCGTTGATATACGCGATGAAGGCCGCTCGCAGCTCCGCGGCGCTCATGGATGCGAAACGGGAAGCAGCCGGCGGCGCGACCTGCTGGACCGGCGGCTCTTCCCGCTTTTTGAAGAGGGACGCCAGAATGTCGTCATCCGCGACGGCCGGCTTGGTGGTCACCACGGGCGGTTCCACCAAGGTGGGCGGTGTTACCGTTGTGGCGGCCTTAGCCCCTGCCCGTCCAGCCTGAGCTACCGTCGCAGCCTCTTCCTCGGCCTTGATCTTCGCATCCTGCGCCTGCAGCCGCTCCCGCATCGCCGCGATCTCGTCCGGCGGTGTGTCGGGTGCGGTCCGGACCTGCATGCCGTCGCCTTCAAAGACCAGCGGCAGGCCTGCAGCGCCTGCGCCAGGGATTGCGCGCTGACGCCCTGCAGAGCCGCGCCAGGCTTCAAGGCGTTTTCCTCAGCGGCTGCCTTGGCCAGGGCTTCGGCCGCCTTTTGCTCTGCCGACTTCCGGCCGCGCTTCTTTCCAGGGGCCGTGCCGGTGGCGGCGGTGGTGGCATCGGTACCGGCATCGGCGCCGGTGTCGTCTTCCTGTTCCCCTGCCTCGGCAGTGTCAGCCGCCGTCTGCAGCTTCACATCATAAGGACCCGACGAGGCGATACCGGTGCTGGGATACCCAGTCAGGGCGGTATGGGATACTTCGCCGATGCTGGTCTGGCTGAACTGCACGACCGGCGGCGGGTTGGCCGTCATGGCTGCCTGCAGGGCAGCGAACATAGATGTGGCGTAATCAGCCTCGCGCGGGCTGTCCACGGTTAGCGAAAACTTCATATGGGTAGTCCTGTTCTTACTTGGGAACCTGCTTCAGTTGGTGAAGCGGGTTTCGATCTTTGATATTGTTCTGGATTTGCGGACGATGGTTTCGCTTATGGCTTCATCCAAACTCCCTTTCAGTGACATGATCCGAGCCAGCACGGGCTTGGTCTGATTGATGCCCATGCAGCGCATAGCCGCCTGCTGGACATCCTTCGGAACCCATGTCGTCTCCGCAAAAACCACATCGTTGGCTGCCGTCAGATCGATCGCGGTAGACGCGATGTCGATATGAACTGCAATCCAATCGAGCGTCTTGTTTGGCGCCCGGCCCTGAAACTCGTCAATCGTTGGTTGGCGCCTATTTGTCGGCGTCTGTCCGTTGATCACTGCGCCGCGACCAGGCGTTTCTGTTTCAGAACCTCGAACACCTCGCTGTGCTTGGCGAAAATCACCACCTTGCGTAGACCCTGCTGCATTTCACCCGCGATATACTCGGCGACCGCTGGGGACTTGGTGATGCCGGTCCATTTATGCAGTGACGATATGTGCATCGTCTCGATTACGGCCAGCGCTGCGATCTCGTCCACCATTGCCGGCGCCGCCACGCGCCTTGGCGAGTGCCGCGCGAAGCACGGTGTCCTGCTCAACGAATGCGCCATCGGAACCGGCACGGTGTCGGGCTGGACCACCACATTGGAATACCGGATCGGCGGCAGGTCCGGCTGGACGTCCTTCAGCAGGCGTCTCTTGATATAGGGGTGGAAGCGCTCGACGAAATCTTCGATGTGGCGCGCGTCCATGACCTTGACGCCGAAATCGCCGCGCTCCGTGTAGCAGAAATGGTTCATCCAGGCGCTGTAGCTTTCCAATCCAGATACCGCCTTGGGGAACAACGCGCGGGCATGCGCCCACATCTCGTGCAACCCGTTCGGGATCGGCGTGCCGCTCAGCAACCACACGCGAGCGGCCCGTGACGCCAGGCTCTTCGTCGCGTCGCAGTGGCGGCCGTATATAACCTGGGTCCTTAATGACTCTGGGTTTTTCACCAGATGTGCTTCGTCGACGATGATCAGATCCCAGCGTCGTGTGACCAGCGGCTCGAGGACGGGCCTACTGCAGATCAATTCATAACTGACGATCACCACTTCGCCGGTGGGCCGGTCCTTAGAAGACATGATGCAGCAGGTATCCCGTAGCAGCATCTGCCACCGGCGGAATTCGTGCTCCCAATTCACCCGCGCAATCCCGGGGCATATCACAAGAATGTTCCGAGCGCCGATGATGTCGGCCCCTGCGATTGCGGTTGGTGTTTTGCCGACGCGCATCTCGTCGCCGAGGATCGCATTCAGCAATGTTGACTGCCACACCGCGCCTTCCTTCTGGAAGGGGAACAGGTCTTTGTGGATCGCGCCCGTCATTCTGCGGGGTCAACTCAAATCGGATAGATTGCTGTGAAATAAGGTGCCGTACGCCGTATAGACCCAGCAGCGCTGCTTCGGCTCGGTTGTGGTCCGCCACTCTCTAAAAGGTATCCCGCCATAACGGAAACTCTTTAATGTCACGCTGACATGACATTCTCTTCACATCATTGACGCCCATTACCCGCTTCCAGACGGACGGGTCGACCTTCTCAATCTGAAAACCGAGCGTCGCAGCGATGCCATCGATCACCCCGACCAACTCCATCAAGGTGCCGCTGGTGACAGCACCTTGGCCACCCCGCGGGTGAACATCTTCCCGAAGAAGAATGACACTGTGACCTTCGCTCCACTCGCGTAACACGGCCGCGAGCCTGTAAGGGTTGAGACGATGCGATCTATGTTCTTTCGGACCGCCGATCAGGTCCCGTATATCGGCCCCCTTCGCCTCGGTTATGATTTCATCCGCAGGCATATCCTTCACACCCATAAGACTGCGGCCAAGGAACACTGACACCGCCCCCGTCACCCCGGGATCACAACCAATTAGGATCATACATCATCGTTCGTTGATCACCAGATAGGTGCTAAGAACAGTCACCATGTCTTATACAACAATAGGACTGCAGGATGCCGTCGCGCAAGGGGTATTAAAGTATAAAAGGCTTGCCATGTCTTAGGCGGTCCGCCACAAACCCCCTCCCCGAAACCCCTTTGAAGAACCCCCATGTCGCTAAGCACACAGGCACGGTCGGAACGAAACATCGAATTACGCTTCAAAGAAAATGAAATCGCGGCGCTTTACCAGCAGCTAAAATCCGATGAGGAAATCGCTGAGGCCCTTCATCTTGCGGTCGGTCACGTGAGGGCCACCAGAGATGGTATGGGACTGCCCCCGCTCCGGTCCGCTTCGGGCCGGCTGTTCACCCCATATGTAGACACGAAAGTAGTGACACTGCGCGAGGACAAAGGTATGTCCTTCCGCGCTATCGGCGAGTTGCTCGGCTACTTGGCTATGGATGTCGAAGTCCGTTACCGCATCTTGAAGCGCCTGGAAGGGAAACGCGGCGGCGATCCTTACGAGGCCGTAATCCCCTGCAAGTTGTGCAACAAACCGTTCCGCGTCGACCGCCGGAACGTCCGGTTTTGCCAGCCCTGCCGATCCGACGTGCTTCCGAAGCTGGAATGCAGCCCATACGACCCGGACTACTCCCGTGGCCACGCGGCACACGTAGAATTCGCAAACCTTTAATCCGCAATAGCAGTCGGCAAGATGAATGCCATAACGGCTCCCGACGGCTTTTCGCTAGGCATGACGGCCCTATCTTCTGGGACGGTCGAGCCTCCCCGTAGACGCAAACTGCATCTCGACTACGAAACCCGCGGCGTTCCGGATCTGCAGACCACCGGCGTTTACGCCTACGCCGAGCACCCCCACACCTCGGCCCTCGTGCTGGCCTGGGCGATTGATGATGAGCCGTTCGAAAGCTGGAACATCCTCTACGGCCATGCCATGCCGGCCCGACTGCGGGAGGCACTGCTTGATCCGAACGTAATCCTCTGCGCCCACAACGCGCCCTTCGAATGGGTGATATCCATAGTGGTTGGCCAGCGGCAGGGCTTTCTGGACGATGAAGTCCGGCAAGCCATGCACCCGCTGAAGCGCTGGAGTTGCACCGCGGCGCGAGCTGCCGCCTGCGGCTTGCCACGGGCGCTCGAGAAAGTCGCGAACGCACTCCATGTCGAGCACAAAAAGGACATGGAAGGCCATCGGTTGATGATGGAGATATGCAAGCCCTGCGGATGGGATGCAGATCTCAACCCGCTCTGGCTTGATGACGCGATCCGCATGCGGCGCCTGGCCGAATACGCTTGTAATGACGGCTACGCCGAACGCGACGTCGACGACTACCTGCCGGATCTGTCCGAATTCGAACATGAGGTATGGGCCGTCACGGAGCGGATGAACAGCCGCGGTGTTGAGATCGACACGAAGCTGTTGGAGAAGCTTGCCGTCGCCGTCGCCGATGCGGTCCGCCACCTGAACGGGAAAATCAACCGCCCCACCAACGGCCAAGTCGAGAAACACCGAGGATGACAAGATCGGCAAGTGGATCATTGCCGGTCTGCTGGAAGACCCGGACATCCCTGATCTGGTCCGCGAAGTGCTGGTCTTGCGGCGCGACGGTGGCAAGTCCAGCAGGTCCAAATTCAACACGCTGATGAAGCGGTTGAACCTGGACGGCAGGATCAGGGGCGCCCTGCTTTATGCTGGTGCCGCAGCGACAGCGCGGTGGTCAAGCCGCGGCGTACAACTGCAGAACCTGCCACGCGGCAAGATCGTCAAAGACGTCATGGCCACGATTGAGGCGGTCCTGCTGAACACGCCGTTGGACCAAATCGAGACGAATTTCGGGCCGCCGATGGTCGTCTTCAGCGAGCTGGTGCGGCCCCTGATCGTTGCTAGGCGGGAAGACTGGCTCGCCCGTGGCGACTACAGCCAGATCGAAGCCCGGGTGAACCCGTGGCTCGCCGGCGAAACCTCCAAACTGGAAGCCTTCAAGGCATACGATCGCGGCGAGTGGCCGGACAACTACATAGTAACGGCCGCGAAGATGTATCGCGTTCCAGCGTCGGATATCGATAAGGATGATCCCCGCCGGCAATCCGGAAAAGTGACTGATCTCGCCCGCGGATTTCAGGGCGGCAAGGGCGCACTATTCGCGATGGCCAAGATCTATGGCCTGAAGCTGACCGAGGAAGAGGCGCAGACTTCGGTCTATCTTTGGCGCGAAGCACACCCGTTTATCAAGCAATTCTGGTACGACCTGGAAAACACGGCGGTGCTGTGCATGCGCAGCCCGCCAGGCCAGACGTTCCGCGTCGGCAAGACTGGTCTGCTCAGCTTCCGCCGCAATGACACTTGTCTGGCGATGATCCTGCCGAGCGGCCGGCGGCTGATCTACTGGTATACCAAGCTGGAGGAAGTCGACACCCCTTGGGGTGAAAAGAAGTGGGCCGTCACTTTATTACGCGGAAGACAGCCAGAAAAAGATCTGGCGCCGGTTCGTTGCGTATGGCGGTCTCATTTGTGAGAATGCGGTGCAAGCGACAGCGCGCGACGTCATGGCCTACGCGCTCGTGCTGACAGAGCGCCAGGGCATGAGACCTGTCCTGACGGTGCACGATGAGGCAGTCGTGCAACTCGCGAAGCGGGATTACCCGCTCGCCCGGTTCGCGGCTGAAGCGGTCCTGGATGTGATGCTGAAACGGCCGCCCTGGTCGATCGGGTTGCCGATCGCGGCAGAGGCCTCCGCCGACACCCGTTACACCGAAGGGTCAAAAGAGAACACCGTCAGCGGTTATACAAGGAATTAAGAAACGTGGGTGCAATAGCTGACTGCCTGCAATATGGCATACCGAGAGATCTTGTAACCCCGCTGCTCCCGCATACCGTCGGCTTCGGCGACAAGGGTCACGGCAAGGCCCCTGCGGTGTTCAACCAGACCACCGGACGGTGGGAAGGGCACGATAACTGGGAACGGGGTGGTCATGACCCCGATACGATCCTCCGGATTTGCGATGCCGCAGGCGGCAACTGCGGCCTCATCATGGGCGTGCCGTGCGGCCCGTTCCAATTCCTCGCCGGTGACGTAGATCTGAATGATGGCCCGAACGCGGTCAGGTGGCGAAACAGCTTCCTGACCGCGGCCCAGCGCACATGGGAAAAGGATCTGCTGGTCCGCGAGACCATTCCGTATCGCGCGCTGCTCCTGTTCACGATCCCGGTGGACGCCAACCCAGGCGCTAAGAAGGTTATCAGCCTCGAGTTTACCGACCCGAAGGTGGCCGAAGCAAACCAGAATACATCGGCAAAATCGAGATTTTGGCCAAGGGACAGCAGGCCGCCGTCGCCGGCACCCACGAGTTCGGCAACCAAATGATGTGGTTCCGCCAGGGCAGCTCGAGCCCGGGCAATGAACGGTTTCCAGCGCCGCCGGTAAAGGACGGCGTGACACCCAACCCGCGCACCGTCGGTCGCGATGTTTACATCGATTTCATGCATGCCGTCAGCGGCGCGCGGTCGGGCCTGAAGGCAGTAAAAGGTGCCCTAAGTCAGAAGGATGAGGACGATATCGCTGACGCGGTGGCCCGCTGGGCATCGCGATGGACCCCGCCCGTCGGGCATGTAGCAGGCGACTTCGATACTGAGCGTGCCAAGTGGTGCAGCGATGTCGGACAGCCGAAGGACCAGCATTTCGCAGGGTGGCGCCATGTCATGCTGCACGCGCAGTCCTTCGGTGCACCAGATGAGGCGCTGTTCGATCTGGCGATGTCGAACGCACAAGCCCAGTTTACCGCAGACCCGAACCCGCCGTCGCCGATGACGTCTGCCGACATCCCGGGCGATTGGTGCTGTCCAAGCAGGGGCTAGCTTGGCGCCGGGCGGTCAGCACGTCACTCACCCTGACGACAGACTTCGCGGTCGCTGAGCGGTTGGCGTCCTTTTTCTCCGGCAACGCTGTTCACATCCCAGGCCTTGGCAACTGGCTTGTGTGGGATGGCCTTGCCGGGTGGAAAAACGATGACGTGACGGCGGCCAAAGTGCAGGTCATGATCCAAGATCGGCTGTGGTGGTATTGCGGCACGCACGGTGCGGCCAACCCTGCCATCGGGCAGGCGGGCTGGGGTGCTACGACCCACGACAAGATGCTGTCGGCCAGCAAACTGAACCGCGTTTCCGACGTGATGAAGGGCCTTCTCGCCAAGCCTATGGCGGCCGTCGATCTCGGCTTCAAAAAGTTGCAGACCCCACGCTCTATGTATGACCTGGAAACGCTGCAGCCGATCGAAGTTGGCATTCGCAAAGGCATGCTCGAAACCAGTGCAACTGGAATAGAGCCATCTACACATGGGGGTGGCAGCACGCCGTTGTTCGACATGCTTATCCTCGGCCTGTGCGATGGCAACCGGGAGGTGGCCGAGTGGCTGCTGCACTACATCGGCTACTGCGTGTTGGGCAGTCCTGGCGAGGCCATATTCGTGGTCGTCTGGGGTGCCGGCGGTAACGGCAAAAGCACCCTGGCCAACGTCATTCAGCGGCTTCTCGGCAGCTATGCCGTTTCGATCGACGCCAAGGTTGTCCAGGAAAGTGGCCGCAACCAGCACCCCGCCAGCCTGAACAGACTGCGGAATAAGCGCATCGCGACGATCAGTGAGCTGACCCGAGGCGAAGGCTGGAACGAGCGTGTCCTGAAACAGATCACCGGCAATGACGAAATCGAAGCCCGGGACATGAACAAAAACCCGACCCCGTTCCGTAGCCAGGCCGGCCTTATCATCTTCTCAAACGATAAGCCGCCTTTCGAGCGTGCCGACCCCGCCATCCAGCGCAGGTTCCGATTGATCAACACGGTGATCTAACGGCCTGAAGGCCAGCGCATTCTGCACCTGGAAGACCGGATCGTAAGCGAGGAAGGTCCCGCAGTTCTCCGCAAGATCATGGAGTATGCCCAGCGGGTGCACCTTGCCGGCCGCATGCCTACGCTGCCGGCCGCCATGCGGGCAAACGCGACCGAGACCCTTTCGGAGAATGATCCGATCTTCGGATGGCTGCAGGCTGAGTGCGAATACGGCACCCCGGAAACGGAGAATGAAGAGGTGTCGATCGACGAGCTGAAAAAGCGCTGCGAAGCCTTCATCGCTCGGGCGCAGAAGGATCAGGGCGGTTTCGCTGCTGACAAACTGTCGTCGAAAGACTTCCTGGCACGCCTGCGCCGTGAAGGTATTTCGCTGGAAGATCCGACCAAGACCGACAAGGAAGGGCGGCCGGTGCGCCACCGCATGGAGGTAAGGCGGCCGGGCGGCGCTAAAGAGCACACCCCCTCTGCGCGCGGTATCCGCCTCAAGGTCAGGGGCGTGGCGTGAGCGCCCTGATCCTGATCGGCGACGGCCGCACGCTACTGGGCGAGCTGCCGGCCAATTCCATCCAGTGCGTCGTTACGTCACCCCTTACTGGGGTCTCCGCTCCTACCTGGCTGCCGACGACCCGGCCAAGCATCTGGAGATCGGTCAGGAACCAACGCTCGAGGCCTATGTCGAGAACCTTGTCTCCATGTTCCGCGCCGTCTGGCGGGCGCTGCACCCGACCGGCACGGTCTTTCTGAACCTCGGTGACGCCTACGCCAGCACCAGTACCGGTAGGTTGAAGCACAAGGATCTGTTCATGCTTCCGGCCCGGGTAGCTCTCGCGCTGCAGGATGATGGTTGGTGGATACGCAGCCATATCGCCTGGGTCAAAGACTGCGGCATGCCGGAGAGCGTCAAAGACCGACCGACGCAGCGGTGGGAGTCGATCTACCTGCTGACGAAAAAAGAGGCCTATTTTTGGGATCAAATTGGGGCGGCGGAGCCGTCCGTTAGCGTCGATCCCAAGCATTCCAGTTTCCGCCCGAACAGTGTCGCGATCGCGAAGAGCGGGCGCAAAACCTTCTCAGCCAAGAATGCGGAGTCGATGCGCTCCTATGCGCCGACGCGCAATATGACGAACGTTTGGCGCATAAATCCGAAGCCGTTTATGGGCGCCCACTTCGCAACTTTTCCACCAGCTTTGCCGCGAAAAGCGATCCAGGCGGCGACGTCTGACGCCGGCTGCTGCCCGAGCTGCAGGTCACCGTTCCGCCGCATAATCCGGAAAGGCGTTCCTGATCTGGAACACCAGCTCGCGTGCGGCAGCGATATCGCCGGCGAATATGATGGCCAAGCGACGAAGGATTACGCGGCCGCCGGCGTGCAAAATGCGTCCGACGTCAAGCGCCGGATCTTGGCCGGGATGGTCCAGAAGACCACAATCGGGTGGGAACCCACCTGCGACTGCCCGCCTGCGCCGCCCGTGCCGTGTCTGGTTCTGGACCCGTTCGGCGGCAGCGGTACCACCGGTGCGATGGCTGAACAGATGGGCCGCGACAGCATCATGGTCGACCTGAAGCCGGAGTATGTCGCGCTGGCGATAAAACGACTGGGCCGGAAATGCAGTCTTTCATGACTGTTGGCTTGAACGACCGGACATGGCCGACAGCGGAAAGGCAGCTCTGGAGCAAGCTGGACCGGGAAGCTGCCGTTCACACCGTCTGAGCCGTTCGGCTGGGTTCGACCCAACTCAGTCGTTACTGGCCGGCTCAGGCGATTTAGAAAGCAGACATTGAGGGCGGCGACTTACCGGCGGTATCGCGCCACCATGAGCCGTGCGCGGTAGGTAAGTCGGTTTTCGACGACGGATATCCCGCAGCGCTGTGTGTCGCAGCGCTGTGTGGACAAGTTGATGGCGCAAGCATACCCTTCTAAACCGAGTTTCCCTCTTTTGCTGAACGTAAGGGACTGAAATACATCCATCATTCATCGAATTACCCCTCCGCTACTGGGCACGTTTGATACCCAGGAGGTCGAACGCCTTCTGCTGAACCGGGGTTGGCCGGGTCAGCACGGTGAGCGGATAGTGCGGCGTGATCGCGGTGGTGATGGTGTTGCGCGCCAGCGTTGCCAGATCGGCCAGCAGCGAGTGGAAGCTATGCACTGGCAGACCATCTTCGGTCAGCCCGGTGGTCTGCTTCTTCATCGCGGCCTTCGAACGCTGCGCCTGTGCCACCACGCTCCGACGCTGCGCTTCGGCTGCCTCCTTGTCCGTGTCGTCGAACAGCATCGGCGCCAGCTTCTGGCGCATATGCCATTCGAGATAATAGGCCAGCATGCAGAGAAACACGTGCGCCCGGACCCGATCCTCCAGTCGGTGGTACACCGGTCGGACGTGCAGATCGACGGTCTTGATGCAGCGAAAGCCCCGCTCCACCAGGCTCAAGGATTTGTAGCTGCGCACCGTCTCCGCGTCGCCGAGCGTGTCCTCAGCCAGACTGGTGCGCACGACGTAGATGCCGTCGGTGGCAGCCTCGGCGGCGATCGCGTCGGTCTTTCGGGCGAAGCTGAGGCCGGCGTCGGTGATCTCCAGATCGAAATGCTTTTTCATCTTGTGCGTGTTCAGCACCTCGCCGACCTTCAGCGCGATCTCGGCCGTCCCGCGCAGCGGATTTCGCTTGCGTTCGACCGCAGTCTTGATGCGCGCAAGGTCGTTCTCCGTCGCCGCCAGCAGGTCTTCGCGCTTGCGGCTGCGTTCGGTGGCGAGGTCGGGATTGCGGCAGACGATCAGCCGTTCGCCGGGAAAGTCGGGCGAGGTGATGGAGGCGATATCGCGCCGGTCGAACAGCGTGAGTTGCAACGCCCCGCTGTTCAGCAGTTCCTTGATCGCCGGAGCGCGCAACGCGGTGATCCAGTCCAGGCCTGCCGCTTTAAGGTCTTCGGTGATGCGCGCCTCGGTAATCATGCCGCGGTCGCCGACCAGCACGACACGATCGAGGTGGAAGCGCTGCTTCAGCTTCTCGATCTGTGGCGCCAGGGTTTTCGGATCGGCGGTGTTGCCGTCGAACACCTCGATTGCGACCGGACATCCGTCGGAGGCGCAGAGCAGGCCGTAGACGATTTGCAGTGTGCCTCTGCGGCCATCACGGCTGTAGCCACGCTTGGCCAGCGGACAGCATCGGCCCTCCATGTAGCTCGACGAGACGTCGTAGAGCACCAGCATGCCATTGGTCAGATGGCGTTTGGCCAGGATGGCTTCGAGGGCAGGCTGGCGCACCAGCAGCCAGTCGAGTGCGGCGTAGAGTTCGTTATCATCGACATCGCCGAGACCGAGCGCTTCGCCGAGGCTGGTGGACGCGGTGGCGGGCGAGAGTGCCCGTGCCGTGGCCAGCTTCGAGACCGGATCGAGGATGCGGCTGATGAGCATCGCCAGGACAAGGTCGCGGCATCGATTGCCGTCGGCGCCGAGGATGCCCTCGAGGCCGATCTTGCGGGCGGTCGCGACGGCCGCTGCGACGTGGCCGTGTGGCAGGCTGCGGATGACGGTGAAAGCATCGCGCCCGGCGGGGATGACAGTGCCCCCTTTGAGCACACCGCGCAGGCCTTCGACATGGGCAGTGGGCCAGTTGGAGAGGTTGCAGAGGGTGCGCTTACAAAACTTGCCGTTCTGGCGGTAAGTCTCGCGCAGGAGGATGGCAGGAGGCGAATTCCGGTTCGGGACGGCTTCGATATACATGGCCAAACAAAAGCCGATTCGGTTCCCCGGTACAAATCACCAAAGCGTTATTACATGGCCACGGCTCGGACAGTTCCATAACCATTCCGCCGGGATTTCCGCCGGTTTGATAGTATCAACAAGAGGGAAGCTCGGTCTAGATCGTAGTGGCGGGCTGTAGTTCGCCAAAACGCAGGAGGTAGGGCAAAGGCATCAAGCGTGGCCGTTCAAATCGCTCGAGCCCCGGAGGCTGGAGCTCCACACCTCAGAGGCGAGGCCAGCCGGAGCATCAGCACCAATACTGAGTCATGTCCGCAGCAACACCCTCTCAGCAGCCCCCTTCACAAGCCGTATACGAGTGGCCGCGGTTCTGGATTCCTCAGACGGCGATCCTAGACCTCTCGGATGCCGGCTTTTTGCGTGACCCCTTGGATAGCCTGTACGGGCCGGGGCCCCTCCGCACATTGGTCCAGCTCGACGCCCATCGTGCCCTGGCGCTGCTGGGCGAGCCTGGTATCGGAAAATCGGCGACCCTGAAGCAGGAACACCAGCGGGTCTCCGCCTTGCCCCCGAACAAAGGGTTCACTCGGTCTATGTGGACCTGAACGCGACCTCCAACGAGGACCGGCTCTATCGCCGCATCTTTGTGTCCCCGGAGATCGA
>CAVYXX010000129.1:0-14438 GCA_963772355.1 uncultured Alphaproteobacteria bacterium | reverse complement strand
GGGTAACCGCCATTTAATACGCATAACCGGGCTGCTTACCCAACCGACAACGCGGTCCCAGACGATTTTCGTAACGATGCCAGTCGCCATCGCCACGCCGACCTGTACTGGCCACCACGCAGGCAGGCCGAAGTGTGGCATCACTCTGTTGATGACCGAGTAGTTGACAATGTAAATGAACAACGTCGCCGACGCGATCCCTAACAGCGGGCGCTGCAGAAGGCGCGGCACCGGCACGCGCTCCACCCAGAGCAAAACCAGCACCGAGACAAAAACGAAGGCATCGGTCTGGCCGAGATAGCGAGCCACATTGGGCAAGCCGGAATACGCGACCAATGCGAGGCACACGACGAGCCCGGTGACCAAGCCCTTGCGTACTTTAGTGTTCGCCTGCGTGATGAGGATACCGAGCGCGAGCATCCATAGCCACTTGAACGGCGCCACGTCTGTCTCGCCGGGATCTCCGTCCCACCAGCCCGAAGAGACCTGGGCGAAGGCAATGCCGAGGGCCGCCAGACACCAGAGCAGATCGGTCCAGAACGAGGACTTGCGCTCGTCTTGCGCTGCGGGGCGCCGGCCACGCAGCCTGAAGCCGAACTTGGCGATCACTGCCAGGATTATTACGTTTGCTGCCAACACGTCGAGAAACCAAAAGGTAAAATGGGCCGCGTTCGGATTTTCGAAGAACGTGCCGAGCAGAAGCAGGTCCGGGATCCAGAACTGGTGCAAGGCGAAGCCGCGGGTTGCCTGCCACAGCGCCGCTGGTATCGCGAATTGAGTGACGAACTGGAGCGTCGGGCCAAGACCGCCGGTTTCTCGGATGCCTGGCCGAAGGAACTTGCTGAAGTTCATCCCGGAGATCACGAACAGCGCCGACGTCGCCGTAAAGAATGTATAGTTTCCGGTATGGCTGAGCGTTACGATGAAGATCGAAATGGCACGAAACAGCACCGTTGAATCCATTCGCGTCAACCACGAGCAGGCTGCGGCGACGCCGGTAACGTTTTTGAGACGAGATAACTCGGCTAAAGACTTCTTTTCCCAGTCGGACGGTACCCAGCCAAGTATATCCTCGATGATCATCGACGCTCGGATATAAGACAGCGAGTCCCCACCCAGGTCGACAAACGACTTATCGACGTTGGCAATTTTCAGACCAAGCGCTTCTTCGAAGCCGGTGATGAGACGGCGCGTCGTGTCGTCGAGGTTCGCTACGAGCAACGCCGCCGATGGCTCGCCGCCTTCCATGTCGAGTTCCATCACGCCTATCGACTTGCGGTCGAGCTTGCCGTTGGGCAAGTACGGGAGCTTGTCGAGCGCGAAGACCCGGGTCGGCACCATCGCCTCGGGCAGTTTTTGCTTCAGAGATTTACAAATCTTGCGGCTAAAGTCTGCCTGATCTGTCTGAGCGACGGGAGTTTCTGGAACGACCAGTCCGACCAGGACCTTTTCTGTATTGGTGGCGATGCGCGTGGTGATGACCGCATCCCGAATGCCCGGGATCTTAAGCAAATAGGTCTCGATCTCGTTGGGCTCGATCCGAATGCCGCGGATCTTGATCTGTGCATCGATGCGCCCGAAGATCTCGACCTTGCCATCCGACCGGTAACGTCCCAGGTCCCCCGTATAGTAAAGCAGGTCGTCAGGATCGTCGCGGGTTGGGTTCGGGACAAACACTTGGCGCGTCAGCGCCTCGTTCCCCAGGTAGCCCTTCGAGCGGTAAGGCGTTCGGATCGCGATCTCACCGATTTCCCACAGGCCGCAAGATACGCTGCGGTCGCGGACGATGAGGACGTCGGTGCCAGGTAAGGGGTTGCCGACCGGCTGCACGCCCGCCTCGACGCTGTCGATGCGGTTGGCCAGCTTGGCCAGCACAGTTTCGGTTGGTCCGTAAAGATTGACTATCCGGGTGTCCGGACCCGCAGCAGCGATAAATCGCTTGAGCAGCCCACAGGTTAATGGCTCACCGGCGAAGAAGATATAGCGTAGCGAGCGGAAGGAATTGTTGCCGTTATCAGCCGGCAGCCAGGCCCTCATCAGTGAGGGCACGCAGTGCATCGCTGTGATGCCGGTGTCCGCTATCCACTTCAGCATGCGCCGCGCATCGAGCAGTGTCTCGCGCCGCGGGATATGAATGCAGGCGCCACTTGTCAGTGGGAAAAGGATGTCACGCAACACCACGTCGAAGGACAGCGCCGTTAGCTGCGCGGTGTGGTCACCGCAGCCGATTTGAAATCTGGAGCGTTGCCACTCGATGAAATGGGCGAGGCCGAGATGGGTGCCCAGCACTCCCTTCGGCACACCGGTGCTGCCGCTTGTGAAGAAGATGTAGGCGCTGGCGTCGGCTGACAGCACCGGCGATGGCGGTGCCCCGGCAGGCAACGTGCCAAGTTCGGCCCGGGTCGGCCAGTCAATGGTGACGATCGTGTCCGCATCCGACTGATCGGTAGCCGCGGTGGGACGGACCAGGATCTGCAATCGTGCTCGGCTCATTTCGGCGATCAGTTTCCGACGCTCTTCTGGCAACGTCTGGTCTAAAGTCACGACCACGCCGCCCGCGGCCAGCACGGCGAGAAGACTGGCGAGCACACCGAAGCTGCTGCAGCCAGAAATCGCCACGGTCTCCCCCACTGCCAAGCCGGCGACGACGAGCCGGTTGGCAAGATGGCTCACGGTACGACTTAGCTCCGCGTAAGTATAGGTCATGGTGTCGTTGGCGATTGCCGGGTGTTCGGCGTGTTCTGCAGCGACACGGAAGAACACTGAAGGGATGAATTCATGAATACAACTTGGGATTTCCTGAGCCAGGTCCGGGATGAGCGTGCGCGCGGCAGGCGTCAATAGAACCAGGTCCGAGCAGCGCGTGTCGGGTTCAGCGCCGAGGCGTTCGAGGACGAGGCCAATCTTTTCAAGGAAATCGCTGGCTGACAATAATGCAAGCTCTGCGGCATCGAAATTCAACGACAGCTGCAAGTCGTCGGCGTCGCAGACGTAAGTCAGCACATTGCCGCCGCGCGCAAAGTCGCCCGTCCGCTCCAGGATTGTAAGATCTATCTCGGCGCCATCGGCATCGGTGCCGATCCGGGTTGTCGCTAGCGCCGCCGCTAGCGTGGCGTCGGGGGCGAAGTAGGCTGCAACTGGGGAATCTGCCTGGCCACCGGCGTCAACCACCACGCGAGCCTGGACGGTCTCTTGCTGAAGTAATCGCGCGAACACGAACAACGCGGCGAAGGCGATAAGCTCGACAACTGGCTGCCCCGCCGTTGTCCACGTAAGCGGCCCGAGACCGACGGAAACCGTGGTCCGCCCGCCCGCGACCCCGACGAGAGAGCGGTCGGTAGGAAAGCTGACTTTGGAGAATTTATCCATGTCTGGGTTTCCGTTCTTGTCGATGGGACGTTCTATTATCGGAATAACAGTCACAACTGTACACAAACAGTCGACTAGTTCACACCGGGTGGACCGGCGTCACATAGATTGCGCTTATACCGTGGCAGTCCACCGGTTGGCCGGTCCATCCGAAAGTGCAGGTTGGGGCGGGCGGAACTTGAGGGTTGGCTTGTACCGTGGCGCCCGTGGCTGCCGCACATAATTTTTGAAGCCAGACATAGCCATTAAAAATGCTACTTCGATGAACAGGTCATTTGACTTGGTGCCCAGGGAATTTGAACTGGAGTTGATGATCAGCGCCGACACCATCAGCAGCCATCCGTTCAACCCACCCCCATAGCGCGCAACGTGCAAAAGGAAAGCGCCAAACATTATCACAAAGACAACGAATGCAATCGAACCCAAGTTGAGACAAAGCAACAGCCAGAAATTTTCGATATCTTCGCTTGCGTCGAGGCCGATTTGAAATTTCAGGGCTTCTAAATCGGCCAGCGGTACTCCAAACAACCAGTTTTTTAGGCTCAGATAATCCAAGACCATCCACTGCGTGACACGCACCTGGGCACTGTCGTCGAAATATAGCGTGTTGATAATGCGATCAGCGATCGTAGTTTGAGTAACGATAATCGTGATCAGCAGCGGAACGATGATTGCAGCCGCCACGATACCCATCACAAAATCCAGCCGCAGATTGCGCCGGATGATGCCCGTAGTTAGTACATAAAATACCGTTATAGTGGATAATAACCCAGTGATGCCAAGTGCTGTGCGGCCGCCGAACGCCAATAGACCAACAAGCAATAGCCCAATGAGCGGGCCGGCGAAGAGAACCCGAATTTGCATCGAATATAGCAGAAAAAACGCCATCGACGTGATGAATGAAGCGCCAAGCGGATGGCCATAAAATGCATTGGCCCGAAAATCCTCGGCCTCTTGAGCCGCCAAGTCAGTGGTGCCATCCGTTGCGTTCGCTACAAATGGAAACCAATTGTTTTGGGTCAGACTTTCCCACAAGCCAATTAGCACATTCACAATCACAAGGGTCATGAGAAGCTTGGCCAGCCACCGCTTCTGTTTATCGGTTGCGGATTCCAGCAACAGAGCCAGCAGCGCGGCTGACCAGAAACTATCAAAATAAAACGCCGCTCCGTTTATTCCGTTGAAGTAAACAGTGTAGACCGCCAACAAAGGGACACCGAACACAAAAAGCAAAAGGCGAGGTGAGTTGCGGCACCGCTGATGGAAAGGCACCACGCCCTTTATCAAAGTATAGATTGCGCAGAGCAACACGAGCACCGATGCAGGATGCACCCGCATATTTACATCGATACCCATCGTTCGGAGCACGTTGCCGGTTAGGAAAAATTGTAACAAGACAGCGAACACGCTAAGCCAAAACAGCACGTCCGCTGGAAGAAACTGGTGTTTAGTCTCGTGTTTCGAAGGATCCGTTTCAGACCGCGCAATGGAGGGTTCGAGATTGCGATGTCGAATTGCGATCGCAGACCCCCTGACTGGTTGCATCGCCATGGTCTATGCCCTGCGTTTGGTGTATAATGAATGAGTCGCCCTGCGGCGCTTCTTGCATGCAATTTGCTCGGGGAGAGTTGCCGCCAAGAGCAGCGGCACAGCAAAGAACGAGGCCGCCGATCGTAATTGTAGCGTTCCCATCTAGTTGTTCTACTTTTTATTCTGGAAGCGTATAGTCTGGAAATTCTAATAGCGGTCCATGAACGGTTCGGATAGTCAACTGTTCGAGAACGGGATCATGCTCTCTCCGACGCAATTCACTATTAAATGATCGCCTGCCCTCGCTCGGGCGCGGTGGACACAGCACCCCAAGCCCCCTGGGAACCGCGATACCTGCCCGCGGTTGCGCGGGCCGGCGCGCTGGGGCTAAGGCAGGATTCGAAAGAGCAGCAATACCGTATGAATCTCAACGATGCGCGTGTGGTGTTCCCAAAGCCGCCACACGTAGAGATGCACACTCCCAACCCAAAGCGGTCGTCAGGCCACCGAATAAGACTTGCGGCTCCCGCATCGGTCACGGCCTCGCGAGCCGCGCCGAATGGGACGCGGCCGCACCCGCTTCAACCTCGGCTAAAGCTTCACCTCACTGATCTGGATCACGGGCTGAACGTTGCTGTAATTCGGAATGTCGCCCATGAGGGTCGCCGAATGAGGCGCCATGGCCGCCTCAAAGTCAGCCACGGAATCGAACAGAAAATGCCCCATCGCGACATAAGTCGGCGGCGCTCCCGGGGCGCCGCCGGCAAGCCCCTGTTCGATCGTCATCCCCTTGCATGCAGCGCCGAACTTATCCTGAGCCATCGGCATATGCTTCGTGCAATAGTAGTTCATGTCGAACTTGGTGCTTGCTCCGCCGGGATACATCACGCTCACTTTGATCATCGGTGTTCCCCCTGCTTAGGCTGCTCAGTGTCCGTCGGCAGCACAAAGAGAAGTATTAGACGTGATGCCCCCAGGCGCGTAGCAGGCACTCCCTGAAAATGACCCTGCCTGCATCAATATTGCGCGCGGCCACGCCATTGCGGGTAGGAAGCGAGGCGGGCACCACCCCGAGGCGGCTAACCCCGGGCCTCGCCGATCGCCGGCAGATCGTCTGTCATTCCGGCCAGCACCTCGGCCACATGCCGGACATGCACTCGATGTCCCTCCCGCTGCAATCGCCCGGCCATGTTCAGGAGACACCCCAAATCGCCAGCAAGCACGGTTTCGGCGCCCGTCGCCACGATATCTTTGGTCTTGTCAGAAACCATCCGCACCGAGATTTCCGGATACTTCACGCAGAATGTCCCACCGAACCCGCAGCAGATCTCCGGCTCGGTCATCTCCACTACGCTCACCCCGGCGGCCGCTAGCAGATCCCGAGGCTGCTGCTTGATCCCTAATTCCCGCAACCCGGAGCAGCTGTCGTGATAGGTGACCCGCCCGCGGAACGGCGCCGCCAGGGTATCGCGCACACCCAGCACATCGGACAGGAAGCTAACCAGTTCGTAAACTCGGGACGCCATCGCGTCGGCCACCGCGCGCTGATTGGGATCGTCATCAAAAAGATGCGGCAGGTGGTGCTTCAGCATCCCCGCGCAGGACCCCGACGGCGCGATGACATACTCATAGCCCCGGAACGCCTCGACGATTTCCACCGCCAAATCGCGGGCCGTCCGCCGGTCACCCGAGTTATACGCCGGCTGCCCGCAACAGGTCTGCGCCCGAGGCACCTCCACCTGGCACCCCGCCCGCTCCAGCAACCGGATTGCCGCAAAGCCCACCGACGGCCGGTGCAGGTCGACCAGGCAAGTCACGAACAGCGCTACCCGCGGCTTGGCCCCGGTCATCGGGAAATTCCCCCACCCACTCTATTTTCCCGACACGCCGTCAGGGCGGCCAACTCTCACCCATGCGCCAATCCAAACGCCAGATCAGCCGCTACGCGCGGCGACCAAACGCCAGGTTGGGTCTTGCTGCGACAAATCACGCTCAAACGTCCACAGGTCGGTGATCTCTGTCACCGCGTCGGTGCCCGTCAAGGGCCGGCCATCCTTGTCCTGGGTGTAACTCACCTGGTCGGACACGATCCGCGCGGTCACCTGCCCGACCTGGCCTTTCAGGCCTGCCGAGTCGATGCTGAGATGCTGCATCGCCTTGATCTCGGATACCTGTCTCTCGCCGGCCTTCTCACGCGCGCTGATCGCCTGCTCGAACGCTGCGTAGGTCTCATCGCCCAGCAACGACCTCAGCGTCGTCCGATCGCCGGCAGCGAACGCGGCGACTATCATCCGAAACGCCTGATCGGCGCCGGCCAAAAACCGCGAGGCGTCGAAATTCCGGTCGATCTCTTGCATCCGCGCCAGTGCTTGCCCGGTAGCCGACGTCGCATCCGGCACGGTTTGCGCCGTGGGCGGCGTCGCCGGGTCTGCCCTGGCCTCGATGATCGGCCCCGTCGTTGGGCGCAGAGGTGCTTGTTGCACCGGCGGCGCCGGCCGTTCAAAACCTGTCCGCTTGCCCAGAATGCTCCGCAGTCGCAGGACCAAAAACGCCGCGATCATCCCAAACAGCACCAGATCGATTGGAAAGCCGCTCGCACCCATGCCCACATCCTCCTTGATGACACACAGATAGGCGCGCGTCTGGCGTATAACGAACAAATCCGGGGACCCGTTTCTCATTGGCTGCTTGCCGCCCGATCCCTGCCTCTGTAAGGCCGTCGAATGATCCTGCTGCGCCACGGCCAAAGCGAGTTCAACCTGCATTTCGGCGCCACCCGGCGTGATCCTGGCATTATTGATCCTCGCCTCACCGAATTGGGCCACACCCAGGCACATGCAGCCGCCCAACACCTAATCGGACAGGACATCGAGCGGATCATCGTTTCGCCCTATACAAGAGCACTGCAAACAGCCCTCCCGGTTGCCACTGCGCTCGGCCTGCCGCTCACGGTGGATCCGATCGTGCGTGAACGCTACGCCTTCGCCTGCGACATCGGTTCCCCTCGTCCAGTGCTGCAGCGCGACTGGCCAGACCAGGATTTCGGCCTGATTGAGGACGTCTGGTGGCCCGTCGAGGAAGAACCCGAAGACGCCATCGTTGATCGAGCCGCCCGCTTCCGCTCCGGTCTCGCCGGTCGCCACGATTGGCCCCGTACCCTGGTCGTCACTCATTGGGGCTTCATCCTCACGCTCACAGGCCAGAGCGTCGCCAACGGCCAGTGGCTGCGCTGTGACCCAACCGAGCCTGCGCCGGAACGTCTGGTGTGGCGAGCCTAGCTTCCGCCGGCGCATCAACCGGTGACAATCGGATCACAACCGTGCTACCCGCCGCGCCTCATCCGTAGGCTGAAGCCGGCACCATCCTCGAAAACACGGAGACTTTGATGTCCGAGACCACCCCTGCCCCGCAGCCGACCGGTCAGCCGGCCCAGCCGCTAGTGGTAAATATCCAATATGTAAAAGATCTGTCTTTTGAGGTGCCGGGTGCGCCGCAAATTTATACCCAGCTCCGCAGTCAGCCGCAGGTCGGCATCAACCTCGATGTGCAGGCTCGCCGGATCCAGGAAGGGCAGAACGTTTACGAAGTCGCGCTCATGATCAAAGCCGAGGCTCACGACGGCGCGCCTCAGGCCAACGGCCAGGCAACCACCCCCACCCCGACGGTCTTTGTCGCCGAACTGACCTATGCCGGCGTCTTCACCCTTAACGGCGTCCCAGACAACGCGATCGAGCCTATTCTGCTGGTGGAATGCCCGCGCATCCTGTTCCCCTTCGCCCGCAACATCCTCGCCGACGTCACCCGCGATGGCGGCTTCCCCCCGGTGTTGCTGCAGCCCATCGACTTCGTAGCGCTATGGCAGTCCCGCCGCAATCAGGCCGGCGCTGCCCCTGCGGTTGCGTGACCCCTAGCCCGTCGACCGAGCAAGCGGCTCCGACTTAGGGCCCGTCAGGGATCAACCGCTCGGTCTGAGCGATTGGACGGCTTGATAGTGTAGTTCCATTCGCCGCGAAAATCTGCCCGGACGATGTTTATGGCGGCCAGTTGTTCGTCCGAGACGACGATGCCTTTGGGATACTGGTTGTCGTCGAGTTCGCCGATCACCTTCAGGCCGGTCTTGGTCGTGGTGGCTCCGATTAGATCGATGATGACCTGATAGCTGACCAGCGGCTTGGCACGCCAGTTCATGGTGATGAACGAACACAGCCGATGCTCGATCTTGTTCCACTTGCTGGTTCCGGGCGGCAGGTGGTGGACCGTGATGTCAATATCCAGTTGGCTAGCCAGCTTTTGCAATTCGAGCTTCCACAGCCGCACGCGCGATCCGGTGCTGCCGCCCCCGTCGCAGGTGATCGTCAGGCGCTTGGCCGCGGGATAGCGCTTGCAGCCGATGTCCTGCCACCAGCGGCGGATCGACTGTACGGCAAACGCGGCGGTGTCATGGTTCATCCCAACACTGACCCAACCAGCGTTGGCGGCAAGGTCGTAGATACCGTATGGCACCGCCCGACCCAGTTCCTTGATCAGAAAATCATGCACGCGAACCGCTTCGGGTTCGCCTTGCGGACGCCATTCCCGGCCGGCGTTTTTGAAGTCTCCAACCAGTTCTTTCTTCTTCGTATCCACTGAAATCACCGGCTGCTGCGCCGCCAACGCCGTCGTCACGCTCTGATTGATATGGCTAAACTGCGCGTCCCGGTCGGGATGATCGCCACCCTCATTGGTCTTGCTGTTGGCTTGCAGACTGAACTTCTGCGCTTTTAACAATTCACCCACCACGGTGCGACTGACCCGATGCCCACGCGCCACAAGCTCCGCCGCCAACTGCCGCAGGCTCTTGCAGGTCCAGCGCAACGGCGACATCGGATCGCCCCTGGCGCCGGGTTCGACCAGCGCCATCAGTTCGCGCAATAGGTCAGGGTTACTGACGACCAGTGGCTTGCGTCCGCCCCCCGCACGTCGCACCCGGCCTGCCAACAGACCACCTGCCTCAGCCAGGTCTTTCAGGCCGCGCCCGATCGTGCTGACCGCGATGCCGGTCGCTCCCGAGACGGCAACGATCCCCCCGTAGCCCGCCGCTGCGGCTTCGGTGGCGGCAAACAACCGTCGTTCTCGCTCGTTGAGGTGCGGCGACAAGGCGGTAAATCGGTCACGAATCGGGGCTGGATCGATCATCCACGAACATTATCGTTCGCCGCCTCTGTCGAGAATCCCGGCTCTAAAGGTCAGCCGACGCGAGTCGGTTGTTCCCGGACAGGCCCTAAGCCCGGATTGCGGACCGGGTTAGGCTAATCTTGCTCAAATGCCTGGTCCGAAACATCCGAAGCAGGCGGCTCCCCGCCGTCGGGAGCCAGAACAATAAGCGGACTGCCCGGCAGCCTGATTGCCTCATCCATCCGTCGCGCCTGCATCCCCGCCGCGAACAGATTGCATGCTCGGCTCCACATCTCGCCGATCGCGAACTCCGGTCGGTAGAGACCTTCCGGTAACCCACTCAGTTCCGCACGACTGCCCGGCCCCAGGAAAACCGCCACTATCGCCGCCCCCGTCTGATCGCGAAATTTGACCACGGCGGGCTGGAGGGCCCGGTTTTCCACCGAGAGCGTGCTGCTTCCTGCGCCGCGGCGTTCCAGTAGTTCCCCATCGAACGGCGTCGGCCCCGAATTGTAGCTGCAATAGGCGGACCGGGCTGCCGCAACATCACCCGGCATGAGATGATCAGCACTGACGAAGCCAGTGCCCCGGTCATTGATCATCACCTCCAGCATGGCTGTCTTGCGGATCAGGCGGACCACTTGAACCGAGCTGAACGGCGGAAGCTCCACCAGCGCGACCATTTTGTCACGATCGGCATCATGGCGCCACAACACCGCCGGACTTCCCGCTGGCACGACGTAAAAGTTCGGGGTCCCTGCTAGCCGCACTGGAGCCGGGCCATAGAGAACGGCCCGATGTTCGGTGGCAGAGAGCGGCGCCACCGTCGCCGCGTTCGGTTTGATCCCGGCATTCGGCACCGACGTGGGTGCCGCGAGGTGCCTCGTGATCTCGAAGATACCCAGGAACAAACATGCCCCCAATCCGGCGAGCGCCATGACCGGAAGGGGCGAACGTTGCGGCGGCCGAGCCATCTTCGCGTATCGGTGAGAGAAGGCCGGCTTGGTGACAATGACCTCGGGTAGGACCGCCTCCCCTGCCGCCTCTAGAGCCATGCGGTCGTAGGCTGCTCGCCGTTCCCGGTTGGACAGGACGTCGTACGCCTGCTTCACCGCCACGAAGGCGGCGGCATCGCCGGTCCGGCGCACATCGGGATGCAGCAGCCGTGCTTTCGCCCGGAACGCCGAGACAATGGATGCCTGAGGTGCCACCGGCTCCAGACCGAGGCGGGCATAATAGCCCTGAGGATCCAATTTAGATCGGGATGGCAGCATGAAGATTAGATGCTAGATCCGGCAGGAGTTGGCGAGGAACTCATCTATAGCAGAACGATCCGGCGTTCACCGGTCAGTTTAGGGAGAGCGTGTGTCAAACGGTCAAGCGAGCGCCCTCCGCTGGGTGGCGCTGGTCATACTGCTGGCGGGCGGGTTCATGCCACCGTTGGATTTCTTCATCGTCAATGTTGCTTTGTCGTCGATTCATGAGAGCCTGGGCGCGACGCCCGCCGAGTTACAACTTGTGATCTCGGGCTATGCCTGCGGCTATGGCGTTTTCTTAATCACCGGCGGCCGGTTGGGTGACCTCTACGGGCGTAGGCGCTGCTTCCTGATCGGGATGGCCGGGTTCTCACTGGCCAGCCTGGGGTGCGGGCTCGCAACGACCCCAACCCATCTGGTGATCGCCCGTATCATCCAGGGATCAGCAGCGGCGGTGCTGTTGCCGCAAGTCCTCGGTTCCATCCGGGCCCTCTTCCCGAACGAGCGCGAGCTCGCCAGGGCTATGAGCGCCTACGGCATCATGATGGGCATGGCCGCCGCGATCGGGCAGTTCAGCGGCGGCGTGTTGATCCAGTGGAATCCGGCCGACCTGGGATGGAGGGCAATCTTCCTGCTGACGCTGCCGGTCTGCGCGGTCACGCTGGTGCTGGGATGGAAGGTCGTGCCGGAGACCGGTGGCGGAAGCTCTGTCCGCCTCGATCTTGGGGGCGCGGCGCTGATCTCCCTCGTCGTGCCGTTGTCCGAAGGTCGCGAGCAAGGCTGGCCGGTCTGGGTATTTGTCGTACTCGCGAGTGTCCCATTGCTGATCGGGGTGTTCGTTTTGTATGAGGACCGATTGAGCCGGGCGGGCGGAATGCCGCTGGTGGATTTGCGGCTGCTGCGGATCCCCAGTTTTCGTCGTGGCGTGCTTGTCGCGGCGCTGTTCTTCTTTACCACCAGCTTTTATTTGCTGTTTGGGCTGTATCAACAAGAAGGCCGGGGTGTGGCGCCGCTGCAGGTCGGCTTCGCGATCGTTCCATACGGAGTGGGTCTGTTCATGGGGCCGCTGGTCTCCGCGCCGCTGGTTGCCCTGCGGCCGAAACTGCTGGCAATCGGCATGGGTGTCCAGGTGACCTTCTATGCCCTCATCGGTCTGCTGGTGGCGTTCGGAATCGCCGGTAGCCCGCTCTCGGCGGCAGTGTTCCTCGCCGGCCTGGGACAAGGTGTCGCCTTCCCACGGCTGTTCGCCACAGTGCTCGGCGATGTGGCCCCGGCGCAGGCGGGAGTTGCCGCCGGCATCACCAATTCAGCCTTGCAGATCGGCGCGGCGGTCAGCGTTGCGGCTATCGGGTCGTTGTTCTTCGTTGTTCTTGGCGGCCGAACGGGGGAGCGGGCGTACGCCCATGCCTTCGCGATTGCGCAATGGACCGCGACCGCCGGTCTGTTCCTCGCCATGTTGATCGCCATTCCGCCGCGCCGGCGGCGCCCTGCGTGACGTGTGATTGTGGTGCATACTTGCGGCCAAGCAAGGTGAATGGGTATGGAGCGTCGCATGCGAACGAATCGGTCCAACCCGAGCCGAATTCGGCTCTGTTCCACTGGGGTGTGCCCTGGTCCTTCTGGGTGGCTGCGAGACTGGCGATCTGACTCTGTACCTTTGGTCTGACCCGCGACTCTCCGGACGAATATACTGTGACCACCCGCGCGCCTCTGTCCATGCCGCCGGACTACAATCTGCGGCCGCCCCGACCGGGCGCCCCGCGCCCGCAGGAACAAAGCGAGCGGGACCAAGCCGCGGCAGCGTTGGTGCCGCAGTTGGCCTTGAGCTCGCCCCAAGGCGACGCCAGTCCGGGTCAGGCTGCGCTAGTGCAGGAGACAGGGCCAGCCGCGCCGCCCGACATCCGGGCGAAGGTCGACCAGGAAGCGAATCAGGCGAAGGGGGATGACGGCTTCATCCACAACCTGCTGTCCTGGCATAAGCCGCCGATGCAGAATGTTCAGGTGGATCCACAGAAGGAGTCGCAGCGCTTGAAGGAGAATTCGGCGCTGGGCGCCGGGCCGGACGTCGGCGACACGCCGATTATCCAGCAGAAGAAAGAAGGCTGGTTCACCCACCTGTTTTCCTGGATCTAACGGCCCGCGCACTCGCGGGGTCTAACCTCGCATATTACACAACAGCAATATTATCCAACAACCTCACCGTTCCCAACCGCGCGGCCGCGATCAACCGCACGCCCGGCAAAACAGCATCGACCGGCACCAAATTCGACCCATCTACCAGCGCGAGGTAATCCACCCGCAACCTGTCGCGCTCCAAGGTCTCCCGACCGCTCCACAGCGTCTCCGCTACTGCGGCACCATCGACAAATGCCCGCGCTGTCCTTTGCAGCGTCGCATACAACGCCGGCGCAACCGCACGCTCGGCTGGCGTCAGGAACCGGTTCCGCGACGACATCGCCAGCCCGTCTGCCTCGCGCACCGTCTCCACCCCCACGATCTCCAGCGGCAGCAGTAGATCGGAGACCATCCGCTTCACCACCTGCAACTGCTGCCAGTCCTTCTCTCCGAAATAGGTCCGGTCCGGCCGGACCTGACCGAACAGCTTGGTGCACACTGTCGCTACCCCGCGGAAGTGCCCTGGCCTGGCATCGCCCTCCCATCGTTGCGCTGGACCGTCTACGACTACGGTGGTCGCCTCGCCAGGGGGATACATCGTTGCGACATCCGGCAGCCATGCCAGCGCGCAGCCTGCTGCCTCCAGCGCCTCCAGGTCAGCGGCCTCGTCCCGCGGATACTGCGACAGATCCTCGTTCGGCCCGAACTGCAGCGGATTGACAAAGATCGAGGCCACAACGGCCGACCCGGACGCGATCGCGGTCCGCACCAACGTAAGGTGTCCAGCATGCAATGCCCCCATTGTCGCCACCAGCGCCAGCGAGTTGGCGGTGGAGCGCAGGCGGGCGCAGGCGGCACGCAAATCCGGCAGAGTGCGAGCGATCAACATTTGGCAGACTTTGATTTAGACCGAGCCTGCCGGCAATGCCCGAAACCGCTGCAACAATCAGTCCGTCCCGACAACCGGCGGTTCTCGAAGCGCAGACGGGCACCCCCGTCTTGAGCTAGCTACAG
>CAVYXX010000128.1:0-35445 GCA_963772355.1 uncultured Alphaproteobacteria bacterium | reverse complement strand
TTGTACGTTGCAGCTTGTTCGGCAGATAACAATATCTTGCTGAACAGCAAGGAAAGCGGTGAGCCACATGCGTCCCTTTGGTTGAAGCACCTGTGGGGTAGATATGGCCCTGCTTCGCCAAGTTCCGCTGTTCATGCCGGTACGGTATCCAGGGACGCGGCAGGCCGCTGATCCCGCGGACAAGGTGGTCCGACGCGGGGCCTTGTTGTGTCCATCCTTGATCATGGTAGCAAGAGTGAGTGACTTTATAGTTGGAATAGATGTGTCCAAGGAGACCTTGGATGCCAATTGCGCAAGAGGTCAGCGCAAGCAGGGGGAAGATCTTTGCCAACAGCCCCGATGGCTGGAGGCTGGTGCTGTCTTGGCTAAAGGCCCTGGGCAGCAAACAGGCCCACGTCTGCATGGAAGCGACCGGGCGTCACAGCCTTGGCGTGGCACTGGCGTTGTACGGTGCGGGTCACATCGTCAGCGTTGTCAACCCGGCCCAGATCCGGGACTTCGCCCGCGCCAAGCTCGGTCGTAATAAGACCGACAAGGTCGATGCTGCCCTGATCGGCGACTACGCCGCGTTGTTCAACCCGGCGCCATGGACACCGCCATCGCCTGCGATGCGACGATTGTGCGAACTGCACACTGTCCGGGCCGGCATCATTGGTAGCCGGACGGAGTGGAAGAATTGCCTCGGCAGTGGTCTTGGCGACAGCACCGCGACCGGATTGGCGGCTATGACGATCGAGCATTTCACGCACCAGCTTGAGACGATCGACCGGGCTATTGGTGAGACGATTGACCAGGACGCCGCGTTGCGCGGCAGACGCGACCTGCTGCTCAGCGTCAGCGGCGTCGGCGAAACGTTGGCCGCCCTGCTCCTGGTGGAGATGCCGTCGCCCGAGGTGCTACGTCGGAGTGGTGAGATGGTCGCCTACGCGGGACTAAACCCGAGCCATTACCGGTCCGGCTCCTCGATTGACCGCCCGACGCGCATATCCAAGATTGGCAATGCCACTCTGCGATCTTCGCTTTATATGCCAGCGCTGTCCGCGATGCGCTTCAATCCCGCCGTCGCAGCTCTTGTCGCGCGCCTCAAGGAAGCGGGCCGCCTCAAGCCCAAACAGATCGTTGTAGCGGCAATGCGCAAGCTTCTGGTCATATGTTTCGGTGTGCTGAAGACAGGCAGGCCGTTCGATCCGGCGATCGCCATGCCAGCTTGAGCCGCAATGACTTCCCCTATTCCGTTGTTCGATTGGAAACCGATCATTCCGCCGTCCCGATCTGTCAGCACGTCAGTCGGCGCGCGCAGCGGTGGTCAAGGAGGGCCGCAGGCCCGCGCACGGCAGTGCGCCTTGTCCTTGACGGTAGCGAGCACGCCGACACGCTCAGCCATATCCGGGGCTGCCAAAATCAGCATCCAGCGCTCGACAGGCAACACGGTATCTACCGCGATGAATTGTATGACCTGCAATGGGACAAACCCAGGCCGTTGGTTCCACGCTACCTCCGGCTCACGATCCGCGAGCGTGTCGACCACAGCGGCATCGTCCTCAAGACGGTAGACACGAGCGAAACGCGCGCCGTTGTCAAGCAGACTACTTGAAGTGGGCGTCGACGCGATTGCCGTTTGCCTCTTCAATGCGTATTCCAACTCAGTAAACGAGCAGGCCGTCGCGGGCATCATCCGCGAGATGGCGCCTAACATTGCTTTGTCGTTGTCCTCGGAAGTCGATCCAAGGATCCGCGAATACGAGCGTGTCAGCACCACTACGCTCAATGCCTACGCCATGCCGCGCATGCACAGTTACATGAGCCGACTTGAGACGGCGCTTCAGCAAAAAGCTGGCATCAAGTATATGCATTCGGGCGGCGGGGTCATCCCAAGCACGACAGCAGAGCACTTCCCGATCCAACTGCTTGTACTCCGGCCCGGCCGCCGGCGTTCTTGCCGGGCGCTTTCTTGCCGCGACCCTCGACGTTCCCAACGTGTGCACGATCGACATGGGGGGGACCAGCCTCGATGTTTGCCTCATCCGCGATGGCGAGCCGGACACCCGGGACACGATCGAGGTCGAGTGGGGCATCCCGGCGCGCACCCAGAGCATCGACATCCACTCGGTCGGCGCCGGCGGTGGCTCGATCGTCTGGTTCGATGCCGGAGGGGCGCTGCGGATCGGCCCGGCATCAGCCGGCTCGGATCCAGGCCCCGCATGCTATGGCCGCGGCGGTGTCAAGCCGACGGTCACCGATGCCAATCTCCTCCTCGGGATCCTCAACCCGGAAGGTCTGCTAGGCGGCAGGCTTCGCCTCGATCGCAAACAGGCGGAGGCCGCATTGCGACCCATTGCCAACAAGTTCGGCGTGAGCGTCGGAGGAGGCTGCCACGAGGTATCTATCGCATCGTCACCGCGAACATTGCCGAAGCGATACGGGAGGTGACGGTAAAGCGCGGCACCGACCCGCGGGATTTCGCTCTTGTCGCCTTCGGCGGGGCCGGCGGCCAGCATGCCGCTGCGGTAGCGCGCGAGATGGAGATGAAGGAGGTCGTCTTTCCCCGCAACGCCAGCACCTTCTCCGCCTTTGGGCTGCTTACCGCCGATCTCAAGAATTCCGCGGCCAAGAGCCTGATGGTCGCGCTGTCCCGTGCCAACGAAGAAACGATAGAGGAGGATTTCCGCGGCCTCGAAAGCACTGCCCGAGATTTCCTCGACAACAGCAAGACAGCGATCGAACGAGTCTATGCCGATTGGTGGGCGGATGTTCGGTATGTTGGACAGTCGCACGAAGTTCCCGGTCCCCGTGCCATCCGGGACCTATCGGCCTTGAGTGTCTCTATGCAGATTTCGAGCGGCTGCACGAGCGGCTTTACGGGACGAAGCTCGAGGACGACGGCCGAGATCGTGAATATTCAGGTGACTGTTACCGGACAGGTGCCGAGGCTCAAGGCGCGCCCAGTTTCAGCCGGACGCGGTCCGGACCGCACCGATCGGCGAGCGGTTGACGGCGTTCGCGCAGCATCCGGTGCCGATCTTCTGGCGCGACGGTCTGCCGCCCGGCTGGCGGCACAGGGGCCTGTCTCATCGAGGAGAGTGATTCGGTGATTTACATTCCCAGACGGCATCGTCGACGTCGATCCAGTACGGCAGCGTCCGGCTGAGATGGAGACGCAGCATGAACGACGAGTGCGCGGGAGGCAACGTGAAAGAGGCCGATCTCGATCCTTTCAGCGCCGAGATAATGCGCAATTATCTCCTCTCGACCGTGAAGGAGATGGTGAGGACGACGGTGCGGACGGCCTATTCGACCTGCTTCAGCGAGGGCGAAGACTTCACGTGCGGGCTGTTCGACCGCGACGGCAACATGATCGCCCAAGCGGCTGGCATCAACGTTCATGCCGGCGGCCTCACCCTTCCGGTCCGCCATTTCCTGGAGAAGTTCGGCGATATTCGAGCCGGGCGACGTCATCATCCACAACGATCCCTATACCGGCGCAACGCACCAGGGCGATGGCGCAATCTTTCGCCCGATGTTCTATGAGAACACGCTGATCGGGTTCTCGATTAACCGCGGCCATTGGACCGATATCGGTGGAATGGCGCCGGGCGGCTGGGCCGGGACCGCGCGCCACGTTGTCCAGGAGGCGCTGCGCATTCCGGCGACCAAACTCTATCGGGCGGGCGTCGCTTAACACCGAAGTCCGCGACCTGATCGAGCATAACATCCGTTTCTCGCGCCAATGGTGGGGCGACGTCCAGGCACAAATCGCTTCGAACATCACCGCGGAGCGGCGTCTTCAGGCCCTGATCCGAAAGATACGGATTGGACGTGGTGCTGAGCAGTTTCAGGCGGCCATCGACTATTCCCGACGGCGCTTCCTCAAAGCCATGGAGGCGATGCCGAACACCAGCGTCGACGCGCAAGCGACATCTACATGGAGGACGACGGGTTTGGTGACGGTCCCTATCGGGTGCAAGTGACCATCACCAAAACGCCCGGGAAAATCATCGTCGACTTCGCAGGCACGGATCCTCAGGCGCTGTCGACGGTGAACTGCTCGCAGGGCGTGGCCCGGGCCGCGACCTATGCGCCGCTGATGGCCGTGCTCGACCCTGGACGTGCCGCTCAATCAGGGCGTCATCGACCTCATCGACTTGCGCGCGCCGCTCGGAAGCCTAGTCAATCCGGTTTATCCGGCGCCGTGTTTCGCGTCGACGGCCGACCCGGGCGATCGGATCAGCGAGATCATGCAGCTGGCGCTCAGCAAGCTGCTGCCGGAGCGGGTGACCGCCGGCAGCTACGCCACGGGGAATAACCTGACTGCGGGCGGATCCGATCCCGAAACCGGCGAGGACTTCGTCTGGTATATTTTCGAATTCGGGCGGTTGTGGCGCGCGGGCGACGAAGGACGGCAATTCGGCCGAGTGGCACATGATGTCGAATTGTAAGAACGAGTCGATGGAAGTGTGGGAGCAGCGCTATCCGCTGAGATTTCATACGCTACGAACTCGTCGAGGATTCCGGAGGCGCCGGAAAATGGCGCGGCGGCCTTGGCGTCACGCGCCATCTGGAGACTCACTGCTGCCCACCGTCCTCACGGCCAACGCCGACCGCCATGTGCATGCCGCCGCCGGGCTTTTTCGGTGGCGGCGACGGAACGGTCAACCGTTTCAGCATCCTGCGTGACGAAGCCAGGATCGGACATTCAAGGAGTGGTTTGGCATGCCTCGCCTTCCAAGTTTTCCAATATGCCGGCCCGCGCTAGGCGACGTGCTGGCGGTGACGCAGGGCGGCGGCGGGGGCTACGGCGATCCGCTGGAGCGGGCCCCCGCGCTCGTAGCGGCCGACGTTCGCGACGGTTATGTCTCGTATGAGCGGGCACGACGCGATTACGGGATCATCGTCGACCCACGCAGCGGACAAGTCGATGCGCTGGCGACCGAACGTGAACGCGGAGATCGGGAGAAAGAAGGGTAGTTGAGAAGAACCCGCAGGGGCGCACTTCAAAGCGGGATCCTTGTTCCACGCCGAAGCATCGGGACTGAACACATAGAGGGTCCCCCGGAACGGCGGCTCGGTTCGGCTGAACCGTGGAGGCTGGTCCTTGGGGCTCAAACTTCCGGAGGAGTCGAGGAGTCTATTAGTCAACGTGGATTAATTTATAACATGGCGGCGCGCTTGGCCCTGGTTAGCGCGACGTATAGCAGCTTGCGCTGATCGTGGGTCTCTTCGAGATCGCCAAAAAAGCTTATGGGCGCCACGACAACGACTGCATCAAATTCCAATCCTTTGGCACGATGCATCGTCGCCAGGTGAACCACGTCGTGGCGTTCCCCGTGATTGCTTTGCGCTGAGATAGTAACGCAAGACAACCCAGCCGATTGCAGGTGCACGGACATTGCATCCCGGCTTTTTTCTCCCGAAGTGACAACGCATATAGACGGCGTGCACCCCTGACCTGGCTGTGCCGCGATATCCCTGATGAATTTTATTGCACGAGCCGCTGCTGCTTCCAGGCCGTCGGCCGAAACCACAACGGGTAGCGGACGATGGGACAAAGACTTGTATCGTCGTGTCTCGTCGTGGCCATCGTCCAGGTCATCAATATCGCACCCCTCCAGCAATGCGACCGCATGACGCCGGATCTCCTCCGTGGTACGGTAGTTCAAATATAGCTTCCTCGATCGACCCCTGATATCGATCCCGCACTTGCTCATCGCGGCACGATTTCGGCTGTAGATCCGTTGGTGACCATCACCCACGAAGAACAGATCATTCGGACCCGGCGGGATCATCGCGCGCAGTAGCTTCAGGGCTTGAGGTCCAAAGTCCTGTGTTTCGTCGACAACAATGGCGCTGTAGTCCGAGGGGCGATTTTCATCTGCTTGAAGAAGTCCTGCAATCTCCCTGTAAGCATCGTCCACCTCTTTCAGCTTTCGCGAACTGAGCTGTCCTCGGTACTCCTCGAATACAGGCCACACCGCATCACGCCTGGCACGATTGAGCACACCGGCGCGCCCAATCCGGCGTGCAATCCGATACTGTTCGAGGGTCGTAATGCCTTGCGCCAAGATAACCTGCTCAAGTTCCGCCTCGTAAAAATCGTCTGGCAGATCGATGTTATACCCCGCTCAGTGCAAAACCCGAAAATCCTCGGGCGAGATGATACGGAAGTTATCTGTTACTTGATTGCAATAGGTGTACCATTTTGGCACCGCCTCCTCACGCGCAGAAAGGTCAGGATGGTGGAGCTTAATCCGGCAGCCCGGCCGGGCCAGCCAAGCCCGCACCAGTCTGGCGTGGTGTAGCGAGCATTGGCCACAAACAGATGGATCAACCGCTTGCGCGGATACATAGCCATCGCTCGCAGTAACATGATCATGCTGATCGCATTCACCGTTGCCGCCTCGATCATCGGGTCCTGCCGGTCTCGAGATGAGCCCGCGCTTCGGCAGAGCCACACCATCCCGATCGCAGAGCTGAGCAAAACACAAAGGGCGGCGCTGGATTCCGCCAAGGTCGGGCCGGCCGACCGGGCGCGATGCGAGGCGCTGAATCTGGAGCAGCTTCACGTCGATTGGGCCAACGTCGTCCGCGGGAACCCTCATGATACGATGCTGCACCTGCTGCGTCGGTTGTGGGTGGCCGAGAGGTGCCAGTTGACCAAGGGCGACCTGGAATGGGTGGCCGACCAGCTCGACGAAGCGGGCCGCGCCGTGCCGGAAAAAGACCGGGGACGGATCTGTGATTGGATCGTGCGCCACATCTCACCATTCCCAGTGCCGCGAAACATTCCCGAACACGTCCCGCGGGCGATGACCTGGGCAACCGAGACGATCAAGCGAACAAAAGAAAAAAGATGCTCGAGCACGTGGATGTGCTCCGTTCAGACTTCATCAAGGGCGACGCGCTCGAGCGCTATGAACACGGACGCGATGTCTACCGGCTCGCTTGCTCGCTTTGTGCGATTTGCGTGAAGAATGCCGCCGGTCTCTCCGAACAGGCGATATGCGGCATCATCGAACAGATCGACGCGTTCTTGGCGGACGAACCATCGCCCGACAGCGAGCCTGTTTTCCGTACCAGCGTCCTTGGAGCTGGTGCTGACGCCGTGAAGTCCTACCGGGAGAGCGCCAGCTTTTATCCCGAGGGTTACACCACGACCAAAGGCCGACCCATGCCGAAAAAACGGCTGTATCTGGCCGAGGGGGCGTGCATCACCACGGACGGCAAATGGTACATCAAGACCCGCGCCGGGACCTGGGAATACATCAGCTGCGCCAAAGTGGTAGCGAACGCGATCACCCAGAGCTGGATCGGTGGTCCCCTCAACATCGCCGCTGACGACATCAGCAAATTCATCGACGGCGATCCGCCGATTGTGCGGGGCGCGATGCCGGTGCCAACGAGCACAGCGCCATGCATCGATTTCCAAGGCGGACGCTTCATCAACACATGGCGCAGGTTACTGCGCAATACGCGCGCGTGCGCGCGAGGCCATCCTCGGTCAGCGATGCCTGACCGGAAACTTGTGATGCCAAGTTCGTGGGCATAGTCGTGCCGCCTCGGAGTGTGGCGGGAAGGAATTGCTCCAGATCGCTTGCGGTAAAGCCACCAAATAACGGTCATCTTCGAATGACCGTTATAAGCCGGCGCGGATTGTCCCGGCACTGGCCGACGAGGGTATCTACATCGCCAATCAGTTCAGCTTCCATCGTGTGCTGCGCGCACATGGCCAGATGAACCGCCGGGGACGGGCTCAGCCGCCGCGGACGTCGCGCCCACCGACCACGCACATTCCCAGCCGCCCCGGCGATATCTGGTGCTGGGACGTGACGTTCCTGCCGGCGCAAATCCAGGGATGCTGGTTCTACTTCTACCTGATCCTCGACCTCTACAGCCGCAGGATCGTCGGCTTCGAGGTGCACGACACCGACAGTGCCGAGCACGCTGCTCACCTGGCCAGGCGAACGGCGCTCGCCGAGGGGGTGCATGCCAAGCCGGTGCGCCCGGTGCTGCACGGCGACAACGGCGCAACCCTGAAGGCAACGACGGTTTTGGCCATGTGCTGCATTGGCTCGGCATTTGAGCCGTCCCGGAACGTGCTCTCTAGTTCTGACAGGTCGAGGTCGCAGATCGCGCGCAAGGCCTCGGCCATGCCACTGTCCGCCATGTTTTTGCGGCAGGGCGTCGAGCCAAGTCTGATATTCATCCTGAAGTTCCTGTAGCTCGGCGATAACGTCTCGCCATCGCTGAAGTCGGCTGCGACGATCTACGGGTTTGCGGTAACGGAGCGTGGGGGCGCCTACTGCTTGGCTCTGTAACGGGCTTGCCTCTCCGCATGGGTCATGGTCAGTACCCGACGATGGTTGCAGGATTTCGCATCATGCAACTTCTGCCCGGCCTCGTGCCACGCTAACTTCTGGAGGAGACCGTTCAAAACCTGGGGGTGATCAGGCTGGCCGCCGCATCGGACGGCGGCCCCATCGCTCCGCGCGTGAGATGCATTTTTTGATTACGCCATAGTACCGAGTCGCAATCCTGCACAAACGGGTACGAGGTTTGGGTTGAATATCCCTTTACTCCCATCGTTCCCGGAGCCGGCGAATTGCTGAGTGGCCAGTAGCGCAGGAAACGGTTCGTTTGGCCTGCATCGGAGCCGTCCGGTTTCACGGTTGGGACGACGATACCCACGTAGCTATTGAGTGGTACGGGCTGATGGGCCGGAATCGTAACGGCTCCGGTGCTGCCGAGGTTCGATTGCTGCAAAGACGGCGGGTTCACCTTGAAGTTCGCGGAATCGAACGACCACGTTTGGTTCACCGCGGTGTTGTCCACAAGACTTACATTGAAAATGACGATAGCCTCCGAGGGTTGCGCAGTTATATGGCCGTTTGGAAAGTCTGCCTGTGTGCAAGCGCCGACCTGCGTGTAGTGGATGATTGCGTCGGGACTGCCACCGCCGTGACAACCCGCAAGAACGATCGGCGATAAGAGCACCAAAAGCGCACGGACTGTGTATTGCATAGTCTCCTCCTACGACGCTTCACGACCAAATATTTTGCTAAAGAATCTGGCGAACTCTAAGCGGAAGACGAAGAACCGGTATGGTGTATCGTAGCGGGCCGTTTGCCGCCGACAACGCGCGAGCCTCGCTACGACGGGCCATGTGACACGATATCGCTATGGCAGTCCGACAGCAAGGTGGGCAGGGAGCCTGCCACCGCAGCACATCTGGGCAGAAGCAGCCATGACCAATCCAATTCACTCGGAAATTAAAGGCGCGAAATGGCCTCCAATTGTTTTGTATTACAGGCAATGTTAAGAACATGTGAAATCCCGGCCTCAAGGCAGGCGAAACATCCCGCCCTGTCTCGCCCGTACATCGGTCCCCCAGAAAGGACCCGCTACCATAGTGCAGCCCTGGTCTCGGGTCGGTTGCAGCCAATGGCTGCTTGCCTAACCGGTCACTCCCCCGAAGGGAGGCCGGCAGCCACGGTCGCGCTAGACTGGTGGCGCATCGCAATTCGTTGCGAGCACGCGCTCCTGACGGCACGCGGTCTCGGCTCCGGTGCGGCCGAGGCAAATCTCGCCGATGACACGGTCCGTAACCGTTGATCCCTAACCCCCCCAACTTGAGGAACCTCTGTTCGGCTATGAGTGCGCTATCGCGGGCTGGCAAGACACGCAGCGCTTGTGGGTGATCTGCGGGGCCGGCCCAGAGGATATAGCCGCTCGGGCCGACGATACAGAAGGGTGCCACCGATGCCTCCCCTTATGTACCTCGTAGCGCCACCTTGCAGATCACCCGCGGGGCAGGCAGGTGGTGGCAGCGGTGTCCAGTCCGGATGCAATCATGTTCGGCATGACCTTGGAACAGCTTCGTGTCTTCGTGGCGGTTGCCGAACGGCAGCGCATGACCCGGGCGACGGAAATCTTTGCACCTCACGCAATCCGCCGTCAGCGTCGCCGTGGCGGCCCTTGAGGCGCGACATGGTGCAAAGCTCTCCCACCGGGTCGGGAGGGGAATCGAGCTGGGTGGCGGTTGTGGACCTCAAGGGACCGCGCGCACCGGCAGCCGGCCGTGGCCCTTGACCGCCTCACCCGCACCCTGCGTTTGGCTGTGATGCCGTTCGCACACCTATGTCCGCCGCCGGGGGGCTACGTCGTGGCTGGTCGTGAACAAGGTGATGCTGCCGGGCGCGAGCGTCTGGAGCGCTTTGTCGGACGCATCCGCGACCGGGCGCAAAAGCGCCTTTGGGAACGTCTTGTTGCCGCTCTCGACGAGCAACAGCGCGAGCGCATTGCGAAGCTGTTCGATGAATATCGGGCGGAGACCAGGTTCGCCGCGCCGGACAGTCTGAGAACCGTGCCAACTCAGCGATCGCCCAGTGAATTTTTCACTCCACCTCGTCACCGGCTCGAATTTATTAGCGCGTTCGATCTGCGACCGTCGCCGCCACAAGGCGTTCCGGCCGCGGGCCTTGGAGCGGCTGGCGCGGGTTGCACGTGCTGGAAAGCCATCTGCGACCGGCGTGAGGCGAGGGCGCGGCTAGGCGTATCGCCGCGCCCATTGCGATTGCCGCCCTTCAGGAGCCGCGCCGAACAGCAACCGTGGCAGCGCTGTTCCGTACAGCTCGAAACCGCAGCGCAGGATGACGCCGCCGAGTTGGCCGAGGCGCTGATCACCGACCTCGTCAAGGACGCTGAAGCTGCCGACAAGAAGGCCCGGTTGGGAGTCTGCGCGATCTCGACGATGCCGCGACTTCTGCTGCGTGACATGGCCAAGCTTGTTTTTGAAGAAAACGCACTGCCGCTCGATCAATGGCGCGAAGCCCTGTTCGAGCGGCTTCCCCGTGACGATCTTGTAGCCGCGATGGCCGAGGTCGATGCAATCGCCAGGCCTCGTGACGCCAAGCCTTATGCGGAGCTTCTGACCCGATGGCGCCGGGCGCACCGTCTGTTCTTCAATATTGCCACCCGGCTGGTCCCGACCCGGGTGGTCAATGCGGGGCTGTAGTAGCCGCTGCGATAGCCCTGACGGCCCTTCGACCCGCGCGCTCGCTCTTCTCTGCCGACAGCGCCTCCGTCATCTCCGCTTCCAGCACCGCCTGCACCACCACATCCATCACCGCGCGCAGGAAATCGCCGTCCGCAGACAGCAGCTCTTTGGTGAAAGCTTGGTGTTCTTACCTCCGCCTCTTGGCCATGGTGTGCGCCCTCTCCACAGGGTTGGTGACGTCGAACATCACCAGCATGCCATGGCTGCTTCGCAGGCGCATCGCTTTTGCACAACCAGGGCCGGCAGTATCGCATTGAAATCATTGGTATGATGTTCGACCGACTGCCCTTGTGACCACTTTTTTACCCGCATCTTCAACTTACCCCTCCATGCACGACATCCGGATGATGCATGGGCAGCGATACGCGCTGAGGCGAGGGCGCGGCTGGGCGCCCTCATGATAAATCAAGCTCTTGAAGGCTGCTGAAAGTCCATCGAGCGGATCGGCCTTTCCGTAATAGTCACCTTGGTTCCATTTTGGGTGACGATCACTGCTGTCCGGTCAATCGCCAAACAAATTCAGCTGCTTATCGTCTGTCACGGATGCGGAATCGTAGGGTGATTGAAAGATCACAGATTCTTATCGAGACCTTTTCGAATACTGCCACCGAAAACACCTGCTTCAATGTGTAGAGTGAGGCGTCCAACTTCAGGCGTTTGCGGACGATAGCGACCAGTACATAGACCGATACCGCGATCCATATCTGGGTCTTCACCGCATTCTCGGACATTCCATAGAACTTCGTGATCCGGAAGTTTAGTTAATCCACTTGAAAAAAGCTCAACCTGCCAGCGGCTTTTGTATAGGGCGCAGATTGGCTTGTATGGCACCGGCATCCCCCACGACTGCCCCCCAACCGGTCCTCGCGCGCCATAGCCGGTCTCGACCCTTCACCTGAGCGATATTTTACAGAAGGAAAAGACGCGCCCCCACGAATGGGCGGGAGCTGCCGGGGACGGCGATGGCTGTTCAAGAAGGGCTACCCATCGCTTGCGCTCGGCAACTTTCTGCTAACAGGCTTCTCAATAACTGGGAGACGGAACATGCCGCGCTATTTGTATCAAGCAAATGCTGTATCGAGAGGTTTCGCCGTCAGACTTCGCCTGGCGGGTCCAGGGCAGAGCCCTGGCCTTGCTCCTTCCCTAGTTCCCCCCGGGCCGGAAACGGACATGAGGTCTCCCCCCGCGCCAGGGCTATGGGTATTGAATGCCGCGGCGTCCTTTGCCGATGCACCCTTGGGACATCCCGAAGCGCAACGGGCAGGCATTTGCCGCACCAAACAAGCCTTCGAGCCTCGTCACAGCCGTGATTTGTCCGCTTGGCCCCCGTTCAGCGACGTCCGTGGCGGTCGCGGCGCAAGCGGCCTCATACCGCCCTGGCGGACGACTCGTGCGGTAGAATGCCGATCCGGGGTCATGTATCCGGAACCGGCTGGCAGATTTTGGGCGCCGCGATACAGTCGATCACCACCATGATGCCGGTATGGCAGTGGGGGGACTCGCGCAATGACTGGCCGGTCAGTGCCTCGAGAAGGTCGCGGTAGTCAGCCGGCGGATCTGTTGCTGGTCCGGCCGGCGCCATCCCGACGTCGTACAGATTACAACCTCGGCTTCGAGTTCGACAAACGCATCACCGAAACTTCGGCTTCGTCATCAACAGCGGCTATAGCTAGGCGCGACCCAACCAGGAGCACGAAGACCGCGAATGGCTGGAACAACATCGTCGTCACGCTGAAATACATAGCCGTTGTCAACGCCGAACACGAATTCATCCCGTTTCGCTGGGCGTACAGAGGGAATTCGCCCGCTTCTGGAGCCAACGGGTCGAACGGTGCGGTGCTGGGCAACGACGACAGCGGGTCGACCGGCCCGACGCTGTATTTTGGCAAGGGCTTCGGCGATGTTCCGGTCGGCGTTATCCGTCCGGTTGTTTTCTGACCGCCGAACTGACCTACACGATCGCCGACAAGAACCTGAAGGTCGACAGCTTCGGCAACCCGCTGAACAATGGCAATCTGAACACGTGGAGCGGCGGCCTCTCGTTGCAATACAGCATCCGCTACCTGTCGTCGCAGGTGAAAGATTACGGCCTGCCCTCCTTCGTCAACAAGCTGACGCCAGTAGTGGAACTGGCCTGGTCGTCCCCCGCCAGCCAGCGCGAACAATGGGACGCAGACGCAGTATCTCTGGGGGCTGGGCGTGAACTACACCACGACCACATGGGCCGTTGGCATGGAGGTGCTGCTCCCCGGCAATCGTGCGACCGGCAACCATCCGGGCGTGATCGCCCAATTCCATCTCTACTTCGATGACCTGTTCTCGCACAGTCTGGGCACGCCGATCGTAGACTGGTTCAAGACATGACCCGGATCCTCGCTCTGGCCGCCGCTGGCTGCCTGATAAGCCAGGCGGCCTTCGCCCATGTGTACCCGCAACACATGATCGAAGTCCAGGACTCGCGTGGCGTATGGGTCGACAAGTCCGATCTGAATCGGATCGGCGACACAGATAGGCAGCTCTCGGTCTTGCACATAGATTTTGGCGATGCACCAAGGGTTTCGCAAAGCTCACTGTTCTGAGTGAGAGAGTGAGAGAGCTGAGCCTCAATCTGCGGAATCCACTTGAGCCTCTTGGCATCGAGCCGATTGGCTTCGCCCAACGGCTTCAAAATCGCGAGCGCTGTCCCCGAGGTGGTCGCGGCTTTTCTGAGGATCGAGAACTCGCGAGCCTCAATGCGGTACTGAGAATAGCTGCGCCTGCAAGAGATCGTGCTGCCGGCGTTGCCCGGGTCCGATTTCGCCAGACGGTCGGCAATCGCGAGGCGGTGTTCGGTTGGCGGCGGATCAGCCGAACAGCTTCATCGCGGTCAGCACCGTGACCCAGACGCCCCAGGCGATCGGAATGCCGACCACCAGCCACGCCGGCACCGCCGCCGGCGTCAGCCCGCCACGGCCGATGCCCATCGATGCGTCATGGGCGTGCTCGGCGGCGCGGGCCCCGGTCACCGCGACAACTTCCTCAACGGACATGAACCGCTTGCGGTTCACCGGCCGGATCAGCAGGTTGGCGATGAAGCCCAGCACCAGCAGGCAGGCGAGGGTGTAGAAGATGCGATCATAGACCAGGTCCCGCGGTGCGCCGGCGGCGATCTCGAACTCCCGCACATAATTGACGATCACCGGCCCCAGGATGCCGGCGGCAGACCACGCGGTCAGCAGCACGCCGTGAATGGCGCCGACGTACAACGTGCCGAACATGTCGGCCAGATAGGCGGGGACGGTCGCGAAGCCGCCGCCATACATCGACAGGATGATGCAGACGAAGGCAACGAACAGCACCTTGCTGCCGGCATGCGCCGCCCACGGCGACAGCGCGTAGCAGGCGATGCCCAGCAGGAAGAAGGTGAAATACGTATTCTTGCGGCCGATCCTGTCCGACATCGACGCCCAGAAGAACCGTCCGGCGATGTTGAACAAGGAGATCAGCCCGGCGAAGCCCGCGGCGATGGCGGCGATCGCCTTCTTCTGGCTGTCATCAAGCTCGGTGAACCCGATATCCGGATGGCCGATCAGCGCCCCGCCAAAAATCTCCTGCAGCATGGGAGAGGCCATGCCGATGACGCCGATGCCGGCGCTGACGTTCAGGAACAGCACTGCCCAGATCAGCCAGAACTGCGGCGTGGCGACCGCGACCCAGCGGCGCACCTGGCCGTGCGTGATCATCGATTTGGTGTCGGGCGGGGGGGCCCAGCCCTCGGGCTGCCAATGGGGAGGCGGCACGCGATAGCCGAAGGCACCGCCCATCATGAACACGAAATAGATGGCGCCCAGGCACAGAAAGGTCTGCGCCACGCCGACATCGGTCGGGGTGCGAAAATGTGCCATCAGCAGGTTGGCGAGCGGTGCTCCGATCATCGCACCGCCGCCGAAGCCCATGATCGCCATGCCGGTCGCCATGCCGCGCCGGTCCGGGAACCACTTGATCAAGGTCGAGACGGGCGAGATGTAGCCAAGTCCCAGGCCGATGCCGCCAATGACACCGGAGCCGAGCCAAAGTATCCACAGCTGGTGCAGGTGGACGCCGGCGCCGAGATGACAAATCCGCCGCCCCAGCACAGCGCCGCTACAACGCCGGTCTTGCGCGGACCGACCCGCTCCACCCATCCCCCCAGGACCGCCGCCGATGTGCCCAGGAAGACGAAGAACAGCGTGTACATCCAGCCCAGCTCGCTGATCTTCCAGTCGCAGCCGCTGGCGACCAGCGCATCCAGGATCGTACTATCGGCCGGGCAGGCGACCGACTTGTCGATGCCGATCGCATGCGACAGCGGCAGCCAGAAGACCGAAAAGCCATAGGCCATGCCGATGCACAGATGGATGGCCAGTGCGGCGGGCGGTACCAGCCAGCGGTTGAACCCTGCCCGGGCGACGATCCGTTCGCGGTCGAGCAGGCCGGCCTGGTCTGCCGGTTGCGCCGCTGCATCGATCAGTGTCGTCACGTCCGCTCCTCCCGTTCAAGCCGGACCGCCGTTGCTCGGCGGGTAGTTTTGGCTTCGCTCATCTCAGTGGATGGGCGCGCGCCCAGAATCGGCGGCGGTCCCGCCCACGGTCACATTCTGCCCGGCGGCATAGCGTCGCTATTTAATAAGACTCCCGTTGAATTTAGTGTCATGCCACAGTGGTGCCGGGCGAAGAAGACCTTAATCGGGGAAATCCCGGATACCGGGAGGGGAAAGCTCATGAACATGAAACACGCCTTCGTCGGCTTACTTGCAGCAAGTTGCGTCATCGGCGTCGCCGTCTTGGTGCCGAGCTACGGGCAAGCTCAAGACGCCAAGCTCAAATCTGCTATGGAACTTCTGATCTTTGGCGGACAAGCTCGGTCCGCCAAAGATCGAAGGTACCGATATGGTAGCCGGCAAGCAAGTGCCTGCGATCTATTTCGGTTCGACGAAAATGAACAACAATTTTGATCTCGTTGACGAGGTCGCAAAGCAGGCGGGTGAGACCGCCACGATCTTCGTGAAGAGCGGCGACGACTTTGTACGCGTGGCCACGAACGTCAAGAAGGACGACGGCTCACGCGCGGTCGGCACGATTCTGGATCCCAAAGGCAAAGTGATCGCATCGATTCAGAAAAATGAGCCGTTCTATGGTGAGGTGGATGTCCTCGGTAAGCCGTATATCACAGGTTACGAACCGATCTGGACCCCGACGAAGTCCATGATCGGGATCTACTATGTCGGGTATTTAAAGTAGCACATGTGAGTAAATAACCGAAACGGGTTTAAGTGATTGCCGCGCGTGACGGGTCTGTCGGTTGCGAGATAGGACGGAGCCGTGGACCCCGGGGCTGAAATCACTCACCCGCCGTATCGGCGGGCCACCCGGAGCTATTCAAGTTAATATCGCCTACGATCCGCCACTATCGGTAGAACGCTTTGCGCGACAGAAATTTCAGCCACTCTCGCCCCTCAAAAGCCAGGGACGCCGCTGGCAGATGCAGGGGGCCGTGGGTAGCCAGTGTGGCCGCCCCTTTCTCCCAAAGGGCGGCCGATGGCCCCTTTTTGCTTAGCTGGGGGGAAAGTTGAACATGTCCATAAGATCGCCGATTGCAGGCCGATTGGTCGGCACGTAGCTGCCACTGTCCTGCTGCGGATTGGGCAGGTTGTCGCGGCTGCGCTTGGAGATCGGTGGCAGACCCCAGTTCTTCTCGATGAATTTCAAGATCGACACGTGGTCCGTGTAGCTGTGCTTGACGTGCCCACCGGTTGAATACGGTGAAACAACAATCAGCGGGATGCGGGTGCCGTCGCCGAAGAAGTCAAGCGATTGGATGTAACCCGAATCGTAGTAGCCGCCCCCCTCATCGACCGTAATGAAGACCGCAGTGCTCTTCCACAAATCCGGGTTCGTTTGCAGTTGGGTCACCACCTTGCGCGTAAACGCTTCAAAGATATCGAATTTCGACGAGGCTGGATGACCGTCATTCACCCCGGACGGCTTGACGAACGAAACGGCTGGCAGCGTCCCCGCGTACAGATCGGCGTAGAAGTCATTCGTATCCTGGTTGACGGTGCCGCGGAGGCTCTCACTGGTCATGAACTGGGTTTGGTAATTGAACGTATTGCAGATATTGCAATACACATTGTCCGGACTGGTGGGGTTGGCCGCCGCTTGATTCCAGCCTTCACCAAACCACGCGAACGAGACCGCATTGGCAAGCAACACATCACCGATGCTGGGCTGAGAGGTGGGCGGGATCGTGAACGTGGTGGTATCCACCGTGCCATCTTGCAGGTAGCCCGGGTTATAGTTGTTCAGCAGATAGTAGTGGCCAGGATCGCAATTCGGATTGGGCTTTTCGGGAAGCGCTGCGAGATAGTCCAGGATCGGCTTTACTCCTGGCTGGCTGGCTATCGGCGCAATTGCTGTATGAACCGCCGTTTCCGGTCTTGGTGTTGCCGTATCCATCGTTGGTGTAGACGTTGTTCGTGCCACTCTGCGGGTTGGGATTTTCAATCTGCCCGGCGGGCGGTGTGGCTGCATTGCCCTTGCCGTCGGTGTAATAGATCGCGTCACCAAACCCAGCAATGATGCTGTCGAGGCCGGTGCCGCCTTTGGCCGGTTGATGATAATTATCACTGATCGTGTAATTATCGGAGAGTTGTTTGAAGTACGGCATATCGCCTTGGGCAACATTGTACATTCCCATGGCCACCGAGCCTTCACCCGAGGGCGTGAGCCCCGGGGTCAGCGGTCCGCCATTGGTGCCGGCGCCGATGGTGATCTCGACCCACGGAAACAGATCATTCAAGCAGCCGCTCGGATTGGTCGCACTCGCGTAGCTGACATCGCAATCCATCTGCTGAAACATCTGGTAAAACCGATGCACTGGGCTGGCTGCATACGCACTATAGGGAATACTCGGCGTTAGGAAGTAGGGGAGGTTCGGAAGGTTGGCGGCGTTCGGCAACCGGGTGTCGAGCGCGCCAGAAGCCAGCCCAGTCGCCCCGATGAGTAGCAGTTTCAAATCCTTGGTGTACAGGTCGCTGGTGGCGTTCTGCGCCTGGGCGTAGGTGTTGAACGGCGGACTGGTATCGCTGTTGTCCTTTGGTCCACCCGCTGTCACCGGTGGCAGGGTTATAAACGCTCCGGTCTTGGTTGGCGCAATGTGAAAGGTATCGGTATCGCTCGCTGTATATTGTGTAGCTTGGGCGGAATTCGTCCCCGGCGTTCCGTCCGCGTTGATGATGCCCTCTGACAACAGATTGTTCACCGTCTCGCCGGCTTTAGGCTGATAGGTGGCATACAGATGATCAAAAGAGCGGTTCTCGCCGTAGATCACAATGACATGCTTGATCGGTGTCGTTGTGTTATCATCATTGGCTTGCAGCGGTGCGGCAAACACGGCTGGTGGCACCAGGGCCGGTGTCATGGATAGTGAAGTCACGAGACTAATGAATTTCTTTCGGCTTCGGACAGTCATTTTTCCACCTCCCCACTCACATGACCACGCCACATCCGACGCGGGTGTGGCTGATCACCTAACCAACTTACCGACTGACGATGACAGGGCGGTTACAGATCAGTGGCAGTGGGATGGCCTGGACCGAGTATTCCCAAAGAGGTCTTCAAATGTTCGAGGGTGGGCGAAGAGCGTGGCCGGAGTGGTTTCAATCGCAGGGCGGAATATAGATGATTGCCGGCTGGCAAGTGACGAAGATCGCAGGTGACACCCTGGGCTTGCGCACCTACGACGATATCGTCCAGGCATGCAAAAAAAGGCGCGGGACTTCCTGATCAACGATCCAAACCGCATTCGGTCGCTCGCTCGACCGGCACCCAGGAGACGGCGGCCGATCTCCATGCCGGTGGCAACGGTCGCAGCTGTGCGCGCCTTCCCGGAGAGGCAACGTTGATGGCCGCACCCCGCTACCACCGTCTAACATCTAACGCTCCGCTCCCGGCCTAAAAATGCCCATTTGGAGAGCCTTGAAATCCAACTTTCGGTTCCGTTGCTACCGGACCCCGGCTTCCATGGCCTCTTCCCGCTGTGCCGGTAACAGCCTGCGGCCGAGGAGGTCAACGATCCCATCGGCAATTCCGCTAGGGCCTGCATCGCGCGTTTCATAGCCGCAGGCGGTGCCATGGCGTCCTCCGCCCAAGCCCGTCCCAAATGGATCTGAGATAAGAAGCTGACCCGGAATGAATGCGGAACGGTCTTTCGAGTTATCTCAATGCATTGGCCCGAGGCTGCTTGCTTCGCCCTCGTCGATCAAAATTGTTGCGTGATTTTAGTTGCTTCGATTCTCCATGTTTACGAAGACGAGGAGTTACCTCATGGTCTGGGCTGAAATCACGCGCCCCAAGTATCAGCGCGACGGCTTGCGCTACGCAAGCGATACCTCCGAGGGAGGAGTTGGCGGGGCCGCACATACCGGCGCCGGTGTCCTGCGGAGGGACGCGCGAGACCAGCATGCGCGAGGTGGTCAATGCCGTTTTCTACATTGCCCAGATCGGCTGTCAGTGGCGCCCGCTGCCCAAAAAAATCTCCCGCCATACAAGTCCGACCGCCGAATGCGCATCGCGTGGTACTGGCGGCAACCGATCGCGCGACCGGCGTCATCGCCGATAGAAGATCGCTCTGGATGACTACAGCGGCTCGGTATCCAGCGCATACCCCGCCGTCCGAACCGTCCGCACCACGTCCAGTTCATCCGTGCCATTGATAGATTTGCGCAAGCGGCGGATATGCACATCAACCGTGCGCGGCTCGACATGAATGTCCGGCCCCCATACCGCGTCCAGCAACTCCTCGCGGGAGAACACCCGCCGAGGATGCTGCAGGAAAAACTCCAGCAGCCGGAACTCGGTCGGACCCAGATGCACCCGGCGGTCGTTGCGGGTGACACGATGCGACGACAGGTCCATCTCGATGTCGTGGAAAGTCAGCGGCCCCTTCATCGGCACCGAGTTGGACCGGCGCAGCAGCGCCCGGATCCGCGCCAGCAGAGACTCAATGCTGAACGGTTTGGTGATGTAATCATCAGCGCCGGTATTGAGCCCGCGCACGGCGTCCTGGTCCTCGGTCCGCGCCGTTACCATGATCACCGGCAAGTCGCGGGTTGCGGGCTTGCGGCGGATCTGCCGGCAGACCTCGATCCCGGACATCACCGGCAGCATCCAGTCCAGCAGCACAAGATCGGGTTGAGTCTCCGAGATCCGGGTCAGAGCCTCCTCCCCGTCGCCTGCTTCCTCGACGCGGAAACCCTGCTTCTCAAGGTTGTATCGAAGCATGGTGGCGAGCGCCGCCTCGTCCTCCACCACAAGAACAAGCGGCTTGGGTAGGCTAGATATAGCGTCGAGCATTGTGGTATTCCCCGCTTATTCCTTGTTTCGAACAATGGCATAGGCGGATGTATCACCTTTCGGTCGAACATCCGGGATCACCTCGCCCTCGACAGCGTAATACACGGTCTCGGCGATATTCGTCGCGTGGTCACCGATCCGCTCCAGATTCTTGGCGATGAACAGCAGATGCGTACACGGGGTTATGTTGCGCGGATCTTCCATCATGTAAGTAATGAGCTCGCGAAACAGCGCGTTGTAGATATCGTCCACCACCCGGTCCGATCGCCAGACCTCGATCGCCTTGGCCGAGTTGTTGTTGCCCAGTGCATCGATGATCGATTTCAATTGCTCCTGCACCAGCGTCGCCATGTGGGCCAGTCCGGCAAGCGAATAGGGCAGATTATACTGCCCCAGAACGACGCTTCGCTTGGCGACATTGGCGGCATAGTCGCCAATCCGCTCCAGATCTCCGGTGATCTTGAGGGCCGCAACGACTTGCCGGAGATCACCCGCCATCGGTTGGCGCAGCGCCAGCATGCGTATCACGAACTGCTCGATCTCGCGCTCCAGGGCATCGACCTTGGGATCTTCTTCTACCACCCGCATCGCCACGACACTGTCGCGGTCGAGGATCGCCTCCGCCGCCATGGCGACCTGGCTTTCCACGATCCCACCCATGTCGGTCAGCATGTCGCGCAGCCGCTTCAGATCACTATCGAAGCTCTTGACCAGGTGTTCGGTCGAATTTGACATCGCTACGACCCTTCCTTACTCAACCGAACCGGCCAGTAACGTATTCCTGCGTGCGCTTTTGCTTCGGCGAAGTGAAGATCTGCGCCGCTGGCGCACATTCCACCATCTCACCCAGGTAGAAAAATGCTACCTGATCTGCGCAGCGCGCCGCCTGCTGCATATTGTGAGTAACGATCGCGATGGTGAAATCCTGCTTCAGCTCGTCGATCAGCTCCTCAATTTTCAACGTGCTGATCGGATCGAGTGCGCTGGTCGGCTCGTCCAGCAGGATGACTTCCGGCCGCACCGCGATCGTTCGCGCTATGCAAAGACGCTGCTGCTGACCGCCGGACAGGCCAAGGGCCGAGGTCTGCAGCCGGTCCTTGACCTCGCCCCATAGCGCCGCTCGTGTCAGCGACCATTCCACACGCTCTTCCATGACCGAGCGCCGCAGCCGCTCATGCAGCTTCACACCGAAAGCGATATTTTCGAAAATGGTCATCGGAAACGGCGTCGGCTTCTGGAAAACCATGCCGACGCTGGCGCGCAACGCGTTCACATCGACTTTTGGGTCGATGATATTCATGCCGTCCATCATGACCTCGCCGGTGGCCCGCTGACCTGGATACAGGTCGTACATCCGGTTCAGCACCCGCAGCAACGTCGATTTGCCGCAGCCGGAGGGGCCGATCACGCCGGTCACCTGCCGATCAGGCAGATCCAGTTTGATCCCCTTCAACGCACGATGGTCGCCGTAGAAGAAATCGAGGTTGTCGATCGAGATCCGCGCCTTGTTCGTCGCAGTCGAAGTGCGCGCCTGAACGCCACCGAAACTGGCGCTCGGACTCGTTGCCGGTTGCGTGGTCATATCCATATCTGCCTCATTTCCCTCGGCGAAGCACCAGCCGGGCCGCGATATTGATGGCCAGAACGCCAAACGTGATCAGCAACGCGCCGACCCAGGCGAGTTGCACCCAGTCCTCGAACGCCGAACCCGCGTATTGATAGATGGTTACCGGGAGACTGGCCATCGGCTCGCGCAGGCTGATGGACCAGTTAAGATTGCCCAGGCTGGTGAACAGCAAGGGCGCGGTTTCTCCGGCGACGCGCGCAACCGCCAACAGCACGCCCGTGGCAATTCCATCCATTACCGCTCGGTAGCAAATCAGCACAATGACCTTCCACCGCGGCGCGCCAAGCGCGATCGCGGCCTCACGCAGGGACGGGGCGATCAGCCGCAGCATGTCCTCCGTGGTGCGCACAACGATCGGTATCACGATGATCGCCAGCGCGATGCACCCCGCAATCCCCGAGAACCCGCCGAACGGCACCACCGCGAACTCGTAAACGAACAGTCCGATCAGGATGGATGGCGCCGACAGCAGCACGTCGGAGACGAACCGAACCGCGTTGGCCAGTGGCGAACTGTGGCCGTATTCCGCAAGATAGGTGCCGACCATCAAGCCAATCGGCGTGCCGACCGCCGTGCCGATGGCGGTCTGGATCAGCGTCCCCGCGATCGCGTTGAGCAGGCCGCCGCCTGATCCGGGCGGTTTGGTGTTTTGAGTGAACACCGTTAGGGAAAGCCCAGCGGCGCCGCGCCAGATCAGGGTCAGCAGGATGGACCCCAGTAGGACCATCCCGAGCACCGTCGCCGCGCTGCAGGCAATCTTGACCGCAAGGTTGATCCGACGGCGCCGATTGCCCAGGACACGAGCCACCTTCAGGTCCTTGGCTGGCCCTGGTGACTCCCTGGCGGACGATGTGCTCGCGCTCATCTCAGACCTTCAATCGCGGGCGCAGCAGCGTACGCGAAATCGCCAGCACGATGAACGAGATGACGAACAGGATGAAGCCAAGCGCTAGCAGCGAGGAAAGCTTCAAGCTGCCGGCCGGACTTTCCGGGAATTCCAGGGCGACGAGCGAGGCGATCGTGTTACCGGAAGAGAACAGGTTGGCCGAGATGCGATTCGAGTTGCCGATGACGAACGTCACCGCCATCGTTTCGCCCAACGCCCTGCCAAGGCCAAGCATGATGCCGCCGACCACCGACGTGCGCGTATAGGGAATGACGATCGAGCGCATCACCTCCCAAGTCGTGCAACCTACGCCATACGCGAATTCCTTGAACACCGGGGGCACCGCCTCGAACACATCGCGCATGGTGGCGGCGATGAATGGAACCACCATCACTGTCAGCACCAGAGCCGCGGTGAAGATGCCGGTGCCGAACGGCGGACCGGCGAACATGTCCTCCAGCACCGGAATTCCGTCGAACGCATTGATCAGGGTGGGCTCGACGTAACTCGCCATGAGCGGAACGATGACGAAGAAACCCCACATGCCGTAGATGATCGAGGGGACCGCCGCGAGCAGCTCCACCGCTATCCCCACCGGGCGGCGCAGCCACTCGGGGGCCAACTCGGTCAGGTAAAACGCGATGCCGAAAGCCAGCGGTATCGCCAGGATCAACGCCAGCACCGACGTCATCACCGTGCCGTAAACCGACACCGCGGCGCCAAAGACCTCTTGCACCGGGTTCCAGCTCGTCGAAACCAGGAAGCCAGCACCGAATTTGCGGAAGGCGGGCAGTCCGCCGAGAAACAGTGAAAGGATCAGACTGCCAAGAAGCAGCAGGACAAAAATGCCGGACGCCCGCGCCACACCCGCGAAAATCGGGTCGCCAAGCCGCCGTTTGCTCCTCGCAACGGGGGAAGCGCTAAAAGCGGCCGCTTGCTGCACGCGCTGAACAGTCCTTCGTCGAAAGGCGCAAGGCCCCTACCATTAAGACGCTTTCTAAAACCGAGTAAGCTCCGCCCTGGCCCAATGAGAAGTCCGTCATCAGGTGGCTCGTCTCCGAGCCCCCCATGGCGGCACTCTGCTTGTTCAAGGTGGCCCGGACCCTCTGTCGCGCCTACATCGTGCCTGGGACTGCCTTCCACGCAGCCCGGATCGCCTCCTGCACAGCGGGCGGCAGCGGGATGTAGAGCAATCCTCTCGCGATATCGCTGCCGTGGCTAAACCCCCAATCGAAGAACTTCTTAACCGCGGTACTCTGCTTCTGGTCCTTCGGATCGGTCGGCAGCAGAACAAACGTCGCCGACTCGATCGGCCAGCTTTCCGCGCCCGGCTGATCGTTCAGGTCGATCGCGAAATTCTGCACCTTCGTCCAATCGGCGCTCGCCGCGGACGCCTCGAACGCCGCCATCGTTGGGGCGACGAACTTGCCGTCAGCATTGCGCATCATCGCAGTCGTCAGATGGTTCTGCTCGGCATAAGCGCTTTCGTCATACCCCAGACCGCCTGGAATTTGGCGCACCGTGCCGGCAACCCCATCGCTCCCTTTCGCCCCCGCACCAACCGGCCAGCTCACACTGGTGGAGGCACCAACCTTGGCCTTCCAATCGGGGCTTTGCATGCTCAGATAATCTGTGAACACGAACGTCGTCCCAGACCCGTCAGCGCGATGAACCGGCGCGATCGCGGTCCTGGGCAACTTGAGCTCAGGATTGAGGTCGGCGATCGCCTTGTCGTTCCATTTGGTGATATTGCCAAGGTAGATGTCAGCCAGGATCGGGCCAGTCAGCTTCAGCTCGTTTGGCTTGATGCCCGGCAGGTTGACGATGATATCAACGCCGCCGATCACTGTCGGGAACTGCATCAGCTTGTGTTCTGCGAGCTGGTCCGCCTTCACGGGCATGTCAGACGCGCCGAAATCAACGGTGCGGTTGTTGATCTGGTTGATGCCGGCGCCGGACCCCACAGCCTGATAATTCAACTGGACGCCTGTCGCGCTGTTCGAAGCTTCACCCCACTTCGAGTAAATCGGCGCGGCGAAACTGGACCCCGCGCCGGTGATCTGCTGCGCTTGTGCGGCGATGCTGATGCCGGCCAGGCCAAAGGCCACGACCGTCACGACGAATTTCATACTGTTGCCTCCTCCGGAGCCTTTGGCCCGCGTGGCCGGACCCTAGGCAGGAACGGTGACTCGGATATTGCAGTTTTATGACAGTTCGATGACAGTGAGCGTGCATCCGCCCGCTCCTTGATGTATCGAAGGCTGGATGAATGAAATTCCCCTAGAGCAGAAGACCGTCCGACCCTTAATTCACGCAATTTCTTGATGCGGACCAAGTCCAAGCAGCCTCTTGAGACCAGTCCACGCGTTGACTCGCATCCCGAGATGAATGACCACCAGATCGGGAACCAGCGGAGAGATCGACGGTTTGTCGCGCCACCCTTACCCATCACGATCTTCCAGCTGCCACGGAGGAGGTTATGCTATGCTGAACTGTTTGGCATGCCAATCAACCAACTCGTCGAGGACTGCACTCACTGGACTAAGTTTTACTTTAAAATAGACTTCCAGAATGGCCGCAAGAGGCCGACACTCGGGCTTGCTGTCGAGGACCTTATTCGGAAGGAGCTCCACGCCACCTTGATAAGGTGTATCGTAATGAAGTTGACCCGATTTGGTGGAGCCCCCCGCACTTTCGCCGGAGACTTCCCACATGGCTAAAACCCGCCCGCCGTACTCGCCTGAATTTCGTCGACAAATGGTTGAACTGGTCGCGCCGGCCGCGATCCGGATGATCTCGCGCGAGAGTTCGAACCGACCGCGCAGTCGATCCGCCACTGGGTCGGCGTGGCCGATCGAAGGGACGGGCGCCGGGAGGAGAAGGTCGAAGTTGTCACACCGACCGAACGCGATGAACTGATCCGGCTGCGGCGTGAGAACAAGCAACTGCGTCAGGAGCGCGACATTCTCTCTCGAGCGGCGGCCTGGTTCGCCCGGGAGACCGGAGCGGTGCCGTCCGGGTCTTCGAATTCATGAGCGCGAATCAGGCGGAGTTTCCGATCGCGACCATGGCTCGCGTGCTCGGCGTGTCGGCGTCCGGCTATCACGCCTGGCGGGGGCGAGTGGCATCGGCCCGTGCGGTGGAAGACAAGATGCTCTTGAAACGGGTCCGAACTGTTCACGCGACCTCGCGCGAGACGTATGGGTCACCGAGGATCCACGCCGAGCTTCGGGCCACGGGGAGCCGGCACGGCCGCAAGCGGATCGCGCGCCTGATGCGGGACGCCGGGTTGACGGGCGCCAGTCGCCGCCGGAAAGGTGTGACGACGACACGTCGAGACACGATGCGCGACCGGCGCCGGATCTGGTGGATCGCGATTTCACCGCCGTGGGCCGGGACAAACTCTGGGTCGCCGACATCACCTTCGTGCCGGCGGCGAACGGGTTCCTGTATCTCGCGGTCGTGCTGGACGCCTGGAGCCGGAAGATCGTTAGTTGGTCCCATGGCGAATCATTTGCGCACAGAACTGGTTCTGGACGCGTTGGAGATGGCGATTGGGCAACGCCGTCCTGGAGACGTCATCCATCACTCGGATCAAGGAAGCCAATACACGTCTCTGGCGTTCGGCGGGCGTTGCCGGGAGGCGGGCGTGCGGCCGTCAATGGGATTGGTCGGCGATGCCTACGACAACGCCATGTGCGAGAGCTTTTTCGCCACGCTGGAATGTGAGCTGTTGGAGCGGCGCCGGTTCGCATCCCAGGCGGAGGCCGAAATGGCCTGCTTTAGTTTTATCGAAGGCTGGTACAACCCCGTTCGGCTGCACTCCGCGTTGGGTTACCGCTCGCCAATGGTATTCGAAGCGATGATGGAGGTTGTCACCACGGAATCGTAATCAACAAAGCCATCAAACACTCCACGGAAACGGGGCAGCTTCACCCAAAGCTCCTTATCTCCGGCACTACCTCGGCGAAGCGGAGCAGCGGTTGGTTGGAATTGGCGCGATCGGTCATCGCCACGTCGCGCGCCAGCTTGCGGCGCAGCAGAATGATACGGCGATGGCGGCTCCAGCCCTGCAATCGCAGCACCGTTTCCTTGCCCTGCCAGTTCTGGCCGGCCGCCGCCCAATCCGGTTGTTGCATCGCCCGTTCCAGGCATCGTTTGACATTCAGCGTCATCAGCGGGCGGAACAGATACCCAAGACCGTTCTGCTCCGCCCGCGCCATCACCCGCTCGATGCCCCACGACTTGTCGCCGCGCAACAGCGCCGGGCGGCGTGCCGGACCCAGCTGATCCAGTAACGTCCATAGCATCGGTTGCATGCGCAACGTTATACTCATCGCCGGGCAGGACATCGACCCGCAGCACCAGTCGCAGGCTCGACAACATGTAGCTGAGATAGGCGTGTGAGGGACGCCCAGGCTTGTGCGGATTGTAGCCGACCTCGGCGCTGTCCTGATAGCCGTATAAGGTCTTCACCGTGCTGTCCATGTCGAGCACCCACGCCTCGCTCAGCAGCGGCGGCGTGCAATAGTCCAGGTGCTTCTGCAGCCAGGGCAGGCCTTGTACTTCGTCGATCTTCGACAGGCCCGCCGCACCGAGTCCTCGCTGAGCACCTTGCACATGCCGAGCAAAGGCGGGTTCACCGGATCACAGCGCAACGCGGTGATGTGCGCGTAACGGCGGTGACCTGCCAGCACGGCCAAGCAGGTCTCGCTTCTTGGGGGCATTTGGGCTGGTCAGTGATAGCGGACAGTCCGCCACCCAGGCGTCGAACAGCCCGGCCTGTTTGAGGTAGTCGATGAAGAATGGCAGTTGGCCAAACGGGGTTACCGGTGCCGTCGAATCCCATTCGACGGGGACCCGACCGGCGAAGGTGTCCGCTATCGCTGAACGACCCTCAACCATGGGTTGTTCACCCTGGGGGTGAACCACCATACTCTGCTTTGGCGTCTCCATACCGGCAAATTCCGCCAATTCGGCCCCAACGGACAATCATCTAATTGCCGGATTTAAGTTGATGGCTTTGTTGATTACGATTCCGTGGTGACGACCTCCATCATCGCTTCGAATACCATTGGCGAGCGGTAACCCAACGCGGAGTGCAGCCGAACGGGGTTGTACCAGCCTTCGATAAAACTAAAGCAGGCCATTTCGGCCTCCGCCTGGGATGCGAACCGGCGCCGCTCCAACAGCTCACATTCCAGCGTGGCGAAAAAGCTCTCGCACATGGCGTTGTCGTAGGCATCGCCGACCAATCCCATTGACGGCCGCACGCCCGCCTCCCGGCAACGCCCGCCGAACGCCAGAGACGTGTATTGGCTTCCTTGATCCGAGTGATGGATGACGTCTCCAGGACGGCGTTGCCCAATCGCCATCTCCAACGCGTCCAGAACCAGTTCTGTGCGCAAATGATTTGCCATGGGACCAACTAACGATCTTCCGGCTCCAGGCGTCCAGCACGACCGCGAGATACAGGAACCCGTTCGCCGCCGGCACGAAGGTGATGTCGGCGACCCAGAGTTTGTCCCGGCCCACGGCGGTGAAATCGCGATCCACCAGATCCGGCGCCGGTCGCGCGTTCTTGTCATGGCGCGTCGGGCCACTGGCATCAGACGCTCTTCGTGAGATAGCGCGAGCCGCCAGGGTTGGCTAAGGGCCCGTCAGGGATCAACCGCTCGGTCTGAGCGATTGGACGGCTTGATAGTGTAGTTCCATTCGCCGCGAAAATCTGCCCGGACGATGTTTATGGCGGCCAGTTGTTCGTCCGAGACGACGATGCCTTTGGGATACTGGTTGTCGTCGAGTTCGCCGATCACCTTCAGGCCGGTCTTGGTCGTGGTGGCTCCGATTAGATCGATGATGACCTGATAGCTGACCAGCGGCTTGGCACGCCAGTTCATGGTGATGAACGAACACAGCCGATGCTCGATCTTGTTCCACTTGCTGGTTCCGGGCGGCAGGTGGTGGACCGTGATGTCAATATCCAGTTGGCTAGCCAGCTTTTGCAATTCGAGCTTCCACAGCCGCACGCGCGATCCGTTGCTGCCGCCCCCGTCGCAGGTGATCGTCAGACGCTTGGCCGCGGGATAGCGCTTGCAGCCGATGTCCTGCCACCAGCGGCGGATCGACTGTACGGCAAACGCGGCGGTGTCATGGTTCATCCCAACACTGACCCAACCAGCGTTGGCGGCAAGGTCGTAGATACCGTATGGCACCGCCCGACCCAGTTCCTTGATCAGAAAATCATGCACGCGAACCGCTTCGGGTTCGCCTTGCGGACGCCATTCCCGGCCGGCGTTTTTGAAGTCTCCAACCAGTTCTTTCTTCTTCGTATCAACTGAAATCACCGGCTGCTGCGCCGCCAACGCCGTCGTCACGCTCTGATTGATATGGCTAAACTGCGCGTCCCGGTCGGGATGATCGCCACCCTCATTGGTCTTGCTGTTGGCTTGCAGACTGAACTTCTGCGCTTTTAACAATTCACCCACCACGGTGCGACTGACCCGATGCCCACGCGCCACAAGCTCCGCCGCCAACTGCCGCAGGCTCTTGCAGGTCCAGCGCAACGGCGACATCGGATCGCCCCTGGCGCCGGGTTCGACCAGCGCCATCAGTTCGCGCAATAGGTCAGGGTTACTGACGACCAGTGGCTTGCGTCCGCCCCCCGCACGTCGCACCCGGCCTGCCAACAGACCACCTGCCTCAGCCAGGTCTTTCAGGCCGCGCCCGATCGTGCTGACCGCGATGCCGGTCGCTCCCGAGACGGCAACGATCCCCCCGTAGCCCGCCGCTGCGGCTTCGGTGGCGGCAAACAACCGTCGTTCTCGCTCGTTGAGGTGCGGCGACAAGGCGGTAAATCGGTCACGAATCGGGGCTGGATCGATCATCCACGAACATTATCGTTCGCCGCCTCTGTCGAGAATCCCGGCTCTAAAGGTCAGCCGACGCGAGTCGGTTGTTCCCGGACAGGCCCTAAGATAAGCGTGTGGGGCTGGCTTGCCGTCGCAGATTATCTGATCTTCCCAGCCGATTTTTTTCGTCACCGGAACGGAGGCACGGTAAAAAAAGTGGGCTAAGGGCCCGTCAGGGATCAACCGCTCGGTCTGAGCGATTGGACGGCTTGATAGTGTAGTTCCATTCGCCGCGAAAATCTGCCCGGACGATGTTTATGGCGGCCAGTTGTTCGTCCGAGACGACGATGCCTTTGGGATACTGGTTGTCGTCGAGTTCGCCGATCACCTTCAGGCCGGTCTTGGTCGTGGTGGCTCCGATTAGATCGATGATGACCTGATAGCTGACCAGCGGCTTGGCACGCCAGTTCATGGTGATGAACGAAAACAGCCGATGCTCGATCTTGTTCCACTTGCTGGTTCCGGGCGGCAGGTGGTGGACCGTGATGTCAATATCCAGTTGGCTAGCCAGCTTTTGCAATTCGAGCTTCCACAGCCGCACGCGCGATCCGTTGCTGCCGCCCCCGTCGCAGGTGATCGTCAGGCGCTTGGCCGCGGGATAGCGCTTGCAGCCGATGTCCTGCCACCAGCGGCGGATCGACTGTACGGCAAACGCGGCGGTGTCATGGTTCATCCCAACACAACCAGCGTTGGCGGCAAGGTCGTAGATACCGTATGGCACCGCCCGACCCAGTTCCTTGATCAGAAAATCATGCACGCGAACCGCTTCGGGTTCGCCTTGCGGACGCCATTCCCGGCCGGCGTTTTTGAAGTCTCCAACCAGTTCTTTCTTCTTCGTATCCACTGAAATCACCGGCTGCTGCGCCGCCAACGCCGTCGTCACGCTCTGAAAGCGGCTGATGCTAGTCCCAAACCAACACTCAACGTCATCTCAGCTTCTCCTCGACCGCCTGCTCCCACCCAGAGCATCAAAAGAGCCGCTGGAGGCGGCTCTCCTGTTCCCAGAGCACTTTTAATTTATTCTACTTCCGCCAGCAATTCGCACTGGACGCCCAGGGTCCCGTTCCCACGTTGGCATAGAGCCAGTCTGCCATCGCTTTGTTGCCCTCTTGCGTGAGGACATTGAAACCCATTTTTGCCTCAATGCGGATGTTGTCGGCATTCATGTTTATCTGCCATTCCCCGACGTCGGTCGTGCCATTTGAGTTGACGTGCATGACCGGCGACCCATCGGCGTTGAACTGGTGGCGACCGTCTTTCTTACCCCCCCCCGCTTTCGCAGTCGGCGATGCGTTCCATGATTGGTGCTTTGGTTTGAACCACCGTGACGGTGTTGACGGCTTCTACCTTGTCAGATTTGAATGCGACCGCGCCTATGCCTATGAACAATGCTCCGAAAGCCGCCGCCGATGTGGAGACCTTCGTCCAGAACCATACGCGGCGAACGAATGAACGGAACGAGCTGAAGCGACCCTTACCTGTACGATTGAAAGTTTTCATATTACGCAAGGAGGCTTAGAACGACCGCACCGACGAGGATAATAACGAGCTTCAAAGCGATGATGTCGCTGGCGCTCCACGAGGTGTGGGTGCCGTTCTGCTTTTGATAAATGCTCTGAGTGAACTGACCGTTCACATAGACCTTAATTGACTTGTTCATAATGTGTGTTGTTTGGTTAATAGTGCTACTTGCCCTGTCTATTAAGTTTATACCAGCGTTGGGTTTGTCAATCACAGTTGTGGATAACTACAAACCAGCGCTTGCTATTTATTATACGTTGCTATACAATGCTTTTATGGCTAGTGAGAAAAAGAATTGGGCGGCAGTAGTTCTTGGCTCTATGAAGTCAAAGAAGAAGGCTGCCGCTGCTCGCATTAATGGTAAAAAAGGCGGCCGGCCGCGTGGCAAGAAATAGGCTATCCACCGAGACCACCCATCGGAAGTCGTTCATGGTGATATAATGAACCCGTGAATTGGCACCAATCTGACTTGGAATCCCGCACCCCAGGAGAAAGAATAGCGGATAACGTCGCTGAGTTCGTCGGCTCCTGGTATTTCATCTGGATACAGTCGTGCCTGATGTTCCTGTGGATCTTTCTCAACGCCGTCCATTTCGTCTTTGACTTCGACCCGTTTCCCTTCATTTTCCTGAACCTCTTCATGAGTGCCGAAGCTGCGTTCTCGACCCCCATCATCATGATGTCGCAGAACCGCGCATCGGCCCGCGATCGCCACCAGGCCAATGCGGATTATGTCACTAACCTCAAAGCAAAGCGCGAGATCGAATTGCTCATAACCAAACTGGACACGCTCGAGATCGAGAAGCTCGATAAAATCCTCAACATTCTCGTGGGAGCTGAGATGGAAGCGCGAGCCAAAAAACCTGCCACCAAGAAGACCCGCTAATATGCCCGCACCATGGCAACAACCTACCGGGAGGACCTCGTCAGACTGCTCGCGAACGGCACTCCCAAGGTAGCTATCATGGCGCACTTCATGTCCAATCGGCACCTCTCGGCAAAGGCCGCCATTCACTTCCTACGATCCGCCGGTATCGCAGCGCCCATGCCAGACCCCAACGACGACATCACGGACGAGCGGAGGCGGTATTTGCAGGACCTATCCCTCACCTGACCCGTGACGAACGCGGCGAGACTTGATACGATATAGATATGTCACTCAAAACTCGCGAGGTGAAGTCTAGCCAGACGTTCTATGTGTGCGACCTATGCGGCAATGAGGTCAACGCCAACAACGGCAATACAATCCATGTCGGTTCCGGCGACGACGTCGTGGAGTATCATGTGCACGGCAACGGCGAGATTAGACCGACGGACACCTGCCTTACAAAGTTGGTGCAGGAAGCTATCGAAGCACGCAGGGGAGCAAAGACCCCGCCCAAACCCAAATGACCTTCACCAAAGCCCAACAGGATAAGCACCGCAAATCCTTCATCGAGGATTGCCGCCAGAAAGCCTGGAGCTCAGCCTGCCACGCAGGTTGGATCTCCAAGAGCCTGGACGAACTACTCGCCACCTATCAAAAGCTCCAGGCGGAAGACCTCAAACTCGAAGTTGACATCAAGGCAGCAGCGGAGGCGATCGACTACCACACCGTGGAGAACCGTGAGCGACGCAAGACCATGCAGGAGCGACGCAACCAGCTTGCCAAGGACATGAAAACCATCGCCACGAACGCCCAGCAGGGTCAGCAAGCCATGCAGGGGCTGCTCCAGAGCGTGGAAAGCGCGTTGCAGCTTGCCAAGCACGCGGAGGAGTGGGCGTTGAATGAGAAGGGGATCTCCGCGCCCGAGGACAAACCACGGAGCCAAGTTTACATTCTACAAAGGGACTGGGCAGACCGGAAGGCAGGTGAGGTGCTGAAGGCAGACGAGATCGGTGAAGGTTCCATATACAAGGGGCTTATCGCTCAGGGAGTAATTGTCGAGGATCACGCGTGCTAACTAAACTCTTGCGTGACCGTCCTCGCAAGGACATCCTTGGGGCGCAGACCGTCTGCTGATCCGGAACGGCGATACGACCGCTCGGGTGAAAAGCGATTGAGGTCGAGATTAGAAGGAGATATCTGGATGGAAACCTCGTCAGGAGGCGTCGAAGTGACCGAAGCCGATACCGGTGCTCAACCGACTGTTATACCGCCGACCACCCCCACTCGAGTAAGTCCGACTTCGGGGCAGCGTGATTTTGCCGCAAAGTTCTTTCAGCCAGTGCTGGCCGAGCTTCGCGTATCGGATGAACACCTTGCTGGCCAGAGCCTGTCGCAGCTTAAGGCCTCATTGTCGCGTATAGACGAGGCTCTATCGAACTACGAAGCATACGGTGTCTATGAAGCAAGTATGTCATTTAAGTTTTTGGTCATTGATACCGCTGCTGCTTCTCGGCAAGACATCAGACCCTTTCTTCTCGAGCGAAAGCGAGCGGTTTTGGACTGCATTCGCGCAAAGGAGGCGGAGAACCGTGTGCAGACCCTGGCTGGACTTATAGAAGAGCACGTCGAAAGCGAAGAGACAAGAAAAACAATGAAAAGCAAGCTGGATGAGCTTGAACACGCCAGCCAAGCATACTCGGAGCATATGAGTGAAGTTGCAAGGCGTCAGCAAGATCTCTCCATCGAGGAGAAACGCCATGCTTTGACCATGCAGTTTATGGAGAAAAAGTATCAGATATTTCAAAGGTTTCTAGAGCGAGAGTCAGCGGCAACAATAATTGGCATGGTGCTAGTGATCCTGATAACGCTGGCGCTATTTGTGAGCCTTGCAATTTCAAGGGATGCCCTTCAGGTCCTGAGTAATGGCTTTCTCGTAATCCTTGGTTATTTCTTTGGAACCTCCTCTACCAAGCGGGAGCCTCCGGAAAAGAGCGGCCCATCGTCTGGTTAAGGGATCTAACGCATCCAAAAGGCCAGGAATAGGTTAGAATACATGTATGAAGATTGTCGAGACTATCGAGGATAAGCTTCGGCGTGAAGTGCGGGACGCAATGGCCAAAGACCCCCTCATAAACATCAGCGGCGTCCAAGAGCTGTTGGAAGAAAAGTTTGGCCGGGAGTTCTCATTCCTCTATGTGCGCAAGTTGATGCAAAAGGTGGTGGGTCAGGCTCGCACCGAAGTCGACCGCGCGAAAATCAATCACCGCCTCAGCTCCCTACGCGAGACACACCGCATCGCGCGCGAACGCCTGCTCAAGGTGCTCTACTGGACCGAGGACGACAAGGACCTCAAGAAGCCCTTGACCCGCGACATCGTCGAAGCCGCCAAAAACATCGTCATGCTCGACATCGCCGTGCTCAACGCCGAGGTAGCCAACGGCCTTTACAAGAGCGTGGAGGAAGCCGCAGCCGCCGGAAGCGTGCACTACCCGGCCCTACCAACCGAGCAGCGCACCACATCGTCTCGGCATTTGAAAAGTGGGGAATGCTGCCACCAAGCACGGTGCAGCGCCTCGTAGCCGAGCAAACCACCGCCGTCCATGCCACACGAGTTATTACCGTCTCCGAGTAAGCCGCAGATTGACCTGATCTCTTAGTACTCGGCCTAAGCGACCCAGTCGTTCGCAAAGAACTTGCCAAACAATTTAAATACTTCTGCCTTATATACCTGCCGCACTACTTCACTCAAGCCCGCCGACTTTTTTGATGAACTTATCGCCGACCTTCAAGACGACAACGAAGACGCCCTGCTTATCATCGGCTTTCGTGGCTCGGCCAAAAGCACGTTCGTCAGCACCGCATATATATCATCTACGCCGCGCTGATAAAGCCGCACCTGTATCCGTTCATCGTCTCCCTCACGTCCACCGGAGATCTCGCCAGCGCCACCATAGCCGGTGTGAAGCGCGAGTTCGAGGAGAACACGCTGCTCAAAGAGGACTACGGCATCCCGCGGTTCGAGAAGGTCCGCGGTCTGTCGTGGGAAGTCCGCAACAAACTGGAAAGCAAGGATGAGTGGCAGGCGCGCAACCTGCTTCTCTCAACCGGCGTCCGCATTCTTGCCCGCAGCCGCGGCCAGCGCATCCGCGGTATCCGCCATGGCCACCACCGCATCAAATTGGCCCTCGGCGACGACATCGACGACCATCGC
>CAVYXX010000127.1:0-36236 GCA_963772355.1 uncultured Alphaproteobacteria bacterium | reverse complement strand
TACGGAGAAAGTCGGGGGCGATTTTGGCGAAATGCGCGCGGCATTCTTCCAGACCGATAGTGTTTGGCAGGTCGTACAGGACGATGGCGGTAATCATGGGGATGTCTCCTCGATCGGGCGCCGGTGATCAAAGACAAACGACGAATATTGGTTCTCAAGCATGGGGGTGCCGACCGGCGTGAGCAAGTGCGTTTACGCTCTGCCCCTTCCCGTCCGGCCCAGACGGCGCCCGCGGCAGCACGCGGATCTATCGGAGCCCTAAGCTGTACGTTCTGGAAGCCGGTTTGGCTCGCTGCCGTCGCTCCAGCAAGTTCAATCAGATAGTTGGACTAGCCGTCGAGAAACACGGCGTTATCATGCGTAAGATTCCCCCAAAGACGGGGTAGGGGTGTCATTTTGAAAATTATTTGGCGCAGGTTTTTGAACAATATCTTGCGCACCAGCCGCCAGTGCGCTTGCTCGGTAGCTTGGGCTCCGGGGGCTTGTCCGCCACGGCAGTGAGCCGCCCAGCAAAGTGACATTTTTAGGTGGTGCCGACAATCTGGCGCGGAAGAAGGAGATCACCGCATGAACCGTCTATTTATCATTGCCGTGCTGGCGGCGATGTTTGGCCTCGCGCACGCCCAGGGAGCATCGCTGCATGCCCGGACGGCGGGGGAGCTGGCCGAGTTGTGTGCACAGAAAGGAAAGGACCCTGTGGGGGCGGCGAAGCTGAACTTCTGCCTCGGCTATGCCCAGGGGACGTTCGATTCCGAAGAGAAGCATGCCGCCGGCAAGAAGCTGTTCTGCCTGACCAGTCCGGCCCCGACCCGCGCCGCCACGATGGCCGAGTTCGCAAGCTGGGTGCGGTCATCCGGCAGCACCGGAACACCCTCGCAGGAGGCCCTGCTGCAGTTCATGGATCAGAAATACCCCTGCAAGTAAGGCCGCCACCATCGCGCAATTGCCTGCAATAGTGAGGACCGGTGCAAAACGTGGCCGATCCGGGCACTGACTGCGCCAAATAATTTTCAAAATGACAGGTTAATCGGCGCTGCCGGTGTGTGCGGACCGAAGCCGGGTCGCGCGCTCGCGTATAGACGGGACGAATGCTCGCTCTATCCTTCGCCGGCCCGTTGTGACGGGCGCAGCGCGGCGAGAGCGAGGGAGGAAGCGATGCCGTTCGATGGGATTGCTGATCCGGTAGCCGCGAAGTCGCTGCAGGCGCTGGAACCAGGGACCGGATCGGCGCTGCCGGTGTGGGCGGACCGAAGCGGGTCACGCGCTCGCGTATAGACGGGACGAATGGTCGCTCTATCCTTCGCCGGCCCGTTGTGACGGGAGCAGCGCGGCGAGAGCGAGGAGGAAGCGATGCCGTTCGATGGGATTGCTGATCCGGTAGCCACGAAGTCGCTGCAGGCGCTGGAACTCATGGAGGACCGACTTCAGGGTGGTGGCAAGTGGACGCGCCACTTCATGTTCAGGGACGGCGGCAAGATGTGCCTGCTCGGTGCTAGCTACTTCGGTGGCAACATCGTTGCCGGGAGGCAGGCTGACCGGGCGTTGGAATATCTCGCGCGGGCGATCAGGCCGGGTGTGTCGCGCGCCAAGGATTGGAGCGACCGCTGCTGGGTCGAGACGACCATTGCGGACTTCAACGATAGCTGTGCGGGCTATAGCGAAATCGAGCGCGTTCTGCGCGCCGCACAAGAGCTGGCCCGCGCCGACATTACGGCGGCACAGTCAGCATAAGGGGTCGGCCCGCCGGGCTTGCAATGGCATCCGAGCTTTCCCGGTCTGGAGGCCGCCGAGTAATGCGTCAGGTCTGGATTTGCTTCGTTGTGGCCAGTTGCATGGGCGGCTAAAGCCGGAAGTGAGCCAAGCGGAATGAACATTTCGGCGCCGTTCATCGCGCGTCCCGTAGCAACGACGTTGCTGACGATCGGCATTGCGCTGGCGGGGATCTTTGCGTTCTTCAAGTTGCCTGTCTCGCCGCTGCCGCAAGTCGATTTCCCGACGATCTCAGTCCAGGCGATATTGCCAGGAGCCAGCCCGGAAACCGTCGCTTCCATCGTCGCCGCGCCGCTGGAACGCCACCTTGGCAATATAGCCGATGTGACCGAGATGACATCCATCAGTTCGGTCGAATCAGTGCGGATCGTGCTGCAGTTCGGCCTGGGCCGCGACATCAACGGCGCGGCGCGCGATGTGCAAGCAGCGATCAACGCCGCCCGGGCGGACCTGCCGACCACCCTGCGTAGCAATCCGACGTTTTGGAAGGTTAACCCGGCCGACGCGCCGATTGTGATCCTCGCACTGACCTCGGAGACGCTCACGCCTGGACAGCTTTACGACGCCGCGGCGAGTGTGCTGTCGCAGACGCTGTCGCAGCTCAGCGGCGTCGGTCAGGTTATTGTCGGTGGCGCGTCCCTCCCAGGGGTGCGCGTGGAGCTGAACCCAACCGCGTTGTTCAAATACGGCATCGGGTTGGAAGATGTTCGCGCCGCACTTGCGTCCGCGAACGCCAACAGTCCGAAAGGGTCCATCGACACAGCGTCTCTTCACTATCAGCTTTATAGCAACGACCAGGCGACCCGCGCGGCGGATTACAAGCCGCTTGTGATCGCTTATCGCAACAACGCCGCCGTGCGGCTGTCCGACGTGGCTGACGTTCTGGATTGGTCGAGAACATTCGACATGCCGGAATTTCCCAAGGCAAGCCGGCGGTTCTCGCTATCGTGTTTCGCCAGCCCGGCGCAAACATCATCGATACCGTAGACGGGATAAAGGCGGCGATCCCGCGATTGTTGGCGGCCATGCCAAAGGACATCGATTTGCTAACCGCCATGGACCGCACACCTACGATCCGCGCCAGTCTGCACGAAATCGAAATAACCTTACTTATTGCGGTCGCTCTGGTGACGGGTGTTGTGTTCCTGTTCTTGCGCAGTGCCCGAGCGACGCTGATCCCTGCTACCGCCGTGCCGGTGTCCATCATTGGCACCTTCGGCACCATGTACCTGCTGGGCTACAGTCTGGACAACCTATCGTTGATGGCCCTGACCGTCGCCACCGGCTTCGTCGTCGATGATGCGATCGTTGTGCTGGAAAATATCTCTCGACACGTTGAGGACGGCATGCCGCGTCTCAAGGCCGCCCTGTTAGGGACCAGAGAGGTCGGATTTACCGTCGTTTCAATGAGTGTCTCGCTGATCGCAGTGTTCCTGCCTATCCTGCTGATGGGTGGCATCATCGGCCGCCTGTTCCGGGAATTTGCCGTCACGCTGTCGATTTCGATCATCGTGTCGCTGGCCATCTCGCTGACCACGACGCCAATGATGTGCGCACTGATGCTCAAGCCCGCCGACCGCCAAACGCCGGCAAAGCGAACGCTGCTCGACCGGGCAATTACGCTGTACGGTCGAACGCTGGCCTGGTCACTAAGGCACTCGTTACTGGTGAGCCTGGTGCTGCTTATCACCATTGGTCTCAACGTCGCGTTGTATATTGTTGTGCCAAAGGGATTTTTCCCGTCGCAAGACACCGGGCGGTTGGCTGGTGGCTTGCAGGCCGACCAAAGCATCTCTTTCCAGGCGATGGAGCAGAAACTCAAGCAGCTTTGCGACATCGTCCAACATGACCCGGCGGTGGAGTCGGTAGTCGGGTTTACCGGCGCCAACGGAGGCGCCAGGGCAACAAATCAGGGCTCGATTTACGCTTCGCTGAAACCACGGGCGATGCGTGACGGAAACGAGACGGTCATGACCCGGTTGCGTGGCGCGCTCTCGGTCGTACCGGGCGCTAAGCTGTTCCTGGTTCCCGTCCAGGACATCAATACAACCGGCGGCCGGCAAACCAACGCCGCCTATCAATACACACTACAGGCCGACAATGCGGCAGATCTCTATGAATGGGCGCCCAAACTGCTCACCGCGCTCGAACACGACCCGGTGCTGCGCGACGTCAATTCGGACCAGCAGCAGAAAGGTCTTCAAACCGATGTGGAGATTGACCGGGCTACCGCCAGCCGTCTGGGGGTGAACGCCGAAGAGATCGATAACACATTGTATGACGCATTCGGGCAGCGCCAGGTTTCGACCATCTACGAGGAGCGCAACCAGTATCACCTGATCATGGAGGTGGCGCCTCACTACTGGCAGAGCCCGCAGATGCTGAAGGATATCTACGTCAGCACATCTGGCGGACCGGCCTCAGGCGTCGAAACGTCAAATGCCGTTGTGGGTACGGTGGCTACATTGAAGACCGCCGGCGCGGCGACCGCCGCGACCATCGCGGCCAGTTCCGCGCGCAACGCGGCGACTAACGCGCTGACGAACATCGGCAAGGGCATTGCGTCATCGGCGGCCGCGGTCAGCACGAGCAAGGAAACGATGATCCCGCTCGCAACCCTCGCCCACTTTCGCGCCGGCCATACGGCACTGACCGTAAACCACCAGGAATCCTTCGTCGCCAACACCATCTCGTTTAACCTGGCACCCGGAACGTCGCTGAGCGATGCGACGGTCTCGATCGAGCGGGCGATGCGGCAGATCCAGATGCCGACTTCGATCCGTGGCTCTCTTTCCAGGGGGTGGCACAAATTTTCCAGCGATCGCTGAGCACCATGCCGTTGCTGCTTTTCGCTGCCCTGGGCACCATCTACATCGCGCTCGGCATCCTCTACGAGAGCTACATTCACCCGATCACCATTCTGTCCACCCTGCCATCGGCCGGCATCGGCGCGATGCTGGCGCTGCTGATGTTCCATATCGAATTCAGCCTCATTGCGGCGATCGGCGTGATCCTGCTGATCGGTATCGTCAAGAAGAACGCTATCCTGATGATCGACTTCGCACTGGACGCCGAAAGAACGCTCGGTCTCGACCCACGTGAGGCGATCTTCGAAGCCTGCATGATGCGCGCTTCCGTCCAATTATGATGACCACCAGCGCAGCGATGCTCGGCGCCCTGCCCCTGGCGCTGAGTTTCGGTGACGGCGGCGAGTTGCGCCGCCCGCTGGGGATTTCCATCGTCGGCGGACTGATGGTAAGCCAAGTCCTGACGCTCTACACGACACCGGTGGTGTATCTCTACCTGGATCGCTTCCGCCTATTCGCCCAACGCCAATGGCATCGGGCCTTTCCCGGTCTGGCTGCGTCGGAGGCCGCAGAGTGATGCGTCACGTCTGGGTTGCTTTATCCCGACCGGCTGCATGGTCGGACCGGACTACGAACGTCATGACGCTTCGGCACCTGTGGCGGTCAAGGAACTCGCGGAGAGGAGGATCAGTGAACCGGCGGCGGTGCGGCTTCGCGCGAAGATCGCTCTTTCCCGTCGCGCATCGATGCCGATTTATGATATAAAGCTTTTCAAGCTATACACTATACGAACAATGCTCTTTGAGAGCGCGAAGGCGCTACGACGAAGTCAGCCCTTTGTATGACTACTGTTATCGCCACGTGATGACCGCTGACGGCACCGCGGGCACGGTCGGAATTGGTTGGGCCGATCCTACTGCCACAATTTGCAGTTTCTCAGCAGGGATACCGCGATCAACCAAAGCCTGCTTGGTCTTTGCAGCACGTCTTGCCGACAGGATGATGTCGGAGGATTAGTTTTGAACCCTCGCCCGCCGCTTGATACCCATCCGCTCCAAGAACTCACCAGCCCGCGCCTGGGCTTCCGGATCGGGTTCCAGCAGCGTCCACGAGCTTGGTCCGCGCAGCGAGCGCCGTCCAAGAGCGGCGTGGCCCGACATGCCTGAGATTTAGAACCCTTTCGAGTCCAATGTATCTTTTGCTGATCAGCCTTGTTTGGATGATAGAAGAACGGGTCCGAAAATGATACTGAAACATCAGCCCGCGAAAGCGCTATATGGTGTGGGCTCCTAAGGCTCAACTCCTTACGCATGATACCCTAGAAGAGTGTTTCAAGCGTGGATTGTTCGTACGCCGCAACTGGTTACGCCGTTGACATCCAGGCACAGCGCAGAATAGCTTTTTAGCACTAAGTCGTTGAATACATGGTTCGTCTCAATTTCGTGATCCCGGGATGAAGAATAGTCAAATTTAAATCAACAAGCGTACTTTGAGCGACCCAGAGATTGGTCAGGAGTTCAGCTAATGCCTGGAGCCTCTACAATCATCATTGTGCGGGAAGATTTCTCAATACCTGATGGGGAGCCTGGCGCAACGCGCGAGGCGAGGCGGCCAACCGATATCGAAGGTCAGTTCTTCGCCCTTGTTCGCGAGAGGCGACCAGATGTTATCGTTCTCGACCTTCGAAAAGCTACCTTGGATGGCACGGTAGCGATCCGGAAGATCCGCCAACGCAGCGATGTATCTATCGTTGTCATCCGAGATGAAAGAGATCAGCGCGAGCAGGATTATCGCATAGCTGGCGCTGCTGAATGCCTCGCTGCTCCGGTCGATATCATCGTCCTTAATGCCGTAATTCAGAAGATTATGCGAATAAATGGGGCTCAGATTAGTCGAAGGGCGCCGCAAGCTGATACTTTTGAAGTCGAAGGGATGATATTCCAGCCGAGACAGAATATACTGAGTGCGAATGGCATGAGTATTCAGTTGACTACCGCAGAAAATCACCTCCTGCTGCATTTTGTTTCCCGGCCATGGACGGTTTGTCGGCGTGCGGAAATCGCTGAGGTTCTCTATGATAAGAATCGCCCGGCATCAGACCGTGCGATTGATGTTGTGGTTACGCGGTTGCGAAAGAAGCTGACATTGCTACGGGGTCTGCTGGCCGATAATCTGATCAAAACCGAGTTCCGTACTGGCTACATGTTCGTGGGCGAAGTGTCGAAGGCGCCCCTGCTTGACGGCTCCACACAGGAGGCCTGAGGTCCGCCTGGGACATCCTAAGGAGGGAACGGGGATTGGTAAACTCCGGGTCCCTAAAGGATCGTGCGGCGAGAGTTGTGCGACGCCTCCTTTGAAAGACGGACTGATCCTCCTCAAGTGAGAAAGCACCCGTGGGCATCCTGACATAGGCCGCTTCCCATCAAAGTTAAGCAATCCACAGCGCATCGCTCGAACCACAATAGGCCGCTTTATAACGACTTGAAACGATTTGACACTGGAAAGGCAGTTCAATAACTGCGGTAATGTGCTGTGGTGCGCGGAGTCGCATTTCTAAGATTGCATGTGGCTTCTGTCCTACAAGGGCAAAAACCACGGGGGGACGTATGACGGGCTCGGACATCTTACTGTGGGAGCCGCCCATGATGTCGTCTCCTGAACCGGCCCTGCAGACCCCCGACATCTGCGCAATATGCGGTTCAGAACGATGCAAGGGTTTGAGAAGGGTCAAAGTAGTAACTATGGCGTGTTCGTGGCGTGTGAGACGGTGGGGTGTGGCCGATACGTTAAGCAGGCTGCCGATCCAGGCGTCCCCCGGCAGGAGCGTCCCGGCGGGTGGTGGGCCGTAGTGCGGTGCGTTATCGGAGTGCTAGGCTACTAACTCCATCTCGCGGCGCTTGATACCCTCACTGGCGAAGAACGCGGCAAGCCGGGCTCACCCCAATCGGTCCGACAGAGGAACAGGACGACGCCGCAGCCGCGTCACCGTGCAAGTCCGGGTTGGCAGCGGCGTCCACCCCGCGACAGTCCGGGCACACGCCCGCGCCTTTGCATTGTCGGTGACCCCCGGAAAGCGCCGGCGCAGCTCGATGGCAGCCGACAACTCGCCCTCTTGATTGAAGACGGCGCTAATTGCTCGCATCTGTTTCGGTGACGAGGAACATTCGAAAAGGATGGCGCCCCGCCGCACGGCGGGCAAGAGGGTCCCGTCTCGTCTCGATTAAATCTGTTATCAATAGTAAAACCACTTAGCTGGAAGGCCACTGCTGGGGCGATGTTCAATGTAAGTCGAACAGCATGCACACAGCCGCCAGCAGCTTCGCCTCCAAATGCTAGCCACCGGTAGGCATCAAAAGGAGATCGTTATGACTGAACATACTTCCCCCAACAGCGCATCCGTTGTTCTGACAAACTTGGCCAAGGTGCTCCCTGATCTTGAACCGCTCTATAAGGACATTCACGCCCATCCCGAATTGTCGATGCACGAGACGCGAACGGCCGGCATTGCGGCCGACAAGCTCAGGAAAGCTGGCTACGAGGTGACTACCGGGGTTGGCAAGACGGGTGTGGTTGGACTGCTCCGCAACGGCGAAGGGCCAACCGTAATGCTGCGCGCCGACATGGATGCGCTGCCAATCGCTGAGAACACCGACCTCGCCTATGCCAGCAAGGCGTCAGCGAAGGATGATGACGGAAACGATGTTCCGGTGGGCCATATGTGCGGCCACGACATGCATGTTGCCTGGCTGGTTGGGGCGGCGACATTGCTGTCGCAAGCGCGCGATGCCTGGAAGGGAACGTTGATGGCCGTTTTCCAACCGGGTGAAGAAACCGCGCAAGGCGCGCAGGCCATGATCGATGACGGCCTGCTGAAACGCTTCCCCACACCGGATGTCGTGCTTGGCCAGCACGTCATGGTCGGCCCCGCCGGCAGCGTCGCCGGAAGCGCCGGACCAATTACGTCCGCGGCGGACAGTCTGCAAATCCGTCTGTTCGGGCGGGGTGCGCATGGCTCGATGCCGCAGGCGAGCATCGATCCCATCGTTATGGCGGCATCCGTCGTCCTGCGGCTCCAGACCATCGTATCCCGTGAGGTTGCCGCGAACGACGCTGCGGTGGTGACAGTCGGCGTGTTGCAGGCCGGCACAAAAGAGAACGTCATTCCCGACGAGGCCGTCATCAAGCTGAATGTGCGGACCTTCGATGCCGGCGTGCGCAAGCATGTGCTTGCTGCGATCGAGCGGATCGTCAATGCCGAAGCCGAAGCCTCGGGGGCGCCGCGCAAACCGGAGATCACACCGCTCGACCGCTACCCGCTCAACGTGAACGACGAAACCGCGAGCAACCGTATCGCCGCCGCGTTTCGCGGCTATTTTTCAGCTGACCGGGTGAAACATACCGGACCCGCGCCAGCCAGTGAGGATTTTGGCTGCTTCGGCACCGCGTGGCAGGTTCCATCGGTGTTCTGGTTCGTGGGCGGAAATGATCCCAGGACCTATGCCGAGGCCAAGGCAGCGGGGAAGCTCAATGAGCTGCCGGTCAATCACAGCCCGCAATTCGCACCGGTCCTACATCCCACCCTGGAGACCGGCGTAGAGGCGCTAGTCGTCGGCGCGCTGGCATGGCTCGATGCAAGCTGATGTTCATATGCATCGACGGGGGTCGCGGGAGCCGTAATGGCCACAATTGAAAGCCTCGTGCCTATCCTGGACTTGGGCGGGACATTCGTCTTCGCGATCAGCGGGGCAATCGCCGCGGTTAATCGCAAACTCGACATTTTCGGCATCCTCGTCCTGTCCTTCGTGACGGGAAATCTTGGCGGGATTACACGTGACGTGCTGATCGGCGCGGTGCCCCCAGCCGCCCTCACCGAAAGCCGATATCTGCTGGTTTCCGTCCTGGCGGGGCTCACCACGTTCTTCTGGTATGCGGGCGTCAATAAAATGCGCACCCCCGTGCTGATGTTCGATGCGGCGGGACTGTCGTTCTTCGCAGTCGCCGGCACACAAAAGGCCGTTGAGTTCGGATTAAGTCCGGTCGCGTCAGCTCTTTTGGGCATGTTAACCGGCATCGGCGGCGGCATGATGCGCGACGTGCTCCTTGCCGAAATCCCGCAAGTGCTGGGTTCCGATCTCTACGCCGTTGCTGCGTTGGCCGGCGCGTTGATCGTTGTAATCGGCAAGGTGCTGGGTCTTTCTTATGGCGTCTCTGCGCTGGCCGGCGGGGCTTTGTGCTTCGGTCTTCGCTTCATGGCGATCAGACACGGTTGGCATTTGCCTGTCGCGCGTCTCTCCGCGCAAGGACGCGCAGGAATAGATCGGTCGAACAAAAAAAGCACGACCAGGGAAGAAAACTAAACGGACAAGATACGCAACGTTGGCGGAAAGGAAACCAACTCCTACTTGAGCTGGAGGCGAGACGGTAAAAGTCCATCATTTTCAATGTATTAGAACGTTTAGTATCGCCAATATACGTTATCAAGAGTAAATTGGAGGGTAGGCGCCGGCAGTCTCGGTGGTGCGTTGCGAGCCTCGGTTCGAGTGGCCAAGATAGCTTTCGCCTCGCATAGCCAGCTCAGCAGCTCCCGGCTGGCGCAATGGTGTCGAAGGCGGCCGCGCGAGGCATAACGGGGGTAATTTCCACCGGCAGCCCGTCACCCCATTCATATTTACGTTCAGCAATCGCCGCGACTTGCGCCCACAACTCGCGGTCGATCTCGCGGTCAAGGACACGTGCCGTCGCCCGAATGCGCGGTTCCTTGATCCGGACCACGACTTCGGGATTGCACCTGATGTTCTTGACCCACGCAGCAGCTTCACCTGTTTCCGAAAACAGATAGAAACGGTCGCAGTGGATTACAAACCAAATTTCGATCTCACGTGGCAAACCGCTCCTACGTCCTACAGTCGTCAGGTAAAGGACTTTTTTATCCGCTATATCCTGAATACTCAGCCATGTCATAGCTCGTCATTTCCATGCAAATTGACATTCTGGCCGCACGTTTGCTCACGCTAATGTCGCAGCCACTCACGGGTGCACCGTCTCAACGCGAACAGTAATCGGACCCGGACGGTCAAAGATTGAGACATCGGCGGTCACGTTGCCAAGGATCACAATACCTGGCTGGGGGACACGGCCATTTCGATAGTAGATCACGAAATGATCCGGCCCCCACAGTCCCAATGTTCCTACCGCGAAGTTCAGCTGCCGGGGAACCTCCGGCAACGGTGATGGCAGGTTGCCCGTCTTTTCCTGACGCATGTGATCGCGCATGTCGATCGTGATCGGCAGCATCTGGATTAGCGAGCGTGCTGCGGCGTTGTCGGCCAGCTCGGCTGTGACATTTCCCCAGCTTGATGAAATTCGAATGCGTTCCTGAGCCATGGCCTGATCCATCAATAAAAATGTCAGGGCAGCAATCGCGACTTGAAAGAGTCGCATGGACAGACTGCCCCTCCTGATGTGTGATCGTCGCTTCATCGACCGAGCGTCTATAGCGACCAACCACCATCAACCACGATTGCAGACCCGGTCACGAAGCCGCCGAGGTCGGAACACATCCACAGCACGGCCTCCGCGATTTCTTCCGGTTTCCCAAGGCGGCCGACCGGCTCTAGTTCGATCGCTTTCTGGACGTCGCCTCCCGTGAAGCGGTCCATCATTGGCGTTGCGATGTTGCCAGGCAGGACCGCGTTCACGCGGATGTTCTGCTTAGCATAGTCGAGCGCGGCGGACTTGGTCATGCCAATTATCGCGTGCTTGGAAGCGGCATAGGAGGCACCGCCTGCCACGCCGCGGATGCCGGCGCCCGACGAGGTATTCACCACCACGCCGCCGCCCTGGCGCACCATCTGTGAGATCTCGTGCTTCATGCAGACAAAGGTGCCGCGAAGATTGATATTGAGGATGCGATCCCACTCTTGCAGCTCGATTTCGTGAAGTGGCGTCGCCTTGTTCTCGACGCCGGCGTTGTTGAATGCGCAGTCGATGCGGCCAAAGGCTTTGACTGCCTGTGCAACTGCAACCTGGACTTCTTCGGGCTTCGACACATCACAGGTGATCGCCAGCACTTCGGCACCTGTGGCTTTGACGTGCTCTGCAGTCTCCCGCAACGCCGCTTCGCCCCGGTCCGTGACAACCACGCACGCCCCTTCAGCCGCGAAGGCGACAGCCGCCGCGCGGCCAATGCCACTCGCGGCTCCGGTGATGAATGCGGTCTTTCCTTCAAAGCGTTTCGAACTGGTCATTGTGGTGATCTCCTATGTTGAGGGGGCGGGACGGGCGGCGACTAGCTGAGATTTCCGCGGAAAAAATCGGTTGGCTTGTCGAACGGGATTAGGTTCACGCGGTCATAAAGATCGACGTGGCCAGCATTCGGGACGATGAGTAGTTCCTTCGGCTCGGCGGCGCGTCGGTAACCACAGCGCGGCTGCCGCAATCTCCCTCCTGCGCGTTGGTAAGGCGCAGTGAAGAGAGCGGCTGCCGTCGCTTCTGCCATGTTCATTTTCCAGCGTTGGAAGGGGGACGCTCCGCGATGACGGATTCACGACGCCGGCGATCGGTAGAGAAGCCGGAGCGCAATGATCGAGGCGCTGAGCACCAGAAGGGCGCCGGCGAGAAACACCGAACTCAATCCGCCCCAGCCGGCGATCAATCCGAGCGCGGGACTGCCAAAGCCGAGTGCCACATCAAGGAAAGCTGTGTAGGCACCCATGGCAAGGCCACGGCTCTGCGGCGGTGCACGACGAACGGCCTCAATACCGAGACCCGGATAGACAAGCGCGAAACCGCAACCCGTGAGGAGAGCGCCGATAACGGCGACGATCTGGTTAGGTGCAAGCCAAATCAGCGCAAGGCCGGTCGCCTCTATGAATATCGAGATCAGCGCGACCTTGGCTCCGCCGCGGCGGTCAGGAAGATGACCGAGGAACAGGCGAGCAGCGGTCAGGGACACAGCGAACGTGCTGAAGAGAAGCCAGATGGGATTCCAACTGCGCTCGACTGAGAGCAGCGAGCTGAACGCGATCATTGTGCCGAAGCCGATACAACTAAGCGCCGACCCAAGGCCGGGCATCCAGACAATGCGGGCCATTTTCAGAAGATTGGAGCGCTTTCCCGGATGTGGCGGGATTGCCGCCATAGGCGCGACCAGTAGAAGCGTAGCGAGAGGAATGAGCGCTGTCGCAATGGCGATGCTGATGAAACCGCCAAAGCCGTAGAGCGTAGTGCCGATTGGCGCACCAAAAGCAAGCGCGGCGAACATCGCCATGCCGATCCAGGCGATGACCTTCCCGGCATGCGCCGGGCCGGCAAGCACCAGCCCCCAGCTTACCCCGCCTGTGATGATAAGGCTTTCCGCCATCCCGAGGAGCGCGCGGCCAAGCAGGAGAACCGAGGCGGATAGAACCGGCGCAGCGACGAAGCGAAGCGACAAAAGATAAAGCAAGCCGCCGCCGACCGCTGCCAACAGTCCAGCGATGACAGCGCGTTTGGCGCCGCGGCTATCGGCATAGTTGCCGGACCAGACACGCGAGATGAGTGAGGCCACGAACTGACTACCAGCCACGAGGCCAACCACGAAGGTGCTGAGACCGAGGCCTTGATGCACGTGCAGGGGAAGCACCGGGAGCGCCATGCCGATGATCAGAAAGCCGACGAACACCACACCCATGATTGGCAGCAGCGCCGATGTGACCGACGCGCTCGTTTCCATGGGAGAGTCTGAGATTGTCGCGGACATTTTTTCAACACTCGTCCGTCACACAGCCTGCTGGGTGGGGCGGAACAGGATTTCGTTTATGTCCACCTCGTCCGGCTGGCTGATCGCGAACGCCACGACGCGGGCGAATGAGTCCGCGGGAATAGCCGCCTGGGCATAGAAGTCGCGAATGCGCGCGGCTGTTTCCGGATCGGTCACACTGTTTGGAAGTTCCGTTGCCACGGCACCCGGCGAGATCACCGTGGTGCGGATGTTGTAGGGCTTCACCTCCTGCCGCAGGCCTTCTGAGAGAGCGCGCACGGCATGCTTGGTCGCGGCATAGACCGCGAACCCGGGTCCAACTTTATGACCGGCAACGGATGATACGTTGATGAAGTGACCGCTCTTCTGCCGCTGCATGTGCGGCAGCGCTGCGGCGATGCCGTAGAGCACGCCCTTGAGGTTCACATCGATCATCCGGTCCCAATCAGCGACGTCCAACTTCTCAAGCGGCGCCTGGGGCATGAGCCCGGCATTGTTCAGCATGACGTCCACGCGGCCATGCACTTCGATGGCGCGCTTGACGAGACTGTCGACCTCGGCGCGGTTGGTCACATCCATCCGCACAATCGCCTCGTCGCCCAAAGATAACTCACGTGCGAGCGCCTGAAGACGGTCAAGCCTTCGTGCGCCCAGCACCAGCTTCGCGCCGTGCTGTGCCAGATGACGGGCGGTCGCTTCGCCAAGTCCGCTGCTGGCGCCGGTGATAACAACCACTTTGTCTTTGATACCTGTTGTCATGATAAGTCCTTTCGGATTCCTTTTTTCGAGTGAGGGTTTTCAGCGCCCGACGGTCTGTTGCATCCATGCGGCGTAGCGCTCGCCCTGGATGGTGAGCTGGGAGAGGGCCTGATCGATCTCGCCGCGATCGGTTGACGTTAGTTCGAGATCCGGTGCGGCAAGGTTCTCTTCCAGACGATGCAGCTTGGTTGTGCCGGGGATCGGCACGATCCAGGGCTTCTGCGAGAGCAGCCAGGCGAGCGCGATCTGTGCCGAGGTAACCTTCTTCTGCGCGGCGATCTGGGCGATGGCATCGACCAGAGCCCGGTTCGCCTTGCGCGCTTCGGGTGTGAAGCGCGGCTGCGTCAAACGAAAATCGCTGCTATCGAAAGTCGTTGTCTCATTGATAACGCCGGTCAGAAAACCTTTGCCGAGCGGTGCGAAGGGCACGAAGCCAATGCCGAGCTCTTCGAGGGTTGGCAAAATCTCGGCTTCCGGTTGCCGCCACCAAAGCGAGTATTCGCTCTGCAGCGCGGTGACGGGCTGAACGGCATGAGCGCGCCGGATCGTCTCAGCGCCGGCTTCGGAAAGTCCGAAATGCCGAACCTTGCCCGCGGCAATTAGATCTTTCACCGCCCCTGCCACCTCTTCGATCGGCACGTCGGGATCGACGCGGTGCTGATAGAAGAGATCAATCACATCGGTCCTGAGGCGCTGCAGGGAAGCGTCGGCTACCTCTTTGATGTGCGCGGGACGGCTGTTCAGCTTTCGTGCTGGCCCCGGTGCCGGGTCCTTTAGATCGATAGCCCAGCCGAATTTGGTGGCAATCACGACCTGGTCCCTGACGGGCTCAAGCGCTTCGCCAACCAGCCTCTCGTTCGTGAACGGGCCGTATGTCTCTGCCGTATCGAAGAACGTCACCCCGCGGTCGACGGCGGCCCGGATAAGGGCAACCATCTCGACAGGATCGCCTGGCGGTCCTGCGTTGGCGCTCATACCCATGCATCCTAGGCCTAGTGCCGAGACGGTGAGGCCGCTGCTTCCGAGCGTGCGCGTCTTCATGGCGTTCTCCCTTTACTAGGTTCGTGGCTGCTATCAGCGCTGGTATTGTTCGTCGGTCACCTTCTCCATCCAGTCGACGGGCGAGCCGTTGAGCTTTTCCTGAATGGCGATATGGCTCATCGCGGTCGTGGATGTGGCGCCGTGCCAATGCTTCTCACCGGGCGCAAACCAGATCACGTCACCGGGCCGGATCTCTTCGACTGAGCCGCCCTCGCGCTGGACCCAGCCAAGGCCGGTGGTTACGAGTAGCGTCTGGCCGAGCGGATGCGTGTGCCAGGCCGTCCGCGCGCCGGGTTCGAAGGTGACCAGGGCGCCCGCCACGCGCGCCGGGTCGGGTGGGCTGAAGAGCGGATCAACCCGCACGGTGCCGGTAAAATAATCTGCTGGCCCTTTGCCTGACGGCTGCGAGCCGCTGCGTCTGATTTCCATGACTGCTCTCCTGTCGCTTGAGTTGGGCCGCTCACGGCCGTTTTCTGTGATGTTAATTTAGCATCTGTATTAGGCATGATTAGTGAGTATTATCCGCATGAGGTTATAAGTGGGACTTATGAATGGCTGGCGAGAACTTCCATGATCTGGCCGCTCTGGTCGCTGTTGCGGAGGAGCGGAGCTTCACCCGGGCAGCGAAAAAACTCGCCGTGTCGCAATCCGCGCTGAGCCAGACGGTCAGAAATCTCGAGAACCGAGTGGGTGTTCGCCTACTGACGCGCACGACACGAAGTGTTGCGCCAACCGAAGCGGGCGAGCGGCTGATCCGAACGGTCGCGCCGCGCTTCGCGGAAATCGATGCTGAGCTTGCGGCCGTGAGCGAGCTCAAGGACAAACCTGCCGGCACCGTTCGCATCACATCGACCGAGAATGCTGCTGACGCGATCCTTTGGCCCGCACTGCGGCGCGTGCTGCCGGACTACCCGGACATCAAGGTAGAGATCATCATCGACTACGGTCTGACCGACATCGTGACCGAGCAGGTCGATGCCGGCGTGCGGCCAGGTGAGACGGTCGCAAAGGATATGATCGCGGTTCCGATCGGCCCCGATATGCGCATGGCGGTCGTAGGATCACCTGCCTATTTCGCAAAGCGCCCGCTCGCCACGAACACCGCAGGATCTGACGCAGCACAATTGCATCAATCTACGGCTGCCGGCTCACCGCGGCGTCTATGCATGGGAGTTTGAAAGGAACGGGCGCGATCTGCGAGTGCGGGTTGAGGGGCAGCTGATGTTCAATACCGCGCGCGCTTATGATGAATGCCGCGCTGCAGGGTTTCGGTTTGGCGTATCTCACCGAGCAACAGATCCAGCCGTATTTGGAAAGCGGCGAGCTGGTTCGGGTTCTTGCCAGCTGGTGCCCACCCTTCCCTGGATATCATCTCTATTATCCGAGCCGCCGGCAGCCTTCAGCGGCGTTCACGGTGTTGGTTGAGGCCTTGCGCTACCGGGCGCCATCCAAGACCGCACGGAGATCTTGATCTCCGCCGCCTGCAATTCAAGAATATATTCGTAATATCAACATGTTATGATATTATTATCTGCATAACACCTGTTATCAAGAATAAAACCGGGGCGCCGTCGATCAGCAAGGAAGGGACGGCATCGGCTAGAAAGGTCAGAGAATGCGGCTTTTGACTTCTGAAGATCTCGGCGATGCAATCAAGCGAGTAGCTTCTGGGAAGCGGCTCTCCTGTGCCGTCGCCTTCTGGGGCGTTGGCTCTGACGCCACGATAGGCGAGATTAAAAACCGTGAGGTGCGGCTTATCTGCAACCTGCAGACGGGGGGAACAAACCCCGAGGCCATTCGCACACTTCTGGCTGCCGGCGCCAACATCCATCAAAAGCGCTGCTTTCCGTGACATCAAGCCTGAGTTGATAGCTAAAGGGTCTCCGGCCGATCCCGTAAAGGTTATCGAGGCGACCGCGAAGCTCGTGGAAACAGCCAAACGGCGCCAGCCGGATGGTGTGCAAAATTCTTAAGTTTTGCAACAACCGCTATTTGACAGCCGTCGCTTAATCTCGGACTGAGCCTCGTCGTTTGCCGTATGGTCGGTCCTGACTTTCAGTTTCCACACCTGAAATTCATCTGTCGCGCCTGCCTCATCGTAAGGATGGATATTGCGATGTGAGAGCTGTTTCCTGTTTCACCGGCTCCAATTCAGTCCGCAGGTTCAATCTGGCAAGTTACGCCGCCCAACCAGGTTCCCATGCTGCTCTTCGTACCCCTCGCTGTCGCCCCGGCGGAGACGGCGGCCGAAGCACAGGTGATCGCCGCAGTACCATCTGAAGGCGAGGTGACGCTGCGGCTGGTGGAAGCCTTTTCCGTCGGACGGCTTCGTCCGCGCCTGGATCGAGATGATGCTGCGCGGCGACGAGGGGTCGGGCGCCGGGCCGTTGCGGGGGATGCAAACGACGGCTCTGGCAGGGGCCAGCGTAGCGCCCAGGGAAGCATTCACCATCCGCCGCGGGAGCGCCGAGCAATCGAACACCTCCATCCGTAGCGGTGAGCGTGCGATCCTGAAGGTGATGCGCAAACTAGAGGAAGGCGGGTCTGGAGGCCCTGGCTCAGGCTACCCTGCCGGACTTCCTGCTGCGACAGCGCTGGTCCTGCTAAGGACGCCGGCCGGCCCATCGCCGCCGCCCTCGATACCAGCGTCGCAATGACAGGGGGTCCTAGTGCTCATCGACAGTTGAAGCAACCGGTTCCAGCCTATCAGGTTGCAGCCATGCCGGCGCGACGCGCGCCCAACCTGCGAAAGTCCAGTGATGTTCCTGCACAAGTCAATCCTTATTCATGAGGTTCGCGTTCAGAACCCCGATCCGGTTTTCGGGGAGAAGTTGCTTGAGCAGTATGGTGGCGCGACGGGTGAATTGACCGCAGCGCTGACCTACCTGACGCAGTCCTATCACACCGATAATCCTGGTATTCGCGACATGCTCCAGGACATCGCCACCGAAGAATTTGGCCATCTTGAAGTAGTAGCCTTGTTGATCGAACAGCACACGAACAAAGCATCAGCCAATCTACAGGACAAAGCGTATCAAAGCACGCTGTTCTCGATCCGCGGTCCCGGGCCTCACCTGGTCAATTCGAAGGGCCTCAGCTGGGACGGGCGCTACGTTAATGAAGGCGGACACGTCGTGCGCGATCTTCGGGCCAATATCGCCGCCGAGGCGGGAGCGCTTGCCACCTACGAACAGCTCATCGCCATGAGTACCGACGATGGCACCCGCGAGGCACTGAGGCATCTTGCGACTCGCGAGGTGTCGCATACTCACATGTTCATGGAGGCACTGAAATCGTTGAATGCGCTGGATCAGCCGCTGTTTGGTGATTTGAAACCTGACGAGACGGTCAACCTCTACTTCAATTTGTCCTCTGGTCCGGGCGCTGACGAGCGCGGCCCCTGGAACCGCGAGCCCGCTTTCCAGTACATCGCCGATCCGTTGCAGCACGAGATGCAGGAACATGGCGGACGATCCAAGGCATCGAATGAGATGACGCCCCCCGGGGCAATGCCGGACCGCAATCAGGCCACGAACCGCTGAGATCGTCCGATGAGCTTGCCTCTACTCGACCGCCGGACGCTGATGCGCAGCGGTGCGACCATTGGTTGTTGCCTGACTCTTTTAGGTTTGGGAAGCGCCCAGGCGCCCGCCTTGGCGCTTCCGCCCGGCGACCTGCTCACGGGGGCTCTGATCGGATGGCTGACGCTTAGACCGGACGGCGCCTGGCTGCTTAACGTCGTCCAAACCGACGATCAGTCCCGCCCTATACGGCAGGTTGCGACGGAAGCGATCGAACCGATGGGCTCTATCGACAGGATCGCGCGCCGCGCCAGCGCCATTCTCGTGACGACCGTTGCAAATTCATGGCAGGTCTCATCCGCCGACTGCACGTGCGCATGGAGCCGGATCGAGCACCGCGACAGTGGGCGGTCTATTTCGTTCAGAATCTGGACCGACTTCGCATAGTTCGCGTCTCAAAATTGTCTGGAGCGCGATGGACGGCGTTTGTAACAGCGGTTTAGGCTGATCTCAGGCTGTTCTTGGAACGCGGCGATGTGCCCACACTTCAGCCTGCGATGCGGGTGCGCCTGCAAAATCCGGTCACGGACAAGAGCGAAGAAGCGGGGCGGCGGCATGCCGTAATCGAACCGTGCTGGCTTGCGCCGGGCCCGCAGAGCGGGGGCGGGCCACAGGAAGTCATTGGTTTCGGTGACGACAATCCGTTACGGCAGATCGTCAAGGCCAATATGGCTTTCAGGGCAGAAGGGATTCGGCGGCATCAGCCGGGTCTGACGACGGAGTGTGGCTGATCGGCACGGCTGCCGACCGTCTCATCGCAGAAGTTTCCGCTTCGCAACCGGGTTCCGGGCAGCACGCCGCCGCCTCCATAAGGATCCAGCTAGCGGAACAGCCGTCGAGATGGCGAGTGATGTCTGAAGTGATTTCAAGGCTGATTTCCGCACCTCGACGGCATCGATCTCCACCCCGCCCGGGCTGGATCGCAAGGCCGGAACTGCCAGCGCGATAGCAATAACGAGGTTCGCGCCGACCATGCACAGCGTGGCATAGATGGCTTCGAGGTACATGTGTATTGCCTGCCACGCCGCGATCTCTAGCGAGATCAGGAAGCCCATGACAAAGATGAAAGCGAGCAGGCCAAAACCTGCCCGTCTCGCCTGACGCGCGGCCATCGCCTTATAGCGCACGATCTCCGCTTCAACCGCGACCTTTATAAGGTTGACGCTACGCATGACAGTGTCCTGTTCTTCTGTTGATGACATGCCTCCGCAGCAGCACAGGCCTCATCGCGCTTCTGCCACGGTGTCCGCAGCGCGCGCTCCTCTTCTCCCCAGCTCCTCTGGCCGGCCGACCGTCGAGTCCTTTCGTGTTTGCTTCTCGGACTGGGCATTGATCGCCGCGCCGAGCAAAACTACGAAGGACGAGATGTAAAGCCATGTAAGCAGAATTATTACGGCGCCAAGCGAGCCATAGGTCTTGCTGTAGCTGTTGAAGTGCGCGACGTAGACGGTGAAGCCGATAGAGGCGACGATCCATAACGTCACCGCGGCACCTGTGCCGGGTGAGACCCATCTCCATTGCGGTTCATCCCTGGAAGGCGCGTACCTGTACATCACCGCGAGGCCGATCACGATAAAGCCGATCAGCAGCGGCCATTCCAGGATCAGCAACAACCATTTGTTTAGATTGCCGAGCGGCAGAAACTGCACTGCTGCAGGCAGCACGGCGACCAGCGCGACAACGACGATACCGGCAATCGTCATGCCAATGGTGAGGCCGATAGCGGTGAGATTCAGCTTGAAAAACCCGCGCTTTTCATTTTCTTCGTAGGCGATGTTCAGCGCCGTGATCAGCCCGCTCATGCCGCGGGAGGCGCTCCACAATGCCAGCAGCAGTGCAATGATCGCGCTCAGTCCCAGCGCGCCGGTGGATGACGTGACCAGCGTATGCAGCTCGTCCGAGAGCATTTGCTGGGCCTGCTCAGGGAGGATGCCGTTCAGCGAAGCAACCTGCTTCTCAATCTGCGCCGGGTCTAGAAGCAGGCCGTAGAGCGATACAAGCGCGGCGAGGCCAGGGAACAGGGCCAGCAGGATCGCATAGGTCACGCCGCCTGCCACAAGAAAGAGATTCGCCTCCGACACTTCACTCCACGCCCGCAGCAGAATGTCCTTCCAGCCGACCGTTGGAATCTGTGTTGGCCGTTCAGCTTCCCTTCCACGTTCCGTTTCCACTGCCGAACGGGAATGACGGCTGCCTTTTGCCGGAGTGAGATCCGCCAATCTCTCCTTCAGGCGCTGCAGCTCGCTTTTACTCATCCACCGTCCTTATCTACGTTGCCTGCGCCATTGCCCGGCACGTGCAGTTCTATCTCATCGACCTTATCAACACCGCCGTCTCGAACCCGGTAAGTCTCCCGGATGAGCGTGCCGTCCGGCCCAACCGACACGACCGCTCTGTAGATATCGCCGACCGCGCCCGGCATAGTGATCTTTGTCTGGTCCTTGTCAGCCTCCAGGTGAAGTTGATCATACGGAACCGCAACCAATTTGTTGCGCATGCCGAGAGAGCCCCCAACCGAGACAACGCCCATGTGAACCATCAAGCTTCAAGCTTGTCCGGCATGGCAGGCGGCTCATTGGGGTCGACGACGACCTCAATCACCGCGGGGCCCGGGCTGTTCAACGCGGCGTCGATGGCAGGCCGCAGCTCCGATGCTGTTCCCGCATGGAAGCCGGCGGCGCCACAGGCCTTCGCGAAAGCAACGAAGTCGATCGGACCCAGTTCGACACCGAACGGTCTATACCCGAGGGCGGTCTGCTCGAAGCGCACCTCCGCCAGGCTGTTGTTCTTCAGGATCATCACTTTCACTGGCAGATTGAGCCTCACAGCGGTCGTTAGTTCCGCCATCAGCATCGCGAAGCCGCCATCGCCGACGATCGCCACCGCCTGCCGGTCCGGATAGGCAAGTGCCGCTGCTACGGCATACGGCAGTCCTGGTGCCATGCTTGCCAGCAGGCCCGTGCCGGTCAGCCGTTGGCCCTCCTTCAGCATCAGCGTCCGCGCCGCAAAATGCGTATTCGCGCCACAGTCCAAGGAGATGACGGCGTCGGGCGCCAATGCCTCCCCCAGGGCGGCGATCGCCGTCTGCGGACGCATCGGAGCGCGCTCCGTCGCCGCTACCCGCCGTATTAGTTCGTTCCAGTCCCGCATGCGCGATTGCGCGGTAATCAGGAAGCTGCGGTCCTGCTTCTGTTGCAGCATCGGCAGCAGCGCCTGCAAGGTCACCTTCATTTCACCAACCAGGCCGATCTCGACCGGATAGCGGAGTCCAATCCGCTCGGGGTTGATGTCAACCTGCACGCCCCGCGCCTGGCCCGGTTTGGGATAGAAATCTACCCAAGGCATGGTCGAGCCGAGGATCAGCACGGTATCGCATTCATGCATCGCCTGCTCTGACGGCAGCGTGCCCAAATGCCCAATCCCGCCCGTTGTGTAGGCACTGTCATCGGCCAGAACGGCCTTCCCTAAAAGGGCCTTGGCGACCGGCGCCCCGAGTCGGTCGGCCAGCGTGGTAATCTCGACACGCGCCCCGAGGGCGCCTTGGCCGGCCAAGACAGCCACCCGCTTCCCGCCGTTCAGCAGGGCGGCGGCGGCGCGCAACTGATCGGGCGCCGGAACGGCCGCGTCCGGCAGCCAGGACGAAGAGGTGCGTAGCCCGTGATATTCCATCGAAGGCTTGTCCGCCGACAATTTCATTGCCTGCACGTCCTTCGGCACGGTGACATGGGCGACTCCGCGTCTACCAAGCGCCGAGCGGCACGCAATGTCGGTGACCACCAGCGCATGGCCGGGACTGCTGACGGCGGTGTTGTAAAGCGCGACCCCCTTCATGAGCTCGACCGTGTTCACGTCCTGCATGAAACGCGTGTCGATCAGGTCGTGGAACGTCAGCCCGGTGATGGCGATGACCGGGGCGCTGTCCATCTTCGCATCATACAGCCCGTTCATCAGATGGATGGCGCCCGGGCCGGTGGTGGCGATATAGGCGCCCAATCGCCCGGTGTGCTTGGCGTAACCGCAGGCCATAAAGGCAGCGGCCTCCTCGTGGCGTACTCCGACGTAGCGGATCTGGTCCTGGCGCACGCTGAGGGCCTCGATCAACGGGCCTATTCCGTCACCGACCATTCCGAAGATGACCGGCACACCCCAGGTGATCAGCGTCTCGACAATGATGTCGGCTGTCGTCCTGTCGCCTGGGATGCTGTCGGGATTCGGCTGCGGCTGCACGCCTGAGGCCGGTTGAGCCGAAGCCTCGCCGGCGGTCATCGCTCGGCTTGCAGCTAGCCCCAAGCCGGCAGCGCCGGTCGCTCGAAAAAGGTCGCGTCTGGTCTGCTGATCCATGGGGTCGCTCCAGTCAAAGCGTTTCCTGGCCCTAACCAAGCTGGATTTGATAGGGTTCAGTCACCAACAACACGTCCGCGTTGGCCCGCAACTACTCACCACCTTCCGAGAGGATCCTGCGTGACACGGTCACGGCCCAGTCCCTACCGGAGAGGGGTGAACCTCGTTGCAAAGTCTGTTCAGGTCGTTGCAAGGCCCCCCGGAACGCCCGCACCTTCAGAATCCGAATGTTTGGACGCGGGTCATAGTCCGCAAAGCCTCACAAATCGCCAACCTCGTCCCTGGGTCACAGCAGGGGGCTTTTTCGCCCGGCCGACGGGGGCCCGTTACTTACACATTTCGTCTGCGACGACGTTACGGTCCAACCGCCCTCGTGTATTCGACTTCAATCCAGCCGGCACTTATTCGAAGAACTTCTCGACGTCGAGAAGTTGTAAAGTTGTAAATGCGCGGCAAACTGAAGCGGCATGCGTCCGCCTGATTAGTTATCCTGTGCCCGACACAAGCTAACGCGCTGTTATACCAACCGTCGCAACGACGCGTCAGGTGGAACTTCTGATCATCGAGGACCACCTGAGCGCAGGTTGTTCGGCGTTGACCCTGGCGTTGACCCGACGCAGAGGCCGGGAGGGCAGCTATCGCTGGTGGTGGCGGGACTGCCGGCGACGCTATTTCCGCCGCCGGAGCAGGCGGACGTGGCTGAACCGAGCACGATGGTCGCGCAAATGCCGATCGCCGCAGGAACCCTCGTCATGATGTTGGCTTCTCCTCTTCTGCAGCAACCACCTCCTTCTTAATCGCCTTTTGCGACGGCGGGGTTCGTCGCTGGCGTCTTCACAACCTCGTAGGATTGCGGCTTGTAACACCAGGGTAACGATAAAACGCTCAGATGCGACGCTGCCCGCCGCCGGGATCAGGGTCAAGGCGGCCGTCTGAAAGGACCAGCGGTCGCATGCATTCGGGTTGCAGATGTGTGGACGTTCAGGAACAACCGTCCTCGCGTATTCATCTTTTAATCAACCGGGATATTCAAACGAGCAACGGAACCCGAGCGCCACTGGAGGTGACCGTGCCACCGCCGTAGACCTTTGGCATAAGCTTCCATATCAAACCACGAAAAGCGTCTCGTGTGTTGGCAGCGTGGTGGGATAGGGGGAGGAAGTATGATGCTGAATAAGATCTGTGTCGTTGTTGTTGCGCTCGCCCTGGCGGGGGCGCCAATTTCATCGCTGCTGGCCGCCGCGCCATCAGGGGGTGGCGGCGAACCTGTGAGCGGCGGCCCGGTCGGAGCTGTTCCCGGTGTGGCGACCGGTTCGACTGCCAAAAAGAAACCCATCCCAACGAACCGACACCACGTGGCCGCACCGCATGGAACCAGACAGCCGATCGTTCTGCCCAGGAAACCCGTCGTGACGAGCCACTAGCTGAGGTCGAGGTCTGTTGCACCGTCTGCCGCCGCGAGCCGGCGCCTGGGCAGTTCCGGCACCCGGGGCAGGGAGACTTGTTTCTGACCCCATGCCGCCTACGTCTTCCTCATCGTCGGCACGATACATTCGGGCGTTGGCGACCGAGAGACGCTTCTGCGCTCCCGCTCAGCGAGAGGGAGTGCACGGCACATGACCCTATCCCCTAGAACACCCCAAGCATTCCGAGAGCGCGCGGAGGAGTGCGAACGTCTCGCTGATGAACCAACCTCGCCATCAGTCCGTGAGACTATGCTTTATCTGGCAATGCGATGGCGTGCTCTAGCCGACGAAAACGAAGCAAAATAGGTTCGAACGATTCCCCCGCTCTGCCGTTGTTCCTCTGGAATGGAGGGAGAGACTCCTATGGCGGATGCTGCGGCATTACGCGCCGAAGCACAACGGTTGCGGGCGGTGGCTCGGGGGATCACGGACGAGAAGGCGCTAACGGCCATTCATCAGCTGGTTGAAGAGCTGGAAGAGCGGGCGCGGGAAGCCGAGATCGCCGCAACCGACACCCGAAAGTAGCCTATGTCGGGTCAGTTCGGCTTGCGCCGAAAGAACCTGGTCCAAAAAGCTTCACTGAGGGGCGGAGAGAGGCTGCCAATCGGACAAGGGAACAAATCTCAAAACCTGCGTCTTGATGGACCAGCGCTGACCTATCTGCGAGAGGGTTCGGTAGGATTGATCATCCGGAAGCAACCACACGTTCGGTGCAAGGTGTTCCGTTTGCTTTGGAAGTTCCGCCAGATCCGCCGCACGCAGGAATTCCTTCCAGTCGCGGTCGCCTCGTTCAGCATAGCTCGGCTGGATAGCGTGAAGTAGTATTTTTTTCATGATTATCCTTCTAAGCCGGCGGCTGCTCGCCCGTATTTACGTGAGCAGGGACAGACCAGCCGTTTTCACTTAGGATCCGATAAACACTACTTCGCGCAATCCCAAGATGTCTTGCCGCCGCCGCGGGGCCAGCCGTCTGGGCCAGGCGTAGCACCTCGTGAGCGTTGATGCTGGGCGGGCGGCCCTTGTACTTCCCCGCCTCCTTCGCTGCAGCAATGCCTTCCCGCTGGCGCTCGAGCATTATCTCGCGCTCGAATTGTGCGACAGCCGCTAGGATGGTCAACTGCAGTCGTGTGGTTGGGTTACAGCCGTTCCGCGTGTCCAGGCCCATGCTCTGCACCACAAGGCCAATCCCTCGCTTGGTTAGGTCTGCCTCTATCGCAAGCAGGTCGCCCGTGCTCCGCGCGAGCCGATCCGGTTTGGTCACAACTAACGCGTCACCCTCGCGGAGGAAGGATAGGCAGGCTTTCAACTGCACGCGCTCCGCAACCGACGAGACCTGCTCGCTGAACACTTTTTCACAGCCGGCGGCAACGAGATCGCGATTCTGCGCCTCGATTCCGGCGTGTTGATCTATCGTGCTCGTCCTGGCGTAGCCAACAATCATGCCAGCCATATGCCGCCCCTGTGTCCTGTTTGGCTCCGAGCACTTATATAGGAAGGCGTCCGATAAGGCCATAACTATTTTCAGGACAGCGAAAATTTGGCGCATATAGTCACTTTGGCGGCCGGGGTGGCGTGTCTTGACAGGGCTTGCCCTATTCGGACACTTGCGGCCTTGTCTACGCTGAATTCGACCTGCGGAAACCGGTCCATGGGGAACGGCGCTGGGCGCGAGAAAAGCCCCCTGCCTAACCCAGGGGGCGAAGTTGATCATCTCAACATCAGGGCTTTGCGGACTATTGCCCCGAGTCGTTCATATTGCGGGATACAACCTCTTCAGTTTTACCCGGGCATCGGCGGTGGTGAAGTGCCAATCGGCTTTGACATGTTTTTTGTTTCGGCTGTCCTCCCAGGCGGCGACCTCCTCGACCAGGGTCAGCTTGTTGGAGATACGCCGATCGAGACACTGACCCGACAATACGCTCAGTTCGGATTCAGCCATGTTCAGCCAACTGCCGTGTTTGGGGGTGTAGTGCCACTCGAACTTTTCGACGAGCCGACGTGCCTCGGGGGCGGCAAAAGCTTCGTAGAGTGAGGCCGGCTTGTGGGTGTTGAGATTGTCTTGCACGAGTAGGATCTTCTTCGCCTTCGGAAAGTGCGTGTCAGACAAATCCTTGAGGACGTGAGCGTAGTCTACGGCGGTGTGGCGATCGGTGACCTCGACATGCCGCCAGCCTTCCAGCGGGGCGAACATCATGAACAGATTGGCGGTTCCATTCCGCTCATACTCATAGTCGTGCCGCGCAGGGTGCCCTGGCTTCGCCGGAATTGGCACACGCGTTTCCGTAATGAGTTGCTTCGACGTCTCGTCCAGGCAGACCAGTGGACATTCTGGATCATGCGGTCGCTGGTAAACCTCCAGTACATCCTCCATGCCGGCTACGAACGCGGCGTTGGCATCCGGTGGGATGACCCATTGCTTCTGCAGATGCGGCCGGAGAAGGTTTTTTTTAGCGTCCGCCCGATCGTGTTGTCGCTGGCTCGGTCAACGATCTTCAGTTCCACGACCTGCTCTTCCAGCAGTTGCAACGTCCACCGCTTGCGACCCTTCGGCGGTTTGGAACAGGCCAAGGCAATCAGCTTCGCTTCGGCGGCGCCGTCAAAGATGCGCGCTCTGGCCGAGGCTGGGGAATGCTTGCGGACAAGCACGGCATCGAAGCCTTCTTCCACCAGTTGCTGGCGGGTCCGAGCAACGGTGTCGACGCTGGTATTGAGGGCGGCGGCGATTTCGCAGTCCCGCCACCCTTCGCCAGTCTCCGAGGCATCAGCCTTCAGCAGAATGCGTGCCTTGGTCAGTTGCCGGGCAGGGTGCTTACCGGCACGTATCAGCGTGTTGAGCCGTTCCCGCTCCTCATCGCTGAGCTTCACCACGTATCTCTTCTCGGTAATCTGTTTCGCGGTCACGAAGCATCTCCGTCGTTGCGGAGTGAGCAAGTCAGAGATTTGCCGCAGAATCAATGACAGGGGGTACTCTGGCGGAACTATGACTTCGTCGAAACGATGTCGCTGTCCGAAGCGATGGCATGGCCGATCTGCGGTGAGGCGTGAACTGCTCGGCCCTTAATGTCAGCCGACCAGCTCTTCTATGATCGAGATGATCTCAGGGGTTTGCTTCGTGGCGCCTCCCGCCTGGGCCACAGCGGCTTGCGGCGCCTAGACCGGGCCGAGTGCTCCTCTGCCAGCCGCACCGCGTCTTCCATCGTGAACGGCTCAGACCCCTTCGGCCCGATGTTGTACGCGCCTCGGCCAGTGCGCTGGATCCGCCGATCGTCCACCAAGCACGTCAAGGCGCGAGTAAAGTTCCCGGGCTGCTGCAGGCAGTGGAGAGCGGTCATCAGCGGCGTCCTGGTCATCGGCCCCTGCTGAAGCTGGAGAAGGATTTGCGGCATCAGCTCGGCCGCGGTCTGCATCATGGCGTGCTCCTTCAATCGGGAATCCCGATCCGCGCCGATGCCTTTTCTGGCGTCTGAGCTATCCATCCTAACAGAGCGGCCATTGCTCCGCTACGGTAAGCGGCCCCCAGCCAGGCCCAATCAGCGATCGGCCGCCGGGATCTCTCAGGATCCCTGCCGGAAACCGGCCCACGCCGCACGGGCCGCGACAATGATCAGGAGCGCAGCCAAGATACGGAGACACCACCCCAGCCACGGCGGGGTGTATACTGATACCCATACAAGCACCCCAGCCCAAATTGCCATGACGATCGCCGCAACCAGGTCATATGGACCCGCATCCCCTGTGGTCATGCCGCGTCTCCGCGCGAATGGCTGTTAGAGAAACGCTGGCTCCAGCGGCGAGTTCACCGCGGCGCGTCGACGCCAGCCTGGCGCGAGGGACCTGACCCCGGGGCGTGTGCCGGACACTGATCTGGGCCGGCTTCGCAGGGCGCTTCGGGCGGTGTCTGTAGGTGACGATGGTCATGCGGCAGATATGTATGAAGCCGGCACTTCGTTGGGCAACGTTGGACGAATCAACGTGAAGCGTAGAAGGTGATACCACCAACCCCACTCCCTTTGGCGTTGAAGCGTCGTCGCGCCAGTGCGCGGCACAACGAGGAAGTATAATGCTGAACAAGACGTGGGCTTTTGCCTTAGCGCTCGCCTTGGCGGCAGCGCCAGTCTCATCGTTGCTAGCTGCTGGAGGTTCCCCTAACGGCGAGAATGCGACCGCCGGGACGGCTGCTGCAAATGCCAGTACACCGTCGGCGAAGACGGACCCCGCCGGGGCGAAGCCGTCTTCGCCCCAGGCGGGCGACCCCGCGGCATCCAACACCGGCTCGGCCCGGACAAGCACGACCCGGGAGCCGGTAAACAACAAGTAAGCCGAACCTGGCCCGGAGGGCGACGATCCTGTCAGGAATGCTGCCCCGCGCCGACCGACTAAAACGGGCGCTCACCGCGTTCGTGCGCCAGCCCGTTGATTTCTGTAGCATGCTGGCGAGCAGGCTGCGCAACCTCCGCCAGCGCCCGGTGAAACCCTATCTATGCGACCCCCATTGGGAAGCGGGGCTTCACACGCAACTTGGCCAATCGCAGCCCTGTGCGGCGGTCCAGGCGTTCTGGCCGCTCTGGGAGCAGGTTCTCGCCGAGATGAGGAGCCGCGGCATGAAAACCGGCCCAATGAGCTATGTCGGCTGGAATGATGGCGATCCGGGCCTCACGCGGGCGATCTGGTGCCTGATCCACCACCTTGCGGCCAGCCGGGTCGTCGAAACTGGCGTCGCGCACGGCGTAACCTCACGATTTGTGCTGGAGGCCCTACAACGCAATGACGGCGGGCGTCTGTGGAGTATCGACATGCCGCCGTTGCTGCTGCCGGAACTCCATCAGGAAATCGGTGTTGCCGTGCCGGACGCGCTTCGCACCGATTGGACATTGATCCGAGGATCGAGCCGCCGACGGCTGCCAGCTTTGCTGGACACCACCATACCGATTGACCTGTTCATCCATGACAGCCTGCATACGACCGAGAACGTGCTGTTTGAGTTGCGACGGGTGTGGCCTCACGTGCGCGCGGGCGGCGCGGTCGTGGTTGATGACGTGGATATCAATGACGGGTTTCGGATCTTCGTGGCGGAGATGGCACACGCGCGAAGCTGGGTGTGCGAGGCTGAGCCGATCCGCCCTGATGACCGGCGATCGAACAACAAAGGGATGTTTGGGATAATTTTGAAACAAGCCATCTGACCGACTGCTCAATAGGCTCTGACAGGACCAGCGCCGGGTTGGGATCATTCTGGTTACATGGCCCTATACAGAGTCATCTCCGTACGAACTGGAGATCACGCCCGCTCGCGATGCCGCTTAGGACGACCTCGGCCGGATCTCCGTCCCGACCTGCTGTCCTTGGCGCAAGGCGGCGGCCGGCGGTCAAGGAGGGCCGCAGGCCATCGCAAAGCGGCGCGAAGCGTCCGTGAGGGCCACCCACCGTCTTGCGACGCTTTGGCAGGGTGGGCATTCGGTCACGCTTCCGCTTCCCACAATCCCGCAGGCTACAGCACGACTGAACCAACGCCTCTCCAACAGAGCTTAAATTCCGAACCCGGCTGTATCAAAGTCGTTGACACGTTCCGCGCCGCCAGCTCCAACAGCCCTCCGACGCCGACACTTCGGCTTTCCTCGGTAAGTTCCAACCGTTGGCGTTCATGAGTTCGGCAGTCGCGCGGCCGTGGCCGCGGCCGAATATTTGCCGCAAACACCCCTCTGCAAAATAGAGATGACACCCCCGGGTTTCGGGGTCCCGGGAGAAGCGTCATGGTGCTGTCGATGAGCAAGCCGCTGGCGGTCTCTTCCGGGGCGGCACCCGCCTTGACGTCATTCTCTCGGGACAGCATGGGCATAGACGAGGGAATCCTTCCGCGCCTTCGGGTCTAAACTACCGGGGGTAGATGTCTCATCATCATTGGCACGGAGGGGCGCGCGAGACGGTCGGCGCGGTGATCGAGGTCAAGGCGACGAGTAACGAGGCTGTGGCGCCGGCGTTAAAAAAGCCCCCGACCCATCGAAAACCAAATTCAGCAGGGCGCGTTCACTCGATCGGCGCCGCGCCGTGCGGCGCCTTTCATGGGGGAAAACCCGGTGACCGACAACCGTTGGGAACTGGCCGTTGTGACACTGGTAGCAGTCGCGGTCTTCTTCTCGGTCTGGCACCTCGTGGCCCCGCTGATCGGCTAGCTCGCATTGATGATCGCGACGGGTCCTCTGCAACGAGAAGTCGACAAAAAGTATGCCCTGCGGTTTATCGCGGTGCTGGCCCTGGCTGCCGCATGCTGCGCCGGGCTCGTCGGCTCGGTTATCTGGATAGTAGGCGGCTATGAACGGCCACTGATTTCGAGCAGGCTGCGAGCAGGGCGCCCAGGCGCGGCTTGAAGGGCCGGCCCCGGCGCCGCACCCTCCACAGGCGTGCCTTTGCACAATTGAAACAGATGATTACTGCCGGTTCGCCGGATAATGGTTGAGCGGCCTGCGCGGCAGCGGCGGGCACGATTTCGGTTCATCCGGTGTTCCACAATTCTCTGGATTAAGCCACGGCGCTGAGCGGCGACATCGACAATGCCCTGGACCTGATCGACGAGATCGTCGCACAGATCGAGCGCCCCGGGTGGGAGGAACGCCGTAACTACGCCGAGATCCTGCGCCTTAGAGGCTGGATGCTCTTGCTTAAGGGCGATCTTGAAGGTGCCGAAGGGAACTTTCTCGACGCGGTCCCGGTCAAGTTCACCAAAGAGGACGATGTATCGGATTTGAGATTGTGATGAAACGGGGCGATGATTGCGATATCAACAGAGACGTCCTGTGCGAGTGCCTTCTTTCCTGATGCAGGTCGCCATCAGCGTTAGCGTTGCGGCGTGCCTCGCTCGACTGGGCGCGGCGCCAGCAGGCGAAAATGTGGGAGTTGCGCACCTCGACCAGCCTCGCACGCCTATGGCAGAACCAGGGCAAACGCCGGGACGCGTATGAGCTGCTCGCCCCGGCTTACGGTTGGTTCACCGAAGGCTTCGACACCAAGGATTTGCAGGAGGCGAAGGCTCTGCTGGACGAGCTGGCATGAACGACCGGCAGACGCAGTTCAGTTCGATCACACAACTGGACGGACCTCGCCAGTAAGGCCCAATCTCCCTGCGATATTCCTCGTGGGGCAGCAGAACCGAGGCTGAGCGATCCGCCGGCCTGCTGGGCGAATTCAACCTAGCGCTGAGCAACCACGACGACGCCCGCTGGCTGGACATCATGCGCAAGAACCCGCAGCCCGGCGCGCTGGATAGGCGAGACGCCGTGCGCGGGCTGCCTGGGTCAACAGGTCTTCCAAATCCTTCGGGGCCATAAGTTCCTGTGCCATTGGCCGCCAACGCCTGGCCGCCGGTATGGTTCGAGCGAGACGGCACCCGAGGGCCGTGAGAAGGCGCTGCAGAGGCTGACATAACCGGGTGTGGACGAATCAGTGTGAAGCATCGAAGGTGATAGCCACCAAACCCCCTCCCCTTGGCGTTGAAGCCTTGTCGTCGCGCCAGTGCGCGGCACAAGGAGGAAGTGTAATGCTGAACAAGACGTGGGCTTTTGCCTTAGCGCTCGCCCTGGCGGCAGCGCCGGTCTCATCGTTGCTAGCTGCTGGAGAGCCTAAGGGCGAGAATGCGACCGCCGGAACGGCGGCTGCAAATGCCAGTACACCGGCGGCGAAGATGGACCCCGCCGGGGCGAAGCCTTCTTCGCCCAACGCGGGCGACCCCTCGGCATCTAAGACTGGCTCGGCCCGGACCGACACGACCCGGGAGCGGTAAACAACAAGTAAGCGGAACTTTGGCCGGGAGCGGGGCGCGCCGCGCGCATCCTCCCGCGCCAGTCAACTGAAGGCTAGGACGACCTCGGCCGGATCATTCGCGATGAAACCCCACCCATCGGCGCTGCGTTACTCGCGGATCGGAAATAACGTGGCTGTTGGGATCATCGAACGCCTAGTGGAACAGGGATAGGAGCCAAAAGTGACGCGCCGATTGCTGGCCACCTTCTGCCTCTTGTTATTGATCGCTCCATTGGGAGCCTGCGTCGTCCAACCGGCCCCGGTTGTAGTTCGCGCCCCGACATGTCACTGGGTTCCCGGACACTGGGGTGCTTGGGGCTGGGTGCCGGCTCGCTGCGTCTAGATGCTAGCTTATGCGGCGTTCCCGGAGCTAAGCTACCCACGTTCTTCCTCGCCAAGACGGACTGACCCGGCGAAACCTCGCTGATCTTATCGCGCTGTGCTGATCGGGTAGCGAGGGCCAACAGCATACACGAAAAGGACGCAAGCGCGCGGACTTCGGATTAGCCGCGCGTTTGGCTTGCCTGCCGCAGCGTGTATCACCATGCGCCTTCGTAAAAGCCGGGCTCGGCCGGCGAAGGGGTGATCGAACTCCATTGGGGCAGGGCGGTGCGGGGCTGATTTGCCCAAGGGTGTCATCTCTACTTTGCGCGCCGGGTGACATTTCTATCTTGCGCCGACAGCGCGTGGCACGGAATTCAAGAATTCTGGTGCGCCGATCAAAACCGGCAAAGAGTAGGAGGTGAAAGTCCCCCACGGTGAAGGAGTAGCGATCCACATCGGCCCCGAGCCGTGCGTTGGCACCCGCGAGGGTGTCAGCGAAGCGTCGGTAGGGGAGCGCATGGGCCAGCCATGGAGCCGCGAAAGCTTGAATCAATCTGGGTGCCGACGTGGTCGAGAATCACGGAAGGCGAAATGGATGGGCGCGCTATCGCGAGCGCTCGCCCAACCCGGCGTGGTCGGAGACCCTGGCATGTGCGGACGCTCTTTGTGCGGGAATCGGGAGATCTCGGGTTTGGCCAGCGGAAGAATACCCGTCGGTCCGCATCGGGAAGGCGAGGAGCCGAAGCCGATGATGCACGAACCCGAGAAGTCTGACTCCGCCATAGTAGCAACGAAGTCGGCGAACAAAGCTGGGCAACCGGTGGCGGAGCTGATGGAGCCAAGGGCGGGGACCGGGAGGAACGCGAACCAGCAAAGCACGTGCCGGGCACAGAACCGGGAAAACGTGTCACAGGCGCTGGGTCGCGTGCGGCAAGTTACAACGCGATACGCGGCTTCCCGCCAAATACTCCTGGTAGAAGCCGGATGCCTTAATTGGGCTCGTCCGGATCTGTGCGGGGGACGGCCAGTAATGGTCGTTCCTACCGCGAACGACGAGGGAGGACTTTTTCAGCTTCTTCTTTCGAAGCAGCACTAAAGACATTACTCACCTCGCTGTCCCAAGCTTTGTTTAGCGTCCGCTCCGCATTCGCCTTATCGTAACTGTCGAAAGGGCCACAAACCATCCATTGACTGGGTGGACTAGGTGAGGTCTGTCTGAATTTGTAAAAATATTTCATGCCGGCCTATGAACACAAGTTGCTGTTTGGCCACATACGAGTGGCTCGTCCGACGGCGCGCTGCTACGATATGCGGACAGCTCACGGCGCGGATTTCGATCCCGAACTGTGGCTACTGCGGGGGAACCACCTTGTAAAATCGTTGAACTTGTTCGTCGGCGCTGCCGCCCTTGATTCGAATCTGATCCCTTATTCCCGTCATCGCTGCGATCCAGCCTAGCTGCTGAGGAGCTTTTCCAAAGATTGCGCCAGCCAAATTGTGGGCGCGGGAGACTCCTCTGGTGTAAAATACGACGGTTCCTGATTGATATTCGAAACCGAACTCTCGGGCACCGTGCTCTGGCAAGACGCCGTAATCCGTTGTAATCGCTTGAACGTCAAAATACGCGCCGCCGGGCATTGTGGCAACACCGAAGCCATCAGATTGCTCCGTAGTCATGACACTTCCGTTAATGGGACCTAAAAGATCTATATCGTAAATATCACCAACTGCTGGCGGCGTGCCCGGTGTGCGTCGGTACAAAGACGTTGATGGTATTGAATTGCCCGTGACTTACTGTCTTATTGGGATTGTCTGCAAAATTTACGATCAACTGCTCCGCCGAAAGTACAGACGGCATTTGTGTAAGCCGAATGCTATATTCGTCCGATATATAGGAAGCGACTCCCTCGCTTAGGAGCTGTGGCAAGGCTCCGACGGCGGCCATCATGCGGACAACGCCAGATGCACTATTCCAAGCCGCCATCTGCAACCGGCTCCAACTCTCGTCGCGGGTCGACATGAAAGACCTCCATGATCAGCTTGGTCATGATCGCGGAACACTGCGCGATAAGCTAAACCTCATTCCTGGACCCTGCAAAGGTTCACCCCGGTGACCGGGAAGAGGTTTACCCCAGACCGAAGAAAGAGGCGGCTACTCCCTGCGCAACGTGGCAGAGGCCGTAGTGCCTGCCGCTCGGTTATTGCCTGCCTCGCGCATGGCGACGTGGTGATCGTCCCGGCAGTGGACCGCCTGTCGCGCGACACGACTGATCTTCTCAACATCGCCCGCGACATGCAGCGCGCCGGGGCCGGTATCCGCTCGCTGGCCGAGCCGTTCCTCGATACCACGTCCGACTTTGCCGAGATCGTGTTTGCGATCCTTGGCGTTGCCGCGAAGCTGGAACATCGCCGCATCAAAGAACGCACGGCGCGCGGACGCGCCGACGCCAAGGCCAAGGGCGTGAAATTCGGGCGCAAGCCGAAGCTCACCCCACACCAGCAGCGCGAGGCGATCCGGCGGCGTGACGTGGACGGTGAAACGCTGCGCTCCATAGGGCGCAGCTACAATGTTAGTGCGCAGACGATTTCGAGGCTCGCGGCGTGAGGCGGCCGGGGTCGCATATAAGTGGTAGATTGAATGCTCTGAGCTGCAACGAGCATTCAAGCACCAACACCTCGATCAGCTCCATTACGAATAGTACCGAGTTGCTGACCACAATGGGGGGAACCAATGCATCGCCGAAGCTTCAATACACTCGCTTTCGCAACACTTGCTGGCGCGAACTTCGCGGGATCTCCCGCATTGGCGCAAGGGTGCAGCCGCAATCCTGGATGGCCACACCGTGCCCCAATACCATCAGAGCCATCATCAAAAGCTTCTCCTCGTGCGCGGTAGCGAGGGGCTTGTGGGCTTCTGCGGTGGCATTGACCTGTCCTTCGACCGCGTTCGCGTGGTAAGGCGCCACCCCGGCTCGCCCTTTCACGACGTACATTGCCGTATTCAGGGGCCGGCTGTCCGGGATCTCGTCGACGTCTTTGTGCAGCGCTGGACTGCCCACCCCGAGGGCTCAAGAACAAAGGACAAGCTCCGGGCGTTGGCCGATCTTCCGCCTGTTCGAGGCAGCGCTGACGGAAAGGGACCTGGCGACGCCTATGTCCGGATACTCCGGACGTTTGTGAAGCCGGAGGGGCCCTGCATTGCGGAGCAGTCCATAAAGCCGGCTCTCTGCGCGGCAATCTCGGGGGCGCGAAGGTTTATCTATTGTGAAGATCAGTAACATGGTCAGCCTCGATGTCGCCGCCGAGTTGGGCAAGGCGCTCAAAAATCTGCAGTTCGCGTACATCCTCATCCCCCACACGAACATCTCCGATCTTCCGCGCGCCTGGAGCGCGCGTGCCGCCTTCATTGACTGTGTGTGTCGGCATGCTGGTAAGACGCACGCTAAGAAATTCCACGTGTTCTACAAGCTGGGTTCTCACTCGTTCGGCGTGCCGAAGCGTGAGGGACTCATGAACCCGACCCGCCCTCCGCTTCTTTGGACAGACACGATGTGCGATTCCCACGAGCCTCGGAAGCCGGCCGAAGTGCCCACAGCGGATGACTTAGGGCCAC
>CAVYXX010000126.1:0-65356 GCA_963772355.1 uncultured Alphaproteobacteria bacterium | reverse complement strand
GCGGGCAAGCCGCACGTACGGATCTGTGCGGGGGGCGCCCAGTAATGGGCGTTCCTACCGCGATAGGGTTTTTGCCGGTGCCCTGATCGCCGTATCCGGCTGAAGGTGTGCCGCTGTTCAGCAAATGAACGTAACCTACGTTCAGGCGGGCGAAGAGCTGCTTGTATTGATAGGCCGGTGCGAAGGCTAGACCAACCAGCTCGGCGTTAGGTGCGACAAACCACGTGTCCTGTGCCGCCGAGCCGTAACTCGTGGCATACTCCAGCCAGCCTCCGATCGACCAGGGTGACTCGCTGAATTTGTAATTTCCGAACAGCTAGGCGACAGCATTGCTGGTTGTTTTCGGGATGTTGTCCGAGAGGCCGCCCGAGATCTCATTGGCATATTTGCTCGGGTGGTCCGTCCATTGGAACTGTAGCTGAGGCGTGATCGACAGGCCGTTGGCCGTCCAGATGTACCAGCCGCCCAACATGTGTGAATTGACGTTGGCCAGTTGGCCTTGGCCGCCATTGCCGTTCGCCCCGCCGCCGCTCATGCCGCCCTCGCCGTAGGCGAATGTATTCGGTCCCGTAACGCCCAAAGGAATACCGCCATAAAACGCGACGGCGTTTCTGGTGTTTATTTTGTCTGTTCCAATAAACTGGATATAGTTCCAAACTCCGGTGTCATATCCATCGCCGAAGATCACTGTTGCAGCAAGGGGTCCATGGGAATAGTCCATTTACACACCATGGCTGTTGCTGTTTTCCACGAAGAATGCCGCGGTGACCAATCCGACGGTGTTATTCCATGGAAAGACCAACTCATACCCTTCAACCGAAGGGACCTGTCCAATCGAGAATTTCAAATCCGGGGTCGGAGCCAGCGTTATATAAGCAGTCCTAAGCGGACCGGTGGTAAACCTGTCCCCATTGACCTGCGATGGCTTACTGATGCCCACAGCGACATCCTTCCATTCCGCGAGCTGGACGGTAAACTGCACTAACCCGGTAGACTTTTTCAGTCCGATCATCCAAGCGGCGAGGTCCGCCCCAGCGGCCTTGTCGCCAACGATACTATTATTCGAATTACTGGACGTTCCGCTCTGCGCGTAAAAATATCCATCGGCACCAGCGGAAAAATCCAACATGCCTAATGGTCCGCCATCGAGGGGAACCGTGGCAGGTCCTTCTACCGCGTGAGCGGGCACCCGGAATGAACAAAGCCCGAGGCAAACGACTGATACAAACAAAGCGAAGCTGTTCGCATTAGGCCCTCGGCCAGAATGCTCCATCGTCGCTTCCCGTTCGCTGTAGTGGCATTTGTCAGACGATCATGAATACGCGGCTGGCGATAGCCGGGCAGTCGCGCGAGCAATTCAATTCGTTGTTAGCAACCGTGCCCAAGCTGCCCCGTTACAACAAAATACGATGCCCCAGCTACCTAGACGTCCAGGGCAACTTCGGCGTCGTCGCTCGAGCCACCGGCTGTTCTGTGTCCCGTCGCCCGACATGTCAGTATCGTCGGTTGTGGTTGGCCCATCACCTTTGATGCCTGGTTCACATCGGCTTGACTTCAGCCCCCCGTGTTCCACGACGCTATGACACCGTCGCCGGGGGCTCCTGTAGGCCAGTTGTGAGCCGCGCAGAGGGCGCGGATAGTTAAGGGGACGGGAGGGGGGAGCCGACGGCCTGCGGCTCTTGGGAGCAGACACAGCCGCTTGAAGTGGGAATGAACCGCGCTGACTTACAGTCAAGCAATTCCCTGTTTGGGTTGGAGAGGAATTCTATAACAGCATCTGTTCGCGGGCCGCTGGGGAAGGCAACCCAATGTCGTGCTGGCCCAGCAAACGAGGCACGCTCACGGGGATGCGGATCCAGCAACATGCTCGACAACACCGACCACATTTGGTCTGCGGATACCTGGGGGCGCGCCGCGCATTCTGGGTTAGCGGGCGGGAGCGCTAAAATCGAGGCGCCCTCACCCGCTCATTGCCCTGTTTTACTATGAAGTGGGTAGTGTCCCGGAGTATAAGCACTGTACTACGGTAGGCGTGATTAAATTGCCGTCCGAGACCGTGACTCCGCCAGCGGTCATATTGATATTGTCGCCACTTCCGCCATTTACTGTAACACTTTTGGCGCTGACCGCTTCGCAAACGGAGAAAAAGACCTCGCCATAGTCAGCCAACGCGCTTTGAGATCCACCCACCGTGGGCGCCTCGACGATCCATTCCGCGCAGTTCCCTACCAGCTCCGTCCCAGACGGAGCATCGAACGTAAACGACGTTGACGCGCCGGTCGTACAGATTGCTGAAGAAGACCGATGCTGACGTCGACCCGGCACCAGTCGTACAGATCAGCATGGTGACCATATCGCCGGGATTGACTGCCAGATTGGTGATTTGGGTCTCAGGCAACGGAAACCACTCGAACCATGGATAGACGTTTACGCGACATCGTGGTTCCCGCTTCGATAGGCCTCGCACTCCACCCCAGCTTGGCAGACATCTGGAGATCCGTCGCCGTCGATGCCGATCCAACTAGCAGAATAGTACCATTGATTCTGAGTGGGCGCGTCCACATTCGGTACGACCCAGTCCCCTTCTACCCATTTGAACAAATCTCCGGACGGGGCGAAGACAACGGCGCCGGACCAATTCGTCGAGCTTTCTGAGCCAGCCTGAGCAGCGCGACTACGGGGTCCGTGGCGTTTTTCCGGATTCACTTTTAACGTTGCTTCAACATAATGGAACTTCCTTTTGAGTTGCCCGAAAACGCGTTGGTAACGAGCCAGATGATGAGGATCGTCCGGACGGGTCGGGAAACCGTACCTGGTGAGGTCGGTCTGCGAAGCGGTGAGTGGGTTGAAGTTGGCGGGAGGAGGGCTGAAGGTCGTGATTTTTGCGCCACCTTCCAAGTTGATGCGAGCCATTTACTTCTCCTGTCAGTAACTGTATATGAAACGATGAGTAATCCTGGCTAGACATAGATCAAGGCGTCCAGGCCCCGGGCAGGGCAAGTGGTCTCAACGCCACAGCGACGTTTTATTGATTGAAGTATTTTATGAGAAGTAGCCCGGACCGGTAGATGGTCACTAAGAGCGCATGGCCCTGGACTCCCCGGATGGCGAAAAATACGATAATGATTGTGCTAGACCGCCTCCACAAAAATCGGCGGCTAGATCATCAAATAACGCAAGCGTGACCCAAGCGATCATCGGAGACGTCGTATTTGCGATTGGTGATCGAACCAACTCGTCTGTCTTCTCAATTTCAGTTTTGAAAGTGACTTTGTTGATGCGATTTGCCGCGAATGCAGTTTCTGACTTTGGGTTGGGAGTGGTACATTCAGATGAACAAGCTGGAACCGGCTTGAAATGGTAAATTCGTGCAAGCGATCTCGTTTCTGACACGATGCTTTGTACCCTCCGCCGGAACGCGCGGTCACCAAGTCAGTGCAGGCGAAAGACTTGTTGCCCGACCCAAGGACTTTTGATTGGCTCGGCCGGCAGGGGTCACCTGCAGAGCAGTTCGTCCGGGGCGGCTACGGCTGGACTGGCTACGTCACAATCGCGAGCCGATCTCAAAATGATCCTCCGGGGTGACGTGGGCGCTTCACGAAGCGCAAATCTCGTGGCCGTCAGTAGACGTTCTTGCTCTCCGTGTCGAAAATTGCTTTCGCACTCAGCATCGCTGTCTGCGAACGCGGCGTTCAAATTCGGCGTCCGATGACGTCGACCAGCCCCCAGACGCCTCAATCCCAGAAGATAGCCACCGCTCGGGTCCAGCCTGCCGACGCCCGATGCACTTTCACCGGGAAGCAAATAATGTCGAAGCCATGCGACGGCAAGCTGGCAAGGTTGCCCAGCTTTTCCATTTGAAAGTAACCGATCTCCCGTCCGGCACGATGCCCTTCCCAGATCAGGCTGGCGTCGCCCGTCGCCTTCACCTTCTCCCGCGTAAAGGAGAACGGTGCATCCCAACTCCAGGCATCCGTCCCGACCACACGCACGCCGCGTTCGGTCAGCCACATCGTCGCGGCCTTGCCCATCCCCGATCCGGTGTCGACGAAATCGTCCTCACCGTAGCGGGCGCCCGCCGCGGTGTTGGTCACCACGATCTCCAACGGCCGCAGCTCGTGGCCGATCCGCTTGAACTCCGCCTCGACGTCACCGGGGGTCGCGACATAGCCATTCGGCAAATGACGGAAATCCAGCTTGACCCCGGGCTGAAAGCACCAGTCGAGCGGCACGTCGTCGATCCGCCAGGACGGCTCCCCTCCCGGCTTCAGCGCATGGTTCATGCTGGAGAAGAAGTGGTAGGGCGCATCCATATGCGTGCCGTTGTGGGTGCTGATCTCCGCCCGCTCAACCGCGGCATACTCGCCGTCCGGAAGCTGATCGACCCGGACACCCATATATCCCGCCATCGCTGGGGCAGTCTGATGATGATCCATATACTCGATCTTCGGCAGCATGTGCGGCGGATCGCTGAGGATCCCTGCCTTCAGCGGCGAGGAGATGTCGACCAGCCGGCGCGGCATTACTCCGCCGCCTTCATCAGTTTCGAGGGATCGGCGCCGACCCGGCCGCTCTCACCTGGGGCGGCCTTGGCCAGCCGAAAATCATAGTGCACCGCGCGCAACCCAGGGACGGGCGAAGCCGGATCCTCGTGCGCATCCACCACAAGCGACTGCGAGACGCCGAAAACTGTGTCGGAATCGATGTTCGGGTCATCCCCGAAATACAGTGCGGTGACCAGTTCACGATGACCTTCGGCGCCGATCAGAGCATGGATATGCGAGGGCCGCATGCCATGGCGATGCTGTTTGACTACCATCTCGCCGACTGGGCCATCCATCGGGATCGAGTAACCGAGCGGCCGGACGGTGCGGAAATGGTAGTTGCCGTCAGCCCCAGTCAGGAAGTTGCCGCGCATGTCCATCAATTCGCCGTTGCGCTCCTGCAGGTCGTACAGGCCGCGCTCGCTGGTCTGCCAGATCTGGATCAGCGCGTTGGCCAGCGGCGAACCGTCGTTGTCGGTGACCTTGCCGTAGACGACGATCTCCTCGGCGGTCGGGTGCTCGACGATCTGAGTGCCCATCGGCATCACCGCGACGCCTTCGCGATAAAACGGCCCCAAAAGGCTGCTCTGCGACCCGAGCTCGCGGGCTTTCCGGTCGTGCAGCGCGTTGACCACGGCGCTGAGGCCCAGCACGTCCGATAGTAGAATGAACTCCTGCCGCAGCGGGCTGCATTTTTGGCCAACGGCGGTCAGGAACTGAATGCCTTGCAGCCACTCCTCCGGGGTCAGGTTCACTTCGCGGGCGAAGGCGTGCAGGTGCCTGACGGCGGCATAGCAGATTTCCTTCAGCCGCGGATTGTCGATTGCTGCCATCTGCCGCAGCGCTTCATCGGTGACGGTGAATTCGTCCAGGTCCTGCATGGTGGCGGCCTCCCGTTTGACAGGTCCTAGTGGTCCGATCCCGACTGAAGCATCCTTGCGGTCGGGTGAATCGGCCCACCAAAACAATAGGCTAGTGGATATAATCTGGCGGCAACTTTCCGTCGGATTATATCCACAAGTCAGCTTAGGCCCAAACCCCAGGGCTTGCCAGCAGGTCCGCGTGCCATAGGATGCCCGGCAAGAAATCAAGCGGGAGGAAGCCGGTTATGCTCAAATATCGCGAACTGAAGCCATGGCGTTGGGCACTGCTCCTCGCGACCGTACTGTCTACGGCGGCGCCGTCAGCACCGGACGCGCAGCCCATCACCATCGGTTTCGGCATGGCGCTGACGGGCGGGCTGGCACCAAACGGGCGGTCAGCACTGCTGGCGATGCAGCTCTGGGAAAGCGAGGTCAACGCCAAGGGCGGCTTGCTCGGCCGGCCGGTGAAGCTGGTGTATTACGACGACCAGTCCAATCCCTCGACCGTTCCGGGGCTGTACACGAAGTTGCTCGACGTCGACAAAGTCGATCTGGTGATCAGCGGGTATGGAACGAACATGATCGCGCCCGCGCTGCCGGTGATCATGCAGCATAACCGCACGTTCCTCGCGCTGTTTGGCCTCGCGGTGAACAGCGATTTCAATTACCCGAATTACTTTTCCATCACTCCGATGGGCGGGCAGGAACCGAAGCAATCGTTTTCGAAGGGCTTCTTCGAGGTGGCGATGGCGCAGAATCCAAAGCCAACAACGCTTGCTCTGACCGGCGCCGACGCTGAGTTCCCCCACAACGCGCTGGAAGGCGCGCGCGTGCTGGCCAAGGCGGCTGGGTTGAAGATCGTTTATGACCGGTCCTATCCGCCGACCACCAATGACTACACGCCGATCGTGCGAGGCATCCAGGCGGCCAATCCGGACCTGGTATTCGTCGCGTCCTATCCGCCGGATACTGTGGGCATCATCCGGGCAGCGCGCGAGATCGGACTGAAGGCAAAACTGTTTGGCGGCGGCATGGTTGGATTGCAGTCAACCGCGATCAAGACCCAGCTTGGCCCATTGATGAACGGCATCGTCGACTACGACGTCTGGCAACCCGTGCCGCCATTCAACACGCCGGAGACAATGGACTTCCTGTCGAAGTATCAGGCGAAGTCGGCTGCTGCGGGCGTTGATCTGCTGGGCTTCTACCTGCCGCCGTTTGCCTATGCCGACATGCAGGTTCTGCAGCAGGCGGTCGAGGGCGCCGGAAGTCTCGATCAGCAGAAACTCGCCGACTACCTGCGCAGCCATACGTTCAAGACGGTGGCCGGCGACTTCTCCTTTGGTCCGAGCGGCGAGTGGACCGAGGCGCGGGTTCTGGAGGTGCAGTTCCAGAACGTGAAGGGCAACGACGTCGAGCAGTTCAAGAATCAAAAAGTCGAGGTGGTGCTTTATCCGCCAGCTCTGAAGGACGGTGATTTGATCTATCCGTATTCCGACGCGAAGGGGCCTTGATCAAAAACCGTGCCCCGCGCTGGAAAGCGGGCGCGTCGACCGACTTGCTCTTGCGGTCGCTTAACGTCGGAAGATCCGGTCGACCCCGGCCACGCTGATCATTGGCGACGCTAATCAAGCGAAGGCAAAGGCCCCACCCTGCCGTTTGTGCGAAAGCCGTTCTCCCGCGAGAAGTTGTTGTGGGTGCTGGATAGCGCTCGCCGCTGAGCGGCATGCCTTGTATGGTCCAGCCATGGACACGCCCGCAGGAGTTCAACGTATCAATTTGCACCTGGTCTCGGACGCCACCGGGGAGACGCTCAACGCTATTGCCCGGGCCACCACGGTGCAGTTCGAGCCCGCGCAGATCATGCACCACCGGTGGAGCTTGATCCGCACGCGATTCCAACTGCACCGGGTGCTGGAAGGGATCGAGGCCGAACCAGGGCCGGTGCTGTCGACGCTGATCGATCGGGCGCTGCGGTTGGAGTTGGACACCACCTGCCAGAGGCTGAACGTCAAGGTGGTCAACGTGCTGGATCCGGTCATCATCGTGTTGCAGGACGCCATCGGGCAGCAGGCGGAGGCCCGGCCGGGGCGGCAATATGTGCTGAACGCTGATTACTTCTCGCGCATCGACGCCATGCACTACGTGCTGGCGCACGACGACGGGCAGGCGCAGCCCGGTCTCGCCGGAGCCGATGTAGTGCTGGTCGGCGTGTCGCGCAGTTCGAAGACCCCGACCTGCTTCTATCTGGCGAACCGCGGCATTAAGGCGGCGAATGTGCCGCTAGTTCCGAACTTGCCAATTCCGCCGGGGTTGGAGGAAATCAAATGTCCGGTCATTGGGCTGACTTTAGCGGCGGAGGCCTTAATCGACATCCGCCGGCACAGGTTGCGGCTGATTGGTGGCGGCAGCCAGACCGGGCCAATGAGAGCGGACAGTTCGGAATACGTCGACGAGGATGCGGTGAAGGCGGAGCTGCTCTGGGCGCGGCGATTCTGCAACAGCCGCGGGTGGCCGACGATCGACGTAACGCGGCGCTCGATCGAAGAGACGGCGGCAACGGTGCTGCAACTGATGGAGGCGTGGCATAATCGCCAGGCCAAGGTCGGCGGAACATAGGCCAGATACCGGCGGAGCCGCCGACCCTGAACATTGCGGAGTGACAAGCTCCATGTTAGGGAACCTTCGGGAAATTTGCTGCGGGTGACACGTTCTGTTGCGACTGAGCGCAGAACAAGAAGAATAGTCACAGAGGGAAGCGATGCTCAACAAGAGGTTGAACTCGATCTGTCGCTTCGACTATTCGCTGTTCATCCTTTCCTTATCCTTGGTCACGCTCGCAGGCTGCGGGCAAAATCCGGATTCAACCCCGCGTGCCGTGTTGGTTGGGAGGGATGTACCGGGCCTCATTCTTCCTGGAAATCAGCGCATTCTGACGGTGCGCAGCCGGCCGATTTCCGGCGGTCCGCAGAATCAGGATGTACTTTGCTCTGAACCGAGCCCGGACTGGGCCGCGGCGTATGCCACCGCGGCACAGTTCAGTGGAAGTGGCAGCGCCCCGAGCGGCCCGGCGATCTCGGCGGGCGGAGGTTACACGTTCGCCGAGACAATCACCCAACTGGCCGGCCGGACAGCCGGCGTCGTGGCGCTTCGCGACGGGCTGTATGCGGCGTGCCAGGCTTACGCCAACGGTGTTCTTGGTCAGGATGCGTATTCCCTGATCTTGAGCCAATACGGCAATCTTCTCGTCAGACTTGTCAGTGTCTCCAGCGCTTCCGATGCGGGCGGCAAGCCGGCGGCTGCCAGCATTCCGGCGCCGAGTCCGTCTTCGAGCATGCCGGTCAATTTGACGACCCTCGGCGCCGGAGCTGCCGCGCAGCCATCCGCCGCCACGCCAAAGGCGTCTGCGAGTTCGACTTTGCCCGCGGACGATCCCATGACGCAGGCGCGGGCGCAGGCGCTGGGCGCGCTAATCGTGGCCTGCATCACCGAAGGTGATTCGACGCGGCTTCGGGGCCCTACGCAAAGCACCGTTCTCACGGCGGCCTGTCCGGCGCTGATCAATAATCTCGTCAAAGAGGCGCCGTCGCTTCTTCAAAATCTGTCGCCGCCCATAAAGCCGGATGGAGAAGCGGCGATTGCGGCGGCCGACCCGATCGTGGCGGCCTATCAGGGCGTTCTGCAGATCGAAGGACTCTACAAGGGAAAGATCGATGGCCGGCCGGGGCGCGAGACTGCCGAGGCACTAAACGCCTACCAGACCGCGCACCACCTCGCGGTAACCGGAAAGGCTGACAAACCCACGCTCGCCGAAATGAAGCTGTAGTCCGAGGGAAGTTGTAGTCCAAGATAAATCAGCCTCAAGGCGTATCGGTATTTCATCGCGATGGCGGGCTCGATCATGGATCATCCAAAAAAATTCCAAGCCATTTTCCGTGAGGAACTAGAAGGGGACAATGTCGGCAGCGGGCCCGACGGATTGCGCCCCGGCGCGGTTCCGCCTGGAGCGGACGAAGACACGATACGCGCGTCCATCGACGCGTTGGAGGTGCCCCTGGCGGCGCTCTGCCTATCCGGTGGCGGCATTCGCAGCGCCGCGTTCGCGCTCGGCGTGCTTCAGGCCCTGGCGAGGTTTCGCTTGCTGGGCGAGTTTGACTATCTCTCGACCGTGTCCGGCGGCGGCTACATCGGAAGCTGGCTGTCGGCCTGGCGTCACCGCATGCGCCAGAATCTCCCGGCGCAGGCAGCGGACGCCAAGGTTTTTTTGGACCTCGACCGCTCGCAGTCGAAATCCGGCAAGGAGGCGCTCGAAATCGGCGGTTTACGTGCCGACAGCAACTATCTGACCCCCAAATTAGGACTGCTCTCTGCTGACACCTGGACTGTTGTTGCGTTGTACATCCGAAATATCGTGCTCAACTGGTCCATTTTTCTACCCGTTTTCATGGGCGTGTTATTTATTCCTCGGCTGTTTGCGGACAGCAACGAATGGCTGCACCGGTGGGGTTCCGAGCTGAACGTTGACCAGTGGCTGATCCCGGTCGGCGGGGCGGCCGCCACCGTCGGGCTGGCCGTTACTTCCTATGGCCGGCGGTCCGCATCGCGGATCAACCCATCCTCCGCCAGGCAGTGGGCGTCTCTTGGGGACCGCGGGCTTGTCTTGGGGAGCCTGGTGCCGATGCTGATCGCGGCGTCGGCCTTTACGGGCTACGCAGCGGCCTACGCGGACCGCGCAGAGCCGCCGGCGCTTCTGCGGATGGCCGTAGCGGGAGCGGGCTGCTACCTCCTGGCGTGGCTAGCAGCGGGTCTCGTTCTCGGTCTGCTGACCACCCGCGGCGTGCTTGTCCCAGGGTCGCAGACGCGGTCCGGTCTGTTTTGGGACGCTGTTGCGCTGTTGGTTACGGGCGCGGCGACTGGCGTGCTGCTTGGCGTCGGAATGCAACTTACCGCAATGTTGCGGTTCTCCACCCCGCAGGGTTCACCGCCCAACGGCGTCAGCCTGTCCGACACCGTAAGCGTGCCGGACAGCGCCACGTGGCTGACAGTATTTGGGGTCAGTTGGATCATATTGGCGATCTTTGGCGGCGAGTTGATCTATATCGGTTTGCGCAGCTACTCCCGCCGCGGCGACACCGACCGCGAATGGCTCGCGCGCGCGGACGGTTGGCTGAGCGCGGCCGCGGCTTCGTGGGGGCTGATTGCCGCTGTCGCGCTATTCGGGGCATGCGCTCTGGAGCACATCTCTGTCCTGATAGCCGCGGTTCTCGTGGGCGGCGCCTCCGGCGCCTATGCTATGGTGTTTGGCGGAGGCTCGAAGACCGGGCCAACCCAGGAGGTCGAGAAGCTTGCGGGCTACCTGTCGCTCGACGCAAAGGTAAGCGCGGCGGGTTTTGTCTTCGCGCTGTTCCTGGCGATGGCGGTGGCCTGGCTTGACGGGTGGGTCCGGGACGTCCTTAGCGTCAAATGCCTGTGGCCTGAGAGCGGCCTGTCGCCAATCGGGCAGCAGTGGCTGCGTGACCTTGCTGTGATCATCGTCCTGCTGGTCGTCGGACTCGTTACGTCCTTCTTCATTAACGTCAATCGCTTTTCGCTGCACGCGGTCTACCGGAATCGGCTCGTGCGGGCGTTTCTCGGGTCGGCCCGCGCCCGTGAGCGCAGCGCGGATGCGTTCACCGGTTTCGATGCGGCCGACAATTTGCCGATGGCGCAACTGCCGAAAGAGAAACCGCTTCACCTGATCAACATCACGCTGAACACGCTCGCATCCAAGAATCTCGCCTGGCAGGAGCGCAAGGCCGAGGCCTTTTCAATCACGCCCCGCGCTGTCGGCAATCCCAATCCAAACGTTGGATATCGTCCGACCGCGTCGTATGCGAACCCGGAGAAGGGGATAACGCTGGGCACCGCGATGGCGATTTCCGGTGCCGCGGTGAGCCCGAATATGGAGTACCACTCCTCGCCGGTGATCGGCTTTCTGCTGATGCTTTTTAACATCCGTCTCGGCTGGTGGCTCGGTAATCCGGCGCGCCCCAGCTATCAGAAAGAGGGTCCGACATTCAGCGCAGTGCCGCTCGCGGAGGAACTGGCGGGGCAGACGACTGACACCAGCCGGTGGATCTATCTGTCGGATGGCGGCCATTTCGAAAACCTGGGACTATATGAGATGGTGCGGCGCCGCTGCCGCAGGATCGTCGTCAGCGACGCAGGCTGTGATCCGAAATGCGCCTTCGAGGATCTGGCGAACGCCGCTCGCAAGATCTACATCGACCTTGGCGTCAGCATCGACTTCGAAACGATGGATCTGGCGGCGCGGCAAACGCCTCCCAAAGTGGCCGCCTACTGCGCGCTCGGGCGCATCACCTACCCGGGCTCAGCAGACGAGGGCTGGGTTCTATATATCAAGCCCGGATATCACGGGAACGAGCCGGTCCATATCCAAGGCTACGCCAACGCTCATACGAGCTTTCCCCATGAGTCCACGGCCAATCAGTTTTTTACCGAATCTCAATTCGAAGCGTATCGGGGACTGGGAGCTCACATCGTCGAGTTGATCTGCACGGGGGGCACGGGGCTGCATCCGTTGGCGCAGCCGGGCGCGATGAGTTTCCTGGAGCTGCGCAAGCAAGCAAAGGCTTACTTGGCGGTAGTCGCGAAGGATATGACGCCGGGCTGTCCTGCCGTAGCGTGTCGACCGGACGCAGACGTGCGAGGATCTTCTACCAGCGGTGCCTGAGAGTGACCAAGCGACACGGCGCTCTTGCCGTCATGGTGGGCGCAGGCCCGCGACTTGCTGCGCTGATCTGAACAAAGCCGTGGATATCCGGCATGCGCTGGCAAGACGGGAAAAGACGCCGGAGGGTCGGTCTCAGCGGCCGTCGGTTTTACCGAATGCAAACCCGGGTGTCGGTCATCAGCGGTCGCGATGACCCCGTGCCCTCGGCGCCCTAGCTGGAGGGTCCACGGAAGAGATTGTATTATTAGAACTGGAGTGTTGAAAACTCGACTCCGAGTGAATTTTCCAGGCCGTGCCATCTCGCACGTCGGTCGTTGCCCAAGAACCAGATAGATGAACAGGGCCATCCTGCTGGTGATACGTGCCGGACCAACTGCCAGCCCTCAGCATCATCTCATTTCCGATCGCCGCGACATGCTCGAGTTTCGATGGATTCGGCCTGTAGTTCTGGTAGAGTTGCGCATAGTCGTCCTCGATAGTTGGCCGACCGTGGAGTAGTCTGCTGCTCTTGATCATGGTCGCGTTGGCAGCGTAGAGCGCAGATATTGCCTTGGCGTTGCGTTCAGCATTCGCCTTGTTGAACGCTGCAAGAATTCCAAGTCCCACTCGGACGTCCGCCTCGTTCGATTGCCGACCTGCATCAGTGTGGCTCGCTCCTTGTGCCGGCCGAGGCTTGATTGTCAGCCGATAGCCAACGCCGGGAACTGTAACGATCAGCCTGGGCTGCTTCGGGTCTTTCTCGATCTTCTGGCGGAGACGGCCCACGTATACATCGATAGTGCGGTCAAAAGCTTCGGCCTCGCGATCTGCAATTGCATCCAAAAGGGTGTCACGGCTCATCACCCGCCCGGGGTTGCGTGCAAGTGCCAGCAAAAGATCGAACTCTCGCCGACGCAACGCCACGTCGCGACCAGACGAATTGATTAGGATTTGGCTATCTAGATCGAGCGCGATACAGCCGAAGTCGAGGTAATCGTGTAGGGTTGGTATTGCAGGCGGCATGGCATTCACTCGGTGCAATCGAGGCAGGTTTCAGCCAAATATCCTCTTGTTAACGCTGAGGGTCTGCGGACAGCGACATATCCATGTTACATGCCACTGCTAGAGCTTGTCGAGAACAGGCTCGCCCCAAGAAGGGCAATTCGATAGTGCATCAGAGATAATCGTAGCCCGCGTGTCGACTTACCGGTTGCGTATCTGGCTGCCAACGACCAGGAGAAGCAAATGATGGCCAAGTCGATCGCTTACATTACGACGGCGCTCGCGGTTGCTACCGTGACGATGGCCAGTCCGGCGTTGGCGGAGGAGCCAATGCAGGTCTCCGGCACCGCCATCACCACTCAGGTTGAGTTCTCACTTTATCTTAGCGGGCGATCAGGTCCACGGCTTCGGGGTCGACAAATGGGTTGGAGCCATAAGCGCACCCGGATGGTTCGATTCGATGCAGGGGGCCTTTACCGGATCCGCCCAAACCGACCTGAAGCTGGGGCAGAGCGAGGCCAAAGGCTCTTTGTTCTGGCACAACAGCGATGGAGCAGTCATCGGCTCCTACGCGGTTAAGGCCGCATTCGCGATGGATCAGAAAACCAACACGCCGAAAGGCACCATTGAAGGCACATGGGAGATCCACGACGGTATCGACCATTTCGTAAATGTGCGTGGACACGGTACCGTCAAAGGCGAGTTCAACGGCGCTAACGAAATAGACCATTGGAGCGGGGCGATCACTGGGTTCGAGAAACGGCCGCAGTAATATTATACCAAGTCGCCCGAGCATTGAAACACGCCCAGCTGCGCTGGCCGAGTGAGCGAATGCGGTTTAACTCGTCGATCAGGGGTTATACGCAAAGGCACGTAAAACGACAGGGGTGGATCTGCGGCCTTCGTCCGTGACGACACGAGCTCCAAGGGAGCTGTCCGCCCATCTGATGGCCTAGCAAAGGCGCCAGATAGCCTCCCGTCACGTTCCTGCCCCCCGGGGCCGCACGCCCACCTCCAGGCCGGTGGACGAACCGGCGGCAACAGGCCATGGTCGGCGGGTCTCGGCCGGTGTGACCGGTTCGGTGAAGACCGCACGCGGAGCCTCACCCTCATGGCCCACATCGTCCTGATCAACCCCCGCTTCAACCCATCCTACTGGGGGATGAATTACGCGCTGCCCTTTTTGGGCGGCGAGGCGCTCCTGCCGGTCATCAACCTGCCGTTGCTGGCCGCGCTAACGCCGCCGGGCCACGAGATCACGATCATCGACGAGAACGTGCAGCAGATCGACTTCGAACTGTGCGCCCGCGCCGACATCGTGGGCATCACCGGCATGAACGTCCAGCGCGTGCGCATGCACGCCATCCTGGACGAGCTGAAGGCCCGCGGCGTGTTCACCGTCATCGGCGGTCCCTGGGTTACCGTCTATCCTAGCGACTTCGGTGACCAGCCCGACGCCATCTTTATCGGCGAGGCCGAGGAAACCTGGCCTCGCTTCCTCATCGAGTGGGCCGAGGGCCGCCACGCCCGCCGCTATGAGCAGGCCGAGAAGACCGACATGGCCACCGTCCCGGCCCCGCGCCTGGACCTCATGCCGATGGGCAAATACGTCTACGGCAGCGTTCAGCTCTCCCGCGGTTGCCCGTTCACCTGCGAGTTCTGTGACATCATCGTCGTGTTTGGCCGCCGCCCCCGCATCAAGACCACCGCCCAGATCATCGCCGAGCTCGAAGCATGCCTCGCCGCCGGCAAGGACAACCTGTTCATCGTCGACGACAACTTGATCGGCAACAAAAAGGCCGTCAAAGCCCTGCTGCGCGAGATCATCGTCTGGCAGGAGGCCCGCGGCTTCCCGCTCAAGTTCGCCACCGAAGCCTCGATCGACCTGGCCGAAGACGAGGAGCTTCTCCAGCTCATGGTCGACGCGAACATCGACGAAGTGTTCATCGGCATCGAGTCCCCCAACGAGGACGCGCTTCGCGAGACCAAAAAGATTCAGAACCTGTCGGACAAGCACGGCACCCTGCTGGACAAGGTGCGCCGCATCCAGGACGTTGGCATCGAGGTCTGGTGTGGCATGATCGTTGGCTTCGATACCGACGACCACACCGTGTTCGACCTGCAGCGCCGCTTCCTCGCGGCCGCCCGTATTCCGCTGGCCATGGTCAACGTCCTGACCGCAATCCCCCGCACCCCGCTGTATCAACGCCTGGGCCGGGAGGGGCGCCTGGACGACAGCGGCGAGCTGTCCAATTTCGGCACCATCAGCACCAACGTGATCCCTACGCGCATCAGCCGCCAGGACCTGTGCGACGGTTATCTCGAGCTGATGCGCGACCTCTATGCGCCGGACGCCTATTTCGGCCGCATGGGCTCTTTGTATCTGGAGGGCAAGTCGATCCCTCCTAGCGCCCACACACGCTGGCTGCGCCGCCATCCCTGGCGCCGGATCAAGGCGCAGGCCTGGACCGTGCTAGAGGTGACATACATCATCATCGGCCTGATGCGCGGCGCCCCCGACCCGGTCCTCAAGCGAGACTACCGCCGCCGCCTGTGGGCCGTGATACGCCGCCGCCCACGGCTGCGCTTGCTCCGCATCTACGCCGTAAAGTGCGCACTGCACTACCACTTCGATCGGCTGATTGCGCAGATGAAAGCCGAACGTGCGGAGCTGCCACCGGAGGTCGATAGCGGCCGGCAACCGGCATCAGTGGCAGCCGCCGGCGAGGAAGTTGCCTGACCACGGACGGCTGTCATGCCTTCGTGGAGCGTCTAGCAGACGTTCCCCATCGGCGTAAGTCGGCCGGGACTGACGCCGACGTCTTGCCGACGGGCGCGTCACACTCAGCCGCTTGACAACACATCTGTATAGACCGACTGCCGGCAGCCCAACTCGCGACCCCACACATCCAAGCCTGTCGCGCTCAGCGCGGCAGCAGATTTGTTTTCGCGAGATCAATCACCTCATCACCGCGCCCGCTCATCACGGCGCGCAACACCCACAAGCTGAAGCCCTTGACTTGTTCTGCGCTTATCGTTGGCGGCATCGACAGCTCGTGCTTGGCGGTGACGACGTCCAGCAGAGCCGGCCCATCATGCGCCAGCATAGCGGCCACAGCATTCGGCAGTTCGCCCGGATCTGCAACTCGTTGCGCGTAGATGTCCATGGCACGCGCCATGGCGGCGAAGTCGGGATTCTTCAAATCAACCTGAGTATCGACAAATCCGGCTGCCTTCATCTCCAGCGCAACAAAGCCAAGCACGCCGTTATTGAAGATGACGACTTTCACCGGCAACTTCAACTGCGTTAGACTGATCAGATCGCCCATCAGCATAGTAAAACCACCGTCGCCCGAAAGCGAAATCACTTGCCGCTTGGGCTGCGCTGCCTGAATGCCGATCGCTTGCGGCATAGCGTTGGCCATGGAGCCATGCACCAGCGACCCCACCATCCGCCGCCGTCCGTTCATCCGCAGATAGCGCGCCGCCCAAACCGTTGGCGTGCCAACGTCAAAGGTGAACACTGCGTCGTCGGACGCCGCGTCGCTGATCACCTTGGCGAGGTATTGCGGATGGATCAGCTTATGGCCCGGCGTGCCGACGGCCAGGTCATCGAGACCGCGGCGCGCCTTCTTGTAGTGTGCGACGGCGGCGTCGAGGTGCCCGCGACTCGTTTTGGGCGTCAGGTTTGGCAGCAGCGCCGCGATCGTCGCGCCGACATCCCCCACAATCCCAAGCTCCAGTTTCGCTCGGCGCCCAAGGTTCTCGGGACGAATATCCACTTGCACGATTTTCGCGTTCGTCGGCAGGAATTGCTTGTAGGGAAAATCAGTGCCCAGCATCAGCAACACGTCGCAACTGTGCATGGCGGCATAGCCGGATGAAAATCCGATGAACCCTGTCATGCCGACGTCATATGGATTGTCATACTCGACATATTCTTTGCCGCCGAGCGCATGGACGATTGGGCTTTTCAGGGTTTCGGCGAGTTGCAGGAGTGGCGCATGAGCGCCGGCACAGCCCCGCCCGCAGAACAAGGTTACCCGTCCGGCATCATTCAGAAGCCTCGCCAGCGCATCGAGTTCACGCGGAGCGGGCACCACGACCGGGGCCGGCGGCAACAGCCCGGCCCGTGAGGAGACTGCGCGTGGTGGTGCCGGGCGCACTTGCAGATCCCCGGGGATGACCACCACCGCGACACCACGCAGCCCGACAGCCGCCCTGATAGCATTCTCCAGCACGTAAGGAAGCTGGCTCGGATCAGACACCAGCTCACAGTAGTGACTGCACTCTCGGAACAGGCTCTGCGGATGGGTCTCCTGGAAATAACCGCCCCCAATCTCGGACGACGGAATTTGCGCCGCGATAGCGAGCACCGGCGTGCGGCTCCTGTGCGCATCGAACAAGCCGTTGATGAGATGCAGATTGCCCGGGCCGCAGGAGCCAGCGCAGGCCGCCAGCTCACCAGTGATCTGCGCTTCCCCGGCCGCCGCGAACGCCGCTACCTCCTCGTGGCGAACATGGACCCAGGCGATATCGTTCTGGCGGCGGAGTTCTTCGGTTAAGCCATTAAGACTGTCCCCGACCACGCCAAAGATTCGCTTGATGCCCGCCTGCTTCAGGGTCTCAACGATAACGGCTGCGACGTTGGCCATCGGCTCATGCCTCCTGCATTGGGTGGGCACATTCAGATCACCCGAAGCTCGCCGCAAGTGAGCCGAATTGCAATGCCACCCCGCCTGTTCGCGGCGGCCACGCAGGAAAGTCGTTGTCCGAATTTGATCGCGACGAGGAAGAGCGCCGTTTAGATTGGGACCTCTACCACCCTGACTGACAACCGCTGGCTCCCGGCGGTCCCGTAGCCGCCGGCTCCCGTTGCCAGAATATCTAACTGCTCCCCGTCGAGAATCAGGTCAGCGCTTTTGCCACAATTGCCAGTGTCCGCGGCGGTACGCTCGCCGGCCCAGTGCACCTCATATCGTTCCACCGCTTCACTGACCTGGCCCTCAACGATCAGGCTACCGCCGGACCGACGCAGAACATCCAGGTCCAGGATGCAGCCAAACTGGTCCCGCCGATGCACGATCAGGCGCACGCCATCCTCGACCGGCGGGTTCGAGGACGGGACAAACGACACGATGTCGCCAACATAATTCGTCAGATAGGTCATCTGGACTAGCGCATGCGCCGCGGTGAGCGAAAGCAGCGTGCTGGCCAGTCCGCCAACTGCGGGAAGCAGGACGCTGGCCAAGATGTTTTTCTTCGTAGGCATAGTCCGCTCCGCGACCGGAAAGCGCTCTGCTTACAGGAGAAAACTTTCAGAATGGTTAATCGGCAGCCGACGGCCGTTAACGCGGCTGCACTAGCCCACCCAGCGGTGGTCCCGCAGCTTCGTGCTGCGATAGGTCCGGCTCGCCCCCGTGCAGGTGCACTGCACGACCCATATCCGCTCCCGGAGTGGCTCGGTCTGCACTTGAGCGAGGAGAAACTTCCAAACAGCACCTTCGAGGTCGTCCGTGAGCGAAAAGCATCCGGCCCATCAGGCGCAGGATCTCAACGCAGAAGGCGTTCCTGCCACCCTGGGCCTTCGACTGAGGAGATCACCTCGTCGAGCAGTTATACTAGGCCTGCCGAGGGTTAATCCACCAACACGCGCTCATCGCTCGACGCCCGGCCGGACTGGGTCGCATCCGCCGGCGCATGCAGCAGCAGATCCGTCAACTTGTCCAGCAAGTAATCCGCGTCAGCGGAATCGACCGTTTCAACCAGCGTAAGCAACCGGGTGATCACCCGCGAGCGGAATTGTTCCAGATCCCTCGGTTCGCCGTCGAATCCCGCCTCCGCAACTATATCGATAGCAGACCTGACGGTGTCGTATAGTTCCCCCGGCATCTCAGCCTTCCGGTACAGCGCCTCCAACCCCCTTCGGCTCGGTTCATGAATCAGAATTTGCGCATTTTCTATCGATATGTCGCCCTTCGCTGCCATCGCCGCCTCGAAGAACCCGATGTCGCCGGTGCACAGAGCCCGCAGGATCAACGAGGGCGTCAGTCTGCCGTTGCGCTGCATCTGTGCCACCATCTGCTGCAACTCGACCTCGGATGAACCTAGGCTGAGGCGGATGATTTCCTGCTCACGCGATCTCATGACGATATCAGCGGCGGTTCTCGGCGCCAAAGCGTGCGCCTCAACCAAATGCGCCTGCAACGCTTTCGAAACCATGTTCACCAGCCGCTCAGCGACGGTGATCGGCAGTTTCTCCCGCAACACCATCGCTTCCTTGATCCGGGCGTTGCCGTCAAAACGCGTGAGTGCGTAGTTGAACTTGTCTTCCGCGATGGCGGCGGTGTTGTTGCCCATCAATACTATGACCGCCGGCTCGTCAGCGTGCTCGATCAGTGCGCTGGTCACCGTCTCAGTCAGATTTGGCCGGCTGGCGATCGCTTCTTGTTTCATGGACGAGCCGTCGCGGACGATCTCGATCAGGTCCTCGTCAGTCAACGCGAGAGAATCCGTCAGCATCGGAAACGCAACAGATTCGACGTCCTCCGCCAGCCTTCGTGCGACGGCAGGTTCGGCGAATGGCGCAGGCCTTGGGACAGCGAGGCGCGGACACGTTCCTCCATATCCCGAGCAAGAATGCGGACGATGTCCTGTCCCAACCTGACCTCGGTGGGCGTCAAAGCCTGATGGGGAAGATCCGCGGCGATCTTTCCCGCCAGCTCGGCGCGCACATCGGGCGAGGGTTCCGACATCAGCCGGGCGACATCGTGGGACGACAGAGAGGCGGCCATTGGACCTCGCGGACAAAATCATTCCGTTCGAGGGTGACAGAGAGAGATAAACAAGCGGTTAACGCCCGACTTACGAGGTTCGCAACACGTTCAGAACCGTGCCCTCCGTCAAGATCTGCGGCAAAACCTCGGATTGACCGCCTCGTGCAGGGAAAAACACATACAATGGAACGCCGTCTCGCCCATGCTCCCGGAGGAAGGCGGTAATTTCCGGGTCCTGCCGGGTCCAATCGCCCTTGAGATACGCCACGTCATCCCGCGCGAAAGCTTTCTGCACCGCCTCCGTCGAGATCGCCACCCGCTCGTTCAGCAGGCAGGTCACGCACCACGCCGCCGTCATGTTCACGAAGACCGGCCGCCCGGCCGCGCGCAGCGTCGCCAGCCGTTGCGGCGTAAAAGCCTCCGCCGAGGCCTCGGTGGCGGCGCCGACCGGCACTGCTGTGATCCCGGACAGCACCGCGAGCGACGCCAGAATCGCCACAACCGCCAAGGCCTGCCCAAACCGCCGCGGTTGAACTGTCGCCGTCTGCGTCGCGCCGTAGACCCAGCCGGCAAACCCCACCAGCACCAACCCAGCCACCGCCCCGAGCACGCCGCTGGGTCCGGCCTCCTGGCTGATCACCCAGACCAGCCACGCAGCCCCGCCGTACATCGGGAAAGCCAACGCCTGCTTCAGGATCTCCATCCACTTCCCGGGCCGCGGCATCAACCGCGCAAGGCCCGGCATCGAGGCCAGGGCCACATAGGGCGCGGCCAAACCCAGGCCCATGACCGCGAACACCAGTACGGTCACAACCGGCGGGGCGGCCAGCCCAGCCGCCACCGCGACGCCCATGAACGGAGCGGTGCAGGGCGTCGCCACCAGAACCGCCAGCAAACCGGTGAAGAAACTGCCTGCGACACCGTGCCGGTCGGCAAGCCCACCACCGGCACCAGTCAGCCCTCCACCGACCTCGAAGACGCCCGACAGGTTCAGCCCCACGGCGAACAGCAGCCACGTCATCGCCGCCACAAAGACGGGGGAAGAGAACTGAAACCCCCAGCCAGCGGCCGTACCCGCTGCCCTCGCCGCCAGCAATACAACGGCGAGAGCCACGAACGTCACCAGTACGCCGGCGGTGTAGGACACCGCATGGCCGCGACCTCGGCCGGCATGCCGCGCCAACGCAACGGCCTTCATCGCGAGGATAGGAAACACGCATGGCATCAGGTTCAAGATCAGGCCGCCCAGGAAGGCGAAGATCAGAATCTGGCTCAGCGGCGGCATCGCCGGTGAAGGCGGTGGGCCAGGTGAAGCGCTGACGACCACATCCGTCTGCATGCCGGCGCGGTCGCGCACCGACAGCACGCCGGACAGGTGCGACGCCGGGTCGAATCCCTTCGCCGGCTTCAGTGCCAGGGTGAACCCGCCAACACGCACCGACAGCGGTTGCGCCGCGCTGTCCTCGATCCGGTCCGGCTGGCCAGGGATGAACCAGGCGTCGGTCACCGTCGCTGTCGACAGTTCCGGTCCTTGCACGAACAGCGTCCCATCGGGCGATATCCGAGTGGTCCAGGGCGAGGCGCGTGGCACCATTCGGTCATGCGCCACGAACAGCTTCGCCTCACCCGACGGTCCTGGCGTCCCCACTGGCAAAGTGAGCGAAAAATCGCCTTCCTCCGGCACGCAGATGTCCTTGCAGACCAGCCACTGGGCGTGTGCCTTGATCGTGCCTGTATCCGCGGTGACCGTGACCGGCAGCAGCACCTCCCCGGTATAGGCGTAGGTCATCACCGGCCCTTCGGCAACTCGTCGCGGTGTCGGCCAGTCGATCGGTGACTGCGTGGCGCCCTCGATCGTCAGGTCCGGAGGTACGCCGGCATCGCCGGGATTTTTCCAGTAGGTGTGCCAGCCATCCGCCATCCGTAGCCGCAATCCCACCCGGAACGGCTTGCCGGGCTGCATGGCATCTGTGTCGGTCACGACTGTCGCGACAGCCCGCTTGCTGCTGACCGGCGCGCTTTCCAGCGCCCAGGCGGGAAACGCCGCCACCAGCATCAGGACCGCTGCTAAAACCCGCTTCATGCCCTCTTCGCCTGCCGACCAACGGCGGCGATATGCTCCCGTTTGGCCCGCGATGCCAGCGCCAGGTCGAGCCGGGATTTGCCAGCCGGTTCTTTGCTAAGGTTCCCAGCAGTGAACGTTCCCCGACGCCGTGTGAAAACGCATCCCATGCACTCGCCGGTCGATTGATACCCATGTAGCGACATCGGTCACTACTGATGGAGCGTCGGCGACGAGCAGCGCCGCGCAGACTGCCGACGCCGGAAAAATCCGAAGACCAGACAAGCACGCGGGCTACATGCGGTCGCTGGCTGTCAGACAGCCATCTTTTTTGGCATCACGCCATAGTGAAACACTGGAAGGTTGAAGGCCCGACCTGCGCGGACGAGCTTCCCAACTAGGCAGAATGTATCGCCCGTACGCTGGATAAGCGCAAGAAAGTTTGAGGAAACATCACACGATGGAAGTGGAGCACGACGCTGCCGCTGAGGTTTGTCGAGCTACCGGCGCTCCGTCTGTCGAGTGGCCAGCTAACCGCGCTAGTCAAGCGGACGTTTCTCCATTTTTCAAAAACAGGCGGTTTTATCAGAATTGGGCACGCTGCATTGCACGCCCGGCGCCACTTTTCCTGTGCCTGCTGCCGCTGACAATGGGAATTGGCTCGGCCGCCAGCGCGCAGGCTGTAGGCAGCTACTACACCGATGCCCAGGCCGACGCCGGGCAAACAGTATTCGCCAGCCAGTGCGCGATTTGCCATGGCGACAGGCTGGAGGGTAAGGTCGGACCGGCACTCGCGGGCGAGCAGTTTCTGAGTGTGTCCCAGTATCAGGAACTGACCGCCGGCTTTCTCTACAAGACCATATCCAGGCAAATGCCAAAGAATGCGCCGGGCAGTCTAAGTAAGACACAGTATCTAGACGTCCTTGCCTATATTTTGAAGGTGAACGGCTATCCGGCCGGCCCGAGACAACTCACCGACGACGACCATGAGTTGAAGCGGATCAAAATAGAGCCGACCGGCAAACCGCAAGAGAGCAGTCAAACGGAGGATCAAAAATGAACAAATGGAAGGCTGGCTTGATAAGCACCGGAGTTATGGCCTCGGTGCTATATGTGGCGGCAGGCGCCACGTTCGCGTCGGCTCAGACGAAAGCACCGAAGGAGTCGGTCAACGGCAACATCACCGAGCAGCAGCGCCTGAAGGCCGACCAGGATCAGGACAACTGGCTGCTGTACGGGCGAACCTATGAAAATCAGCGGTTCTCCCCCGTCAAGGAGATCACCGCCGACAATGTCAAGAACCTGCAGCCGGTGGCTCTTCTGCAAACCGGCGTGGTAGGCAGCTTCGAAAACAGTCCGCTCGTCTTCGACGGTATTATGTTCGTTTCGACCCCATACGATCATGTACTCGCATATAACGCCGTGACCGGAAAGCAATTGTGGTCGTACGCACCTGATCTCGGCTACACACAACTCTGCTGCGGCCCCGAGAGCCGCGGCGTAGCGGTCGCCGACGGCAAGGTCTTCCTTGGGCAACTGAACGGTGAGTTGGTCGCTCTCGACGCCAAAGACGGCAAGGTCGAGTGGACGACGAAAGTCGGCGATCCGCGCGAGGCGTTCTCCCTTACCGTGGCGCCGCAGGTCTATGATGGCATGGTGATCATCGGCACCTCGGGCGCCGAGTTCCCGACACGGAATTTCGTCGGTGCATACGACGTCAATAGCGGCAAGGAAATCTGGCGCTTCTATACCACGGCAGCACCAGGCGAACCAGGCGGCGACACCTGGAGCGGTGACTCCTGGAAGACCGGCGGCGGTTCGATGTGGAACACGCCCGCCATAGACCCGCAGCGGGGATTGATCATTTTCGCCACCGGCAATCCGAACCCCGACAATTACGGCGAGGATCGGAAGGGCGACAATGCCTACACTCGACTCGATCGTTGCGATCCACGCGAAGACCGGCAAACTCGCATGGTGGAACCAGCAGGTGCCGCATGACGTCTGGGATTATGACGCCGATGCACCCGTCGTCCTGTTGAACGTCAAAGACCAGAGCGGCAAGGAAATCGCCGCCGCTGCCGAAGCGGGCAAAGAGGGACAGGTCTTCATCGTCAACCGCGACGACGGCAAACTGATCCGGAAATCGGAGGCGTTTGTCCAACAGAGCGAAAACATGGGGACCGCGCCACCGACGACCGGTTACGTCAACATCTATCCCGGCGCCCAGGGCGGCAACGAATGGTCGCCCGAGGCATACTCGCCGGACACGCATCTGTTTTATGTCCAGGGCACCAATAAATCCTGGGAATACAGTGCCGCAACCGACGAAGATACTGTGAAAGGCCACCTGCGGCTCGGTGGTGTACTGCAGCCGATCACGCCGGACGGACCAATGGAGCTTGGCGAACCGGGAGCGGATAAGCACCCGGCGCATGTTGACGGCGCCATTCCTCCGACCGGCAATCTCTCGGCCATTGATCCGGATACCGGCAAGATTACTTGGCAGTACAAGTCGGACGCACCAATGGTTGGCGGCGTTCTGGCGACCGCTGGAAATCTCGTGTTTTCTGGAGAAATGAACGGCGACTTTAATGCGTTCAATGCCAAAACCGGCGAGAAGCTGTGGCACTTCAACCTCGGGGCGGGTGTCAACGCGCCACCGATCACCTACCGGGTCAACGGAAAGCAGTATATTGCCGTCGCGTCGGGCGGCAACGCTGCCAACGGCAACAACGTGCTCATGAAGGAGCGGGGCTGGAACTTTGGTGATACAGTTGGAATTTTTGCGCTGAAGTGACTTTAAGGGGCGGCGTCAATGCCGCCCCTCGCCTCGTCCGGAACCCACCCCGGATTGGACCATAGGCGCCACGTCGAGGCCCAGACCCCGACCGGATCCGTGGCGGCCCCCGGATCGTTTCGGCAAGCATCAGCCAGCCCGCCCCCTTCTGCCGGCGGCAACCGATTTTCGCCCGTTGCGCCCCCGATACAGCCGAGGGCTACCCTTTTCGGACGTTTCGTCCTAGCGTACCTGCGAGACGACCAGGATGGGGAAACCGCTCATGACGACCAACGGGTTCGGCGCTGCAAACGGCTTCGGGAGTGACTGCCTTTCTGGTGTGCGTGTCCTGGACATGACCCAGTTCGAGGCTGGGCCGTCGTGCACCGAAACCCTCGCCTGGCTTGGCGCCGAGGTGGTGAAGGTCGAAAACCCCAAAGGCGGCGATCCCGGCCGCTCGCTTGGCGGCAAGCCGGACCAGGACGATCCGTACTTCTTGAACTTCAACGCCAACAAGAAATCCGTCACGGTCAACCTGAAGGACCCCCGCGGTCTGCAACTGGTCAAGGATCTGGCGGCCAAAGCCGACGTGCTGGTGGAGAACTTCGCGCCCGGCGCGATCGAGCGTCTCGGCCTCGGTGCCGATGTCATTCGTGCTCTGAATCCGTCGATTATCTATTGCCAGGTCAAAGGGTTCGGCGAGGGTAGCCCCTACGAGAAAAATCTCGCCTTCGACATGATCGCGCAGGCCTGCAGTGGCATCATGAGCACCACCGGCGAACGCGATGGCCGCCCGCTGAAGCCCGGCCCGTCGCTGGGGGATACCGGCACGGGAATGCTGCTGTCGATCTCCATCCTCGGAGCGCTATATCGCCGCAAAGCAACAGGGCAGGGGGACCACCTGCAAGTCGCGATGCAGGATGCCATGCTGCACTACATGCGTATCGCATTTTCGTACCAGGCCCGCACCGGCAAGGCCGCGCCGCGCGCTGCCGACAGCAGCGTCTCGGGCGGAAATCCGCCGATGGGTACCTTCCCGAGCAAAGGCGGCGGCCTGAATGACTATGTTTATGTATATACTTCGCGTGCCAACCCCGAACACTGGCGCCGCCTGCTCGCGGTGATCGGCCGCGAGGACCTGATCGGCGATCCTCGCTACGACTCACCCGCGGCTCGGTCCGAACGCGCCGCCGAAGTCAACGAAATGATCGCCGCCTGGACCCGTTTGCACACCAAGCACGAGGCGATGGAGATCATCGGTGCCGCCGGGATTCCCGCCGGCGCGGTGCTCGATACGCTGGAACTGACCAACGATCCGACCTTTGAACAACGTGGCATCATGCAAACCATCGACCATCCGGTCGTCGGGCCGTTCAAGATGGTCGGGTGGCCGGTGCGCTTCTCCGGCAGCCCGCCGCCCGTAAAGCCTGCACCATTACTTGGAGCAAACAACCAGGACGTATTGACCAGCTGGCTCGGACTCGACGCGGATAAGGTGAGCGGTCTGCGCAATGAAAGTATCATCGGCTAATCAAGGGAGAAATTAAATGGCGGAACTCACCGGCTCGGAAATCATCGCCCGATGCCTGCAAAAGGAAGGGATTACTGATCTCTTCTACATCATGGGCGGCCCGATGCTTCTTGCGGAAGCGACCTGCGTCAAGGAAGGCATCCGCATGATCGACGTCCGCCACGAGCAGGCAGCGGCATTTATGTGCCAGGCCTACAGCCGCCTGAAGCAAGTGCCGTCGGTGTGCATGGCCGCCTCGGGTCCTGGCGTGACCAACCTGATCACCGGCATGGCGAATGCTCTGGTTGACTGTTGCCCGGTCGTTGCTCTGGGCGGATCCAGCCCGCTCAGTCAGTTCGGCCGCCAGGTGTTCCAGGAAATCGACCAGGTCGAGTTGATGCGCGGCTGCTGCAAATACGTTGACCGGCTGATCAACCTCAAGCGCATTCCGCAACAGATCAACTTCGCGCTGCAGAAAGCGATCCTCGGCAAGCCAGGCCCGGTCTATCTCGATTGTCCTGGCGACATGCTCTACCAGAAGATCGACGAGAACCTGGTAGACTGGTCGTTCGCCGGCCGCCCGATCCTGGACAGCCGCCCGATGGGTGACCCGCGTCAGGTCGACGCGCTGATCGGCGCATTGGCCGAGGCAAAGAATCCGCTGATCGTATCGGGCTCCGGCGTCATCTGGTCGCGCGCGTGGGCGGAAATGCAGGCCTTCGTCGAAGCTGCCGGGGTCCCGTTCTACACCACCCCACAGGGCCGCGGCGTGGTACCGGATGACCATCCGTATTCCTTCCTGTCGATGCGTTCCGGCGCGTTCAAAGAAGCCGATCTGATCGTCGTACTCGGCACCCGTATGAACTACATCATCGGCCATGCGAGCCCGCCGCGCTTCGGACCCGCCGCAAGAATTGCCCGTATCGATATCGATCCGACCGAGATCGGCGCCGCCGCCCGCTACGTCGATATTCCCATCGTCGGTGACTGCAAGGCGGTCCTCGGTCAGTTGCTGCAAGGCATCAAGGGCCGGATCAATCCTGACAAATACGCCGGTTGGCGCAAGCAACTTGCCGATGGCGAAGTCGCCAAACGGTCCTCCGCCGGGGCCAACAAACTGCAAGAGGATGGCGACATCCATCCCGTCCGAATGTTGGAAGCGGTGCGGGATTTTGCCAAACGTGATGCCATTCTCTGTGTGGATGGGCAGGAGACGCTGAATTACGGGCGCCTGACCATCCCAACGTTCTCGCCGGGACATCGCCTGAACTCGGGACCATTCGGCACGATGGGAGTCGGACTGCCGTTCGGCGTCGGCGCCAAGGTTGCCTGTCCGGACAAGCAGGTAATCGTGGTACACGGTGATGGCTCGATGGGCCTGAACGCGATGGAACTGGACACCGCGATCCGTCACAAGATCCCCATTCTCGTGGTAATCAGCCTCAATGGCGGTTGGACCGGCGATCCGAAGCGCGAGAAGCCGGGCCGCGACCTTGGTTACACCCGCTACGACAAGATCTGCGAGGCGTTGGGCGGCTACGGCGAATACATCACGAAAGTGGAGGATATCCGCCCGGCGCTGGAGCGCGCGCAGAAAAAGGTCGATGAGGGCATGGTCGCATTGGTAAACGTACGCACGGACTATCGGGCGCGCTTCTCCGGCGTGGCATTCTCCGACTATTCGACTTAACGATTCCCGCGTGGCCGGGACCGGGGCCGGCCACGCGATCGCCACAGGATTGGCCTAACGCCCCTTGTTCTTCAGCATGCTTGCATGGCCCGGTGCCGGGATCCCGCTCGTCCGTGATTTGCCTGACAACCGCCCGGACGCGCCCCTGACACCCCACCCCCAACCCACAACCCGTTGAGGGCTGTAGCCGCACAGAGATTGTAACCCGCGACACCCGTCGAGCGAATGGCTTGCAGTCAACATCCTCAGACGCGGAGATCGCCGTGCCCAGCCCCCCCAAGACCCGAGAAACGCGAACCCGAACCGGCGGCGCCAGACGACCGCTCCCCGTGCGTCTCACCCATTGGGTGAACGCCTTCGCCATGACCTGCATGATCATGAGCGGGTGGCAAATCTACAATGCCTCGCCGATCTTCTCCTTTACTTTTCCAAGCTGGTCCACCTTGGGCGGTTGGCTTGCCGGCGCCATCGCCATCCACTTCGCCGCCATGTGGCTCCTGATCGCCAACGGCCTCTTCTACCTCGCCTACGGTCTGCTCTCCGGCTACTTCCGCCGCACCCTGCTGCCGCTGACCCCAGGTCAGGTCGCAAGCGACCTCATCGCCGCGCTGAAATTCCGTCTGGGACATCAGCCCGGCATCTACAATGCCGTTCAGAAGCTTCTCTACATCGCCGTCCTGCTTCTCGGCGCCAGCGCCGTGCTGTCCGGCCTCGCCATCTGGAAACCTGTCCAATTCGCGCCGCTCACCGCCCTGCTCGGTGGATACGACACAGCGCGGGTCGTCCACTTCCTGGCCATGGCAGGCATTGTCGGCTTCATCACCATCCACCTCGCCCTCGTCGCCTTGGTGCCCAAGTCCCTGCTCTCCATGATAACCGGGCGCGGCGCCGCGCCTGGCCTGGTTCACCAGACGGGAGCGCGGACATGAGAACGATCTTCTCCCGTGCCCAGAAGCCACAGCTCGCCGGACATCAGCCCGCGCTCGCCCGCATCGAGCGCCGCCTGTTACTGCGCAACGGCCTGTCGTTGGGTGCGCTGACCATGCTGACCGGTTGCGATTTGTCGGATGATGACGCCGTCGATCGGGTGCTTTTGGCGATGTCCCGCTGGAACGACAAGGTCCAAGCCGCGCTGTTCGACCCCAACAAGCTGGCGCCTACCTACCCCGCAAGCGCTGTGACCGATCCGTTTCCGTTCAACGCCTATTACGCGGAATCGGACGTGCGTACAGTGGACACCGCCGGCTGGCGCCTCGAACTGTCCGGCTTGATCGCCGAAAAGGCCCCATGGTCCTTGGCGCAGCTTCGCGCCTTGCCGCAGGAAAGCCAGATCACGCGACACGTCTGCGTCGAAGGGTGGAGCGCCATCGGCCAATGGAGCGGCGTGCCGTTTCGCACCTTCCTTCAGCGCGTCGGGGCTGACACGCGGGCCCGCTACGTCGGTTTTCGCTGCTTCGACGGCTACCGCTCCAGCATCGACATGGCCACTGCGTTGCACCCGCAAACCATTCTCGCGCTGGACTACGGGAATCTGCCTCTGCCGCCGAAATACGGGTCGCCGTTGAAGCTGCGCGTTCCGACGAAACTCGGTTTCAAGAATCCAAAGTATATTGCTGCACTTTACGTCACCAACGATAATCCCGGCGGCTACTGGGAAGACCAGGGCTACAACTGGTTCAGCGGGTCGTGACCCTCGCGCCCGCCATTGTGCGGGCGGGCTGCCGCGAGACACGCATATCCGCTACCCTGCACGCCCGTGTCAGGGTAGACCGTATGACCGCAGCGAGAACGCGAGCAGGAACGGGGCCAGGCGCCACCGGCGAACCATCAGTGGCGCCCCTGACGTCCGAGGCGCAATTGGCGTCTCTGATGGCCGCGGCCCAGGACGGTAACGCCGCTGCCTACCAGAGCCTTCTGCGAAATTGCCTGCCCCTGATCGGTTCGATGGTGCGAGGCAAAGGCGTGCCGACAGATCGGGTAGAGGACGTGATCCAGGACGTCCTGGTAACCGTGCATCGCGTCCGGCACACCTACGACCCGGCGCGGCCATTCACGCCTTGGCTCCGGGCGATCGCCCAGCGGCGGGCGATCGACGTGCTGCGATCGCACGGACGCCATCGGACGCGGGAGATCCACGCGCCGGTTATGTATGAAATCCACCCCGATCCCGCGCCAACGGCCGCCCAGAGACTGGAGCAATCTGCCGGTGCCGACGAGCTGCGCGCAGCTGTAGCTGCGTTGCTGAAGGACAGCGCCAAGCTGTTGAAGAACTCTCCCTGCGAGAGCGCACGTTGGAGGAGGCGGCCGCCAGGACCGGTCGCACCAAGGGCGCGCTGAAGGTGAACCTGCACCGCGCCCTCAAGACGTTGCGCATCCATCTAGACAAGGGAGATGGCGCGGATGCCTGACCACATGTCATCGCCCGAGGCGCTGATCCAGAATCTCGCCAGCGACCTGCGGCCGGTGCGGCGCCTGGCCCCGCCAGCGCTTCGCGCGCTCGGCTGGCTGGCCGCCGTGGGCGCACTGGCTGTGGCGCTGGCATGCTTCTCGGATCTGGGCGCGATGTTGCGCCGGCTTACGGCAGCGCCGGACATGTGGTTGGCCGTCGCGGGATCGACCCTGACCGCGATCCTGGCCGCCATTGCGGCCTTCGAGACAAGTCTGCCCGACCGCAAGCCGGCTGGGGCGCTGCTGCCCGCCCCCGGGCTTGCTGCTTTGGGTCGGCGCCAGCGGTCTTGGGTGCCTCCGCTCCTGGTTGTTGCCGGGCACGCACTCAGCCGACCTTGTTGAGGCTAGGGATTGTCTCGTCTTCATCCTCGGTGTTTCGTTGCCATTGTCGATCCTGTTGGTCTTGATGCTGCGGCGGGGCTACCCGCTGCGGCCCAATCTCACGGCTGCGACCGGCGGTCTTGCCGCCGCCGCCGCCGCCGCGACGCTGCTCAATTTCTTCCACCCCTACGACGCGGCCGCCACCGATTTGGTCGTTCACGCAGGCGCTGTGGTCCTTGTCGTTCTGGCTGGCCGGGCGCTCAGCGGGCGCCTGTTTCGCGACCCGGACGTGTAACCCTGGCCGCAGTCCAGCGAACAAGCTGGTGACGGGCGGCAAGGGCCGTCACGTCACAAACCAGTGGAGAACCTGCTAATGCCTGTGCGCATAAAATCTCTGGCGACAATCGCCACGGCCCTCGCCATCGCGCTCGCCGCCCCCGCCGCGTTTGCCGCCGATCAGATGAGCAACGGCCATGATTCCGGTTCCGGCGCGACGACAATGGACAAGGGTATGGACCCCGCCAAGCCGCACTCTGGCGGCGACGCCATGTCGCATTCCACCAAAGGTAAAATGTCTGGCGGGTCCCAAACCATGAGCAACGACACCTCAATGGGCCACGATAAAAAGTAGTTCGCGAAGCAATCGTCGAACGGTCTGCGACGAGGTCCATTGCCGAACTTAAAACCTATTCGGCACGCCCTCGCCGCCGCAATGGCTGCAAGCAATCGCCGCAGCCATTGCGAGCCGTTTCCGGTCCAACAATGGAGGAACGTATGGGTTTTCGCCTTATTTCTCTCGTTCCGGGCCTGGCTCTTCTGGCGGTCTCCGCCCGATCCATGGCCGACGTATCGAGCCGGCCTGTCGTGGTCGAGTTGTTCACGTCGCAGGCATGCTCCTCATGCCCGCCTGCCGACGTGCTGCTCACAGATCTGGCACAGCGGCGCAACGACGTTCTTCCGCTCTCTTTCCACGTCACCTATTGGAACAACCTTGGATGGCGAGACCCATTCTCCTTCCCCGCGGCGACCGAACGCCAGCGAGCCTACGCCGCAAAGGTCGGTGAGGAGTTTGTCTACACACCTCAGATGGTGGTGGACGGCACCCAGAGCTTCGTCGGATCCAATCGTAACGAGGCGGAGGCCGCCATCCGCCGGGCGAAATCCGCGCAGATCACGCCTGTGCCGCTGCACCTTGGGCGCCGAGGTGAGGGCCTGATGATCGAGGTCGGCGCTGGCGCCGGCCCAGGGGCTGTGTTGTTGGTCGGATTTGATCCCGAGCACAGCACGGCCGTCGGCGGTGGCGAGAACGGTGGGCGGCGGCTTCAAGAATTGAACGTTGTGCGTTCGATCCAGACCATCGGCCAGTGGACCGGGGCGCCGCTTCGCCTCGAGCAGCCCTTGCCAGCGGGCAGCCAGTTTGCGGTGCTTCTACAGGCTCCGGACGGGCGAATTATCGGCGCCACCCGACAGAACTGACAGAGCCGAAACCTTATTGGCTCGGCCCTGCAGCGCACGTGATGGTTTACCCAGATCTGCGGAGCACGAAACCGGAAGTTCGACATGTAACCATCGCCTGACCTCAGCCGAATAGACCCCCGACTGCACCTTGCCGATGACAACTGCACCTTGCCGATGACAATGGAGTAAAGGAAATGACGAAACGTGGCCTTCTTCTAACCGGTGGATCAGTTCTAACCCTGCTGCTTGGCCGGCGTGCCTTCCAGGGCGCAGGTGCTCATGCCGCAGCGGGCACCGAGCATTTCGAGGTGGTGAAGACGGACGAGGAGTGGCGGCGCCTTCTATCGCCGGCGCAATATGCCGTCTTGCGTCAACAGGCCACGGAGCGGCCTGGCTCCAGTCCGCTCGACCAGGAGACCCGGGGCGGCCGATTTAATTGCGCGGGCTGCGGGCACCCGCTCTTTTCGTCGGACACTAAGTTTCACAGCGGCACGGGATGGCCAAGCTTCTGGCAGCCGCTCGACAATGCCGTAGGCACGGCCGCTGACCGGAGCCTGTTGATGGTACGGACCGAGGTCCACTGCCACCTCTGCGGCGGGCACCTTGGCCACGTGTTCGACGATGGGCCTCGCCCGACCGGCCTGCGCTACTGCATGAACGGTGTCGCATTGGCCTTCAATGCCGACGCGTAGCGCGTTCCCCTTCCCACCGACCGGAGACATCGACCCGTGGCCAACCCTCTTTCCTTATCGCCACCTACCCGCTCCTTGCGAACCCGCTCGAAACATGGCGCGGCCATTCTCATGGCGCTAGCCGCCGGTACTCTGCTTTACCAATCAGCGTCCCGAGCTGCCGATCAGGCGCGGTCCCTACCCCCTCCGGCGGTCGACCTGCGCCCTGCGGCGGGGGAGCCGCACAGACTGGAAAGCGTGATACTCGCAGGCGGCTGCTTTTGGGGCGTGCAAGGCATTTTCGAGCATGTGCGCGGCGTCAAAAGCGCTACCTCAGGCTACGCCGGCGGCACGGCGGAAACCGCGGACTACGAGAGTGTAAGCGCCGGGACCACAGGCCACGCCGAATCCGTGCGGGTTGTCTACGACCCTTCGAAAATCTCCTATGGAGATACTCTCTTCTCGTCGCCCTGGACCCGACCGAGGTGAACCGTCAGGGGCCCGATACGGGAACTCAATACCGCTCGGAAATATTCACCACCCGACCGGAGCAGGCGGACGAGGCACGTGCTTACATCGCACAACTTGACCAGGCGCACATCTTCAGCCGGCCAATCGCAACCCGGATTACGCCCGTGAGTGGCTTCTATCCAGCAGAAACGTATCATCAGGACTATCTGGTCCGGCACCCAGACAACCCTTACATCGCCATCAACGACCTGCCGAAAGTGCGCGCGCTGCAGCGGCTATTCCCGGATTTTTATCTCGAGCAACCGATGCTTGTGCTTCGCCCAGCCGCGTGACGCTTGTAGATTTTTCATAATCGCAACGAACCATACTGGCGTTCCTTGTTTCGGATTTACAAACCAGCGACCCCGAAGCAATCAGCGGGATTACTATCATGAATAAGTCTTGCCCCTTCGGGACATAGCTCGGCGTCGCTCGGCGCCAGCGACTTCCGGGCGTCGAGCATCGACAAAGCCGCCAGCCAGCAATCGAGCTGAGAACTCAAGTCGGCCGACACACGACACCGGAAATTGCAACGATTTAAATTATAGGAACGGGCTCAGCACTTTTTCTACTCAGATTACTTCAGCCGTGCCGACATCGACTTGGGGTCCATGCCTATCGCACGATCCGGTCGGATGCTGCGGTCAAAAATGCTCGTGGAAGTGTTGAAGCAGTGTGAAGACAATCTAAGTCGACCAAACATCATGGCGAAAGCTACCCAACTTCATGCGCTTGCCCCCATGCTGCTACCAGGAATAACGATGAACACCACCACGGAATTTCAACTGCTCAAGCAATTGCGCATGAAATTTAACGCTCAAACATGGAAAATATTTGGTGACCCGTTGCGAGTCAGTTCCTCAAAGTAGCGATTCGGTGACGGAAGGAAGATGCCGAGTCTTGAGTGGTAGCCTCCCGGCGATCTCGTCGACCGCCGAAAAGCCGTGCCACGTATTTGCCTACCTATTTGACGACGACCGTGCCGTGCATTGCCGGATGCAGGCCACACATGTAGGCGAATGTCCCGGCCTTATCGAACTGATACGTAAAAGTCTTGTCTGTATCGAGTGCCTTTGACCGCGCGCCAAGCGCGGTCAGAACGATACTGTGCGGTATATCGTCCTGGTTGGTCCAGGTCACAGCCGTCCCTTTGGCAACGACCAACTTCGCCGGCCCAAACGTGAAGTTGTCGATTTTAATCTGGGCCGCGTCATCTGACCGCGCCGCTACCGGAACGATCAGGCACGCGAGTAGAAGCCCGCGTTGCAACAATGTTTGCATGGAGCCTCTCCTTAGCTGGCCAGCGGTGTATCGACGATGGCCAGTGGCGACTTGGTCGTCACCAGGCTGACCTGGGTCGTGCCCAGGAAGTTCTTCAATTCACCCGCCGGCACCGGCGCCGGACCGGGACCTTTGGCGACCCCAGGCACGCCCTGTGGAAACGCCGTCGAGCGCGCCGTGTGGAACGCAACGTGCCCCTCTACTTTCTGCATCACCTGATGAATGTGGCCATTCAATACAGTGACGGATCCGAATCGCTTCAGATAGGTCAGCGCCTGCCCACCATCCTTGGTGCCCCAGCCCCAATCCTGGTAAACGATCCACAGCGGCACATGCGCGAACACCACGATCGGTGTGCTGGCGGACAGACCCTTCACGTCGTTTTCCAGCCATTCCAATTGCGCCTGCCCGAGGTCGCCGAGTCCATTGCCCTGCAGGTTGACGACATTGACCAGACCGATGAAGTGCACGCCGTGGGCATTGAAGCTGTACCAGCCGTCGCCATGCGTCCCCTTGCCGTAATGATTGAGGTAGCTCTTGCCGTTGTCTTCCAGGATGTCATGCTCACCAGGCACGGTATAGACCTGCAGATTGGTGGCGCCCAGAAGTTGTGCGCCAGTATCGAACTGCTCGGCGGTGGAAAGATGAGTAATATCGCCAGTGTGGATCAGAAAGGCAGGCTTGTCTTCCACCGCGGTCACACGACCCAGTGCTTCCTGGAAGGTGCCAGCCACGTTTGTATTTACCGGCTTGTTGAAGCCCAGATGACTGTCGCTGACCTGTGCGAAGCTGAATCCGGTCTCGGCCGCCTCGGCTTGTCCGATGATGCGCGCCCGCGGGACGCCGCCGGTGACAGTCCAGACCATGGCACTGCCGGCCCAGGTCATGCACTTCAGGAATCCCCGCCGGTCGGGGTTGTACGTCTCGATGCTCATGTGATTGTGCTCCAGGTTACTCTGACCGCAATACCGGGAGGAGCCGGGTATTATTCCCGCTGGAAAAAACAATTTTGATCGGGAATAAAGCGCTCGCGCTGCCAGTATATGATCTTCGCTTTGCACCGGATGGAGGCCATGGCGACCGACGCCCGAACCCGACGTTTCGAACTGCTCGCGATGCCGCATCTGGACGCGGCGTTCAATCTCGCCCGGTGGCTGACCAGTAACACCGCCGATGCCGAAGACGTGGTCCAGGACGCTTACCTGCGGGCGTTTCGCTACCTCGATGCATTTCGCGGCGATAATTTCCGGGTCTGGCTGCTGACCATCGTGCGCAATAGTTTCCTCGACTGGCTGAAGGACAATCGCTCCAACCGCCAACTGTTCCAGCCCCCTCCGGTCGATATGGATTGGGCGGATAACGCGCCAAGCGCCGAGGCGATGCTGCTGGACCGTGTCGATAGTGCGACTCTCAACACACTGGTGAGCCAACTGCCCGCGGAATACCGCGAAGTTCTGATCCTGCGGGAGATCGAAGACCTCTCCTACAAGGATATCGCCGCGGTGACGGCCACCCCCGCCGGTACCGTGATGTCGCGCCTGTCCCGAGCCAGATTGGCGCTGCGCAAGGCGTGGGCCGACAACGAGAAGAAGCTATGACACACGAGCGCGTCCAACGCCTGCTACCTGCTTACGCGGATCGCCAGATCGGTCCAATTCGCCGGTTCTTGCTGGGGCGACACATCGCGCGGTGCCCGATCTGTTTGGCGCAACTGGAGGCGATGCAGACCACACAGTCGGCACTGCGCACCAACCTGACGGTCCATCGCGCACCTCCGGCATTGGCGACGCGGATCGAGTCCGCTCTGCCGCGGGAGGCGCCCCCCGTTGTCCGCCGCCGGCCGTTTCAGTTCGGCTTCGCCGGAGCGGCAATGGCGGGCGGCCTCGCCGGCGTCGCGCTGACATTGGCCGTGAGCCATCCCACTCCCGTACCCGATCCGCTGGTGGCCGATGTCGTTGCCGATCATGTCCGGTCGTTAATGGCCGACCACCTGATGGACGTCCCCACCAGCGACCAACACACGGTCAAGCCCTGGCTGTCCGCGCGCCTCGACCTGTCTCCGGTGGTCAAGGATTTCTCCGCCGAAGGATATCCGCTGGTCGGCGGCCGCCTCGATTATGTCGACGGCCATCGAGCCGCCGCCATCGTGTATCATCGCGACAAGCATATTATCAATCTGTTCGCTTTTGTATCGGACGAGCGAGCCAATTTGCCGCCTCGTCAGGAAAAGCGGGACGGGTTCAACGTCGTCGAATGGCGTATGGGCGGCCTTTCCTACGTCGCCGTTTCCGACGTCGAAGCATCGCAGTTGCTGGCGTTCGCTCGATTGGTCCAAGCCGCCGGCTAGGTCGCGGCGAGCCCCTCAGCAGGAGCGGGGGTTGACAGCGCCATACGAATGCGATGCATTCTCATATAGGAGGTTTGGCTAATGACATCGCGACACTGGACTTGCGCCATCGCCTACGTGGTATCTCTGATGCTGGGTGCTGCTTTGCCTGCCCGGGCAGCCGACACCGACATCGTCATTGCAATTAAGGACGGTAAGTTCGTGCCAAGCGAGGTTCCTGTGCCTGCTGGCACGAAGTTGAAGCTGATCGTCCGCAATCAGGACTCCTCGATGTCGGAGTTCGAGAGCACCGAATTTCACCGTGAGAAGACCGTCGCCCCCGGTCAGGAAATCTCGGTCTTCGTCGGCCCGCTTGACCCTGGTAGCTACGAGTTCTTCGACGACTTCCATCCCAAAAATCGCGGTCATCTGGTCGCGAAATAGGACTGATTCGATGCTTGCCACCCTTATCATCGTCTTTCGCGAGGTGCTCGAAGCTGGGCTGGTCGTCGGCATCGTCCTGGCGGCAAGCCGAGGAGTGCCCCGTCGCGGATTGTGGATCACCGGCGGCTGCGGGGCCGGTGTCTTAGGCGCGATCGTCGTGGCGGGTTTCGCGAGCCAGATCGCCGACGCCGTCCAGGGTGTCGGGCAGGAGCTGTTCAACGCCAGCATCCTATTCGCGGCTGTCTGCATGTTGGGCTGGCACAATATCTGGATGAGCCGGCACGGCCGTGAACTGGCTGCTGAATCGACGCGCATTGGCTCGGAGGTGCGCGCGGGCTCGCGGCCGCTCTATGCGCTGGCGCTGGTTTGCGGCATCGCGGTGCTGCGCGAAGGCTCGGAGGTCGTGCTGTTTCTCTATGGCATCGCGATTGCCGGCGGTAGCAGCCGCATCGGCATGGTTACCGGCGGTGCATTGGGTGTCGTAGCAGGCGCCATCGCCGGGGCGGCAATTTACTTCGGTCTGCTTAAGATCCCGCTGCGCTATCTCTTCAGCACAACCTCGTGGCTGATCCTGCTGCTGGCGGCCGGGATGGCGTCTCAGGGTGCGGCCTTCCTGGCGGCTGCGGATATGCTTCCCTCGCTGGGCAACGACCGCTGGGACACCTCTGTCATTCTGACCGAGAACAGTCTGGTGGGACAGCTTGCTCATGTGTTGATTGGCTATACCGCTCGGCCAGCCGGGATTCAGATTCTTTTCTATGTCGCAACCTTGCTCGTCATCGGTTCGCTGATGTGGGTCTTCCGTGCCGAGCCAGCAGAGCGGGCGCGGCAGGCGGCCTCCTGATCGACGAGGAACACGCTTTCCATTTTTGAGGCTGTCACGATGAGGATCTGGACGATAACGCTCGTCGCCCTTGCGGCTATGCTTGTGGGCGGCACCGCGAGAGCCGACTTCAAGGTTTGGCTGCCGGATGTCAATTTTGGTGAGGTGGCGCTGGAGACCGTCGGCGATGCAGGATTTGATCCGCACGTGGATCGAAGCAGCGAGCAGAGCTATACGGCAGAGTTTGAATACGGTGTTACGCGCTGGTGGCAGACGGAATTGGAATTCGAGTTCGAGCGGGATGCCGGCCCGGGGCAAAACCTGTATTTCAATCAGATTACTTCGGAAAACCTGTTCCAGGTCACTCAACGCGGCGAATATTGGGTCGACGTTGGATTTTTCGCAGAATACGGCATCTCGACGCTGAAAGGCGATCCTAACGAGCTCACGCTCGGTCCCATTTTTCGCAAGGATTTCTGGGGGTTGAGCAACACGATCAACCTCTTCTTCGAAAAGGATATCGGCCATAACGCTGCGACGGGGACGCAATTCCTCTTGGCTTGGGAGACCCGGGTAGACGGGCTGACGATGCGCTTCGGGGATCACTTCATAGTCGAGCCGGGCTTCCAGTACTACAGCCAGCCCGGCAAAATCGGACATTTCTCCAATTGGAACGATCAGGACAACCGGATTGGCCCGCAACTGTTCGGCAAAGTATTTGATATTGGGCCGGGCACTTTGGAATGGAACGCCGGTTTCCTCGTCGGCCTTACCAATAGTGTGCCGAAGTTCACGCCGCGGTGGCAGTTCGAATATGAGATACACTATTGAGAGCGGCCTAGCCCATCCGGTCGTCTGGGCCCAGAACGTAATGCGGTTCTTCACCCGCCAGCGCCCGCCGGATATTGGTGATCGCTCGTCGCAACCCGGCTTCTGTCATGCCGGAAACCGACGCTGAATTGTGCGGCGAGCCTAGGACGTTTGGTAACGACAGGAACGGGTGATCCATCCGGAAGGTGCCATGGCGGACCGGCTCCACCCACCACGCGTCGAGGCACGCGAAGAAGTCCGGATGCGTCTGGAGATGCGAAAACAGTGCCGCCTCATGGATGATCTCGCCGCGCGCGAGGTTCACGAGGATAGCATCCGGCTTCATCAACGACAGCTCGCGAGCACCGATTAGCTCCTTTGTGGCTGGCGTCAGTGGCGTGCAAACGATCAGAACGTCGGCCTGTGTCAGCAGAGTGTCCAGCGCCGAGACCGGACCGATCCAGTCGACCGGTTCATCGGACTGACCGCGGCGATTGATGGCGTAGATCCGCATTCCCATCGCCCGCATCAGCCTGGAGGTGGCTACTCCGATGCCGCCAAAACCCAAGATGCCGCAGACTTTGCCGGCCAGGGTCCGGTTCCGTGTCTGCTGATTGAACTCGCCCCGAGCCAGCGCTGCATGCTCGGCGAGAAGACGCTTGGCGGCGGCAAGCGTCATCGCCAACCCGTGCTCCGCCATGGGTTCCGCGTAGGCGCCCCCGTTGCTGGCTACGGGGACGCCGGCGGGCAGCTCGTTTAGTCTCACAAAATCAATGCCGGCGGATATGAACTGGATCAGCCGCGCCGAGCGAATGAGTTGCGCCTCATCGGGACGCAACTCCCGGCCGGTGTCGCGGGCCAGGATTGCGGAGGCATTTTTTAAGCAGGCGGGCCGGTCAGCCTCATCCAGGTCAGCGAGATAGACCACCCGAGCGGCGCTGCCGATCGCGTCGGCAATGACCGCGTGCTCGGGAGGCCGCACCGGGAAGGTGACGACGAGTGTGTCGGTCACGGTTCCACGCTAAATACTATAAAGTCCGGCATTTAGACGACTTACTTGCAGGGATATCGCTCGGCCAGAAATTTGAACAGCCCCTCGGTCGCCGGCAAGCTGCGATGCTCCGGCAGCGCTCGTACCCAGTCGACAAACTCAGCCAGCGTGGCGCTTCGGCTGGGGGACGGAGAGGGGAAGCAGAATGGCTTCTTATCGCCGGTGTGTTGCAGCTCAAGATCGACCACCCCCTGGGCGAAGCCGTGGCAATAGTTGATTTTCGCGTCCGCCGCCGGTTCTCTCGGATTGGCGCCGCACAGTTCGGCCAGGTCACCGGCGGTTTTGACACGAAGTGTGATTGGCTGCGCCGCCCAGGCGCAGGAGATGACCAGGCTGGGTGCGAGCACAGCGAGTGCGATAAGTGCCTTCATCAACAAAATCTCCGGTGAGGAAAGATCGTCTCCTCGAACTGACAGCGCACTGCCGGAGTCCACCCAACGCCCTAGTCCCTGGGCATGCAGCAGGCAGGCCGAGCAGCTTCCGCAGCCGTATCCTCAGGTGAGACGATCGGTGCGATTGCTTGGATAGCAGGTATGGGTTCGATCGCGAATATCCCGTCACGCGGGGCGACGGGAGAGGTGTGATTGTTGCGGCGAGCCCAGGAATGTCTGGCCGATACGGGGTTCTCGGAGCCATCCCGTTGGAGCGGTTAGCTTGCCGAGCGGATCAGGCTTTTTTCGACAGGCTGCGAAAGGTGACTGACCAGCGTGTCACTTCCATCTCCGCGATACTGTGCTCCCAGTCGTGCCGAACTTCGCCGGTGAGATGGTAGACAGATCGAGGCGGGAGCAGTGCCGTCGCTCGATCAAAGCCGCCAGGCTTGCGTCGGCGGAACCGCATCGTTGCTGGTGCGCCGAGCGAAACGCCGATGACATGGTCGAAGACGGGCCGATCACGATGCCAGCCGATCCCGGCGCCCGGATCGTAGCGGATCACCAAGGCCTGTACAAGCTCGTGCGGAGCGAGGCGGGCAAACGCGGCGGCCTTCTCGCGCAGCGGCAGCAGCCAATCGGGGATCGGATCGGCCGGGCCGAAGCTTCCGTTGTCGAAGTCATACCGCCAGCCGTAGGAGGTTGTCAGGCGTTTCCCGAACCATCCATGGAAGCGGAACGGCGACAATTCGACCGCGTCGATGGACGCGATCAACGCCTGTTCTTCGTTTGGCGTCACGAGCGCTTCGGCCTGCGCCAGGCCGGGAAGACCGGATCGGGCGAACAAATCGGATTGGGTCGCAGGCACGTTCAATTCCAGTCACAAGACATTTTAGGGCCTGGCTGCCCACTGGTGAGACCTGGCTGCACACTGGGGGGACTTTTTGGACATGGCGTCTGCGCGAGCGAACCCAACCCCTATGTCTATGAGTCTAGAGTAGCCGGATCATGCTCTATGGGGAGGGTTGGGCCGGAGCGCCGGGCTGCTGCATCGAGTTGATCATTGCGGTGGCCCAGAGTTGGGGGTTCCACGTCTGGTCCGAGGCGAGGTGCGGGGCCGTGGCGGGATGGGCGCGGGGGCGCTGGGTGTCGATCTTCGCCTTCGCTTGCTGGATGACGGCCATAATCTCGGCCTGCCGCATGTCGTCGATGGGCTCCTGCATCTCGGCGGGGACGACTGGGAGTTCATCGCCTAGACGCTGGTCGAGCGCCTTTTCGGTCTGCAGGGTGGAGCGATTGAGGCTGTTGGCGCAACTGCGATAGCGGAGGCGCATTGATTGCGACATCTCGGCGCTTTTGGCCTCGGCGAGGACGTCGAGCGTGGTCATGCCGAAGGCGACGATGTGGGCTGCCTGCAGCATTTCCGCCCGGGTGCGGGTTTCGTAGGAGGCCAGGGTGTCGAGGATCTCGGACCGGGCTTCGTGCTTGTCCATGGAGGCTGCGGAGAAGTACGGCAGCAGGAAAGCGATGATCGTTTCAAGAAACGAGTTGGGTGGGCGAGCCATGGGTTCGGTCCGGTGTGCAGTTGCGGATTTGTTCTAGCTTTGGTTGAGGGCGACGTCAAGAACATAACGTGAATAGGTTCGAACAACGGCGGAAAGGATAAGCAGCCGTCGGCGCCGGTTTGGGGGTGCGCGTTGGCGGCGATAGGTCATTAATTAAGAAATCTGCACCACGCGAAGTTTTCGGTAGGATTGCCAAAATCCCGAACCGTAGGAAAAGGCCTCTTTCCCGGACGATTTACAGTAATGCGGGTCGGCGATTTGCTCACGAAACCCGCGAGCGCGGACTTGTCATCTTTCGCCCCTATTCGGATCACCGCCGGGTGTGGGGTTCGTCGGCAAGCTCGCTCATCATGGAATGACGGCGCTATGTCCTCACGGGCTGGCTTCGGTTCGCATCGCGCTAGGCCAGCGTGGGCGAAACACCGGATTTTTTCGACCCTATTAATCTTTTGTTGACCGTTTCTGTGTTTCCATCCCTCGCGCAACCCGATGCGGGCGTCGGAACGGGCTAGACTGAGATGCGAAAAAACATCGCAAACGAAACCATGTCGCCGTCTGTGAAGGCGTCTGGACGGGTGTTGAGCCGCGAAAAATTGCCGTGGTCAAGACGCCGACCTAGATTTGGGAGCGTTGTGATGACAGACGTCGTGCTAGCAACCGCCGGGGTTACTCCAGATGGGGGTAATCCCAATGGGATACCCAGGAAGCTCTCGTCAACGCGTTCCGCCATGACACCTCCAGACAATGCGCGCTTTTGGCTCGGAGCCATCGTCGATTCGTCGGACGACGCGATCGTCGGAAAAGACCTGAACGGTATTGTGACAGCCTGGAATTGGGGCTGCCGAGTTCGATGTTCGGCTATGCCTCCGATGAAATCATTGGCCGGTCGATTACCTGCATTATCCCGCCAGAGCGGATCGCCGAGGAGGCCTCCATCCTCGCTCGGCTCCGTAGTGGCGGAAAAATCGCCCAGTTCGAGACGGAGCGAAAACGCAAGGACGGCGGGCTCTTTCCGGTATCAATCTCGGTCTCGCCGATCCGCGACAACCAGGACAGAATCATTGGCGTCGCCAAGATCGCCCGTGACCTCAGCGATCGCGATAGGCGCGAGGAGAAGCTACGTGCGGCCAACACCGAGTTGGAGCGTTTGGCGCGGAATCTCGTCCAGGAACGTGATCTGGCGAAGCAGGCGGATCAGGCCAAGTCGCAGTTCCTAGCCGGCATGAGCCATGAGCTGCGCTCGCATTTGAGCGGCGTCCTCGGCTGCGCTGAGCTGCTACAGATAGAAGGCGGTCTAAACGACAAGCTGGCCGCGCAGATGGAAGCCATGCTGACAGCGGGCAAGCATCTGCTCGAGATGGTCAGCTGCGTGCTCGATCTGTCCGAAATCGAAGCGAAGCGCGTAAAGCTGCAACTGGTCGAGTGTGATGTCCGGGCGATTGCGGCGGCATGCCTTGATCTGGTTCGTCCTGTGGGGGAGGCCAAGGATCTGGCACTGAGCATCGCCGTGACACCGGGCACGCGGCGGAAGCTGGCCACCGATCCTACGCGGCTACGGCAGGTGTTGTTCAACCTGATAGACAATGCGGTGAAGTTTACCAGCCAAGGCGCAATCGAGCTGCGCCTGCGAGCCTTGGCGGATGGCGCAACGCTGCGGATCGAGGTCGCCGATACCGGTCCCGGCGTATTGGCCGATCAGCGGCAACGCTTGTTCCAGGACTTCGAGCGCCTCGATCCCTCCGGCACAGTCGCGGGCGCAGGGCTCGGCCTTGCGCTCTCGGCCCGGCTCGCGGCCTTGATGGGCGGGCTCCTTGGCCACGACGACAACCCGGGTGGCGGGAGTGTGTTCTGGCTGGAACTGCCGTCGAACACCATTGCCGGATCATCTCCTGCCACGGCACCTGTCTCCGGCGCGCCCGACGCCGAACCAACATCGGGGCGGCCAGACGTCTCCTGACTGGGGCGATTGACACACAGCATGCCGCTTACGACTGGGATATTATTGACTAACAATGGAATGTTGCGAGGGGGACCAAGAGAGGAAGTGCCTAGTGAGGAGCAGTATGTGCCTCGCTTGAAGAAGAATCCACCGTGATGGGGCCGCCTTCTTCTGGATTAATCAAGGAGGACCGTGCGAAAATTATATGCCGAAACGGCAACGAGCAACATTCGAATCCGGCAACCCTCGATGAGGAATGATGATTGCTCGGAAGAAGATTTCGCGGGCAGAAGATTGCACTGCGACTGGCGACTTTCGACTTTTCATACGGTCTGCAAGAATTATGCTGAAAAAAATTGCTCTGAAAAGATAAGCTGTTTCGCTGCCTAGTCCGCTGCATTATGCCCCCGATGAAATAGGGATATGCGCGGGTATCGACGGACGGCCAGAGCGTTGACGCCCAGGTGCGCCAACTGACCAAGGCCGGATGCAAGAAGGTGTTCCGGGAAGTGGGGAGCGGCGCCAATACCGACCGCGCGCGGCTCCGCCGGTTGCTCGACCGGCTCGACGACGGTGACGGGGTGACGGTGACACGGCTCGACCGGCGGGCGCGCTATACCCGCGACTTGTTGAACACCCTCGCGGCGATCACCGGCAAGAAGGCGGGTTTCGCTCCCTCGGCGACACATGGGCCGACACCACCACCTCACATGGGCGGCTGATCCTCACTGTGTTGGGCGGCCTGGTGGAATTCGAACGCGACCCTATTCGCAGTCGCACTGGTCGGCCCCGGCCAGGCCACGACCGCGTTAACCGGCTGTTCATCATTTTCGTCTAACGACTGGCCACAAATCTGAAGGCAGCGGTCCGATGCGCCGACCCAGACATGCTTTCCCTCTCGGCTTGGCAGGGCGCGTGGCCAGGATGCCCGCTCGCCCAGCCGTCCGCTGGGTTAGCAAAGTGGCTTTTCTTGCTGTTGCGGCTATCGGCATACCCGGCACGGCCAGCGCAGCGGGATTCGACCAGTTCATCGGGTTCGGTGATAGCAGCATGGACAGCGGATATTTCCGCTACAACCCGACCGGAGGCGCCCCTAGCCTGCCCCCCGGTGCTCCGGTCACGACGATCGACAGGCTGGTTCGGAAGACCGTTGCCGCCGGCGGAACCGGAACGTTTCCCGGGCCCGCGCTGGTCGACAGTCAACTCATCGCGGCACGGTTCGGCCTGACCGCCGTGCCATTCATCGTCACGGGCGGTGGCGGCACCAACTATGCAAACGGGTCCGCGCAGGCAGTCTCCACCACAGCCGCAGACGCCTACGTGCACGGGCTTTACAACAACGTGCCGATCGTCGCCCAGATGTCCGATTACCTGGCCTCAGTGCACAACGTTGCCAATCCCAACGCGCTGTACATGATCAGCTATGGCGGCAACGACCTGATCTGGCTGCAGTTGCAAGGGCAGAACGTCGCCGCCCTGCCGTATCTTAGCATCCAGGCGCAAAGTCTGATCGGCGGCATCACCAGGCTGCAGGCCGCGGGGGCCCGCACGATCGTGGTACTCGATGTCTATGCTAAGTCGAAACTTGTTGACGCGAACGGAGGCCTGTCCCCGGCCAATTTGGCTGTCGTCAAGCAGGCGACGGCCTATTCCGCAGAGGTCTGGTCCGGACTGAAGGCGGCGGGCGTGAATTTCATTCCGGTCGATATCGAGAACGCCCTGACCTACGCATCCGAGAATCCGGCTCGGTTTGGCTTCACCGCAAGCTCGGTGCTGGCGTCGAACCCGGCCTGCGGGGCCACGACGGGCCTGGTGTGTGCGCCTGCCGATCTGGTCGCGCCGAACGCAGAGCAGACCCACCTGTGGAGCGACCCGAACCACCTGACCACGGCCGGCCAGACAATCGAATCCGACCTGATGTACGAGGTGATCACCGCACCGACCCAGATTTCGCTGCTAGCGGAGACCGCGGTGCAGGGTGGCCTGGTGCGCATGGCCACCATCCAGGGTCAGATCGATCTCTCCGCGCAACAGCGCGGGCCCAGCGGCATCAACACATGGGCCAGCGCCGGCGTCAGCAGCCTGAGCCTGAAGAATACGGCGAGTTTCCCGACAGAATCCGGCACGCCGTTAGACGGCACGGTCGGCATGGATTATCTGCTGCCGAACGGCATTATCGTAGGCGCGGCGGTGACGGCGGGCGGGCAGACGCAGAACTTCTCGAGCGGTGGTCATTTCAATCAGGTGGACGAAGCGCTCAGCCTGTACGCGGCTTACCGGACGGGGGCGATATGGGGCAACGCGATCGCCGGCTATGACCTGTTGCAGGATAACGTCGCACGCCAGGTGCCACTGGGATCTTCACGGACCAGAACCACGCCGACACCAGCGGCGAGTCCTGGGGGCTGGGGTTGCGCGGTGGATACGACCTTCATTACGGACCGTTCACCACGGGGCCGGTCGTCGGCATAGTAATGCAGCAGATCGGCATCAAAGGCTTCACCGAAACCGGCACCACCGGCATCACCGCGCTGTCCTTCGCCAGCCAGACGCGAAATTCGGCGATCACCCAGTTCGGCTGGCGTGGGTGTATGGATATCGGCAACTGGCAGCCGTTTGCCGCCGCGGAGTGGAACCACGAGTTAGGCGGCCAGAACCGGTCCATAACCGCGGCGCTCACCTCGATCGCCGCGCCCTCCTATACCACCCCCGCCGCTCCCATCGCCTCAGACTGGGCGAGCCTGTCGTTCGGTGCGTCCTATAAACTCAACGAGCAGGTGATGCTGCACGGCGGTTTCCTGGCGGAGGTGTTCAGCCCCCAGGTGGTCAGTTACAGTGGCGCGTTGGGCGTGAGCGTCAGTTTCTGATCCGGCAGACGGCCCGGCACGATTTCGCGAGATCGCGCGGTGCTATATACAACGACCACAACAGCACGATATCGAGATTGACGGCATGAGCGTTTAAGATCCTGCAACGCTCATGACGACCGCCACCCCCTCGTTGCACGGAGTTTGTGAGTTCAGCACCGCGAGCCTTGGATGGTCGGCCTGCGCCGACCATGACGTCGTGCAGCAGATTGGTCCTCAGCAACGATTTGGTCATTTCGCGGCAAGCCCTAGGCACCGGCGCGGGCCGTCGACCGCCTTGGCGACCGCGAACCACGCCGCTCCCCGCGTCGCCACGATGGGAGCGGAGTAAATGGGACGGCGAGCGGGCAGCGCCGACCTTCCACTCCATGGCGGGCATGTGCCCAAATGGCTGGGCGATCGGATGACGCGGCTTGGCGCGGTGATCACCGAGGCCATCGTCCTCGAGTACGGCCGTGACGAGATGCTACGCCGGCTGGCACATCCGTTCTGGTTCCAGTCGTTCGGCGCGGTGATGGGGATGGACTGGCATTCCTCCGGCATCACCACGAGCGTGATCGGCGCGCTGAAGCGTGGCCTGACGCCGTTGTCCGGTGAGCTCGGCATCCATGTCTGTGGCGGGCGCGGCAATCACTCGCGCCAGACGCCGCATGAACTGGTCGCGATTGGCGATCGGGTCGGGCTTGATGGCGCCGCGCTCGCCACGGCAAGCCGGCTGGTCGCAAAGGTCGACAGCGCGGCGGTCCAGGATGGGTTCGACCTCTATCTGCACGGCTTCATCGTCACCGATGACGGACACTGGGTCGTGGTCCAGCAGGGTATGAACGGCGATCTCCGCCAGGCTCGGCGTTATCACTGGCTGTCCGAGGGCTTGCAGAGTTTTGTCGATGCGCCGCACGCCGCGATTGACGGCGTCGAACAGGGCGTGATCGTTAACCTGACTGATCGGCGCGCGGAGGCCTCGCGACGGCGGCAGCTCGATGTGCTTGGCGAGCTTGGGCCGGACGGGATCGAGCGGCAGCTCGCGAGGCTGGAGGGGAGCCGCGTCGAACACCGCCAGGCGGAGCCGATGCTGCCGCATCTCGTCATGCCGGCTCATCACGATGTCAGGTTCGATGATATCGTCTCAAGGCGCTTGCATGCTAATCTGGCCGCCGCCGCCGAGCGCGGCCCGCGGGATTTCTCGGCGCTTTTGCTGGTGCCCGGGGTTGGTGCCCGGACCGTTCGCGCGCTGGCGCAGGTGGCCGAGGTCGTCCATGGCGCACCATATCGCTTCAGCGATCCCGCGCGGTTTTCGATCGCCCATGGCGGTAAAGACCGGCACCCTTATCCCGTGCCGCTGAAGGTCTATGATCGCACGATCGGCGTGTTGAAGACCGCCGTGCAAAAAGCCAAACTTGGCCAATCCGAGGAGCTCGCCGCGATCAAGCGCCTGGACGAACAGGCACGGCGGCTGGAGAGGCAGGTGTCGGGGCCTTCAGTGGAGGTGCTGTTTGCCGAGGAACGTGCGCGCTCGCACGAGTATGGTGGGCGAAGTGTATTTGGCGCTGAACCGCCCCTCCAAGCGAGGGCGCTGCGCATGGGAGAGCGGGCGAAGTGAAGGTCAGGCGTATTACCAGCAACATCGCGGCGGCGGATGTCGCAGCGGCGAAACGTTTCTATCACGACGTGCTCGGGCTTGACGTCATGATGGACCTTGGCTGGATAGCGACTTACGGCTCAGACCAGCGGATGACGGTTCAGGTCAGCATCGCCAGCGAGGGCGGTTCCGGGACAGCGGTTCCGGATCTCTCGATCGAGGTAGATGATGTCGCCGGGGCGTTGGACGCCATGCGGGCGGCCGGTTTTCCGATCGAATACGGACCGGTCGACGAGCCATGGGGCGTACGTCGCTTCTATGTGCGCGATCCATTCGGTAAGCTGGTCAATATTCTGGCCCATACTGGACCGCCGTGAAACTCGCCACCTTCAACGTCAATGGTGTGAACGGCAGGCTGCCGGTTCTGCTGCGCTGGCTCGAGGAAGCGGCGCCCGACATCGTCTGCCTGCAGGAACTGAAGGCGTCGCAGGAGAAGTTTCCGGTGGGCCCGATCCGCGATGCCGGATATGGCGCGCTCTGGCAGGGCCAGAAGAGCTGGAACGGGGTCGCCATCCTTGCGCGTGGGGTCGATCCTGTTGAAACACAGCGCGACCTGCCTGGCGATCGAGAGGATACTCACAGCCGCTATATCGAGGCGGCGGTCAAAGGTCTGTTGGTGGGCTGCCTGTATCTGCCGAACGGCAATCCGGCGCCCGGTCCGAAGTTTGATTTCAAGCTGCGCTGGTTCGAGCGGCTCGCCACCCATGCAAAGGGGCTTCTCGCCAGTGGCGCGCCGGTTGTGCTCGCCGGCGATTACAATGTGATGCCGACCGATCTCGACGTTTACAAGCCGGAGCGGTGGCTGGACGACGCGCTGTTTCGCCCGGAAGTCCGCGACGCCTATCGAGGTCTCCTCGGCCAGGGGTGGACCGATGCGCTGCGGAAACTGCATCCGGACGAGCGTATCTACACGTTCTGGGACTATTTCCGTAATGCCTACGGCCGCGACGCCGGTCTGCGCATCGATCATCTCCTGCTCAGCCCGGCCGTTGCGCGGCGCCTCAAAGCGGCGGGGGTGGATCGCGAGGTGCGCGGATGGGACAAGGCCAGCGATCACGCTCCGACGTGGATCGAGCTCACGAACGCGAAGCCCGTGTCGAGAGGTTCGTCCGCAAGGGGTAGAGCGCAACGCCCCTGATATCGGAGGAGGGGCGTGGATTAGTTTTAATGTCCGCAAAGGGTGGTTTGCTGCCCGACAGCTATCCGGCAACGAACCTGCAGAAGCGGACGTTCATTCGTTCTCCTAGCGCCCGAGCACGACGTGTGTTGCGAGATCTGTGGCAGTGGATTCCATCACGCGGTAGCCGAGGGCAGGGAGATCCAAGCCCTCGAACATCGCCTCGCCCCGTCCGAGCAGGACAGGCGAAAGCGCAAAGTGCAGTTCATCGATCAGTCTGGCCTGCAGGTATTGGCGAACGGTCGAGACGCCACCTCCGATCTTGACGTCACGTGCTCCCGCGGCGTCGCGTGCGCGCTCGAGCGCGGCGTGGATCCCGTCCGTGACGAAGTGGAACGTGGTGCCGCCCTCCATTACGATCGGCTCGCGGGCGTGGTGTGTCAGGACGAACGTCGGAGCGTGATAGGGCGGATTGTCTCCCCACCAGCCCTTCCAGCTGTCGTCCAGCCATTCCCCGCGCACAGGACCAAACATGTTCCGGCCAAGGATGAAGGCACCGAAGCCGTCCATCGAGCGGTGGGCGAAGGTCTCGTCCACGCCCTCCGAGCCACCGCCCTTGTCGAACATGGCCTTGAACGTCTTCGTTCCGAAGAACCAGTTGTGGAGCTCCGTCCCGCGCTTTCCCAGAGGATCCTGAAGACTCTGTTCCGGGCCCGCGCCGAACCCGTCCAGGGACACCGAAAACGCCGCGACTCTAACACGTCCCACCCTAGCCTCCTCTACTGCTTGCACCATGCTGTCGTGCTGAACTAGTGCCTGCAATCAGGAAGCACTAGCGCGACGTTGAACGGCGAGTTTGGGTCGGTGGGCGACGCTCAAACTGACCCGCCAACGCGGACGCTAGACGTCCCACCCTGCCTTCGCTACTGATCGGTAGGACGCCCAGATGAAGCGCAGGAGACACACGCCATGAGGTTCGGTCTGATTTATGAGCTGCAGTTGCCACGCCCGTGGCAGGCAGAGTCCGAGCACCGGCTGGTTCAGGACGCGCTGGCTGAGGTGGAGGTCGCCGACCGTCTCGGCTTCGACTACGTCTGGGCCAACGAGCACCATTTCCTCGAGGAATATTCGCACAATTCCGCCCCGGAGGTATTCCTGGCCGCCGCCGCCGGGCGCACCAGACAGATCCATGTTGGTCATGCGGTCGTGCTGTCACCGCCGGGCTACAACCCGCCGGCGCACGTGGCGGAACGGATCGCGATGCTCGACCTTGTCTCCTCCGGCCGAGCGGAATGGGGCACTGGGTCTTCGGCGTCGCGCGCGGAGCTAGAAGGCTTCAACGTCGATGCCGCGCAGAAGAAGCTGATGTGGGCGGAGGCGACCGAGCAGAGCGCCAATATGATGGTCATGGCGCCGTACCCGGGCTACCAGGGCGAGTTCTTCTCGATGCCGGCCCGCAACGTCATCCCCAAGTCGCTGCAGAAGCCGCATCCGCCGCTCTGGCTGGCCTGTTCAAACAAGGAAACGATCCACGTCGCGGCGCGCAACGGGGTGGGCGCGCTCGCCTTCGCCTTCGTCGATCCCGTCGAGGCAGCGAAATGGGCCGGCGAATACTATGAAATTATCAAGTCCGAGGAATGCGTACCGATCGGTCATGCGGTGAACGCCAACATCGCGATGGCGACCGGCTTCTCGGTGCACCATGACGAGGCGGAGGCGATCCGGCGCGGCGGCGAGGGCTTCCAGTTCTTCGGTTTCGCGCTCGGCCACCACTACGTCTACGGCGAGCACACCCCAGGCGTGACGAATGTGTGGGAGCGGTTCGAGCGGGGGCGCGACGCGATGCCGCAAGCGGTCGGCAACGGGATCGGCACGCCGGCGCAACTCATCGACCGGCTGCGGCAGTATCAGGACGCCGGGGTCGATCAAGTGATCTTCATCCAGCAGGCGGGGCGCAACACGCACGAAGACATCATTGCCTCGCTCGAGTTGTTCGCCGCCGAGGTGATGCCGGTGATGAAAGCCGATCAGGCCGAACGCGACGCCCGGAAACAGGCGGAGCTTGCGCCATATATCGAGGCGGCGCTGAAGCGGAAGAAGTGGATGCGTCCGCTCGCGCCGAATGCGATTCCGCCCATCCCTGCCTATGGCCGTTCGGTGGTCGCTGGCGAGGGCACGCCAAACGCCCTCGCGGCCCGGCGCGGTGGCGGCATCAACATCCCGAGCGAGGATCCGTCGGAGAAATTGCGCGCGGTTGGGGACGACTAAGTCTAGGTCAAGTTGCCGAGCCTTTCTGCTTGACCAAATGTTGCAGCCGGTAATATCGCTACTCGACGCGGTAAGACCCGAAGTCGCGCCTACTTCATCTATGCGACCCGTTTTGTTGTGGTTCTGTAAAAGGTGACCATCGCCATGGCCAAAACCGGAGTTCGGAGGATCCTTGAACAGGCCGTGGCGGTATTCATGGTTGGCCTGTTCGCGGGCGCGACGGCTCACGCCGAGGGAGCCGCATTTGATATGCCCAGCATCGTGGCCCGGGTGCTGCCCACGGTCGTCAACATCTCGGTCCGGAAGCTGGAACAGCCAAGCCAGGCGCCGTCCGCGGCGGTCACTGCGGATGCTGTCGTTCCACTGGAACCCGACAGTCCGCTGATCAAGCACTACGTGGCGTCAGGCTTCGTAATCGACCCGGCCGGCGTGATTGTCACCAACTATCACGCAGTCGAAAACGCGTTCGAAATCGCGATAACCTTTCAGGACGGATCGACCCTCCCGGGCAGCGTTATCAACGCCTCGCGGGTCGCCGATCTGGCATTGGTCAAGGTGCCAACAGACAAGCTGCTGCCGGCCGCGCATTGGGGCGACAGCGACGCACTTCACGTCGGCGATCAGGTCTTCGCCGCCGGTAATCCTTTTGGTCTGGGAATGACGGTGACGTCCGGCATCGTCAGCGCATTGAATCGGGACATCCAGAACTCGCCATACGACGACCTCATTCAGACCGATGCCGCCATCAATCACGGCAATTCGGGAGGCCCGCTGTTCGACATGAAAGGGGGAGTGGTCGGCGTTGACTCCGACCTGATCTCCCCGACCGCGGGCTCGGTCGGGCTCGGATTTGCCCTGCCGGCCAGCAGCGCACGCTTCGTCGTCGACCGCTTGATGGGCCATGATGAGATCCGTCCGGCTTGGATCGGCATGAAGGTGCAGCAAGTAACGCTTGAATTGGCGCAAGGCATGGGGCTCATGCGCCCGCAGGGATCAGTTGTGTCCTGGGTGATACCGGGCGGACCGGCGCAGAAAGCAGGGTTGCAGATCGGCGACATTATACTTCGTATCGATGGCAAGCCGCCCAGTGATGAACGTGCATTACTGCGTGACATCGCTGAGACGCATGCCGGGGACACGATTACTTTGATGATCTCCCGCGGTGGCCAGGAACATAGCCTCTCGGTTGTAACCAAAGAGTGGCCACGCAGTCAGTGGGACAAGGAGGACACGCCCCTGCAGGTCAAAAAGCCGGATATTGTCATTCCGCGGGACCTGGGTCTGTCGCTATCGGCCATCCCGGCAGCGAGCAGGGCGAACATGGGCCTGGAGGACGGTATGGCCGGCGTGCTTATCACAAACGTGCTGCCGAATTCGGACCCCTCCACTCATGGACTGCGCAGCGGTGACATCATCCTGCGCGTTTGGGATCAGCCGGTTGACAGTCCGGAGGCTGTGCAATCGATGATCGACGCCGCACGGGCCGAAAACCGCAACTTTGTTGCGATGCTTGTGCTGCCGAAGCAGCAGACCGTTCCGGGGCCAAGATGGATCGCCCTGCAGCTGAAAGTGGATTATCTTTAAGGCTGCGACGTCTGTTCGACGCCAACAAACTTCTTCAGGTCAACATACTTGTTTAGAAGGATAGGCTTTTCGCCCTTGAACGATTATGAGCGCATCGTAACCGGCGCTGAGCGGAGAGGAGGAAGCGATGACAGGGACGTTTCAGGAGACGGCCGGCACAATCGCGGCTAGCCATGAGGAGATGGTCGGACGCGCTCGGGCGTTGGTGCCGGTGCTGCGCGAGCGCGCGGCCGAGGCGGATCGGTTGCGCAAGGTGCCCGACGCCAACATCATCGCGTTGCGTCAGGCTGGGCTTCTGAAGGTGCTGCAGTCGCGCCGCTACGGCGGCTACCAAATGTCGCTTCGCACCCATATCGACGTGGTTGCGGAACTGGGCCGTGGGTGTACTTCGACCGCGTGGTGCGCCGGCATCTTCCAGGGGCACAGTTGGCTGATGGGCCTGTTCCCGGAGGCGGCCCAGCAGGATAGCTACGGCAGCGACCCGGATGCCATCGTCTCTGCGGTCATCGCGCCACGCGGCAAGGCTCGAGCGGTTGACGGGGGCTTTGTGCTCAATGGATTCTGGCCCTTCGCCTCGGGGTGCGAACATTCGCAATGGATCTTCCTTGGCGCTGTCGTCGAGGATGCCAGCGGCCAGGCGGTCGACGAGGGCGATCTGCTTGTCGGGACGGAACAGGTTGCCGTCAAGGACGACTGGAACGTCACCGGGCTGCGCGGCACCGGCAGTTGCAGCATCGTTGCTCAGGACGTGTTTGTGCCGAAACATCGCTTCCTGTCTCTACCTGCCGCAATCCAGGGTCATTCGCCTGGCGTCGAACTGCACGACGGAACGCTTTATCGGTCCGCTGCGGTGCCGGTGCTGGCGCTGGCGATTACTCCGGCCGCGCTCGGGGCGGCCGAACTCGCGTATGAAAGCTTCACGACAAGGCTCGCCGGCAAGGAAGTCGCCTATACAATGCACGAAAAGCAGATCGATATGCCAGTCACCCACCTCCAGGTCGCCGAGGCGCGCACCAAGATCGATGTCGCGCGGCTGCTGCTGCACTATTGCGCCGATGTCATCGAGACGGCGGCCGAGCGTGGCGAGGAGATGGAATTTTTAAAACGTGCCCGCGTCCGCATGGATTGCGCCCACGCGGTGCGCCAGTGCCTGGAAGCGGTCGAGACGCTGTATCTTGCGTCCGGCGGTTCGGGAATCGGCGAGTTGAACCCGACCCAGCGGGCGTGGCGGGACGTCCACGCGATCAACATGCATGGCTTCTTGAATTTGCAGACCAATCAGGAAATGTACGGCCGCCTCCTGCTGGATCTGCCGCCCAATACGCCGCTGATCTGAGTTTGAGCGTCCGTATCGGACTTGCTCGGCGAACGTCTATCTCAGGCCTGGACGCATTTCTCTCTGGATAAGCGTCGATCGATGTAGGTGGTAGTCAAATTGATTACTCCTAAGTTCTGATATGAACCGACGCTGGTTACCGCGTAGATTATCCGGCGACTGTCGGCCAGATGGGTCGTCTCAAGTACGTTCAAATCAGACGGGGCAGTGCCGTCCGATTTAAACCACTAGCTCATCTTATTCACTGGGTAATGGGCTTTGTATAATATACATTCCAGCTCACTACTGTCCGGTCAAAATCCGAATAAATTCAGTTGTTTCTCGTCTTGCAAGTTTTCGGATCTGTCGGCCTCACGAGAGAACGCAGTCTGGACCTCTATTTTTTCGAATACCGTCACCGAAAAGACCTGCAGCAATGTGTAGAGCGGCGCCTCCAGGTTGAGCCGTTTGCGCACGATCGCCACCAGCACATAGACCGAAACGGCGATCCAGATTTGCGTCTTCACGGCGTTTTCCGAAGTGCCGTAGAACCGCTTGATCCGCAGATGCTGTTTTATCCACTTGAAAAAGAGTTCCACCTGCCAGCGGCTTTTGTACAGATCGCAGATGGTCAATGCTGGCAACGCGGTCTGATTGGTCAGGAAGACCAGTGTCTTAGCCGTTTCGGCGTCGCGGAAGCGGATGCGCCGCAGATGCACCGGATAGTCCTGACGGGTACGAGGGCCGTCCAATGCGATGGTTTGATCGGCGATCACGCCGCTCGCTCGGTCGGTGGGCGCGGAATAGATCCGATGCGCATGCAGATTGGACTTGGCGCGCGTCACGAAGAAGGCGCCCGCCTGATGCAGCGTGTGCAGGCGGGCGAAGTCGATGTATCCGCGATCCATCACATAGACCGCGCCGGGTTCGGGGATCAGCATGTCGAGCGCATGAACATCGTGCAGCTTGCCGTTCGAGATATGGATAAAGCTGGGAATGTTGCCACGCAGATCGAGCAGCGTATGCATCTTCACCGCGGATTTGGTGGAGCGGAAATGAGCCCAGGGGAACACCGACATGCACAAATCGATGGTGGTGGAATCCAGCGCGTAGACGCTGTTGGTCAGCTCTGCTCCCAGGCTTTCGCTGGCGTAGAGACATCTGGCCTGAGCGATAAGTCGTTGGGCGAACTCGGCATAGATGCGCCAATCGCGCAACTCGTTGGCATCCGCGAGGGTGGAGCGACGGACCGGTTCGCGAAGCCCCATGTGGTAGAGCTTTGACGCTTGCGCCGACAGGCAGGCCTCGATGTCGCGCGCGATAGGTCAGTTGGGCGAACGCCATGATCTGATATTGCACGGCGCAGGACAGCTTGCGCACGGCGCGGTTGCCGCCGTAGCGCGCGACAATCCGGTCGAAGCTGCTCCAAGGCAGAAAATCCATGAGCTGCGCGAAAAGCGTCCTGCCGGTGTTCATGACCAAGCCCTCCCCGCGAGATCGTCGGGAAGAGCCACCGGACATTCAAATCCGCCCCAGCAACGAACTGTCGGAAAGCTTTATGCATCAATGGATTCCACGGAAATGTCATTCACCGAACCGGACAGTAGTGATTCCAGCTCATACATTAGGGAGATTTTTGGGTTGGTTCGGCCAGATCTCGAGCGTGATGCCCTTCTTGGTCGTCGTGTGCAGGTTGGCGTAAAATGTCCAGCCGTTGCCCGATCTGATGCCGAAAACGCTCATGCTTGTCAGGTTGTCGTCCGACGACGATCGGATCGTCTGCAAGGTTGAACACCGGTTGGGTAACCGCATTTGTGTTGGCATGAATGACAACCGGCGTCCCCGCCGCGCCACCGATGATGATTCCACATGAGTTCATCTTCGCCGTCATGAAATAATCGACCGCGCCGCCGAGCGTGATCTTGAATGCATACCCGGTCCGCCAGGGCAGCCAATATGCCCGAAAGTCACCGCTCGAAATCGTTCGCAGTCGCGACATAATCGCCGCTGTCGCTGACCGAGAAGTATTTCAGGGATGTTTGATTATTGATCGTTTTGATCTGCATATCCGCCACGTTAGGCAACGCCGCGGTTCCAGTGATGTCGGTACTGGTGAGTGAACCCGAGGTTCCGGGTGACATGAACTTTTTCTGGCCGAGATACCCGATTGGGTTGTTCTTGAAACTCGCGGCGTTAAACGCCATGACCAAATCCTCGTTTGAAGCGGCGGGGGGCCGCTCGACCCGACTTATGCCGCCCTGGTGGCTTGCTCGTTCGACAAGAACAGATTGTTGGACACCCTACCGCGTCGTAGAAAGACGAGAGTATACAAGCATATAAATAACGTCGCGCCTAGTGCTGGCTGAACCGCGTTTCGGGCCAGGGTGTCGATCAGACCCAGGCGGCGGTCGGCACCGGCCAGCAGCAGAACGCGGCCGTCTGAACCGATGCGTCCGTCATCGAACCCGGCGGTGACTTTCTTCTGGCCAATACTTGGCAGTGTAGGCAAGCAGCATATTATCGTCGCCGGCAGGCATGGGAGATTCTGTCCGGCATTGCGGATTGGCGTCAGCACCCAATCCCTAACCGTTTCCAACAGTTTGTAGCGTGCCCGTTTCCGAATCGCTGCTATGGGTGAATAGGATGGGCTAGAGGCTGATTTTGTCGGCCAATTCACCCGACCGCATGGGGGCTTCTATCGGGACCGCTAGGCTCGGCTGACTGGCCCCTGCTGCCTCGCCTCTTCTGCGGCCCGGTAAAGATACCAAGTGGCAAGCGACCGGTGCGGCGACCAGGCAAGGCCAATCTCACTCAGCAGCTTTGGTTTCGGCTGGGCCGCCAATTCATAGAGCACGCGGTATCCCTCTCGCACACCAAAATCGTCCACCGGTAGAACGTCCGGCCGGCCGAGGGTGAACAGCAGCAACATCTCGACCGTCCAGCGGCCAACTCCGCGAATGGAGGTCAACCGCTCGATCAGGGCCTCATCGCTCAGCCGGTGGGACTGACGGCGGGTTGGCACCGTGCCGTCGAGTGTCTTGGCGCAGATGTCTCGGATCGCCGCGATCTTGCCTCCAGAAAAGCCGCAGCCGCGCAAGGCTGTGTCTGCCGTCGCCATAACCGCGTTCGGCTCGGGAAAAGCTTCCCCCGGGAATAGCGCCGAGAACCGAGCCAGAATCGCTTCCGCCGCGCGTCCGTGCAGTTGCTGGTGGGCGATGGCCCGGACGAGCGCCTCATACGGGCTGCGCTGACGCTGAATATTCAGCCGAGGTCGTCCGATCCGTGCTATAAGCGCGGCAAATCGCGCGTCCCCGCTGAGATGCCGCACGCCGTCGACGTCCCGGCCTCCCTTTGCTGTGAAGTTCTCCCGAGCAAATGGGGTTTCCGTGCTATCAATCATACTCTTAGCTTGCTTCTGTGGCGCTCCTTGATAGCCTAAGCAACGGTTCCGATGGGAGAGTCCCTTGTACAGACAACGCCATTGGCCTGATGATCGTGCGACCCAGCAGGCGGCTGAACGGCAGACTGCAAGTTTGGCAGGGATCGTGGTAGTCCTTGTTCTCCTGATCGGCGGCCTGTTCCTGGTCCGCCAACTCCGGACAACGTCACTGATCGAGGACTGCTTGCTGGCTGGCCATCGCAATTGCGATGCGCTCATCGTCCACCCGCATTGAGATCTTCCGGCAGCGGGACGCGTTCGAGGTTTTCTCCCCCGCCCAGGCTCCGATGGTCGAAACGAAGCCCCCAACCTAGCATTGCGGAATGATCACTCGGGTTTCGTCCTTGGGTGATTTCTCTCTGTCCCAAATCCTTAAAATGAGTTAATGATCTCAAGCCTGCCATCAGCGTGGCAGCGGTATAAGGTAGAAGTCGCCACTGAATGGCGATCCGTCGTATTGAAGGGTAGGGAAGGGCGTGACATTCATGAGCGTGAGCGCAGCGCGACCAGGCGGGGTCGCCCCCTCGGTTCGGCCGATGACCTCGGACGAGAAGAAGATAATCCTAGCCTCGTCGCTAGGCACGGTCTTCGAGTGGTATGATTTTTATCTTTACGGTTCGCTTGCCGTGATTATCGGCGCCAAGTTTTTCGGTCAGTTCGACGAGACGACGCGAAATATCTTCGCCCTGCTCGCCTTCGCCGCCGGCTTCCTGGTGCGTCCGTTCGGTGCGCTGGTATTCGGGCGCCTCGGCGATCTCGTCGGACGCAAGTACACCTTCCTGGTGACGATTCTGATCATGGGTTCGTCCACCTTCATCGTGGGCATCCTGCCGACCTCGGACAGTATTGGCATCACCGCGGCCGTCATTCTGATCAGTTTGCGGATCCTGCAGGGTCTGGCGATCGGGGGCGAGTATGGCGGCGCAGCGACCTACGTCGCCGAACATGCGCCGGCTGGCCGTCGCGGCTTTTACACCAGTTGGATCCAGACCACGGCAACGCTGGGGCTGTTCATGTCGCTGCTGGTGATCCTGCTCGTCCAGGCATCCATGAGCGGGGATGATTTCAAGTCCTATGGCTGGCGCATCCCGTTCTTGGTCTCGGTCCTGCTCCTGGCGGTTTCCGTCTGGATCCGTCTACAGCTCAGCGAGAGCCCGGCATTCGTGAAGATGAAGGCCGAAGGGAGGCACTCGAAGGCGCCGCTCAGTGAGGCGTTCGGCCAGTGGGCGAATGCCAAATGGGCGATCCTGGCGCTGTTCGGCTTGGTCGCGGGCCAAGCGGTGGTGTGGTATTCGGGGCAGTTCTATGCCCTGTTCTTCCTGACCGGCGTGCTGAAGGTGGACGGCTTTACCGCCAATCTGCTGGTCGCGTGGGCGCTATTGGTCGGCGCCTTCGGTTTCATTTTCTTCGGCTGGCTGTCCGACAAGATCGGCCGCAAGCCGATCATCCTGGGCGGCTGTCTGCTCGCCGCGCTGACCTACTTCCCGGTCTTCAAATACATGGCCGAAACCGCTAACCCGGCGCTGACCAAGGCGCAGGAAACGGTGCAGGTCGTGGTGGTGACGGATCCGGCGGATTGTTCCTTTCAGTTCAACCCGACGGGGTTGTCAAAGTTCGTCAATAGCTGCGATCTGGCCAAGGGAGCATTGGCTCGGGCTTCGGTGACTTACTCGCAGGAGGATGCACCGCCGGGAACGAAGGCCAGCGTGAAAATTGGCGACAAGACCCTCGACCCGACAGCGAAAAGCTTCGCCGCCGATCTTTCGGGCGCGCTGACCGCGGTCGGCTATCCGTCGGCGTCCAACCCGTCCGTGGTGAAGATCGCCAACCCGTTCGACATCTTCCGAGCGCAGCCGTTCATGCTGGTGCTGACGTTATGCTTGCTGATGGTGTTGGTTACGATGGTCTACGGTCCGATGGCCGCAGCCCTGGTGGAGCTGTTTCCAACCCGCATCCGCTACACCTCCATGTCGTTACCTTATCACATTGGCAACGGCTGGTTCGGCGGCTTACTGCCAGCGTCGATGTTCGCAATGAATGCTCAGAACGGCAGTATCTACTTCGGGTTGTGGTATCCCATTGTGATTGCCGGGGCGACGGCAATCGTGGGCGTTCTATTCGTCCCAGAAACGAACAAGCGCGACATCTTCGCAGGAGATTCGTCTGTCCACCCTGGCGACACGATAGTAGATTTTGACCCGAACGCCGCCGATTATTAGCGCCGCGCGATCGGCTCTTAACCCAGCACCAGATCGTCCCGGTGGATCAGTTCATCACGGCCGCGCCACCCCAGAATCGCCTCGATCTGGTCGGATCGGTGGCCGGCGATACGTTCCGCATCCGCGCTGCCGTAGGCTGACAAGCCGCGCCCAAGCGCCAAGCCATCGGGACCCACAATAATCACCGGATCCCCGCGTTCGAACGTGCCACCAACCGCTCGGACACCGGCGGGCAGCAACGATCGGCCATTAGCGAGGGCCTTGGCCGCGCCGGCATCGACCGTCACCACCCCCAGTGCCGATAGCGAACCGCCAATCCAGCGCTTGCGCGCGGTGCGGCCTTCCGGCACCGGCAGGAACCAGGTGCAGCGGCCGCCGCGTTCGAGGGACTGCAAAGGGTGCTCGACATGACCGAGGGCGATCGCCATCGCGCAACCAGCCTGGGTGGCGATGCGAGCGGCCGCAAGCTTGGTGCGCATCCCGCCCGACGAGTAACCGGGTGGCGGTTCCCCACCCATCGCCTCGATTTCGGGGGTCACGGCTTCAACGACCGGTATGTGGGCGGCCAACGGATCGCGGCGCGGGTCGGCGGTATAGAGGCCGTCGATATCGGACAGCAGGATCAATTGGTCGGCCTGAACCATCTCGGCCACGCGCGCTGCTAGCCGGTCATTGTCGCCAAAGCGAATTTCCGCAGTGGCGACGGTATCATTTTCATTTATGACCGGAATGCAGCGCAGGGACAGCAGCGTGCTGAGGGTTTCGCGCGCGTTCAAATAGCGGCGGCGGTCCTCGGTGTCGCCCAACGTCAGAAGCAACTGCGCAGCGGGCATGCCGTGGGCAGACAAGGCCTGCGCCCAGGCCTGCGCAAGGCGAATTTGTCCGACGGCGGCCGCAGCCTGCTTTTCTTCAAGTCTCAGGCGCTTTTGGGTCAGACCAAGCGTCCGGCGAGCCAGCGCTATGGCGCCGGAAGACACGACGATAACCTCGGTTCCACGGTCGCGGAGCGAGAGGATGTCGGCGGCTACGCTGTCCAGCCAAGCCATACGGGGCGCCGCCAGCGTCTCATCCACAACCAGAGCGCTTCCGATCTTGATGACTATCCGCTGTGCCGACGCGATCGAGGGCGCCACGCAAGCCATCACGCGGCCTGCTCCTGCTCCGCCTCGCGTGTGCTGTGGATGCTATCTTGCAGGACGCGCAGAATTTCGGGCAAACCCTGGCCGGTCGCGCCAGACAACAGATAGACCGGCCGCCCCGACGCTTTTCGCAGCGCGGCCAGGCGGGAGGACGTTTCCCTCGGCGTCATGGCATCAGATTTGTTCAGGCCGATGATCTCGGGCTTCTCGGCCAGTCCACCGCCATAGGCCGACATTTCGGCCCTAATGGTGCGCCAGGCTCTGACCACGTCGCCGGCGGCGCCGTCGACCAAATGCAGCAGGACGGCACAGCGCTCGACATGACCAAGGAAGCGGTCGCCCAGGCCGGCTCCCTCATGAGCGCCCTTGATCAGGCCGGGGATGTCGGCGAGCACGAATTCCTCTGCGTCGGACAGGCGGATGACGCCGAGTTGCGGATGCAATGTGGTGAACGGGTAGTCAGCGATCTTCGGACGCGCGGCGGAAACGACGGACAAAAATGTGGATTTCCCGGCGTTCGGCAGTCCAATCAGTCCGGCATCGGCGATCAGCTTCAGGCGCAGCCAGACCCACCGCTCCTCACCTGGCCAGCCCTTCGTCACCTTCCGCGGCGCTCGGTTTGTCGACGTCTTGAAGTGGGCGTTTCCGAAGCCGCCATCACCACCGCGCAATAAAATCACGCGTTTGCCGGCGATGTCCAGGTCGGCGAGCATGGTTTCCTGATCGTCGGCGAAGATCTGGGTGCCAACCGGGACGGTTACGACAACGTCCCGCGCGCCCGCGCCGGTACGATCCGACCCTGATCCGTTGCCGCCCTTCGGCGCCCGGAAATGCTGGGTATAGCGAAAATCGATTAACGTATTGAGATTATGTTCCGCGACGAAGATGATGTCGCCGCCTTTGCCTCCGTTCCCGCCGTCCGGGCCCCCGAACTCGATGAACTTCTCCCGCCGAAATGCGACCACACCGTCGCCGCCGTCGCCGGAGCGCAGATAGATCTTGGTCTGGTCGAGGAATTTCATGGCGTGTTACCAAACAGAACGAGGGCCGGCGATGCACCGGCCCTCGTTCACGCGTAAAAAGCGGGGTCGGTGCTACTCGGCTGCGAGCGCCGTCGGCTGCGACGCAGCGTGGGGTTCCACCGAGATGTGCACCTTGCCCTCAGACTTACGGGTGAATTTCACCTTGCCGTCTACCAGGGCGAAGATCGTGTGGTCACGGCCCAGGCCGACGTTGTTGCCCGGATACCACTTAGTGCCTCGCTGACGAACCAGAATGTTGCCCGCGACGACGGCCTCGCCGCCGAACTTTTTGATGCCCAGGCGCCGGCCTTCAGTATCGCGACCGTTGCGTGACGAGCCACCTGCCTTTTTATGTGCCATGGCGGTTTACTCCTTCGTTTCTTGAGTTTCTTCGACGGCTTCAGGGGCCTCGCCAGAAACGATTGCCAGAGATTTGGCGGCGTCCAGGGCGGCCGGCGGAACGGTGTCAGCCTGGACCTCCTCTGGGCCTTCGGAGGTGACGTCCTGGGGTGTCGATGCCGCAACAGGGGTGGCGGCTGTCTCAGTTTGGGCTTTGGCAGCGATAGTATAAGTCTGTCCGTTGGCGTTGATGCCGCCAATACGCAATACGGTGACGTGCTGACGATGGCCGTTGCGGCGGCGGCTGTTCTGCCTGCGTCGCTTCTTGAAGATGATGACCTTGTCGAGGCGGTCCTGCGCAATAACGGTCGCGGTGACCGAAGCGTCGGAAACGATCGGCGAACCCAGGGTCAGGTTGCCGTCGACGCCCACCGCCAGCACGTCGGTAAAGGTGATGGTGCCGCCGGCTTCGGCGTCCAATTTCTCGACCTTCAGAACCGCGTTGGGGGTAACGCGATACTGTTTCCCGCCTGTGCGGATGACAGCGAACATGGGACCAAACTTTCAGATAAGCCATCTTAAGCAACACAGGCCGCAAGGGGCTTTGACGCGCCCTGGCGGCCGGAAGGGCGCGTTATAACTGTCGCGCCGGTGGAGTCAACCGATGAAATATAAGGTTGGTCAGCGGGTTGCTGATGTCACCGTCCTCTAGCGAACGACCGACTTGGCATGGAAATCGACTCCACGCCGACCGTCTTCGCCGTGTCGCCGACGTCCTTTGACCTAATACCGCCGCAGGAAGAAAGCGACCGTCACTGTCGCACTGAGCCCCACCACGAACCAGCGAAGTACAGCCGCGGGCAAATGACGGGCAAACCGGGCGCCATAGTAGCCGCCGGCGATGGCCGAAACCATCATCGCGAGCATCTCCGGCCATCGGACCGCACCAGCCGCCACGAAGCAAACCACTGCGGCCCCATTGGCGGTGCTCACCAGTGCGGTGCGGGTCGCCGCCATTGCCTTCAACTCGGACGCGTCGATCAGCGTCCAAACCGCCATCATCATCAGCCCAATCGCGCCGCCGAAATAGCCGCCATAGATCGACAGGAGGAACTGGATTACCAGGAAAGCCGGCAGCCCAATTCGGACGTAACGGCGCAACCAGTCACCAAGGTGCCGCCCGCCTGCGAAGGTAATCGTCGCGAGCAGCAGCAACCATGGGATGACCAGATCGAACGCCGCCCCTGGGGTAACGAGTAGCATGATCGCGCCGACAAGACCGCCCGCCAGACCGATCGGCAGCAGCACATTCAGGCCGACCCCGCCAACGCCGCGCAGATCGTCCCGATACGCCCAAGTGCTGGCGATGGTCCCCGGAAACAGTGCCACCGTGCTGGTCGCGTTGGCGGCGATCGGCGGCAACCCGGCCAGGACCATCACGGGAAACGAAACGAATGAGCCGCCACCGGCGACCGCGTTCATCGTGCCGGCCAGTAGACCGGCCAGAACGAGGAGGGTATAGTTCGTGCACTTATTCCGCCGGAACGTTCCGTTCAAGCTCCGCCAGCCACGCGGCCGCATTGCCATCGGACGGCGCTCGCCAGTCACCACGTGGCGACAGCGACCCGCCCGCCGAAACTTTCGGGCCGTTCGGCATCGCGCTGCGCTTGAACTGACTGAAAGCGAAAAATCACGTAAGAAACACCCTCATCCAGTGGCGGATCTGCCGCAGATCATAGCCTACGCGGCGGTCCGCGTGAAAATGCGGTGGCCAATCGCCTCGCGCCGGATCTTCCCAAGTGTGCAGGGCCATGAAGGCGATTTTCGAGGGCACAAATCCATATCGAAGGATGTGGAACAGGGTAAAATCCTGCAGGGCGTAAGGGCCAATCTTGGCCTCCGTGCTTTGCGGGATTACGCCCTCCGCGACCGGCACGAGTTCGGGCGAAATTTCCGTCGCAAAATTGCGTCCAGCGTCGCCAGCACGTCTTCAGCGAAACGTTTCGTGCCGATGATCCAGCGGATCAGGTGCTGGATTAGCGTCTTCGGTACGCCGGCATTGACGTTTAGTGCGCCATCTGGTCGCCTACGCCGTAAGTACACCAGCCCAGCGCCAGCTCAGAAAGATCGCCGGTCCCGATGACGATGCCACCGAGGTGGTTTGCCAACCGGAACAGGTAGTCAGTGCGCAGGCCTGCCTGTACGTTCTCGAACGTGATGTCGTAGACTGACCCGCCGGTGGCATAGGGGTGCCCAATATCGGATAGCATTTGGTTTGCTGCAGGTTTGATATCAGGTTCGCTCGCCGTCGCGCCTAGCGATTTCGTCAGCGCCCATGCATTGGACTTGGTGTGCCCCGAGGTCGCGAACCCCGGCATCGTGTACGCCAAAATGCCATCGCGCGGCAGACCGAGCAGATCGAACGCCTGGGCACACACCAACAGCGCCTGGG
>CAVYXX010000125.1:0-39972 GCA_963772355.1 uncultured Alphaproteobacteria bacterium | reverse complement strand
GGCGTGGATGGTATGCCGTTCCGACCAATCCACCAAGTCGTGCTGTGCGTAGACCGGCGCTGTCATTTTGAAAATCGGCTTTACATGCAAAAATTAGGAAATACTGAACAAGGGAAGACCGATCCTGAACTGCTATCGTTCCGATGCCAGCAGCATGTTATGGCGTCCAGATAGCCTCTTCCGTCCAACCTAGCTCGGCGAACTCATTCGCGCGCAAAGGCTCCTCGCCCACTGAAAAGAACTCGTCGAGTTGTGGTGGGGCGACCGATGTGCCGCTCAGCATCGTGTGTGCCTGCCCCCGGTGGTGGATCTGATGCTGAAATAGATGAAGAAGCAGCCGGTCCATCCGCTCCCGCTGAATATGAGTGCCTCGATGCACCTCGACCATACCTGTAAGATCACGAGCGTCCAGGGAGTTCGCGACGGCAATCAAGCGGTTGTCCAACTCCAGTTGCGCCGGTCGGAGAACATCCATGGTCGCGTAAGGTTCCGGGTCCGCCCAGGCTGCCGGCCCGAGCGTGCCGCCCTCCATCGCATCTACGTAGAACAGATCAACGATTAGGAGATGGTTCAGGGTCGCTCGCAAACTCGGGAAAAAGCCGGTTCGCGCCATGATAAACTCGGACTGTGACAGTCGGGAGCAGGCGGTAAGCAGACGATGATTCGCCCAACCGTTGTTATAGGCCATTGCTCGGTAGGGTAGTGTAACGTCAACCATAGGAATTGTCGGAGCGATTTCGCACCTCGACCCCCTTACTTGGAGAAAGCAGGCATCTCACCACGGCCATGCCAATCGTGCCAACCGGACCGGCCTGTTCGCAAATCAAGAAATTTACCGCAAGTAGACGAACGCTATCTGACTCTCGTTTCCCTACGAGAGCGCCGCCACTCCCCTTCGGCCGCGCAGGATTGCGATTGCCGCGATCACGTCCAATGTCGCGGCAACCAATAACGGTTCGCGATAGCTACCGGATGTGTCGCGGAGAAGGCCATAAAATCCAGGTCCAAGGGCTGTGAGGAGTTGGATCGCGCAGGAGGCAACGCCAAAAATCGGACCGAATGCTGCCGCACCGAATTCGCGCCGCACAATGATCGGCGACAGAGTCGTTACGTTACCCACTGTGAGGCCGAACAGTAGGCTCGCTCCGATCAGCACGACCGGGTTGTCGGTAGCGGCGAACGCGCAAAAGGACGCCGCGGCCATTATCAGAATGGCTGAACTGGTAACTCTGGCATCGACAGAATCCGCGAACTTCGCCAGCCCAAGTCGGCCGCCGAGAGCGGCAATCGCTGTCGCCGAAATGATCGCGGCAACCCCGCCCGTCGGGAGAGATTCTGCGAGCAATGTCGCCTGATGGGTCAGCAGTCCGATTTGCACGGACATTCCGAGGCCAAACGCAATCATGGTTGTCTGCAGCGCGGAAGTTCGTAGTGCATCCGCTCGACGCCAGTTCGAGCTCTGGCGTTGTGTCATCTCCTGGGCTCGCGGCAGGCCATCGGGCGACAGCCCCATGTCTCCCGGGCGACGCCGAAGGACGAACAGCACCAGTGGCAGCAAGACCACAAGCATCACGGCGGCGGCCGCCGCGGTCGTACGCGCGAAGCCAATTCGGTCGGCGCCAAGCAACGGCAGAGGCGGCCCCATCATGCCGCCCGCGCTCGCCCCCAGGGATGCGATCGATACCGCGCGTCCCTGATATTCCTCGAACCATGGGGCGAGTGCCCGAAAACTCTACTTGCCGAACTGGGGTAGTGGACCCGCGGTTGTCGGTCCACCGATTGGGACGGACCTGCAAGTCAGCACACTAGACTAGTGTCCGTCCATAAACGCTAATCGTCTAAAAACCCAGCTGCTTCGCGATATCGCGAGTTCAAGCCCGGCGGCTTCGGTTATGTGTCGGCGGCATACCACTGCAGCCGAATCCATACCCCACCCGCCGGAGCCCGATCATGCGTCAGGAACGCATCACACAGGCCAGTCTATTCGATATCTTCGCCACCCACGAGATCGGTCGCGAGTTGAAGCAGATCTCGCAGTGGCTCGATCAACATCGCCCATTGCTACGCCTGGTCAGCAACGATCTGCGCCGCGACGGGGTGCGCGAGACCGGCCGGCGTGGGCTGCCGGCGGAAGCCGTGCTGCGCTGCGCGCTGCTGAAGCAATACCGCCAGCTGAGCTACGAGGAACTGGCGTTTCACCTGGAAGATTCAGCATCGTTTCGCGCCTTCGCGCGGCTGCCGATGGGCTGGACGCCGAAGAAGGCGGTGCTTCAGAAGACCATCAGCGCGATCACCGCGGCCAGTTGGGAAGCGATCAATCAGGCGGTGGTGCGCAACGCCCGGCAAACCCGGCTCGAGCCGGCAGCGATGGTTCGCATCGACAGCACAGTCACTGAAGCGCTGATGCATGAGCCCAGCGACAGCTCGTTGCTTTGGGACGCGGTCCGGGTGATGACGCGCTTGCTGGAACAGGCGGGTGGGTTAGCCGGCCGCGCCGGGATCCGCTGGCGTGATCACCGCCGGCTGGCCAAAAAGCGTGCCCACGCCATCCAGCACAGCCGCGGCAAGGAGCGGAAGGCCAAGCTGTATCGCGAGCTGATCGCAGTCACGCGTGCCACCAAGCTGGCCCTGGAGCGAGCGCTCATGGTGCTGGCGGCATGCGCGGAACCGACCGCCGCGGATTGGTGCGGCGAGGTCCGCCATTACCTGCCCTTGATCGAGCGCGTCATGACGCAGACCAGGCGCCGGGTGTTCGACGGCGAAGCGGTGCCGGCCAGCGAAAAAGTGGTCAGCCTGTTCGAGCCGCACGCCGACATCATCGTCAAAGGCGGCCGCGAGGTGCAATACGGCCACAAGATCAATCTGGCGACCGGTCGCAGCGGCCTGATCCTCGACGTCGTCGTCGAGACCGGCAATCCGGCCGATGCCGAGCGCTTTCTGCCCATGCTGGAGCGCCACATTGCGTCTCATGGCCAGCCGCCACGCCAAATCGCGGGCGACGGCGGCTATGCCAGCACCGCCAACGTCACCCAGGCCAAGGCGCTTGGCGTGAGCGATGTCGCGTTCCACAAGAAGGGCCACCTTGGCATCGAAGCCATGGTCAAAAGCCGCTGGGTGTATCGCAAGCTGCGCAACTTCCGCGCCGGCATCGAGGCCAACATCTCCTGTTTGAAGCGGGCGTTTGGCCTGGCACGCTGCACTTGGCGCGGGCTGGCGCACTTCACCTCATACGTTTGGTCCTCGGTTGTCGCCTACAACCTGGCTCTCTGTGCACGACTAGCCGTGGCCACGACCTGACCGCCGCTCGCATTGGGCGCGCCGAACCCCGCTGCCCGCACGCGCCCTGCGGTACACGCAAAGGTTGCAATTGCAACTATTCCCTAACCGAGGCGGGAAATTGCTGCCCCAGAGACCGGTCAGGGCGCCACTCGGGACGTTCCGAAGGATCGTCGTCCAGGAAAAAGCCTCGTTTATGGATGGGCACTAGACTAGAACCCAACGTCAGCTTTGATTCCGATGAGCAAGGGCCGCCTGTTCCACATCGTAGTCGAAGAGTGATCTTCGGAAATCCCTGGAGTTTTTGTTGATTTCGCGGTCGCGCTGTTCAAGGTTTTCATATTTGGAGTCATACCGAAGCCCATTCTTCCGCGCTTCGGCTTGAACGACGTCGGTCCGAACGCGGCGGAATGCTTCGTACTCCGGCAAAAGGCAATGGACTTCAGACGGGTCACGTCCCGCCAGCAACACAGCCAGGGCGACACCATCTTCGATCGACTGGTTGGCACCCTGGCCGAGATGCGGAAGCATCGCGTGGGCGGCATCACCCAGCAGAACTAGCCGTCCGTTCGTCCAGGTATCCAACGGCCGGCGATCATAGAGACCCCACCAAAAGCAGCTTTCCACATTTTCGAGGATGCTGACGACGGGTAGGTCCCATCCAGCGAAGAATGTAGCGAGTTCGTCGCGATCTCCGACAGCGGACCATAACTCCGCCGTTTCATTAGCGGTTGGAACGAAGCCGACATAGTTTAGCAGCCGGCCGCCGCGCACTGGGTAGACCATGAAGTGCTTCCCGTCCCCCATCCAGATCAGATGGACCGCCTCCGGCCAATCCGGAAGCGCCTCACGCGGAAGCAAGCCGCGATAAGCACGAACTCCCGAATATTCCGGTGATTTCGGCTCGACCACATATTTCTGTAATACTGAGTGGACCCCATCCGCAGCGACGACGACATCGGCTTCGACCGTTTCACCGTTGGCGAAGTGTAAACGCGCGCTCGTATCGTTTTGTTCAAATCCCATGCATCGATAGCCCGTGCGAACGGTGCCTGGCGGAAGATCGGCCGCGAGAACACCCAGCAGATCGACCCGATGCATGCCATACACACCGTTCCAGCCATTTAAGTCGGTCGTTTCGATGGGCCCAACCACAGTTCCATCTGCTCGACAAAAATGTGAACCAACACCGATCTTTGCTCCGACAGCCGCCAAGGGTTCACCTAACCCCATTCGTTCAAGTTGTCGCAGGCTGTTCGGGAAAATGGTCAGGCCAGCACCGATTTCGCCGAGTGCTTCAGCCTGCTCGAATACCGAGACCTCGATACCTCGTCGGCGGAGGGAGCATGCCGCGGCCAGGCCACCGATGCCGCCCCCCACGACAACCGCCCGCAAGCGTTTGGCCGATCCGACGGTCTGTGTCATTCTGAACTCCTTGAGATCGAGCTTCCTATTGCGGTAGTGTCTGTTTCGCAGGCGCTCTGCACGGCAAACTAGCCCGATAGCGCGGACGACCGATCCATTTGCCCCCGTCTGACGGCAAACTACTCGGCACCCGCTAGTTCATCCATAGGGGGTGGTTTCCGCTTCAACATCTTCAGCAGTCGGTACCGCGTGCTTTGCAGGGACGTATCATCTGGCTCCGAGACAGACGCCAATGCGTAGTTGAGCGCGCTCGGAAGGAGCAGCCGCTCTGGCGGACATGTGACTCGCGCATAGTCAGCTTGTTCCTTGGCCTGAACTTGAAACACAAAACAAATGTAAATTAGGTAGAAGCTGGCCGTGCAGAATTTGCATAGACAGCTTCGGACGTACTCACCGACGGGGATGAATTTGTTCCCGTTGGAGGAGTTCCTCCGCCCGCTGCAGGCGACGGCGAACCGTTGCGGGCTGCCATGGTCACAACCCTTTCTCGTCTACGAAACGAACAGGCTCAGTGAGGGTGCATGCTTCGCACATGCCGTACAACACTATGCTGAACGGCTGCAGCAATGGTGCAGCGATACGCGGGGCCTTGGGGGGCGGTCTTCTTTGCCGCGAATAGCTTTGGACATTATCGGATATATGGACGCTCACCAAACCCGGGGGTCGGTCAGAAGGACCGCTCTTTTCGCCGCTTGTAAATCGTGTTCTGTTCGTTCTGCGAGGGTGGCGACCCCGGAGGTATGGCGATCGAGGATCCGCCCGGGTGTCGCTGGTCGGCACCGAACTACACCGCCGACAATGCCGCGATCCGAGTGACGAGCGGAGGCCAGCTTGTCACCGTGATGCACCCCGAACGCCGCTTCTTTCCGCTGCAGCAACAGACCACCAGCATGACCTCGATCCGCACCAACCTGCTCGCCGACCTTTATGTCGCGCTCGGTGATTCCGACACCGAGGGCAACTGGACCGTCCGGGTCTACTGGAAGCCGCTGGTTCCCTGGATCTGGATTGGCTGCGTGATCATGGCGTTCGGCGGAGTGGTTAGCCTCAGCGATCGCCGCTGGCGAGTAGGCGTCGGGATTGCGGTAACGACCTTCGGGTTTGCCCCTGGCGGTGTCAGGGCGCGGCCGCGTGGACCCGCCAGATGATATTGCCAACATCGTCGGCCACCAGTAGTCCACCGCGACTGTCCAATGCCACCCCGACCGGTCGGCCACGGGCCTGCCCATCGGCGTTCAGAAAGCCAGTCAGAACGTCCACCGGCTCGCCATCTGGCTTACCGTTGGAAAAAGGAATGAAAATCACCCGGTAGCCACTTGGCGGACGGCGGTTCCACGAACCGTGCTGGCCAACGAAGGCGCCCGCAGTGAATGGCGCCGGCAGGCCACTGTGCGCCGTGATCGCCAGTCCCAGCGAGGCGGTGTGGGCGCCCAATGCGTAATCTGGTGCGACGGCCCGCGCGACCAGGTCCGGTCGTTGCGGCGTCAGGCGGTCGTCGACATGCTGGCCGTAGTAACTGAAGGGCCAACCATAGAAGCTTCCGTCACGAACCGAGGTCATGTAGTCGGGCACAAGATCGCTTCCCAGCGCGTCACGCTCGTTCACCGCGGTCCACAGGACCGGCGTCGGGCCGGGCGCGAAAGACAAGCCGTTGGGATTGCGCAGACCGGTCGCAAAGCTGCGATGTTCGCCGGTGCGCGCATCAACCTTCCAGATCTGCGCCCGGCCTTCCTCGACAGCTAAGCCGTTTTCCCCGACATTGCTGTTCGAGCCGATACTGACATAGAGGAACCGTTCGTCCGGGCTCGCAACCAAATTCTTGGTCCAGTGGTGGTTGATCCGCCCCGCAGGCAACTCTGTTAGTATGGACCCCCGATCATCGATCCGTGTCTGGCCACCGCGATAGGTGTATTTGCGGATAGCGTCGGTGTCTGCGACGAAAAGCTGATCGCCAACCAGCGCGATGCCATAGGGCGAGTTCAACCCTTCCAGGAAGACTGTGCGGGTGTCGGCCACACCGTCGCCTCGCGTGTCGCGCAACAGGATGAGGCGGTTGGCGCTCGGCACCCCGGCACCGGCGCGGGCCATGATCCGCCGGGTGATAAAACCGCGCAGGCCAGGGCTGTCATCCGGCTTCGGCGGGGCGTTGGTCTCAGCCACCAGCACATCGCCATTCGGCAGGACGTAAACGTTGCGCGGATGATCAAGGCCTGTCGCGAAGACATCCACCGTGAGCCCGGGCGCCGGTGTCGGACGCTCGTCGGGACGCCAGCCAATCGCCTCCGCGACGCTCACGGTTGGAAACATCGTTACGTTGGGTGGCGGCAACTGCGGATGAGGCCCGATGCCAGCGGAAAACGGCAGCTTGGCGGTTTCGCCGCAGGAGGCAAGCGCAAGCCCGGCGCCGGTCACCAGCAACAAGGTCGTCACCCGGACAGGTCTTCTCATGGCGTGGCGTTCCAATAGGATTGTGAAACCCGTTGGAGGTCGGGAGGTTTCGAACTCAGCTTATCCCGCAGGCAAGACTGCCTCGAATCTGGCGGCAATTAGCTCGGTGGCGGGCAACAACATCCGACTTCGGAAAAAAATCGATCTGCGTTGAGCAGCGAATGCTGACATGAGAATCGAGCCTGTCCCGGTTCAGGCAAATGGAGTGCTGTATCGGCGAAGGTAACGACGCTTAGGGGGACCATGGCGGACGAGCGACGCTGGACCGATAGGTTCCGAGCTCGCGGAGGAACTGCAGGCCCTTTGCTGGGAAGCCAGTGAAATTCATCCGTGCCGTGTCAGCCGGCTGCTTGGTTCGGAGTGCCATGCTGGGAGCCTATCGCATCACGTGCGCCCGGGCAGTGGTCTGGCCGCGTCCATGGCGAACATGTGCTTGGTCCAGCCCCTGGGGTGAGTGGTCTGTATGTTATTGGCGGCTGCTGCGTTGGCGGCCTGTCGACCGCCCCCGCTCTGGGTGCGTTGCTGGCGGAATGGATTGTCCAGGGTCGCCCGTCGATCGATGTGTCCATGATGGATCCGGGTCGCTTGGCGACCTCCCTAGCGGAAGACAAGCTGCGCGATCTTTGCCGACTGCAATACGCGCACCACTACTGGTCGCCTGCGACAATGCCGGTTCGTTTGCCCTAGCAGCCTGTCGGACTTAACTCCATTCGACATCCGTGGCAAAATCGTAACGTCAATTCGATGCCACCACCGGATGTCGCCGTATGCCGAACTTTCGCCCTACCGACCGCCTGACCAGCTTTCTGATGCCGCCCTCGATCGATGAGTGGCTGCCGCAGAGACACTTGGCGCGTTTCGTGGTGGAGGTGGTGGATGGTCTGGACCTGAGCGCGATGAGCAAGAGCTATCGCGGTTCGGGTTCGGCTTCCTACCACCCGGCGGTGCTGCTGAGCCTCCTGGTGTACGGCTGCGCCACGGGCGTATTTTCGAGCCGCAAACTGGAACGGGCCACCTACGATTCGGTGGCGTTCCGCTTCATTGCCGCGAACGACCATCCCGACCACGACACCATCGCCACGTTCCGGCGGCGGTTTCTCAAGGAGATCGAGGCGCTGTTCGTCAAGGTGCTGCTGCTGGCGCGCCAGATGGGAGTTCTCACGATGGGCACGGTGGCACTGGATGGGACCAAGATCCACGCCAACGCCAGCCGCCACAGCGCATTGTCCTATGAGCACGCGGGAAAAATCGAGGCGCAACTAACAGCGGAAGTGGCCGAGCTTCTGGCCAAGGCCGAGGCGGCGGATCAGACGGATGTCCCTGACGGGATGTCGATACCGGAGGAACTGGAGCGGCGCAAAGTGCGGCTGGATAAGCTTGCCGATGCCCGCGCGACGATCGAGGCACGGGCGAAGGAGCGGTTCGACCGGGAGCAGGCCGAGCATCAGGCAAAGGTTGAGGCGCGGGAAGCCAAGATCGAAGCCACCGGCAAAAAGCCCAGCGGCAAGCCGCCACAGCCGCCGGTGGAAGGCCCGCTGCCGACCGATCAGGTCAATCTGACCGACGAAGAATCCCGCATCATGCCGGCGGCAGGCGGCGGGTTCGAGCAGTGCTACAACGCCCAGGCGGTGGTGGCCGAGGGCAGCCTGCTGGTGGTGGCCGTTGATGTGGTGCAGGCCGCCAACGACAAGCAGCAACTCGAACCGATGCTGAACCAGGTTGTTGCTTTGCCAGAAGTGCTGGGCAAAGCCGAAACACTGCTTGCTGACAACGGATATTTCAGCGCGGCCAATGTTGCCGCCTGCGAGGCGGCGGTGGTTCAGCCACTGATCGCCATGGGACGCGAGGCTCACCATCTGTCGCTGAGCGAGCGCTTTGCCGCTGCGCCGTCGCCGCCGACGGACCCCACGCCGGTCGAGGCGATGGCCTATCGGTTGGCGACACCGGAAGGCAAGAAGCTCTATCGCCTGCGTAAGCAGATGCCGGAACCGGTGTTCGGCATCATCAAGTCGGTGCTGGGCTTCCGTCAGTTTCTGCTGCGCGGGCTCGACAAGGTGCGCGGCGAGTGGAGCCTTGTGACCATGGCCTGGAATCTGAAGCGGATGTTCACCCTTTGCTCCGCCCACTGAGGCGGGGCGAGGGCCATCCTCCTCAAAAACGACGGCGAACGCCACCGGTAGCGGCAGTCATGGCGTCCGGTACACACACTGATTGGCCGTCAATCGAGGTTCCGCAATGAAAATTTGACGCCCTAAGTCGGCGGGAATCCGAGTCCGACAGGCTGCTCGATACCCCCTGTCATTGATTCTGCCGAAAATCTCTGACTCGCTCACTCCGCAATGACGGAGATGCTTCGTGACCGCGAAACAAATTGCCGAGAAGAGATACGTGGCGAAGCTCAGCGATGAGGAGCGGGAACGGCTCAACACGCTGATACGTGCCGGTAAGCACCCTGCCCGGCAACTGACCAAGGCACGCATTCTGCTGAAGGCTGATGCCTCGGAGACTGGCGAAGGATGGCGGGACTGCGAAATCGCCGCCGCCCTCGATACCAGCGTCGACACCGTTGCTCGGACCCGCCAGCAACTGGTGGAAGAAGGCTTCGATGCCGTGCTTGTCCGCAAGCATTCCCCAGCCTCGGCCAGAGCGCGCATCTTTGATGGCGCCGCCGAAGCGAAGCTGATTGCCTTGGCCTGTTCCAAACCGCCGAAGGGTCGCAAAGCGGTGGACGTTGCGACTGCTGGTCGGCCGAGACTGGTCCGCGGTAGTGTCGTCTCGGGGAGCTGGTTAGATGCGGTGTGTGGCGTGCGGCTCGTCAGCCGTTTCGGAGCGGCCCGAGCGCAACCGTCCAGGGTTACCGCCGGTTCGGCTGCCCCACCTGTGGCAAACAATTCGACGAACGCAGCGCCGGCCTGCTGAACCGACCCCCCCTCCGATGTCATCGCCGTCGCGGAGCCAGGAGTGCCAGAACTACCTCACTATCAGGGTCACGGGCCAATCTGATCGGAAAACGCTCTAGATAGCCGAACCTTTGATATCGTTCTGCTGCTGAAGGCGCGCTAGAAGAGCTCGGCTTCGCCTGCGCGCTTCCTGGCTCTGGGCGATGCAGTTCTCCTTTTGGCGGCGGCTTTCGGCTCTAATTTCAAACTGATCCTGGCCCACCATATCGTCCAGGTTGCGGATATCATCTCTTGAGAGGGTAAACCGCTTTTGCATGCCAGTAATATGGCACAACCATTAATGTGATCCAAACTGAAGCAACGTTACGATTAACACATGCCGCCGGCGCACAGCGCGGTGGCCAAACGGAGGCCAACCTATCTTAAGCGGTCCAAAGCCCGGTCGGCCGTGTCTGCATCTACACGGCGACCGCCGGCACCCAGGGAACGCTCGGGGGCCTCGTCGAGGTCTCCGAGCGGTTCGCGGTGGTGCTGCTTGGTGCGCTGCGGCGGTTGGAGGTGTGCAGCAGTGATCCAGTGTGCGCCGACCATGATCCTGTGGCCCATGCCGACGACCGCGCAACCCACGGTGCGGCGTGTCATGGATGTCTGCTGATCGCGGAGACCAGTTGCGAAGCACGAAACCTGTTCGACAATTTCCCCGAGGAGCGGCCCATCCGCTCCGATCACATTTCGTCATCCCGTGGGGATGGGTGGTGCATGGCGAAGTGAAGTGTTCCGAGCCGATGTGGCCGGGATGCGTGGCGTGAACTGATTGGGGCTCCGTCGGTGAGGCGCGATCCTGGCGGCGCGGCTTCTGCCGAGAATTCGAAGAACACCCTGGTGGCCGAGGGGCAGCAAGGCAAGCCACGTGAGCGCATGTTGGCCGAGTTGGGATTGTCAGCCATCCTTGCGAACACGAGCACGGCCCGAAGTTTCGCGAAGGCTACGGTCGGCGAACTTGATCTTACCGAATCCGTCGGCGTGATGCGCGAGAAGGTCAACGCGGTCCATTTGGGTAATCTTGCGGGATTGGAAGAAACCCTGACTGCGCAGGCGGTGGCGCTCGATGCGATTTTCAACGAGATGGCCAGGCGAGCCGCGCTGAACATGGGCGAGCATTTGAATGCGACCGAAATCTATTTGCGCCTGGGTCTGAAGGCTCAGGCCCAATGTCGGGCGACCCTGCAAACGCTGTTTGAGATGAAACATCCTCAGCCGGTCGCGTTTGTGAAGCAGGCCAACATCGCAAACGGGCCGCAGCAGGTGAACAATGGGGCCGCAACCCAGCCTCCCTCGCACGCGGGAATTTCGGCGAATCAGTCAAACGAACTATTGGGGCTGAGCCATGAGCAACGGCTGGACACCCGAACGGCGGGCGCGGCAGGCGGCGCTCATCGTCAACTGGAAACCGTGGGAGCGGTCGTGCGGACCGAAGACTGAGCGGGGCAAAGCGGCCAGCGCCAGGAACGCCCGACGGCACGGAATGCGAAGCCGCAGCGTTCTCGAAGAAGCTCGGATGCTGCGAAGCCTGATCCGCCAGTGCCGGGACGCCGCTCAAGAAGTTTGATGGGCCTACACGAAGAGGCCCTTGCTCTGGATGTGGCAAGGCGGGTGAGTATGCGCATGAACTTCCCTCGGCGAAACGGCGGACACGGTGCGGACATTTTTCGGCCTATTTAACCGACGGCGCGGAGGTTCAACGAATAATTCCGTTAATTCAATCGTTTAGTGGTGCCGGCGCACAGAATTGAACTGTGGACCTACTGATTACGAATCAGCCGCTCGGTGGCAGATTGGCGGGACGCTTCTCGACCGGGGCGGAAACGGGGTCATCGCAACTTGTGGTAGCTATATGGTTGCTACGATTTTGATCGCGACGTCCACCGGTCCGTAAGTCATTGAAATACTGGAGCGGGCGAAGGGATTCGAACCCTCGACCCCAACCTTGGCAATGTTGCACTCTGCCGGCCGGGCTAAGCGATGGCGATCTGCGCGGGGATGACGAGATTGAGCGCCAAGAAACCGGCGAAACTTCGCATGGAGTTCCGCTGTGTCCCAGCTTCGGCGAAGATTTCCTGAGCTGGAGCGGGCGGGCATGAATGCCGCCGTCCCGGCGGAACGGCAAGGTTGCATCGCGAGTGGGCTTCGGACGGGCACACTACGTATCCGGCTGGATGACTTTGCCCACCAGTGAAAGCGTGGTGGACCAGCTCCGATAACGACACCAGACATCAGGCGGCTTTGCCCGCTCGTCGTGTTATCCCGGTGTTATCCCACCAGTCTATTTGGTATTGAACGATACGACGTAAGTGATTGAGAAGATTGGCGGACCCGACACGATTCGAACGTGCGACCTTCGCCTTCGGAGGGCGACGCTCTATCCAACTGAGCTACGGGTCCAGCGTACCCCCCATCTTGAGGGGCAATGCACACCCCTATAGTGCCATTCTCCGCAAACCTCAATCTTCCAATTCGACAAGTTCCCTCAGGCCTAGGGCCATCTCCGCACCCGATCTGCCTCCTGTTCCGCCGTCAGTCCGGCTGGTCCGTCGGCAACCCCGTGCGGATGGTCGGGAAGACTGACTGCATCCTTCCAGCAATTTACCGTTCCCAGACTGCGAGTGCAGAACGGCGGCACTTCTGGCGGCGGCTCTACTGGCCGGCAATAGGTCTTGCCCTGGTCCAGCCGCACCAAGGAACAATCCCGTCCAGTCAAAAGCGAGTAGACTGCATCTGTCGGCGTCCGCTGGATCGTCGCCACGCTGCCCACACCCGTCCCAACCACCGCCGTTGCAATCGGCCAGGGGACGCAACCGGTCAGCGGCAGAAGCCCTGCCAGAACGATCATCTTCATCCCCCCGGCTTATACCATAAAGGTAAATGAACCCTTGCCGCGCCGGCGGTTTGCCGCCACACCCCGACGCCGCTATGGTCCGCCGCCGGGCGTTCCGGCCATGGCAAAAGCAGGCAGGTGAGAGAATCCAAGTGGTTGATATTTTCGACGAAGTCGAGGAAGATCTCCGGGCAGAGCGTGCTGCTAAGCTGCTGAAAAAGTACGCGTGGTTGATCATCGCCTTGGCCGTGGGGGTTGTCGGCGCCTCCGCTGGTTGGCAGTTTTGGTCGCGTTATCAGCGGCAACAGGACACCGCTGCAGCCATCAGCTTCGTGGCTGCGCAAGGCACCATAGAGCAACCGGGCGCCGCCAAACCGGATCAGATCGCCATCCTAGATCAACTGGCCGCCACTGGTCCTGAGGGATACAAAACGTTGGCGAGATTGCGTGCCGCCGGTCTGAAAGCTGACTCTGGCGATCTGCAGGGGGCTGAGGTGCTTTGGAACGCCGTCTCAGCCAACTCGAGTGCAGACCGTCTGTTCCGCGACTTCGCCAACTTGATGGCCGTCGCACACGAACTCGATCCCGGCGACCCCGGGCAGCTCGAGGCTCGGCTGAAGCCACTGGCCGACCCCGGCAATCCATGGTCCAGCTTGGCGCGGGAGCAACTGGCGATCCTTGATCTGCGGCTTGGAAAGGTGGACGAGGCCCGCAGAAACTCTGCAGGCGCTGTCGATCGACATCGGGGCGCCTTCCGGCTTGCGCCAACGAGCCTCTGCCCTGCTGACCGGCCTGGGTCCTCAGGACAAATGACCGTCGAGTACACCAACGGACAGGGAAGCCTTGCGTGAGCCTCAATGCCTATTCCAGGACCAGCATGCTGGCCCGCCGGGCCGTGCTGTTGGCCCCTCTCGCGCTGGCGGGTTGCTCATGGTTCGACGATTTGTTCGCGGACAAAAAAAATCTCTGCCGGGCAAGCGTGAAAATGTATTCGCGGACCGGCGTGGCTTGGTTGTGGACGAAGGCTCCCCGAAGGTCACGCTGCCGCGTGCCATACGCAATGCGGCTTGGCCCCAGGCCGGCGGCAATCCTACTCATCTGATGGGGCATCTGGAGGCGAACGATCACCTCGTTGAGGCGTGGAAGGCGGGTATCGGAGACGGTGGCGGCTACCGCAAGATCATTATGGCACAACCGGTCGTGCTGAACGGCACGGTCTTTACAATGGATTCCGACGCCGTGGTCTCCGCGTTTTCGCTGAACTCAGGCAAGCGTCTCTGGCGGGTAGATACCAAGCCGAAAGATCTCGACAGCACCAACGTCGGCGGCGGTTTGGGTGTCGATGGAAGCACGCTCTATGCCGACAATGGCCTGTCGTCCCTGATGGCGCTGGACGTCGCTAACGGCAAGGAGAAGTGGCGCGCTAATCTTGCCTTCCCTGCCCGCTCGGCTCCTATGATCGCCGACGGGCGGGTATTTCTCACCACGATCGATGACCGCTTGCTTGCCTTCACTGCCGCGGACGGCCGGCAACTTTGGACCCATCAGGCGGCCGAACCCGTCACCTCCATGCTCGGCCAGCCGGCCGCTGGATATTGGCGCGGTCTGGTTGTGTCCGGGTTCGGCTCCGGCGAACTCGCCTGCCTGCGCGCCGATAGCGGCAGCGTCGTCTGGACCGATGGCCTCGGCGCGTCGGAGGGGCGTGCCTCGGTTTCGGACCTACTATCGATCCGCGGACTGCCCGTTGTTGTCAACGGACTGGTGTATGCGATCAGCATGGGCGGTCTGCTCGTCTGCAACGACGTCCCAACCGGGCGGCGGGTATGGGAACGCCAGATTGCCGGCGAGGACACAGCTGTACATCGCCGGCGACTGGATGTTCGTTATCTCCGCAGAGCAGCAGATCGGCGCCATCAACATCAACGATGGCCGCATCGCGTGGATCACGCAGCTTCCGCGCTGGGACGACGCGGTCAAGCGAAAGAACACCCTGACCTGGTATGGCCCGCTGCTGGTCAGCGACCGGCTGATCGTTACCGGCGTCAGCAAGGACGCTTTGTCGCTCAGCCCTTATACTGGCGAAATCCTCGGCCATATCGAGCTGTCAGAGGCCGCGGCGCCGACCGTACCGGTGGTCGTCGAGGGGACTGTGCTGATCGTCACCAATGATGGGCGCCTATTGGCGCTGAGGTAGAAGTCCATGCTGCCGATCGTCGTCATCGCCGGACGGCCCAATGTCGGCAAATCGACGCTGTTCAATCGGCTGGCCGGACGCCGGATCGCCCTGGTGTCTGATACGCCCGGCGTAACGCGCGACCGTCGTGAAGCTGAAGCGCAATTGCGCGGCCGGATGGTGAAGCTAATCGACACCGCGGGGCTGGAGGAGGCCGCGCCGGAGACGCTGGCCGGGCGAATGCGGGCTGGATCGGCCTCCGCCGTCGCGCAGGCGGATCTGGTGCTGTTTGTCCTGGATGCCCGGGCAGGCGTCACGCCAGCCGACGAACATTTCGCGCAGTGGCTGCGGCGGCAGGGAAGGCCGGTGCTGCTGGTAGCGAACAAGGCCGAGGGGCGGACGGCGACATCCTCGATTTTGGATGCTTACTCGTTGGGGCTCGGTGATCCGGTCGGCGTGTCGGCGGAACATGGGGAGGGCGTGGCAGATCTGATGTCGGAAATCGCCGACCGCCTGCCCGAAGTTGAGGCGGCGGAGGGACATGAGGATCGGCCGCTGAAGCTGGCCATTGTAGGCCGGCCGAATGCGGGGAAATCGACGCTGCTGAACCGGCTACTAGGCGAGGAGCGGATGATCACCGGGCCGGAGCCTGGACTTACGCGGGATGCGATCGCTGTCGTGTTGTCGGATGATCAGGGCCGGGCGGTGGAGATTGTGGATACCGCCGGGCTTCGGCGGCGCGCTCGGGTCGAGGCGCCGCTGGAGAAGATGTCCGTCGGCTCGGCGATCGAGGCGCTGAAAATGGCGGAGGTTGTGGTGCTGACGCTGGACACGGTCGAGGGGATTCACGACCAGGATCTGCAGATCGCCCGGTTGATCGAACGCGAAGGCCGAGCGTGCATTGTTGCGCTGAACAAGTGGGACGCGGTGGCGGACCGGAATGCCACCCGCAAGGCGATCATGGAGCGGCTTGAGGATAGCCTGGCGCAGATGAAGGGCATCTCGGTTGTCACTCTGTCGGCGCTGACCGGCGCGGGGATCGAGCGATTGCTGCCGGCGGTACGGGCTGCGCATGAAGTGTGGAACAAGCGTGTCCCCACGGGTGAACTGAACCGCTGGTTCGAGCATGCGCTGGAGACCCATCAGCCTCCTCTGGTCGCTGGGCGGCGGTTAAAGCTGCGATATCTGACACAGGCAAAGGCTCGGCCGCCAACATTCGTGGTGTTTGGAACGCGAGCGGAGCAGACTCCGGAAGATTATACACGGTATCTGGTGAACAGTCTGCGGCAGACGTTCAAGCTGCCGGGGACACCAATCCGGCTGCAATTGCGGGGGACGAAGAACCCGTTTGTGGATGACGAATAGGTCCCTCGCGATGACGGGCGGCTAGCTGAAGACAGAATGAGACGCCAGCGGCGCCAACCGAGGCAGCGTGGGGTGCTTGATTTTTCCTCCGGCTTTGGGCGACTGGGCTTGGTGATCACGCGTTGTGTGCAGGACTGCTTCCAGGGGTTTGCCGCTGTTCTTTAAAGTCAACTGCGAACATGTTAGCCACAAGTTAATCCACAAGATCGGCGGGGCGAGATGCGCGCCGGTCTCTGAAGCTGATCGCTGGCGATCTCAGACCCGGCGGCCGCATTGGATCGGATAGGACAATGCCCACATCCGCGGCTACTGAACCACAATCCCCGGTATAGTCCGTGGCATCCACTGCATCCGTGAGTAGCGAGAAGTTACGTTGCGTTACACTCGACAGTCGCAAAATTGACAAGTAAGCGTGAGCGCTGGCGACAATTCAACTTGCTGCTCGACTTCTCTTGGCTTTCGAGGGTAACCCCTTAAGCAAGTTCCGGGCAGCGGCTTAGTCGGTTCGATAAGGTGTGAGAATACACGCGCGGCCATCACGAGCACGACGATCGGCAAGCCATATTGAGAGTACAATACTGCTACCGAGGTTTACTTACCCCAAAGGGAGGAATACAATGCGATACTTCATGCCAGTCCTGGCACTTTCATCGGTGCTGCCTGTTGCAGCACTGGCTCAGACGCCTTCTGCCGAATTCCACCTGCAAGTGAATGAGAAATTCAACCAGTGCTTATCAATCGATGGCGCAACGCCACCATTTGCCAATGTCCTAGTGGTACGCGACAATCTTAATGACTACCTGCAAATCTTCGTCAGTGGACTGAAGCCACACCTGTCCTTCGATTTGTTCACGGTAGAGCGTAGCAATCTCGACGCCGACGGCGCACCAGACCCAAACTTCGCTGGTAGTTTTGGGTTAGCTTGGTACCAGTCTGATCTACAGGCCGATGATTACGGTGTCGCAAGAATAATTACGCCTGTTGCGCTTCGCTCGATTTTCCTTGACCAGATATTCGGGTTTGACGCTGATAAGCTTCCAGACGGCTCCACCAGGCTGCCGCCAACGAATACTTTCCATGTGGGGTTTTGGTTCAATAACCCGGCCGATGCAGCACCATGTGGGTTTGATGTTACGAAGCCGACTCCGTTTAATGGCGAACATAAAGCCGGTCCATTGGCCATGATTTCGTTGCCAGACAAGACCACGGGTTTAGGCCCCTTGTGTACGTCGCCATCAAGCGATCCGACCACGGGCAATTGCAATCCATAAAACCGGGGCCGGTGGCGCAACTACACGAGGACAACGTTAACCAAAGTGTATGGTCTTCATCAATGAGATTTGGGTGAAGACCAACACGCGGTGCGCGCACGGGCGCTGCCCTGGGGACAGCGCCTAATCGCCAAGGTGCCGTACGGGGCATTGACCTTCGTTGTCGATCTGCGCTGCGACGGCATGGTTGCACATTGCGTGCTGAGACTGCCTGCGCGCTTCTCGCATAGTCCAGGCTAGACAAGTGTGCAGCTCTACAGTTGAGGTCGATCCCGGGCCGTCCTTCGTAGCCACAGCCCGGCCCTTAAAGATCGGCCGGGAGCAAACGCCGACTTCAGAAAAAGAACGAACGGATAGCAGCCGTTCGGGTCTTCGCACCGCGTTCGGCGGGAGCCTAAGTTCAATATTCGTCATGCCGCCGCACCTAACTCATCGTGCCGGCGCTCTCCTTGCGGCCCGTGGGGAACGAGATCGAGCCAATTAAGCGCGCCCATCAATAGCTCCGCACCGCGATGGCAGGTCGAATAACTCTGGTAGATGGCGCCCCCTTTCATCCTTCACGAAGATGCTCGTTCCGAATATGTCCTGGCTGTTCCGGATCACGGTGCCGTAGTTGTGGATCGCGCGGCCGGCGGCCATGTCTTCATGTCTGAACGACACACCGAAACCGACGTTGAAGTCGCTGTCTTCCGAGGAGACCCAGGATATGTCCAGCCCATCCGGTCCTTGACCTCCTCAATCCGCTGAAGCGGCACGCGCGAGACCGCGGCGAACGACAGATCGACATGCTCGAAGTGCTGCCGTGCCGCGTCAACGTGATCGGCGACGAACGAGCAGCCGCGGCACGCATGGTCCGAGCCGGGCGTCAGCATGAAATGATAGATGGCGAGCTGACTGCGGCCGCAGAACAGGTCGCCGAGCGTGCATTGACCCTCGGGCCCTTCGAAGAGTTAGGGCTTCTCGATCCTGACCCACGGCAACTGCCGACGTTCGGTGCGGAGCGCGTCAAGTTCGCGTGTCATGGCGCGTTCCTTGGCGAGAAGCGCCTTTGCGGGCGTCGAGCCACTCTTCGCGCGAAGCGATCGCATGGTTCATGGTCAGTCTCCTTCGGTTATCGATTAGGTGCGCACCCAATGGGGCTGGAAGCGAGCTTCAGCCAGGGCGACAGGTGAAAGAGGCTCATCAGCACGTACATCGTGGTCATGCCGTCGATCGGCAGGATACTCTGGGAGCAGATCGCGATCGGGGGCGCATGGTTCGCCGCCATCCGAGCCATGAGCGCGAAGGTCGGCGAGGCCGCGAGGCTGAGCCAGCTAGACGCGCCGCGTGCCTGCCATGCCCGTGCGGCTGATTTGCTTGCTGCTGAGGGCGTTGTCATTTTCGGGCTCCCCGATCGATTGTCGTCGTTCCCGGCCATCGCTCGCGATTGGAAATGGCTGCCCGGACTGCCTCTAGTCGAGGTGCTGATCGAGCCGATTACTTGCTTTTGGAGGTCGTACCTCGCCGAGGCCGGCGGACGGTTCTCACTTTCCCGCTGCTTCCTCCTCCGCAGAAGAACCCATCGGCGCCGTCGGATTCGAGCCCGGACACGCCTGTTCCGGGCGGCATCTCGAGCCGCTTTCGGACCTTTCCCGTCCGCGGATCGACGCGCCTCAACTCGCTCTCATCACCTTCCCAGGTCCCATGCCAGAGCTCTCCGTCGACCCAGGTGACCCCGGTGACGACGCGGTTGGACTCAATGGTGCGAAGGATCTCCCCCGTTTTGGGATCGACTTGGTAGATCTTCCGGCCCCGATGCTGCCCCACCCAAAGCGTCCCTTCGGCCCACGCGAGCCCTGAGTCACCGCCGCCGCCGGGCGCCGGGATTGTGGCGAGCACGCTGCCGGTCTTCGGATCGATCTTCTGGATGCGATCCTCTGCGATCTGAAACAGGTGCTGACCGTCGAAGGCCGTCCCTGCGTGCGCAGCGACATCGATTGTGCGCACCGTCTCGCCGCTCGCCGGATCGAAGGCGTTCAGCTTGTCTCCGGACGCAAACCAGACGTGCTGACCGTCGAACGTAACGCCATTCACGCGGTCGGCTCCCGGGAAGGGTCCATACTCACGGAGGATTTCAGCCGCTGATTTGCTCATGGTTCCATCCTGTTTAGGCTTGGCTCCATTCTAGCTAGTCACTCGGTAGTGGACCGGGGAGTAACAAGACTGTCGGGAATCCCGGGACCGGCGGGGTCATCCAGCGAAGCGCTCGCCCGAGACCGAATGATTGCACCTTGCCTGCGGCCGCAAGCGAATCGAGCGCCCGCTGCACGGTGCGCGAGCTGGCGCCAAGCGCGATCGCCAGCGCGGAACTCGACCACGACTTACCGTCGGCGAGGAAGGCGAGCACTGCCGCATGCTGCTCTTCGATGGGGGGTGCCAGCACGACGACCTCGGATGCACGGCGCGGCACCAGCGCAAAGCCACGCTGCGTCGCGCAGACGTCCGCCAGCGTCCGAAGCTCAACGCGAAGCCGCCCGACTTCGACCCGCAACCGTGCGCGATGCGATTTATCGGCGTGCCTCGCCCGGAAGGCGCGTGCCAGTAGCGTGCTCCTTGGCACGCCTTCAGGCCAGGCTTCACCCAGAGCGCGTGCGAGCGCGAATAATACCGGGCGCGTCGCGAGCGAAACCACCGTGCCAGCGTCACGCACGACATAACGGCATGCGTCCACGACGAGCGCCTCCGACGCCAGCAGCGCTTCAACATCCTCGAGTAGGAGGGGTCGCTCCTCGCCGCGCGCCTTCACGCGCGCCACGGGCGTATTCAGGACGAGGGATGCGCTCTCGACTTCGGCCGTCAGCGAAGGGATATCTGCGGCGAGCGCGGCTTGCTCGGCCCGGGCGAGAGCGGCGCGAGCAGCCTTTGTCCGGAGGCGTCGGATAGCGATTCCCGCAATGACCAGTTCGTGGGCGGCCCGCGAGGCGGGTGGAAGCGGGGTGACGTCGAGCTCGGCTAGCGCGCGCTCGGCCTCGTCAAGGCGCCCGATCAGAAGCAGGCGGCGGACCTCGAGATTCCGCGCATGCGCGGCGTTCACCCGGTCGCCGTGAGTTTCCAACGTCGCCCGCGCTGCGTCGAGCGCCTTCACCGGCCAGCCCAGGTCGCGGGAGACAAGTGCTATCTCCGCCTCGGCGACGACGCATCTAGCTCGGGCGACGACCTCTCTCGGGCCGAAGGCGAGCGCTGCTCTGCGCAGGAGAGCCTTTGCTCGAACCAAATCGCCAAGCTGCGCCATCGCGATGCCCCGAAGCGCGAGAGCAGGTGCGTCGTCGCGCAGCGCGACCCGCTTCAACGCGCCGAGAAGATCGCCCGCGGCGAGTGCGCGCGCCGCAGCCGTGATCAGCGAGTCCATTGGATCCCCGCCACACTTGTCACTCCCACCGTTCAGTAACCAGTAACTAAATCTACTTCACGCCCGCCAACCAGACTGTCGGTCGGGCGGTCCGAACCAAGACTTCGGGTTCTTGGAGAGTTCCCAAGCAGCCTTCCGCTGCAACTAAATGACTCACAGGATGTTCAGCAATGCCGCAATGGAACGCAACAAGGCCATTGGCCAGAACTGCATCGCGATCAGTTGTTCAATGCCGGCCTGATGGCTTCGTCCGTTGCTCGATGGCCGCTGTGCTTGCAATCGGGGGCCCGATGCCTGCCGGCGACGCGCAGGTAACGATGCCGGTGTCGGAAGGGCTTCTCGACCGACATGTCTTCCGCGCCTCACGCCATGAACCGCTCACCCGCAAGGCTAGCCTACAGGGATTTCGACGCATAACCAAGTAACGTTGGGTATTAGGACAAGACAGCTCCCAGACGCGAAGCCTCCCTTTATACTTGTCCCCGGTGAACACCCGGGGATTCCTTTTCTGCTACACGCTTGCGGCCGGCCTCCAACACCGCGTCCACAAGAATTGCGATGTCGGCTAGGGTGGTTCGATGATTAACGATCGCGGCTCGGATCGCCAACACCCCATCGATCGTTGTTGTCGACGGCGCGGCGATCCCCGCTTCCTGCAGATCTATGACGATATTGGCATTCAGCTCGTCCAGATCTCCGTCTGCCTCGACGTAGCGAAAGCACACGATGTTCAGCGCGACCGGCGCCAGACGACGCAGCGCTGCCTCCCGATCCACCCGGCTCGCCAGTATAGCCGCCAGGTCGCAGGTCTGCTGGGCGATGGCACCGATCCGGTCGGCTCCATACACCCGACAAGGTCATCCACACTTTCAAGGCGCGGAAGCCGCGGGAGAGGTCGGGGCCCAAGTCGCTGTGCCAGACCCCGCCTGCCGCCAGACCACGTTCCTCGCGTCGGAGGTAGGCCGCCTCGGCACCGAACGCATCCAGGTGACGCGATGGGTCGCGGACGACGACACAACCCGCGTCGTAGGGCGCCTGCGCCCATTTGTGAAAATCGAAGGCGACAGAGTTCGGCTCGCTCGATTCCCGCCAGCAGCGGCCGCAGCCTCGGCGCAAGGGCCGCGATTGCCCCAAACGCCGCATCTATATGGAACCACAGGCCTTGACCAGCGGCTAAGTCCGCGATTGCCTCCAGTTCGTCGATCGCGCCGATATCGACCGTGCCGGCGGTGCCAATCACCAGGAAGGGCCGATCGCCGTTCGCGCGGTCGACCGCGATGCTCTGGGCCAGCGCGTCCAGCCGCATCCGGCCCAGATCGTTGCACGGGATCATCCGTAACGCATTGCGGCCGAGGCCGACCATCTCCATCGCGCGCGGCAGGCAGCCGTGGGCGGCGGCGGATGTGTAAGCGACCAAGCGGGTGCCATCGACTCCGCCGGTTCGGACGGACGGGCCAACCTTGGCGGATCGGGCGACGAGGATGCTGATGAGGTTGGCGATGGAAGTGCCGGTGACCAGCACGCCAGAGGCGTCTGGGGGGAATCCCAGCATTTCGGCTGCCCAGGCTATAACCTGACGCTCCACCTCAAGGGGTGCGTGGTCGCGGCCGCCGAGATTTGCGTTCAGACCGCCGGCCAGTAGTTCGGCCAGCATTCCGACCGCGTTGCCGCCGCCATGCACCCAGCCCATGAAGCGAGGGTGCAGGTTGCCCGTCGCGTAGGGCTGCACCAGGCGCTGGAAGTTGTCATACACTGCCTCCGCCGGGGATGGATCGCGGGGCAGTGGCTGTCGCAGTTCCCGACGCAGCGCTACCGGCATGGGCTGCCATACGGGGCGGTCGCGAAGGGTCGAAAGATGATCGAACATGTCATCGACCATACGGTGCCCGAGGCTGCGTAGATCGGTCCAGTCGTTGGGATCAAGGCTCTTGTTGGCAGGGGTATCGTGCGGACTTTCCTGCTGCGTCATCACATCCCTGTCGTCATACCGAGCGCGTCTAACACGGCTTGATCCAGAACTGGCCGAGGTGCGGGCGGCCGAGACACGGCGAAACCCATGACATCGTCGTAGCCCCAGAGCGCCCAAGCAATACCCTGGGATCCAAATGTTTGCCGCGCGGTGCGCAGCCAGGTCAAGCGCGCTGTCGTATTAAGCGCGGCGCTTGCGCCGAACTCACCAGCCAACACGTGGACGTGGTGCAGGCGGCCCCATGCCGCAGCGCGCTCGATGGGCGCGGCTACGTGCGGTGCGTCCCATCCCAAGGAACAGTAATAGCGCATCAGATCTTGCGTCCCGCGGTCGGCGGCCGCAGCGGCGGTGGCCTCGCACTGATCATCGACGGGAAACGGCAATCGCGCCAGGGAGGTTCGGTCGAGGCCGGGGCGATACGCTGCCAGGGAGGTTAATTCGGCAGGGTCATAGAAATGAAAACTGTAAATGACGTTGGGATCATCTTCGGGGGCCAGGGCCAACAGCCCTCCGATGCTGCCCCAATCCTGGCCGGTCAGCACGACAGTGTTATTCGGCAGTGTCTGACGGATGTCTGACAGCACCGCATGCTGCAAGACTGCCCAGCCGGAGGGATCATTTGGAAAGACCGGTTCGTTCACGATTTCCAGCACCGTGCGAGCAGAGTCAAGCGAACGCAATGCCGGGGCTAAGCTTCGCCAGAACGCACGCAATTGGTCGCCAACGGTTTCCAGGTGCCAGTCGTGTGGATGCAACGAGACGACGACTGTCAGCCCGTGGCGCTGGATCCGTCGGATCGCAGCGATCAGCACCGCGGTATCGTTTACGTCCTGATCGATCGCGAGGCGCACGAAGTCGAAGCCGGCGGTGCGGAGGTCCGCCAGTGCCTGATCGCTCAGGTAGGCGGCAAGGACAGCGGGGTCGCGGCTGGCCGGAAAGCGGAACCAGCCAGTGATGTTGATACCTCGGGTCAGGACGACAGGAGTGCATGAGGGAAGCAGACTGTCGTGGCTACCGACACACGAAGGGCTCGACGGCTGGGGCGCGCGAGGCAATGACGAAGAATGCGCATCCGGACGATGACGATCGTTGTCCGCCGCCGCAGTGCCGCCCCATCCCGCCAGCAGCGACAACAGCAAGACCAGGATCCCCGACCACAGCCTCACGCCGACACTTTCACGACGCTCGGCACATACCGCGCGACCAGATAGAGCGGCCGTTGCTTTGTCTCATTGAACACCCTGCCCAAGTATTCGCCGATCACGCCGAGAAACATCAACTGCACTCCGCCGAGGAACAGTACGACCGTCATCAGGCTTGGGTAACCTGCGACCGGATTGCCGATGATCAGCGTTTTCACGATCACCTGGACGGCGTAGATCGCCGAGAGCAGCGCCACCACCAGCCCGACATAGGTGGCCAGCTTCAACGGCATCACGGTGAAGCTGGTAATCCCCTCGATCGCCAAATTCCACAATTTCCAGTACGACCATTTACTAACGCCGGCGCACCGGGGGGCGCGGTCGTACAGCACATACGTCGTAGGATAGCCGACCCAGGCGAACAGGCCCTTCATGAACCGGTGTTGTTCGCGCAGTTGGCGAACAGCATCGGCCGCACGCCGGCTCATGAGGCGGAAGTCTCCGGTGTCCTCGGGTAATTTCAAGTCGCCCATGTATTGCATTAAGCGGTAGAACCCGTGGGCTGTCCCACGCTTCATTCAGGAGTCACCGTTTCGGTTGCGGCGCTTGGCGTAAACCATGTCGAATCCAGCGCGCCAGCAGGTGATCAATTCCGGAATCAACTCGGGCGGGTCCTGCAGGTCTCCGTCGATGACCACCACAGCGTCGCCGGCGGCATGGTCGAGACCGGCGGTTACGGCGATCTCCTTGCCGAAATTCCGCGACAGGCTGACGACGGCGACCCGCAGGTCAGTGTTGCGTAAGGTTTCGATCACCGACAGCGTAGTGTCGATACTACCGTCGTTGACGTAGACCACTTCCCAGTTTTCGACGCCGGCGAGCGCTGCCACCAAACGGTGGTGGAACCGGCCGAGTCCAGCCGCCTCGTTGTACGCCGGCACAACGACCGAGACCGCGGGCTGCCATGATCGTCGCACCGATAGCGGAGGGACGTCCTGCATAAGTAATCCGTTAACTTTTTACTAGTACACGCCGGGTCAGAGTGAACCCGGAAGTATTGACATTTGGTTAATGTGACGAATTTCCGCGGACGATTTGCGCTGTTGCTGCTGGCGGCACTGGTGCTGACGACCGCCGCCTGGTTGCGCAGTGCGGAATATGACGAGCAATACACGTTGTTCCTGACCGCTGGGACCCCTCGGCCGGACTGGCCCGCGACCGTGTTCCCAGCCGGCGATGTGGCGTTGGTTCAGGCCGGGCATGCGACGCTGGGCGGAATCGCGCGCGATTTGCGCGCCACCGACGTGCATCCGCCACTTTATTTCTTGACGGTTTCGCTCTGGCGGCTTGTGTTCGGACCGAGCCTGTTCGCGGCCCGGATGCTGTCGGTGCTGTGCGGCACGATCTCGATCGCGCTGATCGGGATCATTGCCCACCGCTGCGGGATCCGCCCGTTGGTCGCAATGTTGCTTACGCTGGGGTGCTATGGGTTCGTCTATACGAACGCCATCGCCCGCGGTTTTGCCATGGCGGAGATGCTGACGCTGGGCGGTGTGGCGTTGCTGCTCGGCGGCCGGAGTATTCTGGCCGGCGTGTGCCTGGGCGCAGCCTGTTGCTGTAACTATCTTGCAGTATTTGTCGGGGGCGCTGCGCTCCTTGTTGCCGAAGCCTGGGCCGCGATCCCGGCGGTGACCCCGTTCCTGGCCCTTGATGCCTGGTTCTTTGTTGCACAGCACTCTGCTCGTGTGGGCCAATTTCCGCCGTTCGCGGCGTGGCCAAGCGTGGTTCGGCTGGCGGAGTATCAGGTCGCGGCGGTATTCGGCGGCCTCCCGCTATATGTCGATGGGGATTGGCAATTCGCGGTGAAAGCTGGGCTCGGCGCGATTGCCATTGCGCTGGTTGCGGGCGTCATCGTTACCAAAACGCGGGCTACAAATCAATTGGTGCGCGCTGCGGCGATCGCTCCACCACTGGGATTGTTTTTTCTCGGGGCCGTGTTCAACACCACGCCTATCGAGTTGCGGTACCTAACGTTCGGTTTGCCGTTCGTGGCGTTGTCGGTAGCGGAGACTTTGCCGGTGATTGGGAGGAGCCGTTTTCCGAGCTGGCTCGTACTTGTTACTCTCCTCCTGTCACTTCAATGCGTCAGCATCGGTGGCCTGCTGTTTTCGCCGCGGACGATGCAACCCGCCCGGGTCGCCGCGGGTGAAGCCGCGCGTCTGGCCGGCGACGCGGTTGTGCTTGTCCCGGCAGGAAATGACGGTGTCGGCATCGTCGGCGCCTTCGGTATCGAAGCTCCACCCGAGCTTCCCATCCTGTTGATCCGCCCCGGCGATCCGATTTCTGATCGCGTAGCCCGGTATCGCCGGGTCGGCCTGGCGCTGTTGGCAGAGGATCGTGACAGCACCGCCGCGATTGCCGCCGCGCGAAACATTTTCACCCGGCCGAACTGGCGCCGCGTGGGGATCGGGTTCAACTTCGAGGTCTTCGAACGAGGAGAATAGGCGATGTTCTTCGAGGGCTTCGCCCTAGCGCACGTGCCGGTGCGTGGGGGGACGATCCGGCTGCGTCATGGCGGGTCCGGGCCGGCGTTGTTATTGCTGCACGGCAACCCGCAGACGCACGCGATGTGGCATTTGGTCGCCCCCGCATTGGCGAAACGGTTCACCGTCATCTGTCCCGACTTGCGCGGCTACGGCTTCTCCCTGAAGCCAGAGGCCACATCCGACCATGCGCCCTACGCCAAGATCGAGATGGCGAAGGACATGACCGCGGTGATGGATCACTTCGGGTTCCAGCAGTTTCTTCTTGCCGGCCATGACCGGGGCGCCCGGGTGTCGCACCGCATCGCGCTGGACAATCCCGACCGCATACTGAAACTCGCAATCTTGGACATCATTCCGACGATCGAGCACTTCGAGCGGGCTGACACGGACTTCGCGTTTGGCTACTACCATTGGTTTTGGCTTGCGCAGCCGCATCCATTCCCGGAATGGCTGATCAACCGGGCGCCGGAGGATTGGTGGCGGCAACATACCAGCCGTGACCCGTCGTTGCCCGAACTGTTTCATCCTGAGGCGATGGCGGATTATCGCGCGGCGGTCCGGCAGCCGGAGATGGTGCGCGGGATGTGCGAGGATTATCGCGCCGCTGCCAGTATCGACTTGGAGCACGATCGGGCGACACGGGCGGAGGGGATAAAAGTGCGATGTCCGACGCTGGTGCTCTGGGGGGCGAAAGGAAAGATCGCCAAGTGGTATGACGCGATGGCGATCTGGAAGGCGTATTGCTCCGGGGACCCGATTGGGGGCTCGATTTCAAGCCGGGCACTACCTGGCAGAGGAGGCGCCGGCGGAGGTGCTGACATGGTTCGATCGTTTCTTCTGAGCGTTCCCGCCAGAGCTTCGCCGCATTTTTTCGAGGAGGTTATTCCGGACGCGTCCAGCGCAGCGCTGACGCGGACATGAGTTGGTTACAGGAAGTTAATGTCCCTCCCACGAAGCCAGCGGCGAATTGCTTGCATCACCGCAAATTCGCGTACACAGTGCGGGTGTCGAAGCAACAACTGAAAGGAGGTGATCCAGTGTCTCATTGTTCCGTGGCTTCCATCGCCCAGACCTGGATCGCTGGCGCAAAGGCGTCGGCGTAAATTATCTCCGGTCCGGTGACGGACGCACACAAACAATGGGAAGGCCTCGGAAGCGATTCCGGGGCCTTCCGTCTGTTGGAGCACCACTGACCAGGATCAGGTCCCGCTTGGGATGACGGAGCTTTCGCTGGGCCCTATCGATCGGTCAGCCGCAATTCAATGCGCCGATCTTTCGCATAGGCATCCGGTGTATCGCCGGTACCGAACGGCTGATACTCACCGAACGCCGTCGCAGCCAAGTGGTCCGCCGGGACGCCATCAGCGATCAGCAGCTTGACCACAGTGATCGCGCGCGCGGCCGAAAGCTCCCAATTCGAGGCGAACTGACCGCCCTTCACGGGTTGCGGGTCCGTGTGGCCATCGACGCGCAAGACCCATTTCAGATCAGGCGGGATCTCCGCGGCGATATCCTTGATCGTCACCGCCAGCGCGGTCATTTGCGCATTGCCGGCCTGGGTCAGCTCGGCACTGCCGACCGGAAAGAGCACCTCACTCTGGAACACGAACCGGTCGCCCAGGACGGTAATTCCGGGCCGGTTTGCCAGCAAACTCCGCAGCTTGCCGAAAAACTCGCTGCGATACTGCTGCAATTCCTCGACCTTCGCGGCCAGGGCCACGTTCAACTTTTGGCCCAGGTTGGCGATCTCGACGTCCTTCTTCTCGTTCTGCTCCTGCGTCAGATCCAGACTGGATGCGATCGAGGCAAGTTGGATCTTCAACTCGTCGATCTGCTTGTTCAGGAGCAAGATCTGCGCGCGCGCGCTGTCGCCGAGCTTCTTCTCGTCAGAAAGCTGCGCCTGCACGGCCTCACGCCGCTGCTGCTCCGTAGTGGCTCGGACGGCGGCATCCTGCGCCTGTTTTTCGAGTTCATCCCGCAATGCTTCTAGTGCGCGCGTCTGGTTGGCCAGCGTCGCGAGGTCGGAGAGCTTCGTGGTCAGGGTGTCCTTGTCGACTGAAACCGTTTTATCGAGATCGGCGATCTGCTTCTTCATCTCGGCAAGCTGGGCTTGGGCATCCGCCATTTGCGCCTGAGCGGACTTGGCCTGGTCGCCCAGTTGAACCTGCAGCCGGGCATTGGCGGCAGTAGCCGCTTTGACGGCGAGGGTTGCGTCGGCGAGTTGCGATGTCAGCCGATCGCGCTCAGCGGAGCGCGTGGTCAGTTGCTGGCTAAGCTGCGATACCGACAATTGCAGGTCCGATGACCTGCCTCGCTCCAGTGACAGAGCGTCCGCGAGCGCTGAGAGCTGCTGATTGGCCTTGTCGAGCTCGTGGCTGCGGCCAGACAGCGCCACCGTCAGAAAGCCCTGCGCCAGCACGAACACCAGCAGCACGAAGATGATAACCATCAGTAGGGTGGACAGGGCATCCACATAACCGGGCCATGCGTCCAGTCCGTTCCCACCGTGCCGGCGAACTCGTGCCGCCATCGTGCTAGACCACGATCGTCGGAGGTTGCGTCATGTTATTCCGTTTCGTGACGTGTCATTGCTCAGTCTACCGCGGTGGCTCGGCGAGGGCCGCGACTGTCCGGGTGAGCAATCGGAGGTCATTGCGAAGGTCCGCGGTGGCACGGGAGCGGCTCTGTTCGTTTTCCGCCACCAGCCGCTGGAGGTAGTGTTCGATGTTGCGGAGATGGCTACGGCCGGCGTCATCTCCTTGCAGTTCGCCCAGGCGCTGGAGGGCAGGACCCAACGCGGTCTGAGTCTCGGCGATCCGCAGCATCAGGTGCTGGCTCGCGCGCATGGTGTCAGCAAGAGAGCTGAGCCGTTCGTTCAGAGTCATCACCGCCTGATTGACTTGGGTACGATTTTCTTCGTCGCGGACCAGGACGCTTTGCAGGCTTTCCATGTTTTCGGCGGTTTGCTCCAGCAACGCCTGGACGTAAACCGGAACCGAACCTTCGCCTTCCGACAGCACTCCGGAGGACAAGCGGGTGAGGCCGGCCAGCCACTCCTCGAGCTCATTGAAGAAACGGTTCTGCCCTTGGCCGGCGGTCAAATCGAGGAAGCCAAGCACCAGCGCCCCGGCCAGACCATACATGCTCGCGGAGAATGCGGTTCCCATGCCGGCCAGTGGACGGGCAAGGTTGGTCTTCAACTGCTCGAACATCAGGTTAATGTCGCCTGTGCCCATCGACATGCTGTTGATAACGTCGGCCACAGAGGTGACGGTTTTCAACAGGCCCCAAAAGGTACCGAGCAAACCCAGGAAGATGAGGAGGCCAGTCATGTACCGAGAGAGTTCTCGGCTTTCGTCAAGTCGCGAGGCCAATCCGTCCAGCAGGCTGCGCATAGCAGTCGTCGACAGGGTGAAATGGCGGCCATTGTCGCGGCCGTCGCGCATCGACAGCATGCTCGCCATCGGCGCCAGGAGCTTGGGGGAGGGCAGTGCGGCCAGTCGGCTGCGCGAAGTTTGGTAGGTTTCCAGCCACCTCACTTCCGGCCGCAGCCGCAGCACCTGGTTGAGGTTCCACAATATTCCCAGTAATAATATCAGCAGGATCAGGCTGTTCAGCACTGGGTTGTTGTAGAATGCGGTGATCAGTACCGGCGACAGCAGGCCAGCGACGATGCCGACCACCACCAGGAAGACCAGCATGCGGATCAGATAGCTCGACGGGCGCGTCATCTCGCGACCGCCGCGCCGGAGGATGCGTTTACGCCGATGTCCACCCGGTCGGGCGGACCGTCACCATATTGCTCCCCGAGCGCGCGAACGAAGATCCGGGCTGAAGGCACCCCATCGGCGACCAGCGCGCTGCGTACCGCCATGGCGCGCGACAGGGAGACTCGCCGGGCGGTGGAGGGATCGTCGGGCTTCCCGGGAGCGTAGGCCTGCACGTTGAAAGTGGTCTCGTCGCCTGGCGGTACGGATGCTGTCAGTTGCTTGACTGAATCGATGCTGGCGGGGCTCAGGTCGGACTGCTCGGGGGCGAAGGTCAGACGGAGGCCCGCGGCGGTCGGCGCCGCGGCGGTCGCGGCTTTTTCGGAGACCGGCGGAGGCGGTGGCGGGGGCGCCCCGGCTGGCGGTTCCGGCGGGGCGATCGGGTTGATCGCGGCCGTCTGGGGAACGTTTTCCGGCATCGTGGGTTGCGGTGCTGGCGGCGCCGGTGCCGTTTCCTGAGTGGCGACCTGTGGTTTACTCTGTACGACAGGGGGGTTGATTACTGCCACCGAGGGTTTGCCGGGCACGACGGAAGGCGGCGGACGTGACGGCCGGGTGGCTGTAGGATGGTCCGGCAGAGCCTGCAGCGCGTGCAAATCGACCGTCACCTGTGCGAAGACAGGTGCCGCCGCGGTCAAACAAGCAGCAAAAAGGATCAGCGGTGGGCGCATTTAAGCGATAGGTAGCGGAATCTGCTGTTCCGTTCAATGAACCATCGTGTGCGCGGCGAGTATGGCCAGTGTCCGGGCCGAACATTGACAATTCCAGCGCCTCGGGCCGCTAATTGGCCGATCAAGACGCAGGAGTGCCCCATGAACCACGTCAGCCTCGGGACCGCCGGCGTCGATCCGGTCGCGCGCGCCCGTGATCTGGGTCCCGAGATCGAAGCCGCAGCGGATGAAATCGAGCGCACCCAGGCGATTCCCGAACCGCTTCTCACGCATATTCTCGACGCCAGGCTCGCGCGCATCCTGTTGCCTCGCTCGGCCGGTGGCGACCAGCTTGATCCATGGACCTATCTGCACGCGATCGAGGAAATCAGCCGGCACGACGGATCGGTTGGCTGGAATCTGTTCGTGGCCAACAGCGCCGCGCTAATCGCGCCGTTCATTCCCCTGAAGACCGCGGAAGCGATCTTCGCGGAGCCTCGCGCGTGGATTTCCTGGGGACCACCCAATCAATGCGGTGCGGCCGCGGTACCGGGCGGGTATCGGGTCAGCGGCGAGTGGCATTTCGCCAGCGGGAGCCGCCAAGCCACGTGGCTGGGCGCGCATTGCCAGGTGACCGAGACGGACGGGTCGCTTCGCTTGAACCGCTTTGGCCGTCCAACCACGCGGACGCTGCTGTTCCGCAAGGAGCAGACGCGGCCGATCGAGGACTGGAACACGATCGGCATGCGGGGCACCGCGTCGGAGGGATATCGGGTCACCGACCTGTTTGTGCCGGAAGCCTACAGCGGGACGCGCGAGGATCCGTCATTGCGGCGCGATCGAGGTCCACTATACGCCTTCACTATGCAAGGGCTCTATGCGGTCGGCGTCTCGGCTGTGGCGTTTGGGATTGCCCGCGCCATGCTGGACGAGTTCATCACCCTGGCGGTGGAGAAGACGCCGCGCGGCCTGCAACGGCTGGCGGACAGTCCAGTCGTGCAGGCCGATGTGGCTCGGCGAGCGGCTGCTTTGGGGGCGGCGCGAGCGTGGCTGGTCGAGATCCTCAAGGATGTCTGGGCGGGCGCCGACGACATCTCGCCGATCGATCTGGCGGCCCGTGTGCGGGTACGGCTTGGCTGTGCCCATGCGATCGGATCGGCCGTTGAGGTCGCCGATTATGTTTACAAGGCCGCCGGCACGTCCGCGATTTTCCGCGGCACGCCGTTCGAGCGCCGGTTTCGCGATATCCACACCTTGTCGCAGCAGATCCAGTCGCGCGACTCGCACTTCGAGTCGGTCGGCCGGGTGATGTTCAACGGCGATCCGGATGGGGTATTCCTGTAGGCACTCGATTTTGGAGGCAACAGAATGACTCAACTGACACTGGCCAAGGCTCAGACGATCATCACCGCGGCGTTGGAGCATGCGCGGGAGAAGTCGCTGGCGCCGATGGCCGTGGTGGTGCTGGACGCGCGCGGTGTTCTGAAGGCCTACGCCGCAGAGGATGGTTCGGCATTGCGGCGCGCGGATATCGCGATCGGGAAGGCCCACGGGGCGCTGTCGATGGGGGTCGGGTCCCGCACCTTGGGCAAGCGCGCGGAAGAGCGCCCGCACTTCATCGCGGCGGTGACCCACGCGGTGGGTGGCTCGCTGATACCGGTTCCCGGCGGCGTGCTGATCCGCATCAATGACCGCAGCATCATCGGCGCTGTCGGGGTGACGGGCGACAGCTCGGACAACGACGAGGCCGCTGGGTTGGCTGGTTTGGCCGCGGCGGGGCTGACCGCCGATCCGAGCTGACCGCCACTGTATCGCCATTGGCTTCGTAGTGGACCGGCGTGCTGCGGAAACGTCGGTGCGCCTTATACTTTGAAGCTTGCTACCGCTTTCTCGTCGAACTTCAGGCCCAATCCCGGCTTCTCGGGCAGCACCAGCATGCCGTTTTCGAGCGCGGGGGTTTCCTCGTAGAGGCACAGCATCCACGGCATATATTCGACCGTCAGTCCGTTCGGGCAGGCGGCGACGAGGTGGACAAGCATCTCCGGCATCACGTGGCTGACCACCGGCAGGTTGAAGGCCTCGGCCATGCCGGCGATCTTCATCCATGGCGTGACGCCGCCAGCTCGGCAGATGTCGATCATGACGATGTCGACCGATCTCGCCTCAATCATATGGCGGAAGGGGACGATCCCCCAAACGTATTCGCCACCGGCAATTGGGGTCTTCAGTGCAGCCGTGACACGGGCGAGGCCGGCGTAGTCGTCGGCGGTTGTTACGTCCTCCAGCCAAAAGAGGCCAACGTCCTCGATGCGGCTGCCGATATCGATTGCCTGCTCAGGGCGCCAGCGTTGGTTGATGTCGCACATCAGTTTGATGTCCGGCCCAATCGCTTCCCGCACCATGCGGACGCGGCGGATTTCTTCAGCGGGGGTTGGGTTGCCCGGCAGTGCCATCTGGGTCTTCATTTCGGTGAAGCCCTTTTGCACCAGGATCTGCGCGGCACGCTGTGCCTGGGCGTCTGTCAGACCCCGGCGAAGCGAGCCGGACGCGTAGGTGGCGACGCGGTCGCGATGCCCTCCGAGCAGCTTCCAGAGAGGCTGGTTTAGGGCTTTGCCTTTGATGTCCCACAGCGCGGTGTCGATGGCCGAAAGCGCCAGGGTAAAGATGCCACCCGGGCCGCAGGAATTGCCGGTACCGGCGTGGAGCTTGGCGACGATTTTCTCGATGCGCAGCGGGTCTTCACCGATGGTCAGGGCGGCGAGTTCCTCGACCGCGACGCGCAGGCTGCCGGTCATTTCGCCGCCGTAGAAGGTCAGGCCGATGCCCTCGATGCCGCTGTCGGTGCGCAGGCGCAGAATGACGACTGGGCGGGTGCGCCCGGCTTCCTCCGGCATGTTCGCCAGGGGATCGTCTTCAGGGATGCTTAGTGTTGTCGCCTCATAGCCGCTGATTTTCATTGCGCTTCCTCCGTCGAGCGCAAGCTTAGAGCAGTATCAAGTTGGCGGGAAACGCCCCGGAGGCAAAATGGGGACATTCAGCCCCGCCTCATGGCTTCGCGTGCTTCAACCGAGCTGCGATAGGCGACGACATTGGCGTCGCCACGCAAAACCTCCCAGACTGTTTTACCGCCTTCGCGGCGGAACTGGATATCCAGATGGCGGCGGCCCAGGCGCAGATCCGTCAGAGTGAGGTCCGGCAGCCATCCCGGCAGGTCTGGGTCGACATACAACCGATCATTCGGAGCATCCGGCTGGATGCCAAGCATTGCCTGCAACAGCGCGAAGCAGGATCCCGCCGCCCAGGCCTGAGGCACGTTGGCGCCAAGATACTGTACCGGGAAGCTGGCACCGTTACGCTCAACGCCAGCGTAAAGTTCCGGCAACTGGTTGAGCAGGAAGTGGCTCGCGGCGCCGCTGATGTCGCGGGCGATATGTCCGGCCTCAGCACTGAAACCATATCGTTTGAAACCAAGTGCAATCAGGCTGTTGTCGTGCGGCCAGACCGAGCCATTCTGATACGAATATGGATTGTAGGCGGGATGTTCGCTGGACAGCGTGCGGATTCCCCACCCTGAACTCATGTCAGGGGCCATTAGCCGTGCCACCACGCGCTCGGCACGGTCTGGCGGGACGATGCCCGACCACAGGAGGTGGCCGGGATTGGAGGCGACCGTCATCACCTTGCGTTTTTCGCCGTCCAGCATGTAGGCGTAGAAACCGCTGTCCTCGTCCCAGAAGGTTTCGTTAAACTTCTCGAATAGTGCCGCGGCCTTCTGGCGCAGGGTCGCTGCGCGATCGGGCTTGTCCAGCGTATCGAACACCTCCGCCATGCGGACCCAGGCGTCGTAGACATAGCCTTGCAGCTCGCATAGCGCCTTGGGTCCACGCACCAGCGTCCCATCGGTGTAAACCATGGATTCGCCGGCATCTTTCCAGGCCACGTTCTCGTAGCCGACAGGCGAACGGGTCTGATATTCCTGAAACATATCGCCGTCGCGGTCGCCATAGTTATCGATCCAGTCGAGCGCGGCCTCGGCGTTGGGCAGATACCTTTCCAGCATTGTGCGATCGCCGATCGCGCGCCAGGCGGCGTGTAGCGTAATGAGATACAGCGGCGTGGCGTCGGCTGTGCCGTAATACGGCGTGTGCGGGATCAGCTTGAAGTGGGCGAGTTCACCGTAGCGCAGTTCGTGCATAATTTTGCCGGGTTCAGCATCGCGGAAATCGTCGCGTTCCTTCGATTGCCAACGACCCAGCACTTCCAGCGATCCGCGCGCGAATTCCGGGTAGACCAGGATATTCTGGATCGAAACGACCAGACTATCCCGGCCGAACGGCGCCATGAACCAAGGCAGCCCGGCGGCGGGCAGAAAAACCATATGGTCGGTGCCGACGATCGGCAGGCGCAACGCCGCCATGTCATCAATCGCCTGGTGGTAGAAGCGATAAAATTCCTCGTTGCTGGTACGCAATTTCAACACTGTCTGGCGCCAATCGCGGTGGGCCTGGGCCTTGGGTGAAGTTTCGGCGTGCGCGGCACAATCGTTGGGCGCGTGGTAACGTTTATCGCCGTCCGCGAATTCGTACAGCAGGCAACAGTGCCACTTGCCGCCGGGCGGCAGGCCTACCTCGAAACTCAGGCGGCCGTTGGCGAACACAGCGCGTGAGCCGCTCTTGCCGACCGAAACGGCAACGGAACGGGAAAAGTCGACGTTGCGGTAGGTCGTTCGTAGGGTCTGACGTGGCTCCGACCAGTCGGAGTAGATGTGGCCTCGGCGGATGTCGCGCTTTGCCTTGACGTCGAATACGTCCGCAAAATCGGAACGGACCGCGATCTCCAGGTTGAACCGCACCGGTTTCTGGCCGTGGTTGGTTATATCCAGGTCCTCGTGCAGACCTTGATCCAACACCCGGGATAACCCAAACGCCAGCGTTTGGCGCGGGATCGGGCCGTCCTCGGTGAGAAACCCACGGTTGGTCAGGAAGATGCGGGAGGCGTCGAAACTGAGCGCGCCGCCGTTGATCAGCTCCCAGGGGGTGCCGTTGGCGTAGATGGACCAGGCGCTGATCAGCCGGGTGTCGAAGAAATACAGCCCCTTGTCGCTGGGCCAGTTGATCTGCCCGTCCAATTCGGTGACCTGGACCGTCATGGCCTGGTGGATGGCGATCTGCGGCGGGCCGACCTGGACCTTGAACGACATGAGCGAGAAACTCCGCGTTGTGGTGTGCCCGGGCCGCCTTTTAGCGTGATGCGATTGGCCGGATCACGTGAACAGGATGGTGAATTTGGACGCGCCTCACACAAAGTGAAACTTGGACCAAATCAGACGGCGCGTGAACCGGGGTTGCCGCGGCTTTAGCTGTTCAACCTCGATGCGATCGAGACCCGGCCCCGGTGCCGTTCGCGACGATCGTCGGACCACCGCCGCAACTTGGCCCGCTGATGCCGGCATTGCTGAAGCCGGCACCGGTCGCTTCGGCCCTCAGCTTCGCCAGAGCCCAGGCCGCGCAACCGCCTTAGTCGCTCATATGCGCCAGTTCGTCGCGCATCGGCGCATTGGAGACAGTGATTAGGCCGGTAAATGGCGTGTCCATCTCCATGACCGCGAATATCACCGAAGCGATCGCCACCGCCGCGCAAACATGATCAACAGCCAGAACTCCAGCACCCGGAAGAAGGGGGGATCGAGGTGTGCGCATCTTCCACCGGCTTCCACCGTCCGTCCAGCTCAAAACTTCCAATAGCGCCGCCAAAAGGAACCCAGGTTAAGCCGGGTTTAATCGTATCTCGTGACGTCGCCGAAATCAACGTCACGTCGTCCATAAGTTCATGAAATCCGTCAGCTATTTAGGAAGTTTAGCTCTCGGGCAGATCGATTGCCGGCTCCATAGAACCAAGGGGCAAAGTGTGTTTGCCGACTTCCGTCCTCGAAGTAATTGATTTCATTGGTCGGAGTGAGAGGATTCGAACCTCCGGCCCCTGCGTCCCGAACACAGTGCTCTACCAGGCTGAGCTACACTCCGACTGAGCGCCCGCGTTTAGCCTTCCCCCGCGTCCGAGGCAAGGCACTTAAGGCAGGCATTAATGCCCGGGTCAGATCGCTTGGCACGGCTTTTGTCCAAGCACCACGATTTTTGTCCAATCACGAGGGCGCCTCCTCCCGCTAGTAACCGAATCGGGGTTTAACGGCGTTCGCGGTCCTGCGGCATGAAAACTATTCATACCGTTATGCTGCAATGCGGCATTGCGCTGCAATGCAGCATAATTAGATCCCCGACGAACAAAGGTAGTGCGGCGGCTCGGATCATGTGCCCTGTCGGCGACAAACATAGGAGAACATACATGCTGCCAGCTTTTTTCGGGGCCGCGATGGTTCTTACCCTAAGCGCGACGACGGCAATTGCCAAACCCGTATCGGTCAGACAGCAGATGCCCCTCGCGTCGACCCATGTGAACGTCACCAGTTCCGACGGGCCTCACGACCGCTCCGCACAGACCGCGGCGGACGAAGAGCATCGGCAGACGGCGACCGACGCGCGAACGACGCAATCACCCGATGGCGACTCGGAACCGGAGAGCATTGCCGGAGGGTCAGAGCCCTAGGGCGTGACAAAATGGAATTAGAAAAGCACGTGCGTCTTCAGGCCGAGCACCACGGCATCGGGCACCGTTGATACGCCGCCAGGACGTACGAACCACTCGAATTCGGGCTGCAACTGGATGCCACGGTAGACCGGGATGTTGTAGTTGGCCTCCAGTACCATCCCGTGGGTCTGAACGCCAAATTGATAAGTTGGCGCCAGACCGAACGCCTGTTCTAGACGTTCGGTCGACGTCAGGCTGGGGCTGACCTGGTAATAGGTGAACGCGAGCCCGACCTGATCGTCGGGTCGCGCCTTCCAGAACCCTGAATACAGCATGCCCACCCAAGCGAAGTGCTGGTAAAGTGAGTTGTCCGGGCTGTCGTGCGCATAGGCGCCCAACACGGTTAGGCCATGGTTCGGCCCCGGCCTGGTGCGGAACAGCATCTGGTCGAAGGTAACCCAGACCTGCGTGCGACCGTGACTAGTGGCCGGGGGAAGGCCGCTCAGGACAAACGCGTTGCCGTTCATGTCCGAGAGGCATTGGTGCACTTCCCGACGGAGGGCGAGAGGACCCCAAATCCCAAGCTGCTATGCGATGACCGGCTGGCGACGGACGGAATCCGGGCGTCCGGTCGCCAGCATCCGATTCAGCACCGCCACGCCGATGGCAGCCTCGGTCTGCTGAGCCGGAAAGCCGCGGGCTCGCAGCCGTGGTCCGATCAGCGACTTGTAACGACCCATTGTCGTTTCTACTAAGGACCGTTGGCCGTAACCGGTTGTGGCCTGCCAAGCCAGATGACCTTGTTCCGCGATCATCGCCAGATGGCTATCACGCTGTGTCGGCGGACCCGGTTCGCCGCTCGGGACGGCCGTCGAGCGCGGCGGGATCACCACCTCGATGCCATCGCTGTGCGCTGCAATTGTCTGGTAGGTGGGTGAGCCATCATACGCACCATCGGCTGTCACCTGGCCAATCGGTTCGTCAATCTGATCGAGCAGTGGGCCGACCTGGGACGGATCGTCGGCATCTTGGTCGGTCAGCGTCTGCGCCACGATCATGCCGCTGGCAGCATCGACTGCCAGATGGCGTTGGTGCACATGGCCGGTCCAGGGATGATAGGATGGCCTCCAGCTCTCTGGTTCTGATTATCCCGATGCCGCACAAACACAACGCCAACCGCCGTCACCACATCCCGAAGATGTCGTTCAAGGTGCAGAACTGGCCGGCCTACGAAGCGGGTTTGCGCCGGCGGGGCAGCTTGACGTTGTGGATCGAGGACTCAGCGCTGGAATGCTGGCAGACCACTGGGCCGAGCGGGCAGGCTCGGTATATGGACGCGGCCATTGAGACCAGCCTGATGCTGCGCACGGCGTTCAAGCTGGCGTTACGCCAGACCGAGGGCCTGATGACTCGGTGCTGACGTTGATGGGCCTGACGATCTCAGCGCCGGACCACAGCACGGTCAGCCGCCGGGCGGAGACACTGCCGGTGATCCAGCCTGCCACCGTGCCACCCGGTCCGTTGCACGTATTGATCGACAGCACCGGGCTGCAAGTCTACGGGGCGGGTCAATGGCTGGAGGCGAAGCATGGCGCCAAGTCGCGCCGGAAATGGCGCAAGTTGCATCTGGCAGTCGATGCTGCCAGCGGCATGATCGTGGCGCAGACGCTGACCGACCAAGATGCCGACGATCCGTCCCAGGTCGGCCCACTGCTCGATCAGATTGACGAACCGATTGGCCAGGTGACAGCCGATGGTGCGTATGATGGCTCACCCACCTACCAGACAATTGCAGCGCACAGCGATGGCATCGAGGTGGTGATCCCGCCGCGCTCGACGGCCGTCCCGAGCGGCGAACCGGGTCCGCCGACACAGCGTGATAGCCATCTGGCGATGATCGCGGAACAAGGTCATCTGGCTTGGCAGGCCACAACCGGTTACGGCCAACGGTCCTTAGTAGAAACGACAATGGGTCGTTACAAGTCGCTGATCGGACCACGGCTGCGAGCCCGCGGCTTTCCGGCTCAGCAGACCGAGGCTGCCATCGGCGTGGCGGTGCTGAATCGGATGCCGGCGACCGGACGCCCGGATTCCGTCCGTCGCCAGCCGGTCATCGCATAGCAGCTTGGGATTTGGGGTCCTCTCGCCCTCCGTCGGGAAGTGCACCAATGCCCAGGGGCATCCTTAGCGGC
>CAVYXX010000124.1:0-124910 GCA_963772355.1 uncultured Alphaproteobacteria bacterium | reverse complement strand
GGCGGCCTCCGGGGGAGAGCAACGCAACGGCCTGCTCCAGCGCGGCCTCGATCTGCCCCAGTTCGTCGTTGACCTTAATGCGAAGCGCCTGGAAGCTCCGGGTCGCGGGGTGATTGCCCGAACGATCCGGCGGCAGCACCGAACGAATGATCTCGGCGAGCCGGCCAGTGGTTTCGATTGGTGCCTCGAGACGGGCGGCGACGATGGCATGGGCGATGCGGCGGGACGCTCGCTCTTCCCCCAGTTCGTACAACAGGTCCGCCAAGGAGCGTTCCGGCAGCGTGTTCACGAGGTCGGCGGCGCTCGTCCCATGTTTTCCCATGCGCATATCGAGCGGGCCGTCGTGGCGGAACGAGAAGCCCCGCTGCGGGTCGTCGATCTGGAACGAGGAAACCCCTAGGTCGAGGACAATTCCATCAAGCGCAGTTACGCCAGCCTCGTCCAGCAGCGTGACCATGTCGCCGAACTGCCCGTGCAGCAGGTGCAGCCGGCCGGGGAAACGCGCCAACAGGCTGGCCCCACGCTCGATCGCCTCTGGGTCGCGATCGATCGCCCACAGCGTGCACTGCGCCTTTTCTAGGATGGCTCGCGCGTAACCGCCGCCGCCGAAGGTTCCATCGAGGTACCGGCCTCCGTCGCGAGGCGCCAGGGACGCAATCACTTCATCCAGCATGACCGGGACATGGGTGGTCACTCCGGCCGCATTCATGCCGGCACCGTCGTCCGCAGAGTAAGGCCGGCGGCCCTGGTCTTTTCCTTCGCCTCAGCGAGACGCTTCGCACCCGCGGCCGGCTCCCAAATTTGGAAATTGTTCCGCGTTCCGATGAATGTGACGTGCTCAGTGATCCCGGCGTGCGCGATCATGGCGCTCGGCAACACGATCCGGCCTTCCCTATCGGTTTCCAGCGAACAGGCATCGCCGAACAACGCCATCACCAAATTCTCGTGCTCCTGACTGAACAAATCGTAGCCTTGCTCCACCGGTGCGCTCAGCGCCTCGAAACCGAATTCGGTCCAGCCTTCGATGCATGCGTTCTGGTGCGACGGCCGCAGATAGACCGTTGCGACCGCGGCGCCCTCTCCCGCATGGCTCATCTTCTTGAGTACGGAACGAAACTGCGCTGGTATCGACACACGCCCCTTGGCGTCCAGCTTGTTCTGGTGGGTGCCGATAAAAAGAACCATTCGGACCCGGGTGCCTTTCGTCCTGTCGGGTTCTGTCGTGGGCAATTAAGGCTCGGTGGCGACCGGGCAGGGGCAGTTCGACAAGAGACCGCATCCAGCCGGATGCCCTTGTGGATGATGGTCCAACGTGGGCAGCCGTGGGATAGCATGGGAGAACTTGGGACGTCAAAGGAATTGGCTCCTTTTCGGGAGAAATCGCTCTAAAATTTCCCGGCTCGTCAGACACTTACCCGCGACCACCCCAGTCCATCTCAAGGCAAATCCAAATCACGAAAAAATTCGCATTACGTTCCTGTGAATAACCTTGTGAAGCATTCCGCGGCGAGGGCCTTCGTCCTCCATCCAGGTGCTTCGCTGGTGATCCGCCGGCGGCAACGAAAAGAAAAGGCCAGACAGCCTGTAAGCCGGGTTCTGTCCGCCTAAAAAGGCGGGACGACCATTCCTCTGGGACGCATCTCACGATGCGCCTCACGCGACCAACCCGAGCGGCGAGACAGGAACGTCTCCGCAATAATCACATCGTGACCTTGCCGCCGCCCCTATTCGGTCTTGCTCCCGGTGGGGTTTACCATGCCGCCCCTGTTGCCAGGGACGCGGTGCGCTCTTGCCGCACCGTTTCGCCCTTGCCCGCGGGGTCGATCTGCTCACGCAGTTCAGCCTTGCGCAGGCGGTTTACTTTCTGTGGCACTTTCCCTGGGGTCGCCCCCGCCGGCCGTTAGCCGGCACCGTGTTCCCGTGGAGCCCGGACTTTCCTCCACCGGTGGGATTGCCCCGCCGGCAGCAGCCGCCCGACTGTCTGGCAAGCGGGATGTGCGCCCGCACGCCCGGGCGGTCAAGCATTTCGCGTTTCCAGCAAGAAGAACGGCACGATATTGTAATTTATCCTGCCCGCCGTGCTACTCAACGCAACAAAGCGTTGTTGCGACGCCCGGATGCCGCGACTTGGAGCACCATTACAGACCTGGGGTCGGACCTATTCAGCAGGCGCGATGCTAGCCTCATTGCCCTCTGTGACAGGCGACAGCAACACCCGTTCACTCCGCCGGCTCGGCTCCTTCCGCTTCTTCCTGGGGCGTCGGAACCCGCAGAGAAAAGAGGTCGATCAGCACCGGCAGGATGATTAGGATCAGCACCGGAGCCAGCAGGATGCCACCCACTACGACAAGCGCCAGCGGTTTTTGGACCTGCGACCCAATCCCGTTCGACAGTGCTGCGGGCATCAAGCCGACGCAGGCGACGATGCACGTCATCAATACCGGCCGCATCTGATTATCGCAGGTCCGAAGAATCGCTAATGTCCGGTCCCGGCCGTTCTCGAGCGAGCGGTTGTACGCCGTCAACATAATGATCCCGTCCATAGCAGCGATGCCGAACAACGCGACAAAGCCGATCGCCGCCGACACGCTGAAGGGAGTCCCTGTCACATACAGCGCGAAGATGCCGCCAATCAGCGCCATGGGGATCACGCTCGCCGCCAGCAGCATGTCCCTGACTGAGCCGAAATTGACGAACAACAGGAGGCAGATCAGGGCGATCGCGATCGGCACGACCACCTCCAGACGAGCGACGGCCTCCTCCAAATTACCAAATTCGCCGACCCATTCTAGATGATAGCCACCGGGTATCGGCACCGCTTCATCGACCTTTTTCTGCGCTTCCAGCACCGTCGTGCCCAAATCGCGCCCGCGCACGCTGAATTTGATCGGAATGTAGCGTTCTTGACCCTCGCGGTAGATAAACGAAGCACCGGTGCTCAGGTTTACCGTAGCGACATCGGTCAAGGCGATCGGCACGACGCCGCTGCCGTTCGGGTTCGGCGCGCCGATTGTGATATGGCGTATAGCGTCAAGACTGTTACGATATTTCGGCGCCAGGCGAACCATGATGGGAAAGTTGCGGTCGGACCCGTCCTCATACAGGTTGCCCGCCGCCTGCCCGCCTATAGCCGCTTGGATGGTAGTATTGATGTCGCCCGGTGCTAGCCCGTAACGCGCCGCCTTCGCTCTATCCACGTCGATGCGTACAGTCGGCTGCCCCAATGACGAAAACACCCCCAAGTCGGCGATGCCGGGAATGCTCGCCATCACGTCCTTGATCTTGTTCGCGGTCTTCTCCAGCGTCTCCAGGTCCCCGCCGAACAGCTTCACCGAGTTCTCGCCCTTCACGCCCGAGGCCGCTTCCTCGACATTGTCTTCGATGTACTGGGAGAAGTTGAAATCGACGCCGGGGAAGTCGTCCTGCAGCCGGCTCGTCATTTGATCCGTCAGCTTGTCCTTGTCAATTCCAGCCGGCCAGGTGTCGAACGGCTTCAACGGCACGAAGAATTCGGCGTTGAAGAAGCCGGTGGCATCGGTCCCGTCATCCGGCCGGCCGTGTTGCGACACCACCGTGACCACCTCGGGAAAGGATTTCAGAATGGTGCGCATGCGGTTGACGTAGCCGTTGCTGTCCTCTAGCGAAATCGAGGTCGGCATTGTGGCCCGTATCCACATGTTGCCTTCTTCCAGCTTGGGTAGGAATTCCAACCCCAGCGAGCGCATCGCGAGCCCAGCACTCAGCAGCAGGAGCAACATCAATCCCATCGTAAACAGCCGGTTCGCCAGTGCGAAGCCAACGATCGGGTGGTAGATCCGGTGCAACAACCGCACTACTAACGTGTCGGTCTCGTTTTCCCGCCCACGTAAGATCAGCCCGCACAGCGCCGGCGTCACCGTAAAGGTGGCGATAAGCCCGCCGCCGATGGCATAAGCGTAAGTGCGCGCCATTGGGCCGAAGATGTGGCCCTCGATCCCACTCATAGTGAACAGCGGCACGAACCCGGCGATGATGATCGCGGCCGAGAAGAAGATGCCCCGGTTCACCTCGATCGCCGCGTTGCCGATCACCGCGAACTTGCCGTGCAAGGAGCCGACGACGCGGGAGTGGTGGACCGACGTCGACATGACGAACCGTTCCGACGGCGGCTGCGACAGGCGGCGAATCACGTTTTCCACCAAGATAACGGTCGCATCGACCACCAGGCCGAAATCGATCGCCCCCACCGACAGCAGGTTCGCCGACTCGCCGGTCGCCAGCAGCAGCATTATGGCAAACGCGAGCGCGAATGGGATGGTCGCGGCGGTGATGCAGGCGGCACGAAGATTTCCCAGGAACACCCACTGCACCAAGAAGATCAGCACGATGCCCGCCAGCATGTTGTGCAGCACGGTGTGGGTGGTGACGTTGATCAGGTCCGATCGATCGTAGATCCGCTCGATGGATACGCCGGGCGGCAGAATGGACGAGTGATTGATCTGGGAGATCAGAACCTCGATGCGTTTGATCGTCGGCAGACTTTCGGCACCACGTCGCATCAGCACGATGCCCTGCACGATGTCATCGTCATCGTCCTGCCCGGCGATGCCGAGGCGCGGCAAATTGCCCACTTTGACCTCGGCGATGTCGCGCACGAATACCGGCGAGCCGTTGTTCTGCGCCACCATTGTGTCGGCGATGTCGCCCATTGCGTGGATCAGGCCGATGCCGCGCACGACGGCCGATTGGGCACCGAAGTTCACCGTCTGGCCGCCGATATTGACGTTCGCGTTGTTCAACGCAGCGATCACCTGCGGCACCGTCAGCCCGTAACTCAACAGCTTTGCTTGGTCGATCGTTACGTCGTAGGTCTTGGTCTTCCCACCCCAGCCATTGACATCGACCACGCCTGGCACCGCCTTGAAGCGGCGCTCCAGCATCCAGTCCTCGATGGTCTTGAGATCGGTGACAGAATAGCCGGGTGGTCCGACCACCCGATAGCGCATTATCTCGCCGATCGGGCTGTCCGGTGAAATCTGCGGCGTTGCCCCATTCGGCAGCGGCGGCAACTGCGACAGCCGGTTGATCACCCATTGCTCGGCCTGTTCGTAAGTGAAGGCGTAGGTGAACTGCACCTTGATGTCGGACAGCCCGAACAGCGAGATCGTCCGGATCGCCGTCACATTCGGAATTCCGGCCATCTGAATCTCGACCGGAATTGTCATATAGCGTTCCATTTCCTCGGCCGACTGCCCGGGGCTCTGGACAATGATATCGACCAGCGGCGGCACCGGATCGGGATATGCCTCAATGTTTAGCTTCATGAATGCAACGACGCCGCCGGCGAACACCGCCAGCATGACCACGAAAACCAGCACCCGCTGCTTGAGGGAGAGGGCGATCAATGCGTTCATTGCGGTTTCCTCCGCTTAGGCCATTTTACCGTGGCCGCACGCGGCAAGGTCGAGCACCCTGGCTCCCGTAACCGCCGGACAATGGCAGGTCGCTCTTGCTGCTGGCAACGGCGGTTCAGTCGGTGCTGACGGCGCGGTCAATGAACACGGCACCGGCCGTTACAACCTTGTCGCCCACTTTCAGGCCATCCAGCACCTGGATCATTCCCTCGCGGGTGTGACCGATCTGGATCGGGCGGATCTCCAGCGTCTTCGCCTTATCGTTCGCGAGCCACACATGCGCCGCATCGCCCTCAAAAACCACGGCGCTTACAGGCACCGAGGGGCTCGTTCCGTCCGCGCCGGTGATGATACGAAAACTGGCGAACATCTCCGGCTTCAGCATGAGGTCCGGGTTTTCCACCTCGGCCCGCACCGGCAAGCGATGCGTCGTTGCATCGATCGATCCGGCCACATAGGCCAGGCGAGCTTTGAAAACGCGGTCAGGATAGGCAAGTAGATGGACTTCAACCGGGTCTCCGATGTGCAAATAGGGGGCGTCGTCCTCCCGAGCATTGGCGATCAGCCAGAGCCTGGACAGATCGCCGATCATGAACACCGGACTGGACGCGCCCGAGGAAGCGCTGACGATGTTCTGTCCCAGCCCCACCTGGCGCTGCACGACCGAACCGCTGATCGGCGCGCGCACCACGGTATCGGCGTCCAGCTTGAGCGGATCGGGCGCGTTTTCTATCCCGTCGATATCGTCGTTGCTTTTTCCCAAAATCCGCAAACGGCTACGCACCGCCGATAGCGCGATCTGCGCGCCGTTCAACCCGCCTTGAGCGGTCGCCAGGTCAACCTGCGACTGCTGCCAATCCTTCTGAGCCGCGCCTTGTGCCTGATACAGCGCGTGCTGACGCTTTTCGTTGGTGTCCGCGAGATTGAGCTGCGCCCGGGCGGTCTTCAATCCGGCTACCGCGGTAATCAGGTCATTCTGAGCTTGGGCAAGTTCAGTGGCTTGCACGGCGAATAAAGGATCGCCCTTTTTGACTGCATCGCCAGCCTTCACCAGCAGACGCGTCACCCGGCCGGAGTAAGGCGAGAAAACCGGCGTCACCAGGTCGTCGTCCAGGGCGATCTTACCGTCGGTTTCCGCCGCATTTTGAAAAACGCGGTCCTCCACTGGCTGGATCTTCAGCGTTGCCCATTGCTTGTCAGTCGGCTTGAATGCCCGACCCTCCACTTGCGGCGCGGCTTCGGTCGTTTCTGCCGGGCTTCCCAGCCCAAGCAGATGCAGCACCGCCGGGCCAGCCACGAAGACGATCAGCACCACGCCGAGAACAACAGCGATCAGCACCACTTGGACCGGACGCGGCAAGCGACGGCCAAGTTGGGGCGTCGTCTCCGGGCGGACGGGCACGTCATGGCGGCTTCGGATATCACGCGCCCTTTTGGGGCTTTCCCTATCCATGCCTCACCCTCGATACCGGCGTCTCAGCCCTCACGAACGTCGAGGCAAGCGGCCAATAACTACTACAACTTGCAACTTTGCTCGCTGGGAAAGATTTCTCTGGTCACACAGATTTTTCTAGCCCTAAGAAGCGGACAATGCCGCCTGATTTGGTGTTACGAAGTTTAACAGAACCTTGTTCGTCAGCATCTCGTGGTCATGCGAGGTGGCGCCGGAAGAACGCTGCAGTCGGATCGTGGGAAGTTGCGGTCCCGCGCGTCGAATTATCGATATACAGCAACTCCAGCGACCCTCCCGCCGCGCGGTAATTGGTGGCGAACCGCTCCGGTTCGTTGCCGTCGAAGGTTCCGACGGGATCGCGGTAGTCGTGGACCGGATCTGGCCGGCCTTGGATCCACAGCGCCGGCGGCAGGACAGCCTTCTCTCTGCGCTCCAGGATCAGCATCGGGTTGCCTTCCTCCATGGCCTCCTCGTTCTTCCAATACAGATCGTGCCGGCTGGGAATGTCACCAACCCATACCGGCGGGCTGCCGGAGTCACGCAGGCGCACCACATTACGATATCGTGACAGCGGATTTATGACCGGCCATTGCATGACAACCGCCCTCACGGTTGCATCGACTACCGCCCCATCCGGCAGAGGAATGGCCGTATAACGCGGGTCCGCCGGCCGCATCGCCGACAGCATTGCAAGGTGCCCGCCGCTGCTCTGCCCGGACAGTCCGACCGCGTCAGACCGCAGGTTCAACTTCCCGGCGTGGGATTTCAGCCAGCGGACAGCGTAATTTATATCAACCAGTGACGTCGGATACCCTGACCCGGCGTGGCGGAAATTTAGTGCCGCCACGGCGAACCCGTTGCGCGCAAGCGTTAGATCGCGCGGCTCGCAGTCCTTCAGGTCCATGTTGCACCATGCGCCGCCATGAATATCGACCACCAGCGGGAAGGGCCCGGTCCCTACGGGCATGAAAAGCCTCAGCCGCTGCGGGCCGTCGGCGTGCTCAATGTAGTTGAAGTCGGCGACGGTATAGTCGAAGGACGAAGTGCTCATCGAACGCTCCCTTGATTTGCTCCACCGAAACAGTGATTTGGCCTCACGCTCTGGGACTCACGTCTCGGCCGTGACCGTCCGAGCGTCAAGCCAGCCCGGATCGAAATCCGGCAACGGAATGGCATCGATCAAGGCCTTTGTATACGCGTGGCGCGGCGCGGCAAACAGATCGACGCAGGGTCCGGCCTCGACGATCTCGCCCTGCCGCAGCACCGCGGCTTGATCGCAGAGCACCCGCACCACCGACAAATCGTGGCTGATAAATACCAAGGTCAGGCCAAGCCGCCGGCGCAGGTCGCGCAACAGAACGAGGATTTGCGCCTGGGTGGAGACATCCAGGCCGGAGACGATCTCGTCAGCGACGATGAAGTCGGGCTCCAGCGCGATCGCGCGCGCGATACCCACCCGTTGCCGCTGGCCGCCCGAAAGCTCATGCGGATAGCGATCGGCCAAGCCCGCGGGAAGCCCAACCAGGTCGAGAAGTTCGGCAACACGAACACGCCGCGCGGCACCGCCGGACAGCCGGCCAAATGCCTCAAGCGGGCGACGCAGAATGGTACTAACGATCAGGCGGGGATTCAGCGAGGAATGCGGATCCTGGAAAATCATCTGCATCCGGGCCCGCAACGGGTGCAGCGAGGGCTCATCGAGATCCGTGATGTCAATCCCGTCGAACATCAGCCGCCCCTCGCTCGGACGGAGGAGGCGCACCAAGGTCCGGCCTAGCGTGGTCTTGCCCGATCCGGACTCCCCGACCAGCCCTAGCGCCGAGCCTCGCGCGAGGCTCAAGTCGACGCCCCGCACGATTTCGATTGGCGGCGCAGTTCGAAACAGATGACTGCGGACGCGGCCCGCCACTGCAACCCGCAACCCAACCGCCTCCATGATCGCCGTCATGAACGCGTCAGCGTCGTGGCCCGCGCCTCCCCCCACAGCGCATCGAGCAAGTCACGCGGGATCGGTTGCAGCACGTCGGCCGGCCGGTTGCACTCTGGGCGTCGAGGCAAGCAGCGCCTTAGTATAGGGATGACGCGGATTGGCGAGCAGGTCGGCAGTCATGCCCTGCTCGAGAACCCGGCCGGCGTGCAACACACTCATGGTCCGGCAGATCTTCGCGACGATCCCCAGGTCGTGGGTAATAAACATCACCGCCGCGCCGTGGCGGATCTGCATATCGCGTAGCAACCGCAGGATGCCCCACTGCACGGTCACATCCAGCGCAGTCGTCGGCTCATCGGCGATAATCAACCGTGGTTCGCCGGCAAAGGCGAGTGCGATAAGCACCCTCTGGCGCATCCCGCCCGACAACTCGTGCGGATAAAGCTCGGCGACGCGCGCTGGATCGCGGATCATCACCTCATCCAGCAGCGCGATCGCTCGGGCGCGGGCGTCGTCGCGATCCAAGCCGATGCGGTGATGCAGCAAGTCGACCATTTGGGTGCGGATGCGCTTGACCGGGTTGAGCGACATCATCGGGTCCTGCGGGATGACCGAAATCTCCCGTCCCAGCAGGCGCCGCCGGTCGGCGCCATTCAACCGCAGCAGGTCGGTTTGGCCGTAGCGGACGTGGCCCGCGCGCATCACGGCGCGGCGCGGCAGCAGACCCAGCACGCTGCGCCCGATCATCGACTTGCCGGCACCGCTTTCACCGACCAGACCGTGCACTTCCCCAGCGCCGATCCGTAGGCCGACCCCGCGCAACACCGTAGCATGGTCGCCAATGCTCAGCCAGAGATCCTCGATCGCCAGCACGTCCAACGGCACTACTGGCAGGCTCATCAACGATGTACCGGGTCGATCACCTGGCGCAGACCGTCGCCGAGCAGGTTGAACCCCAGCACCACGATGATCAGGCAGAGTGTTGGTAGCACCAGCACCCACCAGGCCTGATGGATGACCTGCCGTCCTTCGGCGATCATACCTCCCCACGTCGGGAAATCGCTGGTGACTGAAACGCCGACGAAAGACAGAATAGCCTCCACCACCACGGCAATGCCCATCTCGACCGACAGCAGGGTCAGGATCAGCGGCAATACATTCGGCAGCACTTCACGCAGCAGGATCGCAGTTTGGCGCATACCTAGCATTCGGGCGGCCGCGACATAGTCCATTTCCGACTGCAACATCGTCTCAGCACGAATGACGCGGGCAAAGCGGGTCCAGTCGATGACTGCGATTGCGACGATGACCGCGGTCAGTCCAGCACCCAGCATGGCCGCCAACACAATCGACAGCAGCACCGGCGGGAAAGCCATCCAGACATCTACGAGGCGGGACACCGCCTGATCGGTGGCACCCTTGAGAAAGCCGGCGGCCAAGCCGAGTAGCGAGCCTAGCAGACAGGCAAGGCTGGCCGCGACAACGGCAACAACAATAGTGACCCGTGCACCGAAGATGAGGCGGGAGAGAACGTCTCGGCCCAGACCATCGGTGCCAAGGGGAAAGGACACGTTACCGCCCTCGATCCCCCGAGGGGGCAGCAACGCGCTCAGCAGGTCCTGGTCGAGCGGGTCGTGCGGAGCGAGCAGAGGGGCAAGGGTCGCGACCGCGATCAGCAAAAGAACAATCCCACCGCCACAGACAGCCTTTGGATTCAGCCGCCGGCGGCAAGACACCGTTTCAGCCATGTCTTAGGCGGGGATCGAGAAATGTAAGGCCGATGTCGACGCCGAGGTTGATGGCGATGAACATCACCGCGAACGCCAGGATGATGCCCTGGATCAGCGGCAGGTCACGGTTGGTGACGGCGTCAATGGCCATGTTGCCGATGCCCTCATAGGAGAACACGCGTTCGACTAAAACCGTCCCGGCCAACATGAAGGTGACCTGCACCCCGGTCAGTGACGCCGTCGGAATGATCGCGTTCGGAAGGGCTTCGGCCAGCAGCACCCGGGCGCGGGAATAGCCTCGGGCGCGGGCCATCTGCACGTAATCCTGGTGTTCGGCGTCACCTAGCGAGCTCTTCAGCACGCGCGCAAACACCGCGGCAAATGGCAGGGCGAGCGCGGTGGCGGGCAGGATGGAATGCGCCAGCAACCCGCTGGCAACCACGAAGCGCAACGTCAACAGGCTTTCAATAAGATAGAAGTTGGTCCCGAAATGCGCCGTGACCGCAGGATCAATGCGGCCGGAAACCGGCAGGATTGGAAACATTACGTCGAACAACAGGATAAATAGCAGACCCCACACGAAATCCGGAATGGCGAGTGTCACCGCGATAACGCTATCGATCAGCCACTCCGGTGCGCTACGGCGAAACGCCGCGCCCAGCAGCGCCAATGCAGTGCCCAGGACCAACCCAATCAGCGTCGCCAGCAGCACCAGCTCAATCGTCGCCGGCAGCCGCCTCAGCACCAGCCCCGCGACGCCAATCCTGGAAGTAATGGATTGCCCAAGATCGCCGTGGAGCATCGCGCCGAGCCAGATCAGCAGTTGCACCGGAAGCGGCTTGTCGAGACCATAGTGGGCATGCAATGCACTGATGTCCGCTGCCGACGCGCCCGGCGAGATCATCATCGCAACCGGGTCACCCGGGACAACGCGCAACAGCACAAAAACGATCAGTGCTACGCCGAGCAAGGTGGGCGGCACCAGTAACAGCCGCCGCACGATAACCGACGCCTTCATGCCTCGTAGACTAGTCCATTTTTAAAGCGGCCCGCAGTGAAAATCTCTCTCTATTATCTAATCGCATGTTTCATGGCCGTTCAACGATCCGCTCGGTGCGATCGTGCGTTGCCCGCGTTCGCCCAGCGGACGCGCGGGAACTCTTCCCAAACCGTCGGCTGCGCTCGCCTGTTCGAAGCGCCCGAGACCGACGCAGGCACATTTCCCGTCAGACTTTGTCGATCCGCTGCGGCAGCACCATATCGTTGATCTGCGCAGTCACTTTTAGTCCTTTGCGGCAGATGATCGGTTCCACGTATTGCAGCAGAGGCAGCACCAAACCTTCCTGAGCGATCCTGGCGTCCACCATCTTCCAGCCGGCGATGCGCTTCTTCTCGTCCGGCTCGCCCCAAAGCGGATCCATCGTCGCACTCAGCGTGCGGTCCCTCCACGCCGAGTGCGGAGATTTGTCATACATAGCGAACCCGGTCGAACTGTTTGGGTCACCGGTCGCGTTTCCCCAGTTATAGAACGCGGCTTCAGCCAACTGATGCGACATGCGCAGTTCGAAATGCTTGGCGATCTCGTACACCTCGATCTTCGCGTCGATGCCGACCTTGCGCCACATGCCGACGATCGCCTGGATCATCTCATAGTCCTTCGGCATGTACCCGCGAGTTGTCTGGATCGTGAATGTGACCGGCTTCTGCGGCGAGTAGCCGCTGGCGGCCAGTAACCTGCCTGCGAGCGCCGGATCGTAAGCCACTTGGATGCTCGGGTCGTAGGCCAGGTACTCTGGCGCCTCCAGCGTGCTCAATGGTACGCCATACCCACGCAGCAGCCGTTTGACGATCGCCTCCTTGTCAATCGCATGGGATGCCGCCAGCCGCACGTTGCGATCCAACATCACGCCGCGGTTGCTGATAAAAATCATGCCGATGTCGGACACCGGCGTGGTCGTGCCGATCAATCCAGGTTTCAGGCGTAGGCGGTCATACTCCTCATAAGGAATATAGAAGCTCACGTCGGACGATCCAGATTTCGACCTCCGCGACCCGACTGGTGGGGTCAGGAACAAATTTGAAGATAACCGTCTCGAATGCGGGCTTGCCGCCCCAGTATTTTGGATTGGCTTTCAGGCGCAGGAACGCGTTGCGCTCGTACTGATCGACCATATAAGGCCCACTGCCGATCGGCGCCTTCTCAAAGCCCTCGGGACCGATTTTCTCATAGTAGGTCTTTGGCAGGGCGTATCCGGTTAGAAATCCCATCCATTCGAAGATGTCAGGCACAAACCGCTGCACATCCGCGGTGATAACATTGCCATCGGATTTCCAGTTCCCAAGCGAGGACCAGATGAACTGCACCGGGCTGCCGCCATCAGGCTTCCCGGCGCGTTGCATGGACCAGATGATGTCCTCTGGCGTTACCCGATCGCCGTTATGCCAATAGGCGTCAGTACGAAGCTCTAGCGATATCTGTGTTCGGTTGGCGTTCCAACCCCATTTCGTGAGCATCCCGGGAGCCCAGGACAGGTTCGGGTTCTGCGCCACATAGGGGTCGAAGATCGACTGATAAAAGGACTGCAGCGGTGGATTGACTGCTGACGGTCCCGACGTGGGATCGAACGATGGCAGCGTGACATTGGAGGCAATCGTGACCGTGTCGCTGCCGTCGGACGCGGCCAGCGCCGAGTGTCCGAGCAAGGGCAAGACGGCGGCGCCGCTCATTCGGATTAGTCCGCGGCGCAAGATTGGGATCATAATGTGACGTCTCCAGTTTGCAACGGCCTCGTTCTTGACGGCTCTTAGACGCCCCCTGCGGCAAGCGTTCATTAACCGAAACGCTATGAGACGGCAGCAGCACTGTACAACTAGATCCGGCAGCTGGATATCCGGACCATCAGCGTCTGCTCACGCCATCCCCCTCGGTTGACAGGGCGCGGGATGCCACCCCAGACCTGTTGGATCCGGCTCGGCCAGCTTAAGATCTGTCGCGAAGCAGCCGCCTCCTTACGGAGACGGTTGGCGGAGCTATCATCGCGACCTGCGCGCAGAGAGAAGGATATGAGCATGACGGAACATCGACTGGCCATGGTGGTCGGTGCCACGAGAGGTATCGGACTGGGTGTGACTAAGGAATTCCTGCAGCGTGGGTGGGATGTCGTCGCGACAGCCCGTGACCCAGCCAAAACGACCGAACTGCAAAAACTAGCCGCCGCGCATCCCGGACGTACGTCGGTCCCACGGCTGGATATGAACGATCCCGCCGCCGTGGATGGTTTTCCCGGGACCCTCGGCTCCAAAGTGTTCGACGCCGTCCTCGTCAATGCCGGCGTCGCCGGACCTGAACATCGCAGTGCTGATGCCGCCACGGCAACGGAGATCGGGGAGCTGATGTTTACCAATGCTATCGCCCCCATCCGTCTGGCCAGGGCGCTCGCGACGCACATTCGGCCAGGGTCCGGCGTATTGGCGTTCACCTCGTCCGCTATGGGAAGCGTGGCAGACAACCCCGGTGGCCACGAGTTGTACCGGGCCAGCAAGGCGGCACTGAACTCCCTAAGTCGAGGGTTGTGGGGCGAACTGAGCGGCCGGCGGCTGACAATGGTATCGCTGCACCCCGGTTGGGTGCGGACGGATATGGGGGGATCTGATGCAGCGGTCTCGATAGAGGACAGCGCGACGGGGGTCGTCTCTGTGATCGAGGAGCAAAGCGGAAAGCACAAGCATCGCTTCCTGGATTACACCGGGAAAGAGGTGCCCTGGTAAGTCGGCGCCATGGCAGTGGTCGGCCATACGTGCCCCCATGGGTTGCGGGAACATAGCGACCCATCTGGACCCCGAACTCAGGTAGAATTCTACTGGTAGCTGCGGACGCTGACAGAGCCTAGGGCGCCGACTTTAGACAGACGCCAGGCTGGCAAACGTGCCCTTCAGCGCGGTATCGTCCTACGCGAAACCGACCGGAGGTCCGTGCCCCGCGCTCCCATGACCGGCGGCGTGGTCAGCATGTACCCTCGCTCCCGCTAAGCCGTCAGCACAGGTTGACGGTTGGCCAGCGATGCGGCTGCAAACGGAATAAACCATTGGACCACTCCGTCATGACCGGGTGGGCTGTCCGGCAAAGGGATGTTCACGCAACAGCGCCTCGCGTGCCCCGGGCCGTCATCGCCCTGAGCCGGCCATCGATCACCGCCGCGGCGTCTCTCATCATCTCGCGAGCAATGGCTGCCGCGCCCATCAACTGCGTTGTCAGACCGACCGATTCGCCCGCCAGCAGGCTCATCTCCTCAAGATCCCCTGTCGCTCTGCTGGTTGGCGGAAACCCGCTGAACCGGTTCATCGGCACCTTCTGGCCGTAGATGTCGGCCTCACCGATTAGTGGCATCTGCTCCGGAGACGCGACTTTGTAGGGCGCCGGTTCGTCTCTGCCCTCCCACTCCCGCACCAGGCGGTTGCGCAGGCCTCGCGTCGTCGCGTCGGGAAACTCCGGGCCAAAGATGTTGTTGCGCACGGTCCCGTCCACCTCTGCAGCCAGCACACGTTGCTTATACCCGGGATGGGCATCCGCCTCGTGGCTCGCTAGCAATCGAGTGCCCACCCAAACGCCATCTGCTCCAAGCGCAAGCGCCGCCGCGGCGGTTCTCCCGTCAGCGATGCCGCCGCTGGCAAGGATCAGGCAATCACCTGCCACATCGCAAACCGCCGGCAGGAGCGACAACAGACCGGCGCTGGACCTATTATGGCCGCCGGCCTCCATGCCCTGCACGATGAGTTCGTCGGCTCCTTGCGCCATCGCCGCGCGTGCCTCGGCAACGCTGCCGATCTGGAACCAGATCTTGGAACCAGCAGCGGTCAAGCGCGAGATCCAGTCCGCCGGTACCTCGTCCCAAAAGAAGACCACGACCGGCACCCGCTCTTCCACCAATACCTCGATCTGTTCGGGCATACTGAAACGAGCAATGATGTTCACGCCGAACGGGCGACTTGTCGCACGACGGATGTCACCGATCTGAGCCCGCAGGACTGCTGGGCTCATGGCGGCGATACCGATCATGCCCAGACCGCCAGCGTTACAGACCGCTGTTGCGAGTGGCGCGGTCGCAACGAACGCCATACCGGCATTCACGAAGGGGATTTCGAGCTGGTATTCTCTGGTAAGCCGCGTCTCTAGGACCACCCGGTGATCGAGCCCTCCATCGCGTTGACCACTCAAAGACCCCGCAGCCATATTACTCTCCTCGGGAGATGGTTATAGTGCGCTAGTAAGATATTCTGTCCGTGCCTCACCAGCAGGCGGCCCGAGCGCCTCCGTCGAACGCGTAGACCCGTAACGAAGGTCGCGCTCTCAGGATATAGCACGGCGTCGACGATTTCGCAGTTGGACGCTGCCTACCCGAGAGGCGTCCTGCCGCAGAAGGTGACGGCCCGGATTGCAATGACGATTGCTCACCGCTGGGGTGCCAATGCGACGCGGGTGCTTCCGGTATCATCCTGGGTATGCGAACCTTCGAGATGTCGGCGCCTACGGAAGTGGTTGTGGAGCGGTTCGGCTTCACCACGGCGCCGCGACGCGGTGGGCGACGGGCGCAACGCATTGATCAGCATGGAGAGCAGCAATGGAACTGGGTATGATCGGGCTCGGACGCATGGGTGCGAACATGGTGGAGCGCCTGATGAAGGCCGGCCACCACTGCGTGGTGAATGACACCCACGCCGATGTTGTGCAGCAACTGGTGGGGAAAGGAGCCAAAGGCACGACCAGCCTGCCGGACTTCGTGAAGATGCTATCGAAACCCCGTGCGGTCTGGCTGATGTTGCCCGCTGCCGCGGTCGATCCGGTCTTGCACACGCTGGTTCCGCTGCTTGAACCCGGCGACATCATCATTGAGGGCGGCAATTCCTACTACCACGACGACATCCGCCGCGCCGCGGAACTGAAGGTAAAGCAGCTACACTACGTCGATGTCGGCGTCAGCGGCGGCGTTTGGGGTCTAGAGCGCGGTTACTGCCATATGATCGGCGGCGAGGACGCCATCGTGCGCCATCTCGACCCGATATTCCGGTCGTTGGCGCCTGGTGTGGAAACCGCACCTCGCACCCCCGGCGCCTCGGGCGAGCCGTCGCAGGCCGAATACGGTTACCTGCACTGCGGCCCCAACGGTGCCGGCCATTTTGTGAAGATGGTTCATAACGGTATCGAGTACGGGATGATGGCGGCCTTCGCCGAAGGGTTCAACATCATCAAAAATGCCGACATCGGCTTGCGCACCCCGCAAATCGATGCAGAAACCACGCCGCTTCGGGAACCCGACCACTACAAATACCAAATCGACGTCGCACAGGTCGCCGAGCTATGGCGGCGCGGAAGTGTGGTCGGTTCGTGGTTGCTCGATCTCACCGCTGGTGCTTTGCGCCAGGATCCCGGACTGGCGAATTTTCACGGTCGCGTCTCCGATTCCGGCGAAGGGCGCTGGACCTTGCTCGCCGCAATCGACGAAGGAGTACCGGCACCGGTCATTAGCACCGCGCTCTATTCGCGGTTCGAATCTCGTGGCAACGCCGACTACGCCAACCGTATGCTGTCGGCGATGCGCTTCGCGTTTGGCGGTCACGTCGAAACCAAGGCGTAGGAGGCGCTCATGGCGGCTAAGCCATCCGACGCGATCGTCTTTTTCGGAGCGACCGGGGATCTCGCCTACAAGCAGATATTTCCGGCGCTCCTGGGTCTCGTCCACGACGAGGGCTTAAACGTCCCGATCATCGGCGTCGCCAAAGCGGGATGGAAACTGGATCAGTTGAAGGCACGCGCGCTCGATAGCCTGCGGCACCACAGTAATGCCGATGCAACAACGGTTCAACGCTTGCTCGACCTGCTGCGGTACGTTGACGGCGACTACAGCGACGAGGCCACGTTCTCGCAGTTGCGCGCGGCACTCGGTCAAGCGCAGTGCCCACTGCACTATCTGGCGGTGCCTCCGAGCCTGTTCGCAACTGTGGCTCACGGATTGGCGCAATCGGGTTGCGCCGACGGGGCGCGTCTGGTGATCGAGAAGCCGTTCGGTCACAACCGCGCGACCGCACGCACGCTTGACCGGTTGCTGTCACAATACTTTCCCGAAGAAAACATCTTCCGCATCGACCACTATTTGGGTAAGGAGCCAGTACAGAACATCACCTACACACGTTTCGCCAATTCGATGTTCGAGCCGCTGTGGAACCGCGACCACATCAGCAGCATCCAGATTACCATGGCCGAAGACTTCGGGGTCCAAGATCGAGGCCATTTCTATGACGAAACAGGTGCTATCCGCGACGTGGTGCAGAACCACATGCTGCAGGTCCTGGCGCAACTGACGATGGACCCGCCGACCGGCGAGGAACACGAGGCGATGCGCGACCAGAAATCCGCGCTTTTGAAAGCGGTGCGCCCGCTGGACAACACCCACATCGTCCGCGGCCAGTACGCGGGATACCAGTCCGTGTCCGGCGTTCGCGCCGGCTCGACTGTTGAAACGTTCGTTGCCGTCAAGCTTTTCATCGAGTCATGGCGGTGGGCCGGTGTGCCGATCTACATCCGCGCCGGCAAGATGCTGCCGGTAACGGCAACCGAGCTCATGGTGCAGTTCAAGCGCCCGCCGCGCGAGACCTTCGACGAGTTGGTGCCGCTGAGTTCCGGCCACCTCCGCATGCGCATCAGCCCCGACGTCGACATCGGCATGGGCGTACGGGTGAAGCTGCCCGGCGAACGAATGGTCGGCGAAGACGTCGAGATGACCCTGACCAAGCATGAACCCAACCTGCGGCCGCCCTATCAGCGGCTGCTCGGCGATGCCCTGCGCGGTGTGGGCGAGTTGTATGGGCGGGACGATATCGTCGACGCACAATGGCGGATAGTCGAGCCGATCCTGGACAACGCGACGCCGGTCTATCCGTACCACCCGGGAACCTGGGGTCCCGACGAAGCCCAGGCATTGATCGGGGCGGACGGACCCTGGCGCAACCCGAACATTGCCGCGGAGCCATTCACATGATGCACGACCTCGTTTTTCTGTTCGACGTGGACAACACGCTCTTGAACAATGACCGCGTGCAGGCCGATCTGGACGTGTATCTTGGGGTGGAACACGGGACCGCTGCCCGCAAACGTTATTGGGAGATCTTCGAGGCGCTTCGTACCGAGCTCGGTTATGCGGATTACCTCGGAGCACTCGAGCGCTACCGCTCGGAGGAGATGCACGATCCCAAGCTGCTGCGGATGTCGAACTGGCTCGTGGACTATCCGTTCGCCGAGCGGGTGTATAGAGGTGCGCTCGACGCCGTCAATCACGTGCGCCAGTGGGGACCGGTCGTCATTCTGTCCGACGGTGACGCGGTATTCCAGCCGCGCAAAGTGGATCGCTCCGGCCTGTGGCATGCGTTCGACGGTCATGTGCTGATCTACATCCATAAGGAGGAAGAACTGGACGATGTGGCTCGGCTATATCCCGCGAAACATTACGTGATGATCGACGACAAGCTGCGGATTTTGGATACGATGAAGAAACTCTGGGGATCGCGTCTCACGACGGTTTTCCCGCGCCAGGGTCACTACGCAACCGATCCCGAAATCCTGGCAAAGTATCCACATGGCGAGATTCAGTTGAACCGCATCGCGGACCTCGTGGAGCACGATTTTTCCGACTATCAGAAGCAGTGAAGGGAGACACAGCATGAAGGCGACAGAGCAGCTTCAACGTCTGGGTCAAAGCCTCTGGCTGGACAACATCACCCGCGACCTGCTCACCAGCGGGACGCTTAAACGTTATATCGACGAGCTGTCGGTGACCGGTCTTACATCAAACCCGTCAATCTTCGACCATGCGATTACCCACAGCAAAGCGTATGACGAGGAGATCAGGCGCCAGGCAACTGCCGGCAAGACAGGCGAGGCGCTGTTCTTCGAGTTGGCCATCCAGGATCTGACAAAGGCCGCCGACATGTTCGCGGCTGTCCACAAGCGAACGGCCGGGGTCGACGGCTGGGTCTCGCTTGAGGTCTCGCCTTTGCTCGCGCATGACACAGCCAAGACCGTTGCAGAAGCCCACGCGCTGCATTCGAAGGCGAACCGTCCCAACCTGTTCATCAAGATTCCCGGTACGCTGGAGGGTCTGCCCGCCATCGAGGAGGCGATCTTCTCCGGTATCCCGATCAACGTGACGCTGTTGTTCTCGCGTGACGACTATGTGCGGGCAGCGGACGCCTACCTGCGTGGTCTGGAACGTCGCGTGGCAGCGGATCTTGACCCTGACGTCCGCTCCGTTGCCTCGGTATTCGTCAGCCGATGGGACAAGGCAACATTAGACAAAGTGCCTGCGGAGCTCAGCGACCGGCTTGGCATTGCGGTCTCGCAGCAATGCTACAAGGCGTATCGCGATCTGCTGGAGTCAGAGCGCTGGCAACGGCTGCAGGGGTGGGGCGCGCGTCCGCAGCGGCTGCTGTTCGCCAGCACCAGCACCAAGGATCCCAAGGCGTCGGACGTGCTCTATGTGGGCGCGCTGGCGGCGCCGAACACGATCAACACCATGCCGGAGGAGACATTGCTTGCGTTCGGCGAGCACGGGGCGGTCGATCGTGCGATCCCGCGCGACGGCGGCGATGCCGAGCAGGTCCTGGTGGCAATAACGCGCGCGGGCGTCGATGTTGGCGCCCTGGCTAGACAGTTACAGGACGAGGGTGCAACGGGCTTCGTTGCTTCCTGGAAGGAGTTGCTCGGCGCCATCGAAACGAAGAGCAAGGCACTCACGTAGTCGCTTCGAGCCGAACGAGCGGCAGTTTCGGTGCATCGGTGCATCAGCACTAGGCGGGGCCCCGCGATGGTGACCATCTGTACGTCGTCAACGCCGGGTGGCAGCGGGACTTCCCGGTGTTGTATGACCGAACGGGCTGGCGACAACCAATAATTGGGCTGTGCGTCTACAATACCTTCCGCACGATGTGATGGCGGTTGCTTGTATAAGGCCGCACCTCTGTAGCCCAGCGGCCTTGTTCGCCCGCTTGGGACCAGGCTGCGCTTATCAGGACGTTGGGACTGTCGATCTCGTAAATTGCCATGTATCGTGGCGCCCCGTCGCCTGTCAGTGACTTCGTTTCGCCACCGATGCTGATCGTCGCGGGCTCGATACGCAGCCGCGTGGCCGAGCGGACACCTGGAACTTTCAGGAGGTAGGGCACGTGCTCGCGATCGTAGATTTCGTTGAACAGTGCTTCCTTCTCGGGTGAAACATCCATAGTCACGATAAAGACGTATTGGGTCGTAACCGGCATATCGAACCTCCTTTTTGATAGTTGCTCACTGACACGGGTACATTTTGGCCATCGCGAAGATGATCATGCGGGACTTGGTTGACGCCGCCTAGAGGAATTCAGATCTGGTCAGGAGTGCACCAACCCATCAGTGCATAACGCCTCATGTTTTCATTGTTGTACCCAGACTATTCTGGCCAAAGGACAAAAGCGCGCTCACAAGCGCCTCGATGTCCTGCGGTGTCGTTTCGCCATGCGTTATACATGCGCGAATAACCTCGCGCCCCTCGAACGTAGCGACCGAGACCCAGGCGCGGCCCGAAGCGACAACCTTGCCAACGATCGATCGCACCTCGCCGAACCCAGGCGGTGGTTCGATACACAGCACCGCGAGCGAGGAATGGTTCACCACGCGCCAGCCTCTCCCCCACAGTTGGTGCCTGAGTTGTCCGGCCAACCCGATTGCTCGCTCCAGGTGGTCCGCGTAGCCCGCCCAGCCGGCCGCAGCCAACGATAGGAACAGACGCAATCCGCGAAACTGCCGCGACCACTGCAGTGACGTCACATACGGATCGAGGTCCCGAGCGTTGGATGGCATGTAAGTGGCCGATACCTCAAACACGGACGATAGAATGCTGCGTTGGGTGGTCAGAAACATCCCGCAGCCCATCGTCGTTGCGAACCATTTGTGGGCATCGATTGTGACGGAGTCGGCTTGCTCGATGCCCGAGAGTTGGTCGCGCAATTTCTCGGACGCGATTAATGCGCCACCCCAGGCGGCATCGACGTGGAACCATAAGTCCGCATCCCGCGCCAACCGGGCACACGCCCCTAGCGGATCAATCATTCCCGCGTTGGTTGTTCCGGCCGTGCCGACGACCATGATGGGTATGAGACCCGCCGCTCGATCGGCTGCCACCAGGTCCGCCAAAGCCTCGAGATCCATACGTCCGGACCCATCCGTGTCGACCAATCGCACCGCTGAGCGCCCGATCCCGGCTTGGTGGGCGACCTTGAACCAGGCAAGATGACAATCCTTCGAAGCATAAATGACCGGCTGGCCTCGAAATGCGCGTGCCCCCACGTTAGCGAACGCAACGTTTGCTTGGGTCAACGCACACAGTAGCGCCGTGTAATTCGCTTCAGCGCCGCCGGTCGTAAAGTGGCCACATGTCTCAGTTGGAAGATGAGCACGCCGAGCGATGGCGCGGATCACGTGGGCCTCGATTTCGACCGCGGCCGGGGACGTTGTCCAGGTCGCAAGCTGAGGATTGAACGTCGCCGCTATGCGATCCGCCCATTGTGACGGCGCAGTCGGTGCCGGGTTGAAGAGCCCAAAATATCGCGGATGATTAACATGGACCAGGCCATGCTCCATTTGCGCGATCGTCCAGGGCAGCAGATCCGTTGCTGACCATGGCACGCAGAAGTCGAAGGCAGCAAGTTCGTCGCGGAACCTAGCGATATCGAATGTCGGCGTTACCTCACCCTCGGCGACGCGTGCGGAGGCGGCAGCCAATTCTAACGTTAGGACGTCGTCCCAATGTTTTCGAACATCCTCCGCGGGGAAAAGTCGCGACGCTGGTTCGGATAGCGCGGGATCGATCATCGGTTCACGTCGCGACAACGTCGCATCGTTTCGGTACCAAAGTCGTACCCCGGGACAGACCGCGCCCTTCCACCACCAGGTAAGACAGCCAGTTGGCGAAAATTTTCACGGCGACATTACGCCAGGCGTGTGGCCGACGCTCGTTGGCAGCACCATGCACCGGCAGATCCGCTATAAGATCTATGCTTCGCTGCTGGATAGCCCGCTCGCCGAACGTCGCCAGCAATCCGGCGGTGTCTTCGTCGAAATAGCCCTCCGGCAAGTCTGGGTAGTTTTCTTGTTCGCCGGACAAGAAACGAATTACGTCTCGCCGATATTCACGAAACAATGCGTCGACACGGTACTCCGGATGGCCGTGCAGAAAGACGAACAAGCTGCCCCGTTCTCGCACGAACACGTCGGCGCCAGTTTTCGTCGACGTTGACAGGACGCGATACCCCATAGAAGCGAGCAACTCCTCAGGCAGGCCATTGTACCGGGAATGCGGAACGTCCCATTGCGGCGGAATACCCGCCAGAATTGGGTGATCGGCGACCTTTCGGCAGCTATAAACACCGGAAAGCTTCTTTTGCAGGAGACGCCGATCGATCCCGTCCAGATGACGGACGGTGGCATGTGCCGCCAAGCAGGACCAAATCGTGGAAACGGTATGATCCTCTGCCCAATCCACGAGCTTTGTCAGGCTATCCCAATAGAGTTCGTCGGTGAGAACCTCCGCTCGGGGCTCCGCTCCCGTTACGATAAGCCCGTCGACCTGGCTCTCCCACAGTGCATCTATCGGCTCGTAGTGCTGCATGAAGCGTTCCCGGACAATGTCCGAGCGGGGTATTTCCGGCAGGAAGAACAACCTGAGACAAACACGGTGACCGGAAAACGGCACCGACAGCAACGCGCGAAATTGTTGCTCGGTCGTCCGCAGGGCAGCGTCCGACATGTTGTTGACGAGACCGATAACAAGTGGATTACCATCGTCTCTGGGGGGCGAACCACCGGTGCCAGCCAAGCCCATGGCGTTAAGTGCTCCCGTTATCACCGTCCATTCTGGTGCTTGCGACGTTGGGCGACCAATACCAGTTGCTTGCCACACCCAATGCCTGATCAAGGTCGGCTATTATATCATCGATATGTTCGATGCCAATGCTGAGCCGAATCATCTCCGGCGTCACCCCTGCGTTTCTCTGTTCATCCGCCGACATCTGCCGGTGCGTCGTCGAAGCGGGATGACATGCCAAGGATTTCGCGTCGCCCAGATTGACCAACCTCTTGACTAGGCCAAGAGCGTTATAAAAGATGGTTCCGGCCTCGAACCCACCTTTAATTCCAAACGTCATTAGCGAGCATGCCCGGCCACCGAGGTACTTCTGCGTAAGCGGGTAATGAGGGTTGTCCGAGAATCCAGCGTAGTTGATCCACGCGACCGTCGGATGTTTGTGCAGAAATTCCGCCACCCGCCTTGCGTTCTCGACGTGGCGGTCGATCCGAACCCCGATGGTCTCGATTCCCTGCAGCAGCAGGAACGCACTGAGCGGCGACAAGACGGCGCCCATTGTCCGCTGATAGACACTCCGGCATCGCGCGATATAGGCGGCCGCGCCAAAATGATCCGAATAAACCAAGTTATGATATGAAGCGTCCGGTTGGGTGAACATCGGAAAACGTCGGGCGTGGCGCGCCCAGGGAAATTTCCCGCTGTCCACTATGATTCCACCAAGCGTCGTCCCGTGTCCGCCGAGGAATTTCGTCAGCGAATGAATGACGATATCCGCCCCATAATCGATCGGCCGCAACAGCAACGGGGTAGCGACGGTGTTGTCAACAAGCAGAGGAACACCGTTCCTGTGAGCGACCGCTGCGAGCGCTTCAATATCGCAGATATTGCCAGCCGGGTTGCCGACACTTTCGCAGAACACTGCTTTTGTGTTCTCATCGATCAGTCGTTCGATCGCGGCCGGGCTATCGAATTCGGCGAAACGAACGTTGATTCCTAGTCCGGGCAGAATATGAGCAAACAGTGTGTGGGTAGTACCGTATAGTTGTGGTACAGATATGATATTGCTCCCGCTGTTGGTCAGCGCGAGGACCGAAAAGTTCAGTGCAGCCTGCCCTGAACTCACACTCAGCGCCTCGAGCCCACCTTCGAGTGCCGCGACGCGCCGTTCAAGCACTGCGTTGGTTGGATTGCTGATTCGACTGTAGCGGTGACCCTCGACCTCCAGGTTGAAGAGGGCGGCCCCGTGCTCCGCGCTATCGAATGCGTAAGCAACTGTCTGGTAGACGGGCACCGCGACGGCCCGCGTGACTGGATCGACATCGTAGCCACCATGCACGGCAATCGTTTCGCTGCGCACCCCCTGTCCCCTTTTCAGCCTGTTATTGTTGCCACGGCCGCAAGTCCAAGCCTCGGATATCACAGACTGTAGGGCGCGACCGACAGACGATCTACCGAAACTGCCATGGCGGCAAGCGAGCGCGTCGTATTGGAGGGCGGCGTCGGTGGGCCCAGGACTCCCGCGCAACGGCTACCGGGAAGGACCGCCGAGGCAAACCCCCGAAAACCACTCCAGTGGAATGCTCCTCGGCTCCCCAGCAAGGAGCAGAGACCAAACAAGTCAGCAGAAGAAACACGCTCGGAAGAACGCCCGGTGCTGAGTCCCTTCTGCACTAGCATTATACTAGATTTGAAGGTGGTGCCCAGGGGCGGAATCGAACCACCGACACTGCAATTTTCAGTCGCATGCTCTACCAACTGAGCTACCTGGGCACCGCAGCCGTCTATAAGACAGCGTTGGAGGCGGGTGCTTAGCCTAAGCTCGCACCAGGATCAAGCGCCAGCCAAACCCCGCAGGCACCTCCTCTCATGCCGCTTCCGGCGACGGCGGCGGGTCCTCGTCCAGTTCCGCCGGCGGTCCCGGAACCCGATATACCCCGGTCAGCCAACGGCCAAGGTCGACCTCCTGACACCGCGGCGTACAGAACGGCCGGGAAGCCTCGGAAGACGGGCGCCCACAGATCGGGCAGGTGGATGATACTTTAGCCATGATCCTTCTCCAGCACCCACGCCGTCGCCGGCAGGGATGGATCCGAGCGCAATGTAACGCCTCGTCCTACGCGGCGCACCAGATCAGGTATTGCGACCGCGTCCGCCTGCAACGCCGACACAACCCCCGGATGCGCCCGAATCACCGGTATCCCACGCGGATCTCCGTTGAACGTCGCCATCACCGCCCGCAAAGCCGCCAGCCCTGCGGCCAGCGGCCCCGCTAACAACTCGTGCAGCGGAGGATGCACCCGGGGGCGCACGATCTCAGCCAATCCCAACGCGGTAAACCCCAAAAACCTCGGCCGCAACGGATCATCCGCCAACGCCGTCATGAAATCCGAACCCAATGCCGCCCGCTTGCGTGGTGAAAGCCCCGCCAGATCGACGACAATCCCGCCCGACAAATTCCGCAACCTGATCTGATCCGCAAGCACTGGCAACACCGCCCGGTTCACCGCCTCGTGCCGGGCGTGTCCAGCCAGCATGCCGCCAGCATCGACGTCGATCGCCACCAACGCGGGGGTTGGCCAGAGCGACAGCGTCGCCCCGCCGGCCAATTCAACGACCGGCCGCGCCAACGCGTCAATCGCCTCCGCGACATCCTCATCGAAGACCGCCGGAGCAACCGTCGCCCCCAGCCCTGCAGCCATCCCCGGATCATCCACGACCACCGGAGCGGTTGGATATCGCGTGGCAAACCGCTGGACCGGATCAACCCCCCGGCGGACTAGCCCCACCGGCCCGTCCACGGGTTCGAGCGCCGCGGTCAGCCGGGGACCCTTGTTCCCCTGCGCCGCTCGGCTGACACGAACCGTTAACAGCGTCCCAGCCGTCAGTCCCTTGGCGCCCTGGCTGTCTGGCAAAAACCCCTCTGCATCTGCCAGCGCCACGAATGCCCCCGCCATCGCCGGAACCGAAGCGATCACCCGCCCTCGATGCACATCGCCGACCCCGTCCGGCGAACCCGGACGCCAAAGGCAAAAATCTCGCAACCGCCTCCCGTCCACGACTGCGACCTTTGCCTCGCCTGGGCTGGTGGCGACGCGGATCGAAACGCTCACGGCAGCTGCCAGCCATGACCGCGCAGCAACTGCGCAGTTTCGAACAGCGGCAGCCCGACAACGGCCGAGTAACTGCCGGACAGAAAACGAATAAAACTCGCCGCATGGCCGTTGATTGCATATCCGCCGGCCTTACCTTCGCCTTCATGCAACGCGAGATACCGCTCGATCTGAACGGTGGTCAGGCGATTGAACGTCACGACACTTTCGACCAGCCGACGGGTGGAGCGCCCGCCGGGTTCGGTCAGCACGATAGCCGTCAACACCCGGTGCCGCCGGCCGGACAACAGCGTCAGGCACGCCCGAACCGCAGCGGCGTCCTCAGCCTTAGGTAGAATGCGACGGCCGGCAGACACCACAGTGTCGGCGGCGAGCACCAGATGATCGGACGATATCGCCGCCGCCGCCTTCGTCGCCGCCATTCGTTCGGCATATGGGCGCGGCAATTCGCTGCGAGCGGGCGATTTATCGATGTCGGGGGAGACGACCTGATCAGGCACGATGCCGATCTGCTTCAACAGCATCAGTCGCCGTGGGCTGGAGGAAGCCAGGATCAGCGGGAGCGGCTTCACCCGCCAGAGTCGTTCACTACTTGAAGCGGAAGGTGATGCGGCCCTTGGAAAGGTCGTAGGGCGTCATTTCAACATTCACCCGGTCGCCGGCCAGCACGCGAATACGGTTCTTGCGCATCTTGCCGCTGGTATGGGCGAGAATCGAATGCTCGTTGTCCAATTTCACCCGGAACATGGCGTTGGGCAATAGCTCCATTACCGTTCCGCTGAATTCGATCATGTCCTCTTTTGACATCAGCCCTCTTTATTCTGTCGATTGGGCCGAAACATGATCATCGGACGGGGCAAGGTCAAGCCACGCCGTACGGTGGGCCACCGGGACCAATCCAATAAAGCACGATAATTCCACGATGGACAACGATGCCGCGAGCCCGACGTCATCGAGCTGCATCTTCCCCCAATTAGACAGAACTGGGCCCTGTCTCGGCGGCCACATTATTTGGCCGATGGCGCCGCCGGCGGGGCTTTCACCACCACCGTCGTCCCGCTCACCAATGAATCGGCCGGGTTGGCGACGATCTGGTCGGTCGCCTGAATGCCGGAAACGACCTCGACAGAGTCGCCGAAATCGTGCCCGATCTTGACCGGAACCAATTCCACTTTGTTGTCTCGAACCACCCCGACCTGAAGCCCCTCTTTTCGGAAGAGCAAGGCATTCGCTGGGATCGTCACCGCCTTCCCCGACGTCGGTATAGAGAAAAGGACATGCACGTACGAACCCGGCAGCAGCTTTCCATCCTTGTTGGGGACGTCGATTTCAACCAGCAAAGTGCGAGACGCCTGATCGATGGCGTTCGACGTGCGGACTAGGTTTCCCTCGAACTTCTCGCCTGGAAACTCGTCAAGCGTCACCGACGCGACCGAGCCCACATGCATCGCCGGGGAGTAATTTTCCGGCACCGACACGTAAACTCGCAGCCAGTCGATCGCCACAAGGTGGAACAGTTCGCGCGCCGTGGAGGCGCCCCCAGGAGCAATCAATGCACCAACATCGACCGTGCGCGTGGTGACGATACCGTCGAAAGGAGCCTCCACCCGCTCGAACGACTGCATCTGCTGGAGCTGGGAGACCGCGGCCTGACGCGCTTGAACCATGGCCTTGGCGACGTCCAGGGCGCCCTGCGCGTTGTCGCGATCCTGCACCGGCGCGAAGCCGGTCTTCAATAGGCTTTCCTTACGATCCGCGGTGAGCGACGCGAGCTTCAACGTCGCCTCGGCATTGGTCAGATCAGCCCGTGCCTGGCGCAGTTGCTCGTCAATCTCCGGGGTCTCGATCTCCGCCAATAGATCGCCGCGCTTTACGTGGGCGCCGATATCAAAATACCAGCGTTTCAGATAGCCATTAGTACGGGCGTAGATCGCGGTGTCATTGAGCGGCTGAGTATTGCCCGGAAGCATGAGCTTCACATCCGGCGCGCCGGCCTTCGGATGGAAGACCTCGACAGCCGGCACCGCCGCCGCGTCAGTGCTCTGAACGAGCTCGACCTCGGCGGCAGCCCGACTGCGAATGCCCGCATAGATAGCGATACCAAAGCCGACAATTAAAACCCCGCCCACCACCGGACCGAGCCACCGGCGGCGGCGAACCGCAGGGTGTACGTCCGGACTTCGATAGGTCGTAAGGCGATCCGCTTCCTGCGGATCGTTGAGAGGCAGATCATTGGGCATCAACGAACTCTCCAATGAGGCATTATGCCGGACGATGCCCGAGATCGGGACCCGCTTTCGGCGCAGATGGCTTTCGATTGTGTAACAGCGCAAATAACGTGGGAACGAAGGCCAGCGTCGCGACCGTCGCCAGCATCAGCCCGCCGATCACCGCCCGGCCCAGCGGCGCATTTTGTTCGCCGCCTTCTCCAAATCCAAGCGCCATCGGGACCATGCCGATGATCATCGCAAGCGCCGTCATGAGCACCGGCCGGAACCGCGTGAAACCCGCCTCTAGCGCCGCCCTGATCGCGTCGCCATGCTCCGCCAGACGTTCCCGAGCAAAGGAAACAACGAGGATACTGTTTGCCGTCGACACACCCATGCACATGATGGCACCCATAAGCGCCGGTACACTCAATGTGGTATGCGTGAAGAACAGGCACAAGACAATCCCAGCGAGTGCCGCCGGCAATCCCATGATGATGATGAACGGGTCCACCCAGGACTGGAAGTTGACGACGATCAAAAGATAAACCAGCAGGATCGAGAAAGCCAGTCCGCCCAAAAGGTTACGATAGGATGTTATCATGGTATCGTATTGGCCGCGGACCGTCACGAAGCTGCCGCGCGGCAGCAATTTCTCGGCGTCATGAACGATTTTCGTCACCTCGGCTCCGGCGCCACCGAGGTCGCGGCCTTGCACGGAGGCATAGACGTCAATAACACGGCGAATATTATAATGATCAACCGCGGACATTTCCTGCGACCGCTTGATCGTGGCAACATTGGCCAGGACGCCGGCATTCGCAGCAGTCGGCGAGGTTACCGGGATATTTTCAATATCCTGCAGGGATTGCAGCTTATACTGCGGCGTCTGTGCAACGAGCGTGTAGTTGACGCCGTTGCCTTTGTTCAGGAAGAACATCGGCGATGTTTGGGCACTGCCGCTCAAGGTGTTGAGAATGCTGCCCGCGACATCCACCTCGGTAAATCCTCCCTGCTGCGCTTTGGTGCGGTCAACGGTGACCTCGAAGTCCGGATAGTCGAAATCCTGTTGAATACGGGCGTCAACGATACCCGGCACATGGCGAATCTGATTGAGAATGTGGATCGCGACGTCGCGATTGGCCTGGATGTCGCGTCCGTCGATCCGTACGTCGATCGGTGCCGGCAGACCGAAGTTCAGCACCTGGGTTACGATATCCGCCGGCAGGAAACTAAAGGTGACCCCAGGGAATGCCACCGGCAGCACCTTCCGTAGCTGTGCCACGTAGTCGGCTGTGGGACGGTGATCCGGCCGGAGCGACACCATGATGTCGGCGTCCGAAGCCCCGATCACGCCCGACACGGAGTGGGTCAAGTTGATGGTGCTATATGGCAGACCGATATTATCGGTAATGTTATCCTGCTCACCAGCCGGAATCTCGCGGCGAATGACTGCTTCGACGAGGTCACATATGCGCGCCGTCTCCTCAATCCGCAGCCCGGCCTTGGCGCGCATATGAAGGACGAATTGCCCGCTGTCGGTATCGGGAAAGAAATTCTGACCTAGCCAGGGGACGAGGCCCAAAAGAGCGAGCGCACAGAAAAGGAAAGCCGGGATGAAAATCCGCCGGCGGTTCACGAATTTCGTGAGCAGACCACGATAGCCCAGCCGCAGCCGCTCGAACTGGCGCTCAAACCCCCGCTGGAAATGCACCAACGGATTGCGCGTGGGCTTGTTGTCGTGAGAGTTCGCGCGCAGCAGGTACAATGCCATGGTGGGCACCAACGTACGCGACAACACGTAGGACGCGAGCATGGCGAAAATAACCGCCTCTGCGAGCGGAACGAAGAGATACCGCGCAACACCCCCCAGCAAGAACATCGGCACGAAAACGATGCAGATACACAAGGTCGACACCAACGCGGGTACCGCGATCTGCGATGCACCCTCCAGGATCGCGGTGCGCAGGCCATCCCCTTCCTCGAGATAGCGTTCAATATTCTCGATCGTCACCGTCGCATCGTCGACCAGAATACCGACAGCGAGCGCCAGGCCACCCAGGGTCATGATGTTGATCGTCTGTCCGAGGAACCCAAGGCAGATGATCGAGGTAAAGATCGACAGCGGTATCGATACTGCGATCAGGATGGTGCTGCGCCAGCTGCCGAGAAACAGCAGGATCATCGCCGCGGTAAGGCAGGCCGCGATGATCGCCTCGCGAATGACGCCCGAGATCGCCCCACGTACGAAGATTGACTGATCGGCTAACGGCGTAATCTTGAGTTCCGGCGGCAGGGTCTGAGCGACCTTGGGCAAGATCGCGCGAACGCCGGAAACGACGTCGATGGTCGAAGCATTCCCCGCCTTGAGGATGTTCATCAACACCCCGCGCCGTCCATTCGCTCGGGCGACGTTGGTCTGCGGAGCAAAACCGTCAGCCACCGACGCCACGTCGCGCAGGTAGATAGTCGCGTCTCCGGACAGTTTGATCGGCAAATCGTTCAGTTGTTCAACTGTCTCGGGACTTCCGTTCACCCGAATGTCGTACTCGAATTCGGATATTTTTGCCGTTCCCGTCGGCAACACCAAATTCTGCTTCGACAGCGCATTCATAACATCCGCGGGCGAGAGCTTCTTCTGTTGCAGAAGTGCCGGATCGAGGTTGATGAGGACCTCGCGCATCTTGCCGCCATACGGGTAAGGCACCACCGCGCCGGGCACGGTCACCAATTGCGGCCGAGCGAAGTTGATCGCGATATCGTTAAGCCTCAACTCCGACAGGGTGTCGCTCGACAGGCCGAGCTGCATGATCGGCACGCTCGACGCGCTGTAGTTCATCACCAGTGGAGGCTGTGTTCCCGGCGGCATACCTGGAAAATCGTCTGCGAGGCTCCAGTCACCTGAGCGTTCGCGGTATCAAGACTGGCGCCCGGTTGCAGAAAGACCCGAACGATGGCGATGCCTGGGTATGTGGTAGACTCGATGTGCTCGATGTTGTCTACGAGCGTGGTCAGCACCCTCTCGTAGACCGACGTCATCCGGCCTTCCATTTCCTCCGGATTAAGGCCGGTGTAGCTCCAACCAACGGCGATCACGGGAATATCGATGTTCGGAAAAATGTCCGTCGGCGTCCGCAGGACCACCAGCGGCGTGGTGATCAAGATGAGCAGGGCCAGGACCACGAAGGTGTAAGGCCGGTCCAGTGCAAGGCGAACAATCCACATAACAGGCCGGCTTCCCTACGTTAGTCGACAAACGTCTTTATGCCGAGGTCGAACCGCTATGCGACCCCGACCCGCTATATTCACGGCAGTGTGCGCTTGGCACAAGAGCCGCTACCCGAAGGTAGCGAAAAAAACTGCCTGCGATGCACCCCAAACGGGTTCGACCAACAACCTGCGGGTTTTGGCACCTACCGGAAATCCCCCAACCACCGCGGCGCCGACGCCGGGCGCTTGTCACCTCCAGCACGAGAGGCCAACCCTCTATCTGGATGAGACCGCTCCTGTTCTGAGTGCACACTACCCGAGCCGCTCCCCGGGCCACGGTTTTTGCGCCATCCGAAGCGGTGCCACCCTGACGCCGCCGCGACGGGCACCTCAGAGCAGAATGCCCAAGTATACCTCTAAAACTCGATCTGTACCATCAATTACTCAATATAGGGGGTGCAACAGCCGGAAGCCTTCAAATAACGGTCAACCACGCGGCTCTCGCCATCTGACTACGACATAATCTCAGCGTTTTGCTCAAGCAGCAGATACCTCGCCATTCGCAACCCACTCGCTTCGCTAATCTCAAAGAAAACAGCCGGAGCGGCCGCTCAACCCGGCGACTCCCCCAAAACGTGGTTCTACCGGAGGCAAGATTCCCTGCCTTTCGAATTTTGCCTGAAACAACCATTTGATTTGTCCAGGCTGAGCCAAGGACGTTCATGGTCCCGTTTGGATGCACCCATCAAGATTTGAGGGAGGAATCGCGATGACGCTCGCCCGGTGGTCGGCCATGCTGGGCACAGGCCAGCGGTGATGGTGATACCGGGAAGGACAAGACCGAAGCCTCCTTCCAGGAGGATCAGTCCATTTGCCAGCGGCACGCGATCACACACGCCGCTTATGGCGATCTGTCCTAGCATCCATCCAACATTGCGCCCGAGGCGGCGACGCCGCCCAGCGCCACGTCGGCTGATGTCAGCATATTCAGTGCATGGCAGCCCGGGGTGATATCGTGCAATTGACGTCAATGGCAGGCTACGACGCCGGCGACGCCTACGCGGCATACCCCTATCCATTCGGCTATGGCTACCCGGACGGCTATCCCTTTGCTTATCTCTACTACGCCGGAATTATCGGGGGCTTTTACCGCTTTGGCGGCGGCCGCTTTCCCCATGGCGGCCGGCACCATGCGGGTTTCACGGTGGAATATACGCCTATCGCGCCGGACATGCCTGGGGCGGCGGACATGGCTCGGGCGCCGGACACGCTGCTGGTGGCGGACATGGTGGTGGCGGACATGGTGGTGGCGATGGGCACAGGCAACGATGCATCCGTCAGGTAAAGCGAACGCGGAAGTTGCCGTCCAAGACTAACCGCCATCCGAACAACCCACCGGTTCGCAGGGGCGCGGCTTTAACCGTCCCCAAACTCAGCCGTCGACCGGTCGAAATTCATTACGGATGGCAAGGGCGATGTTGTATGCCATCCAACGCGCCGGCGCGTGTGGGCTCCTAAAAATTGCGGATACCACTCATTCCCCGACCGGCAGTAGGAGTGCACCTATGGCCAAGGACCGCAGCCACGAGACCACGCTGGGCAATCATAAACTCCAGCCGGAAACCCTGATGTTAAGCTATGGCTACGATCCGGCGCTCTCCGAAGGCTCGGCCAAGCCGCCGGTGTTTCTCACCTCGACCTTCGTGTTCCGCTCCGCCGAAGAGGGACGCGACTATTTTGACGTGGTCGCCGGGCGAAAGGCGGTTCCGGAAGGGGGTGCCGGCCTCGTTTACTCACGGTTCAACCATCCCAACAGTGAGATCGTCGAGGACAGGCTAGCCATCTACGAGGGCGCCGAAACCGCGCTCCTGTTCAGTTCCGGCATGGCGGCGATCGCTACAACCCTGCTCACATTCGCCAGGCCAGGAGACGCGATCCTGCACAGCCAACCCCTCTACGGTGGCACCGAGACCTTGTTGGCCCGGACACTGACCGAATTCGGGATGGCCGCTGTCGGTTTCTCTGACGGGATGAGCGCCGCGGCCATCCATGCGGCCGCGGGGCAAGCCATGGAACGCGGCCGCATCAGCGTGATCATGGTCGAAACACCGTCAAATCCACTGAACAGCCTGGTCGACCTCGCGCTCGTGGCCGCGGCTGTGGACAAAATCGAAGCCGCCCAGGGGCACCGGCCCAAGATCGTTTGTGACAACACAATGCTGGGCCCTGTCTTCCAGCATCCCCTGAAACACGGCGTCGACCTGGTCGTCTACTCGCTGACGAAATACGTCGGCGGTCATAGCGACTTGATCGCGGGCGCCGTCTTGGGAACAAAGGAAAACCTACGTTCGATCCGATTGTTGCGCGGCGCGATCGGCACGCAACCCGATCCCCATCCATGCTGGATGCTGGGCCGCTCGCTGGAGACGGTCACGCTCCGGATGCACGCGGCCGCGCGCAACGCGGAAGCCGTCGCATCATTCCTTGCAGATCACCCCGCCGTAACAAAAGTGTATTCTCTGCGTCACGACACACCCGACCCGGTGGCGCGGCGTATCTACGACACGCAATGCACTGGCCCAGGGTCCACATTCAGTATCGAAATACGCGGCGGGCAGTTAGAGGCGTTCCGTGTCCTGAACGCATTGCGAATTTTTAAACTGGCGGTGAGCCTCGGCGGAACCGAATCCCTGGCCAGCCACCCCGCGTCCACCACCCATTCCGGCGTCCCAATGGAGATTCGTAAACGCATCGGCGTCACCGATGGTCTGATCCGGCTAAGCATCGGTATAGAGCACGCCGATGACCTGATCGCGGACCTCGCGCAGGCGCTGGCGAAGGTGGGAGTGCCGTGAGCTCTTCAGCCGGCCTCAGCCGCGGTTTCGCGGGCGAGTGGTGCGACCAAAAACCACCCGGCGCCTCCGCTGACTGCCATCGCCAAAAAGGCCAAGCCTCCGTAGCGGGCATACATCCAGCCGGACAACAGCATCATCAGCCCGGTGGGCGCGCCATAACCAAGGGCGGCGTGTAAGGCTTGGGCGGTGGCGGCGCGTTCGCGGCGAACACCGCGGGTCAGCACCAGCATCGCCGACAAATGCTGCATGGCGAACGTGGCGGCGTGAAGCGGCTGTATCAGGTACAAGCACTGGCAAAGGCGGCGCGGCCGCCATCACCGTCCAACGCAGAATCGAGGCTGATGCCGCGCACGCGGTCAATCCGGCGGGACCGAGCCGCTCGACCAGCCGGCGGCCACGGGCGAACAGGAGGATCTCGGCTACGATCCCCTCCGCGATCAGCAAACCGATGACGGTGTCGCTGAGGCCCTGGGATCGCCAGAACAAGGCCGCGAAGCCGTAGTAGGCGGCGTGTGCGCCCTGTATCAGTGCGGTACTGCCAACCGCCAGGCGAAAGGATTTGCTGCCGAACAGCTTCAACCCCGCGAAGCTGTGCCGGACGGCGGGAGGCGTTGCAGCTTCCGGCAGGAACACGCTGAACAGGCACGCCGCGCCGTAGCCGGCCGCCAGCAGCCAGGGAACCAGCCAGGAGCCGAGCCGGTTGAGCAGCCATCCCGCCGTTGCGGTTGCCACCATAAACGTTGTGGACCCAACCGCTCGGACCGGGCCGTACTCGATGCGTCCCTCGCTCACCAAAGCCAGCGCCAGGGAATCAGCCAGCGGGCTGATCGCGCTGGCGGCGATACCTTGGGCAGCGGCAATCAGCAGGATCGGCAGGAAGCCGCTCGCGGCGACGTAAGAGGCAGAGAGTCCGGCGGCGGCCGCGGCGGCGAAGCCCAGCACCGGGCGGCGGCGGCCGAGGCGATCAGCAATGTTGCCCCACCCTGGTCCCGCCAGGACCCGCAGCAACGCTGCGCTGCCCAGGATTTGTCCGATGGCGGAAGGGCTCAGCGCGCGGTCGGCCAACCACAGCGGCAAGAACGCAACAATCGCATTTGCCGCGAAGTAGGCTCCCAGGAACGCGGCGACCCGCACCGCCGCCGACATAGGAGATTCAGGCAGGCTGTTGAATGGTAGCGACTTCGCGGACCTTGCGGGCCATCGCGGCAATGCCGTTGCCTCGGTTGGTCGACAGTGCCTCGAGCAGGCCAAGGTTCTTTAGGAAGATCGGGTCAGTGTTGAGAATTTCCTCCGGACCCCGGCCCGAATAAACCCGCAGCAGAAGTGCGACGAGGCCGGAGACGATCGCGGCGTCGGATTTCCCCGCAAAATAGAGGCTGCCGTCCCGCAGGATTGCCTCCATCCAGACCCGGCTTTGGCAGCCTGGGACGCGGTGGCCGTCGTTTGCCCAGTCGTCCGGGAACGCGGGAAGCTTGCGGCCCATGCCGATGATGAACTCGTACCGTTCCATCCAGTCATCGAACAACGCCAGTTCCTCGCCGATCGCCTCAATGGCGGCGGCGGCGGTCGGCTCTTCGGGTTTAACGAATGGATCTTGCATGCCTGGGATGTGCTGGCGGGTGAGGCGGGCGTCAAGGCCACCGGCGCCGAGGCTGCGGCTTTGTCCCGCACGCCAGGCGCAGTGGCAGCCCGGTGTGCTGAGAGCAAGGCAACAAACCGTCGGACACCGCTAAAACGGGTCGGCTGCCGGCGGCAGCTTCCGAGATCCATGCCCCGTCAGAGGCTGCAGTGTTGTCCGCATAGTTCAGCAAGCACTGGAAGCGCAGCGGCTGCTTGCCCCGCGCTTCCAGCTTATCATGGTGTGCCGCGAGGGTCCGGTTCCTCGCCCACTCGGGTACTGCCAGACGAGCAAGATGACCTTGCCTACCTCGTTCACTCCCGCCTGTCAGCAAAGTTGCAGATCTACTGCCCGAACCCCCAGCTAGCAGCGAGGACGCATGACCATCACGACTGGAGTTGAAGCGGCTTTCGACCAGTCTTGATCGGCTTTATTACTGTTGCTTCGCTGACTTGCCGGAGGCCGCGTTCCCCGGAGAACTACCTACGCCATCAGACACGCCACTCTTGCTCTCATAGCCCGGCGTAGCGCTCTTCATGGCATCGCCACCCTTCATGGCACCGCCACTCTTCATTGCATCGCCGCCCTTCATGGCGCCGCCGGAGGCGGAGTTGGGACCGGTGGATTTTCCTTCTCCAGAAGTGTCGACTTGCTGCGCCATAACGCCAGCGAGCGGGAACGCCAATAAGCTTGCGGCCAGTAGCATTGAACGTGAAATCGAAACCATCGCCACATACCTTTCCGATTGGCCGCCTACGCTTGACGGCGGCATTTACGAAACGCGATGAGCCTCTAACGGGTTGTTTGTTTCGCAATGCAGCACACGCAGATTCGACAATGCCCACCCGGATCATCGTACGCCCTTCGCCGACCGGCCGGCTTTATTACGAATTCACGACCTCCATCGCAGCCTTACGTTGATGTCTCTGTTTGTTCCTGGTTGCATATGGATGACGTCGGCCCGATGCTCTCACGGAGCGACAAGCTCCGACGGGAGGAATCATGTCACTTATTTTAATTATCGTTGTACTCGTTCTGCTGTTCGGCGGCGGGGGCTTCTACGGTCACCGGCAAGGATACTACGGGGGCGGAGGCCTGGGAGGCATATTGGGCCTGTTGGTCCTCATCCTCGTCCTTCTCTTCGTGTTCGGCGGACTAGGCAGTCATACCGCAGTCAATCCGTAAAAGACCGCAATCAGGCTTATGCGCCGTTGCCAGCCAGGGATGCAATGGCCAGAACCAGTGCTGCAACGGTGACCGAGCAGCTATGAATTTACATTCATCAGCACTGGTCAAGACGTTGGCGGAAGAAGCTGCCGGTCATGCGCCGCGCTCCAAGTTGTTGCGGACCGCGCACCAAGGGTCCCAGCGTTAGCCGGTATCGTCAGCCTTAAATCCTGGCATGCATTCGCACCTGGCAGTCGGTCTGCTTCCCAACGCGTAAGAAGCTATCTCGGCGATAGCGCGCTCAACGGGAGAGCCATAGCGGTGTCCAGCAGAGCAGCGTCATGGAGGCCCGGGGCCTCCAGGTTCCGCCAATATGGTCGTAAGACCTACAAGATAAACCGGCTGAGATCGCCCTTCTGCGCCAGCGGGGCCACTTTCTCGGCTACGTAGGCAGCGTCGACGATGAACGTCTCGCCGCCGCGATCGGTGGCGCTGAAGCTGACGTCCTCCAACAATCGCTCAAGGACCGTATGCAATCGGCGCGCACCGATATTCTCAATGCGGTCGTTGATGTCAGCGGCGAGGTCGGCCAGCGCGTCCACGGCATCATCGCGGAAGTCCAGCGTTACGCTCTCAGTGCCCAGCAACGCTGAATACTGCTTTAGCAGCGAGTGCTCAGGTTCGGTCAGAATGCGGCGCAGATCCTCGCGCGACAGCGGCGACAACTCGACGCGGATCGGCAGGCGGCCCTGTAGTTCTGGTAGCAGGTCGGACGGTTTCGCCAAATGGAAGGCGCCCGACGCGATGAACAGGATATGGTCGGTCTTCACCAGACCGTACTTGGTGTTGACGGTGGTGCCCTCGATCAACGGCAGCAGGTCGCGCTGTACCCCCTCCCGGCTGACGTCGCCGCCGCGAAACCCGCCCTCGGACGTGCGGGCGCAGATCTTGTCGATCTCGTCGAGGAACACGATACCGTTGTTCTCGGCGTGCGAGACTGCCTCCTTGGTGAGTTGCTCGTTGTCCAGCAGATTGTCTGCTTCTTCTGCCTCCAGGACCCGGCGCGCGGCTTCCACGGTCATCCGCCGCTTCTGCTGCGGGCGGTTGCCCATCAGGTTTTTCATCATTTCGGACAGGTTGATAACCTGACCGGGCGGCATGCCGGGCATGTCTAACTGGCCGATCGGTGAACCGCCGGAGTTGGAAACCGAGACCTCGATCTCCTTTTGCTCGAACTCGCCATTGCGCAGCATGCGGCGAAATTTGGACCTTGTGTCAGCGGCGGCCTCCTCACCCACCAGAGCGGTGATCAGGCGTTCCTCGGCAGCGGTTTCAGCTTTCGCCTGAACACTTTTGCGGCTGCTTTCGCGCAGCATGTTCAGACTGGCATCGACGAGGTCGCGGACGATGCTGTCCACATCGCGACCGACGTAGCCGACCTCGGTAAACTTCGTCGCTTCGACCTTCAGAAACGGCGCCTGCGCCAGCTTGGCCAACCGGCGGGCGATTTCCGTCTTACCGCAACCGGTGGGGCCGATCATCAGTATGTTCTTGGGCACGATTTCTTCGCGAATGCCCTCCGGCAGCTGCTGCCGGCGCCAGCGGTTGCGTAGCGCAATGGCGACCGCCCGCTTAGCGTCGCCTTGCCCCACGATGAAGCGGTCAAGTTCCGAGACGATCTCTCTCGGGGAGTATGTAGGGACGTCCATTTTACAGTGACTCGATGATGACGTTGCCGTTGGTATACACACAAATATCCGACGCGATTTTCATTGACCGCCGAGCGATTTCCTCGGCCGACAGGTCGGGAACCGACATCAGGGCGCGCGCGGCGGCCAAGGCGTAATTTCCGCCGGAGCCGATGCCAATCACGCCATCCTCGGGTTCCAATACGTCGCCGTTGCCGGTGAGGGTAAAGCTGCGGTCCTTGTCGGCGACGGCCATCAGCGCTTCCAGGCGCCGAAGATAACGGTCGGTCCGCCAATCCTTCGCCAATTCGACGCAAGCGCGCTCAAGCTGGTTGGGGTAGCGTTCGAGCTTGCTCTCAAGGCGTTCCAGCAGGGTGAACGCATCGGCCGTTGCTCCGGCAAACCCGGAGATCACGGTTCCGCCCGCGCCAATCCGCCGGACCTTCCGCGCGTTACCCTTTACAATGGTCTGACCCATGCTGACTTGGCCATCTCCGGCCATGGTGACTTTGCCATCCCGCCTTACGCACAGGATGGTTGTGCCGTGCCACCCAATCGGGTCGGCGGCGGCGTTGGTGATGTTGTACATGACGCGCCAAGATGGCTACGACGGATCGTCGCGGCAAGGGTATTCGCCCATCTGATGGTTCAGACCCCGGCTGGGCCTCGGTCGCTCACCGACCGCAGCGCGAGGGCCTGCCGCCGGCATCGCTAGATTTTAGACGCTCCAGATATGCCGAACCATCTGGAAGCCCGCGGGATCTGTCTGGGCGAGCGCCTCCCGATCCTCGGGCCAATCGTCGTTCCGCAGGAAGTAGGCTGTCGTGGAATTCGCGAAATACTCCATTGCGTTCCTAATAGCATTCGCCTGATGTATTACGCCGGAGACATTCAGAACTTGCTCATAGAGGCCTGACGCCATAGCGCCCTGGTAGGCCGATCTAATGATCTCGTTATTAACCCCATTAGGTGCAACGCGGTCGTGATAGGCATGCGCGACCTCGTGCAGCAAGGCTGCCGGATAGCGCGATACATCCTCAACAAGGCTGATGAATGCAGCTGCCTCAAGAATATTGATCGATCCGGCCTTGTAGGTCGGCTCCCCATGCTCCCTCAGCCACGGTTCCGCGCCGACCCAATGATAGGTGGCAACGGCGCAAAAATCCGAGGTTACACAATCCGCCATGATGGTAACCGCCGACCGCACGGCCGCCAGTGGTCCGGCCGGCAGCACGGCTTCTATCTCCTGTAACTTCGCCTCAAGGACCTTGGCCAGAACGCAATCGAGACCAGCCCATCTTACCTTCTCGAAGCCGACGCGCCATTGCCTGATCATCCTAAAGTCGTAACCAGCCCGTTGCATGAGCGTGTCCGTCGAGGTCCCGATCGGTGATTGCCGCGGATGGCCACCGCTTCATACCGCTTTCGAGCCGACGGCATCGAGTCCTTTTGGCGTCAGATTCTCGTGTGCAGCACTAGCATTTTAGACTGGGCCTCGGTGCGGCAGTCGCAAAGGCAGCAATAACAGTACCGCCACCGCCGCGCCGCCGCCACAAATCAGAAGGACATCCAGTGCCGGCAGCGCGGCGACCAACGGCGCGCTTACCGTCGGGGCCGACGCCTGCGCCAGCAGCACCGGAACCGCTAGCCAGCCCAGAATCCGGGCGTATCCCTCCGGCCCGAACAGAGCGAGCGGAACAGTGCCGCGATTGACCGTCATGATTCCATTGCTCATCCCATACATCAGCACAAAACCGGTGGCCCCGACCGGCCCTCCCAGCAACAGCAACGCCGCCCCGGCTGGAAAAAGCAGCGCCGCGATCCGGGCTTTGGTCAGCAAATCGACACGGGGTCCAATGGCGTACTCCAGGATTCGACCCGCGACCTGCCCGGGACCGATCAACGCGGCGACACCAACCGCTTCGGCCGCGGTGAGCCCAATGCCTTGCAGCAGCGATAGCACGTGCACCGATATGGCCGAGGTAATGAACCAGCGCAGCGCGAAGAATGCTCCCAGCAACACCAACGCGAGCCGTTGGGCGGGCGACTTCGGCAACCCTGCCCTGCCGGCCTCCGCTGTCGGCCGAGGCGGCGCCGGTGGCACCAGTAACCAGACCATCGGCAAGTTCACCACCAGCATCAGTCCGGCATAGGCCAGCAGGAGGCCGCGCCAACCCAAAGCGCCAATCAGTGTCGCCCCAAGCGTCCAGAACACACTGCTCGCGAACCCTGCCACCAACGTAATCCCCGTGATGCTCGGTCCGGCCTCCTTCCCTAACAATCCGGCAACGGTTGCAAACGCGCCGTCATACAGACCCATCGCCATGCCAACGCCGATGATCGTCCACCCGAAATACCAAACCGCCAGCCCGTGACTAAACGCCAGCACCGCCTGTCCAAGCGCAATCACCACGATGCTGCCGATCAGCGCGCCGCGCCCGCCATGATGGTCGATCCATTTTCCGACCCGAGGTGCGCAAGCGCCGGCGACCAGCAACGCCCAAGAGAACGCACCAAGCACAGCGAACCCCGATCGCCCGAACGACGCCGCCACGGGATCGGCAATAATCGCTGGCAAATAAAAGGTCATCCCCCAGGACAGCGTCTGGTTGATCCCAAGCACAGCACCGAGGCGAAAACGTGAAGGCGACATTCCGCTTCAGCATCCGGCTTTCGACAACCAGAAACAATCCACGACATCGTCGGTTGTTGGTGCGCCCTTACGCTCGGCGAAGCTTTGATCCTCAGGCCCGACACCGCGCCCGGAACGAGCGAAGCTCTGGGGGACAGCAGGACAGAAATCGCGCCAAAAGAGAAGGTTGAAAGCGGCGCGATCAGCCCGCATGATGCCCCTCAAAGGACTAACCGTTACAGGGAGCAACCGATGACCGAGCTCGCGCCCAGCTATATGCATGGCGCCTCCGACCAGCCGATGGTCGGCGACACGATTGGGGTTCGATTCGACCGCACCGTTGCCCGCTTCGGTGACCGCCCCGGCCTGATCGTCCGCCAGCAAGGCATCCACTGGACCTGGGCTGAGCTCGCTGCGCACGTCGAAGCATTCGCCGCCGGGCTCGTCGCGATCGGACTGCAACCGGGCGACCGCATCGGCATCTGGTCACCGAACAATGCCGAGTGGGTTGTCACCCAGTTCGCCACCGCCAAAGCCGGATTGATCCTCGTTAACATCAACCCTGCCTACCGTCTATCCGAAGTCGAGTATGCGTTGAATAAGGTCGGCTGCAAGGCGTTGGTGACCGCGACGCGCTTCAGGACCAGCGACTACATAGGCATGATCAATACGCTCGCGCCCGAGCTCGCCATCTCCTACCCAGGCGACCTGCACGCGGCTCGGCTGCCGGCGCTACGGTCGGTCATCCAGATCGGTGGCGATGATTCTGGGACCTTCGCGTTCGAAAAGATCGCCCACCACGGGCGGGATGTGCATCGCCGGCGGCTCAGGGAGCTTGCCCCGCTGCTGCAATTCGACGACCCCATCAACATCCAGTTCACCTCTGGCACCACCGGACAGCCCAAGGGCGCGACCCTGACGCACCACAATATCCTCAACAACGGCTTCTTTATCGGGGCACTCCTGCGCTACAACGAACAGGACAAGGTGTGCATCCCGGTGCCGATGTACCATTGTTTCGGTATGGTGATCGGCGTACTCGCGTGCATGGCACATGGCGCCGCGATCGTGTTCCCCGGTGAGGGCTTCGACCCGCTCGCAACGCTGCAAACCGTCGCCGAATATCGCTGCACGTCGCTGTATGGGGTTCCGACGATGTTCATCGCCGAGCTCGACCATGCTGATTTTGCGAAATTCGACCTGACCAGCCTGCGAACCGGCATGATGGCGGGCGCGCCCTGTCCGGTGGAGGTCATGCGCCGTTGCATTCGCGACATGCATCTGACGGAGATCACCATCGGCTACGGCATGACCGAGACCAGTCCGGTCAGTACCCAGACACGCATCGGCGATTCCTTGGACAAGCAGGTCGGCACCGTTGGCCGGCCGCATCCGCATGTGGAGGTCAAGATCATCGACACCGAGGGCCGCATCGTGCCCCGCGGAACCACCGGCGAATTCTGCACGCGCGGTTATCCCGTGATGCTAGGCTATTGGGATGACCCGGAACGCACCGCCGAGGCAATCGACCGCGCCGGCTGGATGCATACCGGCGATCTCGCAACGATGGATCAGGACGGCTACTGCGCGATCGTCGGCCGCATCAAGGATATGGTGATACGTGGTGGCGAAAACGTCTATCCGCGCGAAATCGAGGAATTCCTCTACAAGCATCCGGCTATTGTCGACGTCCAGGTCTTCGGCGTCCCGGACAAGCGCTTCGGCGAGGAACTTTGCGCCTGGATCAAGCTGCGTGCCGGAACCACGCTGACCGAGGACGACGTGAAGGCGTTCTGCAAGGACCAGATCGCCCACTACAAGGTCCCACGCTACGTTCGGTTCGTGGATGACTTCCCGATGACCGTCACCGGGAAGATGCAGAAGTATCTAATGCGTGCGACAATGGTCGAGGAACTCGCTTCGAACTGAAAAAGGGGGAAATATCATGCGCTGGGCACGCTTCGATCAGGACGGCTCCCCGTCTTACGCGGTTGTCGAGGGCGACACCATCATTCCGGTCCGCGGCTCTCCATTCGACGCCTGGGAGCGCACGAGCCAAAAATACAACCTGACGGACGTGAAGCTGTTGGTTCCGGTTATTCCGCCGACTTTCTATGCAGCGGGAATGAATTATCCGGAGCATGTCCGCGAATATGCCGAAAAGATCGGCCAGAAACCGAATTTGCCAACGCAGGCGGATATCGGATACCGCGCGAATAACGCGTTGATCGCCCATGAAGACAAAATTGTAATTCCCGCCAGCGCTACCGATCAGGTTCAGTATGAGGGTGAACTGGTCGCGGTCATCGGCCGAAAATGCAAGCACCTGACCCGTGAGAACGCCCTATCCGCCGTGCTCGGCTTTACCATCGGAAACGACATCAGCGAGCGCACGTGGCAGAAAGCGGACCGGACCATGTGGCGATCGAAGAACACCGATACTTTCAAGCCGATGGGACCTTGGATCGAGACCGAGGTGAAGCTCGAAGATCTCGTGACCAAAATTCGGCTGAACGGTGAGCAACTTATCGCATTCCCGACCAATCACATGATCTTCGGCGTGGTCGATTTTCTGGTGAACATGACGACATGCCTGACGCTGTACCCAGGCGACGTCGTGTGGATGGGAACCGAGGGAGCCACAGCGAATATAAAGCACGGCGATCGGATCGATATAGAGATCAACGGGATTGGAACGCTGAGCAATCCGGTAGTGCGGGAAGGAAGCTAAGCCCAACCCGGGCGAGCAATGATCTAGTTCTGCGTGCCATCGACTGGCGCCTGCTGCGCCGCCGCCCGGATTCGATCGGCACCCGCCACCGCGTCCTTTGCGAGTAATCGAAACGCCTCCCGCCGGGCTTCCGGCAGGTGGTCCCAGCCAGCGACAAGCGTAACGCGCCGCCCGTGCGAAAGGTAAATGGCCTTCGCCATCCTCTCCAGATGATCTTCTTCGGTCAGATACTGTATCGTCATCGAGCCTTCACGAAAACGTGATAATATGGGCAGATATCACCGTCCCGGCCGCGAAACCACAATATTTGTGCCATCAGCGCATGACGGTTCATTTGCGCACTAAACCCTGAAGAACTGACCAAACCTCGTCGGCCATCGGAATAGGCTCCACGGCTCCATACCCCCTGCACGCCAAAGCCGCTGCCACGCTGGCGTAGCGCGCCGCCGACTCTGGGTCGTCCCCCGCCAGGATTCGGGCGAGAAACGATCCGCAGAACGTGTCGCCGGCCCCGGTGGCATCAACCGCCGTAACCGGATAAGCGGGAATCCTCATTCGCACCCCGTCCGCGGTTGCCAGATAAGCCCCCTCCTCTCCCATCCGCAGCACCACAATCTCCGGCCCAAGCCGGAGATAAAAATCCAGCATCGCATCCGGATCCTCTAATCCCGTCAGGACCCGCACATCCTCCGCTCCCGGCAGCGCATACTTCGCGCGTGCCATAGCTGCATGCATTACCGCCGCGGCTCGGGCCGGAGGCCACAGCCGAGGTCTATAATTGGTATCATATGCAACCTTTACCCCGTTCCGCACCGCAACATCGATTGCCGCGAACACAGCGTCGCACGCCGCGACCGAAATCCCCTGACTGATCCCCGAGACATACAGCACCCGCGCCGCAGCTATCGCCGCGACCGGCACATCCGACGCAGCATACATCGCCGCCGCGGAGCCCGTGCGATAGTGCAGGAAGTGGTGCCCGGCCGCGTCATGCGTAACGAAATAAACCCCGGTCTGGTAACGATCCGTCCGCAGCACGCACGACGTATCCACCCCTTCCCGCTCCCAAAGCCGCATAAACCGGTCGCCCGGCATATCAGCTCCCAGCGCCGTCACATATCCGACCCGCGCACCCTGCCGAGCAGCCGCGACAGCCGCGTTCGAGGTATCCCCGCCTAACCCCTCCAAATAATGCTGCACCCCATCCGGCCCAGCCGGAAGCTGGTTAAACTCCAGCATCGGCTCGCCCATACACAACAGATCGACGCTCACAGCACCCCCCGCGCGACCGCCTCGATTGCTGCTCGGTCCCCGGCGGCGATGCGCGCCTCATCCACCAGCGCGCCGCCCATGCCGACAAACGCCGCCCCGGCCGACAGATAGGCCGCTACGTTGCCTACATCCACTCCGCCGGTTGGACAGAACGCTACCCCTGGGAAGACGCTCGCCAAAGCCCTGATATGGCTCGGCCCGCCCGCCGAGGAAGCAGGGAAAATCTTGACCACGTCGGCACCGGCCGCCAGAGCGGCCCTCACCTCCGTGGGCGTCAAGGCGCCCAGCATCAGCGCGGCGTCGGCTTGGCGGCAGGGCTGGGACAACCCCGGATCAACCCATGGAGCGACCACGAAACGCGCCCCCGCGTCCAGACATGCCCGAGCCGTCGCAATGTCCGGGACCGTCCCCGCCCCAATCAACAGATCCGGGTCCTTCGCCAGCCGGCCGATCAGCGCCACCGCACCGGGAATAGTCATGGTGATCTCGAATATGCGGATACCAGCGCCGTGCAGCCATTCCACCGCGGATTCTGCATGAGCAGCCGATCGAGTTCGCACCACCGGCACGACCCGGGCCGTGCGCAGCCTTTGGATCAGGGCAGCTTGTGACATTTCAGGTCCCCCCAGCGCGCAACGAAGCAGGCCGAAGGAAACGATGCAAGCTATCGATCACACCGCTTGCATCAAGCGAGATTGCCTATGGGCCGCGCCAGCGCAAAAGCTCGCCTGGGGCAGGATCGCGCGAGAGCGGAACGTTACATGTCGTGAATTATGCGCTCAAGTAAGAAGTTAGACCATTGCCACCCGTGCTGTCAGGATGAAAATGGTCTAACTATCCTACCCAACGTCACCCAAGAAGCACGGCGTCCGCCCATTGCTCCATCAACTGCGCCCTGCCCTCCAGCGCTGACACACTGCCACTCAATGATCCCAGACTGACCTGGTAGCGCTGCAGGCTCTCACCCAGGCCCGAGGCAGTCTCCTTTAACTCACCAAGCGCGCCGCGCCAGGCAGCTATTGCGGCTTGCTGCTCCATCATCGCCGCGGTCAGCGACGCCAATGCCCGGGCCAGCCGGTCATCCGTACGCGACTCCTCAGGCCTCGGACGAAAGGGAAACGGGATAATCTCCGCCGTCGGACACTCCGCTTCTACCGGTTCGGGATCGGGCACAATGGAACTGCTCATTGCAAGGCCTCCGCTCGTTTCTCAGGCAGTCATTAATCAATCATGAACACCTGATTAATGCCAGAAATCTTTAGAATACAATGGTCTGGCCGATGCCGCGAAGGACCAAAACCATGACCATCATCACCATCGAAACAACCGAGAATCCCCAGCGAATCCACAGATAACCCGAAGGAACCAAAAGCCGCTGTGCCGCTTGGTGCTCCGTTAACAACATTGCGAGATAACCCACAATCAGCACCGCGAGCGCCACCGTCGGCGACACCATCTGCCCCAGCACCAGGCCGACCCAGGCGACGATCAGCGGCAGCACGCCGACGCCGAACCGTGCCGAAGGCCGCACCGCTCCCGGCAACAAAGCCAGCCCCCAGTGCACGCCGCCGGAAAAGCTCAGGATAAGTGCTGCGTAGTCGATCAGCGACACCAGCATTCGCTCCGCCGTCTCGGGGATGTGCCCAACGGCGCCGAACGCAAAAAAAACCAGAGGCACCAGCCCGAGCAGGCTGAACGCTATTGCGATGGCGGGCATGTCTCCTCCTTGGTTAGGACGAACACCCAACCCCTCATGACCGTGGCCGAGTTATGGTAGACGCTGCAATTCGAATTGAATACCTGCCGCCTCCATCCGGAACCGCTATGATCACCGGCCTCGAAATCCTCGTCATCCTCCTGCTGATCGTGCTGAACGGGCTGTTCTCACTAAGTGAACTGGCCCTGGTTTCGGTCCGGAGGGCCCGCCTCGCCGTGCTGGAGCGGAAGGGCATCAACGGCGCCACGGCGGCCCGCGCCTTGTCAGACGATCCACAGCGTTTCCTGCCCACCGTGCAGGTCGGGATCACCCTCGTCAGCGTGCTCACCGGCGTGTTCGGGGGGGCCCAAATCGCGGCTCATTTGCAATCCTGGCTGGCGACGTTCCCCCAGATCGGTCGATTTGCCGAAAGCATTGCCCTGGCCGTGGTCGTCATCGTTACCACCTACCTGACCCTTGTCCTCGGCGAATTGGTGCCGAAGCAACTCGCCTTGCGCGCACCCGAACTCATGGCGATCCGCGTCGCCCGGCCGATCGCGGCTCTATCGCGCATCGTCGGCCCGGCGGTCTGGCTGCTGGGGAAATCGTCCAACGCCGTCCTGAGGGTATTCGGCCTGAACCGGCCCTCACGCCAGTCCGTAACGGAAGAGGAATTGAAAGCGCTGCTCATCGAAGGAGCCCAGACCGGCGTATTGGAAATGGAGGAACGCGACATGATCGAGCGCGTGTTGCGCCTCGCCGACAAGCCGGTGCGCGCGATCATGACCCCCCGCACCGAACTGGCCTGGGTTGACCGCACGCATCCCGCCAAGGCTATCGCCGCCGCGCTCAAGGCCACGCCGCACTCTCGCTTCGTCGTGTGCGACGGCTCTATCGACAACGTTGTCGGGGTCGTGCAGGCCAAGGACCTCCTGGACCGCATCCTCAGCGGCGGCGAACTGTCGCTCAGCGCCAGCCTGCGCCATCCCATGATCGTCCCCGACGCGATCAGCGCCCTCGACGCCTTGGAGCGGCTGAAATCCGATGCCCTGGGATTGGCTCTCGTGATGGATGAATACGGCAGCTTCGAGGGCGTGGTGACCGCGGCCGACGTTTTGCAGGCGATCGTCGGCGAACCCTCCGGTCCCGAACATCAGGAAGGTGTGCCCGGACCGGAAGGCGAAACCACCATGACCCTCGACGGCATGACCCCGGTCGACGAGTTGAAAGCTCGACTGCGGCTGCCCGACCTGCCGGCCGAAGGCAGCTACCACACCCTGGCCGGCCTGCTGCTCGCGCTGCTCCGCAGGGTGCCACGAGCGGGGGATCGCATCGTGTTCGGCGGCTGGCGGTTCGAGGTGCTCGAAATGGACGGCCGGCGCGTCGAAAAGGTGCTGGCCGGTCGCGAACCCGCTGCCGAAATCCTCGAAGCCGCCGCACGATGAAGGCAACCGTCACTCAGTGCGCGGTACTGGTCGGCGGTCTCGGCACGCGCCTGGGCGCCATCACCGCCACCACGCCGAAGCCGATCCTACCCTGCGGTGGTCGCCGCTTCCTCTTCTGGCTGCTGCGTGAGTTTGTGCGCTTCGGCGTCACCGACTTCCTGTTGCTGACCGGCCATCTTTCGGCGGAAATCGAGCGCGCCGCCACCGACATCAAAGACTCGCTGCCCCGCCCCGCCAGCATCACGCTGTCCGAAGAACCTGTCAGGGCGGGGACGGGTGGAGCGGTCTTCCATGCCCGCAACCAGCTTCAGGACCGCTTTCTGCTGTGCAACGGCGACTCCCTGTTCGATTGCAATTTTTCCACGCTCTTAGCGGATGCCGCGACGGACGGGCCGGAGGTGACCGGGCGCATCGTGCTTCGTCAGCTGGACGATGCCTCCCGCTATGGTGTTGTCGAAACCGACGGCGATCACGTCACCGCATTCAGGGAGCGCCCGCCCCCCGGTACCAGCGGCACCATCAACGGCGGGATCTACCTGTTCAACCAGTCTCTGATCCGACATTTGCAGCCGGCATGTTCGCTGGAGGCCGACATCCTGCCCGTGCTGGCGCGTGCCGGCAGCCTGCGCGGAACGCTGGGGGACGGCTACTTCCGCGATATCGGCGTGCCCGAGGACTTTGTCCGCGCGCAAACCGAAATCCCGGCGTTGCTGAAGCGCAAAGCTCTGTTCCTGGATCGCGACGGCGTCCTCAACGTCGATCACGGCTATGTCGGCTCACGAGACCGCTTCCAGTGGGTCGACGGCGCTCGGGACGCGATCCGCTACGCGACCCAGGCCGGATGGCACGTCTTCATCGTCACCAATCAGGCCGGCGTCGCCCGCGGCTACTTCGACGAGGCGGCGATCCACGACCTGTTAGACTGGATCGGCGACCAGGCCAGGGAAGCCGGCGGCACGATCGACGACGCGCGCTACTGCCCCTTTCACCCCGACGGCACGGTGGAAGCCTACCGGCAAGTTCATCCGTGGCGAAAGCCGCTCCCAGGCATGTTGCTGGACCTGATCCGGATGTGGGAGCTGGATCCCGCCAAGGCTCTAATGGTCGGAGATCAGGAAACCGACATGCGCGCCGCAGCGGCGGCAGGCGTCGCCGGCTACTTGTTCAATGGCGGAAATTTGCTTTCGTTCCTGAGACCCATCCTGGATAAGCATGCGTGATCACCAAGCAGGAGTCGTCTTTGCGGACCCGGCAAACCACCATCCGCGCGCGTGTGCCTTTGCGACTCGGCCTGGCCGGCGGCGGGACGGATCTCAGCCCCTATTGCGACCAGCATGGCGGTGCGGTGCTGAACACCACGATCGCCCGCTATGCCTATGCGTTCATCGAACCATCCGACGACGGCCGCGTCCACTTCGTCGCTCCCGACCTCGAAATCGCCGAATTGTTCCCGCCTGACCTGGAGGCGATCTCCCAAGCTCGGCTTTGGCTGCATGCTGGCGTCACGCGGCGGATGCTGAACCAGTTCGCTGGCGGGGTGATCAGCCCGATGCGCGTCACCTCGTACGTCGATGCGCCGCCCGGATCTGGCTTGGGGTCGTCTTCGGCCCTGGTCGTGGCCCTGGTCGAGGCCTTCGCCGCCGCGCTCTCGGCGCCGCTTGGTCCATACGACGTGGCGCACACGGCGTTCGAGATCGAGCGGATCGACCTCAAACTGGCAGGCGGCAAGCAGGACCAGTACGCGGCCACGTTTGGCGGCACCAATTTCATCGAGTTCCATGCCGGCGACCGGGTTATCGTCAACCCGCTGCGCGTTGCACCAGCCATACTGAACGAGTTGGAAACCTCCATGGTCATCTGCTTCACCGGCATCAGCCGCCGGTCGGAGGCGATCATCGTCGAGCAGCAACGCGGTATGACTGAACACGCTGGCGGCACACAGGCTGGCGACGTCATCGACAGCCTGCACCGGCTCAAACACGACGCCTTAGAGATGAAACAGGCGCTGCTGCGAGGCGAGATTCCCCGCATGGCCGAGATATTGAATCGGTCCTGGGAGGCCAAGAAGCGCACGGCCACGGGGATCAGCACCGGGCGCATCGAGACATTGTACGACCTGGCGTTTGCCAAGGGGGCGATCGGCGGAAAGGTCTCAGGCGCCGGCGGCGGCGGCTTTATGATGTTTATCGTGCCGCCGCACCTGCGAATTGCCGTAGTGCGGGCCTTGAACGAAGCCGGCGGAACCGCCAGCGGCGTGCACCTGACGCCCCACTGTGCCGAGTCCTGGACGACATAGAGCATGATCGTGCTGACGAGCGTTCCAGGCACCCCGGTCTGTACAATCAGCTAAGGGAAAAACTTCCACCGGTCGGTCTGAAAATGATCTGGTCCGATCAACCTGCCGAGCCTGGACGATTTCCACCTGGCGATTTAGGGAACGCCCCGACGGCCTTCAGGTACCAGCGATCCACGAATTGAGCACCAACCCCATTCTCTGACTCTAACGACCCTCTCAGAGGCCGCGGACGAAAGGATCTATTGTATGCGAGCACTCAGACTTTCCCTCGCCGCCCTGACTCCGATCCTGCTGCTGAGCGCTTGCGCGACTGAGCCCCTTGGTCCGACGATACCGGTAATGCCTGCACCCAACAAACCATTCGACTTGTTTCAGGGCGACCAGGCGCTGTGCAAGCAATACGCCTCGAACGAGGTTCAAGGCGGCGCACAGCAGGCCAACAATCGCCAGGTCGGAACCGCTGTAATCGGCACCCTCCTCGGCGCCGGCCTCGGCGCCGCGATCGGGGGCGGCCATGGTGCCGCGATCGGCGCCGGGGCAGGTGCCTTGGGAGGCACCGCTGTCGGGGCGGGGCCGGCGCAGAATGCGCAAGGCAGTTTGCAGGAACGGTACAACTTTGCTTACGCGCAGTGCATGTATTCCCGTGGGAACCAGGTTCCGGGCTTTGCACCGGCCGGTGCGCCCCCGCCGCCTCCGCCGGGCTATGCGCCCCCAGGCGCTCCCCCTCCGCCTGGCTATGCGCCGGGTTATCCACCTCCACCCGGCTATGCGCCGGGTTATCAACCACCGCCCAGGTATTAATCGTCAGCTAGGACCGCCGCAGAACAAGTGCTGCAGTCGCAGCACCGTCCCCTCCGACCGTGATTGTAGGCGAAGACCTGTCATCCACGGATTTCGCGAGTTCAGCACCGCGAGCCATGGATGGTCGGTCGGCGCTGACCGTGACGCCGGGCAGCAGATGCGTCCTCAGCAACGATTTGGTTATTTCGCGGCAAGCCCTGACTCCGCGGCTGCATCACGTTTCTGTTTGATCGCCGCGTAACATTATCCGGTTCTGCCACCGCATTGGCCCTGTCGCGTTGGGGTTTCGCTCCTAAGCGATAGAAAGGAAACAACGATGCGCAGAACGATTGCGGTTGCCTCGGTTTTGTCTCTGATTTTACTTGCCGCATGCGGCCAGAAACAGCCTGAGCGTGCTGAGGGTGGGGCGGCAGCAGGTGCCGCCACCGGGGCAACAGTCGGGCTGGTCGGCGGTCCTGTCGGGGTCGTCGCCGGCGGTGCGATCGGAGCCGCCGCCGGCGGAGCCACCGGCGCCGCCACGAAACCCAGCACCGTCAACGTCGGTTCGCCCCCCTGGAACGACAATACGAAAACTGGTCAATCGGCCGCCCAACACATGTCGAACTGAGCGGCACGTCGGCACGTCCGTCGCTCTATACCGATCGGCTCGGGTCATCATGCGCGGATGACCCCGGTTGCTCAGTTACCTTCCCCTGACCCCCCGTGAGGTGACTGTCGCTACACAGGCTTAATTCCGTCCCGTGCCGCAGCAACGGTTTGACCGAAAGGAGCAAACAACGGCGACGGGCAGACAATAACCGCGGGAGGCGTTCGCAGGTCCGTTTCTTGGACCCTTTGCATCTCCCACGCGCCCTTGTGGTTCTTCGTGTTACAGACCGGTACACGAAAAGTTCTCTAATCGTATTGCTTCTACCCACCATCATCCCTACCCTCCGCCGTACCATTATCCGGCGGGAGAGACTGCTTGAAACAGCGCGTTGTCGCGTGGGCCCTCGCCCTGGCCTTGATGACCACTTACCAGGCCGCCGCGGTCGAACCCGCTGCGCCGGAGGACACCGTCCTGCGCGCAACTCTGTCCAACGGTCTTCGCATCGTCATCGTGCCGGACCGCCTGGCACCCGTGGTCGCCACCGAGTTGAACTACCTCGTCGGGTCGAACGACGCGCCGGACGGCTTCCCCGGCACCGCTCACGCCCTGGAGCACATGATGTTCCGCGGCAGCGACGGCCTCGACAAGGACCAGCTCGCCGAACTCGGCGCCCTGCTCGGTGGTATCTACAACGCCGACACCACCGAGACCGTCACTCAGTACACCTACACCGTCCCGGCCGATAACCTCGACATCGCCCTCCGGATCGAGGCCCTGCGCATGCGCGGCCTGTCGCTGAACCAAGCGGACTGGGACAAGGAACGCGGCGCCATCGAGCAGGAGGTCTCGGCCGACCAGTCCAGTCCGTTTTACAATTTCACCTCGCAAGCCCAGGCGATCCTGTTCGAGCACACACCCTACGAACACGACGCGCTCGGCACGCGTCCCTCGTTCGAACGAACCGATGCCCCCCTGTTACGGCAATTCTATGAAAAATGGTACGCCCCGAACAACGCGATCCTGGTGATCGCCGGAGACGTGCGACCGGCCGAGGCACTGGCTCAGGCCAAAGCCGCATTTGGCGATATCCCAAGCCGCGATCTGCCCCCCCACGCCGCGATCGAACCCCAGCCCGTACAGCCAAAAACGCTGACACTTGAAACCAATTTTTCCGTCGGCCTGATTGCGCTCGCCTATCGAATGCCTGGGCTGAAGCAGTCGGATTTCGCTGCCGCCGACGTCCTGTCCGACGCGCTGCGCAGCGAGCGCGGCGCGCTCTACGCATTGGTACCCACCGGCAAGGCGCTGATGGCCAACTTTGACTACCAGGCCAAGCCCGATATCGGTTTCGGCCTGGCCATGGCGGGTTTCCCGGCGGGTGACGACCCGGCGCCGCTGCTGGCCGCGACGCGCGGTATCCTCGCGGAGATAGCGCAAGACGGCATCCCGCCCGACCTCGTGGCCGACGCCAAACGGCAGGAACTGGCGCAGCTCGCATTTCAGGGCAACAGCATCCGCGGGTTGGCGCGACGTTGGTCTCACGCGCTCGCCTTTGAGGGCGCCGGTTCGCCAGACGATATCGCTCACGCCTACGAAACCGTCTCGGTCGAAGACGTCAACCGCCTCGCGCGCCAGTTGCTGGATCCGGACCATGCCGTTACCGCGATCCTGACGCCCCGCGCTGCCGGTAAGAAAGTCGCGGGATCAGGCTTCGGCGGCGTGGAAACCTTCGATTCCCCGCCCGACCACCCCGTGGCGATGCCAACTTGGGCTGCCGCTGCATTGGCGACGCCGCACGTGCCAGACCCGGGCACTCCCTCCGACGTCAGCGTGCTGCCCAATGGATTACGGCTGATCGTCCAGCCCGAGCATGTCAGCCACACCGTTTCAGTCTTCGGTCGCGTGCGCCAGGTGCCGGCGATGCAGGAGCCGCCAGGCAAGGAGGGCATCGCCTCGCTGATGCGCGGTCTGTTTGAGTATGGCACCGACTCTCACGACCGAATCGCCTTCCGGGAGGCAGTTGATGGCATCGCCGCCGAGCTGAGTGTCGGTCCCGCCTTCTCATTACGGGTGCTGACGCCCGCATTCCAGGACGGCATGCGGCTATTGGCGGAAAACGAGCTCCATCCTGCCTTCCCTTCCAAAGCGTTCACTGTCGTCCGAGCCCAGGTCGCCAGAAGCGTGGCTGGGCAGTTACGGACGCCGGATTATCTGGTGCGACGGGCACTGAAGCAGGCGATCGTCCCGGACGGCGATCCCACCCTGCGACAATCCACACCGGAATCGGTGATGGCGCTGCAGCCCGAGGACGTGCGAGCCTACTATGCCGCGACTTTCCGTCCCGACCTCACGACGATCGTCGTCGTCGGCGACGTAACCGCCGAGCAGGCGCGCCGCGTGGTAAGCGACACGTTCGGGACGTGGCAGGCAACCGGTGCGACACCTAGCATCGACCTGCCGCCGGTCGCCCCCAGCAAGTCTTCTTACACGCGCGTGGCGGACAGTGATTCGTTGCAGGACCGCGTCACCCTGGCGGAAACGCTGACACTCCCGGTTACCAGCCCGGATCGTTACAGTCTTATGTTGGGCAACGTCATCCTCGGCAGTGGCTTTACCTCGCGCCTGTACCAAGACCTCCGCATCCGCACAGGCTACGTATACTCTGTCGGCAGTGATTTCGACTGGTCTCGTTCACGCGCCGACTACAGTGTGTCGTTTGGCGCCGATACTGAAAACGTCGAGAAAGCGCGCCAATTGATCCTCCGCGATCTGAGGGACATGCAGACCTCGCCCGTTAGTGCCCCGGAACTGACGCGCGCCAAGGCCGAAATACTGCGCAGCCTGCCGATGCAGCGCGCCAGTATCGGCGCGATCGCCGGCCAATACCTCCGCTTGACCGATCTCGGCCTCCCGCTGGACTCGGCACAGCGCGCAGCCGAGCGTTACTTGGCGATGACCGCGCCTGAGATCCAGCAGGCCTTCGCCACGTGGATACGTCCGGAGGATCTCGCCCAGGCGGTGAAGGGACCGGCAGAATAATTCTAAGCGTCCGCAAGTCCCGGGTGCCTCAACGACAGATTTGGCAAGTATTCGCGTAGGACTTCAACACAGGCTTCGCGGCGGACAACCGAGCGGTATCCCGGTGGCTATTCCGAGCCCACATCGCTTCTCCTGAGCAAGGCCCGCCCAAGATTGACGGACCCCCCACCTCATGCTGACGTTGAAGACCGGCCCCGAAACCGGCCGTGGGAGGAGAAACGACGAATGACCAAAAGCTGCCGCCCCACGATGGCGCACACCCCTGCGCCAACTTCTTTGTCGTCGCGCGACGCTCCCGATGGGCCCGCCGCCTCCAACCAGTCCCGGAAAGTCTAGAAGGATGGCCGATCCGAGGCCATCGGCCGCCGTCCTCTTCGAGATCGCGGAACCCCACATTGCCCTGGTAACAATCAACCGCCCCGAAGCCCGCAACGCGGTCAATGGTGCCGTAGCCGCGGGCCTGGAGGAAGCCGTCGAGCGCGTCGAAGCAGACCCCGACCTATGGGCCGCCATCCTCACCGGCGCCGGACCACACGCCTTTTGCGCCGGCGCCGACCTGAAAGAGGTCTCCGCCGGCCGTGGCGCCGCCCTCGCGACAAAGAAAGGCGGATTCGGCGGCTTCGTGCGCGCAACCCGGACCAAGCTCTGGATCGCCGCCGCCCAGGGACACGCCTTGGCAGGAGGACTTGAGCTGCTGCTGTCATGCGATCTCTCGGTCGTGGCCGAGACAGCGAATTTTGGCCTGCCGGAAGTCAAGCGCAGCCTCGTTGCCGGTGCGGGCGGCGTCTTTCGCCTGCCGCGTGCACTGCCGAGGGCCATCGCACTGGAAATGATCGCCACCGGCGACCCGATCCCCGCCGCTCGCGCCCTGCAATTTGGCCTGGTGAATGCGATGGTGCCGGCTGCACAGGTCATCGACGCGGCACTCGCCCTCGCCCGCCGCGTCACCGTCAACGCCCCGATCGCCGTCCGCGAAAGCCTCGGCGTCGCGCGCCAGGCGTATGACCGGCCGGAAGCTGAGCTATGGGACATCAGCGGCGCCGCCGGCAGCCGAGTGCGTGCGACCGAGGACTTCCAGGAAGGCCCGCGCGCCTTCGTCGAAAAGCGCCCGCCGCGCTGGGTCGGGCGATAACCGCGAGAAAGCAACGTTCATGCCGGACCCTTACAAACACATCCTGTATCGCGTCGAGGACCGCATCGCGCGGATCACCCTGAACGCCCCGGAAAAGCGCAATGCCTTGTCGTTTCTTATGCGCGATGAGATCGTCAGCGCCCTGCGTGCCGCCGAAGCCGATGACGCCGTCTCTGTCGTTCTGATCGACGGCGCCGGACCATCGTTCTGCTCCGGCTACGACATGACCGCCGGCCACCGCGAGCACAATAAAGAAGGCTGGATCCACTCGCCGAATTTCGATGGCTGGACAGATCAGTTCGCGCGCAGTTGTCTACGAGACTGGTTGACCATCTGGGACCTGCTCAAGCCAGTGGTCGTCAAGGCGCACGGCCATTGTGTCGCCGGCGGAACCGAGATCCTCTCGATGGCCGATATCGCCTTCGTCGCCGAGGACGCCCGGATAGGCTACCCGCCGATGCGCGGAATGACCACGCCGGACACTCTCTACTTCCCGTGGAAGATGTCGATGGCCCGAGCGAAATACTTGCAATTGACCGGTAACTCCGTCACCGGCAGGGAGGCGGCAGAAATTGGCTGGGTGGCAAAGTGTTTTCCCGCCGACAGGCTCGAAGACGAAGTAATGCGTGAACTTCGGCCGATGACCCAGATCGCGCCAGACTTGCTCGCGGCAAACAAGCACTCGGTCAACCAAGCGTACGAAATAATGGGCTTCCGCACCGCGCTGTCGATGGGCTGGCAATGGCACGCCCTGTCGTCGCGGCTGCGCCCGGGCGCCGGCCAGTTCGCCGAAAAGATGCGCGAGGGCGGCTTGAAGTCCGCCCTCGAATGGCGCGACGGACCGTTCAAGCGCGAGGGGTTCGACTAGCTCCTTTCGCGACGGCGAGCGTATATCGATCCGTAATGACACACGTCAGCGCAAGTTGACCCGCATGGGCAACTCGTCAGAAACTCGACCCAACGCCCGGCGCAGCCCGGCGGCAAACATGAGGGAAACGCAATATGAGTCTTCTTTGCAGCGGACGCATCGCCATCGTCACCGGCGCCGGGCGAGGCATCGGCCGCGAGCACGCCTTGGCCCTCGCCGCCCATGGTGCCAAGGTCGTGGTCAATGATCTCGGCACCAGCAACGACGGCGTCGGCTCCGACGAGACCCCCGCGCAGGAAGTCGTGCGCACGATCAAGGAGCGCGGCGGCGAGGCGGTGGTGAACACCGACAACGTCGCCGATTTCCGCGGCGCCAAGCGCATGATCGATCAGGCGATCGATACTTACGGAACTCTGGATGTCCTGGTGAACAACGCCGGCATTCTCCGCGACCGCGTGTTGGTCAACATGGTGGAACCGGAATGGGACGCCGTGATCGAGGTCCACTTGAAAGGCACTTTCGCCCCCTCACGCCACGCTTCCGCCTACTGGCGCAACAAATCCAAGGAGATCGACGGCCCGGTCAACGCCCGCATCATCAACACCAGCTCGATCTCCGGCCTGTTCGGCAATACCGGCCAGTCCAATTACGGCGCGGCCAAAGCCGGCATCGCCGCGTTTACCATCATTGCGGCCCGCGAACTGCAACGTTACGGCGTCACCGTGAATGCCGTTGCCCCGCAAGCCCTGACGCGAATGACCGAGGGCCTGCGGGAACGCACCGAGGAGCAGAAAGCCGCGATGCACCCGGGCCGCGTCTCCCCGGCAATCGTCTGGATGGCCAGCGTCGAATCCTCGGACTTCACCGGCCGCATCATCGAAGCGGGCAGCGGTCTTCTATCCATCGCAGAGGGCTGGCACCGCGGCCCCACCGTCGAGCCCGAAGAGGACCCATCCAAGCTCGGTCCGATCCTGATGGAAATGCAGGCCCGTGCCCGGAAGAACGCGGGAATGGACGGCGAGGACCTGGATTGACCCGCTGATGACCCAACCCTTGTTCTCCGGCCTGAAGGTGATCGACTGCGCGAGTTACGTGGCCGGCCCCGCGGCAGCTACGGTGCTGGCGGATTTCGGTGCCGACGTCATCAAGCTCGAGCCCACCGGCGAAGGCGACCCCTGGCGCACGCAATACAAACGTCACGGCATGCCGCCGTCCGAAATTAACCACCCGTGGTTGATGGACAGCCGCAACAAGCGCGCGCTCGCGTTGGATCTGAAGTCGCTGGCCGGTCGCGCGGTGCTCGATCGGCTGGTTTCTCAATCCGACGTGTTCATAACCAATGTGCCGCTGCCCGCTCGGGGCCGTTTGGGAATTCGTTACTCGGACTTCAAAGACACCTGTCCGCGGCTGATCTACGCCTCGCTCACGGCGTACGGCGAGGAGGGCGAGGAAGCCGGCAAAACCGGCTTCGATGCCACGGCGTATTGGGCGCGGTCCGGTCTGATGCACGAAGTGCGGCCCGACCACCGGGCAGTCCCCGCCCGCTCGGTTGCCGGTATGGGTGACCATCCGACCGCCATGGCTCTATAGGGCGGTATCGTTACTGCGCTGTACCAGCGGGAAAAGACCGGACGCGGCGGCGAGGTCCGCGCCTCGTTGATGGGCGGCGGCATGTGGGCAAATAGCTATCTCATTCAGGCAAAGCTCTGCGGCGTCACCTTCCCGCCCAGGCCGTCGCGCCAAGATTTCACCGATCGCTCTGGCCAACATCTATCGAACCGCGGACGACCGGTGGTTCATGCTGGTGGTGCTGAACGAACGGCAATGGCCGGCCCTCGCGCGGGCGCTCGGAATGCCGGAGTTGGCCGACGATCCCCGGTTCGCAAGACCGGAGGCCCGCGCGGGCAACGCCAGGCTGCTGATCAGCCTGCTCGACGAGGCCTTCGCCCGGAAACCTCTGGCTGAATGGCGAGCGATCCTCGACGCCGCGGGCCTCACCTTCGGTGTCGTCGGCACAGTAGCGGAGATCGCGACCGATCCTCAGGCTTTGGCAACCGGTATGCTGCGTCCGCTCGCGGAAACCGGAATGATGACGGTGGACAGCCCGTTCACCCTCAGCGAAGCGGAAAAAGTCCCCGTCGAACTGGCCCCCGGCCACGGCGAGCACAGCCGCGCGATCCTGCGGGGAGCAGGCTATTCGGAAGCCGAGGTTGCCGCTCTGCGCGCATCCGGAACCATCGTGGACGAATAACCAGGCCTCGATGCACAATCGTTGAGACACAACGCACGTTTGGTGAGAGGGACGCGCAATGGACGAATGCCGTCGCACGGCCGCCGCCTTCCGACCTACAGTTGGCATTACGCCACGCCGACCGGGACGGTTTGGTTTGGCCGGAGGCGGACCGGCGGGTTAAGCTGCCCTGCACCGGCAATGTCCATATCTCGCCCCTGCACCGTCCCGAGTTTCGATTGCTCGAGAGGAGTGTTGTGGTGAAATGCGAACGATGTTGTGGGATGTTTCCCTCATGCTTGGGATACGATAGACGCAGTTGAGAAGCTCAGGGCAACCAATTTCACGCAGCCACACAAAACATCATAGCGTTCGGCGCCCGGCCGCATTTACCACCGGCGGGCGTCGCGACTTTCCGCAAATAGCCTTGGTCCGAGGCCCGCGAGACGAGGAAAACCCATGTCCAGCCGCCGTCATCTTACGGTCCCACTGTGGAGCTGGCTGTTTCCCGGTCTCGCCGCGCTACTGCTAGCGACCAAATTCACAGGCGTGGTCTCTCCTGATGCCGCGCCGGCGCAACTTGCGGCCGTGGTCCTTCTCTTCGGTGCGGTGTTTGCCGCCGTCCATCATGCTGAGGTGCTGGCGCTACGGTTGGGTGAGCCGTTCGGTTCCATTCTGCTCGCCGTAGCAGTGACCGTCATTGAGGTGGGGCTCATTGTCTCCATCCTGCTCTCCGGCGTGGCCGGCACCGAGGCGGTCGCCCGTGACACAGTATTCTCCGCCGTGATGATCGTGCTGAATGGCGTGGTCGGACTATGCCTTGTGCTGGGTGCCAGCCAGCATCACGAGCAAAGCTTTCAGTTGCGGGGAGCATCCGCTGCGCTGGGAGTACTGGCGCTGCTCGCCGTGCTCGCGCTAGTGCTGCCGGACTACACTGTGCACGCGGCTGGCCCCTATTACTCACCGGTGCAGCTAGTATCTGTCGCCATCCTGTCGCTAGGTACTGTATGCGACGTTCGTTTTCGTGCAGACCATTCGTCACCGCGACTACTTCCTTGGTGCGACGGCCGACGAGTTGGCCCCGCAGCCCGGTGAAGGCGGTCTCCCATCCGGCCGCGCTAGCGCTGCAAGTGCGGCGCTCCTGTTGGTCGCGTTGGCCGCCGTGGTACTGCTGGCCAAGCTGTTGTCGCGCCCGTTGGAGGACGCGATCGCGTTCACCGGTCTTCCGCGTACGTGCGTCGGCATCGTGATTGCCTTGCTTGTACTGCTGCCGGAGGGGTTTGCATCGGTGCGCGCCGCTATCGCGAACCGCTTGCAGAACAGCCTCAACCTGGCCCTCGGCTCGGCGATCGCGAGCATCGCATTGACCATCCCGGTGGTGGCCGTCGTGTCGCTGCTCAGCGGCCGACCGCTGATGCTTGGCCTCGGCAACGAGAACAGCACCCTGCTCCTACTTACCCTCTTTATCACCGGCCTAACCCTCGGCACCGGCACGACGACCGTGCTGCAGGGCGTCGTGCACCTTGTAATCTTCGCCGTCTTCCTGCTGCTCTCCGCGGTGCCCTGACCTCGCGTTGCTTGACCCGTGATGGGGTTTCGGAGAGCCGACCGGTCGGTAGCTGGCCTCTTCATTGGGAAGCGATTGATGGCAACCCTGACCAACAAAATAGCCCTCGTCACCATCGGTTCCCGCGCCGTCAATGTCCGGTTTCGAGAACCGGAACATTCGCGCTATGACCGCAACGGGCGCAAAGCCACCACCGATGGAGTAGGCGGCGTCCACCTTATGCGGCCATAGGACGGGCCTACTCCGATACGGCGCAGCAATCCCACCACGCCTCAAACCGCCCCCCCGGCACACCATCCGCTCGCCCAGGCCCATTGGAAATTGTAGCCACCGAGCCAGCCGGTCACGTCCACCGCCTCTCCAATCACGAACAGTCCGGGCACCGCGGTCGCCGCCATCGTCCGAGACGACAGATCGCGCGTATCCACGCCGCCCATGGTCACTTCCGCCTTCGTGAACCCCTCGGTGCCGGACGGGACTACAGACCACCCGGATAGCCGCTCCGCCAGTGCCACCAACACGCGGTCGGGCACATCCGCCAGCCGCGCCGCCTCGGTCTGCACGGTAGCCGCTAAACCTGACGCCAGCCGCCCCGGCAGCACCTCCCCCAGCGCCCCCGCCAATCCCGCTTTCCCCCGAGACCGTTTGCGCTCCAGCAGAAACCCCGCGGCATCCCGCCCCGGCAGCAGGTTCACCGAGATCGGCCCCTGCCGCCAATGCGAGGAAATCTGCAACACCGCTGGCCCCGACAACCCACGATGGGTGAACAACGTCGCCTCACGAAACGCCATCCGCCCCACCGAGACAACAGTATCCAGCGACACCCCGCTCAAAGGCCGCATCAGCGCCAGCAGGTCGTCGTCGAACGTCAGCGGCACCAGACCCGGCCGGATTTCCGTCACTCGAAGTCCGAAGTTCCGAGCAACTTCGTACGCAAACCCTGTAGCGCCCATCTTTGGAATCGACATCCCTCCGGTCGCCAGCACCAGACACCCCGCCGCGAACGACCCGTGGTCGGTGTCCACGAGAAACCGATCAGCCCGGCCGACGCCCCCGATACGATGCCCCAGACGCAGATCGACGCCGGCCGCGGCACACTCCGTCAGCAGCATGCCGACGATCTGCCGCGCCGACCCGTCACAGAACAATTGTCCCAGAGTCTTCTCATGGAACGCGATGCGGTGCTTCTGGACCATCGCCACGAAGTCGGCCGGCCGATACCGGCTCAACGCCCCCCGGCAGAAATGCGGATTATCCGACAGAAAGCGCTCGGGCACCGTCCCGGTGTTGGTGAAATTGCATCGCCCGCCGCCGGAGATCAGGATCTTCGCCCCAACCTGCGGCGCATGATCCAGCAACAGGACCCGTCGCCCGCGTTGCCCCGCGCGGATCGCACACATCAGTCCCGCCGCGCCGGCCCCCAGGATGATCACGTCATATTCGGTGCTGACGACCGGCATCCACTGGCTATAACAGCCAATCGCCCCGTTCTCCTACCCCGAGCAGGTGCTCCCAGCATGATCCCACCAATCCTGGCGCGGCGCGACAAAGCTGGGTTCTGGTTCGCCGTGGTGTTGACCGGAATTGGCACAGGCCTCGCGGCCGCCGCGCTGACCGGCCTGCTCGAGCTGACGCAGCATCTGATCTGGGGCGGCGCCGGGCTTGATCTGCTGCAGGCCGCCTCCCAGGCCCCGCCATGGAAGCATTTGGTCGTGCTGACTGCGGCGGGATTGCTAACCGGCGCTGGCCAATTGCTGATCACCCGCCTCTCGAGTGCCAACGGCATCGACATCACCGCCGCGATCTGGTTCCAGGCCGGCCGCCTGCCCAAATTTCGCACCCTGTTCAGCGCCACGCTGTCGATCTTGATCGTCGGCATGGGCGCAGCTCTAGGCCGGGAAGGCGCGCCGAAACAGGGCGGGGCAGTGATCGGCGACGCCATGTCCGACCGCGTCCGCTTGTCAGATGACGAACGCCGGCTTCTCGTCGCCTGTGGGGCGGGCGCCGGGATGGCGGCGGCCTACGGCGTACCAGTCGGCGGCGCGCTGTTCGCCCTGGAGGTGCTGCGCGGCGAACTCGCGCTGCGCTTCGTGCTGCCCGCTTTGGTGACCGCCGCGGCCGCGACCGGCGCATCCTGGGCGTTCCTGCCCGACACACCGACCTACCACATTCCCGAATATCACGGATCGGTTTCCGTGGCCGCGTGGGCGCTGGTCGCCGGCCCGATCGTTGGCCTGATCTCCGTGCTCTATGTGCGCTCGGTCGCGTGGGCCGATCGCCACAAGCCAACCGGGTGGCGTCGGCTGCTCGCCCCCATCGTCGCGCTGGCCACCCTGGGAGCCGCCTCCATCCCCTTCCCCCAATTGCTCGGCAACGGCCGAGACGTCGCCGAATTAGCCTTCACCGGGCAGTTGACCCCTGCCCTGCTGCTGGTCCTGGTGCTGTTACGCCCAGCCGCGACTCTGATGTGCATGGGCAGCGGCGCGCCAGGGGGTCTGTTCACCCCTTCCCTGGCGCTGGGAGCAATGTTGGGCAGCGCGCTCGGGGTGCCGTGGTCATGGCTCTGGCCCGGCGTCCCACCCGGGCTGTTCGCCCTCCTCGGTTCAGCCGCCATGCTGGCGGCATCGACCCAGGGACCGATCTCGACCGTTGTGCTGATGATGGAGCTGACCGGATACGCCCGCGCGGCCATTGTTCCGCTGCTGCTGATCGTGGTGATCGCGACCCTGATCGCCCGTACCATCGAGCCCCGCTCGGTCTACGACGCGCGCCTGAGCGACGCCGAGGTTGCACAGCGCCAGCGCGCCCGTGACCAGGCGGCGTAGATGGACCCAGACGCGATCGGTCAGACAGGCCGCCAATGAGGGAACCGCGCTTATCTAGCCCCAGCCAAACCCAGCCGGGGCGATGTTCTTGCCAGGCCCGGCGCTCGTTGCAGGCGCATCCGATGATGACGACCATACAGGCGCCGGCGAGGTGGGCTGCTCCATAGCTGCGGCCGCGGCTTGGGCATGATCGGACGCCGTTGCGGCGAGAGATTCGGCAAATACCGGCTGCGACGTTGCAACAACTACGGTGAGAGCAACTGCGGACAGGGCAAAGCGCAGCATGTGAATCCTCCCGAGCAGCGAAATTAACCAAGCAATCGATGCAAAATACTTAGACGGACAAATGTGCTACCCTACGAAACGCTTCACACGACCACGTGGAGTCCCGCGACTGCCGTTGGCGGATATCGGAGCCTGATCGGTGTGGGTAATGAGCGATCGTCAGGCCTGGACACGTCAGGGTTGACGAAGGCATGCTCGGTCGGCGACCGGTGCCCGGCCGGGCCAAGGAGCGGCAATGAACGTTGCTGACTGGCTGGGAAGCCTAGGCCTCGAGCGTTACGAGGCGGCATTCCGCGACAATGACGTCGATGCCCAAATGTTGCCCAGCCTCACTGCCGACGACCTCAAGGAAATAGGCATCGCCTCGCTCGGCCATCGCCGCCGTCTGCATGAAGCGATTGCCGCGTTGCGCCCCAAAAGCACGTCGGCCGGTGATCCAGTTCGATTCTTGTCCGCTCCCCCGGCCGGCCCGACGCCCAGCCTCGCCGAGGCCGCAGGGGAACGCCGCCAGCTTACCGTGATGTTCTGCGACCTGGTAGGTTCGACGGCGCTGAGCGAAAAGCTCGACCCCGAAGAACTGCGCAGCCTGTTGCACGCGTATCGAACCCTCTGCGGCGATTTGATTGCGCGCTACGACGGGTTTGTCGCCCGCTACGTCGGCGACGGCATTCTGACCTATTTCGGCTGGCCCACCGCGCACGAAGAGGATGCCGAGCGCGCCGTGCGTGCGGCCCTGGAGATTGTTCAAACCGTCGAGCGCGCCTCGTCCACCGAGGCACTGTCGGTCCGTATCGGCATCGCCACCGGCCCTGTCGTCGTCGGTGAAACGGCCGGTGCGGGAGACCAGTCCAAGCTGGCGATCGGCAGCACGCCCAATCTCGCCGCGCGTCTGCAAGCCTTGGCCACCGCCGATCAAGTTGTCATCGCCGCCTCGACCCGTCGATTGGTCGGCAACACGTTTGACCTGACCCATCTTGGCGAGCACGACCTGAAAGGCATCGCCGAACCGGTTCACGCCTGGCGGGTGGAGGGTTCCTCGGCGGCGGAGAGCCGCTTCGATGCTAATCGTGGCGGTAGCGCCCTGACGCCGCTGGTGGGTCGTGAGGAAGAGCTGGACCTGTTGCTTCGCCGGTGGTCGCAGGCGAGGGACAGCGAAGGCCAGGTGGTGCTGCTTTCGGGCGAACCCGGTATCGGCAAGAGCCGCATCCTGAGCGCACTACGCGACCGGCTTGATGCGCAAGGTGTGCAGCCGCCGCGCTTCCAGTGCTCGCCCTACTACGTGAACAGCGCCTTCTGGCCCATCATCGACAACCTCGAACGGACGTTGAGGTTCGTCCGCGACGAAACAACGGACGCGAAACTCGATAAGCTGGAGGCATTGGCCGTTACGCAGTATGGCCGCCCGCTGGCCGACGTCCGATTCGTCGCTTCCATCCTGTCCATCCCGTGCGAGGGACGCTTCGGGACCCTGTCGATGACGCCGCAGAAGCGCAAAGACGAGACGCAGCGGATCCTGGTCGATCTTGTTGAAGCCGCAGCCCGGCAGCAACCGAGCGTAATGCTGTTCGAGGATGCGCACTGGGCCGATCCCACCACGCTGGAGGTGCTGGATCTGCTGATCGACCGTGTCAGAAGCGTGCCCCTGCTGGTGGTGCTCACCCACCGGCCGGAGTTTCGGTCGCGCTGGTCGGGGGAGGGACATGTCGGGGCATTGAACCTGTCCAAGCTGACCCGGACGCAGAGTGCTGCGATGATCTCCGCCCTCGCCGGCGGCAAGGCGCTGCCCGCGGCGCTGCGGGAGCAGATCCTAATCCGAACCGACGGCGTGCCGCTGTTTGTCGAGGAGCTGACCAGATCCATTCTCGAATCGGGTGAGCTAACGGAGGCCAGCGATCACTACGAGTATGGTGGCTGCGCTCGCGCCGTCACGATTCCGGCCACGCTGCGGGACTCTGTTGATGGCGCGGCTGGATCGTTTTATTCCGGTGAAGGAGGTCGCCCAGATTGGGGCGGCGATCGGCCGCGAATTCAGCTACGAGTTGATCGCCGTCGTCGCGCCGATTCCCCAGGCCCAACTCGACGCTTCACTCGTTCAACTGTGCGCATCGGGACTGGCCTTCCGTCGCGGTACGCCGCCCGGCGCGATCTACACGTTCAAGCACGCGCTGGTGCAGGACGTGGCATATGATTCGTTGCTCAAGAGCCGCCGACATGAACTGCACGGCAAGATTGCGCGCGTGATCGAGGCACAGTTTCCAGACATCAGGACCACCAAACCCGAGGTGCTCGCGCATCACCTCACGGAAGCAGGTTTTGCCGAAGCCGCCATTCCGCTTTGGCAGGCCGCTGGCGAGCTGACGTTGAGGCGAATGGCGCTAGCTGAGGCCATTTCCCATCTCGACCAGGGGCTCGAACTGGTCTCCACGCCAGCCTGCATCCGGCCCTTGCCTTGGCGAAGTCGCTCGGGCGTCACGACGCGCTGGCACCCATCTCCTCGGGACTGACGAACAACATCCTCACGCAAGGGCGCGTCGCGGAGGCTTTGCCGTGGGCGCAGGAGATGCTGTGTCTCGCAGAGGCGACCGGCAACGCTGACCTGTTGATCACGGGACAGATGAACGCTTGTGACTGCTATTGTTGGGCGGGCGAGTTTACCAAGGCCCAGGAGCACGCCGACAAGGTAATGGTTCTCTACGACGCTGAGACACACCGCCATCTGGCAGACATCCTCAATCGCGATCCCAAAACTCTGGCCGGCATTTACGGCTCGATTGGCAGCTGGATGCTGGGTTATCCGGACCGGGCATTGCATCTGAATGATGAAAAAGACGCACACGCCCGCCGGCGCGGCCATCCCGTCGACCTCGGATACGCACTCACATTGGGGGCGCATGAGTTCGACCACCGATGTGACCACAAGGACCTGCGGAAGCGCGCAGACGAATGTGAGCGACTGGGTCGGGACAATAACTTGCCTGTCCTGTGGGCGCAGCGGGCACCCATGTTGTATGGCTTGGCACTTATCCGCGAAGGCAAGGTGCCGAGGGCATTGCCCCGCTCAAGGCGGGCACTGCGTTTTGGGAAACGAGCGGTGGCAAGCTACGTATCCCGACCATGAGGGCACTTCTGGCCGAAGCCGTGGCCCTGACCGGCGACGTCGACAATGCTCTGCGACTGATCGACGAGCAAATCGTCCAGATCGAACGCCCCGGCTATGGAGAACGCCTTTTCTACGCCGAGATCTTGCGCCTCAAGGGCTGGATGCTTTTGCTCAAAGGCGACTTTGAAAGTGCCGAACGCGACTATCTCGCCTCGCTCGATTGGGCGCGCCGCCAGCAGGCGAAAATGTGGGAGCTGCGCACGTCAACCAGCCTCGCACGACTATGGCAGAGTCAAGGCAAATGCCAGGAAGCGTATGATTTGCTCGCCCCGGTTTACGCTTGGTTCACCGAAGGCTTCGATACCAAGGACTTTCTGGAGGCAAAGGCTCTGCTTACCGAACTAGCCGCACCCAGCTGCAACGTGGCAAACGCTGCCACGGTGCCAGCCGCCGCCGCTATCCCGCAATCAAATCCCCCGCCATCTCCCAGTTGCGGCCATTGAACCGCATAGGGCGCATCTGCTTCACCGGCCGATAATCAGTCGGACTCGTATTGACCCGGATGCCCGGCAACAGCAGCGGCAACTCCAGATCGTGAAGATTGGCCGCCTGCCGCATGATGTTCTCCCGCGACAGGTCGTTGCCGCATTGTTTGAGAACCTGCTCCAGCGTCTGCGCGATAAGATAGGCATACACGATGTCCGCGTCGTCCTTCTCGCCCTCCGTGTAGTATTCCTTACGCCAGTCCATAAATTCCTTCATGGCCGGATCATCCTGCCACTGCGGATCCATAGGAAATTTGAGGAATCCCGTGGACATGATCCCAACGCATTTTTCGAGACCGGCCGGTTTGAGCGTCACGCTGACTGAGGAGGACACATAGGCCAACATATGCAGCGGCCTCCAGCCGATGTCCCAGATCCGCCGGATTGCCTGCGCAGCGAATTTGGGCACCGCGAGGTCGAGGAACGTGTCGGCGCCCGATGCCTGCAGGACAGCGATCTGTGAGTCGATGGTTGCGTCGGTGACCTGATAGTTCATTACCTTGACGATCATTGTCTTCGCTTTGTTGCCCAACCCTTCTTCAAGCCCGGTCAAGTAATCGTTGCCGCCGAGCGAGTCCTGCACCATTATTGCGATTTTCGCGTCCGGTCGGTGCTCCAGGATGTATCTCGCATCAATGTGCGCCGCCGTGCGGTAAGACGGCTGCCATGACATCGTCCAAGGGAAATGCTGCGAGTCGTCCCACACGCTGGAGCCATCGGCCAGGAAAAGCTGCGGCACCCGATGCTGATTCAAATAGCGTTCAACCGCGGCATTCGTCGAATCACCCAAGCTTTGAAAGATGAACGCAACTTGATCCACTTCAACCAAACGCCTGATCTGCTCAACGGTTTTCGGTGGACTGTAGCCATCATCCAGGCTGATCAAATTGATCTTGCGGCCATTAATGCCGCCATGGTCATTCAGCCGCTTGAAATAGGCAAGCTGCGCCCGGCCAATTGCGCCATAGGCTGAAATCGGTCCGCTGTACGGCTTTGTTTGCCCGATCTTGATCTCGGTATCGGTGATCCCGGGCGCGTTTTTCTCGCCAGCCGAATCGTGCTCCGCCGCCAGTGTCCTGAGCGGTCTGATGCCCGCTAATCCGCCGGCAGCCACAGCTGTCGTGCTTATGAAGCGTCTGCGTGATGGCATCTTTCTTCCCTCCACTGTGTCAGATTGGCATCCGCCTCGCATATACCGAGGTCTTTGGCTTAAGGATTCGATGCTCTCGTTTGAGGGCAACCTTAAAGGAGGCGAATTGAACTTTCCAGCCTCCCTCAACTAGGCCTGTCGCCGGCAGGCGAAATCCTGGGAGCTGCGCACGTCGACCAGCCCGGCGCGACTGTGGCAGAGCCAAGCAAACGCCGGGACGCGTATGATTTGCTCGCCCCGGTTTATGGCTGGTTCACCGAAGGCTTCGACACCAAGGATCTGCTGGACGCAAAGGCTTTGCTTGCTGAATTAGGGTAGTCGAAGCATCCCTCTCTGTTCAGCAAACCCGACCCACCCTGACGGAACGTGGATCACCACCGCACCACACATCAAACAATCGGGCATAGCATCTCGCCTCTTGCCGCCTCGTGACCCCATTGCAGTCGAGAACGACGCCGATGAGCAACGCCAGCCAGCGCGCAACTCGACACAATAAAGATCACGCGTTGCCCCACCAAAGGAACATGCGCAAATCAAGGGAACAGGCCGCGAGTTTTTTTCGCGGCGTAAACCTTCTCTACCCCGATCGCCATCGCCGCTGTCCGCTGTCCGACCCCGTCGAGCTTCGCCCGCGCAACGACCTGATGGAACGCCCGATCCAGCACCTGCGTCAGCCGATGATGGACCTCGTTCTCCTCCCAGAAGAACTGCTGCAAATCCTGCACCCACTCGAAATAGCTGACGACCACGCCGCCGGAATTGCATAGGATATCGGGAACCACGAAAATTTCCTTCTCTCGCTGCGCCAGCACCAGATCGGCGTCGGGCGTTGTCGGCCCGTTGGCGCCTTCGGCCAGCACGCGGCACCGCAGCTTGCTGGCGACGGAGGCGTCGATTACCCGCTCCAGCGCCGCCGGCACTAGAATATCGCACGGCTGCGTCAACAGTGTCTGTGGATCGGCCAGTGCTTCGCGGGAGAAGCCAGCCAGCACACGATGCTTCGCAACGTGAGCGTTCATCGCCTCGACCGGCAGCCCCTTGGGATCGTGGTAGCACACCGTGTGATCGGCAAGTCCAATCACCTTGATGCCACGCGCCACCAGTTCCATCGCGCTGACCGAACCGACATTGCCAAAACCCTGCACCACGGCCGTCTTGGGAGACAGGCCGATCGTTTCGGCCGCACGCATGGCCAGGTGCACGATGCCGCGCCCGGTGGCCTCCCGCCGGCCCACGGTCCCACCCGTGGCCACCGGCTTTCCGGTGACGATTTCGGTGACCGTGGCGCCTTGGTGCATCGAGTAGGTGTCCATGAACCACGCCATCACCTGCTCGTTGGTGCCCATATCCGGCGCCATGACATCGGTGTGCGGCCCGACGAATGGAATCATCTCCTGCATGTAACGACGTGACAAAACCTCCAGCTCCCGCGGCGACAGGGCTGCCGGGTCGACCGTGACCCCGCCTTTAGCCCCGCCATAGGGCAACCCCGCCAGAGCACATTTCCAGCTCATCCAGATCGCCAGCGCCGCCACCTCGCCGATATCGACCGAGAGCGTGAACCGCGTGCCGCCCTTGGTCGGCCCGAGCGTCAGGTGATGCTGGACGCGATAGCCCTGGAAGACTTTGGTGGATCCGTCGTCCAGGTGGATCGGGCAGGAGACGGTGATCGCGCGCTTCGGGTACAGCAGCCTGTCGCGCTCGTCCTCCGGCATGCCGATATGGTCGGCGATCACCTGAAACTGCTGGCGTGCCATGTCAAACACGGGTCCGCTGTAGATGCTCATTCCATACGTCCTTGTCGTTGCCATCCCGGCTCAGAGCCAATATCACGCGGACATTCCGCTCTGCGAGACGCACCTTCGGGCAGGCGAGAGAATTGGGAGCGAGCGGCGCCTCGGGTCCAACCTGCAAAACCGTCACCCCGGCTCGACACAGCCAGAAAAACCGGCCCACCCAATCGCCCAGGGCTGGGACACGGCGTTGCGGCCTCGGCGCGCTCCTGCTTGAACCCGCAGGAGAATGATCTACATGGTCATGTCTAATGACCACTCAGCTTAGGTGACCAATGGGCGTAAGCCAAACGATCAGCGCCTCGGAGTTTAAGGCCAAGTGCCTGAGCCTCCTCGATCGTCTCGCTCGCCGTGAATTGGATCGTGTCATAATCACCAAACGCGGGAAGCCAGTCGCCATAGTCGAACCACCCCCGCAGCAAGCGGATGAGGTGCGCAACATCCATGGCTTCATGCGCGGATCGGTTATCATCGCTGATGACGTCGACCTCACCGCCCCTGTCGTCGACGAGCCTTTAACTGCGGAGAACGGTGAACTGCACGGATGAACGAGCCGCCGGCGGTGTTACTCGATACGTGTGCCGTCATTTGGCTCGCCAACGGCGAACAACTTCCACCACCGGTCACGTCCGCCATCGTGTCAGCAGGGCTGGCCGATGGCATATTCGTCTCCACCATCTCGGCTTGGGAGATCGGCCTGCTGAGCCGACCCAGGCTCGGCCGTCAGCCTATGGTGCAATGCCTGCCCGACGCGAAGACCTGGTTCGCACGATTTCTGGCGGGTCCGGGCTTCAAAGAGACCGTGCTGAGCTCCGCTATCGCTATCGATGCATCCTGCTTGCCCGGCGATTTTCACGCCGATCCGATGGACCGCCTGATTGTCGCGACCGCTCGGCATCTCCGTTTGCCGATCGTCACGCGCGATCGCAAGATCATCTCCTACGCCCACGCAGGGCACGTGTCGGTCATCCCCTGTTGACCTTGCAAGTCGCCGCAAACTTGCTCCAATCCCCACCAAGGGCTAGAAGCCCGCACCCTTCCCAACTCTACCGAACGGACCACCCCATGAAGCAGCAGGCGAACCTGATTCGCGCCGGCCAGGTGATCGAGCATGAAGGCCGTCGCTGGACCGTGCTCAAACAACAGATCATCACCCCCGGCAAAGGCGGCGCCTTCATCCAGGTCGAAATGCGCGATCTGAAGTCCGGCAACAAGACCAACGAGCGCTGGCGCACCGCCGACACGGTCGAGCGCCTCACCACCGAGGAAAAGGAATACACCTACTCCTACACCGACGGCACCAACCTCGTGCTGATGGACCCCGACACCTACGAGGAAGCCCACGTCCCCGCCGACCTGATGGGCGACGCCGCCCCGTTCCTGCAGGACCAGATGAAGCTCGTGGTCGATCTGGTCGAGGGCGAGCCGGTGGCGATCCACCTGCCGTCCTCCGTCGTACTGGAAGTGGTCGAGGCCGACCCGGTGGTCAAAGGCCAGACCGCCTCCTCTTCCTACAAGCCCGCCAGACTCTCGAACGGCGTGAAGACCAACGTCCCCCCGTTCATCGAGGCCGGCGAGCGCATCGTCGTCCGCACCGAGGACGCCAGCTACGTGGAGCGCGCGAAGGGCTGATGGCCTTCCGCCTTTCCCCGCATCTAACCGTCATGGCCAACGCCGCGCAGAAAGCATCGAAACGTCTGCTGCGCGACTTTGCCGAAGTCGAGCAGTTGCAGGTCAGCGTCAAAGGCCCGTCCGATTTCGTCTCCCAGGCCGATCTGCGCGCCGAACAGACGCTGAAGGAGGAACTGACCAAGGCGCGCCCCGGCTACTCCTTCCTGATGGAGGAATCCGGCGCCTCCGGCTCGGAAAACTGGACCTGGCGCTGGATCGTCGACCCGCTGGACGGCACCACCAACTTCCTCCACGGCATCCCGCACTGGGCGATCAGCATCGGGCTGGAGCGCCGCCTGCCGGATGGCACGTCGGAAATCCACGCCGGCGTAATCTACGCCCCGGCGGCAGACGAGATGTTCTGGGCCGAGAAAGGCACCGGCGCCTTCATGAACGAACGCCGCCTGCGCGTCTCCGCTCGGCGCGAGATGAACGAGGCGGTATTCGCCACCGGCATCCCGTTCGGCGCCGTCTCCGCCCCTCGCCAACGCGCCTTCAGCCGCACCGCGGCCACACTGATGCCCCAGGTCGCCGGCATCCGCCGCTTCGGCGCCGCCGCGCTGGACCTCGCCTGGGTCGCCCACGGCCGCTTCGACGGGTATTGGGAGCTGGGGATCAAACCCTGGGACATCGCGGCGGGCGAGCTGCTGGTCCGCGAAGCCGGTGGCTACGCCACGGATGTCGACGACGGCAGCCCGCTCGAAACCGGCAACATCGTCTCGGGCAACCCGCATCTGCATCCGAAGTTACGGACCATGGTCGCCGAGGGCATGCAGCCGCCGGCATAGCGCCGAGGGCCCCATGCAACGGATCGTCGTTCAGCAAGCCGACATCACCACCTTGAAGGTCGATGCCATCGTCAACGCCGCCAACCAGTCGCTGCTCGGCGGCGGTGGCGTAGATGGTGCCATCCACCGCGCCGCCGGGCCGGACCTGCTCAACGAGTGTCGCGCCCTCGGCGGTTGCCCAACCGGCGAGGCTCGGATCACTAAGGGATATCGCCTTCCCGCCCGCTACGTGATCCACGCGGTCGGACCGCGCTATCGCGACGGCAATCACGGCGAACCGGAGCAGCTCGCCAACTGTTACAGGAACAGCCTCGAACTGGCCGTCGCGCATGAGCTGAAGACGATCGCCTTCCCGGCGATTAGCTGCGGCATTTACGGCTATCCGATCCCGGACGCCGCAAGGATCGCGGTTGACGCGGTAACCGGATTCCTCGCCGGCGACCGGACATTGGAGAAAATCATCTTCGCCTGCTTCGGTTCCGAAGTCCTGAACGCGTTTCAGGCAGCAGCGTCCCCAACTAGCGATCCCCGTTCCGGCAAGCGCCGCTAGGGTCGCTCAACTATCGCCGCGGCATGGCCGCCCGGTAGATCCGACGGTGGCGTGACGGTGCAACCCGTCGGTCACACCGGCGTTCCCGATTTCCCCTGGCATGGAAGATCATGTCGCTCGAACAGGATCTTTTGGCGATCGAGACAATTTCTGGACCGGCGGACCAGTGCGTTGTCAAGATCGGGTTTTGACGAAATCACCCGTGAGGTAACACCGCCAATCCCATCCCTCTCTTTGTTCACGCGCCGAAGTGTAATGCTAAACAAAACGGAACCGCCGCAGGCGATCCAGCTGGGCTCGCGCGCTTCAGAAACGGTATTTCGCGCCTAGACTGACCGTGTCGGCGCTGCTGCTGTATTTGCCGATCAGCACCCCGGATGTTGGCGATGCCTGCGAGGTGAGTTCCGCGCCACCGAAGAAGACGTGCGCATAAGCGGCCTGTACCGTGAGGTTGGGCAGTATATCGTATTGCGTGCCGATGCCGATCAGATAGCGGTTGCTGTCCGGGACGCGAGATGTCCGATTGGACTCGGTGACCGGGCTTTGATCGAAGCCGATGCCCCCTTGTAGCATCAGCGCCTCGGTCAACCGATAGTTGGCACCGACGGAAATCGCCACTGTGTCGCGAAAGTTCTCCATGACAGAGGAGGGCGCGGCGAAGGGGCTTGCGGGGATCACGTTAATTGCCTTCAGCAACGACCAGTCGGTCCAGCTGATATCGCTCAGCAACGCCAGCTGCGAGGTCGCTTGCCAGTATAAGCCCGCCGTCACGCTGTCAGGTAGCGTGATTTTGGTGCTCGCAGGCGAGTTCTGCGCGCTGAGCGCCGCCGCCGTCGTGGGGGACAACAGGCCCAGTGCCGGCGGAACAAAAACCGATTGGGTGCCGGAGATGCTGTGCCCAATGCGGCTGCGATAATCGAGCCCAATCCGCACGTCCTGTGTGATCTGATAGAGCACGCCCAGGTTAAATCCCACCGCGACGTCGTCGCCGTGCAGGTCGGCGACCGGATCGCCTGTTATTGCCGACGCGGGGCCGATATTGAGCGCCTGCGTCAGGCGCGCACTGAAGAAATCGATGACTGGACCGCCGCCGACCGACCACTGCTCGTTGATTCGGTAGGCGCCTGAGATGGTGAACTGCTCATCAGAAATCGACGAAACCAGGCTCTGGTAGCGGCCGACGAAATCCCCCGGATTGCTGACCCGCTGGCCAAATGGGACATCGGCGGCAAAACCGATCTTGAAGTCGGGATGAATGCTCCACACCGCGTACAGTCCGCCGGTGGCGGCCGACTGGATCAGATTGCCGCCAGTTGTCCCCGGTGTAGTCGTCCCCGGACCTACAAAGTTGGCCCCGGAGAAATTGATGGTCGGAAAAATGCCGTTCATCGACCCATCGATCTCACTCGAGTTCAGCCGAACCATGCCGGCCGGGTTCGACCACGCGGTAGAGGCGTCGTAGGCCTTGGCGGTATCGCCGGCGAAGGCATTGGCCATCCAGTCGGCACTGCCTTCCCTGAGCTCGAAGCCGGCAGCTTGAGCTTTTTCGATCGTTCCAGACATCGCGACGGTGAATATCGCCGCGCGCGCGATTCGAGGAAATTTCGCCTGGCGCATTTCTTTGATTGCCTCCCGTCAGGATGGTCTTCTGAACAGTGTCCTTTACCCAACGGTTGCACTTTTGCTGGTACTTCAATCAGTTTGATCAACTGAGGGCGGAATTGCAAGTCGTATTCAAAGGAACGATGCAACGAGCAGCGCCGGCCACCGGTCAGGCCGCTCTGTCAGCGGACCCCCCAATTTGCTTGGTCATAACGCCTAGGCCTGAACACCGGAACGGCGACTTAGGAGTAATCAATGGACCACGATGACCGAAGCGACGCCCGCCCCAAGCCAAGCCCGACACCCACAGCGAGCCCTCCCCCGCCTAGCTCAAATCGGGACTACGGGCGACTTCTTGTCGCGAAACACTTGCATCGTCTGCGGATCGATATTCAGGTGTGCCTGGATCAGGCTAGGTGGCGTCAACGCCAGCCACTGGTTGAGTGAGATATCGGCGTAGTAGCTACTCTTGAACATCTCCAGAAAACGCAGCGGCGTCGTGCCGGTATTTTCCACATAATGTCCCATGGCGAACGGCACGTAACCAACGTCGCCCGCCGCAAAGTCGAATGTTCGAGCCTGGCCGGAAGAGGCGAAGACACCCATCCGCCCCTGGCCTTCGATGTAGTACTGCCACTCATCGGTGTTGGGGTGCCAATGTAGTTCGCGCAACCCACCGGGCTCGAGTTCAACCAGCGCCGCCGCAATGGTCTTCGACGCCGGAAAATTGCTTGAATCGGTAATGCTGACCGTTCCGCTTTTTCCCTTGATGGGCGCCTGTGCCAGCATTTTGTGGCTGAAGCTCTCCGGGACAGGCTGTGCACCCATCAACCGATCAGGACCGAGCGGACCCGGCACCGGCGCCTTAAAGATGTATAGCTCGCTCGGCTCAGGAATCCCGCTAAATACGTCCGCCGACGCACCGAAATTCTTCGCCAGCACCTCTTTGGGGACGTGCTTGAACCAATCGCTCAGGAGGAATGTGCTGTCCTCGTCGAACCCGCCGCTGTCGAACACCAGTAGGAATTCGCAGCCATCAGGGTCGAGGCCCTGGATCGAATGCGGGATTCCGGATGGGAAATACCAAAGATCGCCGACACCGACGTCGTCCACGAAGTTACGTCCCTGAGCATCGATCGCGGTAATCCGCGCGTTGCCGTAAAGCACATAGGCCCATTCTGCCTCTTTATGCCAATGCAGCTCCCTGATGCCGCCGGCATTCAGGCGCATGTTCACGCCGGCGATGCTTTTCGACACGCCCAGCTCACGTTCGGTGATCTGGCGGGTCCAGCCGCCGCTCTCTTGCCGAACATGCGCGTCGGCAAAGGAGAAGCGGAGATTGGGCAGCGTGCCATGATCGGTCGAAGGCGGGTTCAGCATATCCGGATTGGCTTGCTCGCGGGCCAGGTTACGGGGCCCGGGATTACTTCCGCCGACGCCGGGCTTACGACTTGGCATCAATTCAGCCGCGGCTGCGACGCGGGCACCAAGCAAAGTGCCCGTACCGAGCGTCAGCCCGGTCAACACGTCGCGGCGATTGGATGATGTCATCAAACTCTCCCCAGGCCATTCGAACAATGGCAATGATTGTCACACGTGCGCTCTCGGATCTTGCCGAAGCGATTTGAGAATCTCGGCAGGCGGCCAGCAGAGGGTGACCTTCTATGCCCAGCCCTTCAAATGCGGGGCGTAGAAGTTCGTGGTGACATGAAGCGAGCGAAACAGCCATGCCCCTTGATAACGTGTATAGACTTCCTCATAGGCGCTCAGCAGCCAGCGCGCCTCCGCCTCGCCGTTATCACCCGTCACCGTGCAGGGCATGAGCAGCCGCCACTTACCGGTCGCGGCATCGGCGCTCTGCACCTCGATGATCGGGTTCAGCACGAGATGCGCTGCGAAGCGGATACTGCCACTGACACCGCGGAAAAAATCACGGATCGCCTCGCGCCCCTCATAGCGCCCAAACAATTCGCTTTCCCAGACTGCGTCGGGCAAGAACAGCGCGGCGAGCCCGTCCGGCTCATAGTCGGCGTCGCATAAGGCGCAATAGCGGGCCTTCAGCGCTTTGATATCCTCGATCGCCTCCAGTCGGGCGAGGCGCTCCTCAATGCTCTGGGCCATGCGGCCTCCTTGCGGCAGGGGACGGCCCGCGTCGCGCAAGGCCCGCAGGTCGACCGGTTCACTGTCTCAGGCGGTACGGGACGTCACGGCACAGCTTCCGGCACTCCTAAGTGTCGAACGCTTTACCCGCATCGTTGACCGCGTCATCGATCATCATCGGAATTCTCACCTGCGTCGAGTCACAGCCTTGGCCCGAAAACCCCGAAAGGCACATACCGCAAGCACCGGGCACTATTTTTAGCGACGGCTAACTATCCAGCACCGTCCTGATCTTCGCCGCCAACGCGGCATAACTGAACGGCTTGGGCAGCAGTTCGGTTCCCGGGTCCAGCACCCCGCCATGCACGATGGCATTCCGAGCATAGCCGGTCGTGTAAACCACCTTCAGCTCCGGACGCAGCACCCGCGCGGCCTCGGCCAACTGCCGCCCCGTCATACCCCCGGGCAGCCCGACATCGGTGAACAGCACCGCGATCTCTGCCTCCCGCGCCAGCACCCGCATCGCCGCATGCCCGTCGCTGGCCGCCAGCACGCGATATCCAAGCTCTCGCAACGAGGCAACCGAGTGCTCGCGCACCGCCGGCTCATCCTCCACGACCAGCACGGTTTCACCCTGTCCGTTGGGGACCCGGGTTTCCTCTGTTTTCACCTTGCCCTCCGGCCGGCCGGACAACAGCCGCGGCAGGTACAATTTAACGACAGTCCCCTGCCCTTCTTCACTGTACAGCTTCACGTGTCCGTTCGACTGTTTGATGAAACCGTAGACTTGACTCAACCCAAGACCGGTGCCCTGACCGATGTCCTTGGTCGTAAAGAACGGCTCGAACACACGCTCCAGGATACGCTCATCCATTCCTAAGCCGGTATCGCTCACCGCGATCATCACATACTGGCCGACGGCAACATCGTCGTGTGCCGCCGCATAGGCCTCGTCCAAGTACGTGTTCGCCGTCTCGATCGTCAATTTGCCGCCGTTCGGCATCGCGTCGCGCGCATTCACGGCCAGATTCAGCAGCGCGTTCTCCAATTGGTTGGCATCGAGCGCGGTCCGCCAAAGTCCCCCGGCGAGCACGGTTTCCAGCGCCACCGACTCGCCCAGCGTACGCCGCAGCAATTCCGACATCCCGGCCACCAGCTTGTTGGCGTCCAACGGCCGGGGGTCCAGAGTTTGCCGCCGCGCGAACGCCAGCAGCCGATGGGTCAGGGTGGCGGCCCGAGTTGCACCTTGCGCGATCATCCCAAGCGCCCGCCTGACTCGGACTTCGTCGCTCCCGAGCGGCACGGTCGCCAACATGCGTTGCAGTGTTTCGACCCCGCCACCGATCACCGTCAGCAAATTATTGAAGTCATGCGCGACGCCGCCGGTCAGGTGCCCGATGGCCTCCATCTTCTGCGATTGACGCAGCGATTCCTCGGCCTGTGTCCGATGCGCAATCTCCTCCGCCACCCGTTGTTCCAGCTTCTCGTTAGCCAGTTGCAGCGCATCCCTGGCCTCCTGCCGCAGCCGTGCGAGTTCGAGGTTTGAACGGACCCGAGCCAGCAGTTCACGCGCCGAGAATGGCTTGACCAGGTAGTCGTCGGCACCGCCGTCCAGCCCTTCGACCCGCGCTTCCTCACCCGCTCGGGCGGACAGCAGAACCACTGGCAGGTCCCGCAACTTGCGGTCCGCCCGAATGCCGGCCAGCAGGCCAAACCCGTCCATTCGCGGCATCATTACGTCGGACAGGATCAAGTCCGGCGGATTTGCCATCGCGGCGCGCAGCGCCGCTTGCCCATCGCCCACCGCTTCGACCTCATATCCAGGGCGCAGCAGCCGAACGACATAATCGCGCATGTCGGCATTGTCGTCGGCAAGCAGAATTCGCCGCCGTCCAGGCCCGTCTGCGACACTCTCCGCCCCCAACGACATCAGCATGTTGGATGTTTCCAACACATCCGCAGGCTGCGTCCCGCCACCCTCGAACAGCCAACGCAGCGCCTCTTCGACGAACGTTGCCGCGGCGATCCCCTCCGGCGGGCTTCGCCCCGCGGCTTCTGTCACTCGATCCGCAGGCAAATGCGCCACGCCGAAGGGTATCCGCACCGCAACCGTCGTGCCGCTGTCGACCCGGCTATCCACCGCGATCGTGCCGCCGTGCAGCCGAACCAGCTCACTTACCAGCGCCAGACCGATCCCGGTGCCTTCAAGGGTCCGGCCGCGCTGGCCCTCGATACGGTGGAAGCGATCAAAGATATGCGGTAGTTCCGCCTCGGGAATGCCGATTCCGGTATCGCGCACGGTCAATACCGCCGTCTGACCGTCCGCAGCCGCCTGCAGCCCCACCGTGATCCCGCCAGCTAGGGTATATTTGAAGGCGTTCGAGACGAGGTTGAGCACAATGCGCTCCCACATCTCGGCATCGACGTAAACCGGCTGCTCCAGTGGCAGGCAGTTGGTTTCCAGCCGCAGGCCAGCACGGTCGCAGGCAGACCGGAAATTGCTCGCGAGTTCCTCGGTAAAGGCGCCCAATTCGGTTGGCTGGTAGCGGGCCCGCACCCGGCCAGCCTCAATGCGGGAGAAATCCAGCAGGGTGTTCACCAGCCGCAGCAGCCGCAATCCGTTGCGGTGAACCATGGACAGCCGTTCAACGGTGTCCGGAGCCGCTGTCGCTAGAGCCGCGATCTCCTCCTCCAGCGGACCCAGCATCAGCGTCAGCGGGGTGCGGAACTCATGGCTGACATTGGAGAAGAACGCTGTCTTAGCCTGGTCGATTTCCGCCAACGCTTCCGCCCGGCGGCGCTCCGCCTCATACGCCCGCGCTGCCCCCAGACCAGACGCGATTTGCGCCGCGACCAGTTCGATGAACCCGGCGTACGCTTCATCATACCTGCGGTATGGATTGACCCCGGTGATGAAAATTCCCGCAGGCCTTGCCTGCCCTTGTTGCTGCGCAATCGGCACGATCACCGCCTGCCGCGGCGGCTGGTCCCATGCCCCCTGAGCCAGCCCCGGGAGGTCACTTACGTCGTGGATCACGCATTTCTCGGATCCTGACAGGACCGCGGCAGCGGCAAACGGCAGGTCCTCTGGCCGCGCCACCTTCTCCGGCGCAACCGCGCCCGCCATCCCGCCGGTCTCAGCCACGAGCCTCAGCTCTCCTGTATCGGCATCCTCCAGATAGATCAGGATGAACGGCAGGTCCTTGTCGTTGCGCGCCAATGACCGTGCGATCGCTCCCATAACCTCCGGCTCGGACCGCACCGCCCCGAGCGCGCTGCCCAGGTCGCGCAGCGAATCGAGCCGGCGCTCCCCAATCACCCGCTGCGTCTCCTCGGTCACCACGCACAGCATGCCGGCGACGCTCCCATCGTCGTCCGGCAGCGGGCTATACGAAAATGTATGATACGTTTCCTCCGAGTAACCGCTGCGCTCAAGGAACAGCAGCAACCCCTCATCCCAGGTCGCCACGCCGGATTGCATCACCGACGCTGCCCGCGGTCCGATATCCTTCCAGATTTCCGCCCACACCTGGCTGGCCGGCTGCCCGAGCGCCTTGGAATGCTTAACGCCCAGCGTCGGTGCGTAGGCATCGTTGTAGAAGAACGTCAGATCCCTGCCCCACCCCATCCACATCGCATAACGCGAGGTCACCAGGATCCGCAGAACTGTCTTGAGACTTTGTGACCATGCATCGCGCGGCCCGAGCACCGTCTGGGTCCAGTCAGCCGCCGCAATGAGCGCGGCCATCTCGCCGCCGGCGCTTATGAACGCCGAGGTGTCAGGCTTCTCGCCCGGTGGCCGATTAATCCCAGGCACGCCCTGCCCCTCCTGTGCTCCGGCCGCTGCACCCCGCGCCGGCTGCATTTGAAACGAAATTTTCAGTCGGCGCTTCGGTTTCACGCAAAGATGACAGTCTGCCTCCAAAGTCCACTTGGCTGTGAATGACCTACCCGCCGATTCGGGAACCAGTGTCCGGCAGCAGCCGATTCGCAATCGCCGCCGCCTCAGCGATATCCCGAGCGACCCACGCGCTTCCGCCGGCCCCCCCGATCACCCCGTACCCCCACGCTGCAAAGATGCTCGGAATCCCCGCGTCCCGAGCCGCCCGCACGTCGTTACGATGATCGCCCAGCATTACAGCCGCATCGGCCTGACCCCCAGCCAGCGCCAGCGTGGCAAGCAGATGCGCCGGATCAGGTTTACGCGCCGGAAAGCTGTCTCCGCCGCCGAGCGCACAGCACAGCGTCAGCAGTCCCATAGCCCGGAGCAGGCATCGAGCGGCCTGTTCCGGTTTGTTGGTGCAGACCGCGAGGCGCCAGCCTTGATCCGCCAAACCACCCAGCACTGGCAGCACGCGAGGGTACAGCTTGCTCTCGACCGCCACATGAGCGGTGTAGTCGGCATACATTTCCGCAACCGCCGTCGCGTCGGGCTGTCGATTGTGGACGGCGAACGCCCGCGCCACCAGCACAGGGATCCCGTCACCAATCATCGCAGTCACCTGCCCGCTGGACAGATCCGACAGGCCTCGTGAACGCAACAGCCGGTTCAATGCCGCAGCCAGATCCGGCACCGTGTCCACCAGCGTGCCGTCCAGATCAAGCAGCAGTGTGCGTGCCACTATGTTGCACTCCGAAACGTGAATTGAACCAATATCATAACGGTGGCCTTTGACAGTCCTCCACGGTAACCGCTACGCCTGACCATCCAAAGCATGATAACGCTGGCCGAGACGTCAAGGCGCGTGGAGCCTGCGATCAATAACTAGACCATGACCGCACCGGAACGTTACGTCCCGGCAGGTGAAGCATGGGGATCATACATCACATTGGCCATGCTCGCGCTGTCCCCTCAGCCCTAGCATGGCCAGCGAAGCAAGGGCCGCGTATGCAAGCAACCGCTGTCATCCTCGCCGCTGGCCTCGGCACACGCATGAAATCGTCCGTGCCGAAGACCCTCCATCGCCTCGCCGGCCGAACCATGTTGCGCCACCTTCTCTCAAGCTGTGAGCCGGTGTTCGATCGGATCGTTGTCGTTCTGGGACCCGGTATGGATCCAGTTCGGAAAGAAGCCGAACCACACATTTGTGTTGTGCAGGAGCAACGTCTGGGCACCGCCCATGCGGCATTGCAGGCAATCGAGCATTTCGGTGACGGGCACGTCGCGATCCTCTATGCCGACAACCCGCTGATCCGCACCTCGACCCTGCGCCGCCTGCTCGACACCCACACGCCGCGCGGTCTGTCGCTGCTGGCGTTCCGAACCCCCGACCCCGGCCGCTACGGCCGCGTCATCACCGGCACAGATGCCTTGGTGGAACGCATAGTCGAGTATGCTGATGCCTCAGCCGCTGAACGCGCCGTCAACCTGTGCAACGCTGGCGTGCTGTGCGGCGCCGCCGTCGAGATGCGCCGCTGGTTGCAGGCGGTGCGCAACGACAATGCGAAGGCGGAATACTACCTCACCGACCTCGTGGCCCTCGCCCGAGCCGACGGGCGGCCGGTTGCAGCGGTCGAGGCGCCGGAGGACGAACTGGCCGGGGTCAACGCCCGTGGCGAACTGGCTCGCGCCGAGACCGTGCTGCAAGGCTGGATGCGCGAAGCTGCGATGGAGGCGGGTGTGACCATGACCGATCCCTCCTCTGTCTTCCTGTCCGCCGACACAAAGCTTTCCCCCGACGTCACCATCGAGCCGAACGTATTCTTCGGTCCAGGCGTCACCGTCGCCAGCAACGTTACGATCCGCGCGTTCAGCCATATCGAGGGCGCCGACATCGGTCCAGGCAGCATCATCGGCCCGTTTGCCCGGCTCCGCCCCGGCGCCAAACTCGACCACGATGTTCACGTCGGCAACTTCGTCGAAATCAAAGCCGCCCACCTCGCGCCCGGGGTTAAGGCCAATCACTTGAGCTACATCGGTGACACCTCGGTCGGCGCTGCCACCAATATCGGCGCAGGAACGATCACCTGTAACTACGACGGCACCAACAAGCACCGCACCACAATCGGCGCTGGTGTCTTCGTGGGCTCGGACGTCGCGCTGGTGGCGCCGGTCACCATCGGCGACGGCGCCATCCTCGCCGCCGGGAGCGTGATCACCGAAGACGTAGAGCCGAACGCGCTGGCCCTGGCACGCGGGCGGCAGGTACAGAAACCCGGACGGGCACCATCAATCCGAGCGGCGGCACAGGAACATCGCGTACGGGCAGCGGCTAACAAGGGAAACAACTGAATGTGTGGCATTGTAGGCGTCATCGGCGCACGTCCCGCCGCGCCCATCATCCTGGAGGCGCTGCGCCGGCTGGAATACCGCGGCTATGACAGCGCCGGTATCGCCACCCTGGTGAACGGCCACATCGATCGCCGCCGGGCAGAAGGCAAGCTGGGTAATCTGGCCGGCTCGCTGGACCGCGCCGAGTTGCCGGGAACAATCGGCATCGGCCACACCCGCTGGGCCACCCATGGCGCGCCGACCGAGAGCAACGCCCACCCGCACGGCACCTCGCGTGTGTCGCTGGTGCACAACGGGATCATCGAAAACCACGCCGAGCTGCGCTCCGAACTCGAAGCCGAAGGTCAGGAGTTCAGCACCGAAACCGATACCGAGACCGTCGCCCAGCTTGTCGATCTAAATCTGAAACGCGGCATGCAGCCCATCGAGGCCGCCGGCGCGGCGCTGCGGCGGCTGGAGGGTGCTTACGCCCTGGCCATGATCTTCGCCGGCCATCCCGAGCTGATCGTCGGCGCCCAACACGGCGCCCCGCTGGCCATCGGCTTCGGCGACGACGAGATGTTCGTCGGTTCAGATGCCCTGGCACTGGCGCCGCTGACCCGCCGCATCGCCTATCTGCGCGACGGTGACTGGACCGTGGTGGACCGCCAGGGTGCCAAGTTCTTCGATACCGACGGCAACCAGGTTGATCGCGAGATCAAGCTCACCCGGCTGACCGGCGCCGCGATCGGCAAGGGCAATTTCCGCCACTTCATGGAGAAGGAGCTGCACGAACACCCGGCGGTGATCGGCGACACCTTGCACCAGATGGTCAGCCCGGGCAGCCGTGCGGTCGCGCTGCCGGAGGACCTCGGGATCGATTTTCGCAAAGTCTCCCGCATCACCATGAGCGCTTGCGGCAGCGCATACTATGCCGGGCTGGTCGGCCGCTGGTGGTTCGAGGCGGTTGCCCGCATCCCAACCGACGGCGATGTCGCCAGCGAGTTCCGCTACCGTACGCCGCCGATGTCGAAGAATGGCCTCGGGCTGCTGGTGTCGCAGTCTGGCGAAACCGCCGACACTTTGGCCGCGCTGCGTTACATGCGCGAGCAGCGCCAACAGATCCTCTCGATCCTGAATGTCCCGGAAAGCACCATGGCTCGAGAGAGCGACGCGGTCCTGGAAACCGTCGCCGGCCCGGAAATCGGCGTCGCCAGCACCAAGGCGTTTACTGCTCAGCTCTCAGTGCTGGCCTGCCTCGCATTGGCGGCCGGTCGCGCCACCGGCGCGATCACTGCGGACGAGGAAACCAGAATGACGGCTTCCTTGTTGGAGGTGCCCAGCCGTGCGGCCGAGGTGCTGGACCACGAGCAGGCGATCCAATCGATTGCCTTACGAGTGTCCAAGGCGCGCGACGTTCTGTTTCTGGGCCGCGGCAACTGCTTCCCGATCGCGCTTGAGGGTGCACTGAAACTGAAGGAAATCAGCTACATCCACGCCGAGGGCTACGCCGCCGGCGAGATGAAGCACGGTCCGATCGCGTTGATCGATCCGGCGGTGCCGGTCATCGCCATCGCGCCATCCGGGCCGCTGTTCGAGAAAACGGCCTCGAATTTGCAGGAAGCCGCCGCCCGCGGTGGCCAGGTGATCGTGTTCAGCGACGCGGCCGGAGCCGCCAAGCTAAGAGGGATCGCGGTCGAGACCGTTGTGCTGCCGCCCGTCGATCCGTTTGTAGCCCCCATCCTTTACGCGATCCCGGTGCAGATGCTGGCCTATCAGGTCGCCGTGCTGAAGGGGACCGATGTAGATCAGCCCAGGAACCTGGCGAAGTCAGTGACCGTGGAATAAATCCCTTGCTTCGAATACCCTAACGTCATATACCTTGACCAATCTTGGTCAAGGGCTTTGAAATGGATACCGTCAACCTCTATGAGGCGAAGACTAATTTGTCGTCTCTCGTCGAACGCGCCGCGGCCGGGGAGGAGATCATTATCGCCAAAGCTGGACGCCCTTTGGCACGTTTGGTGCCCGTGGCGAAGCGGGTCAAGCCGCGTGAGTTGGGTTTGCTGGCAGGTCAGGTATGGATCGCTGACGATTTCGACGACCCACTTCCTGCCGATGTCGTTCGGGCCTTCGAGGGTCTCGACCCCTGAACCTGCTGCTCGACACCCACGTTTTCATTTGGGCGGTCGCCGAGCCGTCGCGGCTTGAACCACACATGCGGGAAGCCATCGTGGCGCCGCAAAATCAGGTATTGGTCAGTGCGGTTACGCCATGGGAAATTGCCATCAAACAAGGTCTAGATCGTATTAAGTTTCCGCTCGATCGTTTCGATGCCACTATCGAGGGCATGGGTTGTGGCATTTTGCCGATCCTCCCCAGCCATGCGATAGCGGTTGCGCGATTGCCTCGGCATCATAATGATCCCTTCGACCGGATGCTGATCAGCCAGGCGTTGCTGGAGGGCCTAACCTTAGTGACGCGGGACCGCGCGATAATGCAGGTACCGAGGTCCCTGTGCTCGGGGCAACGGACAGGTAGGTCGCGTCGGTAACTCGTCCCTCACCCCTGCCGGTTGCACGCACCGGCGAAGGCCCCCACTCTCCTCCCGATCAGCAAAAAGGAGACGTCCTATGTGGGAAAAACGCCAGATCGGCCGCACCAAACTTCAGGTCACCACCCTCGGCCTCGGCACCGCCACCATGGGTGGCAGCCGGATCCAAATCACCCAGGCCGAGGGCCAGGCGATCGTCACCGCCGCGTGGGACGCCGGCGTGCGATATGTCGACACCGCGCCATTCTACGGTGTTGGGGCCGCCGAGCACCGCGTTGGCGACGCCTTGCGCGATAAGAACCGGGATGAATGGGTCCTTTCCACCAAGGTCGGCCGCTTGTTACGGCCAAAAACCGATAACGCGGCCTCCACCGACGGCCGCCTTTCGCCGATGCCCTTCAATGTGATCTACGACTACGGCTACGACGCCATCATGCGGTCGGTCGAGGACAGCTACCAGCGCCTCGGTCTAGCCCGGATCGATATACTCTATGTCCATGACATCGGCGTATACCAGCACGGACCCGAACTGAACGAGACCTACTTCAAACAACTGCGCGACAGCGGCTACAAAGCGCTGGAACAGCTACGTCGCACCGGCGCCGTCAGTGCCATCGGCATCGGCGTGAACGAATCCCAGGTCCTGATTGACGCGCTAGGTTTCGGCGACTGGGACGCCTTCCTGCTCGCCGGCCGCTACACCCTGCTCGAGCAGGCGCCGCTCGATGACCTCATTCCGCTGTGCCAGTCCCGCGGCACCTCCCTCGTGATCGGCGGCCCGCTCAACTCCGGCATTCTCGCCGGCCGAGACACCTGGAACTACGAAGCCGCGCCACCCGATATCGTGGCGCGCGTCCAAAAGATCACCGCCGTGTGCAAGTCGCACAACGTCCCGCTGCCGGCCGCCGCGCTACAGTTCCCGCTCGCCCACCCGGTCGTCGCCGCCGTCATCCCCGGCCCCCGCAACGCCACCGAGTTCAACGAGAACCTGCCCCTGTTCACTCTTAAAATCCCGCCCAGCCTGTGGTCCGATCTGCGCAACGAACACCTGCTGCACCCAAACGCCCCGGTGCCAGCTTAAACCGCTCACTCCTACCGCCATGGCCGGTCATATCTTAGCCATCCACGCACAACCGGCTGGAGCCCATCCTCGGGGCCGCACCAGCCGTATCCGACCTACCTGAACGAAGGGCCACATGCCGATCTATCAGACCGACCCCTGGCGCGTCCAATTCTTTGAACAGGTCCACTGCCCGGACGATGTCATCATTCCGACCAAGGACTGGGAAGCATGGCCGCTCTACCCGGCCCACCGTTGGATCTACGATAAGCTCGCCGTCGCGCTGTCCCAGGGCCTTGATGCAGCGCCCCATGGCGTGATCCCGCCGAGCTTCCCGGTTTTCTCCAAGCCGATGATGAACCTGCGCAGCATGGGCGCCGGCAGCCTGCCGATCCCCGATATTGAAACCTACCGCGCTTCGCTCAACCCCGGCCATTTCTGGTCCACGTTGCTGACCGGCGCCCATGTCAGCACTGACGCGGCCATCGTCAACGGCAACGCTGTCTGGTGGCGCCACGCCACCGGCGCCACCGCCCCGGGCGGCACTTTCGACTATTGGCACATCCACGCCGAGGCCATGCCGGCGATCGAGGACTGGTGCGGCGTCTGGGCCAGCAAGCACCTCGCCGGCTACACCGGAATGGTCAATTTCGAAACAATCGGCAGCCGCATCATTGAGGCGCATCTGCGCTTCGCCGACCAATGGCCAGATCTGTACGGTCCAGGCTGGGTCGAAGCCCTCGTCCGACTCTACGCCGAAGGCAACTGGGTCTTCGACGACGTCCACCGAACGGACGGCTACAGCGTCGTGCTGTTCGCCCCGCACGGCCCAGCCTATCACCATCCGCCGCAATCCGAGATCGATGCTGCCCGCCGGATTGACGGGGTATCCAGCGTGCAAATTTCCTTCCATCAAGACCGCGACCCGGCGTACCATTCTATGCCGCCCGGCGGGTTCCGCCTCGCCACCATAAATGCCACCGACCTGTCCGCCGGCCGCCGCGCTCGCGACCTGCTGAACCTGCGGCTGTTTACAATGTGATCCGAACTAATTGTCGAATGATGCATTAACCACCCGCTATGTATGAGGCGGAACGCATGCCTGAAGATGCTACGGCGGTCGAACGGCGCCCAACCGTGGTGGCGCCGGCGGAAACGCCCGGCCTGACCGGGTTGCTGACCCTCGCGGTCGCGGTCGTCGTCGTCGCCGGCCTCTATCTGGGCCGCACCGTCCTGATCCCAATCACCCTGGCTGTGCTGCTGTCCTTCCTGCTGGCGCCAATCGTCAACCTGCTGCGCCGCATCCACTTCGGTCGTGTCTTGTCCGTACTGGTCGCCGTCATGCTCGCCCTCGGGGTCATCGTGGCGCTCGGCGGCCTGATCGGCACCCAGCTCGCCGAGTTGGCGCAGGAGGTGCCGAAATACGCCAATACGATCCGCGAAAAGGTCGACATCGTCCAAGACTTCGCCGCCACCAAAATGAGCCTGGTGATGCGCCGCCTGGATACGGCCGCCGCGCCAAGCACCGCTCCAGGTCCTAAACCAACGCCATCGGCTGAACCCAAACCGGTGCAGGTGGAAGTCCACCAACCGGACCCCACGCCGATGCAACTCGCCGAACGGATCATCACCCCGATCGTCGACCCACTCTCGACCACCGTCATCGTCCTGATCGTCGCCATTTTTGTGCTGCTGCAACGGGAGGACCTCCGCGACCGCCTGATCCGCCTGTTCGGCTCGTCCGACCTCCATCGCACCACAACAGCGATGAACGATGCCGCGCGCCGGCTATCGCGCTACTTCCTGATCCAGCTTGGGATCAACACGACCTTCGGCCTTATCATCGGCATCGGCCTGTTCATAATCGGCGTGCCGTCCCCGCTGCTTTGGGGAACCGTTGGCTTGCTGCTGCGCTTCGTGCCGTATATCGGTGCTCCGTTAGCTGCGGTCCTGCCCCTTGCACTGGCCGGCGCCGTCAGTCACCATTGGTCGATGATGCTTTGGACCGCGGCACTCTACGCCGCCACCGAGGCGATCATGGGCCAGGTCGTGGAACCGCTGTTGTATGGTCGCAGCACCGGCCTGTCCCCGTTCTCCGTAGTTGTCTCCGCGACGTTCTGGACCTGGCTGTGGGGCCCCATCGGCCTGATCTTGTCGACGCCCCTTACGTTGTGCCTCCTCGTGCTCGGCCGCCACGTCGAACGGCTGGAGTTCCTGGATGTCATCCTCGGCGACCGCCCTGCCTTGACCCCCGTGGAAAGCTTCTACCAGCGCATGCTCGCGGGCGACCCCGACGAGGCGCACGACCAGGCCGAGGTCCTGCTGCGCGATCGCCCGCTGTCCTCCTACTACGACGAGGTTGCTTTGAAAGGACTGCAACTCGCCGCCAACGATGCCGCACGCGGCGTGCTGACAGAGGCCCAGCTTGAGAAGATCAAGGTTTCGATGCAGGACCTGATCGACGATCTGGACGAGCACGACGACCAGGAACCCGAGAGCAAAGACGAAGCCGAAAGCGCCGCGACAGCACCCTCACGCAGCGAGCAAGATCTTCCGAAACACCCCGCCCCAGGGAAAGTGACGCCCGACGCTCTCCCGCCCGCCTGGCGGGACCGTCCCCCCGTGCTGTGCATCGCTGGCCGCGGCCCGTTGGACGAAGCCGCTGCCAGCATGCTGTCCCAACTGCTGCACAAAAGTGGCCTGACCGCCCGCGTTCTGTCGCATGAAGCCGTCTCCCGCCTCAGGATCGGCGCGCTCGACGGCCAGGGCGTGGCAATGGTCTGCCTCTGCTATCTGGAGATCGGGGGCGCACCCTCACACCTCCGCTACCTCCTGCGCCGCCTCCGCCAGCGACTCCCGAATGCTCGGTTGGTGGTCGGCCTCTGGCCAGCCGAACAGGCGATCTTGACCGATGACCGCCTGCGCGCCGCCGTCGGGGCGGATGTCTATACCAGTTCGCTGCGGGAGGCAGTGGAGGCGTGCCTGGAAGCGGCCAGGACAGAAATTCCCCCGGTGGCGGCGTAGTCCCCGGTGAACCGCTCCACCTAAAGTCTGGCTTTACCCGCTGACCTCCATCATGAATGTCATTCCCTCAAGAGGATGAAGTTCATGAGAGCTTGGTGGTCCGGAGCCCTGAGCAAGTTTCGGCATTCCGATTTGGCCGCCATCCTCGGCGCTCTTTCGACGCGACTTGTTGAGACCCACGTCACCAACCGCGAAGAACAAATCCAAGCCTGGCGAGAACAGATCAATGTGCTCAAGGAGGCGACCGCCGATCTACCGTCCAACTGCCGCCTGCTGATTGAGTATCCTCTATTGCGTCTTGGCCGTCGCATCGACGCCATCCTGGTGACCCAAGCGGCGATTCTCGTTTTAGAATTCAAGGACGGCCGTAAAGAACGCGACCGGGTGATAGCCAACGGTGACCGACAACAGGTCGAAGACTACGCACTTGATCTGCAGGATTCCACGCAGGCAGCTTGGGCCGATCGATTGTCCCTATTGTAATAGCCTCGAAAGCCAAGGTCAAATCACCGCATTGGCCAGCTGACTGGCATAACGTCAGTCACGTATTCGATGCGAATGCGATTTCGTTAAAGGGTTTGCTTGAGGGAATACTGCAGCGTGTTAGGCCGACATCTCGCCCGATCGATGTCACGACATGGGAGGCATCACCCTATCGTCCGGTCCCTACAATCGTTGACGCCGCTCGCTTGCTCTATAACCGGCATGGTATCGCAGACATCCGATCGGCGCGCGCTGATGCTGGCAACTTGACAAGAACCACCGATGCCATTGTTGCTGCTGTCGCCGATGCAAAATTGCGGCGACATCACGTTGTGATTTTCGTGACCGGTATTCCTGGAGCTGGCAAGACGTTGTGTGGCCTTAATACTGTTTTCGCGACAGATGCCGGTGCGGCGTTTCTCACGGGCAACTTTCCACTTGTATACGTGATGCGGGCCGCTCTGGAGCGAGACGCCAGAGACCAGGGGCGGACTTTAAGACTGGCTCGCCAGGAGACCGAAAGTGCGATCCAACCATTGATGGGCTTCCTGCGCGACAATCTCGAGCGGCAGATCGCACCCTATGAGCAGGTAATCGTTTTTGATGAAGCCCAACGCGCCTGGGATGCTGCATTCGGCGCCCGTAAATTCGGTCACCCGCAGAGCGAGGCTGCGATGTTCCTCGACATCATGCGACGCCACGAGGGCTGGTCAGCCATCATCGCGCTTGTCGGAAATGGTCAGGAAATCAACACTGGCGAAGCTGGTCTGTCGGCCTGGGGGGAGGCACTTCTCCAGCGTCCCGAATGGCATATTCATGCCGCACCGGTGGCTATCAGCGCGACCGACGCTCGCCAGCGCTTGTTCATTGGCGCTGCACCCGATATGACTTTCAACTCAGACCTTCATCTCGACGTGCCCATTCGTTCGATTAAATCGGCTGCGGCCGCGCCATGGGTCGACGCTGTGCTAAAAGGTGACGCTTACCTAGCACGCGAAATCGCCGACAAGGCTCAAGGCGTCCCATTCATGCTGACACGATCGCTGCAAGCCATGCGCGGTTATCTTCGCGGCGTCGCGCGCGGCCTACGGCGGTCTGGTCTCGATGCAGTGCCGGCGCCCGTCGTCTCCGCGCCGATGGGATCTATCCGAACTTTCCCCATATGGAAGCCGACACGGTGGCAAACTGGTTTCTGGCGCGCTGGCCTGACTTTCGCGCCAGCGCGCATTGGGAAATGCCCGCGACCCAGTTTGCCTGCCAGGGACTTGAACTCGATTTTGTTGGGTTATGTTGGGGAAATGACTTGATCCAGCGATCGGGTACCAGGGGATGGATTGCCCGGAGTTTCGTTGGGTCTCGTTGGCAAGAGCCTCGTGGAGAAGCGGCAATCGCATACCAAATCAATACCTATCGGGTTCTCATGACTCGCGCGCGCTACGCCACGGTCATTTGGGTGCCCGAAGGCGACGTCATTGATCATACACGAGACCCGGAAACCTTTGATTTGACCGCCGAATTTCTCGCCGAATGCGGCACGCAGCCGCTGGATGAGAGCCCAGATAAGAGGCCGATTTCGACAATCCCGACGAGCGTTGATAGGAAACGTCTAATACCAAGCGACCCATGAGTTGACCGTTTTGGCATATTCGCGGCGATCGATCGGATACGTGCGGGTGCGGCGATGAGTTTGTTCCAGGCGATACAACAGGCGTCCTCCATAATCGCCTCGTTGGTTGCATAGACACTATTGCCGAGGTCGTTATGGCGGAGGAACTCCCAGAGGTTTTCGACCGGGTTCAGTTCGGGCGAGTATGGCGGCAAATGGAGCAGCCTGATGTTGTCAGGCACAAGCAGGCGATCCCCCCGCCTGGTGCCATCCGGCGCCATCCAGTGTGAGGACGGCGAACGCCCCCGGGCTGACCTGCGTGCTGATTTCTTGTAGATGCAGGTTCATCGCATGAACATTGGCGCGCGGTAAAACCAGCCCAGCGCCGACGCCGCGGTCTGGACAGACCGGGCCGAACAGATGGATTTAAGTCTTTACACGAGCTGTGCAGTATCCCCGGTTGCCAGGCGCTCACGCTAGCTGATCGGCTTGGTTGTTAAAAGGGCGACCTCGTGTGGTATCGGTGGATTTTTTACCTAGAATATCTAGTCTATTCTTCTGCCGAATTTGCATAGCTGGAAAAGCCTTGGGCTTCTAAAAGCCGGGACGACGAGTTCTAAGGCTGATGACGGAGGGCGCTTTGGTTGCGAGAACCCAGATCGTCCTTGCTTTTGATTGCGCGGTTATACGCAAAGGGTTCCAAATATGAAGCACGCCGCGAAATTATGTTTCGCTGTAGCCGCCTTGCTTTCGCTATCCGCAGGCCCCATGGCGGCGCAAGAAAAGAAACCCAATATCGTTGTCATCATGGGCGACGACATCGGTATGTGGAACATCGGCGCTTACCATCGTGGCATGATGGCCGGCACGACGCCGAACCTGGATCAAATCGCCAAGGAAGGCATGATTTTCACTGACTATTACGCAGAAGCGAGTTGCACGGCGGGCCGTGCGAACTTCATTACGGGCGAGTTGCCAATTCGCACAGGGATGACCACGGTAGGCCAGGCAGGCGCCAAGATCGGCATCCCCGCGGAAGCAAGCACCATCGCAACGGCGCTCAAAGAACAGGGCTACGAGACCGGCCAGTTCGGCAAAAACCATCTCGGCGACATGAACGAATTCCTGCCGACGGTCCACGGGTTCGACGAGTTTTTCGGCTACCTCTACCACCTGGATGCGATGGAAGATCCCGCGCATCCAAACTACCCGCAAAATCTCCTGAACGTGGTCGGCCCACGGAATATGGTACACAGCTGGGCAACGAACGTCGATGATCAGACAGAGATGCCGCGGTGGGGAAAGGTCGGCAAACAGAGGATCGAGGACGCCGGTCCGCTCTATCCCAAGCGCATGGAGACCGTGGATGATGAGATCCGGGACCTAGCCATAAATTTTATGGATAAGGCCAAAAAAGATGGGAAGCCGTTCTTCGTCTGGCTCAATCCCACTCGCATGCACATCGTCACGCATCTGTCCCCGAAGTATGAAGCGCTGCGCAACTCGGAAAATGGCTGGTCGGAAGAAGAAGCCGGCATGGCCCAACTCGATGACGACGTCGGTTCGGTGATGAAGAAGCTCAAAGACATGGGCGAAGACGAGAACACCATCGTCGTGTTCACCACCGACAATGGCACTGAAGTTTTCACGTGGCCCGATGGTGGTCAGACGCCGTTCGCGCAGTCCAAGGGAACGGTGCTCGAGGGTGGCTTTCGCGTGCCCGCACTGCTTCGCTGGCCCGGTCATGTCCCGGCGGGCTCGGTGCAGAACGGCATCTTCTCCGGCATGGACTGGTACCCCACTTTCCTCGATGCCGCGGGCAACCCGAACATCACGGAACAGTTGCTCAAAGGGGTAAAGCTCGGCGATGTGACCTATAAAAATCATCTGGACGGCTACGACCAGATGGCCGCCATCACCGGCAAGGGGCCGTCCGCGCGCCACGAGATCTTCTACCTCGGCGAAAGCACGGTCGGCGCGGTTCGTATTGACGATTACAAATTCCGCTTCATCGACCAACCTCAGGGCTGGCTGGGGGAAAAGACGCATCCTGACGTGCCTTACATTACCAACCTGCGTCTGGATCCATTCGAGCGGACGGGCTGGCCCAGCAACGGGACGAAAGATGGGGCGCAGCAATATTTCGATTGGTTCAAATACCAATTTTGGCGCTTCGTGTTTGTGCAACAGACCGTGGCCAAGGAAATTCAGACCTTCATCGATTTTCCGCCGATGCAGCGTGGCGCGAGCTTCAACCTTGACGCCGTGAAAGCGGAAATGGCGAAAAGGATGGCTGAGGCCGAGCAGGCGGCCAAAGGTCCAAGCAATTAGATCAGGGTGATCTCCAAGGCGGGTGGCTCCCGAGGGCCGCCTACCCCTGGCCGTTCATGCGTGTGGCAAAGTGTGTGTGTTTAGCCGCATCGCTTCTTCTTTCGACACACGATCAAAACGACCAATCCCGCACGGGAAGTTGCGATCGCAATGCCGAAGGTGGGCGATTTTGTTACGGCGTCCGTTGGGTCCCTCAACGCTGCCTCGGTCACCAAATGCCGTTTGTTTGGTAAAGGCCTGTTTGGCTGCTGATAAGCGTCTCTGCATAATACCAAGCGGCAGATGAGTTGACTCTACCGTGATTTCGCCCGGCTCGGAGCCGCGTGATGTCTTTTGCCGGTCCTGGATGAGGGGTGAAACGGCGATGACGGTGTAGATCACACGGCTCGGACACGATGCGAACGCGCTGCGTTAGCACGCGTCGCGCACTCCCGCGGCACCTGTCGCACGGCGGCTTCTGGCGTTAGCGTTGGTTTTGGAGGGGCATGGTCGGCCAGTCGCGGCCAGCTCCCGAATGCTGGGTTCGTGGTCGGCTTCTGGCCAGCCGAACAGGCGATCCTGACCGATGACCGCTTGCGCGCCGCCGGGGGGCAGTTCTCTGCGGGAAGCGGTGGAGGCGTGCCTGGAAGCGGCCCGAGCAGAGATCCCGCCGGTGGTAGAATAGGAACTCGTGGCGGACGCACGGGATTATCGGCACCCACAGCGGCACGATCCGGACGCTCAAACCGATAGTCCGCAGGCGACTACGCCTATTCGCAGCGTCGTACTTCAGCCGGAAAGGTTTTGTTAAGGAGTTTCCACTATGGTGGGAGACTCTTCACGGAGCCTCATAATGTCCCGGACTTTGTGATAATTTCGGTTGGCGGTGGTAGTTTGGAGGTAAAGAGCCTTGCCGATCAGACCGACGAGGCAACCGGGGATACCAGCGTACAGATCGCGCAGATCCAGTCCGCGACAAGGGAAGCTGTCGACGCCATCGGGGGATCACTGGCACGATCGAAGAAGTGAGCTCGATCTCGGTCGGAAGATCGGCAGCGGTCAAGGAGCACGGAGCGGCAAGGCAGAAATTGCGGGACCTGCACCGGACCGCAGGATCGACACGCGATGAGACGGTACATATTTGCAGAGTAAGCCGGCGACAGGGGAAACCGGTGCGGCGGTGGAGCAGATGCTGAACGCCGCGGCATATCTATCGCGGCAGGCCGAACAACTCCCGACCGAGGTTGGCAGCTTTATCGCTGACTTTCGCGCCGCATGATGGCCTGCTTTTATGGAGCAACGATGAAACGTTTTCTGCTGCCCCTGCTGTTGTTGCTTCCACTGCCGGCTCTGGCATCCGATCTCAAGGTCGCAACCTGGAACCTTAACTGGTTAACCACACGCCCAGCCGGCGACCGTGGACTGCCGACCGATGTCACCCCGCGTTCGGACGAAGATTTCGCTCGGCTGGCACAGTACGCCCATGAGTTGAACGCCGATGTAGTCGCGATCGAGGAGGTCGATGGATTTGCCGCCGCATCGAAAGTCTTTTCTCGCGAGGAATACTCGATCCACATGACGCGCGACCACGTCGTGCAGCGGGTCGGTATCGTCGTCCGCCGCGGCCTGCACTACGATATCAATCCAGACCTCATCGGCCTGAACGCAAACCATCTCCGCAGCGGCGCCGACATCACCCTGCATCTTGGCGATAGTGATTTGCGGGTGCTGGCGGTTCACCTGAAAAAGGGTTGCCGCGACATGCCGATGCCGAAGGCGAGAGGCCAAGCCTGCGAGGAATTGAAGGACCAGATCGGACCGCTGACCGATTGGATCACTGCGAGAAAGGCCGAGGGTGTTCCGTTTCTTATCCTTGGCGACTTCAACCGTTGGATGAACAAGGGCGACACCTTCCTGGCGAGCCTACTTCAGGCGGCGCCGATGTCGCGTGCGACCGAGGGCCAAAGTTCTCCATGCTGGGGCAGCGAGAATTTCATAGACCATATTCTTGCCGGCGGCGCGGCCGCGGCCTGGATGCAGCCCGGAACGTTACGCGTCATGATCTATCGTGAGACCGACCCATCCTGGAAGGACCGGTTGTCCGACCACTGTCCATTATCGGTGCGGCTGGCCGTGCCGGGGTGAGGAAGGCCAGGGCGCTGCCCTGGACCCGCAAAGGGTGCGGCGCACCCTTTGATCCCAGTAATTTAAGGGCTACGGGAGAGAGCGGCGACGGAGGCGTTCGCCACCTCCGAATAGCCCCTCTCTCCCATAGCCCTTATACCCGGGTTCCAAGGGCCGTCGGCCCTTGGCGGGGTTCGGGGCAGCGCCCCGGCCTTCCCTCACCCCGGCAGCATGCGCACCGGCAGGCTGGCCAAGCCGCGCAACGTGTTGTTGTAGCGCCGTTTCGGCTCCCCCACGATTTCAATCGAGCCCACCTTCCGCGCCAGCGCGCCCAGCACCAGTTCGCCCTCCAACCGAGCCAAAACCGCTCCGACGCAGCCGTGAATACCGGTGCCAAACCCGACATGGCCCGCATTGCGGCGAGTGATCTCATAGTTATCTGGGCGGTCCCAACGCGCGGGGTCGCGATTTGCCGCCCCGAGAAACATCAGCACCTTGCTGCCCTCCGGGATCGTTTCTTCGCCAATCGATACATCGCGAGTTGTCGTGCGGAAGAACGTCTGCACCGGACTCTCCAGCCGGACCGCTTCCTCGAATGCTGCCCGAGCCAACGACGGGTCCACCCGCAATTGCTCGAACGCCGAGGGAAACCGAGCCAAGCAATACACCGCGGCGCACAACCCGTTGACAGTCGTATCCACACCGGCCGTCAGCAACGAGCGCACCAACACCTCCGCCTCGGCCACCGAGAACTCACCAGCATCGGCGGCCGCATGAATGGCCGCCCCGAACCCCGAAGGCGACAAGGCCTCGCGACGCGACTGCGCCTGCACCCAAGAAAGAACCGGTTCAGCGTCCACGACCGCTGCCTCGAAGAGCGCGTTGCGAGGACCGAAGCTATTGAACACCATGTTTCCGTACGGCAACAGAAACCGCCGGTTTTCAGCCGGCATGCCGACAGCGTCCGGGAACACGGTGAGTGGATACGCCTCTGCCAGGTCGCCCACAGCATCGAACGTCCCGCGAACCAGCAAAGCGTCAATCAGCCCCTCCGCCGCGGCCGCGAATGCCTCCCGCAGACCACGCACCGCCCCCGGAGAAAGCACTTTGTCCATCAGCGCCCGAGTTCGATCATGCAGTGGCGGATCCGTTTCCAGCAGCAGGCTGGGCAGCCGCCATGGCTTTTCCTTCGTGAAGTCAGAAAGGCCGACACCCCTGGCACTGCTATAGCTGCTCCAGTCCAGCAGCATAGCTCGGACATCCTCATACCGCGCCAGGGCGTAAACATCGTAAGCCGGCAAATAGATCACTGGCCCCGCATCTCGTATCGCTGCGTGCGCCGGATACGGGTCGTCGAAGAACGCCTGACAGAACGGATCGATATCGAGCGCCGGGATCACCGCATCATCCTCCCACTTCGCCGCAGGATGCGCGAGGCAGGCCGGATTGCCAATGCGCAATCCGGATATCCGCAATGACAGATTACTTGATGATAAGCCCGCTCCCAAGACTTCGGTGCGGACCCTTGCGTTTCCCAACGAACGTGGGCGCGGGGGGAAGGCCCTACCCGCCATGTCGAGGACGGGTAGAACGATCTCTCTGTGTCTACTTACGCCTTGCGGTAGGTGCCCTTCGCGATTTCCCGCAGGTCCGAGCGGCTCAGACCCATATCCCAGAGCTCGCGATCGCTGCTGCGATAGAGCTCCTGCATCTGCCTTTCCACGGCGCGCCGTTGCGCCCATGAGGCGCGCAGCCGCTGGAACAAGCCGGATATCCACGTGCCGGCAGGCCGGGCGGTCTGCCGAGTGGCATCGAACAGATAAGTATTGGAGGAGAGGTTCATTGTTCACGTTCCTTCGAAAATGTCGGCAGATGCCGAGCACGGGGCGAAGGACGTTCTTCCCTAATGGTGCAACGCAGCATATAAGATCGAGAGCGTGATAAGCCAGTACTTCTACCTTAATTATCGTTCATTGATGATGACGATAAAGCTCGCCTGGCATAAGATCTTGATAAAATTGTGTATCTGTATCGATCTCGCCGGCCGGCCGCTGCTCTACTCCGGCGGCGGCTGCAAGTCGGGGGCCAGAACCTCTGGGGTCGCGCTTGGCGGGGCTGTTTCCAGCAACAGATCCTCACGACGCGGGAGTTCGCGAAGATCTTTCAATCCGAAATGGGCTAGGAACTCCGGCGTGGTTCCCCATAGGGTCGGGCGGCCGGGGGTCTCCCTCCGTCCCTTGGGCGCAATCAGGTTCAGTTCCAGCAGCGCGTCGAGGGTTTGCTGCGATAGCGCGGTGCCCCGGATATGCTCGATCTCCGGGCGGGTCATTGGCTGGTGATAGGCGACGATCGCCAAAGTCTCCATCGCGACTCGAGGCAGACGACGCGGTGCATCGATCACTTTGCGCAATCTGGGGGCCAGATCCACTGCGGTGCGGAACATGACGCCGCCACCGGCCTCGACCAACTCCACGCCGCGACCGGCATACCGCGCGCGCAGCGCCGACACGACGGCATCGGCATCGATATCGTCCGCGAGCAACCGAGCCAGCCCGCGCAACGTAACCGGTTCGGCGCTAGCGAAGATCAGAGCCTCTGCCAGACGAATAGAGTCCTCGTCCGGCTCGCGCAACGAGCCCGGCGCGGGCAGTTCGGCGACGTGCTGCTCCGACGCCGGGGCTCGGTCTTCGGGGGCGGCTTCCTTCGGTGGACCCTCCGGAACGGGCTCCTGTGTCACCAGAATCGCGGGTTGCTGTTCGGAGTCGTCGCTCATGGACCTGGTTCTACATCAGCATTGCCGTGGCGAACCAGAATGGGGCCGAAAGCTTCCTCCTGCCGCAGCCGAACGGTCCCGCCGCGAGCCATCTCGAGGCTGGCCAAGAGCGTGCTGGAAAGCGCCGCACGGCGTTCGGTCGGGCTATCCATGTGGTCGGGCAAAAACTGCTCCAGCGTTGTCCAATCCGGCAGCACCCCGACCAGATCCGCAAGCCGGCGCAGCGCGTCCTGCACTGTCCAAAGGGAGAGCGGACGAGGCGTGTACTGCACAGTTCTCGTCCCGCGCCGGATCGCATCCAGATAGGCGCGGACGAACGGGCCGGACTCGATCACGATCCGCGAGCGGTCATATTCGTGGTGACTTTCCGGCGCGCCACGCGCGAATACGTCCTGCCCGAGCACAGTGCGCGTCGCAAACCAGGCGGCTAGGGTGCGGATAACGTTCATCTCCCGCAACCGAGCGGCGAGGGCCTCCGCGGCCATTTCGCCGCTTTCCAGGTCGTCGGCTGCGATCGCGGGCACCAGCAGGCGGGATTTCAACCATGTCAGCCACGCGGCCATGACCAGCCAGTCGGCGGCCAACTCCAGGCGGACACGCCTCGCGCCCTCGATCACCGCGAGATATTGGTCAACCAGCGAGAGGATCGAGATCTTCGCCAGATCGACCTTCTGGGCACGCGCGAGGTCGAGCAGCAAGTCCATCGGCCCCTCGAACCCCTCCAGCCGAAGAACGAGGTTCTCGGAATGGTCCGCGGTCGAGGAGACGACGATGTCAGATGAAATTTCCATCCATCCCATCAACGTTACGCCCGGCGAGCCAGAACACCGTCCGGAACGCCCACGGCAAGACGCTTTCCAGGGCCTGCCCCAGGGGGTCAACCCCGGTCAGGCGAGGCAGAATGAAAACCAGCAGCAGCACGATCACGATGCCGGCTTTCTCCAGCCTGGCCCAGATCCGGGCCAGCACCAGGGGCAGTAGACCGACCGCGATGCGGCCGCCGTCGAGCGGTGGAATCGGTAACAGGTTGAACAGGCCCAGCACGATGTTGGACAGCATGAAGTAGATCAGGAACTGCTGCACGATCGCCTGGGTGGCGGACGGATCGTCGGCCATCGGTATGACCAGAGCGGCCAGCCAGGCGAGGAAGAAATTCATCAGCGGACCGGCGATGGCGACGATAGCCATGCCGCGCCTGGGATCGCGAAACTTCCACGCCCCCACCGGTACCGGCTTTGCCCAACCGAACATGAAAAAGATCTTGTGCGGCGGTAGCAGCAACTGGCTGATCAGCAGGAAGCCGGGCAGGATGATCGTGCCGACCCGGTCGATATGCTTGAGCGGATTGAGCGACAGCCGGCCGGCGTCCCGCGCTGTCGTATCACCCAACGCAAGGGCGGCGTAACCGTGCGCCGCCTCGTGCAGGGTGATTGCCAACACCACCGGAATCACCGCCAGCGCCAGATTGAGCAGGAAGCTGTTCACGTGAGCAGCCGTTTACGCTCATCCCAGAGGCGATCCGGGTCGAGCGTCAGACGCCGGTCCGCCGCGGCTGCCCGACCCGCCCGCAGGCGGTGGTCGGCCGCTGGAGTCAGCGGCGGGCAGGTCCTTAGCAGGGCCTCGCTCAGGGCGAAGTCGCCGCTGCAATACAGCGCGATGTCGCAACCAGCCGCCAGCGCCTGGAGCGCCAAGTCGGCCGGCGCGCCCGAAAGTGCCTTCATCGCCAGATCGTCGGTCACCAAAACTCCTTCAAAGCCGATCCGCCCGCGTATGACCCTGCCGATGACCGCCGGCGATAGTGTGGCGGGTAGATCGGGATCAAGCGCCTCGTAGACGATATGGGCGGTCATCATCCATGGCAGGTCGGCATTCAATTCGAAAGGGCGGATATCGGTGGACAGATCCTGTTCCGCAACCTTCGGCGGCAAAAGATGGCTGTCGACCCTGGCTCGGCCATGGCCCGGGGCGTGCTTGCCCACCGGGAGAACGCCGGATGCCAGCACGCCATTGGCTACCGCCCTGCCCAACCGAGCGACGGCGGCCGGATGCGGGGCCAAAGCGCGATCACCGATGACGTCGTGGGCGCCTGGGATCGAGATATCCAGCACCGGCGTCGCGGCGATAGTGAACCCAGCGGCTCGGCAGTCGAGGCCGATCAACGCGCCGGTCAGCCATGCGGCGCGAAGCGTGGCGCCCGGGTCAGTTTCAAAAAGGCGCCCAAACGTTGCGGCGGGCGGATGAGCGCGCCAATGGGGTGGCCGAAGGCGGGCGACGCGACCGCCCTCCTGATCGACCATGATGTCCGCCGGCGGAGGAAGCACGGCTCGCAGCGCGTCGATGAGGCAGGCCAACTGCGCCGGGTCCTGGACGTTGCGGCCGAACAGGATAACGCCGGAGGGTCGAAAGGCTTTGAAAAGTGCCGCCTCTTCGGGCGACAGGGCAGTGCCGGCGATGCCGACAATGGCGGCAGCGGAATGGATCGTCGTCATCGCTTGGCCGCGAGAATGTCACCGCGCTTCCCGACCCGGACCACAGCCCGGGACGCGGATTCCGAAGTCAAGCCTGGGGCGACCATGAAACGAACCGGAGAGCGACGCCCCAGCCGCGGCTCACGGCCCGTGACATCGAAACGGGGCTAGAGCGTGATCCGCGCAGGTGGCAATCACGCTCTCAAACAAAGAGCCAGAGTGGGTTTCGTGAGCCAACGCGACGGAGACCGCTCTAGAAATCGACTACCGAGCACCCGGCGCCCTTCGCACGGACGCGATCACAAAAGCTGCGGGCCTGAGCCATATCGGCGAACCCCGCGGTCCGCACCCGCCAGAAGGTGTGCCCTTCGCGCTCGATCCGGGTGTAGTTTGGTTGCCGACCGTTCATGAGGTCGGGCATTTTCTTCGTAAGCTGGGCCCACTCGGTCCGGGCGGATTCCTCGGATGTCAGTGCCGCGAGTTGAACCATCAGTTGGTGGCCTGATGTCACCGGATGACTTGCCGCCGCGGCGGCAGGAGGTTTAGCCGGCGCGGGCTTTGGGGCGGCTGGCGCGGCAGTGGCGGCAACTGCCGGTTTGCTAGGCGCGGGACCAGGAGCAGGCGCGGGTTCCACCGCCGGTGCGGCGGGTGCTTCGACGACCGGAGGTGATGAAGGCGCCGCTGCGGGCGCCGAAGCCGGAGCTGGTGCCGCGGCGGGGGCATGAAGTGCCTTAATGTCAGGCGACTCGGACGCCGCAGCGAGCCTCGCGTCGTTGGTGTCCGTTCCGGCGGAGAAAACATCGTTTTCCGCCCCGTCGATTTTCATGCCGCCGGGATTGGCTGGCTTCTCCCGGATCGGGCGGGTATCGGCGGTCACCACGGGTACCTCGCCGGATTTCCGTCCCATCAACGCCGAGGCGCCGATCAGTGTTGCCAAAACGGTGCCCAGGGCGCCGGCGAACAGTATCAGGCGGCGCGTGTGTGGATCCATGCCTTCCCGAAACCGGCCCGTGCCGTAGCGTCCGGCTCGGCTACCCCGGTAGCCGGAATTTGGGATGCTCAAATCGTCAGAAACGTCCATGTGCTCTTTCCCGCTAGCCGGCCCCCGGCTGGTCCGAGGGGTCAGCGCATTTCCTCAACGGGCTCAACGCCCATCACTGCGAGTCCGGAACGGATAACGACTGCTGTTGCGGCGACCAGAGCAAGACGCGCAAGCGTCTCTGCCGGCTGATCGAGCCGAAGGAATTGAAGCGTCGTATCGTCCTTGCCTCGGTTCCACAGCATATGAAAGTCGGCTGCCAAGTCATAGAGAAAAAATGCAATTCTATGAGGTTCCCTTGCGATTGCCGCTGCTTCCACGGTGCGCGGCCAAAGCGCCAGGCGGCGCATTACGGCCAGTTCCGGCTCGCCGGTCAGCGTATCAACATTTGTCGAGGCCAATGCCTGGTCGGAGATGGTCTCGCCGGGGAACATCTCGGCCGCGGCGCGAAGCACCGAACGGCAGCGAGCATGGGCATATTGGACGTAGAAAACGGGGTTTTCCCGGGTGGTGGCGAGGACCTGATCGAGGTCGAACTCCATTTGAGCGTCGGCCTTGCGGGTCAGCATGGTGAAGCGGATGGCGTCCTTACCGACTTCCTCCAGCAGGTCGCGCAGGGTGACGTAGGTGCCCGCCCGTTTGGACATCCGCACCGGCTGTCCGCCCTTCACGATGTGGACGATCTGGCAGAGGACGGCCTCCAACTTCACGCTGTCCTGGGAGAGGGCGCGGACGGCGGCTTTCATGCGCGAGACGTAGCCGCCGTGGTCGGCACCGAGCACATTGATCAGGACATCGTAGCCGCGGGAGATTTTGTCGGCGTGATAGGCGATGTCGTTGGCGAAATAGGTGTTGCTGCCGTCGGACTTTCTGAGGGGCCGGTCGACGTCGTCGCCGAAGTCGGTGGAACGGAACAGGGTCTGCGGACGGGGTTCCCAGTCCTCCGGGGTTTTGCCTTTGGGGGGTTCCAGCACGCCTTCGTAGATCAGGCCGTCAGCGTGGAGCTTCTCGATGATTGCGTCGGTGGCGCCCGAGGCGACCAGATTTCGTTCCGAACTGTAGATGTCCTGCTGAACACCTAGCAGGCGGAGGTCGTTGCGGATTTCCGTCATCATAGCGTCGATGGTCAGGTCTTTGACGGTGTCGAGCCATAGATCAGGGGCGGCGATGCCGAGGTCCGGGGTGGCCAAGGCGGCCTGGTAGCGGTCGGCCAGCGCCTTGCCTACCGTAAGCAGGTATTCGCCTTTGTATTGCAGACCGCCTGGAACTTCGGCGGCAAACGTTTCCTCGGTCATCGGGGAGCCGATGGCCTGGAGGTAGCGCCAGTAGGCCGCCCAGGCGAGGGCAGTGACCTGCGCGCCGGCGTCGTTGATGTAGTATTCCTTGGTGACGCCGTAACCAGCCTTGGTCAGCAGGTTGGCGAGGGAGTTGCCGACCACGGCGCCACGGCAATGGCCGATATGCATCGGGCCGGTGGGGTTGGCGGAGACGTATTCGACGTTGACCTTGGTCCCGGTGCCGCTGGTGGCGTCGCCGTAAGCCTCGCCGGCGGTCAGGATGATAGGGAGGAGGGCACGGAACGCCTCTTGGTGCAGGCGGAGGTTAACGAAGCCGGGCCCAGCGGCCTCGGCGTTGGCGATGTCTGGGGCACCTTGCAGATGCTGGACCAGGGCGGCGGCGATCTTGGCAGGCGCTTGGCGCGCGGCCTTGGCGGAGACCATGGCGGCGTTGGTGGCCATGTCGCCGTGAGCCGGGTCTCTCGCCGGGCTGACTTCGACGCGGGCGGCTACCTCGGCCGGGAGACCGGGGACTGCCTGGGCCAGGGCGGCGAGAACGGTTTCGCGCAGGCGCGCGTAGAGGTCGGCTTTGCAGAGGTCGGCGGAGGGTGCGGGCGGGTTCATGAGCGCGGTGTTAGCGCGGATCATGGGGGCGGGTCGATGGTTGCAGTGGTTTTTGGGAGGTGCGGGATTTGCCTCGGCCGGCAGAGTGAGGGCTACCTGACACTGTGCTGTCCTCGGGTTGAGTAGGATCAGAATGGCTGGTTGATGGCTGCTCTCGGGGCCTGATGCATTGCGCTGATCGGCAAAGATGGGATTCGGCTCGCAGTCCTGGCATCCAACCGAGCGCGTTCTGCCTCTTTCCGCTGCGCCTTCACCGCTTTGCGTTCCAGTTCCCGGCGCTGCTGCCGCGACAGGTCTGGCTGGGGAGCCGGCTGAACTGGTTCCGGCTGACTTGCGGTCGGCGCCTGGGGTGAGACGGCCGAAGGGGCTGGCATCTTGGGCGCGGGTAAATTTGCGGCTGCCGCCCGACGCTCCTTCCGCAGCTTGTCCAAGGTGCGCTGGCACTGATGCCCGGAGCGGTGTGCAGCGTTGGCGTTACCGCGTAGCCGCAACAGGGCGTTGAGAGACAAGTCGGGGTTCATTGCCTTGGCGAGCGCCTCCAAAGCGGCAAAACCGAAACCGATGATCTCGGCGGCCAAGACCAGTTCCTGCTCGTCTTCAGCGTCGATACGCGGCGAGTGTGCTGAGGACGGCGTGACGCGCGGCGGCTTCATCACCGTTGGCTCCCCGGATGAACAGGTGCAGGAGGTGGGCGACCATCTCCTCGAGAAAGGCGGGGGCGATGGTCGGGAAGGACGGCATGTCGGGACCTTGAGGAGCTGGAGAGCGGCGAGAAGCCGGGTGGCGGATGTATAGAACATTAGCGGAACCTAGGATCGCATACAAGAAGATTTTCCTTGCGGCTTAACGAAGGATTTGCCCGCAGGAGGTCGAGAGGCATTTTTCGGCCTCGTCACGAATGGGTGGCGCCGCGAAGGACCGATACCGAGATCGCGAAGATTCCCTGGAATCGAATGAGATCGACGCGGTTGCGGACCTCGATGCGTTTGCCTTTTCAGAGCTTTTGCGTCCGGGGATTGATGACCGGCGGGACGACGAGGATTCCGGTGTCGATCCGAACCCCCTACCCCAGCATAGACAGCACCGCCTCCGCGGCGCATTCCGAGGGCGTTCCTGCCGGCGGGCGCAGCATCGCCATAGCCTCGGCGCAGCCCTCCCGCTGCGCGGCAACAGCGCCCGGGTCCGTCAGCAGGCGGTGCAATTCTGCCGCCAGCCGATCGGGACGGCTCTCGTATTGCAGCAGTTCCGGGACCACCGGCCGGTCCAGCAGCAGGTTTACGATCGAAGCATACTTGATCTTGATGAGCCGCTTGCCGATTTGGTGCGATATCGGATTGATCCGATAGGTTACCAGCACCGGAACTTTCGCCAGCGCCAGTTCCAGGGTAGACGTCCCTGACTTGGTCAGCGCCGCGGCCGAGGCGGCGAATGCGTCATGTTTCTCCGCCGTGTCCGCAACCAGGATCGGTCGAATTGGCCATGACGATGTTTTGGCACGCACGACCGCCTCCACCGGGCCGGCCAGCGGGACGACGGGCACCACGGGCTCCGGCAGCAGTCGGATGGTTGCCTCCAAGATCGGCAACAGTCGGGAGACCTCGGTCTGACGGCTGCCAGGCATGACGGTGAGGATCTTCGCATCCGCCGCAATGGCGTGGCGCGCACGGAAGCGGGCGGCGTCGCCGGTGTCGGCACCGCTCTCCAGGACCGGATGACCGACAAATTTCGCGGACAAGCCGTGTCGGGCGAAGAACGCGGGCTCGAAGGGCAGCAGGCACAGCAGTTCGTCCCACAGGCCGGGGTAGTGCTTCACTCGGTTCTCCCGCCACGCCCAGACCTGGGGCGCGACGTAGTGGACGCGCTTCAGGGTCGTTGGCTGGAGGGCCTTGAGCACCCGCAGAGTGAAGCCGGGGGAGTTGATCGTGACCAGGATGTCGGGGCGGCGCGCCTGGATATCGGCGACGGTGCGCTTCAGCAGCGCTTTCAGCATGGAGATCTTCGGTACGACTTCCAACAGTCCCATCAGCGCCAGGGACCGGATGGAAAAAGGCTCGTGAGCCCCTGCCCCGCCATGGCGCTGCCACCAACGCCGATGAAGGTCGCGTCGGGGCGCCGGACGCGGATTGCGTGCATCAGGGCGGCGCCGAGGACATCGCCGCTCTGTTCGCCGGCGAACAGGTAGATGAGTGGCATGGGCCGCCGAAGCTGAAAGGAAGAGAGCAACACGGTCGCCCAGTTATCCAGGCGACGCAAATGCCATTCGGCGGCGGCCGGACCAGGGAGAACAGTCGCGCTTTATATTATGCTTGACGTTAATGATCGGCCCAGCCGAGCAAACGTTCTAGTGGTTGCGGATTCCGGTCATCGTGATCAGCCAATCCGGCGGATCGTGATCACCTGCACCGGTGATCGTGATCATGCATGCTTGCCCAGCCTGAGGAGTGCTTGGCGGGCGTCACAGGACGGCGTCTGCTTGTCACCACTGACGGTTGTTCCGTCTCATCCTTCCGGGCGGCCGTCAAGCCTTGTCTTTGCCTTTCGGGGCATTTCTGCCGACACGGGTGGATGAATTTGGCTTTCATGGCTCATTCAATCGCGACCGAAGCCGCGTGGCGGCTCGATGTTGACGAGGTCGTCGAGATCGAGATCGACGATTGCCTGCAAGGCGTTGCCGGTGGCGGTGTCACGCAGATTGTCCGGCAAAACGTCATACCAGGCGGCGTATTCGGCTTGCAGGGCGATCAGCCCGGCGACCGTGTCGTGCCAACGTTGTGCGCGCGTGCGCCGGTCGGCTGGCCGCCGGTAGCAGACCACAGGGGTTGGCTGTGGGGCTTCGTGGCGCGCGCGATAGCGAGCCTGGCGTTCGGCGTTGCTGAGCGCGTGCTCACCTTCGGGGTGTCGGCCTCTGGGCATAGTCTGTCCACCGTTATGTAACGCTATTCAATGGGAATGGCTGGAAGCGGGCCGGCCGGTTGCTCATCCTCCGGACGCCACGGGGCTGTCGCCCTCGGCCGCTGCACTGACGCCGTGGCGCTTGCGCAGGCTGGGACCCTTCAACTCGATGCGGTGGGCGCGATGAACGACGCGGTCCAGGATCGCATCGCCGATCGTTGGATCAGCGATCAGTTCGTGCCAGCGGCTCACTGGGATCTGGCTGGTCACCAGTAGCGATCCCTTCTCGTAGCGGTCCTCGACGATCTCCAGCAGGTCGCGCCGCTGCTCAGCGTTGAGCGGCTCTGGTCCCCAGTCGTCGATGATCAGCAGCCGGGTGCGCTCCAGCATCGCGAGCATCCGAGGCAGCCTGCCTTCGCCGCGAGCGGTGGCAAGCTCGGCGAATAGCCGAGGTGCGCGCCGATACAGCACCGAGAAGCCTTCGCGGCAGGCCTTGTGCCCCAGCGCGCAGGCCAGCCATGACTTGCCGGTCCCCGTCGGGCCGCCGATCACCAAGTGCTGGCTATGACGGATCCAGTCACAGCCAGCGAGTTTGTGAAACAGGGCGCGGTCCAGACCGCGCGGTGTGCGGAAGTCGGTGTCCTCGACCACCGCGGCCTGACGCAATCGGGCCTGGCTGAGTTGTCGCGCAAGGCGCTTGTTGTCGCGCGCGGTCACTTCGCGGTCGAGCAGCAGGCCGAGCCAGTCTTCGCGCGAGAGCTCGGCGGCGGCCGACGTGGTCTGCATCTCAAGGAACGCATCGGCCATGGCGGCCATGCCGAGGCCGCGCAGGCGCTCGGCCAGAGGGTGGATCAGCATCGTCTTTCCTTTCAGTGGTAGTAGCCAGAACCGCGGACGTCTCGTGGAACAGGCTTTGCTGTTCCGGATCGGCCGCCTTCCTGTCCTGAGCATTCTTCAGGATCGTCGCGACCGAACTGTAGGAGCGCGTCCCCAGGGCCAACGCTCGGGCGCAGGCGGCGTCCAACCGCTCCGCGTCGTAGCGCTTCGCCAGGCCGAGGATGCCCATGCAGGAGCGGAATCCTGCTCAGGGTGCGGGCGTGAGCGCAGGATGATCTCGGCCAGTGCCGCAGTGTCGTCGCCGATTGCCGCGGCTTCGCGCAGGATCCGTTCATGCGTCCAGTCAGTGGCGATCGATGATGTCTTAAGACGATGGATTGCTCGCCACCCAAACGGGATCATAGTCTCTCTTGGCGAGGGCCTGGAAACCCAGCGTTACCGCGTCGACAACGGCCAGGTGCGTTGGATTCGGTCGATCTGCCAGAGGCAATCCTCCTACGAGAGCGCTTCCTTGCTCCCACCGATCGGTTTCGCCATGTCGCCACCAGCGCTCTTGATCCCGCTTGGATGGACGCCGTCGATCCAATGGCTGACGTGTTTATCGTCGCCCAGGGCCTACTAATGTATCTCCAACCCGCGATGCTGCGGACACTGTTTGCGGGATCTGCCATCGGTTCCCCGCGGCGGAAATGGTTTTCGACGTCGTCCCACGCTGGTACTCCCGTCTCACACTCCTGGGCCTGAACCGGACCCCGCACTACCGGATTCCACCGATGCCCTGGGGTATCAACCGCGACGAGGTTGAGCCGGCGCTGCGGGACTGGATGCCGAACCTTGATAGCATAACCTTTCTCGACTACCGAACGCCACGAGGGTGGCCACAGGCGGTGGCCAGAATGGCCAACCACTTCCCAATTGTTAGGAACGAAGTTCCGAGCTTGGTGCATGTTGTTCTTTCACAGGAAGTGTCCTCTTCGAACATAATACCTTTCAGGAAAAATAGGATGACCTCATTCAACGACGTCGTTGATGCGGCGAAGCAAAACGCCAACAGTGGAAGCGACCTCGCCAGCGCCGCCGGCCAGATCATCGCCAAGCGCGTCGCCCTCGGCGTGGCTGCCATCATCGACCCGATGCGGGCAGACCACGCCGAATTCGGCCGAATGGTGCCGGAAAAGGTAGAAGCTTTCTCCGCTGCCAGCATAATCATGATGCAGCAGGCTAGCCATGCTGGTGAACAAATCGCACGCTTTGCCTCGGATGCAATAAGAAGAGCAACTCGCGCCAGGCTCGACTTTGCCGGAAGCGCCAATCCGGTAGAGATAGTCGAAAAGCAGGGCAACTTTGCCGCCGGGTGGTTCCGGATGGCGGCGTCCAACTTCATGGCCATGGGGCTGCTCGCTTTGAATGCGCAGAAGGCTGCTATGTTGCCTATCCAGCAGACAATCGCCGCTAATGCCGAACGCCTTGGCCCATAACGCCAAGAATTAGCAACCACTATGCGCGTTCCGGTTGATCGTGATCACCGATTCCGTTCCATCGTGATCATTCAATCCAGTGGATCGTGATCATGGTTTCCGTCGGCAAGCCGCTGGGGATGCCAAAGTTCCGATCGAAATCGTAGTCAAGCGACTGGTAAATGCGCACGCTGCCGGGATCATCTAGGACGCCATCTCGGCGGGCCGCCTCCGTTGCTCGATTGTGCAACGCCCACAACATGGTGTTTGGGACGCCAGAAAGGTCAGGTGCGATCTGAACGGTGCTTTCGGCTGCCATCGGAACTCCTGGCCGTGATACCCGATATGTTGCAGTGCAGCATGCGGAATATAAGAGGTCCTCGCGATTTATCGATCGGATTGGCCGCCGAGGCTCAGGCGACGATGATCGGTCACCGAGGCCTTGGCAGCCTGGCAAGGATGATCAGTCGGTACGCGCGGGCCGTCGGCTATCGGAACCTTCCGCCTACCGGATCGCCACCATCATGTAGTTGGTCGCCATATCCCGTCCCTTCTTCCACTGCCCGGTCAACGGACTGGCTACCAGCTTCAGCAGCACTTTCAGCGAGAAGATCTTCGGCACGACTTCCAACAATCCCATCAGCGCCAGTGAGCGGATGGGAGCAGCGAAACAGGTAGATGAGTGGCATGGGCCGCCAAAGATGAAAGGAAGAGAGCAGCAGGGTCACCCAGTTACCCAGGCGACGCAAATGGCACTCTGCGGTAGTCGGACCAAAAGGATGCGCGGGGCGATTTTTGGTATTGCGACGCATTCTCAATTAAGGCAGGCTATGGTGGTATCCAGGAGGTTCCCCATGGGCCAACTTATCGCCTTCCCCTCGCCACCGACGCCGTATCCTGATCTCGCGGCGGATCTCGACAAGGGCGAGACCATCCTGCTCCTTGCCATCCGCTGGTGGGGCAAATCGTTCCGGGAGGGGGAGGACCCGATCCCGTGTCTTCTCCAAGGCCTTGAAACGGCCGGCACCGCTGACGCTGCTTTCTCGATCGATGGGGTGATGTCCATCGTTGCGCGGATTGCCCGGCGTCCAGTTGATATCCGCTGCCCGCGTTGTCCGCGTTTGTCGGGCGACGAGAAACACCTGCTCCGGGCGGTCTGCCTCGCGCAGAATGGGAACAGAGACATGGCGGAAAAAGCATTGCGGACGACCTTGCTGTCGCCACAAGCTGCCGAATTCGCCCTTGGTTCCCTCGAAGGGCTTGCCGAGATTTTCGCGAAGGCGCAGCTGTTCCTCTCGCCACGCCGGCTTTCCGGCGACAACCAGGCGATGGACGACAGCCGAGAATCCTGGTCGCCCTCCACACTCCACTGAACCGCACCAGGAGCCACAGGATGACAATCGTCCGCTCTCTTGGCGTGACCGCCCTGGTCGCGCTGATGTCAGCGCACCGGGCTTCGACGGAGCAATGCAACACAGCCAGACCGAGACCGTTCGAGCAGGCCGCTGTGGATGCGATCGAGGCCTATCTTCGGCGGATCGGGGATCCAGAGCGACAGCCTTTCAGGTCACTACAGCCTGAAAGTGAGGTCTGACGACGGAAGCTCTCCGTTCGGGTTCACACATCAGGACCTACCGGATCCCGACCATCATGTAATTGGTCCCCATGTCCCGTCCGGTCTTCCACTGCCCGGTCAATGGACTGGCTACCAACCCGGTCGTCGCGGCCACGCGCAGGCCGGCTTCTCTTAGGATCGTCGCGAGTTCGGCCGGCGTAATGAACGCGTTCCAGTCATGCGTTCCGACCGGCAACATCCGCAGAATGTACTCGGCGCCGACTTTCGCGGTTAGGAATGAGCGCTGTGTTCGATTCAGCGTGGACAGTATCAACGTGCCCCCGGGTTTGAGCAGTTCGGCAAGGATCCGGACGAAGGCGGCCGGGTCGGGTACATGCTCGATAACCTCAAGGCAGGTGACGAACGGGAAGCGCGTTCCCTCGGCCAGCATATCCTCGGCCCGGCAGGCGCGGTAGGTCAGCGCCAGACCGAGCGCCTTGGCGTGCGCGCGGGCGGCTTCGATCGCCTCGCCGGCGGCGTCGATGCCCAGAACGTCGTGGCCATGACGCGCCAAGGCCTCGGCGGCCAGTCCGGCACCGCAGCCAACGTCCAGGATGCGGGTTGGGCCGTGCAGGAACCCCTCGATCCAGCCGATCCGGGCTGGGTTCATCCGGTGGAGCGGTTTCATCGGACCGTGCGGATCCCACCAGCGCGAGGCCAGGCGGTCGAATTTCTCAACTTCGGGCGCTGAGATCGTTTCGCTACTCATGGTTGTTGCTCCTCCCGCCGCACGTCAGTATGTGTGCGCCCACCTCGCAATCTGGCAACCGATTCCCCTTCATGGCCCGCATCGTAATGAAATTCGGCGGCACGTCCGTCGCCGACCTAGACCGCATCCGCAACGTCGCCCAGCGCGTCAAGCGCGAGGTTGACCACGGCAACGAAGTGGCTGTCGTGCTGTCGGCCATGGCCGGCGTCACCAATCAACTGGTCAAATGGTGCTCCGATCTGTCGCCGATGCACGACGCGCGAGAATATGACGCGGTTGTCGGTACGGGCGAGCAAGTGACCTGCGGCCTGCTGGCAATCTGCTTACAGGACAACGGCATCGATGCTCGGTCCTGGCAGGGGTGGCAGATCCCGATTCGCACCGATACCGCACACGGCAAGGCTCGCATCCAGTCGATCGAGGGCGCGGAGCTGATTCGGCGCATGAAGATCGGGCAGGTCGCTGTTGTCGCGGGATTTCAAGGCATTGCGCCGGACAATCGGATCACCACGCTGGGGCGGGGCGGGTCCGATACCTCGGCCGTGGCGTTGGCCGCAGCGCTGAAGGCCGATCGGTGCGACATCTATACGGACGTTGACGGGGTCTATACAACCGATCCGCGCATCGTGCCGCGGGCGCGCAAACTGGCGAAAATCGCGTATGAGGAGATGCTGGAACTGGCTTCGGTCGGCGCCAAGGTGCTGCAGACGCGCAGCGTGGAACTGGCGATGAACGAAGGGGTCCGGGTGCGGGTGCTGTCCAGCTTCACCGACGCGCTGCCGGGTGAGGATAGCGGGACCCTGGTCGTGGATGAGGACGAGATCGTGGAAAAAGAGATTGTGGCCGGGATTGCCTACTCCCGCGACGAGGCGAAGATCACGGTGCGCCGCGTGCCGGACCGTCCTGGCATCGCGGCCGCGATCTTCGGCGCGCTGGCGGAGCAGAACGCCAACGTGGACATGATCGTGCAGAACATCTCGGCCGACGGCACGACGGACATGACGTTTACGGTCGGCAAGGCGGACTTGCCGCGGGCTCGGACGGCGCTGGCCAACGTCAAGACACAGATCAATTGGGCGGAACTGCTGGAAGACACGGACGTCGCGAAAGTCAGCGTCGTCGGGGTGGGCATGCGCAGCCACGCGGGGGTCGCGAACACGATGTTCAGCGCTCTGGCGGACAAGGCGATCAATATCCAGGTGATTTCCACCAGCGAGATCAAGGTCAGCGTGCTGATCGCCGCCGAATACACCGAGCTCGCGGTTCGCGCATTGCATACCGCGTATGGTCTCGATGCAACCTGAGACCCTGGAGCGCGCCCGAGCACGGCTGGACCGATTGTGGGCGCGGGGGACGGCTTTCCTGGGGTGCCGCTACGCCATTCTTGGCGGGGCAATGACGTGGGTGAGCGAAAAGCATCTGGTCGCCGCCATCTCCAACGCCGGGGGTTTCGGGGTGATTGCGTGCGGGGCGATGAATCCCACGCAGTTGGCCGAGCAGATCGAGGGAACTCAAGGGCTGACGGATAAGCCGTTTGGGGTGAACCTGATCACGATGCATCCTGAGTTGAGCGACCTGATCCGGGTCACGCTGGAGGCCAAGATCGGGCACATTGTGCTGGCGGGCGGGATCCCACCAGGACCGGCCGTGCGCGCGGTGAAGGACGGCAGGGCGAAACTGATCGCTTTCGCTCCGGCGTTGTCGCTGGCGAAGCGGTTGGTGCGTTCGGGCGCCGATGCGATCGTTATCGAGGGGTCGGAGGCGGGCGGGCATATCGGTCCGGTCTCGCTTAACGTACTGGCGCAGGAACTGTTGCCACACCTTCTCGACGTGCCGGTGTTTGTCGCGGGTGGGATCGGACGGGGCGAGGCGATCCTGGCGTATCTGGAGATGGGGGCGTCGGGGGCGCAGTTGGGCACTCGGTTCGCGGCGTCGGAGGAGTTGATTGCGCACCCCAAGTTCAAGAAGTTTTTCGTTCACGCGCATGCCAGGGACGCGGTGCCCTCGGTGGAGCTTGATCCAAGGCTGCCGGTCATTCCGGTGCGTGGGCTGGTGAATGATGGCACGAAGAAGTTCATGCAGCATCAGGCTGAGACGCGGGACAAGTTCGTGGCCGGCGAGGTGACAAAGGAAGAGGCGCAGTTGCTGGTCGAGCGGTTCTGGGCCGGAGCGCTGCGGCGGGCGGTGGTCGATGGGGATATCGAGACCGGCTCGGTGATGGCCGGGCAGTCCGTCGGCATGGTCACCAGTGTTCAGCCGGTCGCCACGATCATTGAAGAACTGGTCGGGCAGGCGGTGGGGGCGCTGGGCGCGCGGATGGAGGCAGGCTGAGGTTTGGGTCCGTGGCTGGCAGCAGCGCGCGCTGTCGCGACGGCATGGGCCTCGGCCTCGGCTTGGCGATCGTAAACCGGATCGCGCGCCTTCTCGATCTTGACGTCACGGTGACAAATGTAGTCCGACGCGAATCATGCTTTTCGGTCAGCTTCATTCGGTGCTCGCCCATTATTAGCAAACCAAGACTATGCTGGTAAGCAGCAGCCCGAAGGCCCTGGGCTTGTTCTGATCAACCAAATTGGGTGCGGATCATTACTGCTCGGTACGCCCTTTCTCCACGGAACGATCGATGGTCGAGCGCGCTTGCGTCGTTGGAAGCCGCCAGGCGGTGACCCGCCGGCTCGAAGCCATCCACGGCGATCTGCTGTCAGTGCGACGGTTGGTGCTATCGGGCAACGTCCCAGCGGATGAATACGCGGGAATCTCCTGAAAACCTAACGATTTCGACCACTATTCCTTGATCTGCCCCCCTGCCCTCGCCATGTTTTAGCCCTGCCGCCTTTGTTGGCCGGTTGCGGCAAGAGGAGGGCGATAGCGGAATGACCGACACGTCGACATCGGCCACCTGCGGCGAATGACCGGGCCTCGACGTCTTCTCTCCCGGCTGCGGAGTCTCCGGGCCCGTGATTTCAGCGCCGCTATCCGCAATGGTCGAACTTGTCGCGTCCGAAATGGTTACCGAGGTCTGCTCGATCTACGTGCAGCGACCCGGCGACATTCTGGAGCTGGCAGCGACCGAGGGCCTAAACCGACGCGCCATCGGCCACACGCGCTTGCGGGTCGGTGAGGGGATCGCCGGCCTGTGTGCCGCCACGGGTACGGTGATGAACCTGCCGGATGCCCAGAACCATCCAGCTTTCGTGTATCGCGCGGAAACCGATGAGGAACCGTTTGCCTCGATGCTTGCGGTGCCGGTGCGCCGCTCCGGCCGCTCCTTGGGGGTGGTGGTGGTCCAAAATCGGACTCCTCGCCTTTACACCGACCCCGAGGTCGACGACCTGGAAACAGTTGCCATGCTGCTGGCCGAGATGCTGTCCGGCAGCGGCGTGGCCGACGGTGCGCACGAGGGCGTTGGGGCGACGGTGCCCCGGCAGTTCGCCGGCACGCCGCTGATGGGCGGCATCGCGGTCGGCCCAATCGTTTTGCTGCGCCCGACGCGGCGGGTATTCACGGTCTTGGCGGATGATCCCGAGGTCGAACAGCATCGGCTCGAACAGGCGATGGACCGCATGCAGCGCGGGCTGGATGATCTGTTCGCGGAGGTCCCGCATAACGGCCGCGCCGCCGACGTGAGCGCCTCCCGCGAGGTGCTCGAGGCTTACCGGTTGGTTGCGGCTGATGCTGGCTGGTTGCGCCGGGTCGGGGAGGTGATCCGTAGCGGGCTGACCGCCGAGGCGGCGGTGCAGCGTGTCGCCGGTGAGCTGCATGACCGGATGCGCCGCATCAGCGACGCCTATTTGCGCGAACGCCTTGCCGACATGGAGGATCTGGCCAACCGGCTGCTCACGGCGCTGAGCGGCGAAGTCCCCCGCTCGCCGGTGCCCGAGGGCGCGATTCTGCTGGCCCGGCGGCTCGGTCCGGCCGAGTTGCTGGATTGGCAGGCGCACGGGATCGCGGGTGTGGCGGTCGAGGAAGCCAGTCCGTCCGGTCACGCAGCCATTCTGGCGCGTGCGTTGGGCATCCCGGCCCTTGGCGGCATGCGTGGCCTGATGGATAGCGCCGAACAGGGCGACGAAGGCGTGGTCGATGCCGATGAGGGTCACTTCGTCCTGCGCCCCGAGGCCGAGGTGCAGCGCGCCTATCTTCGCGCGCAGGAAGCCCGCAACGCCAAGTTCGCCGAGCTGGGAAAATGGCGTGGACGCCCAGCCGTCACCGCCGACGGGTGCACGCTGAAGCTGATGCTGAATGTCGGCCTGAGCATGGAACTGCCGCAACTCGAGCGGACCGGCGCGGATGGCATTGGGTTGTTCCGCACCGAGATCGCCATGCTGGCTCGGGGTTCGGTCGCCGACGTGGCGGAGCAGGCCGCGATCTATGGGCGCGTCATGGATGAGGCCGGCGACAAGCCGGTGGTGTTCCGGACCCTGGACCTCGGAGCCGACAAGCTGCTGCCGGGCACCGTCAGCGAGGAGGAGAACCCGGCGATGGGCTGGCGATCGCTGCGTGTTGGCCTGGATCGGCCGGCGCTGTTGCGGCGGCAGTTGCGTGCGCTATTGCTGGCCGCTGGTGGCCGCCCGTTGTCCGTGATGTTCCCGATGGTCGCTACGGTAGGAGAGTTTCGCGCGGCCAAGGCGTTGTTGGTTGCAGAGGCCAGACGCGTGCGTCCGTCTCCGGGCCCGCTGTTGATCGGCACGATGCTGGAAGTGCCGGCCTTGATGTGGCAGTTGCCCGAGCTACTGAAGGACGCTGATTTCATCTCGGTTGGGTCAAACGATTTATTGCAGTTTCTGTTTGCCGCTGACCGTGGGACCCCGTCGTTATATGATCGATACGATTTTATTTCGCCGCCGGTGCTGGATATGCTCGAGCAACTTGTCTGCAGGGCCAACGCGGCGGGGGTTCCTGTTTCTTTGTGCGGTGAAGCAGCGGCCCGTCCGTTGGAGGCTTTGGTGCTCGCGGCACTGGGCATTACGACGCTTTCGATGCCGGCAAGTGGGATTTTTCCGCTGAAGGCGATGTTCTCGCAAGTCGATCTGGTTGCATTCCGGTCTGTGCTCTCGGCGATCAGGCGCGGCGGCAACTGCGGGCTGCGCGGGTCTGTTGCGACCTGGGCCCGTGAGCACGGAATCCTTAGCTGACCGGCTCGCCAGGTGTGGCCGCGGCACCACAACGGTGAGCCGTTCCAGCGCAATGCGGCGCCCGATTCATACGGCAAGTTGGCCTCGGCGGCCATTTGGCGGCGCCTTGGCCTGCTCTGCGCGGGCTGGGTAGTAGCGGATTGCGGCTGAACGCCCCATAATACGTTGGACGGAGTGGAAACCTTCGCGCCGCCGTGTGCGCGCGCTTCTGGCGCCGCGATGAAGGAGATTTGGATGAGCTATCGGCCTTACCAGGAAATCATCCGGCGCAAGTCCCGCCGGGTCTATGTCGGCAAGGTTCCGGTCGGCGACGGCGCACCGATCTCGGTGCAGACGATGACCAATACACTGACGCACGACGTTGACGCAACGGTGGCGCAGATCAAGCGGGCCGAGGCGGCGGGAGTGGATATCGTTCGGGTCTCCTGCCCTGATCAGGAGAGCGCTCTGGCGTTGAAGGATATCGTCCGCCAGGTGGACGTGCCGATCGTTGCCGATATTCATTTCCATTATCGCCGGGCGCTGGAGGCGGCGGCGAACGGGGCGGCGTGCCTGCGGATCAATCCCGGCAACATCGGCAGCGATGAGCGGGTTCGCGAGGTGATCAAGGCGGCGCGCGATCATGGGTGCTCGATGCGCATCGGGGTCAATGCGGGGTCATTGGAGAAGCATCTGCTGGAAAAATACGGCGAGCCGAACCCTGAGGCGCTGGTGGAGAGCGCGCTCTACCACGCGGACATCCTGCAGCAGCATGATTTCCATGACTTCAAGATCAGCGTGAAGGCCTCGGATGTCTTTTTGGCCGTTGCGGCGTATCAGCAACTGGCGGAGGTGTGTGACCATCCGCTGCATATCGGGATTACCGAGGCCGGTGGCCGGCGGATGGGGACGGTGAAGTCCTCTATCGGGCTGGGGTCGCTGTTGTGGGCCGGGATCGGGGATACCCTCCGCGTGTCGTTGTCCGATGAACCCGAGGAAGAGGTGCGGGTCGGCTGGGATATGCTGAAGACCCTGGGGATTCGGCATCGCGGGGTGAAGGTGATCTCCTGCCCGTCCTGCGCGCGCCAGGGGTATAACGTGATCGAAACGGTGCGCACGCTGGAGGACCGGCTGGGGCACATCGAGATCTCCGTTGACGCTGTCGATCATCGGCTGCGTGGTGAACGGGCCGGGCGAAGCGTTGATGACGGATCTGGGCGTCACCGGTGGCGGGAACGGGCGGCACATGATCTACCGCGGCGGGAAAACGGATCACACCATCGATGGGGCTGTGATGGTGGACCACATCGTCGAATTGGTGGAGGCGAAGGCGGCCGAGTTGAAGGCCGCGGCGGAGCGGGAGAAGATCGCAGCGGAGTAAGCGGGCGGGGGCGGATGCCGATCGGGTCTACGCGCTCGGTCGAGCCAAACCCAAATTGATGATCTTCTGGCGTCCAGTTCGCCGGTGAGTGCGAGCGGCGCGCCGGATTGGTGCCGGCGAGCATCGCGTGGTGCGCCGGGGACAGGCGGAAGTTGGCCGCCGCGGGTCGGGTTGCGACCGCCCTTCGAGGATCGACGCGTAATCCGCTGTTTGTTCGCCGGACGCTGGACCCTTCCCGGCACCGGTCGTCCCGCCATCTGATCGCCCGCCATCGAGCGCTTCCAAAAGCTGACGCTTAATTGCGCCTGCGCAGCCTGTGCACGACCAAGCACAGATCGACTGGGGGATTTTGTTCGGCCGCCCCGCTCCGGGCCGCGCCACGCTTAGGCATCGACCCCCGACCTCCCTCGCTCTTGCACACTCTTTGCCCTCGGTGGCGGCGTTCGCCTTGGGTCTCAGCAGCGAGCAACAGTTACTGCCGCTCCCTGGCCCAATCGCCACGGTGGTCGCTGGCCCAATGGGGCTCGGTCAATCCCCGACCTGTCTAATACCAAGTCGCGATGACCTCGACTCTCTGGGGTTTTCAAGGCCCGGTTATTTCGATTCGCTGTCCGGGTATGCGAATCGGATGACGGAGATATTGGATGGGCGCTGCGCTGGGTCTCACACGAAGGGACCATACCAGTGGGGAACTGCGGGCGCTGTCGAGCAAATGTCCAGACAGTGCGCAGGTTCGTCGACTGCTGGCTCTGGCGCTGGTGATCGACGGCCGTCCGCGCGGCGAGGCGGCGGCACTGGCCGGCATGGACCGCCAAACCCTGTGCGACTGGGTGCATCGCTACAACGCATCCGGCGTCGAAGGCCTCAAATCCCGCTGCCCGCCCGGACGGGTGCCCGCGTTGACCGAGCAGCAGAGGGCCGAGTTGCGCGAACTGGTCGTCAAAGGACCCGATCCAGCAACCGACAAAGTCGTTCGCTGGCGCTGCGTGGATCTGCGGAGCGTCGTGGCGCAGCGGTTTTCCGTAACGGTGCATGTGCACACCATCAGCAAGTGGCTTAATCAGTTCCGCCTAACCCGCCTGCAACCGCGGCCCGTGCATCCCAAGAAGGATCCTGAAGCCGAGGTGACGTTTAAGAGGAACTTTGCCAGCCTGGCCAAGGCGGCGCTGCTCAGCACCACGGCGGCTACGCCGGTACCGCTGGAGATCTGGTTCCAGGACGAGGCCAGGGTCGGTCAACAAGGAACTCACGCCTACATCTGGGCCCCGGTCGGCGCGCGGCCGTTGATGGTGCGCGATAATCGGCATGATTCTGCCTACCTGTTTGGCGCCATCTGTCCAGATCGCGGGGTCGGCGCCGCCATGATCACGCCTCACGCCAATACCGAGGCAATGAACCTGCATCTGGGGGAAGTCAGCACGCAGGTTACCGCCGGCGCTCAGGCTCTGCTGGTTTGCGATGGCGCTGGTTGGCATCAGCGCGGTCGGCAACTGGTGGTGCCTGACAACATCGCCATGCTGACCCTGCCCGCCTATTCGCCGGAGTTGAACCCGATGGAGAACGTCTGGGACTACCTGCGGCAAAACAAACTCTGCTCCAGGGTCTGGGACAGCTACGAGGACATCGTCGAGGCCTGCAAACAGGCCTGGCATTTCCTGATCGACGATCCAGACCGCATTCGCTCACTCGGCCAGCGCAGCTGGGCGTGTGTCAATGTTTAGGCGACTTGGTATAAGTTTGTTCAGTTACTTGGTCACCCGATACCACCGCCAACGACAAGCAGAGTTCCACACGCAGACGTATGAACCGTTTCATAGGGAATGGCGCACCCATCTGTCTAAATTATTGCCAACGGTTTCTTTATTTCACAGTGAAGGGCGTTTCACATGCTCCGCCTTGTCCTTTCTGCAGCTGCTCTTGCCGGTGTTCCAGAAACGGTAGGCCCTGTATTTGCCTGTCCTCATGCTGCAACAGCGTCTGATCGCGCCCATGCTGGGGCGAGGGCAATCGAACAGCCGGCAGCACTTACATGGTCGTGGTCGTCGGAAACGCCGGCGCCAGCCGCGGCGAGAGTTTGGCCCGACAAGAATATTGCCCCCGCTGGCTGGATTTGGCTTGGCCTGGGAAACGCCGTTCCACTGGGGAGAGTGGCCGTGAGCTTTATTGTGGCAGGTGGCGTGCTGCTGTTGGCATTGCTCGCCGGTGTTGTCCTCGACGGTATCGGCGTCAGTAGACGGCAAAAAGAGCGTCGCGACATCCCGCCCTTTGATGCGTGGTAAACGCAAGAGGTTTTGGGTCGCGGGCGATTTTCGGTGCCTGCAAGAAACTTGCTGAGTGGAGGGTATCGTGCGGACCAGCCGGCGCTACCGCGATTTTTTTGTGTTCCACTTTGCTGCCAGCTTACTGTGCTAAAAGCACTCATTTGCTTCGTGTCTTTGTCCTTGGCAACTTCGTGTTGCCAAAATGGTAACCCCCTATGCTCTGCGTTGCTGCAATCTGACCTAGGTAACGAGGTATCTGCATCAACCTTATATTACCACGATGAGAGCCTGGCAGCATTCGCAGCAAGGAGGTGACTTGCGTCCTCGATCATTGCGTTCAGCACCTTCTCCCGCTGGCTGTCCTCGAACCGGGCTGCGCGAGCAAGCACTGAATTCGATTTACACCCGCAGCAGGCGACCGCTCGCGGCAACCCCAATGAGCCCGAGCGCCAGGACTAGAAATGCGGCTGACAGGCTGGCCTCGTGCGCCACCCACCCAATCATCGCCGGACCGAGAAGAATGCCAGCATATCCCAGGGTCGTTACCGCCGGAACGGCCACGTTTTCGGGCATCGCGCTCTGGCGGCCGACGCTGGTGAACAGGATCGGCACGACATTTGAACAGCCTACCCCGACCAGGGCATAGCCGAAGACGGCCACCGGCCACGAAGAAACCAGTGTGATGACGGCGAAGCCCGTCGCTGCACATATTCCGCCGAGGACGATGATTTTGGCGCGACCAAGATGCTGCACGATCCGGTCGCCCGACAGCCGACCGGCTGTCATTGCTAGAGCAAACGCGGCGTAGCCTAGACCCGCATACGATGCGTCCATGCCGCGAGTGGAGGTTAGGAACACCGCACTCCAGTCAAGAACGGCACCTTCGGTCAGGAAAAGAACAAAGCAAAGTCCGCCAATCAACAGCACGACACCACGAGGCAAAGCAAAAACAGGGCCGTCGCCCTTACCGCCGTATTGAAGCAAATGCGGCGCCGCCAGTGTTAGTGCGCCGGCGATGCCGACGATCACCACCAGCGTTGCGGCGACTGGCGATGCCCCGGCGCTCAAGAGCCCGGTTACGCCCGCCGCGCCGACCATTCCGCCAAGGCTGAAGAGGCCATGAAAGCCCGACATCATCGGCCGCTGACCTGCACGCTCAATGATGATCGCCTGGATATTCATAGATACGTCGATGGCGCCCAGGCCGGCGCCGAACATGAGCAGCGCCAGGGCGAGGAGCGGCTGGCTGGAGACCAACGCCAGCAGAGGCAGCGTAAGACACATCAGGAATGTAGACACGATGATGACGCGGCGACAGCCCACTCTTGGTGCGAGAGCGCCCGCCACTGGCATAGCGACGATCGAGCCGATGCCAAGGCACAGCAGAAGCAGCCCAAGAACACCATCGCTTATTGTGATACGTGCCTTGGCGAACGGCACGAGTGGTGCCCAAGCCGCCATTCCAAACCCGGCAATGAAGAACACGATTTGGGTGGCAACTTGTTCAGGACGTGCGGGCGCGGAACGCGTGCCAGTGGAGACGGACGCCATGGACCTCCTTTGATCAACTTGCCGAGCCGTGGCCGAGGTACGAGGCGGTCTGTGGCTCTACGAATTCAAAACACTGCCGTCAGGCAACCACCCCCAATTTGCCGAGGCCGCAGTGGCCGGCAACAGCGTTGAGCGCACGCCGGGAGGCCGCAAACTATTCCCCGGTCACGTAGCTCGTGTAAGCCTCTTCCCAATTCGAGGCGATGGCCGCCTGAGCATCGCGCAATGACAAGCGACGCCGACAGACCAGCCGGTGCAGCATCGCCTCTAGCTCGTTCTTGTCATCGGCGTTCCAAGCGTCTGCCGGATAGCGTGGTTCCGGCCAAAGGTTGCGGGGGTTATACGGTGCGCCACCCAAGGACAGCGGGATCAGGTGGTCTTCCTCATAGTCGCCTGCTCGCCGGTCGGCATAGCCGCCAATCTGTTGGCGCTTCAGCGCGTATGTGTATCGCTGCGGCGGCCGCACCGTCCGGGTCCAGCCACGAACGCAGATCGTCCGGTCGATCGTCTCCTGCATCACCTCCGAACTGACGGCGCCGGGCGTGAGCTGCGGATCGGGCAGGCTGGTTTGTGCCGAGGCCGGTCCAGTGAGCATCGCCAGCACGGGGACGATGAGAATATACTTCATCAGCCTGTTACGGCGCGATTAGCAGCCGTGACCACACGTCTTCCATGCACCCTACTTGTCAGGCTTGAACCCTTGTCGGGCGAGAAGCTTCCAGGCATCCCCTTGCTTTTGCCACACCATCAGCACTCCGATGCTGACGGGTTCGGCCTTTCCCTCGCTTTCCACCTCGCCGTTAAGCGTAAAGCGCGAGATCGCATTAGGGCCTGCCACGGTATTTCTCACGTTTGCGAATTCCAGCGTTTTCCATTTCGAATTATCACTGGTGGCTGCAAGGATGAATTCCTCCTTCGTTTGGATCTTGCCGCCGGAATGGCCGTAACTCAGTTGCGCGGCACAGAGCGCGTCAAATGCGCTATGGTCGCGGGCTACCATTGCCTTGCGGAATGCCTCGACCGCGTCCCCCGGTGTTTCTTCACCCGCCGCCAAGGCCGGCTTGAACACCTGCGTTGCGGCAAGCATAGCGCCGCCAAAGGCGGTGGTGACTATCGGGCGGCGGGATATATCCATTCGTCTCCTCCTGCGTTGCGGCCTTTGTCAGGCCAGCCAATTAGAGGCTACCATGCAGCCTGGCGCCCAGGAACTCCTCGACGGGGTTCATCGCTCAGCGCATAAATACAATCACCACTTATCTGAAAACGGCGGGACGCAGGAAAAGCCCGCTCCTATGGCAAAACCACGAGTCGCCCAAGGACGGAGCGGGGGCAGAGGCCTTTTGGCAAATTGGCGGTGCCGCGCCCAAATCGTGCTAAACGGCCGGTGTTTTCGACCCCCCACAGTCGAATCTGCGCCACCAAAGTGCGAACGGCAACGCCGCAGCAGTCGAGACAGATTGCCCGGAAATAGTTCGAACCCTGCTCTCCAAAAAAGACCCCGGCCATCCTTTCGTGCATAGTCCGCATAGAGCAGAAGAAGGGCGAAACGCATGTCCCCAACTGGAGAGACGGAACTCACCAGACGGCGGTT
>CAVYXX010000123.1:0-79848 GCA_963772355.1 uncultured Alphaproteobacteria bacterium | reverse complement strand
CGTCTGCTGTGACGGCACCTGGAACACGCCGGACCGATACGGGCATACGACGAACGTCGTGAGGCTGGTGCACTCAATAAACTCCTTCAGCACCGAGGGTGTCTCGCAGATCGTGTATTACCACCCCGGTGTCGGGACGGGGAATATCGTCGATCACTGGGTCGGAGGAGGGACGGGCATTGGGCTATCGGAAAACGTCCGCAGCGCCTACGCCTTCTTCGTTGATAACTATCGGGACGGCGACGAGATTTTTCTGTTTGGGTTCTCCCGCGGCGCTTACACGACCCGAAGCGTCCCCGGGGTGCTTGGCCACGTCGGGCTACTCCGCAAGCATCACATGGAGAATTTCGACGACGTCTGGGACTACTACCGGCAGCCGGACGAGGAGCGGAATAAGGAGGAAGCCGCTTTTCTGGCGCACTTTCCCGATCGCGTGCACCGCGACCAGTTAGTCATCCGCTGCATTCGGCGTGTGGGACACTATCGGCGCTTTGGGCATCCCCAGAAGCCATTTCTTCCAGACCGCCTACCAGTTTCACGACACCAATCTGGGACCGGCGTCGAGTACGCGTTTCAGGCGCTGGCGATCGACGAGGAACGGGGGCCATACCGTCCTGCGATCTGGCATTCAAGCGACAAGCCTCGGGTGACGCAGGTGGTCCAGCAGGTCTGGTTTCCAGGCGTGCACTCCAACATCGGCGGCGGCTACCCAGAGCACGGCCTCTCGGATGCGAGCTTTTTCTGGATGGCTGCAAAAGTCGCGCCGCTGATCGACCTCGATCTGGACTACATGTGTGCCCAGGCCGAGCGGCGTAGGCCCTACGCAACCGGCCTACTGGTCAATTCTCTGACGCCATCTTGGCGGCTGACCACGGGCCGCTTCGTGCGACCGATAGGCCAGACCGACCCCGGAAGCGAATACATCCACGAAAGCACCTGGATGCGGGTGGACGGGACCAATGGGGTGCCATCGCCCGCTCCCTACCGGGACGCATCATTCAGGACCTTTCTGGATCAGAACAAAGCCCGGATGATGTCCCTGTCGCCGTTTGAACAGAAAATTCTAGACCGGCTAATCCTACTGCGTCACTCATTCTGCTCGACAACCGTCTGACGGAGGGTCCCGCAGCAGGGACAGCGTGGCAGGACGAGAACCAGAGTGCGCGCGAGACGAATTCGCAAGGTGGCGATGGAATTCGGTATGTGGCGTTGTGACCGCAGTGGCAGATCCTCTGGGTCGGTAACCAGAGGAAAGGGCAGATTGCGAGCCTCGCCAGGGGCGGGAAGCTCCTGAGGGGGGAATGGTCTCCTTTTCGGAGATCAGGAACCCGTATGCTGCGATGCAAAGCGTCGCATGATGGTGGAAGCCACGCCATCCGCGGCCTTCGTAGTGGCCCAATCCAACTTCCTGCTTCAATTCGAGGTAATCACGCTCAATTCGCCAGCGGAGCTTGGCATGATCGACCATGCGTTCGAGGCTGACGTCGACGGCCATCGTGCAGAGCCAGTAGTGATCCGGTTCGGTTGCGCCCTCTGGCCACTCGATCAACAGCCACTCCACCTCGGCGGGTTCGGTCCGGCTGGTATCGTCGTGCGCCGGGCGGACCCGCCACCGGGCAAACCGCGAAGTCAGCGGCGCATTGCTGCCGTCTCGCCAGGTGATCGTCTGCCAAGCCTCGGCGGGAAGCTCCAGAGCCAGCGTTTTGGCCGATACCGGCTGATGCGTCTCGTCGCGGCGCAACCGCGTGGCGGGGCGGCCTCGGCCCGGACGGGACGCAGGCGGCAACGGTGCCTCGCCGGGCCGCCAGAGCATCGTGGTGGGCGAAATGCCGGCCACATAGGTTAGCCCAAGTTGACTGATCCCAGCCCGCAGTTTGCTGTCGTTGCCATAGGCCGGGTCCATCAGCGCGACGCCTGGCGGCACGCCATCCGCCACCGCCTGGCGCAACTGCTGCAAGGCAATCTCCGGCTTGGTCTGGAATAGGACGTCCGCGGGCACACCGGCGATCGCCCGGCGGAGCGGATCGCCGGCCCAGTCCTTGGGCAGATAAAGCCGATAGGCGATGGGCAAGCTTCCCTGATGGGTGGCCACCGACAGACTGACCGCAACCTGGCAGTTGTCCTGCTTGCCCAGTTGACCGCAATATTGCCGGGCCACGCCAACCGAGTGACTGCCCTTTTTCGGAAACCCCGTGTCGTCGATGATCCAGGCCTGGATCGGCTCCTCGCTGGTGATCGACGGTAATACCTGCTCGCGTACGCGGGTCAGTAGCGCCTGATCGGACCACGGCGCCTGAGCTACAAAGTGTAGCAGCGACTGATGTTGCGCCGCTGTTCGTTCAGGCGCCGTGGTCGCGGCCAGCGGTTCGACGCTCTTGCGGCCCTCAGTCGAGAGTAGACCGACACAGTAATCCTCGAACGGTCTGACCCGGTCGGCATGGCCCAGGACCGACGCCAAATCGGTGGCGTAGGCCCGGAAGCGTTCTTGCGGGCTGCTCCCATCGTGAAGATCCATCCCATCCCCCTGGAAGGTTCGAATCTCCACTGCTACCAAACCACCATCGCGTCGGGGCAAGCGGAATTTCTAAACGATACAGGCGTTTTGCGACTCAGTAGGACTAACGGATTGCACGCCCGAACTCATCCTACCGAGGACGCACCGCAAACGCACGTTCTGCGACATGGTGGTCACTACTTTGGGCGGTGGCGCGAACTAGGCAGCTTCCTGCAAGTGTATTGCCGAGAAGAGGAGGGTTTCCAGGAACCTCCAGTTCATCGGTCCTGACCGCCCTCGGATCCGCTACCGAGGCAGCCGCCATGCCACGGGGATCGCGGCCGCGCAAAGCCCGGCCATTACCCAGAACCCGGCGGCGCCCTCGTGCGCATACAGCGGCCCCGACCCCAGGGTCAGCAGCGCCGTCGCCACCCCAACCGCCACTGTCGCGTAAATCGCCTGGGCCGTCGCCGCGAGTTGCGATGGAACGATCACTACGATCAGCCGCATGCACGCCAGGTGCTGCAACGCGAACGTCAGCCCATGCAGCGGTTCCACCAGCGCCGACGCCGCCACCGAGGTGGTCTCGGCCAGCACGACCCATCGCACAATCCCGGCCGCCGCCGCCAGGATCGACGCCCCGCCCGGTCCCAGCCGGTCGAGCAGCCAGCGGCCGATCAGTAGGAACACCAATACCTCAGCCGCAACCTGCTCCGACCAGAGCAGGCCGATCGTCCCGTCCCCGATCCCGAGACTGCGCCAGTGAATAACGACGAAACTGTCGTGCAGCGCGTGGCTGCCCTGGATCAATGCCGCCACCAGCATCAGGCGGCGGAATGCCGGCAGACGCAACAACGACCCCATTCCGACCGCCCGCTCCCGCGCGAGGGAAACATTGCGGGCGAGCAGATCCGGCACCGCCCAAGCGCACCAAGCTGTGACGCCGAGCAAAACGCCGTTCAGCCAGATGACCGCGGTCAGTCCGAACCTGCCGATCGCCTGCCCCGACAGTAGCGTACCCAAGATGAAAGCCGCCGACCCCGCGCCCCGCACCCAGCCATACTCGAAGCGTCGCCCAGTCCCCCCTGCCCTTGAGGGCCCCGCTTCCTTCAAGGCCGCCACTTCCCCCAACGCCAGGGCGTCGGCGATCGGCGTCAACGGCGCCAGCATCGTCGCATGCGCCACGCTGACCAGCAGGAAAGCCCAGACCCCCGCGGCGGGTAGGTAAATGAACGCCACGCACGCCGCCGCCGCCGCATAGCCCACCAGCGCCAACCGCGGCGTCCCCAGTCGGTCCGCCAACCGGCCGCCGGCGGGACCCGCCACCAGCCGTACCGCAGTCCCGGCGGCCAGCACCAGCCCAATGGCTTCCGGTCGCAAACCCCGTTCGGCGAGAAACGCGCCAAAAAATGGCGACACTACCCCGAATGCGGCGAACAACGTCGCATACAGCGCCAAGAAGCGTGGCAGGGCCGAACGCATCACGGTTGGTTCGTCACCGGATGCCTCGCGCGGGCCTCCCTTGATTTCGCGACGCGCCACCATGACATCAGCGAGCCTGAGGGGGTTCTCGCGCATGGCATTCGCCGCTGCTCAATCTTTCGTCTCGTCCGATCCTGCCGCCAGGTTGGCGCGTTTGCGCAAGCTGGCGTGGCTGATTGACAACTCTTTCGGCTTGCCCGGCACACGCTTTCGCTTCGGCCTGAACAGCGTGATCGGCTTGCTTCCGGTCGGCGGCGACGCCGTCCTCGGCGCGCTCTCGCTCTACATCATCTATGAAGCAGCTCAGCTCGGTGTGCCCCGACACAAGCTGTTGCGCATGCTGGCGAACGTCGGCGTCGAGGTGTTCGGCGGCAGCATCCCGATCATCGGCGATCTGTTCGATATGGCACTGAAGGCCAATCTGCGGAACCTGAGGATCATCGAAGACCACCTGTGGGGCAGGCAGTAGCCTGAACGGCTAGCGTCACACCCACAGTAGGCGGCGCCCGGTTCACCTCTTTTGAGCTGCCTTCGCGAGATTCTCGCCATACTTCATGCCCTCCAGCTTGATGCCATCGGGATCCAGGAAGAATACCGCGTAGTAGTCGTCATAATATTCTCCCGCGGGATCGACGATCGTGGCTTTCAATTCCTCGCGTAGGAATTTGTCCAGTTCATCGACATCTTTCCGGCTTCGCAGCCGGAAACCGTAATGATGAATCCCGACATCGCCGATGTGGTATTTCCTACGGCCTCCTGTATCGGCCTGCCCGATCCAAAACAGCGTGTGACCGTTCTTCCAGCCCATTGTCCCGGGATACTCTGCCTCTACCTCGAACCCGAGGAACGCGAAGAGCCGCCCGTAGAATGCCTTTGATTTCTCGTAGTCGCTCACTCGAATCGACAGGTGATCGATGCCAACGACGCGCGCCATCTCAGCCTCCGTGCACAATCTCCAAAGTCACAACGCCGACCGAAGCGGAATGGCTGAATATCATTCACGCGAGGTCAGTTCTACCGCAGCCCCAGCAACCCGCGCGCCTGTTCGATCGTCACCCGAGCCCGCAGCGCCAGATCGGCGTCGGTGGCGCTGCTGACGGGGTGATCGATAACCACGAACCGGTATTCCGGCATCCCCAGCACACGGCTCATCAATTCGGCTGCGCTGACAAACTGCGTGGTCATTACCGCGACTGCGGGAACGCCCAGGCGCTCGGCTGTGATGGCGTCATGCAGACTGCACGACGAGCAGCTTCCTCAGTCGCCAATTCCGGTAACGACGGCATCCCAGTTGGCAATTTCGCCCACGATGTAACCGTCCGCCGGCGCGCTGTAGTTCGACTTCACCCGGCTGACGACGTCGGCGACGCCGAACTCCTCGCGTAGCATCCGATCCAGATGCACGAAGAAACCTTTCGTTCCCTCCTTGCCGTTGGAGATGAACCCGACGGTTTTGCCGCGCAATTGCCCCGGACGCGGCGCCAGTTGCCCTAGCGGAAGCGACCTCTCATTCGTCGGATCGAGCACTTGAAACCCCATGCCGGCCCCTCCTCGCGTGACGAAACTCTCACCCCTTCGGCGGCTCACAGTCAACACAGGCGCCGATTGCCATGGTCACCGCCCTGCTCTTGTTCCCCAGCCACGGAGGAATGACCGCGCCAAAGCCTCCCGCGGGTCCTCCGGCGGCGACCACCAACAGATGGTCCGCCGAACTCGAGCGCCGGATAGATACTATCGCCCCGGTCGCGCACCACCGCGCCCTTCCCGACATCCGCCCATTCGCGCCGTGGTATCCGAGCCCGCTCATGGATGAACGCCGCAATGTCGGTCTTGCTCCAGCCGGCGGCTTGCAGGTGCTCGCGCAGTTGTTTCGGAATGATCAGCGCGTAGTTCCCCGCATGTAACGAGTAGTGCCGCAGGTTGGCGCGCATCTCGGCGGCGAACGTCTCCAGGATTTCCTTCGGCCCGGTCGTCCATTCGTTCATGATCTGCCGCGGCGCGCCGGCCGCCATGACGGTCACGGCGGAGGCGCCCGGAGGCATCCCCCGAAGTTGCGCCAACGGCATCCACGTGGTGCCTTCCTCGTCCTCCGCCACGCAAAAACTGAACTTGCCCGGATGACCCAGCGTGGAGCGGTCGATCTCTCCTGGTCTGGCCTGCATTATATTGATTAACGCCAGTCGTACCGCACGCCCGATCACCGCCGTCGCGCGATCGGAATTGCCCAGCGCGTTGAAGCCGCCGGACGCTCCGATCTCGAGGCGGATCGGCCCGTTCAACACCACGAGGATCGCACATCCCCCGGTGCTCGCGGTCGCGCCATGCAGCAGAAAATCCGGTTGCAGCATCGCCGAGAACGCAGTCAGCACCACCGGGAAATGCATCGGCAGACAGCCCGCCATCACCGCGTTGATCGCCAGCTTTTCAGCCGTAACCGCTTGCGCCCGAACCGGCTCGATCCCGACCAGGACGTCCGGCGGGGTCATCGCCCATTCAAGACAGGCTTCGACCGCCGCCCGCGTAGGTGGCACGATCGGCAGCCCATCGGTCCAGCCGTTGGAATGATACAATTCCTGGACCGACGCGATGTCGTCAGCTTCGTAGATCTTGGACGCGAGTTGCATCTACGTTGTCCAGTTTGATGGCCCGCGAGAGCCAAGCACGGGACGCCGAATCTGTCACGAAGATCGATCGCGGCAATATAAGGTCAGGCCCGCCATCTGTCACTGACACCTGCCTGCGGCAAAGACGACTTGTACCGTATCGTCGCGAAAGCCGTGCCAACGTTGCAGCGGAATGCAGGCTTTACGTCCCCGCTGCTGAGCGCCTTTATGCGTTGCGTTCCACCGGGGACAATTTGTGAGTTTCTAAACGGGCCGACATTGACCCCACACGGACGCGCGAGCTTGATTTGAACTCAAGTGCCGTTATGCGTTTTTGGGTGATGCCCAAGTTAGGATGGGTGTAGACCCACCGCGCGGGCCGCGAATGTTTAGACGAACCTCGATCCTTGGTTTCCACCGTGACGCGGTGACCAGCGCCTCTTACGAGGTGACCGATGCGACGATCGACAGCCAACTCGTGAGCCTGCAAGCCGCCGGCATCGATGTACTGATGACCGTCGCCGGCCCAAAGTTCGCCGCGCAATCGATCCGTAAGGTTGCGGGGATGAACTGGAAGCCGCTGCTGCATATGCTGTCACGGGTGTCGACCTCACTCGGTGCCGTGATGATCCCGGCCGGGCCCGAAAACGGCATCGGTATTATCAGTTCGGCATACCTCAAGGACCCAACCGACCCGCGCTGGGAGAACGACGCCGGCATGAACGAATGGCGCGCCTTCATGGCGAGATACTATCCGGAAGGCGATGTGAAGGACTCTGGCAACGTCGCCGGCTTCGGTAGCACCCACACCATGCTGACCGTGTTGGAGAATTGCGGCGAGGACCTATCGCGTGAGAACATGATGAAGCAGGCGACCAGCCTGCACGATCTAGAGAACCCGGTGCTGTTACCGGGGATCAAGATCAACACTAGCCCGACCAACTATCGTCCGATCCGCCAGCTTCAACTCATGCGCTGGACCGGCAAGACTTGGGAGCTGTTCGGGGACATCATCGCGGGTGCGGCGGCTTGAGGGGAGCCTGCTGCCATATCGAGACCGACGTTTACCCGATCCAAGATCTGGCTGGCGTTCACGCCGTGATACTGTCAGCGCCGGCTCTCGACATTGGTAGCCTGTCTCGATGAGAACGACAGATTGGAGGAAAATCGTGAGGATGCGGCAGGAGTTGGGCCTCTAGTAGTCCGCTCGGTTGCGCTAATTTTCTAGAAGGTTCGGTATTGCCCCGTTAATACCCTCGTGCTTGCACCGCCCAAAGGATCATCCCAATGCATCCGACGTGGAAGCGTATCGATTTGCTCCCGCGTTGCCCTGGCGGGAGCGTGGTAGCGATCACCTGTGCCGTGCTGGCAAGCTGGGCGCACGACGGCGACGGCATCCTGCTTGCCGTGATCCCCGGTCGCGCCGCGATGCAGCCAGCCACGGCGTGTTGCCTCGGACTTCTTGGCCTTGCTCTTGCCGCCACATCGTGGCCGGCACGCCGCTGGCCGGTTATTCCGACGATCATGGTGGGTTTGCCCGCGATTTGGGCCATTTTGACGCTTCTGCAGTATGCTACCGGTGCCGACCTCGGCATTGATCACTGGCTATTGCGCACGCCGTAACATCCCAACTGTCAACCTATCCTTATCCTGGCCGCATGTCGGGGGTCGCTGCGGTAGAGGTGCTTTTATCCAGCGCTGCGCTGCCTCTAACCTGGCAGCCACAAGCAAGGCGGCGTGCTCGCTTGGTTGGTGCGACGCTTGCAACCATTGTGCTGTTGATAGCAATCATCGCTGTGCTTGGTCATGTTTTTGGAGTTCTAAAGCTAAGTTCCTTTGGCTCCTATGGATCTGTCGCCATCGATACCGCGCTTGCCTTGGTGGCAATCGCCATTGGTGCGTTGGCACTGGCGCGCGACGTTGGCTGGGTTCGTCAACTGACCGGTGATAGCGCCGGTGCCACCGCTGCTCAGATCTTGCTGCCGGTTGTGGTCATCGGACCGGCGGCCCTCGGCTGGATTCTGGTCCAGGGCTCTCGGGCCGGACTTTACGACACCGAGTTCCGGGTCGCGCTGTTTGCTCTTGGCAACACCCTGCTGCTGGGTGTTCTGGTGTTGTGGACGGCGCGCCGGATCGATAGGGTCGATGTGCAACGGCGGATTGGTGAAACCATGTTCCGTCGGGCGTTAGAGGACGCACCATTTCCAGCCATGGTGCATGCCGAGAATGGCCTTGTCGTTGTGCTGAACAATGAATGGCTGACGAACATAGGTTATCAACGAGAACAAATTACCACCATCGACGATTGGATTGACCGCGCGTATGACGAACAGAGAGCCGTCGCTGTTCGAGCCAAGATTGGCCGTCTGTATGCGTTAGACAAGCAAATCGATGAGGGCGAAGAGGTGTTGCGTGCTGCCGACGGTTCGCGGCGGGTATGGGCGTTTCGTTCCTCACCCTTAGGACGCGATTCGTCGGGCCGACGATTGGTCGTCAGCATGGCTGTCGACCTTACAATCACGAAGGAAGCAGATGAACGCCAGCGTTTGCTGATGCGCGAGGTCGATCATCGAGCCAAGAACGCCTTGGCGGTCGTGCAGGCGATCGTGCACTTAACGAAGGCCGACAACCCGACCGATTTTGCCGCGGCCGTCGAGGGTCGGGTTGATGCGATGGCGTATGCTCACACGCTGTTGGCAGAAAACAAGTGGGCCGGCGTCGAATTCGCGGCACTGGTTGGCAAGGAGCTCACCCCGTTCAATCGGGCCGGTGCCGAGCGCATCGCGTTCCACGGTCCAGTCGTGACAGTACGCGCCGAGGCCGCACAGGCGCTGGCACTCGTGCTGCACGAGCTTGCGGCCAATGCAGCGCGTCATGGCGCCCTATCGACGCCGCAGGGACGTGTCGACGTTGTTTGGTCTGTTACAAATGCGGGCAAAGACCACGGACGAGAGGGCCCCCAGCTCCAGATCCTGTGGGGTGAACAAGGTGGCACGGCACTCGCTGGACCACCGGCTCGCCGCGGCTTTGGCACGAGACTGGTCGGGCAAACCATTGGTCACCAGCTCGCCGGAACGGTCCAGATGGACTGGAAGCGGGAGGGCCTGCTGTGCACGCTGATGTTGCCTGAGACGTGCTATTTTACAGGCGGCGTCATGATGCAATCGACGCCGCCTGAAACGTATCACACGTCTTCATCGCTCACTCATACCTTGCGGAAGCTACGGATCCTGCTTGTCGAGGATGAGCCACTGGTCGCTACGGTTGCTGAATTGGCACTGATCGATGCGGGCTACGATGTGTTGGGACCAGTGGGGCGGGTCCAGGAAGCGTTGGATTTAGTGCAACGTGAGCGGCCTGATGCGGCAGTGCTGGACGTGAATCTATTTGGCCAACCCGTGTATCCGGTGGCCGAGAGGCTGATCGAGATGAACGTGCCCTTTGTGTTTTGCACTGGCTATACACAGCTTGAGGTAAGAAGCGAGCGATTGCGGCATGTACTGGTGCTGCACAAGCCCGTAAGTGGTAGTCATCTGGCGGGGGCCGTTGCCAATTTGGTCGCCTAGGGACGATCTTGTGCAGACCCGACTTCAGATAGGGCAGGATAGGGCAGGATTACGAATAAAACAAAATAAATGAGAATGAATATCGTAATTTGGGAGAAGCAAGACAGATTATCCAGGGGACGATCCAGGCCTAGATCCAAACCACCTATTCTTTCCGGCGCTGCCGGCTTATGATGGGGAGAATGCCACATCAGAGGAGAGGCAAATATCATGACCAGGGCTCCCGCCACGATAGGCGTCTGCGCGATCATCCTGCTCGGTTTAGCCATGGCCGCCTGCGCCGGGGCCAACGGTAACACCGCCAATGGTGACTGTCGGCCCGGCGTCTGTGTCGGGTCAATCCCAGGGTCAACGCCGGACTCGATCGAGGCTCATGAAAACCTCCAATAGCGAGTTCAAGCATGGTGCTGACTGGCCGGACAAATTGGCTGTTTTTCTGCCTCAGGCGCCGTGCACCAGGGCAGAAGGCCGGCCAGTCCACCGGGGCCCGGTGCTAGGCTAACAACGCGCCGGCGAACATTTAGGTCATGCGTGTCCCCGACCAGTAATTGATATTCTCACATCGGGTAGTAGGATGCCCGTCGCTCGGTATCACCTACGCGCAGACCTCATCTCCAGCCGAGTGTTGGACACAATCCATGTTCCAGCCGGTGCAATTGATTGCGCCGCCTCCAAATGGTTGCGAATTAACACCGCCAACGGCGCATGCCTGGTGAAGGGGCAAGCGGTTGTCCGATGCCCGCCGGGTCGATGACATCTTGCATCAACGACGACGGTCGCATCGGTTCTGATACCAAATGATACGCCATGGCCATGGCGTCTGCGCCGATCACAAGGTAGTCCTTGTCGATCTTTGAAGTCATCGCGAGGCTCGCCGAGTTGCGCAGTCTCGCTCAATTCCTGATGTTGCGTTAAGGTCGCCGGTCCGGACACGAGGCATTGCCTGAGGCGTTGCCTGCCCCGCGCTCGGGCGAAATGCCGGCGCTCGTCATGGCTTACGGTTACTCCACCGTGAGAATGGGCTGGAGAAGGGATCGGGGGCGGCGATGGTGCGGACGTTGTTGTTCACGGTCGGCTGCGTCCTCATGGCGGGTTGCGGCAGGCTGGGCCCTGCCACTATTCCCAATGATCAGGTCGACTATGCCGACGCAATGTCGAGCGGCGGTGCGCGGCTAGCGCTTTTGAACATCGTCAAGTTGCGCTATCAGGACGTGATCACGTTCGTTGAAGCCAACCAGGTTGTTGCCGGCTATCAACTCCAGGGGACAGATCAATCTTACCGGGCAACTGTCCCATGCTGACAGCAGCGGCACGCTGGGTGCGCAGGGCACGTTCAGCAACAACCCGACCATTACTTACAGCCCGGTAACCGGCGGTGATTTCGAGACGCTTCTGCTGACACCTATCCCCCCTCTGGACCTGTTTGCTTTGGCTAACTCGGGCGTCAGCACATCGGTGGTCTTGTCCGTTGGCCTCCAGCAGTTCAATGGCGTCTCGAACCCTGGAGTTGGGTTGGCCTCTCACGGGAGCGATACAATCCGTGAACTGATGCATCAGGGCGAAGTACTGCGGGAGGCCGGCCGGCTGAGCCTGGATGTCGAGACGACCGGCAAGGGCAAGGACCTCCAGCGGGTGCTCTTCTATAACTTCCTAGCGGGCAAGCCTGACCCGGAGATCGATCGACAGGAGCGGCGCTGGCGCGAAAGCCTCGGCCTCGACCCGAAGGTCAAACATTTTCGGGTCGTCTTTGGCACCGGCCGCGGCGGACCTGGGTGAGATCCGGGTGGTGACCCGCTCGATCATGGCGATACTGATCGATGTGGCGCGTGGCGTTCAGGTGCCGGCGAGCGATATCGCCGAAGGCCGTACGACGGCAACGCCCACAGACTTCCGCCCGGTCGCGCACATCGCCATCCAATCGAGCACAGGATTGCAGCATCCGAACGATGCTGTCACCTATGTTCGCTATCGTGGCCACTGGTTCTGGATCGACGACAAGGACTATCAGTCAAAGAGTATCTTCGCCTTCATCGTCCATCTGCTGTCGCTCGCCGAGGGCGAGAAGACCCAGCAACTACCGGTGATCACGATCCCGGCCGGCTGACGACTGGCAGATAACCCGGTCGCGCGGTTATCGCGATCCAGCCACAATATAATACCGACCTCTGGGCAGCTAGTCCGAGCTTCCCTCTTGTTGATACTATCAAACCGGCGGAAATCCCGGCGGAATGGTTATGGAACTGTCCGAGCCGTGGCCATGTAATCACGCTTTGGTGATTTGTACCAGGGAACCGAATCGGCTTTTGTTTGGCCATGTATATCGAAGCCGTCCCGAACCGGAATTCGCCTCCTGCCATCCTCCTGCGCGAGACTTACCGCCAGAACGGCAAGTTTTGTAAGCGCACCCTCTGCAACCTCTCCAACTGGCCCACTGCCCATGTCGAAGGCCTGCGCGGTGTGCTCAAAGGGGGCACTGTCATCCCCGCCGGGCGCGATGCTTTCACCGTCATCCGCAGCCTGCCACACGGCCACGTCGCAGCGGCCGTCGCGACCGCCCGCAAGATCGGCCTCGAGGGCATCCTCGGCGCCGACGGCAATCGATGCCGCGACCTTGTCCTGGCGATGCTCATCAGCCGCATCCTCGATCCGGTCTCGAAGCTGGCCACGGCACGGGCACTCTCGCCCGCCACCGCGTCCACCAGCCTCGGCGAAGCGCTCGGTCTCGGCGATGTCGATGATAACGAACTCTACGCCGCACTCGACTGGCTGCTGGTGCGCCAGCCTGCCATCGAAGCCATCCTGGCCAAACGCCATCTGACCAATGGCATGCTGGTGCTCTACGACGTCTCGTCGAGCTACATGGAGGGCCGATGCTGTCCGCTGGCCAAGCGTGGCTACAGCCGTGATGGCCGCAGAGGCACACTGCAAATCGTCTACGGCCTGCTCTGCGCCTCCGACGGATGTCCGGTTGCAATCGAGGTGTTCGACGGCAACACCGCCGATCCGAAAACCCTGGCGCCACAGATCGAGAAGCTGAAGCAGCGCTTTCACCTCGATCGTGTCGTGCTGGTCGGCGACCGCGGCATGATTACCGCGGCGCGCATCACCGAAGACCTTAAAGCGGCAGGCCTGGACTGGATCACCGCGTTGCCCGCTCCGGCGATCAAGGAACTGCTGAACAGCGGGGCGTTGCAACTCACGCTGTTCGACCGGCGCGATATCGCCTCCATCACCTCGCCCGACTTTCCCGGCGAACGGCTGATCGTCTGCCGCAATCCCGACCTCGCCACCGAACGCAGCCGCAAGCGCGAAGACCTGCTGGCGGCGACGGAGAACGACCTTGCGCGCATCAAGACTGCGGTCGAACGGAAGCGAAATCCGCTGCGCGGGACGGCCGAGATCGCGCTGAAGGTCGGCGAGGTGCTGAACACGCACAAGATGAAAAAGCATTTCGATCTGGAGATCACCGACGCCGGCCTCAGCTTCGCCCGAAAGACCGACGCGATCGCCGCCGAGGCTGCCACCGACGGCATCTACGTCGTGCGCACCAGTCTGGCTGAGGACACGCTCGGCGACGCGGAGACGGTGCGCAGCTACAAATCCTTGAGCCTGGTGGAGCGGGGCTTTCGCTGCATCAAGACCGTCGATCTGCACGTCCGACCGGTGTACCACCGACTGGAGGATCGGGTCCGGGCGCACGTGTTTCTCTGCATGCTGGCCTATTATCTCGAATGGCATATGCGCCAGAAGCTGGCGCCGATGCTGTTCGACGACACGGACAAGGAGGCAGCCGAAGCGCAGCGTCGGAGCGTGGTGGCACAGGCGCAGCGTTCGAAGGCCGCGATGAAGAAGCAGACCACCGGGCTGACCGAAGATGGTCTGCCAGTGCATAGCTTCCACTCGCTGCTGGCCGATCTGGCAACGCTGGCGCGCAACACCATCACCACCGCGATCACGCCGCACTATCCGCTCACCGTGCTGACCCGGCCAACCCCGGTTCAGCAGAAGGCGTTCGACCTCCTGGGTATCAAACGTGCCCAGTAGCGGAGGGGTAATTCGATGAATGATGGATGTATTTCAGTCCCTTACGTTCAGCAAAAGAGGGAAACTCGGGCTAGTTCAAGGACCAACCCGGTAACGCAGAGAGCCGTTTGTACCAGCGAGTAATTTCAGGATAGTCCCCGATGGGAAGCCCCATATGTTCCGCTGAAGGCACGACACCTCCGACCGAAAAATCCGGTATCTGCTCAACCCCATTGACCCGTGTCTCGGAAGGGTAATTTGACCACTGGCTGACTGGTCGAGAAAAATCGCTTGACGCGGTCACGGTCAAGTAGACTCTAAACGAAGGCGTGTCGCAGCTTCCCGACCTCGATCATCTAAGCCACGCCGAGAAGGACGCCCTGATCCGGGCGCTCTGGTCAGAGGTGCAGAGCCTAACGACGCGGCTTGCCGATGTTGAGGCGCGGCTCGCGGAGCCGAGTAAAACCCCGGACAATTCCAGCCTGCCGCCGTCGAAGGGTCAGCGGCCGAACCAGCCGGAGAAAGCCAAGCGTGTCGGACCACGCCAAGGCAGCCTCGGTCGCAAAGGCGGTGGCCGCCCGCTGGCCTGCACTGTCGACGAAACGGTGACCGCGAAGGTGGGCGCTTGTGCGCATTGCCAAGCCGCGCTGACAGAGGCCGATCAAGTGCTGCACGGCCGGTATGACAAAATCGACCTGCCGATCGTGCGCCCTTTGGTGACCCGGGTAGAGCGCTATGCCGGACATTGTCCATGCTGCGGCGGTATCACCCTGGCACCGGTCCCGGCGGGCCTGGAGGGCGGCTCGCCGTTCAGCGTGAACATCCTGGCGTTGGCGGTTTACCTGCGCTTCACCCACGCGATCAGCTACCGCCGCCTGACGCAGTTGTTCCGCCACCTCTATGCGCTCCAGATCAGCGAAGGCGCGTTGGATGCGATGTTGCAGTGTGCCAAGCCCTGTTTCGACCATCAGGTCGCAACCATTCTTGCCCGGCTGCGCCGCTCGCGGATCGTCTGCTCCGACGAGACCACGGTGCGCATCGACGGGCGGACCCATTGGAATTGGGTATTTCAGAACGATCAGGTGGTGATCCACGTCGTGCGCAACAGCCGCGCCGCCAGCGTGGTCACCGAGACGATGGCCGGTCACCGGCCGAACATTTGGGTCTCCGACCTCTACGGTGCGCAGCAGGGCCATGCCGATGTCTGGCAGGTTTGTTTGGCGCACCAACTGCGCGACTGCAAATACGCTATCGAGGCGGGCGATACGATTTTCGCTCCGCGCATGAAGGCGCTGCTGTTGCGGGCGGTCGTGCTGGCGCGGCGGCGCAACAATCTGGCCGACAGCACGCGGCGCAGCTATCAGCGCAGGTTGGATCGCGAGTTGAACGCGATCATGGTGCTGGCACCGACCAACTGCCACGGCCGTCGCCTGCGGAAACGTTACGGCAAAGTGCGAAGCCATCTGTTCACCTTCCTGGAGCATCCCGAGGTTCCGCCAGATAATAATGGCAGCGAGAGGGAATTGCGGCCCACAGCGACCTACCGAAAGGTCACTGGTGGCTTCCGCTCCAACTGGGGTGCCGATCTATTCGCCGGCGTTCGATCCGTCGTTGGCACCGCATCACGACGCGGAAACGACGCGTATCAGGCTATTCGCGCTGTCCTGTATGGGGAATCCGTCTTTCAGCCGGGTTGAGCAGATACAAAATCCGCGATCGTCAGCCGCTCGCCAACGAGCCTGGTCTTGCCTGCCAGCGAGTCGTTGAGCACGGTCGCGAAGCGGGCGAAATTCTGCTCGCCGCGCGCAATGAAAGCGGGGTCGGGGGGACCAAGGCCGAGCACGGCTTTCGAGGCTTTCTCGTATGAGACCATGCCGCATGAACTCGGCATCCCAATGCGCGCTTTCCCACGCCAGCCAGCGTATAACATCCGCCTGGCCCTTCAGATCGGAGGGCCAGAGCCCCTTCTCGGGGTGCTTGGCCGCCATGTAAAACAGAATGGCATTCGACTCCCAAAGCACGAAACCATCGTCTTCGAGCGTCGGCATTTTCTTGTTGGGATTGAGGGCGAGGTACTGCGGGGTAAGTTGATCACCACGCCTGAAATCAAGCAGTTGCACCTCGCAGTCGAGCCCAAGGTGATTTTTCAACGCCAGGACGCCTACCGCACGTCCCGCCGGAAAGAGGTAGAGTTTCATTCTCGCCAGACCTCCCTGAACTCATCCTGTGTCGGCCGCGGACGGGCGTGAGCGTGTGCCATTACTCCGTTGCGGGGTGATCGTCGCGGCGCGAATCCCGAAGCCCATCCTTGCTCAGCCGGCTACGATGGTCATCAAATTGGTGACGACCCTTGGGCGTAAGGTCGAGCCACATGAAGGTGCCCATCAAATTCTCGATCCCACGCGCGAAGGTCGAGTAGGTGTGAAAGATCTCGCCACTTTCATTTCGGACGAAGATACTGGTGCCCATCATATCTTCGCTACTCTTGATCGGCGTGCCGTAATTGAAGCTGGCGCGGCCGGCGGCGATGTCCTCCTTCTTAAACGACACGCCGAAATCGAAATTGAAGTCGCTGCCGTGTGAGGAAACCCACGGGAAAGTCCAGCCCAAGGCCCGTTTGACCTGCTCAATTCGCTCGAGCGACGCCCGCGAGATCGCAGCAAATGACAGGTCGGCGTCACCAAAATGCTGCCGCGCCGCATCGATATGATCGGCAACGAACGAGCACCCTTTGCATACGTGCTCGGAGCCCGGCGTCAGCATGAAGTGATAAACAGCAAGCTGGCTGCGGCCCCTGAACAGATCTGCAAGCGTGCATTTGCCTTCAGGCCCTTCGAACACATAGGACTTCTCGACTTTGACCCAGGGCAGCCGGCGACGTTCGGCGCGAAGCTTGTCGAGGTCGATCGTCATAGCTTTCTCTTTGAGGAGGAATGCCTCGCGGGCGGTGAGCCACTCCTCCCTCGATACAACCTTCGGCGGGGACAGATTGCTGGCTGCCATGATTACTTTCCTCTCTTTACCCAACCTGGTTCGCTTAGAAACGGAGTCAAGGAGGTCATCGCGACCTCCGTTTTCGGGCTGGAACGCGGTACTGCTCACTCCGTTCACTGCCGATTACTCGCAGTTTGTCATGAGACAGATTTGGCGCCTGACGTCGAACGATGGGAGTGACAAGTGTGACGGGATTTATTGTACGGCCGCCGCTGGCCACCTCGGCAAACCTCAACGCCCTTCTTGCCTTTCGGTCATATTTGGACTCATTCAAGCCCGCACAACGCACCTCTCCCACCACATATCTTCAAGCGCCTCGAAATATGCGCGAGGGCCGGCTCAGCGTCCCCAGGAGCCCATCGGAGTGATCCAGCCTGCTGAACCCTGCATCCCCCCTCGCCCGCCTGCTCGCCGCCCCAATACGGCCCGGCGAGGTTATCTGGATCGGCCTCCGTCCAGCGAGGCGTCAACCCCTTCTGCCCGTCGCACACGCCGATCTCGATCCGGTTTGCGGCCTGATCGGCGATCACAGCCAAAGCCGAACCCGCCAGGTCACGCTGATGCAGCTAGAGCACCTGACCGCCATCGCCGGCTACCTCGGCCGCGAGCCGATCGACCCCGCCCTGCTCCGCCGTAACTTCCTCGTTCGTGGCATCAACCTGCACGCCCTGAAAGACCGCACATTCCGCCTCGGTTCCGCAGTCCTGCTGACGACCGGCGAATGCCACCCGTGCTCCCGCATGGAGGAAAACCTCGGCCCCGGTGGCTACAACGCAGTCCGCGGCCACGGCGGCATCACCGCCCGCATCATCACCGCGGGCCGGGTCCGCCTCGGCGACCCTCTCGACGCCGTAACCAACCTCGACCTACCCTGACCCAATGGATCTTCCATCCCCCTTCAACGCTGTCGCGGCCATCCTCATCGCCGCCCTGCTCGGCGGAGCCATCGGTGCGGAGCGAGAATGGCGCCGCCATCCGGGAGGCCTTCGATCCTCGGCCCTGGTCGCCGCCGCAGCCTCCGTTTTTGCCCGGGTCGCCGTCGTTTATGGCGGAACCAATCCAGGCGCGGGCTTGGGCGCCATTGCCACGGGCATCGGCTTCCTCGGCGCCGGCGTCATCATGCACGAGGGAACCCAGGTGCGCGGATTATCCACCGCGGCCACCTTCTGGGCAGTAGCCGCGATCGGCGCCGCGGCGGGGGTCTACGAATACGCCCAGGCGATCACCCTGACCGTGGTCGTGTTCTTCGCCCATGTCGCACTGCGCTCGCTGTCCGCCTGGATCGAGCGCAAAGCACCCCCCGAGGACCCAGGCCCGCGCTAAATCAATCCCTTCACCCGCAGCAACCCGAACGCCGAAATCGTCATCGCCTCCCGTATCGTTCCGTCCCGGATCATCGCCTCGAAATCGAACAGCGCGAAGCTGCGACAAATCATGTCCTGCTCGCTGACCTCCCGCTGGGTCTCGCCCTGCGACAGATCGGTCGCGAGGAAAATGTGGCCGCGCTGGTTGCAATAGCCCGGACCCTGGAAGATCTCGCCCGCATAGGTCATGCGGTCGGCCACCAAACCGGTCTCCTCGCGCAATTCACCGGCGGCCACGACCGCCGGGTCAGTCCCGGGCGCCTGCTCCCACATCCCCATCGGGAACTCCCACATCCGAGCACTGACCGGATAGCGGAATTGCTCGACCAAGGTGAGGCGTCCGTGCTGGAACGGCACGACTACGACGAAGTCGGAGCGCTCAACCACGCCATACAACCCGTCGGACCCGTCCGGGTGCCGGATCCGATCCTCCCGCACCCGGGTCCAACGGTTCTCATAAGCCACGCGGGTAGAGAGGGTAACATACGGACTGGTCATTGCGCCGGGCTGCCTGCGAGCTATTGTGCAAAGCAGCATACCACGCCGGCGCGCGCCTACCCACCATGATGCGCCTCGATCCGGTAGCCGTCGGGATCAACCACGAATGCGGCGTAATATTCGAGACCGTAGTCGGGACGCAACCCCGGCTGCCCGTTGTCCCGCCCGCCCGATCGAAGCGCCGCCGCATGGAATGCATCGACCCCCTCCCGAGACGGCGCGGCGAAGCAGAAATGCAGGCCGGACGTCTCATCCGGCGGCACGGGACGCGCCACCGCGTAGAGCCAGAATGACGGCTCGGTGCCGCCATACCCCAGCATCGCCGGGTCCTCGTACAAACACCGGTATCCCAATGGCTGCAGAACCGCGTCATAGAACCGCTTCGCTGCTGCTATGTCTGAAACGCCGATCGAGACATGATCGAGCATCGGTTTGACCTCCGGCACGATCGTCCGCTGCGCCAGGAACCGCGCCTGAAGCTGCCATGTCACGCCATCGTCCAACGAACGCTCACCCAACCAGCAAAACGAATTTTTCGACATGTCGGTGAACTGCCAGCGGATCGCTTCGCCGGCCTCGTTGCGGCCTTCCTGGACGATATCGGCCCCCTGAGCCCGTCCGATCTGCCGGACGAAATACTGCTTCAGCGGATCGCTCCAAAGGATATGCCAAGCGTCCAGGTTCGGGTCGTAGACCCGCAATGTCGAGCCGTGAAAGAACCCGGGAAGGATCCAGACGTCCTGGATCGCCCGCCCCTCCAGCACCCAGCCGGCATGGATGCGGCCCTGAACCTCGTGTCGTGAACCATCAGCGGCGTGCACTGTCCCCTCCATGGTCCAATCGCCCGCCAGCCAGCCATACAGGCCCATCTTGTCCGCCCGATCGCTGGCCGGTCCGGCGCTCTGCAAAGCCTCGAAAAAGCTCATGTTCAAGCTCCTCTGTTGTCGAACTGAGGCCGAACGCTATTCTTCCCCCCTGGGCGGCGCTTGGGAAAAGTTGCTATTCTTGGCGGATGCAAATGCGCGTCGAGACATTGGCGTCAGGCGCCGGCTGGCGCGTCCACGACATCCTGTGCTCAGCCGGTCCGCGCGACCTGCCGTTCGAGGAACAACATTCGTCCGTCTGTATCGCTGCCGTGACGCAGGGCAGCTTCCGCTACCGCACGACGCAAGGCGACTCGACCTTGGCCCCAGGCGCTATCCTCTTGGGCAACCACGGTCACTGTTACGAATGCGGCCACGAGCACGCCGCCGGCGATCGGTGCCTGTCGTTTCTGTTCGAGCCTGACTATTTCGAAACAGTCCTCTCGGCCGTCGCTGGCATCCGATCTGACCGCTTTCCGATACCCCGCCTGCCGCCGCTGATGGCCCTCGCTCCGATTATCGCCTCAGCCGAATGGGCGCGGACTGAGAGCGATCCAGTTGCGCTCGAGGAAATCGCGCTCGGCATCGCCGGCAAGGTGGTGTTCCTGCTCGCCGACCAAGTGCGATCCCCTGCCGCGCCCACGCCTCGGGATCAACGGCGGATTGCCACGGTCCTGCGCCGGATAGAGAGAGAGGCGCACCTTCCACTGAGCCTCGCCGACCTGGCCCGAGAAGCGTGCATGAGCCGCTACCATTTTCTGCGGACGTTTCGCCACGTCGTCGGTCTCACGCCACATCAGTTCATTTTACGGACCCGGCTTCACACCGCCGCGGTCGAACTCCGCCGCTCGGTTCGCCCGATTCTCGATATCGCGCTGGACGCGGGCTTCGCCGACCTGTCCACGTTCAACCGCCGGTTCCGAGCGACGATGGGCGTCACACCAGGCACCTATCGTGGAGTGCGATGACCCTCAGGGTCATCCAGACGCTCGTCAGTCGCCTCGGGACCGCCACGAACCTCGCTTTCGGGACCGACCTTCCGTCTTGACCCACCATCCTTCGGCGTTATCGCACGCCCGGTTTGACTTGGCGGCGAATCGAGTGGGATGTCGTCGGTCGATGTCATACCGCCCAAACGCCGTTCCAAGGCGGCGGTTCCGCTTTTGGGGAGCGCGCGTTCCATCTCCATTCGCCAAGAGACAAACAGTGCGGTACAGCCAATGTCGTAGCCTGCAGTCTTGCGATCTGGCGCGAACCAGATCACGCTTCATCCTGAAGCGAAAAGGGGAAATGACCATGGCGCGACTCCCACTGATCACAAGCAAGGACCAGCTTGCGCCCGAACACCATCCGATCGCTGACGCCATCATCGAAAGCCGCGGGTCGCTGCAGGGACCGTTCTCAGTCTTCCTCCATAGCCCGGAACTGGCACAGCGGATGGCGCATCTGGGGGCCTACGTTCGATTTGAGGGTTCGTTGGACATGCGGGTGCGTGTGCTCGCGGGGATGACGGTCGCGCGTGAGTTCGAGGCGGCGTATGTCTGGGGCGCACAGACCGGCGCAGCGCGGCAGCGAGGTGTGGCGGAGACCACCATCGCGGCGATTCGGGAGAACCGCTCGGATGGGGTGCCGCCTATGGATCTGGCGGTGATCGAATTCACGCGTGCTCTGCTGCGCCAGCACCGGGTCAGTGAAGCGGCGGCGGCGGCGATGCGGGAGCGGCTGGGGGACGACGAGTTCATCCAACTGACCGGCGCGATCGGCTATTACAGCATGTTGGCAATGACAGTGAACGCCGCTGAGATGGCACCCGCGCCGGGCGCCGACGTGCTGTGACGCTCGGGCCGCCCGGCTTCCACCACCTGCACCTGCATGCGCCGCCGTTCTGGAGGAAACAATGACGACTTTGGCCGACGTTCTGGAATCATCCGAACTTCAGAAGGTCGCGGGCGGGTTCCTATTCACCGAGGGCCCGCTTTGGCATCCTGACGGGTTCTTCTACTTCGTCGACCTGCCGTCTAATCTGCTCTATCGCATGGTTCCGGGGCAGCAACCCGAGAAGGTTCGCGATACCCAAGGCGGCAACGGCACAACGTTCGACCTGCAAGGACGCCTGCTCAACTGTGAAGGCGACGCCCGCCGCGTGGCCCGGATCGAGCACGACGGGACAGTAACGACGTTAGCCGATCGTTTCAACGGAAAGCGCCTTAGCCGGCCGAACGACGTCATCTGCCACTCCAACGGGTCAATACTTTTTACTGATCCGGACTTTCGAGTTCCCCTTGAACACCGCAAGATCGGACACGCGGCGGTCTATCGCGTCGCACCGGACGGCGCCGTGTCCGAATTGGTTCGGTGCGAATATCCCAACGGCCTCGCGTTGTCCCGCGACGAGCGGACCCTGTTTGTCGCCAATACCAGATGGACGCAGTACATTCATGCGGTTGAACTGGATTCCTCGGGCCATATGGTTCGACGGCGTGTCTTCGCCGACATGTCGGCGGATGGCACGAACGGCGTCCCCGACGGAATGAAAATCGATGAGGCTGGGCGTGTATTCTGCACCGGCACCGGCGGTGTATGGGTGTTCGACCCGGACGGCAAGCGCATCGGTATCATCGAAATGCCCGAGGTGTGCGCGAACATCGGCTTTGGTGGCCCGGATTTCCGGACCTTACTGCTCACTGCAACGACCTCGGTCTATACTTTGCAGGTGAAAGTGCCCGGATTGCCTCATCCTTGGTATAGAGCCCGAGGTTAGTGAGCCATTACTGCTCAGCGGAGAGTGCGCTCCAGGAAGAATCGCATCATCTCGCCGGTCGCATCCGGTCCGAGCGGGTCAGTGTAGGTACCGTCTCGGCTCCCGCCGAACCAGGCATGGCCGGCGCCATGCACCACCCATTTTTCCACGACCGGGTCGCCATTCCGATCAAAATGCAGCGTCCGGCTGTAGCCGTGGCCGCCGGGAACCTTCCCGTCTTCAACCCGAGTTCGCAATGATTTGTCCCCGATGGACTGTGCGATGACGGCGTCGCCGTTCCGCGGATGCACTGTGGTATCCCGTTCGCCGTGAAAAACGATGGCCGGCACGACACGTCTCTGATCGGATCGGGGCCGGCCATCGGCCCCGCGCCGCATGGCCGATAAGGCCGACGACATGTCACGCGCCGCGCCGCACGCCAACCCCGAGTGAACGCCGATCGCGGCGTAAAGCTCCGGATACGCCTCGGCCATGATCGCGGCGGCGGCGCCCCCCGCGGACAGTCCCGCGATATAAACCCGCCTCGGGTCGACCGTGTATTCGCGCATGATCTCGCGCGTGATGCCGGCAATCACCGAAGGCTCCTCGCCGTTGCGCTGCTGCTCAGCGTGATTGAACCAGTTCCAGCACTTTTGCATGTTGGCGGCGCTGGTTTGGCCGGGATACGCAACAAGGCAGGTGTGCGCCTCCGCCGCCACATTCATCCGCGTTCCGGCAGCGAAGTCGTCGGGCGACTGGGTGCAGCCGTGCAGCATGACGATCAGTGGAACAGGCCGCCCGCGATAACCGCTCGGTATATACAATTTGTAAGGGCGGCTGCCGATTTGGCTGCTGAACGTCTTCGCCAGAAACCGCCCGACCTCCGGACCGGCATCCGGGCCCCTCTGTGGGTCGGCCGAGCGCGACATCGGGCGATCAGCTGTCGTTGCTGACTTTAGGCCGTCGCGCAGATATTGCTTAATGGAATTTAAATCGATCGGACGATCTGCCGTTGATCCTGGGCCGGTCGTGCTCAAGCCGTCGCGCAAATGTTGCTTGATCGAGCCCAGATCGATCGGGCCGCCACTGCGCGTCAGGTGCTTGATTTGCCGCATCACATCCGGCAGGGAATACTTCATATTCACCACTTTCAAAGTAAGATCAGTAAGATTTTGTCAGTGCATGCGGTCGGCTAAGGCGCCGCGGACCTCTGCGGTTGCATGCAACGCACCCAGGACCGTTATCGAACCGATCGTTGCTCGGGCAAGTTCGACGGTTACGTCCGAAGCAATCGTCGCAAGGCCGAGCACGTTGATGTGGAGCATTTCGCCGCGGTCCCGGGCGGCTTCGAGGTCCAGACGCGTGTAGTGGCAAAGACCCAGAGCAAGGGTCTTCCTCGCGACCGATTGCCGCACTACATCAGCATGGCGTTCCAGTTGATTGCGGATCGCGGTGCGAATGAAGTCCGTGCGGTTGGCGTAGAACCCGTCCCGCACCATCAGATCGATGTGGCCGAGGTCCACAAACCCGAGGTTGATGGTGATTTTCTCGCTGTCCACGCCCCTCGGCCGCAGCTCCTGCACGCTCGCCATACCATCCGCCTACCATCCAACGGGATGGTATATGGAGGGCCGTTCACCGCTTGCAAGAGCGCTGCGCGGCGGGACGATCGCGGTGTCGGGGTCAGGCTTCACCCGAGACAGCCCGGCCTCACACCCTGAGGGGTTCGCCTCGCTTTCAGCAAGTCAACCCCGAGAAATCGCCGCCTCAGTGTTTCGCAGGTGCCCGGAGGCTGAGGATATACGCCGAAACGTCGTCGATCTCTGCCCGGCTCAAATGCAGATCCGGCATCCGATGATGCGGCGTCTGCAGAAACGCATCCAAGGCCATCGGGGTGATCGAAGTCTGCGCCGCAATGGCCTGGAACGTGGGCGCGCCGCTGCTGGTGCCCTTAGACTGGCCGGCGGAGACGACGTGGCAGCTACTGCACCACGTCTCCGCAAGATGGCGCCCGGCATCCGCGTCGCCGACGTCTTGCGCAAAGGCCACCGGTGCAGACGCCATCAACAGAAGCAGCGGAACAGCGATGACGCCGATTGGATGCCGAGCAGTCTTGCGATCGATCATTAGAGTTCTCACTACTATTAGGCGAATGCCGACGAACGATACTAATTTCCTGTTGCCAAAGATAGGCGACCGGCATCCCCGTCCACCCCCGCAAGGGCGTCTACCTACGAGGCTCTTGCACCCCGGCCATTTACTAGCAGCATCGATATGATAACGACACCGTAAATCACCCGCCGGCTGGCCTCCGGCATCTGCATCACGGATAGCATCGACGCCAGCAGACTGATCACCAGCACACCCGCCACGGTCCCCAGATAACTCCCGCGGCCACCCAGAATGTTCGTGCCGCCGAGCACCACGGCCGCCACCGCGGGAAGCAGGTATTCGTCCCCCATGCCCTGGTAAGACTGATCGAGCCGCCCGGCGATTAAAACACCCCCCAGCGCGCTGGTCAGTCCCGAAATCACGAAGCACGTCATCACGACACGCGCCGTAGGGATGCCCGAAAGATAAGCGGCCCGCTCGCGATTCCCGATCGCATAGATCTTGCGGCCGAACGGCGTTCGCCGCAGCAGGACGACCAGCAGCGCTGAACCGGCCAGCCACACCCACAGGATGTTCGGCACGCCGGCGATGCTGCTGTCCTTGCCCAGAACTCGCATCAGCGGGGATGCCTTGGTCTGCGGCGCGAAGCCCCCGGTGTAGATTACCGCCAGCCCCAGCAGCACCGCGTTCGTGCCCAGGGTAAGGATCATCGAGGGCAGCCGCAGGTAGGCGACCCCGATGCCATTGAACAGCCCAATCGCCATACCAACCGCCAGCGCGAGCGGGATCGCCAACCCGACCCACGGATCACCCATCCCCGCCAAGGTCGTCGCCGTCATGGCCGTGACCGTCATCGTCCAAGGGATCGACAAGTCAATATGGCCAAGCAGGATCACCACCATCTGCCCGGCGGCCACAATGCCCAGAAACGCCGCGATCCGCAGTTGCAGCACCAGATAGGCGGGCGACAGGAAGGCGGGCAGATAGTAGCTGCCGATCAGCAGAACCACGACGATGGCGCCCACCGCCACCAGCACCGAGTTGTCCAGCCCACGGATGAGCGGCCGGCTCGGATCGCTGCGCGCGGTCTCCTGCGCGCTGAGCAGTTCCAGCCGGTTGCGATTGGCCAGGATGCGGATCGCGCCGAGACCGATCGCCACCATCAGCACCACGCCCTCAAACAGCGGCTGCGCCAACGGCGAGACCCCGGCGAACAGCAACAGCCCGCTGATGGCGCGCAGGGCGTAGGCGCCGAATATCGACCCCATCACCCCGCCGCTGCCGCCCAGCAGCGAGGTGCCGCCGATCACCACCGCGGCGATCGACTTCAGCGTATAGTCGGCACCCACCTGCGCATCGCCGGACAGTGTCTGCAACGCCAGGAACAGCCCGCCGCAGGCCGCCAGCAGCCCCGCCAGCGTATAGGCCGCCAGCCGCGAGCGCCCCACGCGCACGCCCGACAGGAATGCCGCCGCCTCCGACGATCCCGCAGCATAACCGCCACGCCCGAGCACCGAATTCCGGAACGGCACCCATACCACCAGCAGGACGCCGGCGAGCAGCAGCAGAGAAGTCGGAATCACCCCGAACGTTTCGTTGGTCAGCAGGTCGCCGAGATCCTCGTCGATGCTGCCGCCTGGAATCGGGCGCAGAAGATACGCGATCCCGGTGAAGATCGCCCCGGTCGCCAAGGTCGCGATGATCGGCTGGATCCGTCCGGCCACGACGACAACGCCATTGAAAAATCCACAGGCGGCGCCTGCAAGCAGGGTAACCGCGATGCCGCCGACGATCTGCGCCGTTGAACCGCTGACCAGATGCGAGGCAACACAATTGCTCAGCGCGAGCACCGATCCGACCGACAGATCCAAGCCGCCGGTGAGCACCGGAAGCGTCTGCGCCATCGCCGCGAACGCCAGCGCCAGACCCTGATTAGCCGCCGGCGTCGTCACCATGATCGACAGCCCGCGGGGATGCAGAATGAGGAACCCGACGAACAGCACCGCGAACAAAGCCGCCGCGAACAACGCGCCCTGGTTGCGCCGCGTGGCGCCCAACAACGCGTTCATGCGTTTGCTGCCAGCTCCGCTGGGGCCACTCCGATCGACAGCGACGCCGCGACGATGTTGTTCTCGGTGATCTCCTCGCCGGACAGTTCCCGCACTACCTGGCCGCGATAGATGATCGCGACCCGGTCGCACATGCCGATCAGCTCGTCATAGTCGGTGCTGTAGAACAAAACAGTCGTACCGAGATCGGCAAGTTGGCGGATCAGCACATACAGTTCCTGCTTGGTCCCCACATCGATGCCGCGCGTCGGGTCCATCAGCAGCAGGATGCCGGGATCCGTCGCCAGCCATTTGCCCAGGACCACCTTTTGCTGATTGCCGCCGGACAGCGTACCGACAGCTCTCGTCGGCGAGGATGTCTTGATTCGCAAGCGCTCGATCGCCTTCGCCACCAGGCGGCGCTCTGCTCCGCCGTCGAGAAACAGGCCCTGGCGCAGCCGGTCGAGCGAGGCGAGGCTGAGATTCTCCTGCACCGACAGCGGCAACAGCAGCCCCTCGGTCTTGCGATCCTCGGGCACCAGCGCGATCCGAATGGCAGCCGACATCGCTGCCTTGGGTCCACCGAACGCGACGGGCTTGCCGTCCACCGCCACGCTGCCGCGCACATCCTTCAGCACCCCGAACAGCGCCAGCAGCAGCTCCCGTTGCCCCTGACCGTCCAGTCCGCCCAGGCCGAGGATCTCTCCGCGCCGCACCTCCAGCGAAATCCCTTGCAGCCGGTTGCTCCAGGCGAGACCCTTCACCTCCAGCACCGGACTTGCCTTCGCGGTTACCGGCGGCGGCTTCGGCGGATAGGTCTGCTCGATCTCCCGCCCGATCATCAGGTTGATGATCTCATGGTGGCTGCGGGTGCCCTGGGGAAACGTTTCGATGTGCCGTCCGCTGCGAAAAACCGAGCAGGTGTCGGCCAGCGCCTCGACCTCGTGCATGCGGTGCGAGATGAACAGAATGGCCGTGCCCTTATCCCGCAGCGCACGTAGCAGGGCATTCACGGTCTCCACGTCGCCGGCGGTCAGCGCGGAGGTCGCCTCGTCCATGATCAGCAATCGCGGCGCGCGACCCAATGCCTTGGCGAATTCGACCAGTTGGCGGCGCGACAGCGACAGGTCACTCACCGTCATGCGGGGGTCGATGTCGGGACAGCCGACCTCGGCCAACAGCGCCTCGGCGCGGCGACGCTGCGCCCGATGGTTGATGAACCCGCCGATGCCGGGCGGCCCGGTGATACAGATGTTGTCCGCCACACTGAGGTCGGGCAACAGCGACAATTCCTGGAACACGCAGACGAAGCCGTGCCGCACCGCGTCGAGCGGGGTGACGAACTGCACCGCCCGACCGTCCACCTCCATAACGCCGCTGTCGGGCCGCACCGCGCCAGCGACGATTTTGATCAGAGTGCTCTTGCCGGCGCCGTTCTCGCCCAGCACCGCGTGTATGGACCCTCGCCGGCAGGCAAAATCGACGCCATCGAGCGCCGTCACCCCGCCATACCGCTTGCGCACGTCGCTCAGGCGCAGGAACGGCAGATTGGAGGCGAGCGGCGGCATGACGCCGTCAGAATTCAGAGTCATGCCGACTCACGCACGCAGGTTCAGGTATTATCGGGTGATTGCTTCAGCAGTTCGTCAATCGGAATCACCGCATTGCAGGCCGCGATGTCGGCGCCATCCTGAAAGTTGTCCGGCAGCTTGGTGGAGTAATTCACCCCCTCCTTGAGGTCCTTCGAGTAAGTCGTCGGCACCGGCAGCTCGATCAGTTGCGGCACCGGGTGACCCTGCAGCTCGGCGATCGCCGCCTGCATCGCGACCACCGCCAACAGCGGCGACTGTACCCGCACGATCGAGGTCCAGCCCTGATCGTGTATCATTCTGAGCGAGCCGTTCTCACCCGAGGTGCCGATTGGCACTTTCGGATGTTTGGCGTCATTCAGCGCATTCATCAGGCCGGTTGCGCCGTGCTGCGTGACGATGGCGGCAAACGGCCCTTGCGTCGCGATGGCGTCACTGACGACCTTCTGTACGGTGCCGTCATCCCAGTTGCCGACGACGGTCACGATCTCGATCCCGGGCTTGTTGTCGAATACCTTGTGGAAGCCGATTGACCGATCACGGTCGACCGAATTGCCTGGCAGGCCGCGGATCTCCAGCACCTTGCCCTTCTTCTCGGGCATGGCGTCATAAACGAACTGCGCCTTCACCGTTTCGAACTCGACCTGCGGCTCGGTTACTTCGATCACCTGATCGGTGTCGATGACGTTGTCGAACGGGATCAACACGACGCCGGCCTTGCGGGCGCGCTTAATCACCGGCTCGAACGAGGTGGGGCTGACCGCGATGGTGATAATGGCGTCGTATCCGGCAGCGATCAGGTTGTCGATCGCGCCGATCTGCGCCGCGACGTCGGTCCCGGTGGAGACGATTTTGAGCTCCTTGATGTCCTTGGCGTTCTCCGGCCGCGATGCCCACGCCTTCAGGCCCTGGATCATCTGGATGCGCCAGCTGTTGCCGGCGAAGCCGTTGGCGAGGGCCAGCTTGTAGGGGCCGGGCTTGGCGGTCATCGTCATGACCTTGTGGCCAGGCGCAGGCTTGAAGCATTGCGCGTTGTAGGTGTCCTCGGCCCACGCGCCGGCGCTTCCGAGCGCCAATCCCCCCAAAAGCCCGGTCGCCACCGAACAAGCCAGCCACGATCTGCGAAGCCGCATCTTTCTTCCCTTCCCCATGTGCAGTTACGTTTTCCCGCAACCGGTTGTACCGCGATTTCGTCAGATTTAGTGGCGACCGCGGGCGACGCATATTGTGAGCGTGGTTACGGTGCGTGTGCAAGCCCGTATCGGCACTCGCACGGGGCACGCCAACCGGTCCCCGCATAGCGGCGCGGCCAATTTGCCCCGCGACCAGCCCGTTGGCATGGGTCTGCGAGGCATCTGTCGCGAGTCAGGTGTAGCAGCCGCGAACCCTGTTCGACGAAAGCTGTCTATGTCAGTGTGAGGTTGCGGACCTGCATAGCCTCTTGATGTCCATTGCAGGACCCACTCGGAATCTTCAACCTTTCGAATACAACAAAAGGGCTTCAACACTTCAGCGCACTCCGGCAACCGCGCCTGGACCAAGGGGGCCGAAAAGCACCCGCCGATCTGGCGCGAGGGGTGTCGCTTATTATCGCCCGGAAGCAGGTCGCCAAGGTCCTGCCGCCACGCTAGGCGATCGGCGAGAGTTCGGCTCGGGCCATCCACGACCCGGCTGCTATAGGGAGAGGAGAGGAACATGAAAATCTACGACTGGCACATCGCACCCAATCCGCGCCGTCTGCACATCTACCTGGCGGAAAAGGGCATCAAGCAAGGTCGAACTCGTGGAGGTCGGGCAGGAGGACCTGTCCCTCGCGCCATGGTTCAAGCAGCAATATCCGCACGCCATGGTGCCGATGCTGGAATTGGATGACGGCTCCCAAATCGGCGAGGCGATGGCGATCGCGCGCTATTTCGAGGAAACCCACCCCGAACCGCCGCTGATGGGTACCGACGCCAAAGACAAGGCGATCGTCGACATGTGGGAGAAACGGGCGAACGAGGAGGGCATGCTTCCTGCTTCAGAACTGTTCCGCAACACACACCCACAATTCGCCGAGCGCGGCCTGCCGGGTGCCGCTGACTCGATCCCAGCGATCCCGGAACTGCGTGATCGCGGCCGCGCCAGGCTGAACCGATTCTTCACCAAATTCGATCGCCAACTGGCGAACAACCCCTTTGTCGCCGGCGAGCGTTTCACCATCGCCGATGCGACGACGCTGGCGGCGGTGGATTTCGCAGGCTGGTCGGATGTGAAGGTCCCGGAATCCTGCCGGCACCTGCAACGCTGGTACGAAGCGGTAAATCAGCGGCCCAGCGCCAAGGCCTGACCGGGGTTGCCGCGCCTCGCTCTCTGTTAGCACTCTACAGGCGCTGGCTTCCTGCTTGTTATCGCAACCATGCGTGCGCGGCCGTCTTGCAGCGCGCGATAGGAGTTTTCCCGCTGTAGCCTTAAAGACAAATGGCTTTAGCAGGCAGTTCCCGCATCCGCTGGGTATGCCGAATACAACTTAACTCCGGGATATCGTCTTGCCGGATATTTGGCGTGGCGAATGATTCTGAAACGCCGTTGTACGGCCGACGGCTACTGGAGCGTCTTCCATCCAAAATTCCAGAGTTTCACATCAATATATTATATCAATAAAATAAGCATGTAGCGTGCGGATAAGTCCGGCGTGAAGGTCGGCTTCCGCCCATGCCGACAGTTGAACCGATCCACAACATTAACTTCGCCGGCCTGGCAAGCCCAGAGCCATGTGGTAAGCTGGGGTTGACCCATAGGCCAGGACCCGCCGATGACCCAATCTGCGCAAGCTCAATCCCCACTCGACCGGGCCCGCCTCTACCAGCACGAACTCTCCGCCATTCGCCACGATATTCACGCTAACCCCGAACTTGGCCTGGAGGAGTATCGCACGGCGGACCTTGTTGCTCGGAAGCTGGAGGAATACGGGATCGAGGTGCATCGCGGCGTCGGCAAAACCGGAGTGGTCGGCGTGCTGCGTAACGGCAACGGGCAGGCCTCGATTGGCTTGCGAGCCGACATGGACGCGCTGCCGATCCTGGAAGCCACTCGGCTGCCCTACGCCAGCCAAACCCCTGGCCGGATGCATGCCTGCGGTCATGACGGCCACACCACGATGTTGCTGGGCGCGGCTAAATACTTGGCGGAGACCCGTAACTTCAACGGCACCGTCAACTTCATCTTCCAGCCCGCGGAGGAAGGCGTCGGTGGCGCCCTGGAGATGTTGAAGGACGGGTTGTTCGAGCGTTTCCCCTGCAATTCTGTCTACGGGATGCATAATCGCCCCGGACTGCCGGTCGGCAAGTTCATCACCGGCCCGGGCACTCGGGCCGCCGGCGGGGCATTCTTTGATATCACGATCACCGGCAAGGGCGCTCACGGCGCGTATCCATACCATAGCATTGATCCCATCGTCGTGGCCTGCCATCTAGGCACGGCTCTGCAGTCGATTGTCTCCCGGAACATCTCCGCCCAGGAAACCGCAGTGCTCAGCATCACGCGCATTCAGTCCGGCGACGCCTATAACGTGATCCCCCAGTCAGCGATCATGGCCGGGACGGTGCGGACGATGAAGTCGGATGTGATGGCCATGATCGAGCAGAACATGAAGCGTCTCAGCCGTGAGCATTGCAGTCGGGTTCGGCGCCGAGGCCACGGTGGATTTCCGTGTCATCTTCGCGCCAATGGTCAACAACGAGGCCGAGGCCACCGCTTATGGCGACGCCGCAGCCGCTCTGGTCGGGGAGGACGAATGTGCGCCGTGACGGTCCGCCCGGCATGGGATCGGAAGACTTCAGCTTCATGATGGAGCAGGTCCCGGGCGCGCACATCAATCTGGGCAACGGCGACAGCGCCGCGCTGCACAACCATCTGTATGACTTCAACGACGAGACAATCCCCTATGGCGTCGCTCTATACGGAGCGATCGTGGAAAAGAAACTTCGGAAAGGCTCGCCAGACTGACGCCGACTTGCCAGCGGCCTCGTCTCTGAGTTCTGCTGTTATCCGTTTCGAGCGCCAATCACCTCAAAGCGTTCAGCCGTTTGGACAGGAAGCGGCGGACCGCGGGATCTGGCTCTAGACCGATCGCACGCTGATAGGCTGCCTTTGCCTCGACGGTCATCCCGGCCCCGGCCAGCAAGACGGCTCGGGCGGCCCAGTATGGTTGGTAGGCCACCAGTCTCGGGTCGTCGGCCAACGCATCCAACTGGCGAAGGGCGGTTGCGGCGCCTGATGTCTCGGCCACCGCGACTGCACGATTGATGGCCACTACCGGGGACCCGGTCAGCGCGGCCAAGGCGTCGTAGAGCCGCACGATCGCCGGCCAGTCGGATCGCCCGGTTCGGCGGCGGATCACATGGGCGGATTGAACCGCGGCCTCCAATTGAAAGCGCCCGACCCGGCCCAGGGCGCTGGCGCGCAATAGTAGGGCTTCGGCTTGCTCGATCAAAACCGCGTCCCAAGCCTCGACTGATTGTTCCTCCAGCGGCACATACTCACCCAAGGCGGTGCGCCGAGCGGCCCGGCGGCCTTCGGCGTAGAGCATGAGGGCCAGCAGGCCGAGGGCCTCCGGCTCACCGGGAAGCAGTGATACCACCAGCCGGCACAGAAAGATGGCTTCCCGCGCCAAATCTCGGGCGGAAAGTTCGGTGCCCCCTGGATCGGTCCAGCCGGCCGAAAAAGCGGCATAGATCGCGTCAAGCACGGCCTCCAGCCGCTCCGGAAGGTCGGCCAGCTCGGGCAGGCGGAACGGGATTCCGGTAAGCTTGATCCGCGCCTTGGCTCGCACCAGGCGCTGTCCCATTGCCGCGGGCGCGGTTAGGAAGGCTGAGGCGATCGTCGCTGCATCCAGTCCCAAAACCGTTTGCAGCATCAGCGGCGCGCGCACCGCAGGATCGATCGCTCGATGCGCGCATACGAACATCAGCGCCAGGCGGTCGTCCGGAATATCGGCTTCCGCTTCCGCTGCCGCTTCCTCAGCCAGCAGCCGCAGATGGGTGCTGGCTTCCCGGCCTGTGCGTTTGCGACGGGATGCGTCGATCAACTTGCGTCGGGCCACGGTCAAGATCCAGGCCTCAGGATTGTCAGGGACCCCGCGCGCCGGCCACTCGGTCAGCGCGGTAGCAAAGGCTTCGGACAATGCGTCCTCCGCCCCTGCCACGTCGCCGGTGCGCGCAGCCATGAACGCGAGCAGTTTGCCATAGCTGGCCCGCGCCACGGCCTCCGCGCTGCCGGCGGAGTCACGCATGTCGGTGTTCGCTGGTAAGCGAGATGCCACGCTTCGCCTCCCTGCGATCGCGCTCACATCGCCCAGATCGGCCGGACCTCGATGACCCCATGGCTGGCACCGGGGCACCGTTCGGCCCAGGACAGCGCGGCGTCGAGGTCGGGTGCTTCGATGACGTAAAATCCCCCCAACTGTTCCTTGGTTTCGGCGTAAGGGCCGTCGAGCACCTGCGTCTTGCCGTTCGTGGTCCGGACGGTAGTGGCGGCCGAGGATGGCCGCAGGCGTTCGCCGGCAACCATAACCCCGGCCTCCACCATGGCCTGTGAGTAGACGCCATAGGCAGCCACCATCTCCTTCATGGCGGTTTCCGGCGCTGAGGTCATCGCGGTTTCGTTCCCGTAGATCAGGAGGGCGTACTTCATGTCGGATTCCCTTGAAGTGGCTGACGCACCATGCGCCGCCGGCTCAGTGACGTTTACGCCACGCTGATTTCGACAGGGTGTAATAATCAGCCGCGCCGCAGCGCCCATTACGCGAAAAGCCATGTACAGATCGAGGCCACGAACCCGTTCTAGTGAGGTGATCGCGATCGCCTCCGGGCAGGCGTCACTGCGCGTCTCTGTCAGCACTGGGCGCACGGAGAAAACCTCGATGTCGGCGCGCCGTTCCCGGAGAATGCTGACCGACGTCTGCCTCACCGCGCCGGATATCCGCGAGGTGCGTGCCGTGGGCGGCGCTTATGTCAGGTCCGGGATCACACGGACGGAAGGCCTATCTTGACAGACCGCGTGGTGTGCAGTGACTCTCGTCAGGCTTATAAATCGCGAGCTTCGGCCGCGAGCCAGTCTGATGAACTCGGGCCATGGCTACCAAGCATTCCAAAGAAAACTGCCAGCGTTCCAAAGAAAAAGGGAGAAAGCGATGGGTACTTTTCTGAGTGAGCGAGAGCTTAGCGAACTGACCGCACCGGACAACACGGCGTTTCCATCGCCAGTGCCGCTGCAGATGGTCTCAAACGGCGAGTTCAACCCGCTCCCGCAATCCGCGCAGCAGCGCAAAGTTGAGGGTCGCCTGAAAGACCTCGCCGACCAACATGGACACAAGCTCGGTTGGGACCGGCGCCGGTTCTTGCGCTCCACTTGCGGCATGGCGGCGGCATTCGTGGCAATGAATGACGTCTTCGGGCATGTGTTCAATGTCGATCCGGCGGAGGCCAAAGAACCCGAGATCGGTGCGGCGCGCGCCGCCTCCCTATCCAAACAGTTCATCTTCGATGACCAGTTGCATTTCGTGCGCGACGACTACCCGTTCGAGGGGCTTTTGGGGATGGCGACCTATGCCGCGGATAACCTGAATCCGGCGATGCGGAAAGAGGCCGTCGGGATGGGGCTCGAACGGTACAAGTTCCAGAATTTCGTGAAGGAAATCTACTTTGACAGCGATACGAAAATCGGTTTGTTGAGCGGCGCGCCGTTTGATGACCCGTCAAAGTGGCTGCTGTCGAATGATCAGATCAAAGAGGCGAGCGACACGGTCAACGCCCTCGCAGGGTCGCGCCGGCTGCTGTTCCACTCCTTGATCACGCCGAAGCAGCCCGGTTGGATGGATGAGGTTGACCGGGTCATCGCGGTGGTGCGTCCGACCAGTTGGAAAAGCTACACGATCGGTGATCCGCTGAACCCGGGAACCACGAAATATCCGTGGCGGTTGGACGATGAGAAGCTGATGTACCCGTTTTATGAGAAGGCGGTGAGAGCTGGGATAACCAATCTTTGCATCCACAAAGGATTGCTGCCGGCGGACTATGAAACCAAGCTCCCGGATGCATGGCGCTACGCCACGGTCGATGATGTTGGGAAAGCAGCGAAAGACTGGCCGCAGATGAACTTCATCATTTACCACGCGGCACTTCGCGCGTTCCTGGAAAACACCGACGCCGACCTGGCTGAGTTCGAACGGACCGGCTATATCCGCTGGACCTCCGACTTGGCGGCGATCCCGGAAAAATTTGGCGTCAACAATGTCTTCGCGGAAATCGGGTCCAGCTTCGCGACCTCAGCGGTCACCAACCCTCGCTTCTGTGCCGCCTTTATGGGAACGCTGGTCAAGCAAATGGGCGCCGATCACATTTTCTGGGGCTCAGACTCGGTTTGGTACGGCTCCCCGCAATGGCAGATCGAGGCGCTCCGGGGTTTGGAAATTCCGGAAGACATGCAGAAAAAGCATGGTTTTGCCCCATTAGGCCCCGCCGATGGTGACGTGAAGAATGCGATCTTTGGCGTTAATGGCGCGCGCCACTATCACCTGGATCTGCGCGCCGCGATGAACGACATGCCGTTCGACGGCATCGCGAAGCAAAAGGCGGCGTACCTTGAAAATGGCGGCAGCCGCAGCAATGCCGCCTATGGTTACGTTCTGAAGACGGGCTGATCAAGCCGGGTACCAGCCGGGGCCATCGTGTCGTTGCGGCACGCTGGTCCCGACCGGGCGCTCCCCGTCTCGGACGTCAACGAGGTATCGACCGTCGCCTTTACACCGCAAGGCGTCAATAACCTCAGAGAACTCCGCGGCCCAGGCGTCGATGCCGCATCGACGTACTGCTATCGCCTGGCGATGGCGGAACATCGCGACACCGACACCGGGGGGGTGCATCTACTCGAATAGCAACCAAGTGGCGACAGCCCCCGCTTCCGATGGTGCCGAGGGATAAGCACGCAGCGCTGGTGCACACGTTTCGTTTACGGGCGGGAGCGCGTGACCAACTCGTTCCGTTCAGCATCGGCCCTCAGCCGTTCATCGATCGGCCGCTCGAGCCGGATCTCAGACGTCGACGTCCTCGACGGTCTTCGCGTGCTCCTGGATGAACTGGAAACCGCAATTCCGGCCGCCGGCCCATCAGGCTCTCGACCAGATCGGCGGTTGCGCGCGCGTTCCTCGGGCGCCGCCACCACTTTCAGCAGCGTGCGTTTCGCCGGGTCCATCGTGGTCTCCCGCAACTGCGCCGGAGGCATCTCGCCCAGACCCTTGAAGCGGCTGACCTCGACCTTGGAGCCGGCCTTGAATTCGCGATTTCGTCTTCCGCTCCCGGTCCTGCGTCGTCCATCGCGTAGACCGATTTCGCGCCCTGGGTCAGCCGATACAGCGGCGGCTGCGCGAGATAGACGTGCCCGTGCCGCACCAGTTCCGGCAGTTCCGCGGTAGAAGAACGTCATCAGCAACGAGGCGATATGCGCGCCGTCCACGTCGGCGTCGGTCATGATGATGACCCGGCCGTAGCGCAGTTTCGCGCGGTCGAACCGGTCGCCGACGCCGCAGCCCAGTGCCTCGATCAGATCGCGCAACTCCTGGTTCTGGCGCAGCTTGTCGGCCGACGCGCGATGGCCACGTTCAGGATCTTCCCGCGCAACGGCAACACCGCCTGAGTGTCCCGGTTGCGCGCCTGCTTGGCCGAGCCGCCGGCGCTGTCGCCCTCGACCAGGAAAATCTCCGTCTCGCGCCGCGTTTTCCCGCGTGCAGTCGGTCAGTTTGCCCGGCAGCCGCAGCCGCCGCGTGGCGGATTTCCGAGGCGTGTCCTTGGCTTCCTTGCGGCGGATTCGTCCTCGGCCCGCTCGATCACGAACGCCAGCAGATTGTCGGCGGAGGCGGGATCGGCGGCCAGCCAATGATCGAACCGGTCGCGCAACGCGGTTTCGGTCAGGCGGGTCGCCTCGCCGTTGGTCAGTTTCTCCTTGGTCTGGCCCTGGAACTGCGGCTCGCGGATGAACAGCGACAGCTTCGCCGCGATCGGGTCGAGCGCGTCGTCCGCGGTGATCTGCGCCGCGCGCTTGTTGCCGCGCTGCTCGCCCCAGGCGCGCAAGCCCTTTACCAACGCCGCGCGGAACCCGGTCTCGTGGGTGCCGCCCAACGGCGTCGGGACGGTGTTGCAGTAAGAATGGAGAAAACCTTCGCCCTCGTCCAGCCAGGCCACCGCCCATTCGACCTTGCCGGTGGCCTCGCCGGGCAGAGCCGCCTCGCCGGACCAGATCTGCGGCAGCACGCGCGGCGTAGGTCACCGATGTCGGCCTCCAGACTGTCGCGCAGGCCGCCGGGGAAATGCAGCACCGCTTCGGCCGGGATGTCGTCCTTGCCCCTTTGGCGTGCCCTTCAGCAGGCGCCGGATCACAGGACCAGCGGATTTCGACGCCGCGGAACAGATAGGCCTTGGACCGGCACAACTTGTAGAGCCGCGCCGGGCTGAAACGCCAGGTTGGCGAAAACCGTGGCATCCGGCCGGAATCGGATCGTGTGCCGCGGCGGTTGTGCACCGGCCCGCGCGTTGATCAGCTTTGTGACCGGCGCGCCCTTGCGCGAAGTTCTGCTTCCACAGGACGCGATCGCGCGCCACCTCGACCTCCATGACCTCGGACAGGGCGTTGACCACCGAACTGCCGACGCCATGCAGTCCGCCCGAGGTCGCATAGGCCTTGCCGCCGAACTTCCCACCGGAATGCAAGCGTGGTCAGAATCACCTCCAACGCGCTGAGATTCTTGAATTTTGGATGCGGATCGACCGGGATGCCGCGGCCGTTGTCGCGCACCGTCAGGAAGCCGCCCTCCTCCAGCGACACCTCGATGAAGCTGGCGTGGCCGGCCACCGCCTCGTCCATCGCATTGTCCAGGATTTCTGCCGCGAGGTGGTGCAGCGCGCGTCTCATCGGTGCCGCCGATATACATGCCGGGCCGGCGCCGGACGGGCTCCAGCCCTTCCAGCACCTCGATATCCTTGGCGGAATAGTCCGAGTCGTCGCGACCCGGCAGGGGTACGCGCCCATTGGCTTCGGCCTTCGCCGGCTTGGCAGGCGGCTTCGGCCCAACGGGTTGGGCGCCAGATTTTTGGGGCCCAGATTTTGCGGGCCCAGATTTTGCGGGCCCAGATTTTTCGGACGAAGACCCGAACAGATCGTTCATGCTGTGTTCCCAAATCGCATGCGCACCCTACAAGGTGGGCAGGCGTTTCGGCAACAGGGTTGAACGGATTCGCCCGAGTGCCGGGGGCCCCCCGGCGTGGTCGCCGAAGCCGTCCAGACGATCGCAAGTTCGCCCCGTCTAATTCGTTCGTCGGCGTCAACGCACCCGGGCGTAGCTGAAGCAGTCGCGGGGCTGGTCGCTGATATTCGGATGGACCGCCCACCGGCGTAACAGGGCCTCGCGGATAAAGCCTGCTTGCTCCAGTGCGTGCAGGCCAGCGACATTCTCGACGTCGCAGACGGCACCTATCCGGAAGATCCTCGGCTGGACCAGTGCCCAATGCGCGACCTCGCTCAGCGCTTCGATCATAAGGCCTCCGCCCCAGCACGAACCCGCGTGCACATATTCAATCTCCAGGCGATACGGGTCGTCCAGCTGAAGCGTAATGGCGCCGCGGATCGCACCAGCCTCGCAGATGACATAGGTTCGGGCAGTCCGTGGAGGCATGGCGAGACAGCGTGCGATGTAGGCCGCCGTATCGCCGACGTCGCGGTGCGGCCGCCAGGTGAGGAAGCGCGTCGCCTCGGGGTCTCGGCCGTAGTTATCGAAGATCGCACCGGCATCCCCCGGAGCGATCGGTCGGAGCAGCAGACGAGCGGTATGAAATGCGCTTGGCAGCATGCAACAGAAAATTTACATGTTCGGCCTCCAACGGAAAACGCTGAAGTCGTGGCCTGCGCCGCGAGGACTCGATCGAAACTGGATGCGGTGCCCCCGGTCGGCACGACGTCAGGTGGCGCGCCGCTGTCGGCCACACCTGTGCAGATCCAATCGCCGTGAAGCGCGGAGCCGGTCCAGCCTAGCGCCGTCCGAACATCTTCTCGATGTCGGCTTTGGACAGTTTCAGAACCGTCGGCCGTCCGTGGCTGCACGTCGCGGCCCGCGGCGTTGCCTCCATTTGCCGCAGCAGCGCGCTCATTTCCGCCTGCCCCAATTTGCGGCCGGCGCGAATGCTGCCGTGGCACGCCATGCGCGCGATGACCGCGTCGAGCCGCGCCGAGAGCACGGTCTGTTCGTCCGCGTCGGCAAATTCATCGGCGAGATCCCGGAGCAGTGGGCCCGCTTCGGTCGCGCCCAGCGCCGCCGGCAGCGCCCGGACCAGAATCGCGCCGGCGCCGAATTCTTCAAGCTCCAGTCCCAGCCGCGCCAGATCGCCGGCACGGGCGACCAGCCGCGCGACGTCGTTGGCCGGAAGATCGACCACCGATGGCAGCAGCAACGGCTGGACATGGACGGTACCATCAAGCATCTGCTTACGAATCGCCTCATGCGTCAGGCGCTCATGCGCGGCGTGCTGGTCCACCAGCACCAGCGACCCGTCCGCGGCGACAGCGATGATATAGGTGTCCAGCACCTGCGCCACCGGCGCTCCTAATGGATAGTCGGGAGGCTTATAATCGGCGGGCGGAAAATCAGGCGACGGATCATCCGGCAGTGGCTCCGGCGGTGCGACCTGCCGTGCGGCCGGAGCGCCGCTGAACGGCAGCTGCGCCTCGGCCAGATTGCCACCGGGAAAGCCCCCAGCGGACAGCGCCAGGGGCGGCGGCGGATAAGACCACGCCGGTCGGGACCACGATGCCCCATACCCCCGGCCAAGCGGCGACCCCAGCGACGGCATCGGCACCACCTGCCCGGTCCCGACCCCCAAGGCTCGCCGCACCGACCCGATCACCAGTGATCGCACCGCGGCGGCATCGCGGAATCGCAGCTCGGTTTTTGCCGGGTGGACGTTCACGTCCAGCTCATCCGGCGGCAGGTCGAGATATAGCGCTACGATCGCGTGACGGCCGGAGGCGATAACGTCGCGATAGGCCACCCTGACCCCCGTGCGGAGCACCGGATCGGCGACCGGCCGGCGGTTTACGATCAGCGTCTGTTCCACCGGCGTTCCGCGTGTCACCGCTGGGGAGCAGACATATCCGTTGATCCGAAGCCCGTTGCGTTCCTCGGCGACCGGCAGCATCACCGCGGCGGCCTCTGCGCCCAGCAACGCACCCACGCGCTCGATCCGGTCTTGCGCCGGAGTCTCGAATCCCACACGCCCATCCAGTTCCAGCCGGAACGCCACGCCGGGGGCCGACAGCGCCAGCCGGCGCACCACCGCCTCGGCATGCTCCGCCTCGACGCGTGGGCTCTTGAGGAATTTCCGGCGCGCGGGCGTGGCGAAAAACAGGTCCCGCACCACCACCCGCGTGCCCGGCGAACCGGCGGACGGGGCGACATCACCGACGTGGCCGCCCTCGACGGTTATGACGTTGGCGTGGTCCGTACCATGCATACGAGAGGTGATCTGCAAGCGCGCGGCCGCGCCGATCGACGGCAGCGCCTCGCCGCGGAAGCCCAGCGTAGTGATCCGCACCAGGCTATCGTCGGTGAGCTTCGAGGTGGCATGGCGCAGCACGCACAGCGCCAGTTCGTCCCCTGACATGCCGATGCCGTTGTCGGTGACCTCCAGCCGGTCGATGCCGCCGCCATCAAGGCACACCGTAATCCGTGTCGCACCGGCATCGAGCGCGTTTTCGACCAACTCCTTGGTCGCCGCGGCTGGCCGTTCGATCACCTCGCCGGCGGCGATACGATTGACGGTGGTCTCGGAGAGCAGGCGGATGCGCGACATCAGGTGAATCGGACTATGATGATGAAGCGCGATCAAACCGAAGCGGCGCGATCCTGTCCATGCCTATCGCCAGAATAGCCGTCACGGACGCAAGGCCGGGCCGCCGGACTAAGTCTCGGCCGCGGCCTTGCGCGCCAGCGCCTCCTCGGCCGAGGCGACGCCGCCATGCGCGGCCGACCAGGCCACCGGATTCTCCAAAAAGCGCCGCACCTCGGAGAGCGCCGAATCGGCGAAATACGGCCGGTCCTTGCACGCCTCCAAAACGTCCCACCACGTGCACAGGCTGTGCAGCGTGATATCCATATTGGCCAGGGTCTCGAACGCGCCGGGGAAGACGCCGTAGAAAAACACCACGAACGCATGGTTCACGATCGCTCCGGCGTCACGCAGCGCGTTGGCGAAGCGAACTTTCGACTGCCCGTCGGTCGTCAGGTCCTCCACCAGTAAGGTACGCTTGCCGACCGGAACGTCGCCCTCGATCAACGCATTCTGCCCAAACCCTTTCGGCTTCTTACGGACGTAGGACATTGGCGCGCCCATCCGGTCGGCGATCCAGGCGGCGAACGGGATGCCGGCGGTCTCGCCGCCGGCGACTGTCTCGATCGCCTCATATCCGACATGGCGGTCGATCTTTGCCACCGCCAGATCGCAGATTTTTCCCCGGGCCCGTGGAAAGTAGATGATCCGGCGGCAGTCGATATACACCGGTGATTTCCAGCCGGAGGTGAAGGTATAGGCCTCCTCCGGACGGAAATTGACCGCCTTGATCTCCAGCAGGATCCGCGCGGCGGTCAGCGCGGCATCCCGATCCCATTCGGTGTTGGACGACGCGGTCTGAGCGGGCTTGGCCATGGTGCGGCGGTCCTGTGTCGCTGTTTTTTCCACCTCACCTGATACCCGATCGAGCAATTCACCGACAGTCCTCCTGATTTCGGCCGGTTCATCCTCACCTGCAGAGTGTAATGGCCAGACAATTTATTATCTTACTACAACGATGGTCGAACTGATTAGGAAAACGCTGTCGTTTTGGACTTTGGGTCGCGCCGGATCGACCGGGGTTGCGGCCATCGAGCCACGATTAACTTCGCTGTGTCTCTTCCGAAATTGATCAGAATCAATCTGCCGTTTGCGATATAGTTTCGAGAGTACCGAAGAGACCGCTCGTCAATGCGAACTCAATGTCAGTTACAACCGGCTGATTCGTCGAAGTATTGAGTAAGAACTCGAACAAGTACGTGAAGTGACATATACGTGAAGTGAAGGATGTGGGATGCCACAGTCTGGTTATGATTCCGGCAACGTCTATCAATATCGTTATTTTGGCGGATTTCGGCTGCTGCTGGCCGTGCTCGTAATGGTGCAGCATTTTGGCGCCGATTTGGCGCCGGCTCCGCTGGCGTCGGCCCTGGCGCCTTACGGTTCCGGCAGCGTCGCGGTCCTGGTGTTCTTCGCGCTGTCTGGCTTCGTCATCACCGAGGCCGTGGACTCGGTTTATCGTAATCGACCAGGCCCTTTTTTGACTAACCGCCTGTTGCGGATCGTGCCGCATTTCATGCTGGCGGTCGCACTCGCAATGTTGGCCCATGAATTCTTCCGGATGGCCGGCGGGGTGCGTCTGTGGCGGTCCCAGCCATCGTTCCCAGACAATGCCTTCGCACCGTCAAATGTACTGCTGAACTTTCTCGCTATCGCGCCGATGGGAAAGCAATTCATCAATTTACGATTTCCTTAACATCAGCTGGGCTATTCGGGTTGAAATGGCCTTCTATCTGACGATGTTTGGTTGCATCGCGGTCGGCCGACGCCTTCCCTGGCCGCGTGGGTTCGCCGTTGCGGCAAGCGGCGTCTTGGTGCTCCTGCCGCCGCTTTCATGGTTTATTTTTCGTGGCCATGGCCCCGAAATGCTCGGGTTCACACCGTATTTCGCGTTCGGAGGCGCCCTTTACTTCGCTACCAGCGGATCGCGCTCCGGATGGCTGGCCATGGTGGTGAGCGTTCCGGTGATGTTGTGGCAGTTTATCGAAGACCAGGCACGAATAGTGCCGATCCAAGGGATCCCGCCGTCTGCAACCGGCAACCTGATCATCCTTATCGCATTGCTAAGCATGATGACAGCGTTGGCCTTCGCCCCGATAGCCCGCGGCCGCGGTATCGACCGCACGCTCGGTAATCTGACTTATCCACTTTATCTGTGTCACGAGGTCGTTTTGATCGTGATCCTGACGGTCACGACGGAATACGCCTACAGTATGCTTGCGGTAGGTTTCGTGCTCAGTTTCGTCACCGCTGCTGTCCTCATGGCGTTGGTAGATCCGGCGGTTACGGCCTATCGCGACCGGGTGCGCGGCAGAACTCTGCGATTGCCTCAAGTGAACGTCGATAGCGGCGTCGAACCCTCGCAACCGGCTGCCATTCCTTTACCCAATCGCACGATTCAGGTGCCGGGCTCACTCGCTCGGTCGTAGAGTGCTCGACGGCGCGCGAACCCATTCGCGCAGACCACCCAGCAGAGGCCATCGATAGCGTCGTTGCTGAGCGCCCTACGAACGAACTGAGACCAGCTCCGCGAGAGCCGTTCCCACGTCGGCGGTGCCGGCCTGACCGCCCATGTCGCGGGTTTTCGGGCTGCTCTCGCGCAGCAGGGTTTCGATCGCGTCGACAATGGCGCGGCCGGCATCGGCCTCTCCCAGATGGTCCAGCATCAGCGCGGCGGACCAGATCTGGCCGATCGGGTTGCAGATGGCCTTGCCGGCGATATCGGGTGCCGAGCCATGCACTGGCTCGAACATTGAGGGGTAAGTCCGCTCGGGGTTGATGTTGCCGCCTGCGGCGATGCCGATCGAACCGGCCACGGCGGGGCCGAGGTCGGACAGAATGTCGCCGAATAGGTTGGAGCCGACCACGACATCAAACCAGTCCGGGTGCTGCACGAAATGGGCGCACAGAATGTCGATGTGATACTGGTCGGTACGAATGTCAGGATAGTGTTTCGCCATCGCGGCGAAGCGTTCATCCCAATAGGGCATGGTGAAGGTTATGCCGTTCGACTTGGTTGCTGACGTGACATGCCGCTTCGGCCGGGTCATGGCCAGTTCGAATGCGTACTTCATGATCCGATCGGTGCCCTTGCGGGTCAGCACGGTCTGCTGGGAGACGAATTCGCGGTCGGTGCCTTCGAACATCCTGCCGCCAACGGAAGAGTATTCACCCTCGGTATTCTCACGGACCACGTAGAAGTCGATATCGGCCTCGGTGCGGCCGGCCAGTGGAGAGCGCACGCCGGGCAGCAGCTTGCACGGCCGAACATTAGCGTATTGGTCGAAGCCGCGGCGAATCGGGATCAGCAGACCCCACAGTGAGACGTGGTCCGGCACACCCGGCCAGCCGACAGCACCGAGCAGGATTGAGTCCGACTTCGCCAATCGGTCAAGACCGTCGGCCGGCATCATCAGGCCGGTGTCCTTGTAGGTCTCGCACGACCAAGCGTAGTGCGTCAGGTTGAGATCGAAACCGAAGCGGCGCGCCGCGGCGTCGAGCACCTTCAGCGATTCCGGCACGGTTTCCTTGCCGATGCCATCGCCGGGCAGAACCGCGATGTTGTGGGTACGCGTCATGGGCCTGTTTCCTCGCTGGCACTGGCGCAGGGATAATGGACGCCGGCGTCCTAGCCAAGACCAGCCCGTGCCCATGGCACTCACCCACCGGTAGAGCTATCTAAAGCACACAGGACTGAACGAGAACCGCCATGCACGTCGCGACCTCCCCCGCTTTCAAGCAAAACGCCCATGCGGCGTTGGGCGACCCGGGCTTGCAAAAAGCCTTGGCCCGCAGCGGTCCCAGCTTCATCGCCCGGCGGTCCGCCGCGGTGGCCGCACTTGCCGGAGTTCGAGCAACTGCGCGACACCGCGCGCGACATCAAGAACCATGCTCTGGCGAACCTCGATTTTTACCTCGAAGCCTACGAGGCGAAGGTGCTGGCATCCGGCGGCAAGGTGCATTGGTGCGCCGATGCCGAGGCGGCGCGCGAAACCGTGCTGGCGATCTGCCGAGCAGCGGGCGCGCAGACCGTAACCAAGGGAAAGTCGATGATCGGCGAGGAACTCGCGATCAACGAGCATCTCGAACGGCACGGCATCGAGCCGGTCGAGACCGACCTCGGCGAGTATATCATCCAGTTGCGGCACGAATTGCCGAGCCACATCATTGCGCCAGCGTTTCATTTGAACATGGAGGACTGGGAGGCGGCATTCCGGAAAGCGCACACCGATCTGCCGGCAGACCGAACATGTTCTCCGAGCGGCGCGATCATTCTGACCGAGGCGCGGACCAAGTTGCGGTCTCGGTTCCTTGCCGGCGGACGTCGGGATCACCGGCGCGAATTTCCTGATCGCCGAGACCGGCAGCAGCGTCATCGTCACCAATGAGGGCAATGGCGATCTGACGCAGACGCTGCCGAGGGTGCATATCGTGCTGGCCAGCATCGAGAAGATGCGTGCCGACGATCGGAGGATTGCACCTCGCTGCTGCGGGTATTGGCGCGATCGGCGACCGGCCAGGATTTCTCCGTCTACACGACGTTTTCCACCGGCGCGCGGCGGGCGGGCGATCTGGATGGGCCCGAGGAATACCATGTGGTGCTGGTCGACAATGGCCGGTCGGCCATGATCGGCACCGAATTTCAGGAGATGCTGCGGTGTATCCGTTGCGCGGCCTGCATGAACCATTGTCCGGTCTATGGCGCGGTCGGCGGGCACGCGTATGGCTGGGTGTATCCCGGGCCGATGGGCGCGGTGCTGACCCCGAGCCTGATCGGCGTGGACAAGGCGGGCCATCTGCCGAATGCCTCGACATTCTGTGGCAAGTGCGAAAGCGTCTGCCCGGTCCACATTCCGTTGCCGAAACTGATGCGGCATTGGCGGGAGCGGGAATTCGAGCGCCATCTAAATCCCGCGGCGGTGCGAACCGGATCTCGGTGTCTGGGCGTTCTTCGCGCGACGCCCCGGGCTGTATCGGTTGGCGACTCGTGCGGCGGCCCTGGGCTTGGGGTTTCTGGGGCGGAAGAAAGGGCCGATTCTCGGGCGATTGCCTTTGGCTGGCGGATGGACCGATGGGCGCGATCTGCCGGCGCCCGAGGGCGATACGTTCTTCGCCCGGTATGCGCAAGGCGCAGCGCGCCGGCCAAGCTTGATGAGCAAGCAATCGATCCTGACCGCGATCCGGCGGGGACTGAGACGAGGGGCCTTGCCGCCGGATCAGTCGGCGATGTTGCGCGGGCGCCTGGCGCAGCACCCCCGGCATCTGATCCCGGCTCGGTCCCGGTTGCCGCATGACCGAACAGATCGAGCTATTCGTGCGCGAATGTCGAGAAGGAGTTCGGGTCGGTTGTGCGGGTGGCCGATCTGGACGAAGTGCCGGGCGTGGTGGTGGATTACCTGGCGGCGCAGAACCTGCCGGGGCGGGTTGTCATGGCGCCGCATCCCGAATTGCAGGCGATCCCGTGGTCGGCGCGGCCCTTGCTGGAAGTCCGCGAAGGTCGCGCGCAAGGCTCGGACGCGGTCAGCGTACAACACGGATTTCGCGGGCATCGCGGAAACCGGGACGCTGATGCTGCCAAGCGCTCCGCGAGCGGCCGGTCACGCTGAACCTGCTGGCGGAGACGGAAATTGTCGTGCTGCGGTCCTCCGCGATCGTCGGAGCGTATGAGGAGGGGTGGGACCGGCTACGGGCGGAGATCGGCGAGATGCCCCGGAACGTCATGTTCATTACCGGACCATCTCGCTCTGCCGATATCGAGCAGACGCTGGAGTTGGGGGCGCATGGGCCGAGACGGCTGCACGTGGTGCTGGTGGAGGATCGCTGAGTTGCTGATTCTGGGTCGCCCTCTCAGAAAATCCCCGCCGGCGCCGCGGACGGATGAAAGTGCCAAGCTCAAAAACGTGATGTAACCAATCGCATCGCCGTGATGCCGATCCCGGCATCGGGTCCCACATCCGCCGCATGAATCTGATCAGGCACTCCGCCGCACGCGACCTGCGCGTCGATTTCTTCCGCGGCCTCGCGCTGTGGTGGATCTACACGGACCATATCCCGGGGGATGTGCTGGGTGATTTCAGCCTCCGCAACTTCGCGATGTGCGACGCAACCGAGGTCTTCGTCCTGCTGGCCGGCTATGGGGCCGGCTTGTCATATGGAATGGGGCTAGGTCGCAACGGCTACATCTCGACCTGCGCGGACGTCCTTAAAAGGGCCTGGACGCTATATATCGCGCACATCTTCCTGTTTGTGCTGTTCACTGCGCAGGTGACCTACTCGGCCACCGCGCTTAACCGGCTGAACTACCTGGAGGAGACCCGGCTGGACGTGTTGGGCGACGACCCATATCGCAGCCTGCTGGAGGCGCTGCTGCTGCGGTTCCAGCCCAGTCTGCTGAATATCCTACCGCTGTATGTCGTGCTGTTGGTGTTTTTCGCCGCCACGATCTGGATGTTGCGCTGGCCGCGGGTCTTGTTCGGGTGCTCTCTCGCGATCTATCTGCTGGTGCGAATCACCGGCTTCAATCTTGACGCCTGGGACGGTGGAGGCTGGTTTTTCGACCCGTTCGCCTGGCAGTTCCTGTTCATCATCGGCGTGTTGCTGGCCTGCGCGCCGATCTCGCTGCCCAAGCCGACCTGGCCGTATGATGCCGTTGCCGCCGTGGTGGTAGTTTTGGGCGTGGTCGTGACGCTGGCGATCGAGCCCTACCCGCATCGGCTCGAGTTTGTGTCCCGCTCGGTATTCCAGTCGGTGGTGGTGGACGACAAGACCAGCCTCTACCCGCTCCGGGTGATCTCGATCCTGGCGCTGACTTGGCTGTGTGTTCGGCTGATCCCATTCGATTCAGCCTGGCTGCGGTCGCGCTGGGCCGCGCCGCTGGAGCTGCTCGGACAAAACTCACTGCCGGTGTTCTGCTCCGGCATCGTCTTCGGGTTCGCCGCCCGGCTTGGCCTTGAGTATGACGACCGTGCCTTCATGCAGGTGGCGATCAACCTGCTCGGTGCGATCGCGATGCTGGCGGTGGGTGGCCTGGCGGCCTGGTACCGGACTAAGGGCAAAGGGCGGCCATCGCGGGCCCTACCGTCTGCCGCTGCCGCACTATTGCCGGTGAATGCCCAGACTGATATCGGTTGAGGTCTGATACCGGTTGAGCTTATGCAACGGATTTTGCTTGGTTTTCTTTCACTCGCCCTGCTTGTCGCGGGTCCTTGCCCGGGACGAGCGGACAGCGGACCTGCGTGCGATCTGCCGGACGACCTGATATTGCCGGCGGACCCGCTGACCCATGTCGCCACCGCACTGGCGAAAAGAAATCAAGTGGACATCCTGGCGCTGGGGTCGGGGTCCACGGTCGGGGACTCGAGCGGCGCGGGCGGTGGTCCGGCGATGGCTTATAAAGCGCCACGGGCTTCCTTCCCTTACCGGATGGTGGAAACTCTCAAGGCGATGCGTCCCGCAGACCATTTTGAGCTCACCGTTGAGGGCGGCCGAGATATGACAGCCGAGGCGATGTTGCCGATCCTGCAGCGGGAGCTGGCGGCGCATCACTACGATCTGGTGTTGTGGCAGACCGGAACGGTCGAGGCGGTGCATGGCCTGCGGCCCGACCGGCTTCGCGAGGTGCTGCAAGAAGGGGCCGACGCACTCGCGAATGCGCAGGCGGATCTGGTGCTTGTCGACCCGCAGTTCAGCCGCTTCATGCGCGCGAATGTGGACGTCAATCCTTACGAGACGGTGCTGCAGCAGATGACCGGCAACCCAGATGTGACCCTGTTCCGCCGCTTCGATCTGACCCAGCTTTGGATCGGCAGCGGCCAGGTGGATCTGGAGCGGACCAGCCGCGAACAGCGGGACGGGACGATCGCGTTGTTGAACACCTGCCTGGGCGAGGCGCTCGCCCGATATGTGCTGGCCGGTACAGACCAGCATTGATCTCCCGCGAGGTTGGTCGCCGAAGTCGCTCGGCATGGTCTGGCCAACGCACCGGATGTCTCGCATCATCCGGATGACACAAACGGGGGGATCAATGGACTATCACTCAGCCTTCGCCGGGATAAAGGTTATCGATCTAAGTGGCGGCGTTGCGGGCCCGTCGTGCGCCATGATGCTGGCCCAGCACGGCGCGGACGTGATCAAGGTCGAAACCCCGCACCACGGCGGTGACTGGTCCCGGATCCTGGGGCGGACTTATGAGGACCACTCTGCGTACTCGTTATATGGCACACTGGGCAAACGCAGCCTGGCGGTCGATTTGAAGACCAAAGAGGGGAAGGAGATCCTCTGGCGGCTGATCCGCGGTGCCGATGTGTTCATCGAGGGGTTCAAACCCGGCACGATTCAGCGCTTCGGCTTCGGCTACGACGCGGTCAGCGCGAAGGAACCGGGGATCATCTACTTTTCTGTATCCGGCTTTGGCCAGACGGGTCCGCTGGCGGCGCGTCCGGCGATGGACCCGGTGCTGCAGGCGTTCATCGGCATCGTGACCGAGAACAAGGGCGAGCACGACAACCACCCTCATCGCATCGCGATTTCGCTGATCGATATGTTCTCCGGGTTGCTTGGATTCCAGGCGATCTCGACGTCCCTCTACGCGCGGCGGGAACAGGCGGTAAAGAAGGGCCGGTTCATCGAGCTCAGCCTGATGCAGGGTGGGGCAATGCTGGCGGTGATCCGGATGATCGCGCATCACCTGGAACACGGTGTGACCCAGCGCACCAGCATGCCGAATGGCGTCTTCAACACGGCGGACGGGCAGATCAACATCACCATGGTGCGGCCGTTCCACTGGGAGCCATTCTGCGCGGCAATCGAACAGCCGCAGCTACTGGACGATCTGCGGTTTTCGAGTATCGCCGCCCGGGCGCAGAACCTGGATGAACTGTATGGTGTCCTGCGGCCGATCATCGCGACCCGCACCACGGAGTGGCTGTCAGACCGGCTGACGGCCAACGGCATCATGAACGGGCGGGTGAACAGCTACGAGGAATTCCTACAGGAGGAGCAGGTGGCGGCGACCGGGATCATGTCCTGGCTGGCGCAGCCGGGCGTGCCGGAGCCGATACCAATGCCAAACATTCCTGGACTGCCGCCGTTCGAGAGCGGCACGAAGCGGGCGCATGCGCCGGCATTGGGAGAGCATACGCGGGAGGTGTTAGCCGAACACGGGTATTCGGGGGCGGAGATCGCGGCGCTGTACGAGAAGAAGATCGTTGCCGGGGGGCGGTAGAATGGTTCGCCTTTACGAACCGTCGCTGCCGATAAATCGAGCCGCCTCGACAGGATCAGCGAGCCAAGGGAAAAGGGTGCGCGGATTGTTGAAGCCATTGACGAAAGCCCGTCCGATCCTGGCTGAATTCTGCGCCGCAGCCAGAATTGCGACGACATGCGGTGGCGGCGGCAGCAAAAAGCCGTTGCTGAAACCGGTCGACCATTGGGCGTCGTCCCAAACGCGGTCGAACGTCTGCTGCATCCAGGCGCGGTCAAACGGTTTGTCGCCGTTATCCAGTATTCTTTGAAGATAAATCCGGGCGCTCTTTGCGGCGTTGTTCGATCCCTGACCGGCAATTGGATCATTCAGCACAACCGCGTCCGCCATGCCGAACACCAGCGCCCCGGAGGGAAGTTGACCCACCGGCTTCCGCACCGTGGGCGTCAGTTGCCCGGTCAGGATGCCCTTCGGATCCGTGAGCGCGATATCTCGATAGCGGTCAGCCGCCCACGGCATGAACCGGTTGAGGATATCCTTGGCCCGCGCCAGGTATTCGTTGGCCATATGCACGTCGTGCCAGCAGTCCATCGGGCCGCCCGGCACGCCGGCAAACGTCAGGATGTCGCAGGCGCCCCCGATGGTCAGCGCCGGAATCAGAAAATATTCGCCAATTCCGGGCAGCAGATTGATGGTGAACCGGGAAAACCCATCGATCGGCGCGACGCCATTGACATAAACTATGCCCCAGGAGCGGGCCGGCTTGTCGAACGGCGATCGCGTGGCGTCACGCTCGAAGATGCCGCCGATACTAGCCTTGCCCGATGCGACGATGACGAGGTCGCTGTGCCTGCAATACCGCTCGAGATCGTCAATTCCCGCCTCGTGGATTATCAGTTCGCCGCCGATCCGGTCAAAATGCTCCATCCATCCGGGGAATTTAACTCTCTGGTCAACCGACTGCCCTGGTTTGTCGAGTTGGTATGCCCACTGCAACGTCGGAGAGGACCCGTCGGTCGCGGCAAGGTTGAACCCAGCGCCATCCATGTTCGGACAATCGTGCTCCCAGAAGTTTATGCCAAGGTCGCGTTCCGACTGAAGGGCATCGTCGAACATGCCCTGGGTGGACGTAACCCTGCCGTTTCGAATGTCGTCAGGCGTGCGGTTGGAAACGATGCTGACATCGAGATTTTTCTGGCGCAGGCCGATCCCAAGCTGCAAGCCAGCCTGACCGCCGCCGACAATTGTAATCCGCACTTTTGCTTCCCTCCGTGTCACGACGCTTCGGTCGAGGACAGGCACGCGATGGATTACTCAAATAAAAAGCAAGTCAAAGTCCATCGCTGCCCACCTGCCGAGCCGAGTTCTCGCCCGTTCCGGCCGATATTGAAACGTCTTAGTTGGTAGGAGGCGGCGGCAGGAAGCCTAGTTGGCGCATAGTGGTAGCCATATCATAATAGTCTGTGAGATGCGTAATCTTGCCGCCCGTGCACTCCATAAGGGATACGCCGGCTTGATTGACGGCTTTGTTCGACGCGGGCATCCCCGGCATGTCGCCTCTTTGTGTTCCGGCCACCTGCCACGCGACCGCCGCTCGGCCCTCCCGAAACAACAGTGGACGTAAGAGTAAAGCTTAAGTCTGGGAATGCTTTGAACCAGCCTGCAGCGAAATTTCGCAGCTCATCCTGGCCATGCAGGACGGCGTGAACAGCCGTGTCCTCATAGACGACATTGTCGGCGAAGAGCGGCGTAAGCTTCGGCAAGTCATGCGACCAGCCAGCCAAGAAGTCCTGAGCCAATTGCTCAGTGCAGCCTTGAGCGATTGCTGAAGTAGCAGGCGTCGTTAGCAATGCAGCAACTGACAGAAGTGGCACAACTCAAAACGTATTTGACTTGCTTTGCCATCGTTCTCTCCTCTGAATTCAGGCATGCCTTTGAACAATCCAGCCCCGGGGACATCCGTATCGTTTCGTCCAAGACAGAAATTATCTCGAAGCTTTGCCGCAACCCCTGTCTGAAAACCTAAACTGCATCGTGGGCGTTGTGCGCAACTGACGCCGGCAGTTCAAGCTTAGCCCAGCAACGGACAGGCGGTCATTCACAATTCCGTGCGAGTTCGCCGTTTGCGGCGAGCACCCAAACATGGTTTGCCGCGCGCCCAGCGGGCAGTCGAAGCCGTAACGGACTTTCCAGCATCGAGGGCACAGTCATCGAACGAGGCGGTACCACGTGCGCGCCGCAACAAAGTGTGCACAGTCTCGCCGGCACCCCAGCGGTTGCTGCACATATATTCCAAGTCGTCATTATTACTTCTTTTGAACAACAACTTGATGGCGAAACATAAGGCGCGCTGGCCGCACATGTGTTTTTGGCAGCGGGGATCACGGCGCTGCGCGGAAGGAAGAGTCTCGCTGGGGGTGAGGTTCGATCGCATGACCCACGCGCCTGGGTCGATCTAATCAGCGCTGTCATTCCCTCTAAACGATCGGTCCCGAGCATTCAACGCATCCCGGTAAAATCCCGCGACCCGCTTGTATCCCGCCGCCCCGTGCCGTCCAATTCGTCGGCGGTCAGCACGTCCTCGATCCTGTCAAAGCCCTGAGGCGCGCGTTGCTCGACGAGTTGCATCACCTGCTCCGGCCCATTCGCCCGGTTCGCCATCACAATTTTCGCCGCCGCCGGACGAACCCGCCACGTCCAGCCAACCGAACCGCCAATCGGCGAACCAGGGCAGAAAGTCCGCCAGGTCCCCGACTGATTCCAATCCTCCCGCCGCCAGTCGTGATCGGGCCGAAATTTGGGTTCGGCGATCCAGTTGATCACCGCTTCCCCCAAAGTCGGCGCCGGACCGGCAATCGGATAAGCGACGAACTTCTGGAACTCGTGCCCCGCCATGATCATGCTGCGCCGGTCAGGAACGGCTTTGCCCGCGACGTGCCGCGCCAGAGAATGGCGCCGTTCCACAGCGGCCCCTCATCTGGATGCAATTTCTGCCGCACGGTGGAATGGATGCCGTCGGCGCCGAGCAACAGGTCGCCGTCCTAATCCGGCAACCGGTCGCCAGAGCGTTTGTCAACGAACCGGGCGGTCACCTTCGTCGAGGTCTCTTCCCATCCGTCCAGCTGGTGGCCGGTCAGGATGTTATGAGCTCCCAGCCGGTCGCGCGGCCTCCAACAGCACCAGTTGCAACAGGCCGCGATGGATCGAGAACTGCGGCCATTGTAGCCGGCCTCACGGCCGCGCAGTTCCGACCAGATGCGCTGGCCATGCTTGTTGTAGTAAGCGAGTTCGGCGGTCGGGATGCCCGTCTCGGCAAGCGCGCCTTCCAGGCCAAGCTCGGTCAGTTCCCTGACCGCGTGCGGCAGGACGTTGATGCCGACACCTAGCGGCCGTGGCACGGAAACGGATTCGAAGACCAGGCAATCGACGCCAATCTGGTACAGGCTGAGGGCGGCTGTTAGCCTGCCGATGCCGCCGCCGACAACCAGGGTGGTCATTGGTGGTCCGTCTCCATTGGGCGCGCCGGGGAATTTTGCAGCGTCAACGTGCTGGAGGAGCACATCGATATGATCAAACTGTGCCCAATACATGTCGGAAGATTCAGCACTTAAGTCAAAGAGCAGCCCAAATAGCCTGGGACCCAAATTTTGTGCTTGATTTTTGATCATGCTGCGTTGCAGCGGCGATTGGTTCAAGGTTACCGTTCCGACCGTCTGGACAAATTCATTCCCTCCTGATCCGGAGACCCCTGAATGCAGCTTGGCGTTTTCATCCCTATCGGCAACAACGGCTGGCTGATCTCCACCACATCCCCGCAATACAAACCGACATACGATCTGAACAAGACGGTCGTCGAAAAAGCGGAACAGTTCGGCTTCGATTTCGCCTTGTCAATGATCAAACTGCATGGATTTGGCGGACCGTCGCAATTCTGGGATTACAACCTCGAATCGTTCACGCTGATGGCCGGGCTCGCCGCAACGACCACGCGGATACAGCTATTCGCGACCTGCGCGGTGCTAACGATGCCCCCGCCGATCGCTGCTCGGATGGCGGTAACCATCGACAGCATCTCGCACGGCCGATTTGGGGTAAACATCATCTCCGGCTGGCAGCGCCGTGAATACACCCAAATGGGCATGTGGCCCGGTTCCGACCACTATAAACGTAGATACGAATATTGCGCCGAGTATGTAACTATAATGAAACAACTCTGGGAGACCGGGCGCTCAGACTTCAGGGGCGACTTCTTCCAGATGGACGATTGCCGCTGCCTTCCCACGCCGACGTCGAAGATCCCCATCATTTGTGCGGCGCAGAGCGACGCCGGCACACGCTACGCAGCACGGCACGCCGACTATAATTTCTGCGCTAGCTTCGGCTACAATGCCCCGACCGCCGTCGCCCCCAGCATCGCCCGCCTGGTCAAAGCCACCGAGGAAACCGGCCGCGACTGCGGCGCCCTGGTCCTGACCATGATCATAGCGGATGAAACCGACGAGGCCGCCAGCGCGAAGTGGGAACACTACAAGGCCGGCGCCGACCTCGAGGCCCTCGCCTATCGGGACGAACAGGCGCGCGACGACCCCAGTACTGACATCTATGCCCAACCTAACCGGCGCTCTCTGCTCGGCACCGACAAGCTGCCCACGAACCAAGGCGTCATCGTCGGCTCTTATGCCGCCGTCGCGAGGATGCTCGATGAACTGGCCGATGTTCCCGGCGTGCGCGGCGTGATGATGACGTTCGATGATTTCGTCATCGGCATGGAGCAATTCGGCGCCCGCATTCTGCCGCTGATGCGGTGCCGCCAGACAATCGGTACATCCAAGGCCCTCGCCGAGGCCCCGCCTTAACCCACCCCCGGCCGCAGGACGATTGGGGCGTGAGCCGTGGGCGGGTCGCGTTCGCGAATCCCCGCCAGGCGCAGCCCTTCGGCGTAGTGCATCTTGTCGCTCTCCCGCGCGATCGGGTTTGCTGCCAGAAAACGGTCGATGGTGAAATCGGGTTCCAACGCCAGCAGGCGGCGGCGGACTGTCGCGGCTTCCTGGTCACGATGCAAATGCCCGAGCGCCGCGAGGTAGGGTTTATAGCCCGCAGTAAAGGCCGGATTGAGTTGGCTGACCGATCGCCCGATGTCCACCGCAGTCTCGGTACTCGCGCTTCATCAGATGGATCAGCACGAAGAATGCGTCGAAGAAAAATGCGTGCGGGTCGAGCGGTGACAGTTTCTTATAGCGATTGTTGCGCCGTTCCGCCTCGTCCGGATCGCCTGCATAAGCATAGGTGACAGCCGAAAGCGCCCAAGCCATCGCCAGATTCGGGTTGAGCATTAAGGCGCGCTCATGCAGCACCATTGCCTCCTGCAGTTGCCGGTGCAGGAACGCTCTGACGTGGCCGCTGATGGACAGCCCACGCGCGTCGAAAGGATCGAGCATGATCGCTCGTTCGGCCAGTTCACCGGCCCGTGCCATCATAACCTGCGGGCGGTCGGCCCAACCCTGCCCAACAAAGAAAATGTGCCAATAGGCGTACCAGGCATGGCCCGCGGCATAATCGGGTTCGAGTTCAATCGCCTTCGACAAATACTCGCCGGCCTGCACAAACGCGTCGTGTTCCATCCGCCCGATCAGCGGAATCGACCGCAGCATGTAGTCGTAAGCAGTAGCATCAATTTGGGCACGACTGGTGCTGCGTTTGGCTTCGATCAGCAGAATTTCAGGGTCGATCTGCGCCACCACCTCGGCGGCGATCTCGTCCTGCAACGAAAGCAGATCGTTGGTTTCCCGGTCGAAGCGGCGCGCCCAGACGATCTGATTGTTGGCGCGCAGGTCCAACAGCCGCAGGCTGATGCGGATTTTGCTTCCTGCCCGTTGGACCGATCCGTCGAGCAGGAAGTCGAGCCCGAATTCCCGTCTGATCGCCGCCTCATCCCGGCTATCCGCCGCGAACCGTCCCAGTGAATTCGCCGACACGATGAACATCCAGCGGAAACGCGACAGTGCATTGGTGATTTCGTCGGCCAGACCGGGGGCGAGATGTGCGTCCTCGTCGGGCATGCCGACAAGCCGAAACGGCATCACCCCGATATGGGCGCCCCCACGGGTGACCGAGCTCTCGCGCTTGCCCGACGTCGGCAGCATCTCGTCCGCCGGTGCTTCCGGCGACGGAGCCGCCACGACGGCGGCATCAGCGAGTGGAGGCGCTGCTTCCACCGGTTGAGGTGGCCGCAGCGGCAGGCGGCTGTGCGATGGCCCCCTGATTTCGTTCAATAATTTCTGCGTCTCAACGGAGGGTGCCGCATCCAGCATATCCGCCAATACGGCGCGGCATCGATCATAAGCCTGCACTGCCAGGCCCCGCTCACCCCGCGCGGCGTGGGCCTTCATTAAAGCGCGCCAAGCGCCCTCATGCGAGCGGTCGATCGTCAGCAATCGTTGCGCGGAGGCGATAGCGGCGTCCGGCTCCAGATTGTCCTTCAGCATCGACTCAGCGATGCCGCGAGCCCGGTCGCGCAGGCTTTCGCGCTCGGTATGCAACCATGCATCGAAGTTCGGATCGATGCCGTCCAGGTCCTCCAGAAGGTCGCCGTCTAACAGCGCTAGCGACGCAGGGCGCGCGGCGGTCGCCTGCATAACCTCTTCGACGTCGATCCATACCGCTCCCGGCCGTAAGGTGAGATGGTCGCGCGTAATTACCAGGATCTCTGTCTCGGCCAGCGACAGTGCGTCCAGCAAACGATGAATTTCCTGCCGCAACGATGCTCGCGCCTGCTCCTCCGGTCGGCGGCTCCACAGTTGTTCGGCGAGACGCCCGCGCAGCACCGGCCTTGGCGCCGCCAAGGCGATACAGGCCAGCAGCGCTCGGGTCTTGCGTCCGGACGGCAGAACACTCTCGCTACGGATGGTCCAAGCCTCCATCTGGCCAATCAACCGCAGCCGCACAACAACATGGTCGAGCGCGTTGGATGAAGTCGACAGTGTCGAGACCCGCGTTGGAGCGTCCGCCATCATTCCTCTCGGAGGCACCGTAAAGTTGTAATGCCTACCATCATTCGGCGCCACATCCACTACCCGGCGCCCCCGCTGAGCCAACGTCGATCTGCGTTCGTATGAAAGCAAGCGCAGCGCGAAAAGCCTCCTCGGCATCCATGGCGGTGGTATCGATCTGGTATGCGTCATCAGCCGGCCGCAACGGGGAGGTCACCCGAGCGGCATCCTTCGCGTCGCGCTGGCGCATGTCGTCTTCGACAGTGGCGAGGTCGGCGTCAGTCCCCTTCGACTGAAGTTCCAGCCACCGCCGGCGCGCCCTTTCCCTCAAGGTCGCGGTAACGAACAGCTTCGCAGTGGCGTCGGGAAATATCACGGTGCCGATGTCGCGTCCGTCCAAGACCGCGCCGTCGGATTTTGGAAAATCACGCTGAAACGCTAGCAGGGTTGCCCGTACGCCGGGAATCGAGGCGACCGACGTCGCGGCGGCATCAGCCTGCGGTCCGCGCAGATCTGAGCGCTCAAGGTCTGCCGGGCGCAGCGACCGAGCCGCGCTTTCCGCCGTCGCCGCATCGCCAGGATCACCGCCTGCATCCAGCACAAGCCGCCCCACTGCGCGGTACAGCAACCCGGTGTCGAGGTAGGGCAACCCCAGAGCGGCGGCCAAACGGCGGGCGAGCGTACCTTTGCCCGCGGCAGCCGGGCCATCGATAGCAATGACCGGCTTCATCGTCATGCCGGCCGGATCGCGGCACCGAGACCGTTCATCAGATCGACGAAGCCCGGAAAGCTGGTCTCGATGAAGCCGGCGTCATCGGCGGTGACCGGCGCTTCGGCGACCAGCCCCAATACCAGCGCCGACATCGCAATACGATGGTCCATATGGGTTGCGACCACGCCGCCGCCGGCCGGAGGCGCGCCGGTACCATGGATGATCAAGTCGTCGCCTTCAACCTCCACCTTAGCGCCGTTGACCGACAACAGCGCGGCGGTCGCGGATAGGCGGTCACTTTCCTTGACACGTAGCTCTTTCAACCCGTGCAGCCGCGTGGTGCCTGCTGCGCAGGCCGCGGCGACGGCCAGGATCGGATATTCATCGATCATGCTGGGCGCACGTTCAGCAGGCACGTCGACGGATCGCAGCGGGCCGGCACTGACATCCAGATCGCCGACGGGCTCGCCGCCCTCGATGCGGCGGTTCCGGATGATGATCGTGGCACCCATTTCCTCCAGGCACAGCATCAGCCCGGTGCGCAGCGGATTTAGCCCGACTCCCGGTATGGCGACGGTGCTGCCGGGAACCAGCAAAGCAGCGACCAGCGGAAACGCGGCCGAGGACGGATCGCCTGGCACCACCACATCGGCGGCTTGCAACTCGGGCTGGCCTTGCAGCTCGATGATCCGGCCGGCGCCGTTGAGGTCCACCCGGACCACTGCCCCGAAGTGGCGCAACATGTTCTCGCTGTGGTCCCGGGTGGCTTCCGGTTCCTCGACCCGCGTGATGCCGGGTGCGTTCAGGCCGGCCAACAGCACCGCCGACTTCACCTGCGCCGACGGGACTGGCACGCGGTAGTTCAATGGCAACGCCTCTCGAGCACCCTCGATCGCCAGCGGCAAGTGGCCGCCTTCGCGCGAGGCAAAACGGGCGCCGGTTGCAGTCAGCGGGTCGATCACCCGGCGCATCGGGCGCCCCCGTAGGCTCGCATCGCCGGTCATGACCGAGAACAAGCGGTGGCTGGCTAGAATGCCGCACAACAGCCGAGCCGCCGTGCCGGAATTGCCCATATCGAGAACATCGGCCGGTTCGGTCAGGCCGCCGATGCCCCGACCGGCGACCCGCCACACCCCGTCAGCGTCTTGCATGACCTCCGCGCCGAGGGCACGCATGGCAGCGGCGGTGCGCAGCACGTCCTCGCCGGTCAGCAGGCCGGCGATGCGGGTTTCACCGATCGCCAGCGCGCCGAACATCAGGGCGCGATGACTGATCGACTTATCGCCTGGTATAGCGATGCGGCCGGTCAGCGGGGCCAACGGTTTGCTCGCAATCAGCGGGCAAGGAACGGGTTCGTCCATGATTTCGATCCGGTACGTGGCAGGATGTGGCAAGTCTGTTAATCGAGTTCGGAACCCACGGAAACCGCCGGAGGTGATGAGGCTAAGCGGGGCGGCCCTCAGCACGGTGAGCAAGACGTCCGCAAACAAACAACTCGGGCAGCGATAAGCCATTTGACATGCCCCCCATCGCGGTGGCATGGGCGCGCGCTCTCGTTTACGCCCAAAAATCGTAAAGGGCCCTATATTCTCATGCCTAAGCCTGAACTCGGCACTAAGCGGGTCTGCGTTGCGTGCGGCACCCGATTTTATGATCTGACAAAATCCCCAGCCGTCTGTCCTAAATGCGGTACCGAACAGCCGGTCGATCAACCGCGTCCGCGCCGGACCGGCGGCAACGTGGTGGAGGACAAGCGTCCGAAGAAGGTGACACCGGCACCCGAGGACGTGGACGTGGAAGTCGAGGGCGTGGAGGACGTCGAAGAGGAGGACGTCCTGGAGGCCGCCGACGACCTGGAAGATGATGCCGACGTCATCGGCGGCGACATCGAGGTCGAGACCGACACCGACGAACACGAGCGCTAAGGGCCTGTCCGGGAACAACCGACTCGCGTCGGCTGACCTTTAGAGCCGGGATTCTCGACAGAGGCGGCGAACGATAATGTTCGTGGATGATCGATCCAGCCCCGATTCGTGACCGATTTACCGCCTTGTCGCCGCACCTCAACGAGCGAGAACGACGTTGTTTGCCGCCACCGAAGCCGCAGCGGCGGGCTACGGGGGGATCGTTGCCGTCTCGGGAGCGACCGGCATCGCGGTCAGCACGATCGGGCGCGGCCTGAAAGACCTGGCTGAGGCAGGTGGTCTGTTGGCAGGCCGGGTGCGACGTGCGGGGGGCGGACGCAAGCCACTGGTCGTCAGTAACCCTGACCTATTGCGCGAACTGATGGCGCTGGTCGAACCCGGCGCCAGGGGCGATCCGATGTCGCCGTTGCGCTGGACCTGCAAGAGCCTGCGGCAGTTGGCGGGCGGAGCTTGTGGCGCGTGGGCATCGGGTCAGTCGCACCGTGGTGGGTGAATTGTTAAAAGCGCAGAAGTTCAGTCTGCAAGCCAACAGCAAGACCAATGAGGGTGGCGATCATCCCGACCGGGACGCGCAGTTTAGCCATATCAATCAGAGCGTGACGACGGCGTTGGCGGCGCAGCAGCCGGTGATTTCAGTGGATACGAAGAAGAAAGAACTGGTTGGAGACTTCAAAAACGCCGGCCGGGAATGGCGTCCGCAAGGCGAACCCGAAGCGGTTCGCGTGCATGATTTTCTGATCAAGGAACTGGGTCGGGCGGTGCCATACGGTATCTACGACCTTGCCGCCAACGCTGGTTGGGTCAGTGTTGGGATGAACCATGACACCGCCGCGTTTGCCGTACAGTCGATCCGCCGCTGGTGGCAGGACATCGGCTGCAAGCGCTATCCCGCGGCCAAGCGCCTGACGATCACCTGCGACGGGGGCGGCAGCAACGGATCGCGCGTGCGGCTGTGGAAGCTCGAATTGCAAAAGCTGGCTAGCCAACTGGATATTGACATCACGGTCCACCACCTGCCGCCCGGAACCAGCAAGTGGAACAAGATCGAGCATCGGCTGTGTTCGTTCATCACCATGAACTGGCGTGCCAAGCCGCTGGTCAGCTATCAGGTCATCATCGATCTAATCGGAGCCACCACGACCAAGACCGGCCTGAAGGTGATCGGCGAACTCGACGACAACCAGTATCCCAAAGGCATCGTCGTCTCGGACGAACAACTGGCCGCCATAAACATCGTCCGGGCAGATTTTCGCGGCGAATGGAACTACACTATCAAGCCGTCCAATCGCTCAGACCGAGCGGTTGATCCCTGACGGGCCCTTAATTGAGGACGCGATCGTCCTTGGGAGCTCCGAGCCCCGAGCGATAATGCCCTAGATCCGCCTCATGACGCGCAGCCAGAGCATGAGCAGCGCGTCGTAGGGCAGTGCCGGAGTTTCACGCAGGCGCCAATACCAACGCAGCCACCGGCTCGACGCCGCCGACGCAACGGGTGGGGGGCACGGGCGCGCCGCGATTCCCGCGAGCCGCAGCAGCATCAGGCACCGCGGCAGGTGATAGGCGCTGGTGCACGCGTACACCGGCGACTGGCCGCCCAGCAGCCGGGCGACGGCGCGCACCGACGACATCGTGTCGGTGCCGGTGTTCTCTTGCATAATTGACGTTTCGGAAAACCCGGCATCCTTCAACAGCCGCGTCATCACGGCCGCCTCCGCCTCCCCGAAGCGCCCTTGGCCTCCGGTCGGAATGAACAGCGGCCGGGAGAACCGCTTGGCGAATCGCGCTGCGGCTTCGACCCGGTGCCGCAGAGTCTGGCTGGGTTTTCCATCCGGCCGGACCGCCGCGCCGAAGATGACGATGAACGCGTCAGGGGCCTGCGGGTTGACTTTCATCGTCGCCGTTTCTCATGCTCACTTCGGACGGAGGAAACGATGAAGATGCTCACCGAGGCAGCACTTCGCCAGTATCAGGAACAGGGATATCACGCACCAATCCGCGTGATGCCGCGCGCCGAGGCTGATGCCCTGCGTGGCAAACTGGAAGCATTCGAGGCCGGCGCTGGTACCCTGGCCGGCCAGTTGCGCCACAAATCCCATCTTCTGTTCACCTGGCTGAATGACCTTGTGCGCCATCCGCGCATCCTGGACGCGGTCGAGGACGCCATCGGTCCCAACATCCTCTGCTGGGGCTCGTCGTTCTTCATCAAGGAACCGCGTAATCCGGGATTTGTCTCATGGCACCAGGATTCTACCTATTGGGGTCTGGATCCAGCAGATGTCGTGACGGCCTGGGTGGCATTCACCGACAGCACCCCCGCCAACGGCGCCATGCGAGTGATTCCGCGGTCACATCTCTTGGATCAGATACCCCATCACGACACGTTTCGGCCGGAGAACCTGCTCAGCCGTGGGCAGGAGATCATGGTCGAGGTCGATGAGCGTCAGGCGGTGATGCTGCCGTTGGCGGCCGGCGAAATGTCGCTGCACCATGTGCGGCTGATCCATGGGTCTGATCCCAATCCGTCGGATCAGAGGCGCATCGGTTTCGCTATCCGCTACATCCCCACGACCGTTAGTCAGGTCGCCGGGTCCCACGATCACGCGACTCTGGTGCGCGGCGTGGACACCTACGGTCATTTCGAACCTGAGGAACGTCCCGAGGCCGATATGTCGGAACGCGCCGTCGCCTATCATGCCGCCGTGACGGGTGCGCACGCAGCGATTCTGATGCGGGAGACCGGGAAAGAGATGCGGGCCTGATGGTGGTCGCGGGCGGAACGCCGCTGGCGCTTGACGTCGTGTGCTGCAACCGGACGCAGGGAAAACTGCAATGAAGAAACGTATCGCCGTCGTTGGTGCCGGAGCGGTCGGCGGCTATGCCGGCGCGCATATGACGGCAGCGGGGCACGACGTAACGCTGATCGATCCTTGGCCGGAACATGTGGACACTATGAAGACACATGGGCTGGAAATTTTCGGAATGACTCCAGATGAGCGCCTGTCGGTCAAGGTCAGCGCCCTGCACATCACCGAGGTGCAGGCGCTGGCGAAACAGAAGCCGATCGACATCGCGTTCGTTGCGGTGAAGGCGTACGACACGGTCTGGGCAACAATGCTGATCCGGCAGTACTTGTCAGCCTCGGGCTGCGTAGTGTCGATGCAGAACTGCATCAACGAGGAGCGAGTAGCCGAAGTGGTCGGCTGGGGGCGCACCTTGGGGTGCATCGTGACCGGCGGGGTAGGCGTGGATCTGTATCAGCCAGGCCACATTCGCCGCGGTTATGCCAAACGCGCCGACATCACATCGTTCTACGTCGGTGAACCGAGCGGCAAGATTACCCGGCGGTCGCAGGAGATCGCGGATATCCTGGCCAGCGTCGATACCTCGAAGCCGACGGACAACCTTTGGGGGGAACGCTGGACCAAGCTGTGCGTCAACGGAATGCGGAATGGCGTCTCGGCCGCCACCGGAATGGGCGGCAATGCGCGTGACGGCCACGCGGCAGTTCGTCGCATCTGTATCCAGTTGGGCGGCGAGTTTGTCCGGGTGGGGCAGAAGCTAGGATACAAACTGGGGAACATCGGTGCGTTGCCGCATGAGATGCTGGCGAGGGCGATGGAGGGCGAGGCGAAATCCTGCTCGGAGATTGAGCGCCTGATGACGGAGGGCGGTGCCGGCCAGGCGAAGCGCAGCGATTACCAGCGGCCGTCGATGGCGCAGGACATGGAGAAGGGCCGCCGTACCGAGATCGAGTTTATGAATGGTTTCATCGCTGCCGAGGGCGCTCGGGCCGGCGTCAGGGCACCCACGCATGAGATGCTAACCAGGCAGGTGCTGCGCGTGGAGCGCGGCGAAATCTTGGCTCGACCAGAAAACGTCCTGGTGAATAATTAATTCCCATGTTCTGAACGATCCTGCGCAAGAAGCATGGGACAGCCAGGGCAAATAGGAGTCAACCCGAACCGACCGTATCAAAATCTATCGGACGCTGTCAGCCCGTCTGCCGCAGCGGGCCAAGCTGACTGCCGCCCATCGGGATGTAAAAGGTAGTCGCGCAGGAAGCACCCAGCGTAACGTTCTACCGCCGCGAGAATCGCGATGGTCGTCGGGACCTTGGCGGGCCTCCAGGTCTTCCGCCTTCTCCTGTATGCGGTCCTTTAACTTATCACGCGGGCAACCCCGTGGCTCTGGCTCGCCAGTCTCGGGTTGTAATCCGTAGCCGCCGACGCCCGTTGCAGGTCGGCTCGGGCGCGGAGGGCCTCAGTCTCTCATGGCGGGGTCCAGCCGCTGTCCAAGGGTGGTAGCCCCCTGTCTGTCATGTCTGCATTGACAGCCGCCCGCATCGCTTCGAGGGCCTTGCCTCGGCGCTGGTGGGCCTCTGTCAGATCAGTGGTCTGGAGGGTCCGCAGGACCTCGCGCCGGCCGCAATCAGCCCAACGATCCTTCGGGATGATGAAACGAACGTAGATGGTGTTGTAGAGCCATAGCTTCGCACGAACCCGGTGAGCGTGGCGACCCCACCATCAACCGCTACTGCGATGTCATCCGACTTGATGTCCGGATCCCTCCCAGCGGAGTTCGGTCTCAACATTTTGCCTGATCTCGCTGTCGGATCTCATCGTATCCTCCCGACTAGTCCGAATAGTGGATCAATACGGTTTTCATCGGCCAACGCTCGAGCCGCCGCGAAGCTTCCGCGGGTACCGAAGCGGGTGCGCGGATAGGATCGGAAGCCGCGTTACCCACCGCCATGAGAATCTGCAGCTGGAACTGACGTAGCCCCTGACGAGTGGAAAATCCTACTCGTTGCCTCCTTCGCAGCGATCGCATTCGCAAGAGCCGCAGCGATCCGGTCAGTTTGTTCTATTGTCACGCCAAAGAAGGCTACAATGACAGACCCACATGGGAGCTCACGACTCCCCTCATTTTTACTGGTCCACATCTAGCGTGAATCCGGCGCGTTTCCCTACAGCATGTTGAAGTGCTGGCGGGTGAGGGTGTCCTGGGCAAGGTGGAGCGTTGGCTTGGCGGGCGCCTGAAGGATATTCGTAGGTTTATCGAAGGCCTGGATGAGCATGACCTTCATGCCAAGCGGGTTGATGCCTTGGCCGGGGCCACGTTGGGCGTAATGACCAGCGCGTCGCTAGCGGTCGCGGTGATTGGGCAGGCGCTGGCGCAGGCGCGCGGTCTGGTGACCAAGCACGCGATCAAACAGGTCGATCGGTTGCTCAGCAATCAGAACATCGATGTCTGGGACAGCTTCGCCCGCTGGGTGCCGCATCTGATCGGCACGCGGAAGGAAATCATTGTCGCTGTGGACTGGACCGAGTTCGATGGCGATGGCCAGGCAACGCTCGCGCTCAACCTGGTGACGGGGCATGGCCGTGCCACGCCACTGCTGTGGGTGACCGTCTGGAAAGAGGAACTTACAGACCAGCGCAACGATTTTGAGGACGCCTGCCTGCTGCGACTGAAGCAACTTGTGCCGCCAGATTGTGCCGTCACGATCCTCGCCGATCGCGGTTTTGGCGATCACAAGCTATTCAAGTTCCTCGATGATCTGGGATTTGGCTACGTCATCCGATTTCGCGGCAATATTCACGTCACCGATGCCGACGGCGAGACGCGTCCGGCCGCCGACTGGGTGGGCAAGTCGGGCCGGGCACGCAAGCTGCGCGGTGCGCAGGTCACCGCATCGCACGCCTATAAGGTCGGTGCGGTGGTCTGTGTCCACGCAAAAGCCATGAAGGAGCCTTGGTGTCTTGCTGTCAGCAATGCCGAGGCCTCGACCGCAATGTAGGTCAACTATTACGCCAAACGTTGGACCATCGAGCCTAACTTCCGCGATACCAAGGATCTGCGGTTCGGCATGGGGCTTGGTGCCACGCGCATCGGCGAACCAACCCGGCGCGACCGGTTGCTGCTCATCAACGCATTCGCAATGGTGCTGCTCACAATGCTCGGCGCCGCCGGTGAAAGTCTCGGTATGGATCGATTACTTAAGTCCAACACGTCGAAGATCCGCACTCACTCGTTGTTCAGGCAAGGCTGCATGCTCTACGAACTGATCCCAACCATGCCAGATCAAAGACTATTCCCCCTTATGGCCCGCTTCGCCGAGACCGTATCAAAATGCCGGTCGTTCAGCGGACTTTTCGAGGTCATTTGAAATGAGGGGATAAGTGAGACATGGGAGAGATCAGTGGGTCTTGGCTTTTCTTTGTTGGTTTGGCGTTTTTTCATAGCGAACCTGATGGAACCGCTCTCGCCCCTTAGTAGTTGGCCATATATGTCTCTTTGGAGTCTACCGAAATGGGGTCATGTTGGAAAATCCTAGCCATACACGATCTCGCTGATCGTGCGATGCGCCGGCAATGCTCTAGCGTTTGGATGAGACGCATGATCGACGGACCCGATTGAGCAAGTACGTCATCGGCGGATCGCTAATGCCTGCTGCGGCGCCGAACGGCCGTTCACGAGACATTCCAGTCGTTTAAGTCGAGCAAGAGTGCCGATGCGGCCGAGCAAGAGTGCCGACAGAGCCGATCCAAAAGGGAATCTATATAGGAGAATAGGGGAAGTCTAAGGCTTCTTTGGCGAGGAATCGTGACGATCAAAGTTAGCGTGAGACGCCGTTCCGACGCGTCTGGAATTATCGACGATCTTGGAGAGTGTGAGTTCGTTGTCATGCCACGGGAAGGGGAAATAGTGATGATCGACGGAGCTGAAGGCGAGGTCCAGCGCATTGAACATCTGATAGCCCCGGGCAAACCGCCAGAAGTTGTAATTTTCATTGACCACTAATCATCCCGACGGCCTCCCGCATGAAACAGCGGGGTGTGTCCGGAAGCTCGGGTACCGACTCAATGCACTCGGGACGGGTCATGGAACAGTGTATCTATATCGGCTACTCTAACGCCCACTCCAACTCAGTTCCTCGAGCAGCGGAGCAGTGCGTCAGTTCGGCACCGAAACCGCTGCAATCCCCGACCCTCAACGGATCAATTGCCCGATCATAGTGCCCGAGTGACTCCGGCGCTCGGCACCGGGCGGAAAACCCCCCGCCAGTCCGTCTCGTAGGCGCGCCACGCGGGGAGGCCGGGATACCATGGGCGCTTGGATGCGCGAGGACGTCGAACTCGGCGGCGCGGTGACGCGTGTGAGGATCAGGCGACCGCTCGATCTCTGGCGCGACGGGACTATTTCTTGTCCTGGTATTCCGGCAACTTGCTAACTTCCTCCTTGGAGGCACCGGCCAGTATGATCTTCCGCCCGTCCTCACTGATTTTCAGGCTGTCGTAGGGGATTGCGATCAGGTGGCCGCCCAGACCGAGGAAGGCTCCGACCTGGAGGACGCCGAACAGGGCGTGGTCCGTTGTGACGACCAGGTCGTCGAGCGTACCGATCTTCTGGTCCATGTCGTTTTCCACCGGCCTGCCCAGCAGCTTTGAGACTTGAAAGCCATGATCGACGGCCTGGATATCGACCACCACGAGGTGAACGGCCTGCGCACGGGCTGAACGCCCGGATCCGGCGACGGCCAGTGCGGCCCCGGCAATAAGAGCGGTCGAGGCCTCACGGCGATTGAATCCGCGCGGACTTTCACCCTGCCCGATCTTTGCTGCCGCGGCCTGCAACCTTGTAGCTACTGTCATAATCAGTCCCTTCCTGCTTGGTATGTTGGTGTCCCGGGAGATGTCTGGAGGCTATCTGTCTTGCACGTGGACCGTCACACGCCGTGGCGAATCCACGTTCGTCGTCGCGCCGCTGGCGTCCAACACGGCTTCTATGGCCGCCGGCAGGCCGGCCGCGCCTAACGGGCTATCGAAGCGCAGGCCGTTGATGAAGAATGCCGGCGTGCCGTTCACGCCACTGCGCACACCGCCGGCAAAGTCGTATTGGATCTTTGACAGGAAGCGATGGTTGGCCAGTGCATCGCGCAGTTCGATCGCTGACAGCTCCATATTAGTTGCCAAAGCGATTAACAAAGGCACGCTGAGGCGTTGCTGGTTGGCGTATATCGCGTCATGCATCGGCCAGAACAGACCATTGCTACCGGCGAACTCGGCGGTCTCGGCTGCCGGTTCCGCAAAGGGATGCATCTCGGTCAGCGGGAAATGACGGAAGGCGAAGCGCAGATTGTTGCCGCGGTGGGACAGGATCTGTTTAACGATCGGATGAGCCGCTGCACAGAACGGGCACTGATAGTCGCCGTACTCAACGAGCGTGACCGCGGCATCTTCTTCACCAATGATATGATCCGCCGACGTGAGCGGGATTCTGAGCTTTGCCATCATTTTTTTCCAGAGGGGCGTTTTTCGGCAGCGGGGGGGGGAGCGCTTCCAGGGTAACGAGAATGCCGTCGGCTCCCGGGTTCACCGCGAGGGGCGAGGAGTAGCTCCAGGCAATCGTTCCGTTCTCATCGATCACGAACGACGCGCGTTCGCAGACTCCGTCTTGGTCCCGGTATGCGCCATACGACGTCCAGGCTCGCAGCAACACGGAAGAAACGTTCGAACTTCGTGGGCCTATCACGGCCATGAAGGCTCCCTGTAGCACCAAGTTGAGGCGGTCAGGGTAGGATGTGGCGGCAAGGTGCCGCGTTGATGCTCGTCAATAAACGAATGAGATTTCGCCGGACTACTTACACGTTATCATGCCGGCTTACACGTTATCATGCCGGCGCCGGAACTGCATGGCCGCAATGCCCACCAAGTGTGCCAACAGTGCAATTACCCCACCCAGCAATGTTGCTACCGCGCGGTGCAGCGCGACTAGTGGTTCTGGCAGCCCGCCGATCGCGAACAGCAGCACTACGTACATAGTGATTGCCAAACTCAAAATCGCGTAGTTCACCCGCAGGAATGCGTAACAGGTCCATGTCGTCGCGGCGATCAGACCCACCAGCACAGGGACAGCCGGACGCAACAACGCCATCAGCAACGTCAGTAGGCCCGCGCCGCACAGCGTTCCGACAAGCCGGGCGAGCGCTCGTGCGGCTGTTTCTCGCGCGGCCGGTCGAAGGATCAGCAGCACTGTCATTGGCACCCAGTAGCCGTTTGGCATGTCGAGCACGCGGTAAAGCAGCTCCGCCCGCTAACCGCCAGCGCCATGGTAATGGCGTGTCCCCGCCCCGGTGCGCGGCTCGCGATCATGTCGCGGATCTGCGATAGGATGCTTCCCACAGTGAAGGATGCATTTGTGGCAGGGGCAAAAAGGTGCCCTGGTGCGAGCCGCCGAATGGCCAGCACGATAGCCAGCTGCACGGCACCACCCGCGAGCACCAGAATGAAGCGCCAGGCAGCATAAACCGGGGTGGCAGGAAACGCCGCCGCGATCACCAGTGCGGTGCTGCCCTGCAGAGCGAGCCAGCCAGGACCCCGACCAACGATGTTCATCAAGCCCAGGCCGAAACCCCACAAAGCGACACACGTCAGATCCAGCGGCAGCGACCCGTGCGCCAGCGTACCGATGCCGGCTGAGAGGCTCATACCCACGGACACCAGAAGCATCGGTTCGGCGGGATGGCGAAAGTCCTGCTGGAAGGCACCGAACCCGACGACCAGCGCTCCTGAGCTAGCGGCCAGTGCGGCCGTCATGTCGCCAAGGGCCACGCCAAATGTAATCAGTGAAATGATGGCGGGAACGCACGCCAATGCCTCGACAGGCCTGAACTCCGACCAGTTCATGCTGGCCACATCGTTCCATATGCCAATCTTCTCTGCCGGGAGTGACGGGGCGACAGCCTGCCCCGCCATCACCGGTAATTCTCCCCGGGTCGGACCTTCCCGCGAAACGTCCAATAGGAAAGGCTGTTGTAGCCAAGGATCAGCGGGATCAGGACCACCGCACCGACGAGCAGAAAGAGGTGCGAGGCAGATGGACGGCGGGGGTTTTCTCCTCAACCTCCACCCTCCTCAGCAAAACACGATCACGCAATGGCCGGAAATGATGGTCCATGATACCTTCCTTGCTCTGTCAATGAGTGGCAGGGACCGAGGCTACCTGGCGCGGACCGGCGACCCCATTCTTGATCTCGCTGTCGGGCTTCATGCCTGCCTCTCGCAAATATTCGCTGATGTATAATATGGATAGAGCAGCCTGTTCCTCGGCCACCATGACGGGTGTCAATTCCCCTGACGCCGGGGTCGGCCTGTCTTGACGTGTCCGTGTTCACCATGGTGGTCAGCAACCGTGCCCGAATCTGTTGCACGCCAACAGGCGAAGTCACAGCCGTGTGACAGGTCGGTCAATGCGCCCTTTGACGTCTGTCAACGCTTCACCCAGCCGCATCCTCTACCGCTCCGTCATCACTTGGCGATCGGGCCTCAGCGCAGGAGATCGGCAAGGACGGATTGGTCATGCCGCTTGAACAGATGCAGGATAATGGTGGTTGCCACCTATCGGCACCCCGATTTCACGTTCCAGCCGCCGATGACGCCGGCGACGATCAGACCCTGTTGTTGCGGGAGGCCGATCACCGGATCAAGAACAGCCTTTCGATCGTCGCCAACATGCTCATGCTCCAGCGCGGGCGGATTGGGGACGTCGAGGCCGCCGCCGCACTTGACGACGCTGTGGCGCGGATCATGGCCGTGGCGGACATCCATCGGGCGCTACAGGTAAGCGAGCGCCCTGGCATGGTGCAAATCGCACTGACCCTGCGCGAACTCTGCAACCAGATCGGCCAAATGAGATCTGAACTCGATCTGCGCTGTACGGCTGATGACGAGATCCAGATGGAGGCGCGCAAAGCGATCCCGCTCAGCCTTGTGGTCGGCGAGTTGCTGCTCAATGCCGTTAAGTACCGCATACCCGCCAGGCGTTCCAGGCGTCATTGCGGTAGCAGGTCGTCGGGTTGACGGCGTGATCCTGATCACTGTGGCGGACCATGGCGCCGGGATGCCGGCCACAACGTCCTCTACTGGACAGATCGGGCAAGCAATGGTTCGGGCGTTTTGCAAGCAGCTGGGCGCGGACATGGATTTCAGGACACCGCAAAAAGGGGGGACGGTCGTGTCGATCCGCATTCCCCTTCGGGCTGACGGCGCGCCGGAATGACCGTCGTCAAGTTCAGGCTCCTCCGTTATCCGGTGTTCCCCGATGCCGATCCGATACCGTTGGATAGCGACGTGATGGGCACGTACGGCTACCTCGTTGGGCAACTCAACCCACTCGGCCTCGTCTATATTCAACGTGTTGAGGGCGAAACTACCGGCGGGCGCAACATTCCTGACGACATGAGCTTCCTGGGGCTGCGCCGCCGGTTCGATGGCCGCTATATCGCGAACAACGCTTACGATTTCCGCCTCGCAACCCGAACGCTGCGGGACGGGCTGGCGGACCTGATTGCCTTTGGACGACCGTTCATCGCGAACCCCGACCTTGTTACCCGGCTGCGGAATGAATGGATGCTGGCCGAGGCTCCCAAGGAAACGTGGTATGGCGGGGGCACCAAGGGCTATATCGATTGGCCAACGTACCGGAGGCCGCCAAGGACGCCGCGGCCAACTACGGGCAGGGCATCTGAGATGAAGATAGCCCAAGTTGCGCCTCTGGCCGAGAGCGTGCCGCCTGCACTTTACGGAGGCACCGAGCGGGTCGTCTCCTATCTCACGGAGGGGCTTGTTGCGCTCGGTCATGACGTCACGCTCTTCGCCAGCGGCAATTCCATCACCACCGCCGAACTGGTCCCCGCTTGCCCGCACGCGCTGCGACTCAGGCCTGAACCGTATGACGCTGCGGCGGCGCAAGCCCTTCAGATGGAACTACTGTTACCGCGCGCCCAGGAATTCGACGTCGTGCACTTCCATACCGACTGGGCGCATTTGCCGCTATTCTCGCGTCTAGGCTTGCCATTCCTGATGACTCTGCACGGACGGCTCAACTCTTCCGAAGTGATTCGTCTGCTTTACCAGGCCAGCGACGTGCCAGTCGTTTCGATTTCGCAGGCCCAGCGCTACCCCGTCGCCCGTGCTAACTGGATAGGGAGCGTGCCGCATGGCTTGCCCATTGACCTGCTGCAGCCGCAGCTGAAGCCCGGCAAATACTTGGCGTTTCTAGGACGAATGTGCCAGGACAAACGCCCGGATGCGGCCATCCGGCTGGCCCGGATACTTGGGCAGCCGATCCGGCTGGCGGCGACGGTCGACAAGGCTGACCAGGAGTATTTCGACATCGTGGTTCGCCCGCTGTTGACCGGCCCAAACGTGGAATTTATCGGCGAGATCAGCGCGAGCCAGAAGGCTTCGTTCCTCGGCGACGCGTCGGCGCTTTTGTTCCCGATCGACTGGCCGGAACATTTCGGTATCGTCATGATCGAGGCGATGGCATGCGGCACGCCGGTGATCGCCATGCGCCGTGGATCGGTCCCCGAGGTAATTCGGGACGGCGTGAGCGGCTATGTCGTCAATAGCGAAATGGAATTCCTCGCCGCCATCGACCAGGTCGGCGACTGTTCACGCGCTCGGGTGCGCCAAGAGTTCGAGACGCGCTTTACCAGCCGTCGGATGGCTCAGGACTACGTTCGTATATACAAAAAGCTTTTGAAGCAGACCGCCACCAAAGCCTCACAGGATTGGCGTGACCGAATTGCGGTCGGGAATATGCGGCCTCGCCAGACCGTACAATCCGTCCGTCGCGACCGTCTGGTGGCGGACCCTGTCGTGCCGATCTCTCCTCGGGCACCGAGCGGTTAGGAAGTATGTCAAGAGCGGTTCCGCCGAGAACGCAAAACAACGAGCCCAGCCCTGCGAAGTTTTCGGCCAACCGCGCCGTCACCGAGGATGGGCAGCGCGATCCGTGCGGAGGTCGAATGGGAAGCTCCCTGCCCATGACTGTATCCGTCGTTCTGGCATGCGCCATTGTACGGCTGGCGTTCAAAGCTAGAGAGGCCAAGGAGGCTTGCAATGGCACGATCGCGGCGATTGCTCCCGAAGTCCGGGCCATCGGAATTCATCTCCGCGACTGAGTTGTTGGGGTTGATGGTCTATGCTCGTGCTGACGGGTTCCAGCCTCGCTCGGGGGGCGCCTTCTACGAAGTTTGGGGCATGATACCCAATCTTAGCGACCAACCCGAGGTCAACTCGTTAGTATTGCTGCTGCAACGGAAGTCGGCTGACGCGAAAGTCAGGAAGCAAGCCGGCGTGAAGCTTGCCAAGTGGGCGTTAGAAGGGACCGAACCTTACCGCTCGGACCTGGCAACGGCGAGACGCCGGGTCGTCAAAATGATCCAATGCCGCGGCATGTCCGCCGACCAACTGCGCGACGAACTGGTGTCGGATATCCGACGGTTTTGTGAAGACGACACCAGCCGCGACCGGAAGTTGAACATGGCGGCGCGGCGCGTCTGCGAAGCCATCGCGGTGGGCCGACTGGAAGCGCGGGGCATCGAATGCCAGTTCGGAACCAAAATGCCGAACAAGCCGCGGCAGTCGATCCCTGCGAGTGACGTTGATCCTGATGTCTGCTCCCTTGTTCGTGCCGAGTCAGGGGGGCTCCCATTTACTTTGTGGACTGGTTGATTGTTCCGCGCGACGTGCCTGTCGTCGAGGGCGAAGAGATCGCGAAGTCGTGGGCTGCGGTATCGTTCAAGCGCGATGAGGCCGTGGCCTGGGTCGCTGCGATCAAGCATACTTCGGCGGCAGATGCAGAGGGCGCGGCTGGTCCCGGCTCGCAGGAACCGGCGCCGGTCCCACACCAAGGTGCAACGCTTCCTGACGCCATATGCTGGATGCTGAGCTATGCCCGCAACGCTATGGAATCCGAGAGGCTGGCGAAACGCGACGACGCCGTACAGGCTTGCATGGGGGCAACCGGGTCAACCTATCGGGAGGCCCGCAAGGCATGGACAGAATTACCAACCGAAATGAAGCGGACGCCCCGTGACAATGGCCGCGGCAAGGGTCGGCGTTTCGCCCGGGCAACAACAGGAATTTGACCGGGCAGACTGGTGCAACGGGCGCCCGCTGCACCAGTGATCACCAATCCTGCCTTTCAGCTCATCCTCCGCTCCTGTTCAACAAACGCGGACGGATCAAATGTCCAACACAACTCCGAAGTATGCGACTATCCCCGACTGGCAGCGAATTTCTGGCATGCGCCGGACCTCGACGTATGAGGCTCTTGGGCGGGGTGATCTGCGATCCATCAAGCTCGGAACGCGCGTCCTGATCGACGTGGAAGCAGGGCTTGCGTGGCTGGCGTCCCTGCCGCCTGCCGATATCCGGACCGGCCGGAGGATCGCAGCATGACCGCCGACGTCGCTGGACGAGCCGCTGAAGTCGCAGATACTGGCCGCAGTCCTCCGCTTCATGCAGTGACCGCCGCCCCGGCTGGCGAGGCGGCGGGGATAGACCCTGCCCATGTATTTTCGTGACCTTCTCAGGCTTCAACGTAGAGCGGAACACCTCCATCGGCTCGGGCCACGGGCGATCCCTGAGTTACTGGCGGAGGTCGCCCAGCGGACTGGGGACGACGCGCCAAGCATCCCGGACCTGCTGACGGAGCGGGCGTTTTACGCCCGTGGTGTTGCAGGCCGCGGGTGGAGAGGCGGGTCATGACCGAGTCAGCCGGGGTCTTTGATCTTGATTTGGTACCGCCATGTGACGACCTGGATTTACTCGAAGCGTCATTGCTCGGATCGGATCGAGCTACCGCTATATTGTGGGACGTTGCTCAAACGAATACGGATCAGCGCATACCCTCCGCTGTGCCTGTGCTGCCCCCGGGTGTCACATTCGGTCAGCTTCGACCTTCGGTAGAGAATAGCTCCATTGAACTCGTGATCTGCGCGAAATGCGATGTCCGCTGTGCTGGCGTCCCCCGTCTCGTGGAAGCCCTTCGGGGCATATGGCCGAAGGTGCGACTGCTCAAGGTCACGCATCCTAACGGGGGACGCGCATGACGGCATCGCTTGATATCACCGACGCCGGGGGCCGCGACCGCGAACCGGAAACGCTACTACCGGCGTTTCGATTTCCTGAACGAGGCGTTCAAGGCCGCATGAGTCGCGGCCCTCGCTGGCGGGACAGGCTCGCCGAAAGGCCCGTGGACGACAGTGACCGCGACCTTCTTCCGGTCACATTCCGCGTCGTCCAAGAGCGAGAAAGCGCTCGAGCCGCCTGACCTGGTTAGCCGGATCAAACTCCAGAGCGCCAGCGAAAAGAAGAAACTGCCGTGGCTCAAGCTCGCCCGCTTCGGTAGTCTCAGAACGAACAAGAATAGCCTGCGTTCCGACGCCAATGTTCTGGCCATTACTGGCGTCGAAGCCGATTACGACGGCGAGATCGTTACCTTCGCTAAGGCGTGCGAAATTGCCAGGCAAGCCGCGATCCTGTGCGTCATCTACACGTCGCCGTCTCACACCGAGGACAAGCCCAGGTGGCGCGTCCTCTGCCCTACGTCGAAAGAACTCCCCCCAGCAGAACGCGATCGCCTGCTCGCTCGCCTGAACGGCCCATTCGGAGGGATTTTCTCGATCGAAAGCTGGACGCTGTCGCAGAGCTATTATTACGGCTCCGTCAACGGAAATCCGTCGCACCAGGTCGAATTGCTTGACGGCACGCCGATCGATTTGTTTGCACGGGCTCGACGCCACGGCGATCGGCCGGCCGGAACCGAAGATCGATCCCAAGACCGTCCGTCCGGCGCGCGCGACAGATACCTACGTTGTCTCAGAAAAACGTCTCGAGGCCTGGATTCGCATTATCCTGGCTGGCCTTAAGCAAGCGGCCCAAACCGACGGGCAGAAACACAAAAGCCTGCGCAACTTCGCGATCACCCTGGGCGGGGGCCAACTCCGGGCCGGATTTAGTGACGATCAAGGTGTGCAATGGTTGCTGGACCAACTCCCCGATACCGTTGAAGATTGGGAGCTCGCCGCGAGAACTGCACGGGACGGCCTAGCCTACGGCCGCAACCGGCCAATCGACTTCCCCGACAGACCGGAATTTCGCCCGAAGACCCCCCCCCACTTCCAACGGCGGCGGCAATGGCACCAAACACCCGCCCGGCGAGCCTCCCCTCGGCGATGATCCTCCGCCCGATTTCGAATGGCCGCACCCCTTCTATGCCGATCAGGCCGGGATCTGGTTCCACCCCAAGGTCACGCGCGGCGGTGACGAAAACACCACCCCTATCTGGATCTGTGCTCCTTTCCACGTCCTTGCCGAAACCACCGACCAGGACGGCAGTACGTGGGGAATCCTACTCGCCTGGCGCGACCGCGACGGCCGCGATCACCAGCAGATCATCGGCCGCCGGCTGCTGCACGCCACAGGCAATGAGATCGCGATGGAGCTTGACGGCGCCGGGCTGACTGTCGGCACATCGAAGGCGTCGCACGAACTGCTTAAGCAACTCCTGGGCAGACTGGAGTCACCGCACCGCAAGCGCCAAGTCAACCGCGGCGGGTGGCACCAAATGAACGGGGGTATGGTCTACGTCCAGCCGTCCGGCTCGGTGTTCGGCCGGCATAGGGGTGAAATCTTCCTTCTGTGCGAACGCGCATCCGTCAGGGACATGACCACCACCAGCGGCACGTTGGACGAGTGGAAAAAGCATGTCGCGGCGCTCGCCGTCGGCAACCATCGGATCGGTCTCTTCACTTGCGCGGAATTTGCTGCCCCGATGCTCCAGATTACCGGAGATCCCAACGGGGGCATGAATTCCGTCGGCCCCACATCGATCGGCAAGACCACCCTATTGGCCACCGCTGCTAGCGTATGGGGAGCGCCCACACCGAAAGGCCAGATGCGGAGTTGGCGCGCAACGGCGAACGGCATGGAGGGCGTCGCCAGTGAAGCCTGCGACGCCCCGCTTCACCTCGATGAAATGGGGCAGGTCAACGGCATGGAGGCCGGCGACATCGTCTACGGTCTGATGAACGGCATCGGCAAAACACGCGCCGAGAGAGACGGATCAGCCCAGCCGGTGCGTGACTGGCGAACCTTTGTACTTAGCACCTCGGAAATACCGATCGCGGTCAAGATGGCGGAACGCGGCGCTACTGCACGACCGGGGCTAGACCGGCGGTTGGTCAACGTTCCCGCCGATGCAGGCAAGGGGCTCGGCGTGTTCCAGCAACTCCATGGCCGCAAGAACGCCGCCACCCTGGCAACCGAACTGCTCGCCAACGCCAAAAAATATTACGGCACCGCCGCACGCGCGTTCCTCGGCCGACTGGCGGAGGCGCGGGCAGATGATCCAGACGGCCTGATGAAGTTCATCAACCATGCAAGGAAACAGTTTCTTGAGGCCAACCTACCGGAAATAGCCGACGGCCAAGTTATGGCTGTTGCAGATATTTTTGCGCTCTGCGCGGCAGCCGGAGCCCTCGCAACAAAATGGTGCGTCCTCCCCTGGGAGGAGCACGAAGCGCGGAACGCATGCTCAAGCGGATTCAAGGCGTGGCTCGCCAGCCGGGGCGGCGAAGCGAAAGAGTTGGCCGAAGACCTTCGCGCAATCAACCAAGTCCGCGCGTTCCTGGAACTCCATGGCGAGTCCAGGTTCACCGATATCACGGCCCCAACGGGGTCTGATGAAAAAAAGCTCGATCGGGTTACCTTCAACCGAACAGGTTACCGGAGGAGTAGCGACACGGGATGGGAATACTGGGTGTTCCCGGAGGCCTGGAAGAACGAAATCTGCCGGGGTGTCGACCCCACGCGAGCAGCAGAGGCGCTACGTAAGGCCGGATTCCTCGGTCTAAGCGAAAATGAGGCAGATAAAAATACCAAGGTCTGCCGCGAGCCCGGGGCTAAAACCAAGCGGTTTTACGTCATCAAGGCCAATATTCTGCCAGATCTCGGACAAATCTGAACGGAATTCGGCCGGTGTTTGGGTAACAGAACGCCGCCCAGAATGGCGGTTTTCAGCCAAATTCCGTCCAACGTTACCTCCAGGGTAACACTGTTTACCCGAAAATATCTAACGATTTCAATGCTGTTACCTTGTTACCCGCGTTACCCCGGTTTTCGAGAGAGGGTGAATATAGACCTAAGAAGAAAATATGTATTACAACCGACACGCATGGGTTGTTCAGCCTATGGCTGTGGTTGTGGTTGTGGTTGTGGTTGTGGTTGTGGTTTTGTGTTTTTCGGAGATTTCCTCTCGCCATGACTATATATATTTAGAGGTAACACAGGGAACAGGGTAACAAGCACAAAAAAACCAGGACCACGGCGGGGCCGGGCTTCTGCTGGTGTTACCCTGAGGGGGTAACACAGGTAACAGAGCGTTAAGGCACCGAAGCCGCCCAGACCCCCCCGATACATGCGCAAAATGGCTCCAATCAACCGCGTCAGGCGCAAGCGACAAAAAATGCGACAGCCTAGCCAACCAACCACACACAACGGCACCGAGAAAACCTCTAAAAAGGCCCCGTTTATGACACTACTTCGCACAGGCGCGCGCGCGAGGCTTTGACCGAAGCGGAACAGCGGCTTAGGCGAAATCCGGGAGCGAAAGGATTTATGCGAACCTATTGCTTTTCGTGAGCGCAGACATCATCAGTGTCGTGGCATGTGGTGGTCCACGAACAACCGGTTCCCTGACCAGCGCAGTTGTCTCGCTCTTCTTGAGCGGGTGCGCTGGGCCGATGGCCGTGTCTGTCCGAAGTGTCATGCCCACGATCGGTCGCTACCGCTCGCTCGTCCCGACTATTTTCACTGCCGGTTCTGCCGCAAACAGTTCACGGTGCTGCATGGGACGCCTCTCCAGGGCACGCACCTCCCGCTGTGCACGTGGTTCGACGCGCTCTACGTCACCGGCACGGCCTACAAAGGCATTTCCTCGCTCAAGCTCTCCGACATGCTTGATCTGCAATACCGCACGACGTGGCATCTGAGTCGCCGTATCCGCGACTTAATGGCGCAGCCTCTGGGAGAAGTCCTCGTCGATGGCATCGTCGAGGCCGTTGAGGAAGAGGCTTACCAGACCCGCAGGCGCGTCGCGAAAGCCGCTCGCGAGGTACATTGGGTATGTCCGCCAGGACGCACGGTCGCGTACCGACGCCCGCGGGAACATCATCATCGACGGCTTCGGGCGGGTCACCTATGTGGACGGGACTGGTGAACCATCATCGGGGGCGAGTGGCAAGTCCCAACCGACGACGAGTGGTCCTGTGGCTACCGAGGCCGCCGTCGGCTATAAGCACCGGCCCATGTGGGTGTCTGTGTCCCCTCGTCCGCCCTTGGGTGCTCGCTGTGAAAAGTGTGGCCGGGCAGACTGGTGGGAGTCGCAGAACCGGACAAGCGGCGGCTGCGTCAAATGCTGGTACCCTACGATCGAGGGGAGAAAGAGCCTTTTCAGCACCTGAACCTCCAAGAGCCGAGTTGGTCGACCTCGTGGCGCGGAAGACGGCATCTTTCGGGGACCGGGAGGCTTGGGCGGCAATCCTTGTCGCGGCCGGGGGTTACGGTGTCCGCAACCGAGATCAACGCGCGTTTCGGGATGCTGTATGGCTGGCGCGCAAAGCGGGAGAGGCGCAAAAGCGGTTGGCACGCGCCGCTGGAAAGGTTGCTGCCAGGGAAAAGAGTTGGGCCAAGCTGCGTCGCCGTCGAGGTGCTGCGGCCGCGGCCGTGTCTAAGGCGGCCGATGTGCTTGGCGCATTCCCGGTGGAGATGGGCTCTTGTGAGAAAGGAACACCCTGATGGGCCAGTTTGTTCGCGGTAATCCGGGTGGGCCTGGAAAACCGTCTCGCTACAATGCGACGATCGCGGCGGCTATCTGGG
>CAVYXX010000122.1:0-42589 GCA_963772355.1 uncultured Alphaproteobacteria bacterium | reverse complement strand
CATGCAATCTTCCTCTCTGGGGGTAAGGCGGAAGTCAGATGTTGGTAGGTCGCAATTAGCCGCACCGCCATGCTGCAGTGCAACGCCCAGAGAGAAAGGGGGTTTCGTGAAAATCGCCGCACCCGTGGTAACGGAGACAAATTTCCCGATCCGTAGATGAGAGCTACGATCCGCCTGATGCGTTATATGGCAAGTCGGCTCGCCTGCGGATGTTTTTTGATTCTGCGGCGCGGCGTGCCTGATCCCAATGGGAGAAAACCGCTCGAAGCCAGACCGTAGATCCTGCTTCGGGTCGAACTTCGTCTGGCTGTCGATTTTTCCGGTCAGATAGCCCATTCCAATCGGTCCCCAGGCAACGAAACCGATGCCAAGCTCCTCGCAGGTTGCGAACGCCGTTTTGCTCCGGGTCCCGGGTCATGACCGAATATTCGCTCTGAGTGGCGGTCACTCGCTGAACCGCATGGGCGCGGCGAATGGTGCGCGGGCTTGCTTCGGACAGGCCGAAGTGCAGAACCTTACCCTCCTTGATCAGCTCTTTAACCGCACCGGCGACATCCTCGATTGGCACCTCAGGATCGACACGGTGCTGGTAGTAGAGGTCGATGCGATCGGTTCTCAACCGCTTGGACATCGCCGTGGCCACTTCGACCTCTCGCACGACCGGACGCGGGGCTTCACCCCTGCCCGGCATCGGCAAGTCATCCGGCTCCGATTTCAGAGACCTCCAGTGTTCCTAGTTTCCGCATAGTATTTATCCTTTTTGGGGCGCATTCACGCTTTCGTTGTTTGTTATAAACTGGGGGATCTGAAGAAACGGCCCAAGCCGCCCGCCCAACCGCCGTCAATGTGCCCAGAGCCGCGTTGACCAGAAAGTCACGGCGACCTTCATACTGTTCTTTACTGGTCATACAGCACCTATCTACAATTGCCTCCGAGCCTGTTTTAACTTCAGGATAATATATCCGATGAACGGTCATATGATTAGGGCCTACAACCGTCATAGATCTATAAGCATGGTGGATGAGTGGCACGGGAAACCGTCAACGACTTGATCGCTTTCCTGGCCGTCGCCCGAGAGCGCAGCTTTACGCGCGCAGCCGCGCAGCTGGGCGTGTCGCGACCGGCGCTGAGCCTTACCCATCCGCACCCTCGAAGCTCGGCTGGGTTGCGGCTACTGACGCGCACAACCCGCAGCTGCTTTCTTGAAACTTGCTGTCGATGGCGGTCTAAACCCGCGTCTTCACCCACAATCGATGTCATGCGACATTCGCCGATTTCAAAGCGGCGATCCTCACGTTCTTGCGCGAGGTACCCAGGAGATGGCACACCTATTGTGATCAGGTAACGGATAACTTCCGTATCATCTCGCCCAAGGATTTTCGGGTTCTGACCTGAGCGGGGTATAGATACCTAGATGCGGGCAATTTAACCAAAACCTGGACAGGTCGGGATTGACGGAGCCATGCTCGGGCTGGGACCAGCGACCCGGCTGGAGCCAAGGAGCCGGCAATGGACGTTGCTGACTGGCTGCGAGCGCTTGGTCTTGAACGATACGAGGCGGCATTCCGCGAGCATGACGTCGGCGATGACGTCTTGCTCGATCTCACCGCCGAAGATCTTGAGGGAATCGGAGTTACCTCCATCGGCCATCGGCGTCAACTGTTGGTAGCGATCGCGAGGCTTCGGGAGGACGCTGCGTCTCTTCAGGCGATCAGGTCGATCGGCGATCACTGGGCGCCAATATCTGCGGCCGAACGGCGACAGATCACGGTGCTGTTCTGCGATATCGTGGGCTCAACTCCGCTTTCCACCGGACTTGATCCGGAAGAGCTGCGCGAAGTCCTTACTGCATATCAGGCGAATGTCGCGGCTGTGGTGACCGGCGAGCATGGCTATATCGCCCGGTTTGTCGGCGATGGCGTGCTGGCGTATTTCGGTTGGCCCAACGCCGACGAATCGCACGCCGAAAGCGCGGTGCGCGCAGGCTTGGCGATCATCGAGGCGGTCGGCCGCCAGCAGCTCTCCGTGCGCATCGGGATCGCCACCGGCCTCGTCGTCACCGGGGACCTCGTCGGCGTCGGGGCTGCTCAGACGGTGACCGCAGTGGGCGAAACTCCAAATCTCGCCGCACGGCTGCAGGCCCTGGCTCAGCCCGATACGGTCGTGGTGAGCGAGGCGACCCAGGCACAGCTTGGCCGAATGTTTGAGTTGGCGGATTTGGGCCTGCACGCGTTGAAAGGATTTGCCATGCCGGTAAGGGTCTGGCGAGTACTCGGAAAGACCGCGGCAGTCAGCCGCTCGGAGGTGGTTTACGCGAGCGCGCTGACGCCGCTGGTCGGTCGCGACGAGGAACTGGGTAGCCTACTGCGGCGGTGGAACGAGGCGAAAGCCGGCGAGGGGCGGGTCGTTCTGCTCTCGGGTGAGCCCGGTATCGGCAAGTCGCGCCTACTCGCGGCGCTCGAGGAGAGGCTGATCCGAGAACCGCATATCAGCCTGCGCTACTTCTGCTCGCCGCACCACCAGGACAGTCCGCTCTACCCGATCATCGCGCGACTCGAACGGGAAGCCGGCTTCGTCCGAGGTGATACCGCCACCGACCATCTGAGAAAGCTGGAAGCCGCGCTGGCGCCAACGCCGCCGCCGGAGGACATTGCCCTTCTCGCAGCGTTGCTTTCGATCCCAATGAATGGAGGCTATCCGGTTCTGGAGTTGAGTCCGCAGCAGCAGAAGGATCGAACGGTCACCGCGTTGTTACACCAGTTGGCGGGTTTGGCACACCGGAAGCCGGTGCTATTCCTGTTCGAGGACGCTCATTGGTCGGACCCCAGCTCGATCGAACTGTTGGCTGCCGTGGTCGAACAGGTGCCGGATCTCCCCGTGCTTCTAATTGTCTCCTTCCGGCCGGAGTTCGCGGCACCCTGGTTTGGCGGTCCGCGCGTGAGCTTCATGGCCCTGAGCCGTCTCGACCGCCGGGACGCGACAGCGCTCGCCGCAGGGGTCGTTAAGAACCAGGTCCTATCCCCGAAGTTGCTAGATCGCATTGCGATGCAGTCCGACGGTGTGCCGCTTTTTATCGAGGAGCTGAGCAAGACCGTGCTAGAGGCGTCGAAGTCGTCCGGCAAAGAGGACGCCACACTGGCGGTCCCGAGCACACTGCAAGCCTCGCTGCAGGCCCGGCTGGATCGGCTTGGGCCGGCCCGCGAGGTGGCACAGATCGGCGCCGTGATTGGGCGGCAGTTCTCCCATGAGCTGATCAGCAAGGTGGCGCTGACGCCACGGCGCCGGTTGGAGGATGCCTTGGACCAGTTGGTCGCCGCCGAGTTGGTCTACCGCCGCGGCACTCCACCCGACGCGGAATACACCTTCAAGCATGCACTCGTGCAGGACGCGGCCTACAGCACCTTGCTACGCGGTCGCCGCCAGCAGCTCCATGCCCGTATCGCCGAGATCCTCGACGCGGATTTCAGCGAACGCGTGCTGAACGAACCCCACGTGCTTGCGCGCCACTACAGCGAAGCCGGGCTTCCAGCGAGCGCCGTCGGCTATTGGGAAAAGGCCGGAGTGCGGGCGGCAAAGCGCTCGGCCAACAAGGAGGCCGTCGCGCATTTGCGAAAGGGCCTGGAGTTGGTCGCCGGGCTTCCGGCAGGCGCCGATCGCGACGCAAGAGAGCGTCATTTGCTGCTGGCTTTGGGACCGGTGCTTATGACGACGCATTCATCTGCCGATCCCGAGACCGGACGTGTTTACGCACGCGCTCGTCAACTGGCGCGGGAAAGCGGCCGATTGGCTGAGCTCTTCCCGCCACTATGGGGGTCGTGGCTCGTCGCCTCTACCTCGGATGATATCACAACCGCCAAACGCCTGTTGGATGAGCTGTTCGCGATCGCAAACGACCAGGCGAGCCCGGAGCTGCTTCTACAAGCACACCACGCCGCGTGGCCCACCTTGGTCGGGCTCGGCGAACTCATCGCGGCGCAACGGCACGTCGAGAGCGGCCTCGCCTTGTATCAGGCGGACACGCATCACCAGCACGCACAGCTTTATGGCGGTCATGATCCTGGCGTCTGCGGTTATGTACACGGCGCGATCGTCCGCGCCGTCCTTGGGTTTCCGGACGAGGCCGTTCGGCAAATGGATCAGGGCCGCGCCTTGGCGGAAAGCCTTGGACATCCGTCGTCACTTTCGCAGGCGCTGTGGTTTGCGGCCGAGCTCTGCCATTTGCGGCGGGAGCCCCGGGCAGTGTGTGATTTCGTGTCCGCTGTATTGCCGTTGTTGAGGGAGCACGGGTCCTCAGTTGGCATGGCCAATGCAACGATGCTGCGTGGTTGGGCGCTCACGGATGAAGGGCGCGTAACGGAGGGGCTCGCCGATTTGCGTGCTGGCTTGAGCGCCTGGCGCGCTACCGGATCCAAATACCAGGTGCCGTATCGTTTGGCTCGGGCGGCGGATGCGTACCGAATTGCCGGTGACGTGGATGGCGGACTGGCTCTCATCGCCGAAGCCCTTGAGGCGATGGAGCTGTCCCAATACCGATGGGGTAGCGCTGAGGTTCACCGCCTGCGGGGTGAGTTGCTGCTGCTTGCCGACCACTCTCGCGACGCGGAGACCTGTCTTGAGCGGGCGCTTGCCGCGGCCCGCCTGCAAAGCGCGCGCCTCCTCGAACTGCGCGCCGCCGTCAGCCTGGCCCGGCTCTGGCGAGACCAAGGCGAGCGCGCGAAAGCCCGTGATCTGCTCAGCCCGATCTACGATTGGTTCACCGAAGGTTTCGATGCGCCGGACCTGAAGGATGCAAAGGCGCTGTTGGAACAGCTAAAGTTATGAGCGACGTCCGGACGTGGCTTCGCACCGTTTCGGGTTCAGTAGCGCAAGATGCGATAGACGCCGACCATCCGTCAATAGATGTTGAAATAGCTTGACGGTTGGCGATTCGTCGTGGTGGCCTGTCAGCAATCAGGTTCCACGCCATGTTCATCCGCGTCAAGAAGATTGGACCGTACGAATACCTCTACCTCGTCGAGAATGCTCGCGAGGGGGGCCGCCACGTCCAGCGCGTCATCAAGGCACTTGGCCGCCGCGACGCACGCTCGGAAACGGGTTCCTTGACCACATGACCTGGCACTGCATCGGCACCACCAGCATCATGGTCGGCATGATCCGTTTCAGCGGCTTCTGCTTGGCGACTGATCCCGCCGGTGATCAAATCGTCGCTGATGTTGTCAGCGATGGGACCTTCCCGGTCACCGAGCGGAATCGCCCTGCCAAAGGCGTCTTCACGTCAGGCACCGGCAAGTTTGCTGGCATTACCGGCACCCTCACCAACCTGCTGCATACGCCAGATTTCCGGACTGCAGTCGAGGGAATGACTGTTCGGGATGGCGACGTCCAGGCGAGCTACAAACTCCCCTGACGTCGGGATCATGGAAAGCAGCAGCAATCGCTTCTGCTCTCGTGCATTAATCAACACTTCTGCGGCGTCGATGCGGCCGCATGCCGCGTCAGGTAGGTATCTAACTGCCCGAGCAGGATCTGGCGCTCCTCCTTCGTCACGAAGGCCGCCTCCAGCCCGTTGCGGACGAGGTGAACGATCTCCTCCATCGACAGGCCGAGAGCGTCGCGGCAGGCCATCAAGTTCTCCGTCACGTAGCCGTCAAAGTAGGGTGGGTCGTCGGAGTTGACGGTGACGTGCAGGCGATGCGCCAGCATGGCCTTCAGCGGATGCCGCGCCATGTCCGTCACCACCTGCAGCCGCAGGTTGGAGAGAGGGCAGACGGTCAGCGGAATACGCCGCGCCGCCAGTTCCCGCACGAGGTCGGGGTCGTCCAGGCAGGTGTTGCCGTGGTCGATGCGGTCGGTCCGCAGCAGCTCCAGCGCCTCGCGCACACAGGCGGCGGGCCCCTCCTCGCCGGCGTGGACGGTGGTGCGGAAGCTGCGGTCGCGGGCGGCCTGGAAGAAGCGGGCGAACTTGGAGGGCGGGTTGCCGACCTCGGGGCCACCCATGCCGATGCCGATGATCCGGTCCTTCCAGGGCATAACCTGGTCCAGCACAGCCATCGCCTCCGCCTCCGTGCGGTGGCGGTGGACGCTGACCATCAGGCCGACGCTCATGCCGACTTCGCGCCGCGCCTCCTCCATGGCGCCGAGCACGCCGGACATGAGCTCCTCGATGGTCGTGCCGCGCTCGGTGAAGCTCTGCGGGCCGATGAAGAGTTCGGCGCGGATCACGCCATCCTCGTGGGCCCGGCGCAGGTAGGCGCGGGTGACGTCGTAGAAGTCCCGCTCCGTGACGAGGACCTTGCAACCCTCGAAGTAGAGGTCGAGGAAGGACTGGAGGTTCTGGAACTGGTAGGCGCCGCGCAGCGCCTCGGCCGTGTCCCAGCGGAGCTTCATGCCGTTGCGGGCGGCGAGGTCCAGCATAAGCTGTGGTTCTATACTGCCCTCGATGTGCATGTGTAGGTCCGTCTTGGGCAGGCCGCGGACGAAGGATTCGAGGCTGGTCATGTTGTGGTCTCCTGAGAACGGTCGAGAGCGCAGCACCCTTTAGGTGGGATTTGGGCAAAAACTAGATCGCTGAAAACGCTACGGTTTTTCGGTGCAAATATCGCCATGAAGATGCAACAACAGGGGGTGAATTACACCGGACCCGCGACGCCGCCCGAGCCGAACGAAACCGGGTGGAAGGGATGGGGTGCACATCCGCCGTCAGATTGAAAATCTCCCACACCTCGAGATCGCCCGCCTCGACACGCTCGGTGACCGGACTGTCGTCCGGGCGGCCGAACCCCGCGTCGGCCGACCCCGGCGGCACCAGCGTGCCGAGCAACTGAATGAGCCGACCAACGCTGTCAAATGTCTCATCGAGGGTGAGTTGCCGAACCGCCGCCCCCGGCGGCACCTTACTGTTGCCGAAGCGGACCAGCGGCGCATCGATGCCGCGCCGCAGATGGGTGGAGGTGTCGATCAGCAGGGGTGGATCGGACGCGGATGCGGTCGTCGCGACATCAAACCGCATCAGCACGCGTGAGTTTGGTCCAAACCCGGCAGGCGTGCCGGAGTTGACCGGATTGTTGTTGTCGAGCCCCGGAAAGTAGTCGTTGATCGGATCGCCGGATGGGAACGGCGCCGGAGCATCGTTGTAGAGAACGACGCCGTCTCCGGGATGCATGCGGAAATCGATCAGAATATCCGGCCGTTCGGCCGGCGCCGCCACGAGCGAACTGCTCAGCGGCTGGGTCGGATTGAATGCCACATCGGTTGGAATCTGCACCGGCTTGGCGAGGTCAAAAGCCGCATAACGGCGCATATGGCAAGTCGGCGGCGACCTTTTTGGCCGCTGCTATCTGTGCTGGGCGAGCGACGCGTCTCGCGCGCGCTGAACTCAGCTTGATGGGGGTGACCCACCCACGCCCAAGAAACCGCCACCACCTTGGTCGGTATCGAGAAAATAGGCGTTCGCCTTGCTTGTTGCTATGGTTGCGATGCCAGCGGCGAAATCACCCGGCAAAGGGCGAGGCCAATGATCCTTCATCGTCTTATCGTAGCGGCGACCTCGGGGCTCTGTCTTGCGGTTGCAGGAATCTCTGCTCTGGGTGCGGAGCACAACTTCGATGGCGTTTACACTGGAAAGAGATCGTTGACAAAAGGCGCGGCGGGGCCAAACTGTCCAGCCGAAGATAACGTATCGGTCACCATTCACGGAGAAACGTTGACGTTTACGAACAGCGCGTATAGAAACCATACGGAAAATTTTCATCCTGCTCCGGACGGATCATTCGGCTACAATCTTATTGTGCGAGGTGAGGTTGTAATTTATAATGGTCGTATAATTGGAGATGTCATTGATGCAGATGTCACTAATAATACCACTAATCCCCCTGCGAGTATCACTGGCATCTGAAGAAAGAATAATTTGGCTCTGATAGCTTCCTGCCCGCCCTGTCGTGGCATTCATCTTCCGCGTTTTTGTTTTGCGAGTGCCGCAAGAAGCTGCGTCTGAAAGTTACAAGGTCTCGTGCGTTCAATAAAGGTTAGAACATGCCAAATGTATCCGAGACCACGCCGACCAAGAAAGAAGCCGCGGAGCCTGCGGGTTACAGTCAAGAGCTGAAACGGACGCTCGGCCCCGCCCCGCAGCTTGTCATGATTTCCGGTCGTCGGTGAAGCAACTTGTGCTACTCGCACAACTTGGCACTGAAACAAAAATAGACCTCTGAATCTATTGGGCTTCTTGGTTGCATAATTCTGACGCAAAAGTAAATCGCCACGGGCGCCAGCGTCGGTCCCGGATCAGGCGCGCAAACTTACGCAGTCACGGCCGACACACGAAAACGTCTGGTCTGTCGGCCGCGATTTTGCCGCGATTTGCGCAGGACGCTAAACGCTACTTCTCCGCAGGCTGGGGCACGGTGATCGCAACCGAGATGTTCCTGCCTTCGCTCATCCCGACGACTTTGGCTATGGTAAATGCAGCGAACGGATCGCCCGGAGCCGCGGTGATTTTGGCTGACACCGTGTCCGCCTTGCAGAAGTCGCCGACAACCGGAATATGGGTGACGACAAGTTGCTTGGCCTGGGGCGACATCGAAATATAGTTCAGCAATACCGATCCTGCTTCACAAGACCCGGGCACCGATTTGATTTCCGCGGTGACGAAGTCCTGTCCGCTCACGGTGCCAATGGCACGTTTCCCATCGGCGATGGATTCGAAGCGTGATGTGCCCGAACGAACCGGAAACCCACTTGCCTGAAATGCGGCGGTTGTCTTGGGCTGAGGACCATAGACCCCCGCGAGCATCCACCGCCCTTTGATCCCTTCGGGTAAATCAAAGCCCTCAATGTCTACCCAGAAATACGCTGCCGAATACGGGCCAACCACATAACCCCGCTCAGTATTGTAGATATTAATCCCGCCGGTCATGCCTTTGACCGGCTCGATTCCGCGTGGCAGCGCTTTCCTGACGGCGGCATCATCCCAGACGACGTTCACGGTCACGGTATTCAATCCAGCAATCTCATACGGCGGCGGCTGGACCTGCTCCTCTGCCTTTGACGGCACGGAGGCAAACACCGATACGATTCCGGCCACAGAGCAGACCGCAAGAGTTTCAGATACCTGAGTTCTAAACCGGGCTTTGGACATTTTGATCTCCCCCTATCATCCCACGGACGATTTGAACGATTTGTCGGTGTACAAACTGTCGCACCTGTGCTTCCTGTGGTGATTAAAGGCGACATCCGGCGGAAAGTTTGGACGTGACTTTAGGTAAGGCCGATCGTTTGGTCATTCGCGCATCAGCGGTATGGAAACAACCGAGCCTGTAGCGAAGCTGGCAGTCCAGATTGGCATCGGTACCTTTCAAGCGCAACAGCGCATTCTGGCACGGAAGCTCAAGGACCAGATCGTTGGTGACTGCTCAACTCGCGCATTGTGATGCGTTCAAAACGGGGCCCGACCTCCTTAAAACCTTATGCACCCAGCCGCGAAATCGTGCTGTGGGAGACATTGTAGGTGCGGGCAATGTCGCGCATTGGCTCGCCGGCGTTGCGGCGGCGGAGGGCTTCCTTGATCTGATGAGGTGTCAACTTCGGCGGTCGACCCATCTTTACCCCCCGAGCTTTGGCGCGAGCACGCCCTTCGCCTGTCCGCGCGCGGATTAGCTCGCGCTCAAACTCGGCTAGCCCTCCCAGCACAGTCAGCATAAGGCACCCATGCGGGCTGGTCGTATCGGCCCATGCGTCGCCGAGGGACCGGAAGCCGGCTTTGCGATCGGCGACCGTGGCGAGGGTATTCAGGAGATCCCGCGTCGAGCGTGCCAGCCGGTCGAGTTCGGTCACCATCAGCACATCGCCGGCGTCGATTTGTTCGAGCGCCTTGCGCAGCTGGGTGCGGTCGGTCTTTGCGCCGCTCGCTGTCTCTCGGAAGACCTTTTTGCATCCTGCCTTGGCGAGCTGGCGCACCTGTGCCCCCACGCTCTGGCCGTCGGTTGAGACCCGTGCATAACCGAGATCATGGAATCTTTATGCACCTAGTTAATGCAACGGAAAAGCCCTTAGATTTCAAGCCTCCGATTTTGGTTCAGAATTGATGAGATCTGCGCATAGGTATGCTGTGCGCCGCAGGCGGCGAGCGATCTTTCGGAGGCCTCGCCGTTGTCCCGTCGCTTCGGTTTGCGTCCCGTCTTTACACCGCGCGCCTTGCCCGCGTCCGGCCTTCGCCGGTGTGCGCACGGGTTGGTGTGACTGCCGCGGGTGCGTCGCGCTCTACATGGCCCCCATATGCCCCCATATCACGAGGTCCATTACGAAGGTGCGGCCTCGACAATCCAAACGCGCGAATGAGTGGGAATGATCCGTTTCAGGGTAAACCCGGACGCGGACAGAAGGTAGGAGAATTCGTCCTTGGTTCGTTCCCTCGCATTTCCGAACATGGCCATCATCTGCGCGTCTACAGGTAGTCGATTGGTCGGCCCTGCGCCGGGTCCGGCTCTAAAATCTGCTCGCCGATAAGTAGCACCGCATCCTGCTTCATCGCCGTCCGGCAGCTACCCAGAAGACGCAAGCAGTCTTCGTCCGACCAGTCGTGCAGCACGCGGATCAGCATGTAAATGTCACCACCATGGGAATGGCATCGAAGAAGCTGCCGCCAACCACCTCGATCCGCCCTTCCAATAAATCGACCGATTGAATGGCGCGCACGACGTCGTCACGATCTAACAATACGCCGTGTGGCGTCGAGTGGTGAGAAAAATTTGGCGCAATACTGCTCCATTACCACCGCCGACATCGACGATCACTCTTGCCCTCGAGAAGTCATACGCCGCCGCGACCGCGGCTGGGTGGCTGTCGGGAGAGTTCGCCATCATTGCGTCGAAATCGCGTGCTTCCTCAAGGTGAGCGCGCAGATAATCGAACCGAATCATTTCCAAGCGGCCACATGGGGGATTTCGCCGGTCATCCCCGCATCCAGCTCGCCCCAAGCAGCCCACGATCCCGGGGCAGTCCAGAAACGTGCCGAATGGTGGAGGCTGTTCTCCATGTCCGTGCGCAGCAACTGCGAACGCGACGTGTGTGCGACGATGCCTCCGGCGGTGACGGTGAAGACATCGAAGGCCGCGAGTGCCCGGAGAACGCGGATTAATGATTGAGAGTGTGCGTTGCATGCCGTGGCCAAGGCCTCAATGGCGATCTGACCATCTGGCGCGATCCGGTCGGCGATGCCAAGATCGGCTACCAACCGGAGCATTCGAGAAACCTGAAAACCTCTTAAGAGGAGGTCAAGGGCGGCTCGCTCGTCGTCCACATTTTTTGCATCTGGCAAAGGGATGGCCCCACTGTCCGAAGGTTCTGTTCAGAGCAACGCTCGAAACGCCGTGAGCGGCTTAGCCCCCCACGATGCCGCCGAGTTTTACCCAGCCCCGTCCGTCGAATTGTAGTAGCTGCATTTGTTTGATCGGTGAGTAATCATCAGGTGAGGTAGTTAACCGGATGCCCGGCAGTAACATCGGAATTTGGACCTGCTGCATATGTGTCGCCTGAGTCAGGATATTTTGCCGGGTTAGGTTGTCGCCGCAGCTTTTCAGCAGTGCCACAACCATTGCTGCATTATAGTAGCCGGCCACACTAAATTTGTCGGTCGGGTCTATACTTGGAGCGTATTGTCTCATAAAACCAAGAAAGGCGACCATCTCTGGGTCGGTGTCCCAGGCCTGATCCCCTGGTTGCTTAACGAAATCAGCAGTCACCACGCCGATCGAGGCATCGAGGCCCGCCGGCTTTAGTGTCGCTGGTATCGATGCTGCTGGATAGGCTAGTAATTTTAGCGGGTTCCAGCCGATATCATGCATCTTACGAATCGCCTGTGCAGCGAACTTCGGAATCGCGGCAATCAGCACGACGTTCACGTCCGATTCTTTTCAGGTCGACGATTTGCAATCGACCGTCGCATCGGTGACCTCAAACGATACTGCCTTGGAAATCGCGCCGGGTGCCTTTTCGCCCAGGCCCAGACGCAGCCCGTTCAGGTGGTCCCTGCCGAAGTCATCGTTCTGATAAATTACACCGATCCTGGCACCCGGCTGGGTCTCTAACACAAACCTGGCAAACTCCTTTGTTTCATTCACAAATGCCAGATCGCCACCCATAGTCCACGGCGACAAGCGCGGATCGCGAAACCTTGCGACCCCACCAAATACGAAAAGCTGTGGCACTTTGTGGTCATTCAGGAAGCGCTGCATCGCCGAATTGGTCTGCACCCCAACCGACCCGAACAGTCCCAGGACCTCGTCCTGCTCGACTAGCCGACGTGCCAACTCGACCGCCTTGGGAGGGCTGTATCCATCATCCAAGGTGATAAAGTTGATCCTGCGGCCATTGATGCCTCCCTGGTCATTAATCATCTGGTAATATGCTGCGGCCGTCCGACCGATCGCTCCAAGTGAAGATGCCGGGCCGCTATAAGCGATCGTCTGGCCAAGCCTGATTTCAGTGTCGGATACACCAGGGCCGTATTGCTTCTCCGCTGCTACAGTGACCGTTGTCGCGAAGGACAAAGCGAGCGCCATCAAATACCGATATACTGAGTGAGTGATCATGACGCTCTCCAAATTTCTTATTGTGCTTTGGTCAGGCGAGACTGGCTTGGTGACCCAGAGAAGCGAGTGCGTCTCCGGCGCCGCGCGGGCCGTGCCGCGGGCAGTTCGGGATTTCAACCATCGCCGAGAACCTATAAGAGCGCAACCTGATGCCTGACCCCTCGCGGATCCGCGCCGCCCAGATCGACACCGCTTAGGTTGGCGATGCTCGAGTTGGCGCCGGTCAAGTTGGTGCCGCTTAGGTCGGCGCCCTTTGGGTTGCCGAAACGTCCAGCCGCTGTTGTTTACCCAGACATGATGATTATCTAAGTGAGCGCCTTTCAGGATTGCGTAGGTCAATTTTGCATTGGGCATGTAGGCGCCGATCAACCAGGGCGATGCGCTATGCTAGAGAAACAATTTTAGTGGCTCGATCCTGCCTTGCCCACCTAAACATATCGGCGACTTCTCGCGCTTTCGTGAGCGTCTGGAAAAAACCGCATGAGATGGATTATGGAAACGCGCTGTGGGTGCAGGGCGATTGGTTCAGTCACAAGCAGGGCTCGATCCTTCTCAGCAACCAACGCGCGCTGTGGTGCCACTTGGCAGGACGCCGTTGAGTTCCTAATTCGCCGCTGCGCCCGCTGCGATTTTGGAACCGCACCCGCCAAGACAAACGCGATAATCCGGATCGGCTCGGCCTGTTTTCTGGCATACCCCGGGCTGACAATAATAGTTGGGGGCGCCGGCGCGATTCCCGAAACCGACAGTGTTAGAGCCAGCGCGAATGCCGGCGTTCACTGGCGTCCTGCACGTAGTGCAGGCAGTGGCGCCGAGGATGGCTCCGCAGACACCGATCGTGACGAGCGTCCTCACGTCTCTCTCCTTCTCAAAGGCGCGGCGGTAAAAGCATCATGGAAATTACCTGATCCTTCGGGTGGTCGTGGCAAGAAGGCGAGCTTTCGGTGCGGGAAAATTACCCGAAGCGGTCGGCCCGATCCCGCTTGTGGTGCCGCCTGCTCACGCTGATGATGGCCTGATCGCATAACGCGGAGATATGGAAAGTCACCGCTCACGCGTCCGTGAGCGCGACCGTATAAGATCGATTCCGTCAAGTCGACGCTCTCGCGTTAGTAAAAAGCAGACGGTGGTCCTGTTGGCCTGGACCAGACGGCGGTCTCAGTCTCGCGCCTCGTCCTCGGAACTAGGATCGATGCCGAGTTCCTGTCGGACATGGGCGAACTTTTTCGGGTCCATGAGACGGCGGTCTGTGATCATCGCGCGCAGGGCCGTGAGGCCCGCCTCAGTGAAGAACAGCCGCGGAAAGTGGCCCTCGTTATCAAGCCGCATGAGGCCACGTGCGATCAACCCCTTCGCCGTCGGCGGCAGCTTCGGCTTGCCGGCGTCAGGACCACTGCGCCAGGTCTTGAGGTGAAAGCCCTCGGCCACACTCGGCAATGTCGAAAAGAAGATGTCCAATTCACGGCGGATGTAGTCCCGCTCGCCGGCTGTGAACCCGGCGATCATTCGATCTTGCAACTTGCTCATGCACACAACGTAGCACGCCGTGATCTCGGGGCGCAGTCCTGGATAGGCGATACGCGACACCACTGTCCGATAATGCGTTATATGACAAGTCGGGTGCGCGCGTCCGTGGGTGTCAAACGATGCGCGGCCGTCGGCGTTGGCGAAGCGCGCCAGAACGCGTTATGGCTGAGGCTGCGGAATGATCTGCCGGGACAGCCAGCCGCTCTAGCGATCTTTGCCAGAATGCAATCGAGCGCCGGGCGCGCCGGGGTTCATGGCCGGGCGTCCAGCCGGCAAATCGTTCGTCGCCGGGGTGATGTCGTCGCGGTAAATCAGCGTGCCCGCGATGATCTCAAATCCCTCCGCCCGGCGGGCCTACAATCCGTCAGTGTTTCCCGACACTCATCGTCGGTCGCGGTCTTGCCTTCGCGCTGGATCGTGCCGGTATCATCGACGATACAGATCGCAGTTTCATCAAGAGAAACGTCTGTTCGGCACATTCTCCGACATCGCCATCAACTCGGCCGCGAACAGGACAGCGAGACTATTCATCCGGAAGAAGATCTCTGAGATCGTCAAGGACCCGGAGACCCCAAGGAAGCTGACGCCAACGGATCCCTACGCCAAACGTCCTATCTGCAACCTGGACTACTACGAGACGTTCAATCGCGACAACGTCACACTGGTCAGCACCAAGGAGAACCCGATCATCGAGATCACCCCAAGGGGCGTTCTCACCGACGACGGGGTCGAACATGAGCTCGACGTGCTGGTCTCCGCGACCGGATTCGACGCGGTCGACGGCAACTACCATCAGATGGATATCCGAGGTCGCGCTGGCAGGACCATTCAGCAGCACTGGAAGGACGGCCCGTCACCTATCTCGGTGTCGCCACCGCGGGCTTCCCCAACATGTTCATGGTTCTCGGCGCAACAGTTGCTTCGCCAACCTCCCGCCGGTCATCGAGGCCCAGGTCGAGTTTATCTCCGACATGATCAGCCGGGCGCAGCGCACCGGTGCAGTGGTCGAGGCAACCCAGGAGGCGGAGAGCTACTGGACCGCCACCTGCAAGCAGATCGCCGACACGACGCTATTCTCGGAGACGAAGTCATGGATCTTCGGCGCCAACATCCCGGGGAAGCCCCATACCGTGCTGTTCTACATGGGTGGTCTCGCTCCCTACCGGGAGATGCTGGCCGATGTCACGCGTGGCGATTTTGCCGGCTTCTTCCACCACCCTGCCCTGATCACGCGTTTCCAGCGGGGCGGATCTGTTGGGTGTAGAGCGTCGGTTGTTAGCTGAACAACGGACCATAAATCTTCTCTGTCCGCCTCGAGCGGGTTTTGGTCGTGCTACAAGCCGGGGGTCATGTTGCGCTGAGGCTCATCCTTTTCGTGACATCCTTAATGAGGTGGGTCAGGCAATAATCTACCTGACCACTCCATCGCGCGACCGCCACCGTCTGACGTGCTTTGAGCGACGCTTCTACGTGACTTATTCCATCTTCATAGTAATGGGCAGGAAACGCCTCGACGAGTTCGAAGTTTTTTGCGTCCATCATCTCGCCTACGCGGCCTTCCTCTATAGACTTCCTCGCATCCGCCAGCTTAGCTTCTACAGCTAAATCATCGGTGTGAACATCCGAAAATAGTTTATCGAAGCAATATCCAGGATGCTCATCCATGGTTGAGCAAACCTTATTATAAATAGTAACATATTCGACCTCTGCCACTACTCTCTTGATACGCTTGTCAAAGAACTCGATTGCCTTTATTGCCCGTTCGACCGATCCGACATCCAGATACATCTGATCATCCACCCGAGAGTAGAACGACCCCAAGATGATGGGCCGCTTATCAGGCGGTACGGAGGAGTAAGGCACCGCGAGCTTCAAATTCTTGGCTTCACCGTCGTAGAGCCAAACCCACCGATCGCCGGCTCGATCGTAATTCATGCAGCGGAGATTGCTGAATCTCGCCTGCAAACCGGATTTGCTGTGAAGCTTATAGTACAGTCTAATTGGCAGGAAGACCTCTCCGGTCATTGTCTTGATAATTTGCTTATCTGCGGTCATAAGTCCTCTCCAAAAATGGGGTAAATTCGGGATACCTCACCGCGCTGCATGGATATACGGTGAACGATAGCCAGCATCGCCTCCAGATCACTACCTGGAAAGGGCAGTTGGTTCAGGCCGCTGCAGGGCTATTTGGCTCGGGCGGCACCCTAGAAGCGCCCCAAACTGACAAAAGCGTGGATCGTTTATTTCTCGGCAGCCCCTAACGCACCTTATCCAGGCAGCATTTCTTGAACTTCTTGCCGCAGCCGCAAGGGCACGGGTCGTTGCGCCCGACGTTGCGGTACGGATTGTGGATGATTGTGTCGGTCACCCGCCCTGGTGGCGATACCTTGAGCTTCGGGATTGGCTTCTGCTCCGGGGCGAAGCCGACCCAGCCGGACAAATGGTCCACGATATCGTTGAGACGGCCGTCGTCCTTGTCGTGCTGGTCGAAAACGTCTGCTGGATCGGCTGCCTGCCGCGCCGCCTGAAGATCTTCGTGGAAATGATGCAGGCTAAGCGCCATTGGCTCGACCCAGCCGCGATTGAAGGCGTCCTCGACCAGCGGCACGAGTTCGTCCAGGCCGAGGCCGGCGATCGCCTGCTGCCAGCCAACCCAGACCCAGGACGCGTCTTGTGGCTGAAGGGTCGCATGCAGATCCCGCAGATAGCGCGCCGTCTCGTCCCGATCGATCCGCCCGGTGGCCGTCAGCCAAGACAGCGCCGCGAAGCTGGCATCGCGCGCGAACTCGTCGGCATCCGCGGCCTCGATCAGCATCCGCAGCGGTGCCGGGTCGCCGTCATAGGTGCGCGCGAGGATAAGCGGCAAATCCTCAGTCACCCCGTCGCCGATGAGGCGTTCGATCTGCGCCTCATGGGCGGCAATAGTGCAGAGCGGCCGGAACGCCCGAATCTCGCTGGCCTGCGCCATCAGATAGATGCCGAAGAACAGGATGGCTTCTGTGCGGTCGGTGACCGCGTCCCCCTCAGCGACGGCTTCAAGCATGGCGACCAGGGCTAGGCCAACCTCCGGCCAGCGATCCGCCGCCTGCTTCAGGGCCGCCCGTGGCAGCACGCGTCCGGCGGTGGCGAACGCATCTAGGATTGCCTCAGTGGTCAGCGATTCGTCTGTCATCATTGTGGTATCACTCCAATACGGACGGCTGGCCTTGCGCCAACACAGCTGCTTTGAGGGCAGTATATTCGACCTCGCGCGGCACAAAGTTATCCGGGAGATCGCCGGTCATGTAGGGCGCGCGTTTGATCTTGCCCGGCCCCTGCAGAACCCGGACCAGCTTGGTCCATCGCTCCGGATCGGCAATGTCGTAGACCTCTTCACGCCGGATCCAGGGCGGAAGTCGCCGCGCTTGATGGTGGGATCCGCCAGCACGGGGCTCACCATCTTGCCGACCATGCGGGCATGCGACCACTCGCGCTTGATCCAGTCCGAGACCAAAGCTCGTTGCGAGAGGATGAGAACGAGATGTTCGGCTTCTTCGATGGCGCGCAGGACCTTCGGTATGACTCCAAATATGAAAACCTTGAACAGCGCGACCGCGAAATCAACAAAAACTCCAGGGATTTCCGAAGATCACTCTTCGACTACGATGTGGAACAGGCGGCCCTTGCTCATCGGAATCAAAGCTGACGTTGGGTTCTAGTCTAGTGTGCTGACTCGCAGGTCCGTCCCAATCGGTGGACCGACAACCGCGGGTCCACTACCCCAGTTCGGCAAGTAGAGTTTTCGCGTCCAAGAGACAGGACAATCGCATTTCAGAATAGTGCCAGGAGCCTGGCGAGGTAACGGTCATCCCAGCCTGCGCGCATGAACTTGCCACGCAGAGAGGCGTTGGACTTCCTACCCGCTGTCAAGTCTTTGGCGGGGTGGCTGACGAGATTTTCGAAGGCTGAGGTTTCGGCCACCAACACACCGCGGAAAGGATAATGACGCGGCGGCAGGCCCGACCTGATCAAGCGTCGCGCCGTGCTCGCAGCCGTCCAGACCGCTTCGCGCCGCCTCCGGCGGCGGCCGCCCGAGCTTCCGACTTGCCATTACTACAAATCAGCGGAAATCCGGGAAAAACCACCCGGGACCGTCTAAATACGTAGCCATGTAATAACGCGCTTATGACTTGTACTCCGGAGCTAAATCGATTCCCATGCAACGATGTATATCGAATCCGTCCCGAACCGGAACTCGCCGCCCGCCATCCTGCTGCGCGAAAGCTATCGCCACCAGGGCAAGGTCCGCAAACGGACGCTTTGCAACCTCTCCGGCTGGTCCTCGGCTCTGCGGAAGGATAAGCCGGAGATTGATTGGAATGACGGCCTCCATTTTTGCACTCGTTTTCTGCGACAGAAAAGCCAAGCGCCTTCAGCGGTCTAATTTTGGTGCAGGTGCGCCTACCGTCCCGGCATCGATAGCCTCGCCCTGCAATCGAGGGCTAACGGATTGGTGGCGCATACTGCAATCCACCCTTCGTCCAGATGTTGTTGATGCCTCGAATCGCCTGGACAGAGACAAATCACAGCACGGGCGAGTTTTCACACGATCTGCAAGAAGTCTGCTGCACTCGCCGCCGGTGTACTGGCATTTGCAGCAGCCGTTCCGGCGGTCGCATTCTCGCCGTTGGGGATCCCCGCACCCCCGGCGCCCGCACCCCCGGCACCCGCACCATGCTGCGGGCGGCCGGCTCGCGCTTCACGCCGGACGGCATGGTGGGAGGTGCGCCATGAGGCCGCCGGTCGAGGCAGGCGGCGTCGCGGAGTCCCTGCAGTGGGTGGAGGAAATGCTTGACCTTGCGGTGGCGACCGGCGATGCCGACCTGCTGATCACGAGACACACGCTTGGCTCCTTGACCGTAATGGCCATCCTTGAAGTCGCCTGAACCAACGTGGCCGTCTATCCGGCTTCAGGTTATACTTGCCGGCGCGAACTCTGACAGAACCCGTCGGTCATTCAGTGCTGCCCCGGCGGCAAGCGTTTCACCGGGATCCTTTGAGGCGTCGCGCGCTCGGCAAGCACCGCGGTGTGGGCATCTTCCGGAAACTCTGGAGCGCCTAGGACGCTTTAGCAAGCGCCGTTTTGGGGCGGCGCTCGCGCGGTAGCTTACTTATTGCTTGGTTGGGTCGTTGGCCGGATCGACATAAATGATGTCGAATGGACCTTCGGAGGCGATCTCGATGATGGTCGGACTGGCGGCCCATGCGAAGTGATTTATATTGGCCGGCATCGAGGCAAAGCCGCCCGGATCAAATCCTTTGCTGGTCTGCTTATCGAGTTTATCGCCCATCCCGGCATGGAGACTGCCTGATATTACCGTAACATTTTCCGTCCTCGAGTGGTGATGCGCCGGAATTTGATAGTCGGCCGGCAGCTTGAGCCGGATGACAAACGGTCCGCTTTTGGTCGGATCGCCCGCCAAGACCGCCAACTCAGCGCCCTTCGGCAAGCTGGGAGGCGCCGGCTGCCATTTGACGTCGCTCGGCCCAGCCAACAGAATCATTTTGTCCTGTGCAAATCCTGGCACTGTAGTGCTGGCCAGCAACGCAAGAGATACAACTACCACACGCATGTTTTATACCTCCCTTATTTGTTCGGTTTGGATGCCGCTTTCACCATACCGGATGTGTTCGATCTCATCGAGCGTATTCTTCACGCCGCTCTTTCTCGCGCATCTCCCTTCGTTCCGCAGATATGCGCTCCCGTAGCCCAGGGTAGGAGGGGTGGGGGATGGCGGAAAAAGGTAGGAACAACCTCATTCATCGCCTGGTGGATCAGTTTTCCCGGCCTGCCCGGCGTTCACGAGCCACTGGTCGTGCTGGTGGTCAGTCCTTCCTCAAGCAACCCCTGAGCATCTCGCCCGCAGACTGATTAACAATCAGCGCCGTATCGGTTGGTTAACGAGCGTGATCATCGGTGAACCGAGATCGCGCCGAGCAGAGACAGATTGCTTACGCCACCTCCGCCCGCCGAGTCATCGCCGCCAGCAATTCCCGCCCCTCGTTCGTCAGCACGTACGGTGAGCGAGACGCATCCGACTGGACCCGCACGATCCCCCGGCGTTTGAGGTACTGCATCAACGCATTCGTCGACTGCCGCGGAATGTCCAAAGCACGAGCCACTTTGACCGTCCGCGACTCCCCCTGTTCTGCCAGATAGGCCAGAACATTGGCGACTCGGCCCGAGCGGTACATCAGCGGCGGCTCCTCCGCCTCCGCTACATCCGGCGACCGCTGCCAGTGCGACCGGCCCGCCGGAGTCAGGCGCCAAAGCTCGCCATACGTCGCCTGGCCCGCCTTTTCGATAAGGCCGACGTCGCGCAGGAAATCCGCGATCTGCGCCATGACGGCCGGAGACCGGTGCGCCACCGCCGCGAGTTGCGACAATGTTGTCGGCTTTTCCTCTCCAAATGCCGACAACACGCGCTCCTGGGCGTAGGTCAGCAGCACCACCGGATCGTCGGTCAGCGCGAGCGCGAAAATCGGATCCCCCGACCCAGGGCCTCTGATCCGGCCCGCCGCGCTCTGGGATACGACCAATTGGCGGACCCGCTCGCGCGTCACGCCCAGAAGGCCGGGCAGGTCAGCGCGATGGCGCGGCGTTTCCAACAACGCGAGCAGGCGCGCCGCTGGACTGCCGGGCACCACCGTACGCGACGGCTTCCGCCCGCGTGTTCCGACCTCCGGAAGCACCGAAAACGGCGCGGTCCGGCCGCCCGCGGTCAGACCCCAGACTTCGTCCTTGCCCTTTTTGGCGAGACGCAGATCGGACAGGGTTGCCAGCGCCCGCCCGATCCGCTCGACGCCACGGCCGCAACGCAGGGCGATCACAGTGGGCCGTCCAAAGCCTGCGCGGAGTACTTGCAAACACGCGGCCTCGGCGGAGGGCAAGGAAACAGGGGCTGGCATGTGCATGCGATCCCGGCGCCGGAAAGGGTAAAAAGACTTGCTAATCGACGGAATTGCGATTTGCTAGATGTAAGGCAACCTGGACTCGGCCTGACGGAATTTTCGGCGGTTAGGCTTACCCCCAATTTGGCGGCTGGTGACACGACTGTTTTTTCACTGTTGACACTGGTGGCGAATTCGGAGTTCGGATCAGGCGGCGCTTTTCAGGGCGGCGAAGCGTCTTGGCCGTAGGGACGTCACTGTGCCAGTCCGCAATTCTGATCAGATTAACAGCAGCGGCTGTGATTACGTGCTGCAGATTGGTCTTGGCCAGCCCGATATATCGGCATCGCCGCAATCCGCATCGGCTGATCACCTGCGCGTGTGTGCCTTCGATCCCAGCGCGCGGGGCGTAGTTTTGCTGGAACTCCTTCGTCGTCTGCGTCCGGCGAGCGGATTGCAGCGCCTCGTAGTGTTCGCGCGCCTGAAGTCCGATGATCCGCGGCTCGTTTTTGGCCCGAGTACAGCGGGAACGCAGCGTGCAGGGCGTGCAGTCCTTCCGAGCAAACCGCGCCTCGAACATCATGCCATTCTCAGGCCAGGTGTTCGGTAGCCACGAGATGCTCTGCTTGCCCGCCGGGCAGGTGACCACCTGTCGATCCCAGTCAACCAAAAAACTGAGATTGGGGTCCGAACACGGAAGTGCGTTTTACGCACGCTAGACCAGAACGGAAGCGAACCCTGCCGTTGTAGACAGGATGTTCGGCGGCGAGGTCGTGACGCCTCAGAGGCCTATTCCATGGACTTCGGTACCGACACGCAGACCAACAACAGAGGTGCTAATGGCGATCAATCGTCGCAACTGATATGTTGCCACAGTTCTTGTAACTGGCAATGAAATCAGACTGTTGGTGGCAGGTGTTGCTCAATATGAGATGCCCGGTATCTGCTGATGGCCCTATTACGCGGCTTCTACAAAATACCGACGTCGCTGCTCTCACCCAGAGATTGATGTTCTTATATCGTTCCGGTCTAGCGTGCGTAAAACGCACTTCAATGTTCGGACCCCAACTGCGCGCCTTCACAGTGGGCATCCGAAGGTCGAAAAGAGCCCGCTCTCCTTCGCCAGGCCCGTTCCCTTCGCCATAGGCGTATCCATGCACCACGATTATCTGCGGCGCCCGCCTCCCGGCCTTTGGCCCGCCCTCGCCATGGACTGCAAATCGCTGTCGCGGCGCTCAGGTCATGAGGACGCAGGAACAGTCGGCTTGATCAGATCGGCATGGACAGTCGATGTCGCACCGTCATCATGCGTCAGTGCCCAGTTACGCCCGCCCGCGATGTCAGGCTGGCCAATCTGGCACGAGCCTTCGTCGGGCCATCCCCAATTCCTGGACGTGTTGGCCCACCAGTTCCAGCCGATGAGGACGTCGTCGTTGTCGCGGCAGAAGTCGTTCCAGTCGTCCCACTTGTCCTGGGCCTGCGGCAGGCTGCTGCAACCTCCGACGCCCGCATCGACGGCCACCTCGCCGATGTGGACCTTAAGGCCGCGGTCTCGGGCCCAGCCGACCAACTTCTCGCACGCCTTCCGCAGGGCATCCGTTGGCTTCTCCGCGGCAGCTTCATTGGGCAGGATCCGTATGCCGTCATAGCAATGGGCTGAGATGGCAAGATTGCCCAATGGGTCGGAAAGGCCGTCCCACAGGACGGCGCTGTCCGAATGGCTTGGATCGACCCGGCTTCTGTCGAGATGGACCGAGGCGAAACCCATGCCTTCGACAAGGATTGTGTTCTGGTTGGCCGGATCAGTTCTGATCGCATCGATCGCCTGTTGCGCGCAAGTCTTCCACTTGGCAAATGAAATCCCGACGCCCCCTGCTCCCACGGCCTCATGCGGTTCGTTGATGAGGTCGAACGCAAGCTTGCCTGGCCTGGTGGCGTCGGCAGGGAACCTGGGGTCGGGAGGAAAACCCGCGACGACGCTGGCGTTGATGGCGGTCGCGAACTTGCCCCAGAAATCAGCGAAGTGCTCCGGCTCAAAGCCGCGGCCGCGGTAGGTGATGTCGGTGTCGCCCGAAGCGGGATTGTGCTGCCAGGGACAGACCGCGACGTAGATGCCGCGGTCTATGAGACGCATGACGAGTTGGACAAGATCGGTCCAGTAATCCTGGTAGCCGCCCGCCGTCGTCACGGGAATACCGCCCATGGCGCTCGCAGCGATAGGCGGATCTGGCAACAGGTCAGGATTGTTCTGGATGGCCTCCCAGCAGACCACGACCCGGGCCGCCCTCATCCCCATCGCGGTGGCATACCAGTCCAGCAGTGCGTCGTCGGTGACCGGATATGTCGTTCCCCGACTCGGTTCTGGGCCGCTTTCCCAAAACGGCGTCTCCTTGCCGACGTGGTTCACGCCATTTCGACGCGAACCCAGCATGTGGTCCTTTGGAAAAGGCATCTGGAACCTCCGCTAAGTTAATGGATGCTGCTCGCACAGCCGAAATTTGATTGGCCAGCACCCTTCCGTTGCGTATGGCGCTAAGCGCGCGTTGGAAGCTAGCGACCAGATCACCCTGTCGATGGCCATTGGTGCACGGAAGACCGTGGGTTACAATTTGGACGGATCGCGGGGTTCGCGGCCGGACGGTAGGATTTGCCGGAAGCGATTTGACAGCATCACCGTCAAAGCCGAGCGGCGGGTGGTTGAGGAACTCGTTGAGGAGGCACGCGAAGTGCGCGGCAAAGCCGGCATCCTGTTTCGGGTCGCAGAGGCCGCGATTGGCCGACCGGAAGGTGTGGTGCGTGAAGTCATCTTCCCAGTCGTCGGCGAGCAGACATTCGAGGCGCCGCGCGGCGCGTAGCTATCGGGTCGGCGGGGCTTGCGCAATTTGACCCCAAAGGTCGTGTTGCGGCTGCGTCCGGTGCCGGCCAGCGAGTGCACCACCGGCTCGCGGTGCTTGTGCTCGCGCTCGTTCAGCGGAGTTCGCTGCTTGCTACAAGCAGTTCAGCGTCACCAGTGGGACGATCTTTTCCAGCCGGAAGCTTCTCAGTCAGCGTTAACCCGGCTTCGCGTGCTACCCTGATTTGAACCACGCCCTGCCGGGTCTTGGCTCGCCGCCCCCTTTGTCTCGCCAAGACGACCGCCCGCCAGTATCGATGACGCAGATCGACGTCCCTCCAGCAGGTCGCGAAGGCGACCGTTTTCCATCCTCGGTCGTAGGAGGCCAACGCGACGGGCGCCCCGTGGGTTTGAGCGAAGCGACCATCGTTAGAACGCAGGCCGTCCTGCGGGCAAACCGACGGGCTCGCGTCCGATCGGGGCTTTGTCAGCGGAGCCCGGCTCCTACGGAGGCGTAACGGGGTATTCTGACAAGCCGCAACTTAGCCACCCAAAAAGGCGAGCATGTCTCGAATCAGGCGTTGGGGGCCAGAATTCAGCGATTCCAACACCCTACCGGTGGAACCGACCTGGCCGAAAGCCCGTAACGAGTAGACAGCCAAAAGGGCAACGTGAAATTGGATGAGCTGAAAAAGGTCACCTCCTAAATTTCCGACGCAAAGAGAGGCCGCCAAATGACTGGTACAAGTAAAGTCGGTTCTTTCGCGTCGTCGAATGTAGCGCGACACGACGGATGGCCGAGAGACAATCAGATTTGTCGTCCCTAACGGAGACAGACTACGGCGCTATTTCACGGCGCGAGCCCATGCGGATGTCGGCCGCAAAGAGCCACCCAAGGACTCATGCAAGGGCGCTGAAGGCGGGGGACGCCGGTGCAGCTGAAGCTGTTTTAGGTCTGGAGGCCAGGCGAGGCTCCATGCGCTGGCGAAGGCTCGCCGAGCTTTTCAGGCAGAGCGGCGTCGACGTTGAGCGCGCCGAGACGATGACGGCCGAGGAAGCCCTGAGCGCTATCCACGCCCGCTACGGCCGCGCCCAGGACGCCGAGGAGTAAGCCGACAATGCCGACGCCGCGTAAAAAGGTGGCCGGGCAAAAACTCGGCCTCTCAGGCCGACCTCAGGCATACATACTGATGTCAGAACGGATGATTGGGGTGGAAATGGGTAACTCGGATCGCCGCTAACATCCTGAACACTCGATGGAGGATCCGGATGTGGCATTTTCTAATCGGCGGGGCAGGGTAAGTACCAATGGACGGCTATGATCCCACGGTTATAGTTGCAGCCCCTATGACGGCCGTCCTCCTACTGCTCTTTTTATCGTCGCTGCAGCCTGCGCCTGCGTCGTGAGCCTTTGCTTTGGTGCCGGAGTTGAGGCGGAGCGAGTGTTTGAATACGCGGCGAGAAACACCACCACATCAGCTACCTCGAGCCAAAGTCTATCCTGTGGAATTCGCAGGATCGAGGTGAGCGCGGCGCCCCCTAGATGATCATGACAGATGATCTGCAACACGAGAGGGCTCAACGCCACAAAGATGCCCAGCGGCTCATCGCATGGTTGATTATTGTCGCCGCATACTGCGGGAGTTTTGTCGGCTTGGTCATCTACCTAACGGGTTGAATTACATGCCCGCGTGAACCCCGGGCGGTGTTGAATGAGGAGGCCGTTGTGTCTCGCGGATCGATCGCCCTGGGCGACTTGCCGAGCACACCACGGTGCGGGCCGTGGTCTGTAGCCGGTGCGAGCGGGCGGGGCGGTATAATCTGGACACTCTGATGGCCCGCCATGTTTGTTCGGCGTTCCCCAGCTGCACACGAGGTTCATTCCCCTCCATATCAGCGCGTCCGTGCCCCATCCGCCGCCGGCGCGTCGCCTGACATGGTTTCACCAGATGTTGTGTCGGTAGGCGTGTCCATCGTCGAATAGGTTTCACCGGATGTTGTGTCGGTAGTCAGCGGCGGTTCATTTGTTGTCGTGAACAGCGGCGTGTCCATCGTCGAATAGGCCGATTGCGCCTTAGCGACCTTGGGCGGATCGCGGTCCGGCGTCGCCTGAAAGAAGTTGGGTACGCCGGAGGTCTGCGGGTCGGACGAGGGTGATGCCTGGAAGAAATTCGGTACATCGGACGGCTGTGTTTCGGGTCGGCGGCGTCTAACTGCGTCTATTCATCTATTTTTGGTCTACTTTTGGCTGTCACCGCGGCTGATGTGGAAACCGCGCTGGTCGACTAACAGCGTGCGCCGCGAATATTGGACCGCATCTCGATCCTTCGTAGCCGCCGCGTCGCACCTAAAGCCGGTGAAACCAAGAACGCCGGGTCGCTCTGGAGACAATCAACGATTGGGAGGAAAGTTCGATGCAACCGCGCACGTGTATCTTGTCCGCCTGTACGCTGAGCACTGCCATGTTCTTCGGGGTCACGGCTATGGCCGCTGATCTGCCGAAGGAAGGGACATATAGCGGCACGTATTCCGGTTTCGGCACGGTCAAGGCTACCCCGATCGGCAAAGAGCGGCTGCTGATCGTCTGGGAGGAAAACGGCCTGTTGCTGACCAATGGGATGTTCGATCATACGACGGTGCACTGTTGGGGGACGTCGGACTCCGCGAAGGGCGTCGTTCAGGACCAGGGCTATTGCGTGGGTGACTGACCCCGCAGGAGATCAAATCGTTCAAATTCCGATCAGTGAGAAGCGCCCGCTGGACCAGAAGAGCTATGGTGTATCGATCACGCAGTCGGGGGGCACCGGGAAGTATGCCGGAATCAGTGGTGATGAACATGATGTGTGCCACTCGGGAGAGTTCAAGCCGGCGACTGACGGAACCTACCTCCAATACTGCACCTTTCAGGGCAGTTACAAACTCCCGTGACTGTCGGGATAATGGAAAGCAGCAACAATCGGGGCGGGGCCGCGCGAAGGGCGGCCCGCTTCCCCAAACGCACCCCAAACACATCTGAATCGCAGCAACCCGAATGCTTTCAATCTGACTTGACCCCGCCGAAGTAGCAGGCGGACAGGGCTCCGCCTACACCAACGGCGCTCTGCTGGTTTCCACAAGAAGCTGCAAGCCATCCCCGCGTCCGTCCCACAAATGAGGCGCAGGCAGTAGTCCAGATTCTGCGGTCTGCAAAAATGGACCAAGGCGCCGCACTACGAGATTCCCGGCTAGGCCTTTTGCAACGCCGATTGGAAGTATTGAATTTGCGGAGTGGAGGCGTTCGCGTGAGGTCCCGAAGGATGGGCAGGGAAGTATGTCCTCCAGCTCGATGGCACCGTTGGAACGCTGGCGAGATCTGGAATTCCTCAGACCTAGAAGGCCGCTGAAAACCCTTGCTCGCGGTCGTCATCGGGGTCAAGCAACGCGTGTCGGAGCGCCGGGCAGATTGGAAGCATTCGAGTTTCAAGCGGGGCGGTTCTCTTGCAAACGTCGGATCACCTGCCGCCGGACCTAACGCCAACGCCGTGCGCATGACAGCGACCTTCTGGGTTGAAAAGATCAAAGGCACCGACGGAAAAATCTTCAAACAACTGCAATACATTCAGCGCGTTCTGCTGAACTTCAGCGGCCTGAGTTGGCCTCATATCAGCGTCGCCACAATGGTCGTGAGGTCGAAGTCCTGAGGCACCCCGGGACCAGCGCCAATACGCTGGTCCCCAACCGCCGGGAAATGTGTTCTTTGAATTTAGGCGTTGCAAAAATCTGCACCACAAAAAGTCCAAGGCAGAGAAAGCTTAGGAAGAAGATCTTTGTCGATCGCGACGCGACTTCTCATAGTGGCAAAACCCTACAGGTACAGTACCCATAGACACCACATGGCCGGCGGCGAGAAGATGGACACGCCCAACGGCTGCCTGCCCGGCAAACATCACGCCGAAGAAACCGGGCTGTCCATGGGACCAGCTAAATGTTGATGTGGATCCTCGTGATTGCGACCGCTTCCACCTTGGCCATCTGGAGCGCGATGGCGCCGGGAGAGTGGGAAGCATTTAGATCGAGGGGAGGCGGCTGCGTAGTAGGGCAAATTCACAGGGGCAGCATCAAATGACAAATACAACAACAAGACTGCTGGACGCCGTCGAGGCCCTTCGGCCAGTTCTCATCGAGGATGCCCAAAAAGCTGAAGTCGAGCGAGTGCCGACCTCCGCCGCATATCAGGCCATGTATGACGCGGAGCTATTTGCGATGCTTGCCCCACGGCGATACGGGGGATTTCGAACTGCATCCCACCGAGTGCATGCAGGTTTGGGAAGCAGTCGCGCGCATAGACGCAAGCGCCGCATGGAACCTTGTGATGAACCAAGGAATAGCCAATTATGCGGCATGGCTGCCTGAAGCTGGTGTGGCAGAACTGTTCTCAAACGGCATACCCACCATAGCGGGGGCGTTTAATCCGCCTGTTCATGCGCAACGCGTCGAGGGCGGATGGCGAATCACTGGCCAGGTGCCTTTTGGGAGTGGGTGCCACCGGGCACAGTGGCTCGCGATGCCCGCACTAGAAGAGGGAGCGGACGCACCATTTGCCGTATTTTTCCCGAGAAAATCCGGCACAATATTGGATACATGGCACACTATGGGGATGCGTGGCACCGGGTCCACGGATTATCGAGCAGACGATCTATTTGTTCCGAATCATATGACCGCGCCGGTGGGACCGTTGGCCAACCCTGCTCCTGGGTTCGGTGGCCCATTGTTCCGTATGTGGCCTTGGCCGAATATCCTCGGAGAAGGAATGGTGTCCGTCGGTGTCGCTGCCTCTGCGCTCGAAGCTGCCATCGAACTTTGCAAAAACAAGACACCGGCTTACCAGGGCGTTCCGCTCAAGGAGCAGCAACTGGCGCAATTTCTTCTCGGAAAGGCCGCTTCACGGGTAGAAGCCGCTCGCGACACGCTTTTTCGCGCTGCTGACATTGCCTATGCTGACGCGGAGAGCAGCGGGAAGTCGCTGTCCGTCAAATCGAAAGTCAGGCTACAACTCGCGGTGTCATTCGCCGCGGAGGCGTGTGCCGAAGCTATGCGATTTATTAATGACGTTGTCGGCACTTCGTCAATCCGGATCGGGCAACCGTTTGAGCGCCATTTTCGCGATCTAAACGTTTTACTGCAACACTCCGATAAATCCAGCCAGCGCTACGCCTCGGCTGGCAGACTCATGCTGGGTGTGGAGAATGACTGGGTCTGGTTAAGTTTTTAACGAGGCAAGGGCCCAAACACATCCGCTCGCGCCTGAAACAAATGCTTCCAATTCAAGCCGTCGACTTGACCCAACCTCGCCGGGCGCGCAGCATCCCAGCGCGGACCACTGGCGTGCATACGGTCCACGCAATCACAACTCTTCCTTCTCATATGAAAACTCGCCCCCTAGGCCCCCTGGGGGGCTTTTTTATACCTCCAAACTTCCGGCCTTGTGTTCGAAAAGCCGCAAGTTTTATGGTGCTTTTCACGGACGTTCCAGGGAAACAGCGTCATGTCCAGCACCACTTCAGACGGCGAAAAGCCGAAAGTTGCATCGCGGCGTGGCCATCTTCGCCCGGAAGAGGCCGCGAAACTGATCGCGGCGGCTGGCAAGCGTGGTCGCTATCCCAAGCCGTGACAAGCTGCTGCTGGGCCTGGCCTACCGGCACGGACTACGTGCGTCAGAGGCCGTGGGGCTGCGCTGGGAGGCGTTCGACCTCGCGCGATATCGCCGAAGCGGTTGGCGGGGGTTAGCGAAACTGATCGCGGCGGCTGGCAAGCGTGGTCGCTATCCCAAGCCGTGACAAGCTTCTGCTGGGCCTGGCCTACCGGCACGGACTACGTGCGTCAGAGGCCGTGGGGCTGCGCTGGGGGGGCGTTCGACCTCGCGCGATATCGCCGAAGCGGTTGGCGGGGGTTAGGGTGAGGTGATGGCCAAGGAAACCGTGACCAGGATGGACCGGCTAGGCTGCAACGCTATCGACGTAAGGGCTACCGTGGACCGGCTCACCGGCATGCACGTCCGTGTTCATTGCCTTCAGTTGGGTGGCGCTGATCTGACGTCGGCTGCGGGCAAGATGATCATGGGGATGCTGAACACATTCGCCGAGTTCGAGCGCGACTTGCTGATCGAGCGAACACAGTCCGGCCTGGCGCGGGCGAAGGGCTTCGTGCAAGCGGCTCGGCCGTCAGCCTGTTCCGACACCGGCCCAGCCGGATGCGATCGTCGGGCTTCTAGTGCCACCTAACTGTCATCGTCTTGCGTCATAAGCCGCTGATAAACCCTTGCTGCCTCAATTGGGTCCATGTCAGGTGTGATTACGGGCGATGCAACGCCACCACTATGTTTCAGCTGCAACTTGTCGCCAAACGTCTTTGGCAATATCTTCGAAATGACCCACTGCCTTGCCTCAAAGCGCAGCCTGGATCGGGCGATGTGCTCCTTATCGACGACGTAGTTGACGCGCCCCCGCTGGTTCTCTCGCCGAACCCAATCGTTGGAGCCATCGTCCGCGATGTCTATCAACTCATCCGCGAATGTTTGGGCCTGGAGTATGCGGGCACAATCATAAAGGGGGGTGAACCCACAATGATTGGTCCTCGCCCATCCCTGAACAGTGCTAAACGGCGGCATGCCGGGGTCGCGACATATCGACTTGAGGGATTTGCCGGCGGAAAGACGGGCGCATATCTCCTCGGCCAACTCGGGCGTGTAAACTGAAGGAGTACCGAAGGTCACGTCCAATCCCTCTCATATGAAACGAGGAAATTTTGAGAGCCGCGCGGGCATGGGATCGCGTGTTCGATGGCGCTTACCCTCTTCAGCGGCCTTGTCGGTATATCGCGCGGCGCCGGGCTCGAAGAAGCGGGTGCTGGTCACAATAGAGTGAAATCCGTGGATTTCGTCCATCTAATGATTGGAGTGAGGGTGGCTGGCACCGATTTTGCCGGTGCCGTGTTGTCTCGCGCGCGCGTAGCGACCGGATGGCCCAGCTCAGGCAGCATGATCCTCCCGATCAATGGACATCGGGTAATCGCGGTCGGGAGCCTGCCACCCCCATAGTGCCGCGGTCCAACGTCCGCGTCGGAACGGGTCTCTGAACGGGATGTCCGCTCGAGCCTCAAAAACCCCCTGGCCGCAAATCATCGCAGCCACGTTTTGCGTCACCCGCGTGTGCCGAGCAGCATTTTGATAAGTTGCGAAAGGGATCGAGCCCCCATCTTCTCCAGGATGCGACCGCGATGATGCTCAGCAGTTCGTATGCTCATTTCGAGTTGCGCCGCGATCACCTTGTTCAAATGCCCTTCCATCAACAGCGTGAGAACCTCGGTCTCACGTGCCGTCAGCGTCGACCGCCGCGCTTCGATATGCGTCGCGACCGCCTTGCGTTCGGCGTTGGCGGCAGCACGCTGCAACGCCTCACGCACGCTGTCCAGCAACATGCCAGGATCGAACGGCTTTTCGACGAAGTCCACGACACCGTCCTTCAACGCAGCCACCGCCATGGGAATATCTCCGTGGCCGGTGATCACGACGACCGCTGGCTCAGCCCCGAGCCGGACCAGGTGTCGGAATAGCGCGATGCCATCCATTCCGGGCAGCCGCACGTCGGTCAGAAGGCAGATCGACTTAGAACAGTCTACTTCGCTCAGAAATATCTCGGCGCTTGGATAGCTGTGAACTTCGAAGCCCGCACCTCGCAGAAGCAGGCTCACGGCATCCCGCATCCCCGCATCATCTTCGACCAGATAAACTGGCAATTCCGCAGTCATGGGCATTGGACCCGATGACAAGGCAAGCGCAATACGAAGCGTGCCCCCACCGCCACTGTCGCGTCCCACTCGAGACTTCCTCCGTGCGCCTTGATCATCTCACGGCTAAGCGACAACCCAAGCCCCATACCGCGTAGCTTGCTGGTTTCGAAAGGTTCAAACAGATGCTGTGCGATGTCAGGTGAAACGCCGGGGCCATTGTCCTCAACTTCGACCTGAACCTCATCATCAATACGGCGCAGACGGATCCGCACCCACCGCTCCCGATTAGTGCAGTCGGCTACAGCCTCGATCGCGTTGCGAATTACATTCACCAGTACTTGTTTTCAATGGGATGCCTCGTTGCCCTGGGCCGTCGCGATATCGAGCCTTGCCGTAATCGCTATCCAGTTCATGGGTGGCCCAACCGAATTCTTGTACTGGCAATTCTAGCCTATCTTATTCAGTGCGCCCCAACGGCGCGGTTCACCGGTGGAGGGAGGATCCATCGAGGGAGTTGTCGGTAGACCCTGGTAGCTGACGAGCGGTTCGATCGGGCAACCGGGCGGGCCGAACCGCTTCCTCCGGCACTGGCGAAACCAGTGCCGCGGTGAAGCCTACAGAGCGCAAATCGTGAACTCTATGCCGATGATTTTGTCATCCTCAGCCGCGGATATGCCCATCGCCGTAGATTTCTGACCCGAACACAAGTTTCCCATCCAGATCCTTGATTACTGCAGGTTTTGCTACAGCTATTCCGGACGCTCGCGCAAGCCACGTACCTATCCATTCATTGGCGCGAGCGGGATAGCCATTTTCATCACGCTTTATGCAATAATCCAATCCATCCTCGCATGTTGCGAAACGAGGGCGACTTACCGTCAGCGAGGATGGCGACCAAACGCGTTTAGCGCGGATTGGGTATAGAGAGAGTTGTTCGGACACGCATAGATTGTGTACAGCTTATGCTGACCATGCAACTATGTGACAGATTTTCCAGCGAGCGGACGCACCCTTAATCGCAATCTGACGCCGCGCCTCACCCGATAACTTCTCTGCCCGAGCCGACCCTCCGCTTGAGCCTCCAAGCTTTCCACGAGCCACCGCCGCCTCGTTCTTCCCATCCTCCACCGCATCCACCACCTGACCGGTAGCGATATCGCCGATCAGCTTGGCCAGGGCCAGGGCATCGCGAGGGCGGGGGATACGCTTGGTTGCCATTAGGTACCGATCCCTAGGAGGGATCGGATCATGCTTCGGTTTGGCGATCCCGGCCCTCTCTTGCAGAACGTGGAGACGCCGAACAGCTTCCTCTTCGGGATCGGACCGCTCAATCTGCTGGCGAGAGCCGTCAACGTCGATCGCCTCTATCCAGTAGCCTCGGCCGCGCGGTACGATGGTGTAATTGACCATGCTTGGAATATGGCACGGGCCGGTCAGGCTTGCACCTATCCTTAGATAGGAAGATAATCTAGACCGATTTAAACTGACCCACTGCCCCATCCGTCGGCACGGCGGCGATCTTCTAAATCGCCTTGAGCAGGATCGTCCCCTGCATGGGTCTCCCACTTTGGTCTCGGCAATGGATGCAACCGACCGTGCGAAGGGTCGGCCCTCCCCGTTTCGAATCGGGGCGAGATCAGATCTAGCGCGGCTACGCAAAAGGTAAAGCGGTCTGGCTCAAACCCAGATGATCTGTCCGTTCAAGTCGGACGCCTCGCATCAACTCTACGGACCGTTAGCTCAGTGGCAGAGCGCCATCCTCTTAAGTTGGAAGTCCTCAGTTCGATTCTGAGACGGTTCACCATCATGCCGGCGAAGCACAATTGGGCAGTGCAATCGCCCCGTAAGCGAGAGGAAGTCGAGTTCGAATTTCACCGCCGGCACCAAATCTGCTACAGGGACGACCATCATGACCACCGCAACCGCACTTCGCACGTTGGTGCTGAATGCTGATTTTCGTCCGATCTCCACTTTCTTTAGTGTCCTGTCAGGAAGCGGTGAAGGCTGTCTTCCGCGGACGCGCATCCGTGGTAGAAGAGTGGGACCAGGTATTCCGGTCGCCTTCGATGAAGATCCGCGTCCCGAAAGTGGTAGCGCTTCATGAATACGCCCCGATCAGCGCGGCGCCGAAGTTCTGCCGGAGGTCGATACTACTTCGCGACAACTATTCCTGCCAGTTCTGCGGGCAGCCTTTCCCTGCGTCCGAACTGACATTCGACCACGTCATTCCTCGGGCTCGCGGCGGCAAAACAGAATGGACCAATATCCTGACCGCCTGCATCCCGTGTAACAAGGTCAAGCGGGACCGGCCGGCCGACTGGAGCGGCAGGAAGGGCACGGGGCCGCGGCCGCTGAAAGCACCGCGGCAACCGACGACGACGGAATTGCTCAAGGCCGGGCTGCGGTTTCTGGACGCGGACATCAGGACTGACTTTGCGTCCTGGCTGTACTGGTCGTCTGAGTTGCAGGCGTGATGGAACAGCGCGACGGCAACTTCATCCCGTCTTGACGAGCGATCTTCCAGTCCTGGACACGGCCGTTCCGACAGGGCGATATCCCGCTGAGCGTCACCGAGCCGGAGGAAACGGCGATGGATGTCGCAAGCTGGCTGCGAAACCTGGGTCTCGAACGCTACGAGGCCGCATTCCGCGAGAATGACGTCGGTGCTGAAGACTTGTGCCATCTCACCGCCGAAGATCTTGAGGGACTCGGAGTTGCCGCCATCGGCCATCGGCGCCGGCTGTTGGTGGCAATCGCCAAGCTGCGGGACGGATGCCGCCTCACCGCAGGCGGTCAGGCCGACCGACGATCATCTTGCGTCGACATCTGCGGGCGAACGCCGCCAGCTTACCGTGATGTTCTGCGACCTGGTGGGTTCGACGGCGCTGAGTGAAAAGCTCGACCCCGAAGAGCTGCGCAGCCTGTTGCACGCGTATCGAACCCTCTGCGGCGATGTGATCGCGCGCTACGACGGGTTTGTCGCCCGCTACGTGGGTGATGGCATCCTGACCTATTTCGGCTGGCCCACCGCGCACGAAGAAGACGCCGAGCGTGCCGTGCGGGCGGCCTTGGAGATCGTTCATACCGTCAAGCGGGCATCGTCCACCGAGGACTTGTCGGTCCGCATCGGCATCGCCACCGGCCCTGTCGTCGTCGGTGAACACGGCCGGTACGGGGGACCAGTCCAAGCTGGCGGTGGGCAGCACGCCCAATCTGGCCGCGCGTCTGCAAGGACTGGCCACCGCCGACCAGATTGTCATCGCCGCCTCGACCCGTCGATTGGTCGGCAATGCGTTTGAACTGACCGATCTGGGCGAACATGACCTGAAAGGGATCGCCGAACCGGTTCACGCCTGGCGGGTGGAGCGTGCCTTGGTGACGGAAAGCCGCTTCGATGCCAATCGCGGCGGTCAAGCGCTGACGCCGCTGGTGGGCCGCGACGAGGAACTGGATCTGCTGCTGCGCCGCTGGTCGCAGGCGAAGGACGGCGAAGGCCAGGTGGTGCTGCTGTCGGGTGAACCCGGGATCGGCAAGAGCCGCATCCTGAGCGCGCTGCGCGAGCGGCTCGAAGCGCAAGGCGTGCAGGCGCTGCGCTTCCAGTGCTCGCCCTACTACGTGAACAGCGCCTTCTGGCCCATCATCGACAACTTCGAACGGGCGCTGAAGTTCACCCGGGACGAAACGACGGACTCGAAACTCGACAAGCTGGAAGCGCTGATCGTCACGCACTACGGCCGACCGCTGGCCGACGTCCGGTTCGTCGCTTCGATCCTGTCCATCCCCTGCGAGGAGCGCTACGGCGCCCTGCCGATGACGCCGCAGAAGCACAAGGACGAGACGCTGCGGACCTTGGTCGACATCACCGAAGCGGCCGCCCGCCGGCAACCCAGCGTGATGCTGTTCGAGGATGCGCACTGGGCCGACCCCACCACGCTGGAGGTGTTGGATCTGCTGATCGACCGGGTGAAAACCGTTCCGCTGCTGGTCGTGCTCACCCACCGGCCGGAGTTTCAGTCGCGCTGGTCCGAGCAGGGACATGTCGGCGCATTGAACCTGTCCAAGCTGACCCGGGCGCAGAGTGCGGCGATGGTCTCCGCGCTCGCCGGCGGCAAGGCGCTACCCGCGGCGCTGCTCGAGCAGATCCTGACCCGGACCGACGGCGTGCCGCTGTTTGTCGAGGAGCTGACCAAGTCCATTCTCGAATCGGGCGAGCTGACGGAGGCAGGCGATCATTACGAGTACGCTGGCTCCGCTCGCGCCGTCACCATTCCGGCGACGCTGCGGGACTCGCTGATGGCGCGGCTGGATCGCTTCATGCCGGTGAAGGAGATCGCCCAGATCGGGGCAGCGATTGGCCGCGAGTTCAGCTACGAGCTGATCGCCGCGGTCGCGCCGATGCCGCAGGCGCAACTCGACGACGCCCTGGCGCGGCTGAGCGAGTCGGGACTGGCCTTCCGTCGCGGCACGCCGCCTGATGCCGTCTACACCTTCAAGCACGCGCTGGTGCAGGACGCGGCTTACGACTCGTTGCTCAAGAGCCGCAGACAGGAGTTGCACGCCAAGATCGCCCGCGTGATCGAGCAGCGCTTCCCGAACATCAAGACCACCGAACCCGAGGTGCTGGCGCATCACCTCACGGCCGCGGGCCTTGCCGAAGCCGCCATTCCGCTCTGGCAGGCCGCCGGCGAGCTGGCGTTGAAGCGCATGGCCCTGACCGAGGCCATCGCCCATCTCAACCAGGGGCTCGAACTGGTCTCCACCCTGCCTCGGTCATCGGAACGAGACGCCAGCGAACTGGGGCTGCGCAGCTGCCTTGGCACCGCGTGGATGGCGCTCAAAGGCTGGGCCGCCCCGGAAGTCTGGACCAGCCTGCATCCGGCACTTGCCTTGGCGAAGTCGCTCGAGCGCCACGACGCGCTGCTGCCCATCTTCTGGGGACTGACGAGCAACGTCCTGACGCAAGGGCGCGTGGCGGAGGCCCTGCCGTGGGCGGAGGAGATGCTGGACATCGCGAAGGCGACCGGCGATGCCGACCTGCTGATCACGGGACACGCACGTGCCTGCGTTTGCTACTGTTGGGCGGGCGAGTTCACCAAGGCTCTGGAGCACGCCGACAAGGTGCTGGACCTCTACGACGACGAGAAGCATCGCCACCTGGCGGACATCCTCAACCAGGATCCCAAAACTTTAGCCGGTATCTTCGGCTCGATTAGCACCTGGATACTGGGCTACCCGGACCGGGCATTGCGGCTGAGCGATGAAAAAGACGCGCACGCCCGCCGGCGCGGTCACCCCTTCGACCTCGGATTTGCGCTGACTACTGGGGCGCATGAGTTCGATCACCGCTGTGAGCCACGAGGACCTGCGCAAGCGCGCCGAAGAATGTGAGCGGCTGGGCCGGGAGAACAGCCTGCCCGTGCTGTGGGCGCTGTTGGCACCCGTTTCATACGGCCTGGCACTTATCCGGGAAGGCAAGCCCGCCGAAGGAATTGCCCCGCTCAAGGCCGGCATCGCGTTTTGGGAAGCGAGCGGCGGCAAGATCCGCAGCCCGACCATGAAAGCGTTCCTGGCCGAAGGCATGGCGCTGACCGGCGACCTCGACAATGCCCTGCAGCTGATCGACGAGGCGATCGCCCAAATCGAACGCCCCGGGTGGGAGGAACGCCTTCACTACGCCGAGATCCTGCGCCTCAAGGGCTGGATGCTCTCGCTCAAGGGCGACCTTGAAGGTGCCGAGCGGAACTTTCTCGCCTCGCTCGACTGGGCGCGCCGCCAGCAGGCGAAAATCTGGGAGCTGCGCACGTCGACCAGCCTGGCACGGCTGTGGCAGAGCCAAGGCAAACGCCAAGACGCGTATGAGTTGCTCGCCCCGGTTTACGGCTGGTTCACCGAAGGCTTCGACACCAAGGATTTGCTGGACGCGAAGGCTCTGCTGGACGAACTGGCATGAACGACCGGCAGACGCGGTGTTCAGTTCAATCACAACAACTGGACAGACCTCGCCGGTAAGGCCCAATCTCCCTGTGCGATAGTCCTCGTGGTGTGACCATGGATGTCGGCGACTTTCTGCGAGAGCTGGGACTTCAGCAATACGAGGCGGCCTTCCGCGACAACCGGATCGACATCCGGGTGCTGCCCGAAGCTGACCGCCGAGGACCTCAAGGACCTTGGCGTCACGTTGGTCGGCGACCGACGCATGCTGCTTGATGCGATTGCTGCTCTCCGTGAGCCGACGGCGCCTGCGGTCAAGGCTGGTGGGGATGTTCTGGACGCCGGGCTCATCCGGGGCACGGAAGCGGCCTCGACCGCGGAGGCCGAACGCCGCCCGCTCAGCGTGATGTTCTGCGATCTCATCGGCTCCACCGCACTCTCGTCGCGGCTTGATCCCGAGGATCTGCGGGAGGTCATCCGCACCTACCAAGCCTGCGTCGCCGACCACGATCCAGCAGTTTGACGGCTTCATCGCGCGTTACGTCGGTGACGGGGTGCTGATCTATTTCGGCTGGCCGGAAGCCCGTGAGACCGATGCCGAACGCGCCGTGCGTGCCGGCCTCGCCGTTGCCGCCGCGGTCAGCGAGACACCCGTGGCGGCGAACCACTCCAGGTCCGCATTGGCATCGCAACGGGACTTGTGGTCATAGGCGAGCCGATTGGCTCGGGTGATTCCCGCCAGCAGACGGCGGTCGGTGAGACGCCGAACCTCGCGGCACGCCTGCAGGGCCTCGCCGGGCCGAATCAGGTGGTGATCGACGCTGCCACACGGCGGCAGATCGGCGGCCTGTTCGAGTGCCAGGACCTCGGCACGGTCGAACTCAAAGGTCTGCCGGTGGCGGTGCCGGCATGGCAAGTATTGTCTGAAAACCGCACGCTCGGCCAGTTCGAGGCGCTGCGTTCCGGCGCCACGCCGCTGGTCGGCCGCGACGAGGAGATGGATCTGCTGCTCCGCCGCTGGGCGCAGGCGAAGGCCGGCAACGGGCGGGTGGTGCTGATTTCCGCCGAACCGGGTGTAGGCAAGTCCCGCCTCGCCGAGGCGCTGGCCGAGCGGATCGCCGCCGAACCGCACATCCGGCTGCGCTATTTCTGCTCGCCGCACCATCAGGACAGCGCGCTCTATCCGGTGATCGCGCAAATGGAGCGGGCGGCCGGGTTCGGGCACGAGGACGGGCCGGCGGCCAGGCTCGCCAAACTGCAAGCGCTGCTCGCCGCCACCGCGCCGCCGATGGAAGACGTGGCGCTGATCGCGGAACTGCACTCGCTTGCCGTCAGCCGATCTTCGCGCCGCCGCTCGATGTCACGCCGCAGCGCAAGAAGGACAAGACGTTCGAGGCGCTGCTGCGGCAGGTTGAAGGTCTTTCGCGGCAGCAGCCGGTGCTGATGATGTTCGATGACCTTCACTGGATCGACCCGAGTTCGCGCGAACTGCTGGACCGCATGATAGAGCGGGTCGCGGACTGGCCGGTGCTGCTGCTGGCGATGTTCCGCCCCGAGTTTCAGCCGCCGTGGACCGGGCAGCCGCATGTGACGATGCTGACGCTGGCCCGGCTCGACCGGCGCGACACGGCGGCGATGGTCGCCAACGTCGCCGGGAATGCGGCGCTGCCAGCCGAGATCATGGAGGAGATCGCCGAGCGCACCGACGGCGTGCCGCTGTTCGTCGAGGAACTGACCAAGGCGGTGCTCGAATCCGGCACTCAGGCGCCCGCGGCACTGTCCGCCGTGCCACATCCGGGACTGTCGGTGCCGGCGACCTTGCACGCCTCGCTGATGGCGCGGCTGGATCGGCTGGGACCGGCCGCCAAGGAGGTTGCGCAAACCGGCGCGGCGATCGGCCGTGAGTTTGGGTTCGGGCTGCTGGCGTCCGTCACTGATCTGCCAGAGCCGCAACTTCGCGAGGCGCTCGATCGGCTGACGAACGCCGGCCTGTTGTTCGTCCGCGGCACCCCGCCCGATCAGTCTACACCTTCAAGCACGCGTTGGTGCAGGACGTCGCTTACGAAAGCCTACTCCGCAACAAGCGCCGAACGTTGCATAGAAATGTCGTCCGAGCATTAGAAGAAGGTCACCCCAGCCCTGCCGAGACGCAACCTGAGATCCTTGCTCATCACTGCACGCACGCAGGCCTAATCGAGAAAGCCATTGCTAATTGGCTGAGAGCGGGTCAACAAGGGATAGCGCGGTCGGCGATGGTGGAAGCGATCGCACAAATGCGAAAGGGCCTCGATCTTCTACAACAGCTGCCGAACGGTACTGAACGCGATCGTCAGGAACTTACGCTTCAGCTCGCCTTGGGCGGAGCACTGATTGCCGTGAATGGGTATACGGAGAAGATCGGAATGGCGTATATTCGAGCGCGCCAGCTGTGCGAGCAAGGTAATGACAAGTCAAGCTTGTTTCGGGCCTTGTTGGGCGTATTTATATACTATCATGCACGGGGCGAAATCAACCGATCTCATCAAGTTGCCAACGATCTGCTCAGTCTAGCTGAGCGGGAGGACGACAAAACAGGCCAGTTGGCCGGTCACCGAGCGGTGGGAGATAGTTTGCTTCACTTAGGGCGGTTGGCCTCGGCGCGGGAGCACTTTGAGCGGGGAATTGCCCTTTCTGGTCCGATGGACCATCGGTTGCTAACGTTCTTGACCGCTGAGAACCCGCGGATAGCGAGTCTATCCTTTCTGTCGATGGCGCTGGCATTCATGGGTTTTCTGGATCAAGCCTTGGCTGGGACCGCCGATGCGCTCGAGGCGGCGCGAGACCTATCGCATCCAATCAGCCTAGCGTTCGCGCTGAGCGTTGGCTGCCGGATTCATTGCGTTCTGGGTAGCATACGCATCGCTCGTCAGCTCGCCGACGAGCTGATTGTTCTGACTACGGACCAAAACTTTGCCTATTTTCATTCCTTAGGGCATATTTATCGTGGTTGGGCTCTCGTAGAAGAGGGCGAACTTGCGATCGGAATAGAGCTACTGCAAAGTGGTATTTCCAGCTTCAGACAAATGGGGGGAGTATTTCTTCTTCCGCTCTTCCTCGGATGGCTTTCGACTGCTTTCGCGAAAATGGATAAGCTTGAAGAGGGACTAGAACAACACTCTGCGGCACTTACTCTTTCAACACAAACCGGCGTTCGATGCTACGAGGCAGAATTACACAGAATAAAGGGCGAGTTTTTGCTCGCTGGTTGTGGTGACGCCGCGGCCGAAGCCCAATTTGGAGACGCAATCAGATCGGCGCGCCATCAAGAGGCGAAGCTCTTCGAGCTGCGGGCTTCCGTTGGACTTGCCCGTCTATGGGTTCGTCAAGGAAAGCTAGCCGAAGCACGAGATCTACTTGCGCCGGCCTTTGCGTGGTTTACCGAAGGCTTCGATATGCCGGATCTGCAGAAAGCGCGCGAACTGCTCGTTACCTTGGGTGCTTGAGGCGGCGGCACGGCTGTCCGCCAAAGGAAGCGCATTTGCCAACGCGCGCAGGATCAGAGGGGGCGGATACCCATAGGCGATAAAATAAGCCACGACGGTCAGCGGCGGGTCCGACGTGAAGGCTGCGTATCGGCGCGCCATGGCATCGTCGAGTTCACCATGCAGGAACGACGCTTCTTCCTCGAGCCTGGTCTCGATCATCGCGGAAAGGCGCTCGTAATTTCGTATGTAGGAGTCCCGGAGCGAATCAATTATCGAGGCAGGATCCACGCCTGTGGCGTCTATGCCGTGGCAGTGCGCGAGCAGCGCCGCGAATGGGTTCGCGTCATTAACAATAACGCGGTGGCGGTCTGCGACTGTCCGCGCTACGATGCCGGTTCCCGCCATCAAGTCGAGCAGGGCGCGCCCTCGCTGAGGGCCGTTGCGATCACTGGACCGATGAAGCCGGCGAGCCGGAGTTCTCGGCCCGGGCACGCATGATCGTCTGCCGACTGACCTTCAACTCCCGCGCCACATCCGACACCGTGGCACCGGCGGTAAGCCGAGCACGCACGTCGGCCCTCCGCTCCGGCGGCAGTGCGAACTTGCGACCCGGATGTTTGCCGGCCGCCGCAGCGCGCGCCAGACCAGCAGCAGTCCTCTCGCGGATCAACGACAATTCGAACTCTGCCATTGCCGCGATTACATGCATCAACACTTTGCCGGCCGCACTGGTCAGGTCCGTGCCGCCTAGTTGCAGGCAATGGACGCGCACGCCCGCACCCTCCAGCTTCGCTACGGTCTGCAAGACATCGATGGCGTTACGCCCCAGCCTGTCCAATTTGGTGACGACGAGAACATCGCCTCGCTCCAGCCGCTGAAGCAGTTTCCCGAAGCGTGGCCGCTGTGCCGCGGCTGCTGCGCCTGATACACTTTCTTCGAATATCCGGTGCGGCTCATTGCGAACCCCGCGCCCGTGATCTCCTGCACCTGGTTCTCGGTAGTCTGCTCGCCGGTGGCAGTGCTGACACGACAATAGGCAAAAACTCTGGACACCCGACGTCTCCTTCGTCCGTAATTAGTGTCCGTTGATATCATCCTGTCCTCAACCTGGAAAAGCCCTAATACGGACATATCAGACAGTGGGTGTCTGTATACGACCCAATACGGACGCATGCGATTACCGCATGGCTTACGGCAATTTGCCACATCCAGTCTGTCCCGGCGCGAAAGTGGCCGCGCCGACGCAGGCTGCTGCTATATCCGGAAAGAACGCTTCGCCGCTATGGTGGCGCCCCATGACAGACGACACCCTGCCAGACCTTCGGCTGATTCTCCCAACACCGAAAATGCCGCCCGGGACAGCCAAGCGGCGTTAGACGCAGCGACCAGGGCCGAGATCCTGCTCGTGGGCGTCATCCCACGCCTTGAGGCCATCGAAAACCGTTTGGCCAGCATCGAGCGGCGGCAGCATGAAGTGGAGGACAGCATCTCACGCAGCCTGATGCTGCTCAGACGTCGGGAGACGTGGGTAGAGTTGCACGAGCGGAACC
>CAVYXX010000121.1:0-38997 GCA_963772355.1 uncultured Alphaproteobacteria bacterium | reverse complement strand
ATCGCCGTGTTCTTCGAGCGGATGGGCATCAAGCGGCGGGACGGGGGCTGGGCACCGTCAGTCAGCCCCCGAAGCGCCTTCTCACTGCCCTCGGTGCCGTCTCGCTCGAAGCACACCGGCGGGCGGGATCGCCATACTCCCGGGTCAGAACGTTAAAGGGGATGATGGCGGCGATAACGGCCGCTAGTATGGCCAGGATCGTTCGTGTCATCTTGGGATTTATATTCACGCTGAGCTCCCCAGCCTCCGCACTCGGGTCCCATGCACCACGTTTGCACGAGCGCGGCCCCTTTTCCTCACCCCGAGCAATAGACTGCGCGGCAAGGGAGCCGGGCTGGAGAGCCGGGCTGGATAGGTCGGCCTCGGGCGCGTGCGGGTTGATCCGCATGCCGAACTGGCGGTCGCCGAGACGGCAGGCAGGCAAGCTCAGGCGCGTTAAATAGAGTTGCTTCCAGTAACGATTGACGCGCACAGAAATAGCGTAGCGTCTTTCAGTGATCGGCGGCGGTGTTCGACGTCCCGTTGCGTCGCATTTGCCGGAAAACCGGCGGCTGGTGCAATAGGGCACGAGACCAAGGCAATACGATTGGGGTAAATTGTTCCATGTGTTTGCCCCATAGGGGCAGATGTTTTCGCTCCTGTGCCCCTGGCCCTGGTACAGCGTTTCCAAGGACCGACTCGTATAACGCGGCCTCTCGACCTTGTAGCAACGCCGGCGAAGGCGCGGCTTGCATTGAACTAGCGGAGCATCGAGCTTGGTGCGTGCTCTGCGGCGCGTCACAAAAACGAGCGGCTCCTACTTGTAGTAGCCGACGCCGCACATTTGATTGGCCACCTTGGTGAAAAAGGTCACCTTGTCCACCGGCACGTGGGAAGCCGGTTCCGGCCACATATACTTGATCGCCTTGATCTCGCCCTCTCGCGCGATCGCCATCATCTCCTGGCCGAACGCAACGCCATCAATATCGTACAGGTCTTTGATGTTACGGCCAATCTGCTTGGGATCGACATGCGCGTCGACCGTGCCGTCGGACCTAGCGCAAAAGACGTAAAGGTCATGGTCACGAAACCCAGCCGCGCCAGACCTGAAATCCGCCAGCGCCTGAGGTTCGTTGGCTTTTACTGCGGCGACAGCGCGCTCCAGCATTGCCCTGGCCGCCTGTGGCGTCCCTTTGCCCGCCGAATCTGTGTCCGCTGCCGCGGTCGTTGTGGCCGCCAGCAGCAAGCCCGCGAAAATGCCGACCGCCATGCGTGATAGGCTCATTGTTGCCTCCATTCCGTCGTCGCATCGACGTAGAGCTAGTCTGACCTCACATCTTAGATGCGCTCTCAATCCTGTCTGATCGCCATGGTGCGATGGTTTCGATGTTCCGCCAGGGATCAAGCTCTCTAGAAGATCAACCAAGCGAACACATACAGCGCATTGTTGTCGCTTGCCGCGCGGCCGAAGCCGTCGTAGTTACTCGTGCCGCCGTTGAACTGTGTATACATTGTGTATTGCACACCGAGCTTCAGGTTGACCCATATGCCGAAGCGAGAGTCGGCTTTGCCGAAGGGCACGTAGTCGGCCTCGAAGATGAACGCGTTGCTGTTGGGCTTGCCGTTGGCGCTCCCGGTCAGTGGCGCGGGCGCGTAGAGCACCGGATCGGCGGTGCCCCAGGTCTTTTGCCAGGCGACCGTCGCCCCGTAGGTCTGCTGGTAGTAATAGGTGGCGTTCACGCGAAGCTGGTTCAGCGTATTTCCGGCTTGGCTCGCCGCTCCGGTGGTGAACGAGCTGGAGAGGCTCTGTTCCTCGTGGTCGATGATCCCAAGGACCGAGACGATATTCGTTCCGTCTCCGGTCCATTGATAGCCACCATCGACCGCGTAGTCGTTATAGACGTCCTGACCCGCCGAACCATTGCTGGCGAAGGTCGAGACGGCGGGATTGATGTTGGAATGCAGGAAAATCCCGCCGATATGGGCGGATTGCCCGTTCCAGTTCCACTCATAGGCGGCGCGCACATAGGGTGCGGGGTTCGCCGTCGCGCCCGGCCCATATCCATTGCCGGTATAGCTCAGAAGGCTGGGACCATAAGTATTGTAGAGTCCCGCCTCGAGATACAGGGAGCGATCGTACCAGGCATAGACTGTCGCGCCGATCGAGTTGCCGATCAGGCCGCCGGCCAGCAACGGCTGTGCCGTAGGCGTCGGCACGAGTGCGGACGGCACATAGGGATAGCCCCACGCGTAGGTCGAATTGAACGGATCCTGCACCGTCGGGCCGTTGTTGATGTCCAGCCCGAGACGCACTTCGGTGTCGCCAAAATTGAACGGCGATGTAAGGCGCAGGTCGGTGTTGTCGAGATTGAATGAACTGGCGATGCCGTCAAACGTGCCCTGAACGAACGCGCCTGCGTAGTCGGTGATGCGGCCTCCGGCGAACACGCTGATCTGGTCCATGGCGAAGTTGCCGTTGGCCCCGTAATTATTCGCCGCGGGCGCCCCCTGCCCCTTGGTTGTGTTGCTGTAGGAGCCGAGCAGCATCAGCGACAGCGGAATGGGGGTGCCTTCGTCGCCACCGGTCTGCGTATAGCCACCAATCTTGAACGCCCGTCCGAACGCCGTCAGTTGCGGCCCATAGGCGCCGATATGGCATGCGGTGCAAGGCTGACCTGTCTGCTGGGCGTAATTCGGAACCGCCTGGGCGAGCGCCGGAAACAACAACCCAAGAACCGCCGCCACGATTACCCTTTTCAGTTGCGCCGTTCTGTTGCGAGCCATCATTCCCCCAAAGGAGCTCTCCGCCTCTGCTCGTTCGGCGCAGGGTGGATTTCACCGCATCAATGCAAACTGGCCAGGTAGGCGATCAGGTTGGCTCGCTTGTCGGCGTCCTTCAGGCCGCCATAGGTCATGATCGTATGCGGCACCATGGCGCTCGGATTGGTCAGGTAGCGATCGAGCGTCGCTTGATCCCAGGTCAGCCCAGAGTTCTTGTTGGCGGGCGAGTATTGAAAATTGGCCACCTGCCCGGCCGGTCGGCCAACGATCCCGGCCAAACTCGGCCCGATCTGATTGCGGCCCGCCTGCACCGAATGGCAGATGCCACATTGCGACTTGAAAACTGCCTCACCCGCGGCTGCGTCGGCTGCCTGGGCGCCCCCCGCTACCGTGTTAGCCAGAAGCGCGGCGGAGACGGTGAGCAGGAACTGTCTGTTGTTCATGTTAGCGCTCCCCCGGGGTGTGGAAATTCAGTCTCCGATCCATCGGGCGCATGATGACGATTTCGGCCAAGTTTCCATTGACCTGGATCAATCTTCACTAATCGAACTAGTACGGCCTTTCCAAGGACCGACTCGTATCACAAGGGCTCTCCGATCTTGTAGGTCCACGCTGGCCATGCCGGATCATTCCGGCGGTCATTCCGGGAGCACGCCAGGCCACGGTCCCCCGGCCGGTTTTGTCTACGACCGCACCGCGCCGCCTGGCACTCGCATTCGCCGACCGCCCTATGGGTTGAAACAGACCCCCGGCTGGCAACGCCAGCCCAGGAGTGGATGCGTCAACGTAACCACTCCCAAGCTCTGGACGGTCTCTACCCTAACGGCAAGACGCCCGTCGGCATAGTCATCCCAGCCGGCGGCCAATGGGTGGGTACCACGGTTCCGTGGGCACGAACCTCTTCTTCGCAGACTTGAAACCACATTTAATTCGTTCGACCCCGCCGACGATCTGACGCAGCAACACCTGGTTTTCCCGGTTCGCCGCAGCCAGCCGCTCCAGGGTATCGGCCAGCGGCGACGCGTCCTCGGCCCGCTCGGTGACCGCCGGGAGGATCTTTTTGATCAGCTCTCCCTGCACCGCAAGCGACTGTGCGACCTTGATCAAGGCTTCCCCGACCTCCCGTAGCTCAGCGAACTCCCATAGCTCACCCCCGACGCTCTGCTCGCCGTCCATTTTTACCTCCGTCCCTAATCCCTATCGCCTGCACCGACGGGTGCCATGCCATGTTATTCCGGTTCTAGCTCATTCAGGCTGCGCCTTCACCAACACCTCTTGCAAACACGCGAAGGGCCAATACGTGCGCCAAATCTAAGCCGCATCGGCTGCTGACAGCGGTCATGTAGCGAGCCAGGATGTCCGACGCGGCGTCCGCATCGAACCCATCGAGCGCGACGGGGCCCCATTCAAGGTTTATCTTCTCGGCACGATCGCCCGGCACCAGCGGACGCAAGGCGGCAAGGAATGCCTCGATCGTGCCGTCTGGGGCCAGTTCCACGATGAGTGCACCACCAGCCTCCAGGCCATTGACACGCAATTCATATGCGAGGGGATTGCATCCCGAGCCACCGGGATACAGTGGTCCCGTATAGGAACCCGATACCTCCCGGAGTTCCAGTCCTGCATGACCTATGGCGAAATAGCTATTGGCACGAGCAGCCACTTCCTGGATCACGGACCGGACCTCGGTGCAGAACCTTTCGGCTTTGCGTTTGCGCTTCAAGTATTGGTCGTCGATGGTCCTCTCGGCATTCGCTTCGTCGCCGAGCCGATGTTCGCGATGGAACTTCAGTGTGCGATCAAGTTTCGCCTGTAATAGCTCCGACATAGCGGCCTCCTGCAAAGAGACACTCGTGTTGAGCGCGACGGTCATGTCGTCCGCCTTTTGCTACTTGAAGTGGGATCAAACCGCATTGATCCATGTCAAGTAAGTCCGATATCAGACATTGATTTCTCGTGATGAGCTTTGAGGCCAGAACTTGTATGGGGCTTTCGCTGTCAAGGGGGATTTCATTGCTTGCGTCGATTTCGTTGGGGCTCGATCGCGGCCGTAGCCGTGCGGTGGCACGAGGGCGATGAGCGCTTCGAGGGCGAGATCAAGAATTTCCTGTAGGGCCTCGGCGGTGGCAGTGTGCGCAGGCTGCAAGGCGTCCAATGACCCGAAGAACGTCCGTGAAAAGCACCAAACACTTTCGGCTTTTTGCACAATGCCGAAAGTTTTTGCAGCGTGTCAGGGGCCGGTTGCCCACCTCGGCGCCAGAATTAAATCGCCGCGGATGATTGGGGGTTGAATAAAGGAGACGCCCGAGACCAGTTTGGAAGCATCTAATTTGCGGTCAGGCAGACGCGTTGGGACTGCCCCCGGGTGCCCCTGGAAAAACAGAAGGCCAGACAATTAGCCGGACCTGCACCATAACGCCCTGCTTTAGCTCGGAAATCTGGAGCGGGCGAAGGGATTCGAACCCTCGACCCCAACTTTGGCAAGGTGGGGCCTGAGGTTTGATGGGTAGCTAATGGGGTTGCTGGCTTTTGCCGTATCCCGTATCCGACTGTGTTTTCGCTTGCCGACCTTCACCCCGAATTGCTACGATTTGCGTCACGCTGGTAGCTACTTGGTTGCTACCTCCCGATAGCTACCAAACCGGAGGCCTGACGATGACGAGTGGCAAGCGGATCGGTCTGCGCGAGGTAAGGGCGCTGACACCGGGCACGGCCATATGGGACAGTGGGGTGGCCGGGTTCGGCGCGCGGCGGCAGCGCGATAGCGTCGCCTACATCCTGAAATATCGTACGGCGGACGGGCGGCAACGGTGGCACACCATTGGGCGGCACGGGGCGCCGTGGACGCCCGACGAAGCGCGCGACGAAGCTCGGAGGGTGCTCGGTGAGGTTGTGAAGGGCAGAGACCCGGCGACTGAGAAGCGGGCCAGGCGGGACGCCCCAACGGTGGCCGAGCTCTGCCAGCGTTACCTTGCCGACGCCGAGGCGGGCCGGGTGCTGGTGCGCGGCGGTAGGCCCAAGAAACCCGGCACTCTGGAAGGTGACCGCGGTCGGATAGAGGGGCATATTATCCCGCTACTCGGGCGGCTGTCAGCGTCCGCCGTGACGAAGCCGGACGTGGAGCGGTTCATGCACGCCGTGGCGGCGGGCGAAACGCAGCGGGAGGCGAAGACCAAGCCGCGCGGCGTCTCCCGCGTTCGGGGCGGACGTGGCGCGGCAACCCGGACCGTCGGCTTATTGGGCGCCATCTTTTCGTACGCGGTGGACCATCACGTGCGCGCCGACAACCCGGCTCACCGGGTACGGAAATACGCTGAGAACAAGCGAGAGCGGCGGCTGTCCGACGCCGAATATGCGGCGTTTGGGGAACGGCTGCGGCAGGCCGAGGGCACAATCTGGCCGCAGGCGCTCGCCTGCGCTCGATTTCTCGCCCTGACTGGCTGGCGCACTGGCGAAGCCCTGACCCTGCGGTGGCGCGACATTGACCTCGCCCGACGCACCGCGACGCTGCCCGATACCAAAACCGGCCGCTCCATGCGCGGCTTGTCGCGCGCCGCCTGCGACGTTCTGTGTGGGCTGGGGCGGGGTGCTGACGGAGCGTGGGTGTTCCCTGCCACGCGCGGCGATGGGCCGATGGTCGGGTTTAAGAAGATGCTGCGGCGGCTGGTGGCAACAGCAGGGCTGCCGGACGACGTAACGGCGCATGTATTGCGCCACTCGTTCGCGAGCCTTGCCGCCGATCTTGGCTACTCCGAGCCAACGATTGCAGCGCTTGTTGGCCACAAAGGTCGAACGATTACGTCGCGGTAGTTCACGCCGCTGACGCTGTGTTGCTCGCCGCCGCCGATGCGGTGGCGCGTCGGACGCTGGAACTGATGGGCGAGCCGCAGCTTGCTGAGGTTGTGCCGGTGCTGGCCGCAGGCTGAGGCCATTGCCGCAGCATACTGACCGAGTGGATCGCATAACATGCTCCTCAAGCCTAGTCCCGAGGGTCGCAGCCTGGAAGTTCCCGTATGGGTTCCCCGGATTGTGGGCGTGCTAGCACTCGACATGTACTCTGAGTTGATACACGGACCGTTCGATCGTGAAACTGCGGGGATTGCCCGCTTTGCTACCGACGAAAAAATGAAAAAGGTATGGGATGAATTACTGCGTCGTCAGCGCGATGGCGCCCAGTATTTGCATCCTGCCAATGAAGTTATGGTTCGGAGTATACCCAACTTCGACATAGCACGACACGTCGCGCCCGAGCTACCGGAACCCGACAGGCTTCAGGAACAGGCAGCCGCTCTACTATTTCACCAGTCCGTTCAGCTTTTCCGGCGTTACCACGGCCCCCGGATCGTCCGGACAACGGCCGATATAAAATCCGAGATCAAGCCGTTTCGGACACTTGCTGCCAGGTTACGGGAGGATGCGCGGACGCTCTGCTGCCTCGGGTTATCACGTCACTTCGCCTCATTGGAACAGGCTGCGGGTGACTGCGAAAAACAGATAGCACGGATTCAGCAACCCGATCCCCCGGACCCCTTTGTGGTCGAGCGTCGGAGTACGCGTGCGGGCGGCGATGATCGGACGCGTGAGTTCATTATCCTGATTTCGAAAATCTGCAATGCACTATTTGGAGCCCGACTACATGGGACTGTCGCGACACTCGCAAATGTTGCCTTCCAGCAGACCAACTTTACGAAAGACCATGTCCGTAGCGTCGTTCGTCAACCCGGTCGCGATGATGGGGGTGGCATTAACGTTCTCCTCTGCTGACTCTTAACGCCACTCTGCTACCGCAGAGTGCTGGGGACTACTTCAGGCTTCGTCGCAAGCCGATGCGAGCTTGCTGTCAATCGAAGAAGGCCCCACGATGACCCCCATACCAACCAATCCCAACATTAGATTGCGTCGCAAGGAGGCAGCCGACGCGCTCCGTGCGGCTGGTTTCCCAGTTTCTGACAAGACGCTGGCTACCAAGGCAACCCGCGGCGGCGGCCCACCATACGCCTTGTTCGGAAGAGTTCCGTTGTACATGTGGTCCGATTGCCTGGATTGGGCGCAGTCGCGGTTGTCCCCGCCGCGTCGGCATACGTCCGAATCGGACGTGCATCACACCGCCTGAAACGCAACCGCCGGCCCCAGACCTCGGGAACCGGCGGCGCGTGTATCGGATTGGCAGACACCATGAAGATACAGGCGTTTGCACTGGTTTTCCAGCCCGGCCGGCAGGGAGACATGCCGAAATGGATATTCCTGCAATCATCAGGACCATGTTCGGTCCGCCGTTCAACCCCATCCGCGCGACCGGCCGCGTGACTCTTACCCGCGGCGAGTTGTTCGCGGCCATCCGCCAGGTCGAGCACGATGCCGGGCGCGGCCGGTAATGACGACACAGCGACCCGCCTCGACTGGCGCGTGGTATTGCGGCCCGTCTTGCCTGAAGCGGTACCTGCGATCGTGGCGACCACACAGACGGACGGCAAGTCCAGGCCCTCGGCAAGCCCGTTGAGTGAAAAGCTCGACCCCGAAGAGCTCCGTAGCCTTTTGCATGCGTATCGAACCCTCTGCGGCGATGTGATCGCCCGCTACGACGGGTTTGTCGCCCGATACGTTGGGGATGGCATCCTGACGTATTTCGGCTGGCCCACCGCGCATGAAGAAGACGCCGAGCGTGCCGCGAGGGCAGCCTTGGAGATCGTCCATACCGTCAAGCGGGCATCATCCACCGAGGACTTGTCGGTCCGCATCGGCATCGCCACCGGACCTGTCGTTGTCGGCGAAACGGCCGGTGCGGGGGATCAGGCCAAGCTGGCGGTGGGCAGCACGCCCAATCTGGCGGCGCGTCTGCAAGGACTGGCCACCGCCGACCAGATCGTCATCGCCACCCCGACCCGTCGATTGATCGGCAACGTGTTTGAACTGATCGATCTTGGTGAACATGACCTGAAAGGGATCGCCGAGCCGGTTCACGCTTGGCGGGTAGAGCGGGCCCTAGCGACGGAGAGCCGCTTCGATGCCAGTCGTGGCGGTCAAGCGTTGACGCCACTGGTCGGCCGCGACGAAGAACTGGATCTGCTGCTGCGCCGATGGTCGCAGGCGAGGGACGGCGAAGGCCAGGTGGTGCTGCTGTCGGGTGAATCCGGGATCGGCAAGAGCCGCCTCCTGAGCGCCCTGCGCGAGCGGCTCGAAGCGCAAGGCGTGCAGGCTCAGCGCTTCCAGTGCTCGCCCTACTACGTGAACAGCGCCTTCTGGCCAATCATCGACAACTTTGAGCGGGCGCTGAAGTTCATCCGCGACGTCGTCGAACCCACCAGGTCGCAGAACATCACGGTAAGCTGGCGGCGTTCGCCCGAAGACGGCGAGGGAAGATGATCGTCGGTCGGCCTGACAACCTGCGGTAAGGCGGCATCCTCCCGCAGCTTGGCGATTGCCACCAGCAGCCGGCGCCGATGGCCGATGGCGGCAACTCCGAGTGCCTCAAGATCTTCGGCGGTGAGATGGCACAGGTCTTCAGCACCGACTTCATTCTCTCGGAATGCGGTCTCGTAGCGTTCGAGTCCCAGATTTCGCAGCCAGCTTGCGACATCCATCGCCATTTCCTCCGGCACGGTGACGCTCAGCGGGATATCACCCTGTAGGAACAGCCGTGTCCAGGACTGGAAGATCGCTCGTCAAGACGGGATGAAGTTGCCGTCGCGCTGTTCCATCACGCCTGCAACTCAGACGACCAGTACAGCCAGGACGCAAAGTCAGTCCTGATGTCCGCGTCCAGAAACCGCAGCCCGGCCTTGAGCAATTCCGTCGTCGTCGGTTGCCGCGGTGCTTTCAGCGGCCGCGGCCCCGTGCCCTTCCTGCCGCTCCAGTCGGCCGGCCGGTCCCGCTTGACCTTGTTACACGGGATGCAGGCGGTCAGGATATTGGTCCATTCTGTTTTGCCGCCGCGAGCCCGAGGAATGACGTGGTCGAATGTCAGTTCGGACGCAGGGAAAGGCTGCCCGCAGAACTGGCAGGAATAGTTGTCGCGAAGTAGTATCGACCTCCGGCAGAACTTCGGCGCCGCGCTGATCGGGGCGTATTCATGAAGCGCTACCACTTTCGGGACGCGGATCTTCATCGAAGGCGACCGGAAACCTGGTCCCACTCTTCTACCACGGATGCGCGTCCGCGGAAGACAGCCTTCACCGCTTCCTGACAGGACACTAAAGAAAGTGGAGATCGGACGAAAATCAGCATTCAGCACCAACGTGCGAAGTGCGGTTGCGGTGGTCATGATGGTCGTCCCTGTAGCAGATTTGGTGCCGGCGGTGAGATTTCGAACTCGACTTCCTCTCGCTTACGGGGCGATTGCACTGCCCAATTGTGCTTCGCCGGCATGATGGTGAACCGTCTCAGAATTGAACTGAGGACTTCCAACTTAAGAGGATGGCGCTCTGCCACTGAGCTAACGGTCCGTAGAGTTGATGCGAGGCGTCCGACTTGAACGGACAGATCATCTGGGTTTGAGCCAGACCGCTTTACCTTTTGCGTAGCCGCGCTAGATCTGATCTCGCCCCGATTCGAAACGGGGAGGGCCGACCCTTCGCACGGTCGGTTGCATCCATTGCCGAGACCAAAGTGGGAGACCCATGCAGGGGACGATCCTGCTCAAGGCGATTTAGAAGATCGCCGCCGTGCCGACGGATGGGGCAGTGGGTCAGTTTGAATTGGTCTAGATTATCTTCCTATCTAAGGATAGGTGCAAGCCTGACCGGCCCGTGCCATATTCCAAGCATGGTCAATTACACCATCGTACCGCGCGGCCGAGGCTACTGGATAGAGGCGATCGACGTTGACGGCTCTCGCCAGCAGATTGAGCGGTACAATACCGAAGAGGAAGCTGTTCGGCGTCTCCACGTTCTGCAAGAGAGGGCCGGGATCGCCAAACCGAAGCATGATCCGATCCCTCCTAGGGATCGGTACTAATGGCAACCAAGCGTATCCCCCGCCCTCGCGATGCCCTGGCCCTGGCCAAGCTGATCGGCGATATCGCTACCGGTCAGGTGGTGGATGCGGTGGAGGATGGGAAGAACGAGGCGGCGGTGGCTCGTGGAAAGCTTGGAGGCTCAAGCGGAGGGTCGGCTCGGGCAGAGAAGTTATCGGGTGAGGCGCGGCGTCAGATTGCGATTAAGGGTGCGTCCGCTCGCTGGAAAATCTGTCACATAGTTGCATGGTCAGCATAAGCTGTACACAATCTATGCGTGTCCGAACAACTCTCTCTATACCCAATCCGCGCTAAACGCGTTTGGTCGCCATCCTCGCTGACGGTAAGTCGCCCTCGTTTCGCAACATGCGAGGATGGATTGGATTATTGCATAAAGCGTGATGAAAATGGCTATCCCGCTCGCGCCAATGAATGGATAGGTACGTGGCTTGCGCGAGCGTCCGGAATAGCTGTAGCAAAACCTGCAGTAATCAAGGATCTGGATGGGAAACTTGTGTTCGGGTCAGAAATCTACGGCGATGGGCATATCCGCGGCTGAGGATGACAAAATCATCGGCATAGAGTTCACGATTTGCGCTCTGTAGGCTTCACCGCGGCACTGGTTTCGCCAGTGCCGGAGGAAGCGGTTCGGCCCGCCCGGTTGCCCGATCGAACCGCTCGTCAGCTACCAGGGTCTACCGACAACTCCCTCGATGGATCCTCCCTCCACCGGTGAACCGCGCCGTTGGGGCGCACTGAATAAGATAGGCTAGAATTGCCAGTACAAGAATTCGGTTGGGCCACCCATGAACTGGATAGCGATTACGGCAAGGCTCGATATCGCGACGGCCCAGGGCAACGAGGCATCCCATTGAAAACAAGTACTGGTGAATGTAATTCGCAACGCGATCGAGGCTGTAGCCGACTGCACTAATCGGGAGCGGTGGGTGCGGATCCGTCTGCGCCGTATTGATGATGAGGTTCAGGTCGAAGTTGAGGACAATGGCCCCGGCGTTTCACCTGACATCGCACAGCATCTGTTTGAACCTTTCGAAACCAGCAAGCTACGCGGTATGGGGCTTGGGTTGTCGCTTAGCCGTGAGATGATCAAGGCGCACGGAGGAAGTCTCGAGTGGGACGCGACAGTGGCGGTGGGGGCACGCTTCGTATTGCGCTTGCCTTGTCATCGGGTCCAATGCCCATGACTGCGGAATTGCCAGTTTATCTGGTCGAAGATGATGCGGGGATGCGGGATGCCGTGAGCCTGCTTCTGCGAGGTGCGGGCTTCGAAGTTCACAGCTATCCAAGCGCCGAGATATTTCTGAGCGAAGTAGACTGTTCTAAGTCGATCTGCCTTCTGACCGACGTGCGGCTGCCCGGAATGGATGGCATCGCGCTATTCCGACACCTGGTCCGGCTCGGGGCTGAGCCAGCGGTCGTCGTGATCACCGGCCACGGAGATATTCCCATGGCGGTGGCTGCGTTGAAGGACGGTGTCGTGGACTTCGTCGAAAAGCCGTTCGATCCTGGCATGTTGCTGGACAGCGTGCGTGAGGCGTTGCAGCGTGCTGCCGCCAACGCCGAACGCAAGGCGGTCGCGACGCATATCGAAGCGCGGCGGTCGACGCTGACGGCACGTGAGACCGAGGTTCTCACGCTGTTGATGGAAGGGCATTTGAACAAGGTGATCGCGGCGCAACTCGAAATGAGCATACGAACTGCTGAGCATCATCGCGGTCGCATCCTGGAGAAGATGGGGGCTCGATCCCTTTCGCAACTTATCAAAATGCTGCTCGGCACACGCGGGTGACGCAAAACGTGGCTGCGATGATTTGCGGCCAGGGGGTTTTTGAGGCTCGAGCGGACATCCCGTTCAGAGACCCGTTCCGACGCGGACGTTGGACCGCGGCACTATGGGGGTGGCAGGCTCCCGACCGCGATTACCCGATGTCCATTGATCGGGAGGATCATGCTGCCTGAGCTGGGCCATCCGGTCGCTACGCGCGCGCGAGACAACACGGCACCGGCAAAATCGGTGCCAGCCACCCTCACTCCAATCATTAGATGGACGAAATCCACGGATTTCACTCTATTGTGACCAGCACCCGCTTCTTCGAGCCCGGCGCCGCGCGATATACCGACAAGGCCGCTGAAGAGGGTAAGCGCCATCGAACACGCGATCCCATGCCCGCGCGGCTCTCAAAATTTCCTCGTTTCATATGAGAGGGATTGGACGTGACCTTCGGTACTCCTTCAGTTTACACGCCCGAGTTGGCCGAGGAGATATGCGCCCGTCTTTCCGCCGGCGAATCCCTCAAGTCGATATGTCGCGACCCCGGCATGCCGCCGTTTAGCACTGTTCAGGGATGGGCGAGGACCAATCATTGTGGGTTCACCCCCCTTTATGATTGTGCCCGCATACTCCAGGCCCAAACATTCGCGGATGAGTTGATAGACATCGCGGACGATGGCTCCAACGATTGGGTTCGGCGAGAGAACCAGCGGGGGCGCGTCAACTACGTCGTCGATAAGGAGCACATCGCCCGATCCAGGCTGCGCTTTGAGGCAAGGCAGTGGGTCATTTCGAAGATATTGCCAAAGACGTTTGGCGACAAGTTGCAGCTGAAACATAGTGGTGGCGTTGCATCGCCCGTAATCACACCTGACATGGACCCAATTGAGGCAGCAAGGGTTTATCAGCGGCTTATGACGCAAGACGATGACAGTTAGGTGGCACTAGAAGCCCGACGATCGCATCCGGCTGGGCCGGTGTCGGAACAGGCTGACGGCCGAGCCGCTTGCACGAAGCCCTTCGCCCGCGCCAGGCCGGACTGTGTTCGCTCGATCAGCAAGTCGCGCTCGAACTCGGCGAATGTGTTCAGCATCCCCATGATCATCTTGCCCGCAGCCGACGTCAGATCAGCGCCACCCAACTGAAGGCAATGAACACGGACGTGCATGCCGGTGAGCCGGTCCACGGTAGCCCTTACGTCGATAGCGTTGCAGCCTAGCCGGTCCATCCTGGTCACGGTTTCCTTGGCCATGACCTCACCCTAACCCCCGCCAACCGCTTCGGCGATATCGCGCGAGGTCGAACGCCCCCCCAGCGCAGCCCCACGGCCTCTGACGCACGTAGTCCGTGCCGGTAGGCCAGGCCCAGCAGAAGCTTGTCACGGCTTGGGATAGCGACCACGCTTGCCAGCCGCCGCGATCAGTTTCGCTAACCCCCGCCAACCGCTTCGGCGATATCGCGCGAGGTCGAACGCCTCCCAGCGCAGCCCCACGGCCTCTGACGCACGTAGTCCGTGCCGGTAGGCCAGGCCCAGCAGCAGCTTGTCACGGCTTGGGATAGCGACCACGCTTGCCAGCCGCCGCGATCAGTTTCGCGGCCTCTTCCGGGCGAAGATGGCCACGCCGCGATGCAACTTTCGGCTTTTCGCCGTCTGAAGTGGTGCTGGACATGACGCTGTTTCCCTGGAACGTCCGTGAAAAGCACCATAAAACTTGCGGCTTTTCGAACACAAGGCCGGAAGTTTGGAGGTATAAAAAAGCCCCCCAGGGGGCCTAGGGGGCGAGTTTTCATATGAGAAGGAAGAGTTGTGATTGCGTGGACCGTATGCACGCCAGTGGTCCGCGCTGGGATGCTGCGCGCCCGGCGAGGTTGGGTCAAGTCGACGGCTTGAATTGGAAGCATTTGTTTCAGGCGCGAGCGGATGTGTTTGGGCCCTTGCCTCGTTAAAAACTTAACCAGACCCAGTCATTCTCCACACCCAGCATGAGTTTGCCAGCCGAGGCGTAGCGCTGGCTGGATTTATCGGAGTGTTGCAGTAAAACGTTTAGATCGCGAAAATGCCGCTCAAACGGTTGCCCGATCCGGATTGACGAAGTGCCGACAACGTCATTAATAAATCGCATAGCTTTGGCACACGCCTCCTCGGCGAATGACACCGCGAGTTGTAGCCTGACTTTCGATTGACGGACAGCGACTTCCCGCTGCTCTCCGCGTCAGCATAGGCAATGTCAGCAGCGCGAAAAAGCGTGTCGCGAGCGGCTTCTACCCGTGAAGCGGCCTTTCCGAGAAGAAATTGCGCCAGTTGCTGCTCCTTGAGCGGAACGCCCTGGTAAGCCGGTGTCTTGTTTTTGCAAAGTTCGATGGCAGCTTCGAGCGCAGAGGCAGCGACACCGACGGACACCATTCCTTCTCCGAGGATATTCGGCCAAGGCCACATACGGAACAATGGGCCACCGAACCCAGGAGCAGGGTTTGGCCAACGGTCCCACCGGCGCGGTCAATACGGTTGAAACAAATAGATCGTCTGCTCGATAATCCGTGGACCCGGTGCCACGCATCCCCATAGTGTGCCATGTATCCAATATTGTGCCGGGTTTTCCGGGAAAAATACGGCGAATGGTGCGTCCGCTCCCTCTTCTAGTGCGGGCATCGCGAGCCACTGTGCCCGGTGGCACCCACTCCCAAAAGGCACCTGGCCAGTGATTTGCCATCCGCCCTCGACGCGTTGCGCATGAACAGGCGGATTAAACGCCCCCGCTATGGTGGGTATGCCGTTTGAGAACAGTTCTGCCACACCAGCTTCAGGCAGCCATGCCGCATAATTGGCTATTCCTTGGTTCATCACAAGGTTCCATGCGGCGCTTGTGTCTATGCGCGCGACTGCTTCCCAAACCTGCATGCACTCGGTGGGATGCAGTTTAATCCCCGTATCGCCGTGGGGCAAGCATCGCAAATAGCTCCGCGTCATACATGGCCTGATATGCGGCGGAGGTCGGCACTCGCTCGACTTCAGCTTTTTGGGCATCCTCGATGAGAACTGGCCGAAGGGCCTCGACGGCGTCCAGCAGTCTTGTTGTTGTATTTGTCATTTGATGCTGCCCCTGTGAATTTGCCCTACTACGCAGCCGCCTCCCCTCGATCTAAATGCTTCCCACTCTCCCGGCGCCATCGCGCTCCAGATGGCCAAGGTGGAAGCGGTCGCAATCACGAGGATCCACATCAACATTTAGCTGGTCCCATGGACAGCCCGGTTTCTTCGGCGTGATGTTTGCCGGGCAGGCAGCCGTTGGGCGTGTCCATCTTCTCGCCGCCGGCCATGTGGTGTCTATGGGTATGTACCTGTAGGGTTTTGCCACTATGAGAAGTCGCGTCGCGATCGACAAAGATCTTCTTCCTAAGCTTTCTCTGCCTTGGACTTTTTGTGGTGCAGATTTTTGCAACGCCTAAATTCAAAGAACACATTTCCCGGCGGTTGGGGACCAGCGTATTGGCGCTGGTCCCGGGGTGCCTCAGGACTTCGACCTCACGACCATTGTGGCGACGCTGATATGAGGCCAACTCAGGCCGCTGAAGTTCAGCAGAACGCGCTGAATGTATTGCAGTTGTTTGAAGATTTTTCCGTCGGTGCCTTTGATCTTTTCAACCCAGAAGGTCGCTGTCATGCGCACGGCGTTGGCGTTAGGTCCGGCGGCAGGTGATCCGACGTTTGCAAGAGAACCGCCCCGCTTGAAACTCGAATGCTTCCAATCTGCCCGGCGCTCCGACACGCGTTGCTTGACCCCGATGACGACCGCGAGCAGCGTGGACGGGTAGGGGTCCCGAAGAAAAAACCCCACGGGGAGAAAAAACTCGCCCCCTTTACGATTGGCAGGGGGCTTTTTTCTGGCCTCAAAACTTTCGGCCTTGTGCGGCAAGCCGAAAGTTTGAGGCGTCGCCCACCAACCTCCTCGCTCGCGGGGTGTCTATCCGATGTCTGTCGAATCCGATACTCCGCGTCGGATCAAGGGTTTTCAGCGGCCTTCTAGGTCTGAGGAATTCCAGATCTCGCCAGCGTTCCAACGGTGCCATCGAGCTGGAGGACATACTTCCCTGCCCATCCTTCGGGACCTCACGCGAACGCCTCCACTCCGCAAATTCAATACTTCCAATCGGCGTTGCAAAAGGCCTAGCCGGGAATCTCGTAGTGCGGCGCCTTGGTCCATTTTTGCAGACCGCAAATCTGGACTACTGCCTGCGCCTCATTTGTGGGACGGACGCGGGGATGGCTTGCAGCTTCTTGTGGAAACCAGCAGAGCGCCGTTGGTGTAGGCGGAGCCCTGTCCGCCTGCTACTTCGGCGGGGTCAAGTCAGATTGAAAGCATTCGGGTTGCTGCAATTCAGATGTGTTTGGGGTGCGTTTGGGGAAGCGGGCCGCCCTTCGCGCGGCCCCGCCCCGATTGTTGCTGCTTTCCATTATCCCGACAGTCACGGGAGTTTGTAACTGCCCTGAAAGGTGCAGTATTGGAGGTAGGTTCCGTCAGTCGCCGGCTTGAACTCTCCCGAGTGGCACACATCATGTTCATCACCACTGATTCCGGCATACTTCCCGGTGCCCCCCGACTGCGTGATCGATACACCATAGCTCTTCTGGTCCAGCGGGCGCTTCTCACTGATCGGAATTTGAACGATTTGATCTCCTGCGGGGTCAGTCACCCACGCAATAGCCCTGGTCCTGAACGACGCCCTTCGCGGAGTCCGACGTCCCCCAACAGTGCACCGTCGTATGATCGAACATCCCATTGGTCAGCAACAGGCCGTTTTCCTCCCAGACGATCAGCAGCCGCTCTTTGCCGATCGGGGTAGCCTTGACCGTGCCGAAACCGGAATACGTGCCGCTATATGTCCCTTCCTTCGGCAGATCAGCGGCCATAGCCGTGACCCCGAAGAACATGGCAGTGCTCAGCGTTACAGGCGGACAAGATACACGTGCGCGGTTGCATCGAACTTTCCTCCCCACAGAATCGTTGATTGTCTCCAGAGCGACCCGGCGTTCTTGGTTTCACCGGCTTTAGGTGCGACGCGGCGGCTACGAAGGATCGAGATGCGGTCCAATATTCGCGGCGCACGCTGTTAGTCGACCAGCGCGGTTTCCACATCAGCCGCGGTGACAGCCAAAAGTAGACCAAAAATAGATGAATAGACGCAGTTAGACGCCGCCGACCCGAAACACAGCCGTCCGATGTACCGAATTTCTTCCAGGCATCACCCTCGTCCGACCCGCAGACCTCCGGCGTACCCAACTTCTTTCAGGCGACGCCGGACCGCGATCCGCCCAAGGTCGCTAAGGCGCAATCGGCCTATTCGACGATGGACACGCCGCTGTTCACGACAACAAATGAACCGCCGCTGACTACCGACACAACATCCGGTGAAACCTATATCGAATCGATGAGACACGCACTCATCGACACAACATTCTGGTGAAAAACACATGTCCCAGGCGAGCGAGCGCCCCGCGAGCGGTGGGGCACGCCGACCGCGCTGATTCATGGCGGGCCATCAGAGTGTCCAGATTATACCGCCCCGCCCGCTCGCACCGGCTACAGACCACGGCCCGCACCGTGGTGTGCTCGGCAAGTCGCCCAGGGCGATCGATCCGCGAGACACAACGGCCTCCTCATTCAACACCGCCCGGGGTTCACGCGGGCGTGTAATTCAACCCGTTAGGTAGATGACCAAGCCGACAAAACTCCCGCAGTATGCGGCGACAATAATCAACCATGCGATGAGCCGCTGGGCATCTTTGTGGCGTTGAGCCCTCTCGTGTTGCAGATCATCTGTCATGATCATCTAGGGGGCGCCGCGCTCACCTCGATCCTGCGAACTCCACAGGATAGACTTTGGCTCGAGGTAGCTGATGTGGTGGTGTTTCTCGCCGCGTATTCAAACACTCGCTCCGCCTCAACTCCGGCACCAAAGCAAAGGCTCACGACGCAGGCGCAGGCTGCAGCGACGATAATAATCAGCAGTAGGAGGACGGCCGTCATAGGGGCTGCAACTATAACCGTGGGATCATAGCCGTCCATTGGTACCTGTACCCTGCCCCGCCGATTAGAAAATGCCACATCCGGATCCTCCATCGAGTGTTCAGGATGTTAGCGGCGATCCGAGTTACCCATTTCCACCCCAATCATCCGTTCTGACATCAGTATGTATGCCTGAGGTCGGCCTGAGAGGCCGAGTTTTTGCCCGGCCACCTTTTTACGCGGCGTCGGCATTGTCGGCTTACTCCTCGGCGTCCTGGGCGCGGCCGTAGCGGGCGTGGATAGCGCTCAGGGCTTCCTCGGCCGTCATCGTCTCGGCGCGCTCAACGTCGACGCCGCTCTGCCTGAAAAGCTCGGCGAGCCTTCGCCAGCGCATGGAGCCTCGCCTGGCCTCCAGACCTAAAACAGCTTCAGCTGCACCGGCGTCCCCCGCCTTCAGCGCCCTTGCATGAGTCCTTGGGTGGCTCTTTGCGGCCGACATCCGCATGGGCTCGCGCCGTGAAATAGCGCCGTAGTCTGTCTCCGTTAGGGACGACAAATCTGATTGTCTCTCGGCCATCCGTCGTGTCGCGCTACATTCGACGACGCGAAAGAACCGACTTTACTTGTACCAGTCATTTGGCGGCCTCTCTTTGCGTCGGAAATTTAGGAGGTGACCTTTTTCAGCTCATCCAATTTCACGTTGCCCTTTTGGCTGTCTACTCGTTACGGGCTTTCGGCCAGGTCGGTTCCACCGGTAGGGTGTTGGAATCGCTGAATTCTGGCCCCCAACGCCTGATTCGAGACATGCTCGCCTTTTTGGGTGGCTAAGTTGCGGCTTGTCAGAATACCCCGTTACGCCTCCGTAGGAGCCGGGCTCCGCTGACAAAGCCCCGATCGGACGCGAGCCCGTCGGTTTGCCCGCAGGACGGCCTGCGTTCTAACGATGGTCGCTTCGCTCAAACCCACGGGGCGCCCGTCGCGTTGGCCTCCTACGACCGAGGATGGAAAACGGTCGCCTTCGCGACCTGCTGGAGGGACGTCGATCTGCGTCATCGATACTGGCGGGCGGTCGTCTTGGCGAGACAAAGGGGGCGGCGAGCCAAGACCCGGCAGGGCGTGGTTCAAATCAGGGTAGCACGCGAAGCCGGGTTAACGCTGACTGAGCGGATGATGGCAGGCTGACGTTTTCGGGTGTGGTGCGAATATGTCTCGACGCGTTGGCGTAGCAGCGATGCTGCCGGAGAGTGACCGCAAAGACCTAGCCATTCGGGCGTTGGCACGATCGGCAACGATCAGCGATTTGTCGGCCCGACACGGCGTGAGCCGCAAGTTCGTCTACCAGCAAGCACGCAAGGCCGGTGCGGCATTGGATGATGTTTTCTTATCTGGCGCGCCGGAAGACGAGGTGCTGTTTCAGTTGACCGTCACCAAGACATGGCTGCGCCAGGTGGTCGTCGCGCTAGACTCTGATCTGCCGCAGTTCGTATCGCGGCGTCGTGGAGTTCTTGCGTGATCTGCTGGGCATGCCCGTCAGCATTGGCACCGTTCATCACATGCTCCAGTTGGCCACGCGGCAGGCGGGAGTCGTCAACCATGACCAAGACCTGTCCGGTATTCGTGTGGGCTTGCACGATGAGATCTTTCAGGGCGCAAAGCCGGTGCTGGCCGGCGTCGATGCCGCATCGACCTACTGCTATCTCCTGGCGGTGGCGGAACATCGCGACGCCGACACCTGGGGGGTGCATTTACTTGACGCTACCAAACAGGGACTGAACCCTGACTACACGATTGCCGATGCCGGGCAAGGCTTGCGCGCTGGGCAGCGGGCTGCCTGGGGCAACACGCCGTGCCATGGCGATGTGTTTCACATCACGCGTCAATACGAAGGCCTCGCCAACACGCTGTCGCGCCTCGCCAAGGGGGCGCGGTCGCGCTGCGAGAAGCTGGAGGCCAAGATTGGCCGCACGGGTCAGCTTGGTCCGGACGACGAACTGGCCGTGGAGCTTGCGTGGCAGACCGAGACCCAGGCGCAAGGATTGGCCCGCGACATCCGAACGCTCACTCAATGGTTGAGCCATGACGTTCTGGCGCTGGCTGGGCCAAGCCTAGCCACGCGGCAGATGCTGTTCGACTTCATCGTCGAGGAGTTGGCGAAACGTAAGCCGGAGGACCTGCGGCGCATTCGCCCGCTGCGCGTGGCGCTGCAAAACCAGCGCGACGACTTGCTCGCCTTCGCTGGCGTGCTCGACGCCAAACTGGCCGACATCGCGCATGCCCATGTCATCCCTGAGCTCCTCGTGCGTGAAGCCTGCGTGCTGCACCGATTGCCGAGCACCTCGACCGCATATTGGCAGGGATGGAATCGACTTCGAGCGGAGCTAGGCGACCAATTCCACCGGCTGTTCGACGCCGTCAATCGGGCTATGGCACAAACACCGCGCAGCAGTTCGCTGGTCGAGAACCTCAATTCACGGATTCGCAACTACTTCACGCTGCGCCGTCACCTGGGTGGTTCTTACTTGGACTTGCTGCGGTTCTTCTTGAACCATAGGCGCTTCATGCGCAGCCGACGTGCCGAACGGAACGGCAAAAGCCCGCGCGAATTGATGACCGGCCAAGGCCATCCGCATTGGCTGACGCTGCTGGGCCTCGGGCCAATTCAACCCCGGCAAGCCTGACTCAAGACTGACCTGGGGAGGGTTGGCCGCCTCCCGCAGTGGACGCCCTTCCGAACCGCATCCAACCCACGGACCGGCGGTTTCCGTGCGACTCTGCAACCCAAGAGACGGCTGATTTGAACCACGCCGTTTGCAATAAGGTCCGACTTTGACAGTACTTGCCGCTGATGTGGTGGTGCTGGCCGATCTCGGCGCGGCGCAGGCGCGAGAAATACAACTCGGCTTGGGTTGGTGCAAGCGCCGTCCAGACTGTAGGCGACCGAATGATTGATCCGGTGCATCTCGTAGTGAGCGTGCAGGCGATCCCACGCTGCCGCTTCCGCTTCATCGGTGTGAACGACCGCACCCTGCATCACGTGATGCCGGATAACGGGGAGCGCGGCGGATTCGCTGGTGGCAACCGTGGTAAACGTCCGTCCGCCGCGCTCGCGTGCTACAACAATTGCAGGGCGGAGATGCCCTTGACCGCGTTTATGAAGATGGCGATTGCGGACAGAAATCGCGGATCGGAAGCTTCCGGCTGGAAAAGATCGTCCCACTGGTGACGCTGAACTGCTTGTAGCAAGCAGCGAACTCCGCTGAACGAGCGCGAGCACAAGCACCGCGAGCCGGTGGTGCACTCGCTGGCCGGCACCGGACGCAGCCGCAACACGACCTTTGGGGTCAAATTGCGCAAGCCCCGCCGACCCGATAGCTACGCGCCGCGCGGCGCCTCGAATGTCTGCTCGCCGACGACTGGGAAGATGACTTCACGCACCACACCTTCCGGTCGGCCAATCGCGGCCTCTGCGACCCGAAACAGGATGCCGGCTTTGCCGCGCACTTCGCGTGCCTCCTCAACGAGTTCCTCAACCACCCGCCGCTCGGCTTTGACGGTGATGCTGTCAAATCGCTTCCGGCAAATCCTACCGTCCGGCCGCGAACCCCGCGATCCGTCCAAATTGTAACCCACGGTCTTCCGTGCACCAATGGCCATCGACAGGGTGATCTGGTCGCTAGCTTCCAACGCGCGCTTAGCGCCATACGCAACGGAAGGGTGCTGGCCAATCAAATTTCGGCTGTGCGAGCAGCATCCATTAACTTAGCGGAGGTTCCAGATGCCTTTTCCAAAGGACCACATGCTGGGTTCGCGTCGAAATGGCGTGAACCACGTCGGCAAGGAGACGCCGTTTTGGGAAAGCGGCCCAGAACCGAGTCGGGGAACGACATATCCGGTCACCGACGACGCACTGCTGGACTGGTATGCCACCGCGATGGGGATGAGGGCGGCCCGGGTCGTGGTCTGCTGGGAGGCCATCCAGAACAATCCTGACCTGTTGCCAGATCCGCCTATCGCTGCGAGCGCCATGGGCGGTATTCCCGTGACGACGGCGGGCGGCTACCAGGATTACTGGACCGATCTTGTCCAACTCGTCATGCGTCTCATAGACCGCGGCATCTACGTCGCGGTCTGTCCCTGGCAGCACAATCCCGCTTCGGGCGACACCGACATCACCTACCGCGGCCGCGGCTTTGAGCCGGAGCACTTCGCTGATTTCTGGGGCAAGTTCGCGACCGCCATCAACGCCAGCGTCGTCGCGGGTTTTCCTCCCGACCCCAGGTTCCCTGCCGACGCCACCAGGCCAGGCAAGCTTGCGTTCGACCTCATCAACGAACCGCATGAGGCCGTGGGAGCAGGGGGCGTCGGGATTTCATTTGCCAAGTGGAAGACTTGCGCGCAACAGGCGATCGATGCGATCAGAACTGATCCGGCCAACCAGAACACAATCCTTGTCGAAGGCATGGGTTTCGCCTCGGTCCATCTCGACAGAAGCCGGGTCGATCCAAGCCATTCGGACAGCGCCGTCCTGTGGGACGGCCTTTCCGACCCATTGGGCAATCTTGCCATCTCAGCCCATTGCTATGACGGCATACGGATCCTGCCCAATGAAGCTGCCGCGGAGAAGCCAACGGATGCCCTGCGGAAGGCGTGCGAGAAGTTGGTCGGCTGGGCCCGAGACCGCGGCCTTAAGGTCCACATCGGCGAGGTGGCCGTCGATGCGGGCGTCGGAGGTTGCAGCAGCCTGCCGCAGGCCCAGGACAAGTGGGACGACTGGAACGACTTCTGCCGCGACAACGACGACGTCCTCATCGGCTGGAACTGGTGGGCCAACACGTCCAGGAATTGGGGATGGCCCGACGAAGGCTCGTGCCAGATTGGCCAGCCTGACATCGCGGGCGGGCGTAACTGGGCACTGACGCATGATGACGGTGCGACATCGACTGTCCATGCCGATCTGATCAAGCCGACTGTTCCTGCGTCCTCATGACCTGAGCGCCGCGACAGCGATTTGCAGTCCATGGCGAGGGCGGGCCAAAGGCCGGGAGGCGGGCGCCGCAGATAATCGTGGTGCATGGATACGCCTATGGCGAAGGGAACGGGCCTGGCGAAGGAGAGCGGGCTCTTTTCGACCTTCGGATGCCCACTGTGAAGGCGCGCAGTTGGGGTCCGAACATTGAAGTGCGTTTTACGCACGCTAGACCGGAACGATATAAGAACATCAATCTCTGGGTGAGAGCAGCGACGTCGGTATTTTGTAGAAGCCGCGTAATAGGGCCATCAGCAGATACCGGGCATCTCATATTGAGCAACACCTGCCACCAACAGTCTGATTTCATTGCCAGTTACAAGAACTGTGGCAACATATCAGTTGCGACGATTGATCGCCATTAGCACCTCTGTTGTTGGTCTGCGTGTCGGTACCGAAGTCCATGGAATAGGCCTCTGAGGCGTCACGACCTCGCCGCCGAACATCCTGTCTACAACGGCAGGGTTCGCTTCCGTTCTGGTCTAGCGTGCGTAAAACGCACTTCCGTGTTCGGACCCCAATCTCAGTTTTTTGGTTGACTGGGATCGACAGGTGGTCACCTGCCCGGCGGGCAAGCAGAGCATCTCGTGGCTACCGAACACCTGGCCTGAGAATGGCATGATGTTCGAGGCGCGGTTTGCTCGGAAGGACTGCACGCCCTGCACGCTGCGTTCCCGCTGTACTCGGGCCAAAAACGAGCCGCGGATCATCGGACTTCAGGCGCGCGAACACTACGAGGCGCTGCAATCCGCTCGCCGGACGCAGACGACGAAGGAGTTCCAGCAAAACTACGCCCCGCGCGCTGGGATCGAAGGCACACACGCGCAGGTGATCAGCCGATGCGGATTGCGGCGATGCCGATATATCGGGCTGGCCAAGACCAATCTGCAGCACGTAATCACAGCCGCTGCTGTTAATCTGATCAGAATTGCGGACTGGCACAGTGACGTCCCTACGGCCAAGACGCTTCGCCGCCCTGAAAAGCGCCGCCTGATCCGAACTCCGAATTCGCCACCAGTGTCAATCTGGCGCGTGCCTGCCCAGGAAGCCAGCGGCCTCGATCTCGCGGATCTGATTCTCGACGGTCTGGCCGAGGGTGCTGACGCGGCAGTATGCGAACGTGCGCCATGTGCGTGTCTGTCCGAATGTGCTGTGCAGAACATGCACCCTGTGCGTTAGCGATGCAAGCTATGTTTTGGACAGAAGCAACGACATGTTCACCAGTGGTCATATTCGGACTCCAAAGCAGCCCGTAAATTCCTTTACAATTCCCCCATGACCGACGAACCAGACCTCCGCCTCCTAATGCGACTCGTCGAGAAGGCCGCCTCCGATATCCGGACGGTACGCGATGCGACAGAGCTTCTCACCAGCGGCTGGGGCTATCGGCTCGATGCGATCGAGGCACGGCTGACCGGACTGGAACAGCGCTTCGCGTCGCGTGAGGCTGCCGCAGTCGCTGATCTCTTCGGACGGCTGAACGCCATAGTCACGGAGATGCCCATGACGAAGTGGCAGCTCGATGCCGTGCAAAAGCGATTTGCCGACCTCGCCGACATGCTGGCGGCGATCAGCGAGCGTCGGCCCGAGTTTCCGAACCGCCGCGATAACGACGAGCCAATGTGGGTTGAGTGATCCGCTTGCCTTGATCACCCGTTACCTGGACCAGTTTCGCGACCGTGCCTCCAAGCTTCGTCAAAGCAGGCGGCCTCTTACCGCGCCTTTAGAATCGGCGCCATAAATCCCGCCAGACCGGCAAAGCAATTGCGAAATCGGGATCAGGGGGCGTTGTACTTGTCGCGGGTGGCAAGAACGGACACGTCACTTGCTTCTGGCGGAATCTCAATGGACGCAAGGATTACAAAGGTGGCCGATCGATTCGTTTCAGGACCCACCTTCGCCATCATCGTCCTCGAAATCGCCGCCCTCGATCAGAGGCGTGTCATCCGGCCGCTTCTCCATCTTCGCGAGCATCCGCCGAAACTCCATCATCTCGTGCGGCTCCAGTAAATTATAGTCTAAAGATAGCTTTACCGCGACAGGACCCTCGCCGTCCGCGCCGGTGTGCAGCATCTTATCACCGAAGACCGCGGGTAGCTTTTTCCCGGCAAACCACTTGTACGCCTCGAATTTGACGCGACAGGCGTTCGCCATCTCAGGCGTCGCCTCGCTCGCCAGTTTCACACCTTTCTCTGCAACCGCGTGCGCTTGCATATTTTGCGCGAATACAAACCTGTTTTTCGCGTCGGGACGCTGGTCGACCTGTCCGTACAGCGTGGATCGGCTCGGCATCCCAGGTTCCGAGAGAATGTCAAAAAGCAATTCACCCTCTGCCATCCGCGCGCAAATGACATTGAAAAGGACGGGATTGAATTTCGACGGCTTGCCGGGTCGGCGCTTCGCTTGCGGCGAAAACCCACACTGCGGGCAAATGTAATTCGGGAGGCTGACGCTCATGTCTCGTAATAACTCTTCCGCCCGTGATCGAACTGCGCGGCCCAGCAGACCGTGCAGCCGCCGGTTCCTTCTAGAGGGTTCGTCCAAAAACTTGTCCCGCCGCATTTTCCACAGCGCGCGCCTGGTTTCGCCGCAAGCTCGGGGGTCAGCCACTTTGGCGGGTGTAGATGCCGCGCAGGAGCCAACTGGCGGTGGGTGTCGCGGTGGCGAATCAGTGCCCAGTGCGACACGCCATGGGATCGGGCAATCGCACGAAGCGGCGTCGTGCCGGAGCGAACCTCGCTCTCAATACCCGCCCTAGCGGGATGGGTACAGATCGAACAGGGAGCCCCCACCTTCGGAGCCGCCACTGGCCTCGGAAGCCGAGGTAGGCCGTAGGCGCATCGTGGGCAGGGATATGGCATTCCTAGCGCCAGTCGTTGCAAGTTCGAGCGCTGGCCATACCACAGAGCCGGGATAGCGCGATAGCGGACTGTCTCAACCTGCGCGCGCACGTAGGACGCGAGACGAGGGATACTAATCCCATCGGGCGGTGCGAGATGGTGCGAGATGGTTTGCATCGCGCGGCTGGACGGTCCGTTGTGGTGCCCGAGTGCGGTCCGGTCCGTGGCTGCGCGGGCTTGTTGGGTCGGAGTGCGTCGCGGGGGCGACCGTGACCCACATTTCAAAAGCCAGGTTCAACCTTGGGTAGCAACTATTGGTCGAAAAAGGCCGGACATCCAAGCCGGACATGCCGGACATTTCCAGACAAATCCGGACACTGCAGACTTCAGCCATCCGGACAAATCCGGACACACCCCTTAAGGGGTGTCCGGGTGTCCGGGTGGGTCTGTCCGGGTTTTGGCTTGTCCGGGGGGTGTGGCGTCTGGAAGCCCCGTCCATGGGTCTGGCACACAACTATCGCGTGTGCGGTATCCAGACGAATTCGTTCTCGCTGGCTATCCGCTCTTTTGCCTGGAGGCCGTCCAGCGCGCGCTTGAACGCCTTCTGCTTAGCGTCCTGGCTGTCGCCTGGTCGCTGGTTATAGTACCACCGTCGCCAATCGGCCTCGGTCACGACGGAGCGCTCTACAATATCTGGTCCAACCGTGCGGAGAACGCCGTCGGCCTGTAGGGCTTTAGCGAGGAGTGCTAGTGCGATTTGCTGTTCGTCAGAAAGTTTGGCCTTCGCGGGGGCGGCTCGTGGCTGGGCCGCTTCGTCCTCGACAACGATCAGGGTGGTTATTTTGTCGCCGTCGTCATCGGTGCCGAGTTCGACCAAGGCGAGTGTGAAGGCCCAGCGCATACCGTCCGCGTCGTCTTTGGAGTGGACGAGGGTAGCGGCGCGTGAGCCATCGGCCAGTTTTTGAACCTCGACCAGCGCGTCGTCGGCGCCTTCGAGGCTGCTGTGTCCGCGCGGTGTGCGGCCATCGGACGCCTTAGTTCCGTGGTGGATCACGGCGATGTGGCAACGCGTTTCGTTGCGGATGTCGCTGATGTTGGCGATGAACAGGCCCATATCGACGGACGAATTTTCGTCGCCGCCGGGGATCGCCCGGTTGAGGGTGTCGATGACGATGATTTCGGCGCCACCAGCCTTGGCTGCGTCGGTGATTTCGTCTTTGTGTCCGTCATCGCGGAGGAGATCGATTGGCTGGGCGATATAGTGGAAGTTTTCCGCTGGTCCGTATTTGGCGCGCAGGGCTTGAAGGCGCTTGTTGATGCCGGCCTCGCCTTCGGCTGCCACGTAGAGGACTTTTGTCGGCTTTACCCGTCGGCCGAACACCGAGCGGCCGAGAGCGAGCATGTAGGAGACATACATCAGCAGGAAGGACTTGCCGGATTTTGGGGGTCCTACCCAGATGCTGATTTCGTTCGGGCTGATGACGCCTTTCAGAAGATAGTCACGGGGCGGTGCGGTATCGAGATCGTCCATGCCGAGGACGAGCAGGCGGCCGTGCACTGTGCCGCGTGTTTTGGTTGGGTTGACCAGTGCGTCGATGTCTGCCGGGCTGATGCCGAGAGATTTGGCCAGGATGTCCCGCTGGGCTGGATACTTGGCGGCTTTGGTGGTGAGGAGATGTGCGAGGTGATTGACCGCGACGCGGCGAAATCCGTCGGTATTAAGCGAGACTGAACCGGTGGGCGGCCGGAGATCGATGACATTGCTGGAAGGCGGGGCGTCGTTATCGTGGCCGTTAGGCTTTAGCGTGTCCCCGAAACCAGCCTCCTGCGCTGATTTCCGCAGGGCTTTCTGAACGTCTTCACGCGGCATTGGCGCGCCCCTCCTGGTGGCACGCCTGGCGGATGATGTCGTCGACCACGCCCGTCTGGAGGGGGGAGCGTAATTCCGTGTTGAACTGGTATATTTCTGCGGCCACGTCTGCGGGTGGTAATCCCATCTTCACCGCGCACATCACCGCGGCGGCCACGGCCTGGACCCTAGGATCGTCCGGGGCTGGTGGCGGGTGTGGCGCCGTGGTGGCGGCCCGCTTGTTGGCCAAGTATGCGTCGATTTTTCCGATGATGTCGCAGATCGCCGGTTCTGGGAGATGCGCTGCGTTCTTCACACAAACAGCGCACAGCGAGCAGGCCAGGCGGTAGATGTCGCGGGTTTTCTCGTAGCGCGCCAAGGCGTCGGGTTTGACGAGGTCTGAATGGAGCACGTCCAGGTGCCTTGGCGCCTTCCGGCGTTTGTTTGGCTCGATCGTCTCCGCCGCCCACGCCATGGCCCGCGCCACGTGCTCGGGGATGGTCTGTGGCAGCGGGAACGGGGAGACGTGGCGCACGATCCAGTCGGCCAGGCGGTGCCATTCCGCTTTCCGCCCTTCGCCGCTCGCCTCGTCGAGTTGACCAGCAACCCAGACCAGATCGCCGTGGGTCAACTGGCCACGCCCATCGAACCAGATCCGGCACAGCAGATGCCGCATCGTGTCATGGGGATTGCCGCGCACCACGTTGGCCCAGTCGGTGTGATACGGTTCAAGATCGAGCGCGGCGCACCGATCCGGGCAGGTGGCTGCCGTTTTATTGACTTCGAACCGGTCGCGTTGCGCCTTGCTGAGCTCGGCCTGCGGGACGGTGTGGCTCTGCCGTCGCTCGGGTTCGGTGATGGCCTTGACCAGATCCTCGCCCTTGCCGATGTAGTAATCGACATTCACGTCGGCGGGGAACGTCTCCGGCAGGTCGGGCACCACGACGGCGGCGGCCTCGACCAGTTGGGTCAGCTTGCCGTCGGCCAGCTTCCGCTTGAGCAGCCGCACACCGCAGGTGCCGATATACCAGCGGGCGATGCCGCCGTAATCGCGCCCGGCCTCGTCGACGATGGTGTAGCCCTTGGTTGCCTTGAAGTAGTTGAGGAACTCACGGATGTCGGAGCAGCCGCGGACAGTGTCCGCCAGCGGCGCATCGTTGACGAAGAACGCCTGCGCTGCGGCGACGACGATGCGATTGACGGCCTTCCTGCCGAGGTCCTTCTGATCGTAGCCGTAGCTGCCTTTGGCTTTGATCTTACCATCCGTCGTCACGGCGATGTAGTTGTTGACGTCGCGCCGGGCGATCATCCGGTATTCCGCCCAGGACAGCGACAGATCGATCTCGGTCGCCTTGCGGTTCATCTCGGCTTTGATCTGGTCGACCTGGTCGCGCCGCACCTTCAGGGTCAGGCCGTCGGTATTGGCGCTGAGCACGCCGGCTTCGTCCGGACCACCACCGAGCGGCGGCGCACCGTTATCGCCGGCCCCAGGCGCGACTTGCGCCTCGTCGGTGTTGTTGGCGCTGAGCACGGTCACGCCGTCGACGGCGGCTAGGGCATCGATGAACCACAGCAGGGTAAACTGCCCCAGCAACGTGGTCCGCACGCTGACGGTCGGATCGCACAGCCAGCTATAGGGCGATTTCGACTTACCGAAGACCGAATTGATGGAGATCTTCAGCCCGTTCGCCAGGTCGGTCTGACCTGCCGCCTTGGCCGCGAGTTGCTTCTGCCGCAACGCGTCGAATTCGGCCAGGAATGCGTCCCGCGACAGGTGCGCCGGCGCCAACTTGTGGTTGATCATCAGCGCCGGGTAGAAACTGTTGACGTCCATATCGAGATATGTCCAGCGATCGTCGGCGACGAACCAACCGGGCCCGTCGTCACTGTGCAGCCCGCCGTAGCCCAGCGAGTAGGAGACGTCCCCGACCTTGACGGCATCGACGATCTCGCACTGCTCGATCCGCTTGACCGGCCCGTCGTCCGTTTGCGTCTCCGTCACATCGAACCGCATCGTCTCGGGAATGCGCGCCAGCATCTCCTGCAACGCGGGCGTACGGAACGCGAAAGTCTCCGCGATCTGTCGGCCGGACAGGCGCCAACTCTTTGTCTTCGGGTATTGCGGTGACGCGTTGGGGCCGAATAAGCGACGCGCCAGCACCAGCTCCGCCAGCTTGGCGTCGTGGACATTAACCACCGTCCGCGATTGGTATTCACGCGCCAGCGCGATCCGGGCGTTGATCGTGGCCGCCTGGCACGCGGCAACTCTGGCAGTCACCTCCAGATCGACCGCGTTGTAGTCGACGACCGCCTGCATTTCGTCGCGCGTCAGAACGCGGTCCGGCTCATACGGCAGGGTGCGCAGACTTGGCGCGTCCAGTTTGCACGCGATTTCCTTCAGCGATCCGATCCGCGCCTTCGCGCCACCGTTCATGGCGAAAGGATCGACGCAGAGTTCGCCGCCGGCAGACGCCCGCTCATTGCGCTTCCAGCCGGTGTTGGTTTTGATCAGCGAATCGGACAGTGCCTTCAGCGCCGCCGGGTCGTCGGTCCCGTCCAGGACGGCCGCGAGGATGTGGTTGTCGTAGCCGAGGCTGTTGAACCCGACCCATAGGTATCGGCGCCCGTGTTCGGCATACCAGTCCCGAAACGCGGCGAAGGGTTCACCGAGGCCGGGCTCGCTGGTGAACACCAGCGTCCGGTCTTCCTGTGTGGGCTCCTGCAGGCGCAGCCCGATCATCGAGAAATTCGGATAAGGCTCAACGTCCATCACGCACTGACGTTGGCCGAACGGCACTGTGGGCTGGTCCGCCGGCTTGCTGACGGCGCTCATGGCGCAGCACCGCCGCCATCCGGCGCTTCTGGGTACGCTTCCAGGAACGCGAGGATCACGGCGTCGGAGAAACGATTCTGGGCTCTGGCCCATTCGAGGAGGGCGCTCCAGCGGGGTTTGCCTTGGGCATCGACGGCGTGCTGACCTTCGATAACCACGGTTTTCGATGCTAGGGCCGCCCAGGGGCGCCCTTTTGTGGCGTTGACCGGGACGTCGCTGATCATCAATGCGCGGCCGAGCAGGACTTTGGCGTAACCTCGGAGTTCTGTTTTTCCTCGCCGGGCGCCAGTCGAAGAGCACAACCGGCATGGTCCGCTGATCTTGGGTAGCGACGGTTTGGTTTTCGATAAGTCGTTTCGAGGGGACCTCCGCATTGCTTGCCGAGGGCCTGGACTTGCCGTCCGTCTGTGTGGTCGCCACGATCGCAGGTACCGCTTCAGGCAAGACGGGCCGCAATACCACGCGCCAGTCGAGGCGGGTCGCTGTGTCGTCATTACCGGCCGCGCCCGGCATCGTGCTCGACCTGGCGGATGGCCGCGAACAACTCGCCGCGGGTAAGAGTCACGCGGCCGGTCGCGCGGATGGGGTTGAACGGCGGACCGAACATGGTCCTGATGATTGCAGGAATATCCATTTCGGCATGTCTCCCTGCCGGCCGGGCTGGAAAACCAGTGCAAACGCCTGTATCTTCATGGTGTCTGCCAATCCGATACACGCGCCGCCGGTTCCCGAGGTCTGGGGCCGGCGGTTGCGTTTCAGGCGGTGTGATGCACGTCCGATTTCGGACGTATGCCGACGCGGCGGGGACAACCGCGACTGCGCCCAATCCAGGCAATCGGACCACATGTACAACGGAACTCTTCCGAACAAGGCGTATGGTGGGCCGCCGCCGCGGGTTGCCTTGGTAGCCAGCGTCTTGTCAGAAACTGGGAAACCAGCCGCACGGAGCGCGTCGGCTGCCTCCTTGCGACGCAATCTAATGTTGGGATTGGTTGGTATGGGGGTCATCGTGGGGCCTTCTTCGATTGACAGCAAGCTCGCATCGGCTTGCGACGAAGCCTGAAGTAGTCCCCAGCACTCTGCGGTAGCAGAGTGGCGTTAAGAGTCAGCAGAGGAGAACGTTAATGCCACCCCCATCATCACGACCGGGTTGACGAACGACGCTACGGACATGGTCTTTCGTAAAGTTGGTCTGCTGGAAGGCAACATTTGCGAGTGTCGCGACAGTCCCATGTAGTCGGGCTCCAAATAGTGCATTGCAGATTTTCGAAATCAGGATAATGAACTCACGCGTCCGATCATCGCCGCCCGCACGCGTACTCCGACGCTCGACCACAAAGGGGTCCGGGGGATCGGGTTGCTGAATCCGTGCTATCTGTTTTTCGCAGTCACCCGCAGCCTGTTCCAATGAGGCGAAGTGACGTGATAACCCGAGGCAGCAGAGCGTCCGCGCATCCTCCCGTAACCTGGCAGCAAGTGTCCGAAACGGCTTGATCTCGGATTCTATATCGGCCGTTGTCCGGACGATCCGGGGGCCGTGGTAACGCCGGAAAAGCTGAACGGACTGGTGAAATAGTAGAGCGGCTGCCTGTTCCTGAAGCCTGTCGGGTTCCGGTAGCTCGGGCGCGACGTGTCGTGCTATGTCGAAGTTGGGTATACTCCGAACTATAACTTCATTGGCAGGATGCAAATACTGGGCGCCATCGCGCTGACGACGCAGTAATTCATCCCATACCTTTTTCATTTTTTCATCGGTAGCAAAGCGGGCAATCCCCGCAGTTTCACGATCGAACGGTCCGTGTATCAACTCAGAGTACATGTCGAGTGCTAGCACGCCCACCATCCGGGGAACCCATACGGGAACTTCCAGGCTGCGACCCTCGGGACTAGGCTTGGGGAGCATGTTATGCGATCCACTCGGTCAGTATGCTGCGGCAATGGCCTCAGCCTGCGGCCAGCACCGGCACAACCTCAGCAAGCTGCGGCTCGCCCATCAGTTCCAGCGTCCGACGCGCCACCGCATCGGCGGCGGCGAGCAACACAGCGTCAGCGGCGTGAACGTACCGCGACGTAATCGTTCGACCTTTGTGGCCAACAAGCGCTGCAATCGTTGGCTCGGAGTAGCCAAGATCGGCGGCAAGGCTCGCGAACGAGTGGCGCAATACATGCGCCGTTACGTCGTCCGGCAGCCCTGCTGTTGCCACCAGCCGCCGCAGCATCTTCTTAAACCCGACCATCGGCCCATCGCCGCGCGTGGCAGGGAACACCCACGCTCCGTCAGCACCCCGCCCCAGCCCACACAGAACGTCGCAGGCGGCGCGACAAGCCGCGCATGGAGCGGCCGGTTTTGGTATCGGGCAGCGTCGCGGTGCGTCGGGCGAGGTCAATGTCGCGCCACCGCAGGGTCAGGGCTTCGCCAGTGCGCCAGCCAGTCAGGGCGAGAAATCGAGCGCAGGCGAGCGCCTGCGGCCAGATTGTGCCCTCGGCCTGCCGCAGCCGTTCCCCAAACGCCGCATATTCGGCGTCGGACAGCCGCCGCTCTCGCTTGTTCTCAGCGTATTTCCGTACCCGGTGAGCCGGGTTGTCGGCGCGCACGTGATGGTCCACCGTGGTACGAAAAGATGGCGCCCAATAAGCCGACGGTCCGGGTTGCCACGCCACGTCCGCCCCGAACGCGGAGACGCCGCGCGGCTTGGTCTTCGCCTCCCGCTGCGTTTCGCCCGCCGCCACGGCGTGCATGAACCGCTCCACGTCCGGCTTCGTCACGGCGGACGCTGACAGCCGCCCGAGTAGCGGGATAATATGCCCCTCTATCCGACCGCGGTCACCTTCCAGAGTGCCGGGTTTCTTGGGCCTACCGCCGCGCACCAGCACCCGGCCCGCCTCGGCGTCGGCAAGGTAACGCTGGCAGAGCTCGGCCACCGTTGGGGCGTCCCGCCTGGCCCGCTTCTCAGTCGCCGGGTCTCTGCCCTTCACAACCTCACCGAGCACCCTCCGAGCTTCGTCGCGCGCTTCGTCGGGCGTCCACGGCGCCCGTGCCGCCCAATGGTGTGCCACCGTTGCCGCCCGTCCGCCTATGATATTTCAGGATGTAGGCGACGCTATCGCGCTGCCGCCGCGCGCCGAACCCGGCCACCCCACTGTCCCATATGGCCGTGCCCGGTGTCAGCGCCCTTACCTCGCGCAGACCGATCCGCTTGCCACTCGTCATCGTCAGGCCTCCGGTTTGGTAGCTATCGGGAGGTAGCAACCAAGTAGCTACCAGCGTGACGCAAATCGTAGCAATTCGGGGTGAAGGTCGGCAAGCGAAAACACAGTCGGATACGGGATACGGCAAAAGCCAGCAACCCCATTAGCTACCCATCAAACCTCAGGCCCCACCTTGCCAAAGTTGGGGTCGAGGGTTCGAATCCCTTCGCCCGCTCCAGATTTCCGAGCTAAAGCAGGGCGTTATGGTGCAGGTCCGGCTAATTGTCTGGCCTTCTGTTTTTCCAGGGGCACCCGGGGGGAGTCCCAACGCGTCCGCATGACCCCAAATTAGCCGCTCCCAAACTGGTCTCGGGCGTCTCCTTGAATCACCCCGAATCATCCGCGGCGATTTAATTCTGGCGCCGAGGCGGGCAACCGGCCCCTTACACGCTGCAAAAACTTTCGGCATTGTGCAAAAAGCCGAAAGTGTTTGGTGCTTTTCACGGACGTTCTTCGGGTCATTGGACGCCTTGCCCCCAGCCTGCGCACACTGCCACCGCCGAGGCCCTACAGGAATTCTTGATCTCGCCCTCGAAGCGCTCATCGCCCTCGTGCCACCGCACGGCTACGGCCGCGATCAAGCCCCAACGAAATCGACGCACGCAATGAAATCCCCCTTGACAGCGAAAGCCCCATACAAGTTCGGGCCTCAAAGCTCATCACAAGAAATCAATGTCTGATATCGGACTTACTTGACCTGGATCAATGCGGTTTGATCCCACTTCAAGTAGCAAAAGGCGGACGACATGACCGTCGCGCTCAACACGAGTGTCTCTTTGCAGGAGGCCGCTATGTCGGAGCTATTACAGGCGAAACTTGATCGCACACTGAAGTTCCATCGCGAACATCGGCTCGGCGACGAAGCGAATGCCGAGAGGACCATCGACGACCAACACTTGAAGCGCAAACGCAAAGCCGAAAGGTTCTGCACCGAGGTCCGGTCCGTGATCCAGGAAGTGGCTGCTCGTGCCAATAGCTATTTCGCCATAGGTCACGCAGGATTGGAGCTCCGGGACGTATCGGGTTACTATACGGGACCACTGTATCCCGGTGGCTCGGGATGCAATCCCCTCGCATATGAATTGCGCGTCAATGGCCTGGAGGCTGGTGGTGCACTCATCGTGGAACTGGCCCCAGACGGCACGATCGAGGCATTCCTTGCCGCCTTGCGTCCGCTGGTGCCGGGCGATCGTGCCGAGAAGATAAACCTTGAATGGGGCCCCGTCGCGCTCGATGGGTTCGATGCGGACGCCGCGTCGGACATCCTGGCTCGCTACATGACCGCTGTCAGCAGCCGATGCGGCTTAGATTTGGCGCAGGTATCGGCCCTTCGCGTGTTTGCAAGAGGTGTTGGTGAAGGCGCAGCCTGAATGAGCTAGAACCGGAATAACATGGCATGGCACCCGTCGGGTGCAGGCGATAGGGATTAGGGACGGAGGTAAAAATGGACGGCGAGCAGAGCGTCGGGGGTGAGCTATGGGAGTTCGCTGAGCTACGGGAGGTCGGGGAAGCCTTGATCAAGGTCGCACAGTCGCTTGCGGTGCAGGGAGAGCTGATCAAAAAGATCCTCCCGGCGGTCACCGAGCGGGCCGAGGACGCGTCGCCGCTGGCCGATACCCTGGAGCGGCTGGCTGCGGCGAACCGGGAAAACCAGGTGTTGCTGCGTCAGATCGTCGGCCGGGTCGAACGAATTAAGTGTGGTTTCAAGTCTGCGAAGAAGAGGTTCGTGCCCACGGAACCGTGGTACCCACCCATTGGCCGCCGGCTGGGATGACTATGCCGACGGGCGTCTTGCCGTAGGGTAGAGACCGTCCAGAGCTTGGGAGTGGTTAGTTGACGCATCCACTCCTGGGCTGGCGTTGCCAGCCGGGGGTCTGTTTCAACCCATAGGGCGGTCGGCGAATGCGAGTGCCGGGCGGCGCGGTGCGGTCGTAGACAAAACCGGCCGGGGGACCGTGGCCTGGCGTGCTCCCGGAATGACCGCCGGAATGATCCGGCATGGCCAGCGTGGACCTACAAGATCGGAGAGCCCTTGTGATACGAGTCGGTCCTTGGAAAGGCCGTACTAGTTCGATTAGTGAAGATTGATCCAGATCAATGGAAACTTGGCCGAAATCGTCATCATGCGCCCGATGGATCGGAGACTAAATCTCCACACCCCGGGGGAGCGCTAACATGAACAGCAGACAGTTCCTGCTCACCGTCTCCGCCGCGCTTCTGGCTAACACGGTAGCGGGGGGCGCCCAGGCAGCCGACGCAGCCGCGGGTGAGGCAGTTTTCAAGTCGCAATGTGGCATCTGCCATTCGGTGCAGGCGGGCCGCAATCAGATCGGGCCGAGTTTGGCCGGGATCGTTGGCCGACCGGCCGGGCAGGTGGCCAATTTTCAATACTCGCCCGCCAACAAGAACTCTGGGCTGACCTGGGATCAAGCGACGCTCGATCGCTACCTGACCAATCCGAGCGCCATGGTGCCGCATACGATCATGACCTATGGCGGCCTGAAGGACGCCGACAAGCGAGCCAACCTGATCGCCTACCTGGCCAGTTTGCATTGAAGCGGTGAAATCCACCCTGCGCCGAACGAGCAGAGGCGGAGAGCTCCTTTGGGGGAATGATGGCTCGCAACAGAACGGCGCAACTGAAAAGGGTAATCGTGGCGGCGGTTCTTGGGTTGTTGTTTCCGGCGCTCGCCCAGGCGGTTCCGAATTACGCCCAGCAGACAGGTCAGCCTTGCACCGCATGCCATATCGGCGCCTATGGACCGCAACTGACGGCGTTCGGACGGGCGTTCAAGATTGGTGGCTATACGCAGACCGGTGGCGACGAAGGCACCCCCATTCCCTTGTCGCTGATGCTGCTCGGCTCCTACAGCAACACAACCAAGGGGCAGGGCGCGCCCGCGGCGAATAATTATGGGGCCAACGGCAACTTCGCCATGGACCAGATCAGCGTGTTCGCCGGAGGCCGCATCACCGACTACGCGGGCGCGTTCGTTCAGGGCACGTTTAATGGCATCACCAGTTCATTCAAGCTCGACAACACCGACTTGCGCCTTACCTCGCCGTTTGATTTTGACAACACCGAAGTGCGACTCGGGCTGGACATCAACAACGGCCCGACGGTGCAGGATCCGTTCAATTCGACCTATGCGTGGGGCTATCCCTTTGTGGCCTCCGCACTCGTGCCGACGCCTACGGCACAGCCGTTGCTGGCCGGCGGCCTGATCGGCAACTCGATCGGCGCGACAGTCTATGCCTGGTACGATCGCTCCCTGTATCTCGAGGCGGGACTGTACAATACTTATGGTCCCAGTCTTCTGAGCTATACCGGCAATGGATATGGGCCGGGCGCTGCGGCGAACCCCGCACCCTACGTGCGCGCCGCCTATGAGTGGAACTGGAACGGGCAATCCGCGCATGTGGGCGGTATTTTCCTGCATTCCAACATCAATCCCGCCGTCTCGACCTTCGCCAGCAATGGTTCGGCGGGTCAGGACGTCTATAACGACTACGCGGTCGATGGTGGCTATCAATGGACTGGAGACGGAACGAATATCGTCTCTGTCCTTGGGATCATCGACCACGAGGAACAGAGCCTCTCCAGCTCGTTCACCACCGGAGCGGCGAGCCAAGCCGGAAATACTCTGAACCAGCTTCGCGTGAACGCCACCTATTACTACCAGCAGACCTACGGGGCGACGGTCGCCTGGCAAAAGACCTGGGGCACCGCCGATCCGGTGCTCTACGCGCCCGCGCCACTGACCGGGAGCGCCAACGGCAAGCCCAACAGCAACGCGTTCATCTTCGAGGCCGACTACGTGCCCTTCGGCAAAGCCGACTCTCGCTTCGGCATATGGATCAACCTGAAGCTCGGTGTGCAATACACAATGTATACACAATTCAACGGCGGCACGAGTAACTACGACGGCTTCGGCCGCGCGGCAAGCGACAACAATGCGCTGTATGTGTTCGTTGGTTGATCTTCTAGAGAACTTGATCCCTGGCGGAACATCGAAACCATCGCACCATGGCGATCAGACAGGATTGAGAGCGCATCTAAGATGTGAGGTCAGACTGGTTCTACGTCGATGCGACGGCGGAATGGAGGCAACAATGAGCCTATCACGCATGGCGGTCGGCATTTTCGCGGGCTTACTGCTGGCGGCCACAACGGCCGCGGCAGCGGACACAAATTCGGCGGGCAAAGGGACGCCACAGGCGGCCAGGGCAATGCTGGAGCGCGCTGTCGCCGCAGTAAAAGCCAACGAACCTCAGGCGCTGGCGGATTTCAGGTCTGGCGCGGCTGGGTTTCGTGACCATGACCTTTACGTCTTTTGCGCTAGGTCCGACGGCACAGTCGACGCGCATGTCGATCCCAAGCAGATTGGCCGTAACATCAAAGACCTGTACGATATTGATGGCGTTGCGTTCGGCCAGGAGATGATGGCGATCGCGCGAGAAGGCGAGATCAAGGCGATCAAGTATATGTGGCCGGAACCGGCTTCCCACGTGCCGGTGGACAAGGTGACCTTTTTCACCAAGGTGGCCAATCAAATGTGCGGCGTCGGCTACGACAAGTAGGAGCCGCTCGTTTTTTTGACGCGCCGCAGAGCATGCACCAAGCTCGATGCTCCGCTAGTCCAATGCAAGCCGCGCCTTCGCCGGCGTTGCTACAAGGTCGAGAGGCCGCGT
>CAVYXX010000120.1:0-73814 GCA_963772355.1 uncultured Alphaproteobacteria bacterium | reverse complement strand
CCGCCATCACCACCGCGCAATAAAATCACGCGTTTGCCGGCGATGTCGAGGTCGGCGAGCATGATTTCCTGATCGTTGGCGAAGATCTGGGTGCCAACCGGGACGGTTACGACAACGTCCCGCGCGCCCGCGCCGGTACGATCCGATCCTGATCCGTTGCCGCCCTTCGGCGCCCGGAAATGCTGAGTATAGCGAAAATCGATTAAGGTATTGAGATTATGTTCCGCGACGAAGATGATATCGCCGCCTTTGCCTCCGTTCCCGCCGTCCGGGCCCCCGAACTCGATGACTTCTCCCGCCGAAATGCGACCACACCGTCGCCGCCGTCGCCGGAGCGCAGATAGATCTTGGTCTGGTCGAGGAATTTCATGGCATGGTACCAAACAGAACGAGGGCCGGCGATGCACCGGCCCTCGTTCACGCGTAAAAAGCGGGGTCGGTGTTACTCGGCTGCGAGAGCCGTCGGCTGCGACGCAGCGTGGGGTTCCACGGAGATGTGCACCTTGCCCTCAGACTTACGGGTGAATTTCACCTTGCCGTCTACCAGGGCGAAGATCGTGTGGTCACGGCCCAGGCCGACGTTGTTCCCCGGATACCACTTAGTGCCTCGTTGACGAACCAGAATGTTGCCCGCGACGACGGCCTCGCCGCCGAATTTTTTGATGCCCAGGCGCCGGCCTTCAGTATCGCGACCGTTGCGTGACGAGCCACCTGCCTTCTTATGTGCCATGGTGGTTTACTCCTTCGTTTCTTGAGTTTCTTCGACGGCTTCAGGGGCCTCGCCAGAAACGATTGCCAGAGATTCGGCGGCGTCCAGGGCGGCCGGCGGAACGGTGTCAGCCTGGACCTCTTCTGGGCCTTCGGAGGTGACGTCCTGGGGTGTCGGTGCCGCAACAGGGGTCGCCGCTGTCGCAGTTTGGGCTTTGGCAGCGACGGTATAGGTCTGTCCGTTGGCGTTGATGCCGCCGATACGCAATACGGTGACGTGCTGTCGATGGCCGTTGCGGCGGCGGCTGTTCTGCCTGCGGCGCTTCTTGAAGATGATGACCTTGTCGAGGCGGTCCTGCGCAATAACGGTCGCGGTGACGGAAGCGTCGGAAACGATCGGCGAACCCAGGGTCAGGTTGCCGTCGACGCCCACCGCCAGCACGTCGGTAAAGGTGATGGTGCCGCCGGCTTCGGCGTCCAATTTCTCGACCTTCAGAACCGCGTTGGGGGTGACGCGATACTGTTTCCCGCCTGTGCGGATGACAGCGAACATAGGACCAAACTTTCAGATACAGCCATCTCAAGCAACACAGGCCGCAAGGGGCTTTGACGCGCCCTGGCGGCCGGAAGGGCGCGTTATAACGGTCGCGCCGGTGGAGTTAACCGATGAAACATAAGGTTGGTCAGCGGGTTGCTGATGTCACCGTCCTCCAGCGACCGACCGACTTGGCGTGGAAATCGATTTCCACGCCCTTCTTCGCCGTGTCGAGACGTCCTTTGACCTAATACCGCCGCAGGAAGAATGCGACCGTCACTGTCGCACTGAGCGCCACCACGAACCAGCGAAGTACAGCCGCGGGCAAGTGACGGGCAAACCGGGCGCCATAGTAGCCGCCAACGATGGCCGAAACCATCATCGCGAGCATCTCCGGCCATCGGATCGCACCAGCCGCCACGAAGCAAACCACTGCGGCCCCATTGGCGGTGCTCACCAGGGCGGTGCGGGTCGCCGCCATTGCCTTCAACTCGGACGCGTCGATCAGCGTCCAAACCGCCATCATCATCAGCCCAATCGCGCCGCCGAAATAGCCGCCATAGATCGACAGGACGAACTGGATTACCAGGAAGGCCGGAAGCCCGATCCGGACGTAACGGCGCAGCCAGTCACCGAGGTGCCGCCCGCCGGCGAAGGTCAACGTCGCCAGCAGCAGCAACCATGGGATGACCAGATCGAACGCCGCCCCTGGGGTAACGAGTAGCATGATCGCGCCGACAAGACCGCCCGCCAGACCGATCGGCAGCAGCACATTCAGGCCGACTCCGCCAACGCCACGCAGATCGTCCCGATAGGCCCAAGTGCTGGCGATGGTGCCCGGAAACAGTGCCACCGTGCTGGTCGCGTTGGCGGTGATCGGCGGCAATCCGGCCAGAACCATCACGGGAAAGGAAACGAATGAGCCGCCACCGGCGACCGCGTTCATCGTGCCGGCCAGCAGACCGGCCAGAACGAGGAGAATATAGTGCGGCACTTATTCCGCCGGAACGTTCCGTTCAAGCTCCGCTAGCCACGCGGCAGCATTGCCATCGGACGGCGCTCGCCAGTCACCACGTGGCGAGAGAGACCCGCCGGCCGAAACTTTCGGGCCGTTCGGCATCGCGCTGCGCTTGAACTGACTGAAAGCGAAGAATCGCGTAAGAAAGACCCCCATCCAGTGGCGGATCTGCCGCAGATCGTAGCCTACGCGGCGGTCCGCGTGAAAATGCGGTGGCCAATCGCCTCGCGTCGGATCTTCCCAAGTGTGCAGGGCCATGAAGGCGATTTTCGAAGGTACAAATCCATATCGAAGAATGTGGAACAGGGTGAAATCCTGCAGGGCGTAAGGGCCAATCTTGGCCTCCGTGCTCTGTGGGATTTCGCCCTCCGCGACCGGGACGAGTTCGGGCGAAATTTCCGTGGCAAGAATTGCGTCCAGCGTCGCCAACACATCTTCAGGGAATTGTTTCGTTCCGATGATCCAGCGGATCAGGTGCTGGATTAGCGTCTTCGGAACGCCGGCATTGACGTTGTAGTGCGCCATCTGGTCGCCTACGCCGTAGGTGCACCAGCCCAGCGCCAGCTCAGAAAGATCGCCGGTCCCGATGACGATGCCACCGAGGTGGTTTGCCAACCGGAACAGGTAGTCAGTGCGCAGGCCTGCCTGTACGTTCTCGAACGTGATGTCGTAGACTGACCCACCGGTCGCGTAGGGATGCCCAATATCGGACAGCATTTGGCTTGCTGCAGGTTTGATATCGAGTTCGCTCGCCGTCGCGCCTAGCGATCTCATCAGCGCCCAGGCATTGGACTTGGTGTGACCCGAGGTCGCGAACCCCGGCATGGTATACGCCAAAATGCCCTCGCGCGGCAGACCGAGCAGATCGAACGCCTGGGCACAGACCAACAGCGCCTGGGTGGAGTTCAACCCGCCGGAAATCCCAATCACTACCTTAGTCAATCCGGTGGCTCGAAGCCGCTGCGCCAACCCGGAGACCTGGATGTTGTAAGCCTCGTAGCAGTCTTGCTCCAGCCGAGCGACGTCCGCCGGGACGAAGGGAAAGCGCTCGATCCGGCGATGGAACCCGACGTCCCCGGTAGGTGGTGAGACCGTGAAGCCGATACGCCGGAATGGGCGCGCGTGGCGGCGGCGGTTGGTATCGAACGACCCCATCTGCAAGCGTTCCTGTGCCAGCATATCGAGGTCGATATCGGCGATCGCCGCCTGGTCCACCACGGGAAACCGTTCGGTCTCGGCCAAAGTGTTGCCGTTCTCGAACACCGAGGCCTGACCGTCCCAGGCGAGGTCGGTGGTCGATTTGCCGGCCCCGGCCGCGGCATAGAGATACGCGGCCAGGCACCGCGCGGACTGCGACCGGCACAGCAGACGGCGGGTCTCCGCCTTGCCTATGGTGATATTACTCGCTGACAAATTCGCCAGAACTGTCGCCCCCGCCACGGCAGCCTCTCCGCTCGGTGGGTTGGGAACCCAGACGTCCTCGCAGATTTCCGCGTGGACGATCAGGCCGCGGAGGTCGGAGGCTTCCCACAGCAGGTCGGTGCCAAACGGCGCGGTGCGACCGCGGATGGTTATGGAACCTCCGTCGGTACCGTCGCCGCTGACGAAATGGCGGGGTTCGTAAAACTCCCGGTAATTCGGCAGGTGGATTTTCGGGACGACGCCAAGCAATGCGCCGCGATGGATGGCTAGGGCGCAGTTATACAGTGCACCGAGGTGCCGCAGAGGCGCCCCCACCAGTAGCAACGGCATCAGCTCGGCGGAGTCAGCGATGATCGTCTCGATCGCGGCTTCCACCGCGTCCAACAGGGTTGTCTGCTGCAACAGGTCGCTGATCGCGTAGCCGGAAATGCCGAGCTCCGGGAATACCGCCACCGCCACTGACTGGCGGTCGCAATCTTGGGCCATGCGTAGAATTGATTTCGCATTCGTCGATGGATCGGCCAACGCAGTGCGCGTGGTGCAGGCGGCGACACGGGCGAAGCCGTGACGATAAAGGGAGCGGAAACTCATGGCTGGCCTGGGCAATATTGCCAGGCAATATGGCGCCGCTGGGCCGTGAGCGCCATCCGCACGGGCGGATGCCGCCTGTGTGGTACTTTCATCACGCGTCCAGAAACTTCAAAAATTTTGGAATATTGTCATCAAACCGCCGCCGACCTCACGGCGGAGCATGTCCTAGGTTCCGTGGGCCGAATTGGTGATCGCTACTGGCCTGAGGGAATCGATGAACAGGATCAAACGTTTAACTTACTCACTCCTATGCGCCACCGCCCTCGGTGCCTTCACGCTCTGCCATCCCGCCGTTGCACAAACCGACGCACAAATTCAGACCATTCAACAGCAGATCAAGCAGCTACAGAACCAACTCAATCAGATGAAGTCGGACCTGGCGGCGCGTGATCGTGCTGTTAAGGCGGCACAGCAGCAGGCCAAGCAGGCCCAGGACCAGGCCGCGGCAGCGCAGGGCCAAGCCGCGGCAGCGCAGGGCCAAGCCGCGGCGGCATCGTCGCAGGCCGCTCAAGTGGCCGCAACCGCGCCGCCTCCCGCACCGCCGATGCCCCCGGGTCAGTTCCGCGCCGGCCCCTTGACCGTCACGCTAGGCGGGTTCGCGGCGGTCGAAGGTATCTACAGGTCGCGCAACCTCGCCTCCAGCATCGACACCAGTTTTAACAGTATCCCGTTCCCCAACAGTTCCAACTACCATATCCCGGAATACCGTGAGACCGCCCAGCAGAGCCGTTTCTCGCTGATGACGGAAGGACAGATCGACGACGCACAGAAACTGACCGGCTACCTGGAGACCGATTTTCTGAGCGCTGGTTCCTCATCCAACTCGAATCAGAGCAATAGCTATACGCTGCGGCTGCGGCAGTTCTGGGGGAACTACGATAACACGGACTGGGGACTGCACATCCTCGGTGGCCAAGCCTGGAGCCTGGCAACGATGTACAAGATCGGCCTGGTGCCACGGCAGGAGAACGTGCCGCTGACGATCGATGCGCAATACGTCGTGGGCTTCAACTGGGAGCGTCAGGCTCAATTGCGGGTCGTCAAGGATTTCGCCAACCACATATTCTGGGCCGGACTTTCGATTGAGGAGCCGCAGACGCTCTTCACTAGTGCCACCAACTGCTTTGCCAACCCTGCTGTCCAGCCCTCGACCGCGACTGGCGGCGGCACACTCGAAAACACTCAATGCGGTGGGGCGAACGTCAATTCCCTCCAGGCGTACAGCAATAACAGTGCACCTGATATTATCGCGAAGATCGCGGCAGATCCGGGTTTTGGCCATTACGAGCTGTATGGTCTGCTTCGCTTCATTGACGGCCGCACCGCCTTCGCTGCTGCCGGAACCGGCATCAACCATAATACTACAGGCCAGGGGATCGGGGGCGGCATGATCTTGCCGATAATCCCGAAGATGCTGGACTTTCAGGTCAGCGGCCTAATCGGTCAGGGCGTGGGTCGCTACGGCACGTCGCAACTCCCCGACGCTACGTTTGGGGCGACCGGAGCGATCAAGCCGCTGTCCAATTATTCCATTATGGGCGGATTTGTTGGTCACCCGATCCCGACCGTCGATATCTATGCGTACGGTGGTGCTGAGGGCGTGGGCAGCAAGCCCTATGGGACCGGGAGGACCGTCGCTGGCTACGGCAACCCCCTTACCAACCTTGCTGGCTGCTCGGTTGAGCTTGGATCATGCGGCGCCGTTACCTCGTCTATCGTCGAAGCGACGATCGGTGCGTGGTGGAGGGTTATCAAGTCTGCTTACGGCACCGCGCAGATCGGGTTGCAGTATGAATGGGTGGACCGCTTTGCGTACTCGGGCCTCGGGGCGAAGGGTACCACGGCGTATCCGTCCGCAAACGAGAATATGCTGCTGTTCAGCGTGCGCTATCTGCCATTCCAATAGGGTAGGGGATCCCGGGCCCCGGGATCCTAGCCGCCTCCCTTTAGGGTCGGCTGATCGAAGGCGTCAGGAGAACCATAGCCCTAGGCGCCCGGCCGAGTTATCAACCCCCGACCGTGACTGATCCAAAGCTTCCAATCGCTGACGCGATCCCCGCGTTGCAAGCCACCTTGGCCGCCGGCCGCAACGCCATTGTTGTCGCGCCGCCCGGCGCCGGCAAGACGACGCATGTCCCGCTTGCGCTGCTCGACACTCCCTGGCGGGGCGATGGCCGGATACTGATGTTGGAACCGCGGCGGCTCGCGACCCGAGCAGCGGCTTCGCGGATGGCATTCCTGTTTGGTGAGCCGGTCGGGCGCACCATCGGCTACCGAACCCGCCTCGACGGCGCTGGATCGGCGGAGACCCGCATCGAGGTTATTACCGAGGGGCTACTGCTCCGCCGGTTACAGTCCGATCCCGGGCTGGACGGGGTCGCGGCGGTGATCCTCGACGAAATTCATGAGCGATCCCTCGAGTCGGATCTCGGCCTGGCGCTATGCCTCGATTTGCAACGCATGCTGCGGCCGGATCTGCGCCTGCTGGCGATGTCGGCTACCGCCGATGGTGCGCGCCTGTCCGGGCTGATGGATGCGGAGGTGATCGAAAGCGCCGGCCGGATGTTCCCGGTCGCGGTCGACCATCAACCGCGCGACATTGCCCATATCCGCGACCTGCCGGACGCCGTCGCCCGCGCCATCAGAACAGTGTTGACGAAGCATGACGGCGACATCCTCGCTTTCCTCCCCGGCATGGCGGAAATCCGCCGCACCCAGTCCGCGCTCGAGGGCTGCGGCGCGCTTGTCCTGCCGCTGCATGGCGATCTTCCGCCGTCCGAGCAGGACCTTGCGCTGCAGCCGGCGGAGACGCGCCGTATTGTCCTGGCCACCTCCATCGCCGAGACATCGTTGACCGTCCCGGGCGTCCGTATCGTGGTAGACGGTGGCTGGCGCAGGACTCCGCGCCTCGACACGGCGACCGGCTTGACCCGGTTGAGCACTATCCGCATCTCGCGTGCCGCCGCCGACCAACGAACCGGCCGCGCCGGCCGCGAGGCTCCTGGCATTGCGATCCGCCTTTGGTCGCCGGCGTTGCACCGGGGTTTGCCCGCCTTCGACCGTCCAGAAATTCTGGAAGCAGAATTGTCCGGCCTAGCGCTGGAATGCGCCGCCTGGGGGACGCCGCCGAGCGATTTGCCGTTTCAGGACAAGCCACCGGCTGGGGCGCTCGCCGCTGCCGTCACGCTGCTGCAAGAACTAGGCGCGCTTGACCCCCAAAACAGCATCACCGCCATCGGCCGCGAAATGGCTCGGATTGGCGGACATCCCCGGTTGGCAGCGATGATGCTGGCTGCCGACACAGATGAACAGGGCGCGCTCGCTGCCGTCCTTGCCGCGCTGCTGGAGGAGCGCGACCCATTGCGCAACCAAGACGCCGCCGATATCGTGACCCGTCTGGCGGCGATTGCACACGGCGATCCCAACGCCGATCGGGGCGCCTTGCACCGCATCCGTCAGACCGCCGGCCAATATCGCCGGCGCATGCGCATCCCTAACGACATTGAAGCGGCCGGCGAGCCTGGCCCGCTTCTAGCTGCCGCCTTCCCGGACCGCATCGCCCAGCGGCGCGGGGAACCTGGCTCGTTCCGTCTCTCCGGCGGCGGCAGTGCGCGCTTGCCTGTCACCGATCCGCTCTCGAAAGCCGGCCTGCTGGTTGCCGCGTCCCTGGAACTGAAGACGGCGTCACGTATCCGGCTGGCTGCCCTGCTTGATCCTGATGCCTTGCCGCCATCTCTCGCCGCTCGGGTCACCGAACAGGTTGAGGTCGGCTTCGACCCGGTCGGCGGCACGGTGCTTGCACGCCGGAGGCGCCGCCTGGGCGCGCTGATCCTGTCAGATCGTACCGAACCGAGCGACCCCGCTAACCTCGCCGAGAGGCTGGCAAACGCCGTTGCTACGCAGGACTTACGTCCGCTGCCGTGGACCGAGGCGGCCCGGCAACTCCAGGCCCGGGTGGCGCTGATGCGGGGGATCGAACCCGACGGTGGCTGGCCGGATCTCACTGATGCTGCCCTGATTACCTCGATCGAAGACTGGCTCCCGCCGCACATCGGCGGCATCACGCGGCTCGCTGATCTCCAGAAGCTCGATCTATTCGCGATCCTGCGTGGCCGGCTGACTTGGGAATTGGCATCCCACCTGGATAAGGAGCTGCCGTCCCATCTGAACCTCCCTACTGGGCAAGCAAGGATTGACTATACCGAAGCGCCGCCGCTGGCCGCGGCCAAGGCGCAGGCGTTCTATGGCCTGGCTACAACGCCCAGAGTGGCGGGCGGACGTATTCCCCTCCGCCTCGCGCTTTTGTCTCCCGCCGGACGGCCGATCGCAGTGACGGCGGACCTCGGCGCCTTCTGGAAAGGAGCCTGGGCTGACGCGCGCCGTGACATGCGAGGACGCTATCCGAAGCATCGTTGGCCGGAAGACGGCGCACGTCCCTCCGAAAACTGATCAACAAACTGCTCCTGGGGTTTCTTGTTACAGCGTTCGTCCCGTGCCATCTGACTATTGATCTGCGTCGACTTGTTGGAGAATCGGTCCTCATCATGCCAGCCGCCCCATCGCCGATCCGGCTGACGCCTCTGACATTGCGGCAGCTCTCCCAGAATCTGGTTCTAGGCCTTGCGCTTCTAGCCGGAGCCTGCGCGCCGGAGCCTGCCAGTGCGCGAGCCGCGCCGGAGAGCCTGTCGCCGCTGGTCAAGAAGGTGCTGCCGGCCGTGGTGAATATAGCGGTCACGGAAACCGTCTCGGGCGGTGACATGCTCAGCGAATTGCCCCCGGAATTGCGCGACACGCCCCTTGGCCGGGAGTTCCGCCGGCGTTTCGGTAATCGCCATGAGCAAGTGGCCGGCGCTGGATCTGGTTTCATTATCGATCCCTCCGGCATCATCGTCACCAACAACCACGTGGTTGACCACGCCGACAAGATCACCGTCTCCCTGACCGATGGCCGCCAGCTTCCCGCCACCGTCATCGGCCGCGACGAGTTGACCGATGTTGCGGTGATCAGGGTAAAGAGCAATGAGGCGTTGCCCAGCGTTCCGTGGGGCGATTCGCGCAAGGCCGAAGTCGGCGACTGGATCCTGGCGGCCGGTAATCCGTTTGGACTGGGTGGATCGGTGTCCGTCGGTATCATTTCGGCCGAGGGACGCGACCTGGGGTCCGGGCCGTTTGACAACTTCCTGCAACTGGATGCGCCGATCAATCCGGGGAACTCCGGCGGCCCGGTGTTTAATATGGACGGGCAGGTTATCGGCGTGAGTTCGGTGATTGTATCGCCCACTGGCGCGTCGGTGGGCATTGGCTTCGCCATCCCCAGCGAGGCGGTCAATCGTATCGTGCTTCAGCTTCTCAGCAAGGGGTCGATCGAGCGGGGATGGCTGGGTGTGGCGGTGGATGACCGCGATGGCGGCGTCACCGTCGCCAGCGTGGACCGAAATGGGCCGGCGGCGAAATCGGGTATACGGGCCGGTGACGTGGTCGTGGCGATCAATGGCGACCGCATCGAGAGTTCGCGCGGGCTGATCCGCGCCGTGGCTGCTGTTCCGCCGGGGGACGCCGTTCGCGTGACGGTCCGCCGCCAGGGGCGGGAGATGGAGATCTCAGTGAATGTCGGCCGCCGGCCGGCTGAACAGACAGCGGGTTAGAAAGAGGAGAGCAACATGCGCATCCTGCTGGTCGAGGATGACAAAGACGTCGCCGCATTCGTCGTTCGCGGGTTGCGCGAGGCCGGCCACGTGGTGGAGCACGTGGACAATGGCCGTGACGGTCTATTCATGGCGGCGAGCGAAACGTTCGACGCGGTGATCCTCGATCGGATGCTTCCGGGCGGAATCGACGGCCTGAAAATTCTTGAGACGCTGCGGGGACAAAAGAACTCCGTGCCCGTGCTTATCCTCTCCGCCCTGGCTGAGGTCGATGATCGCGTCAAAGGCCTGAAGGCGGGCAGCGACGACTACCTGACAAAGCCCTTCGCCTTCGCCGAGTTGCTGGCCAGGGTCGAAGCGCTGAACCGCCGGGGCAAGGGCGAAGGTCCCGTCACGAAGTTGGTCGTTGAGGACCTCGAACTGGATTTATTGTCGCGCCAGGTAAAGCGCGCCGGACAGAAGGTCGATCTGCAGCCGCGGGAGTTTCGGCTTTTGGAGTACCTGATGCGCCATGCAGGACAGGTCGTGACCCGCACCATGCTGCTGGAGGGGGTGTGGGATTATCATTTTGATCCACAGACCAACGTGATCGACGTGCACGTGTCCCGCTTGCGGCAAAAGGTTGACAAGCCGTTCGCGACCGGGCTGATCCACACCGTACGTAACGCCGGCTACATGTTACGAGCAGAACAGCCGTAGTAATCGGTCGGTCAATAGGAGGCGGTGGTGGCAGAGATGGTGCCTCCCTGCCGGCCGGGGGAAGATCAATTAAGCTGGGCCACGGGCCGCGGCTGGAATGAGCGAATTGTCGAAAGGAAACCTGCGACTGTTAGGCTTTTGACGACAAGGGCATCTGGAAGTGATTTCCCCGCTATTGGTTGCAGGCATTTCGCTTCAGGCCGTTCAGCCTCCGGCCGAGACGCGGTGGGTGAAGGAACGGCCCAACCATGATCGACCGCGGCCTCTTCCGGTCCGCCGGTTTCCGCTTCGGGGCAGTCTACGCACTCTTGCTGGCCGTGAGTGCCACAGCGCTCGCGATATTCTTGTGGTGGGCGACCGCCGGTCTGCTGGATCGGCAGACCGAAGCCGCGATCAATGCCGACGCCCAAGGTCTTTCCGAACGTTGGGCCGACGGTCGGCTGCCAGCGCTGGTCGTCACAATCGAGGAACGCCTGGCGCAGAACATCGACGACGATGCGATTTATCTGCTGGTCGACCCGTCGATGAAGCGCATCGCGGGTAACCTGGCGAGTTGGCCGTCGTCAGTGACCACGCCGAACCAGGCCTATGAACTGCCGATCATGCGCGCGGGTATAAAGTCGTTGGCGACTGTCCAGCGCTATGACTTGCCCGAAGGCTTCCACCTGCTGATTGGCCGCGACGTCCAGGTACGGGCGCAACTGCGCAAGATGCTAACCGATGCGCTGCTGTGGGCGGCCGTCGTCGTGATTCTGATGGCGACGGTTGGCGCCTTGGTGATCCGCAGCCTATTCCGGCGCACACTGGCCAACATCTCCGCGACCTCCATCGCCATCGCCAGCGGCGATTTCGCTCAACGCGTCAAGCTGACCGGCCACGGCGACGAATTCGATCAGGTCGCAGAGGTCATCAACGACATGCTGGACCGTATCGGCCGCCTGATGGACGGCGTGCGCCAGGTTTCGAACGCCATCGCGCATGACCTGCGCACCCCGATTACCCGAGCTCGCGCGCGGCTTGAGGACGCCGCGCTGCACGCCGAGGGCGCGGACGACCTGCGCGCTGCGATCGAGCGCGCCACGCTCGACCTCGACGGCATTGTCGGGGTGTTCCAGGCGCTATTGCGGATTGCCGAGATCGAAGCTGGGTCGCGCCGATCCTTGTTCGCTCGGCTCGACCTCACCCCGCTGTTGCGTGAGGTCGCCGAACTATATGGCGCGGTGGCCGAGGAGCGAGGCATCGTCCTTCGACTTGAGACGCCTGAAGCGGTGCCGGCCTACGGCGACAGGGCGATGGTCCATCAGGCGATCGCCAATCTGGTCGACAATGCGGTAAAGTTCTCCCCAGATGGCGGTACGGTGCGGCTAACCGCCCTGGTCACCGCAACGGTGCTCGTCACGGTCGAAGACCAGGGGCCCGGTATCCCCCTGGCTGACCGAGCGAAGGCAACCGATCGTTTTTATCGCGGCGAGTTGGCGCGCAGCACGCCTGGGTCTGGATTGGGGCTGTCCCTGGTCCTTGCGGTCGCGCATCTGCACGGGGGCACGCTGCGGCTGGAAGATAATCGACCCGGCCTGCGGGCGATCCTCTCGCTGCCGCTCCCCGAGGCGACCGAAGTTCGTCCCGCTCCTGTCAGCGCAGTTTTAGACTAACCGCTTTGTCACTTTCGAAACAGGACAACGAGATACCTGATGTGGCAAACACCGACAGATGTCTCGAGCGCGCTCACTCACTTTGGCCGGCCTCTGCCTCCCAGTGGTTGCTTGGCTCCTGATTTTAGGCGCTTCGGTTTCCGCGCAGGTCAGCCTGGTTCAGACGAGTCCGATGGAAATAACCACCGACACGCCGGAATACTGCCATAAATTACTCAACCGGATCGGCGAATTGGTACGGCTGGCGATCGCTCCGATCCCGCGCGACGCCAGCGAGCTGACCGCCGAAGGCCAGCGGATGTGCGATCACGGTCAAACCCGCGGAGGGATCATGCGGCTGCGCAGCGCGCTGATGATCATCGAGAAGCGGGACGAACCGGCCTATCGATAGAAATTTAACCATCAACGGACAGTTCTGCTTTCTTGCATTTCGGCGGCCGCTTCTATTCTGTGGTATACCAAATGATACTCTTTTGGGAGGACCGGTGGCCAGCTACGAGCAATGGAATGGAGTCCGCGCTGAGGCGATAATCAGCGCCCACCTGAGCATGGAAGGCGCGGCTCTGCCGATCCTGCACGCGCTCCAGGCGGTATTCGGCTGCGTTCCCCTGGAGGCGGAGCCGCTCGTTGCAGCAGCCTTGAACCTCACCCGCGCGGAAGTTCATGGGATTGTGACGTTTTATCATGATTTCCGGCGGATACCGCCCGGACGGCACACGCTGCACGTATGCCGGGCAGAGGCCTGTCAATCGGTGGGCGCCGAGGCCGCGGGTGCGCATCTCCGCCGGGCGTTGGGTGTCGATTGGCATCAGACCACGCCCGATGGGGGGGTGACGCTGGAGCCGGTGTTCTGTCTCGGCCTCTGTGCCACCGGTCCGGCTGCTCTTGTTGACGGGCAACCGATCGGGCGGCTCAATGAAGCCAGGATCGATCGGATGCTGGAGACGCTGTCTTGACCCGGGTGTTTGTTCCGCGCGACGCGGCTGCGTTGGCGGTTGGCGCCGATGCCGTTGCGACGGCGCTGGCGGATCATGCGAATGTCGTGCGGACCGGGTCCCGCGGGCTATTCTGGCTGGAGCCGATGATTGAGATCGAGACACCGAAGGGCCGCATCGCCTACGGCCCGGTCGAGGTGTCCGACGCTCCCGGCCTGGTGGCGGACGGGCTGCTAACGGGCGCGGCGCAACGGCTGCGCCTGGGAGCCCCGGAAACGATCCCGTTCCTTGCGCGTCAGACCCGGCTGACATTCTCCCGCTGCGGTGTGGTCGATCCGCTGTCCCTGGACGACTATCGGGCGCATGGCGGATTGGCGGGGCTCGAGAAAGCTCGTGCCGTCGGTCCCGCGGCGATTATCGAGATGGTCCTGGCGTCCGGCTTGCGCGGCCGTGGTGGCGCGGGCTTTCCCACCGGCATCAAGTGGAAGACCACCGCGGAGGCCAAGGGCGACCGCAAGTATGTCGTTTGCAACGCAGATGAGGGCGATTCCGGCACCTACGCCGACCGCATGCTGCTGGAAGGCGACCCGTTCGGATTGATTGAGGGAATGGCGATCGCGGGCCTCGCGATTGGTGCCAGCAAGGGCTACGTCTACACCCGCTCGGAATATCCGCACGGCATCGCCATGTTCGACCAGGCGCTGGCGATTGCTCGGGGGGCCGGCCTCCTGGACGGCGCGTTCGATATCGAGCAGCGCGTCGGCGCGGGAGCCTATGTCTGCGGCGAGGAAACCGCGCTGCTGGAAAGCCTGGAAGGGCGCCGGGGACAGGTGCGAGCCAAGCCTCCGTTGCCGGCGCACAAGGGCCTGTTCGGCATGCCGACAGTGATCAACAACCTGGTCACGCTGGCGACGGTTCCGGTTGTCCTTCGCGATGGGGCTGAGGCCTATCAGGTGCTGGGTATGGGCCGTTCGCGGGGGACGATGCCGATCCAGTTGGCCGGCAATATCCGCTACGGCGGCCTGTTCGAGGCCGGATTTGGCGTGACCCTCGGCGAACTCGTGAATGATATCGGCGGCGGCACGTTGTCCGGCCGTCCGGTGCGCGCAGTGCAGGTCGGTGGCCCGCTGGGTGCCTATTTTCCGCCATCGCTGTTCGACACGCCGTTCGATTATGAGGCGTTCGCGGCCAAGGACGGGCTGATCGGCCATGGCGGTATTGTGGTGTTCGACGACACCGTCGACATGGCGCAGCAGGCGCGCTTCGCCATGGAGTTCTGCGGGGTGGAATCCTGCGGCAAATGTACCCCGTGCCGGATCGGTTCGGTGCGCGGGCTGGAAACCGTGGACAAAATCCTGGCAGGGCACAATGTCGACGCCAACCTGGCTTTATTGCGCGATCTTTGCCACACAATGAAGTTTGGATCGTTATGTGCTCTGGGAGGGTTCATCCCCTACCCGGTGCTTAGTGCGATGAATTTTTTCCCGGAAGATTTTAGTCGCGGCCAGCGTTTAGCTGCCGAATAGAAGGAGAGCTCCGCCGATGTCTATGGTGCAGGAGATCGACTACGGTACACCAGCAGCCCCGATGTCCGTTAGGGCTACGGTGACCCTGACGATTGACGGCCGCGATGTGACGGTGCCTGAGGGCACCTCCATCATGCGCGCCTCGATGGAAGCGGGCATCAAGGTCCCCAGGCTGTGTGCCACGGATATGCTGGACAGCTTCGGGAGTTGCCGCCTGTGTCTGGTCGAGATCGAGGGGCGCGGCGGCACGCCGGCCTCCTGTACGACCCCGGTAAGGCCGGGCATGAAAGTGCATACTGTCAGCGACAATCTTCGGACGCTGCGGCGGGGGGTGATGGAGCTGTACATCTCCGATCATCCGCTGGACTGCCTGACCTGCTCCGCCAACGGCAATTGTGAATTGCAGACGGCGGCTGGGGAGGTTGGGCTGCGCGACGTGCGCTATGGGTATGAGGGCGCGAATCATCTGTCCGCGCCGGTCGACGGGTCGAACCCGTATTTCAATTTCGATCCGTCGAAGTGCATTGTCTGCTCGCGCTGCGTGCGGGCCTGCGAGGAAGTACAGGGCACCTACGCGCTGACCATTCAGGGGCGCGGGTTCGCGTCCAAGGTTTCGGCGGGCATGGATGAGCCATTCCTGACCAGCGAATGCGTCTCCTGCGGAGCGTGCGTGCAGGCCTGCCCCACCGCGACGTTGATGGAAAAATCCGTCGTGGAGATGGGCCAGCCGGAGCACTCCGTTGTCACGACCTGCGCCTACTGCGGGGTCGGGTGCAACTTCAAGGCGGAGATGCGGGGCGATCAAGTGGTGCGCATGGTGCCGTGGAAGGACGGCAAGGCGAATCATGGGCACTCTTGCGTCAAGGGCCGCTTCGCCTGGGGATACGCGCAGCATCGCGACCGCATCCTGAAGCCGATGATCCGCGAGAAAATCTCCGATCCCTGGCGGGAAGTCAGTTGGGACGTGGCGATCGAGCGGGTTGCCTCGGAATTCAAGCGTATCCAGGCGAAGGCGGGCAAGGACGCGGTCGGGGTGATAACTTCATCGCGCTGCACCGCCGAGGAAGCCTATTTGGTGCAAAAACTGACCCGCACGGCCTTCGGCAACAACAACACCGACACGTGCGCTCGGGTGTGCCATTCGCCGACCGGATATGGGCTGGGCAAGACCTTCGGCACCTCGGCAGGGACGCAGGATTTCGACAGCGTCGAAGAGTCCGACGTGATGATCGTGATCGGCGCCAATCCGACCGACGGGCACCCGGTGTTTGCGTCCCGGATGAAGAAGCGGCTGCGGCAGGGTGCGAAGCTGATTGTCATCGATCCGCGGCGAATTGATATGGTGCGGATGCCTCACGTGGAAGCGTCCTACCACCTGGCTTTGCGGCCGGGGACCAATGTGGCGATGCTGACCGCCCTGGCGCATGTGATCGTGACCGAACGGCTGGTCGCGCAGTCGTTTGTCACCGAGCGCTGCGATGCCGCGGCGTTCGAGGACTGGGCGGCCTTCGTGGCTGAACCAAGGAACAGCCCTGAGGCGCTGGAAGCCACCACCGGCGTGCCGGCCGCACTGGTGCGCGGTGCGGCGAGGCTATTCGCGACCGGCGGCAATGGCGCGATCTATTACGGTCTGGGCGTGACCGAGCACAGCCAGGGCAGCACGGCGGTGATGGCGATCGCCAACCTGGCGATGGCGACCGGCAATATCGGCCGCCGCGGCGTCGGGGTTAATCCGCTGCGCGGGCAGAACAACGTTCAGGGAAGCTGCGATATGGGCAGCTTCCCGCATGAATTGCCAGGCTATCGTCATATCTCCCAGCCAGCGGCGCGGGCGATTTACGAAAATGAGTGGGGCGTGAAGCTCGACCCGGAACCTGGGCTGCGCATTCCGAACATGTTGGACGCAGCGGTCGAGGGTACGTTCCTGGGGTTGTATGTCCAAGGTGAGGACATTGCTCAGTCTGATCCGGATACCAAGCATGTCACCGCCGGACTGACTGCGATGGAATGCGTCGTTGTCCACGACCTGTTTCTGAACGAAACCGCGAACTATGCGCATGTCTTCCTGCCGGGCGCGACCTTCCTCGAAAAGGACGGCACTTTCATCAATGCCGAACGCCGGGTGAACCGGGTTCGCAAAGTGATGGCGCCGCGCGCCGGGCTGGGCGACTGGGAGGTCACCCAGGCGATCTCGAACGCCATGGGCTACAAGATGAACTACAATGATCCGTCGGAGATCATGGCGGAAGTCGCTCGTACCACGCCTGGTTTCGCCGGCGTTTCCTACGAGAAGCTGGATCGGGAATCGGTGCAGTGGCCGTGCAACGATGCTGCCCCCGACGGCACGCCGATCATGCACATGAAGGGGTTCGTGCGTGGCAAGGGCAACTTCGTCATCACCGAGTATGTCGCAACAGACGAGAAGGTCGGGCCACGCTTTCCGCTGCTGCTAACGACGGGGCGCATTCTTTCGCAATACAACGTCGGTGCCCAGACGCGGCGAACGGCGAATGTCGTGTGGCATACGGAGGATGTGCTGGAGATCCATCCGCATGACGCCGAGGAGCGTGGCGTGAAGGACCGCGACTGGGTGCGGCTGCGCAGTCGGGCCGGGGAGACGACGCTTAGAGCGGCGGTGACCGAACGGGTGGCGCCGGGCGTTGTCTACACAACGTTCCATCATCCGGTCACTCAGGCTAACGTGGTCACGACAGAGTATTCCGATTGGGCGACGAACTGTCCGGAATACAAGGTGACGGCGGTCCAGGTCTCGCCTTCCAACGGACCCTCGGAGTGGCAGGTCGGGTATCAGGCTCTGACCGAGGAGAACCGCCGGATCGAGGCGGTGCCAGCCGGTGAGTGAGGCTGCTGTATTTTGGTGGCCATTTTCGTCCTTTCCTGGCCGGGCGGGGCGATGACGGGGGAGGGCGAGCGTGCCTGACCCGAGTGTCCCGGCCGCTCGGATTGCGTGGAGTGGCGATGCCGCTGCCGATGGGGTGCGCGTCGTGCCGCGGGAAACCCCCATCGCCCTGACTTACAACCGAACAACCCACGCGGTGATGTTGGCCTCGCCGGGTGATCTGGAAGACTTCGCTTTCGGCTTCAGTCTATCCGAGGGCATCATTGACCAAGCCTCCGACATCCTGGCCCTGGACATCGTCGAGGTGCCTGACGGGATCGAGTGCCGCATGGACCTTGCCACCGACCGGCTGGAGGCCCTGACCAAGCGTCAGCGTCGGCTGGCCGGCCCGAGTGGCTGTGGGCTCTGTGGCCTGGACAGTCTTGCGGCGGCGGTGCGTCCCGCGCCCCCCGTGTCCTGGGGCCGCAGCTATCCCCCTGCGATGATCCAGGAAGCGATGCGGGCGATGCCGGCGGCGCAAACGCTGAATGCGGCGACCCATGCGGTTCACGCCGCCGCATTCTGGACGCCCGAAAATCGACTGCTCGCGTTGCGAGAGGATGTCGGCCGACATAACGCCCTGGACAAGCTCTCCGGCACCCTGCTGCGTGCGGGCGTGCGGGCATCTGACGGACTGCTGCTGTTATCCAGCCGTGTGTCGGTTGAAATGGTGCAGAAGGCGGCGACACTAGGCGCCCCGGTGATCGTGGCCATTTCGGCCCCAACGTCGCTGGCGATCGAGGTAGCCAACGGCGCCGGCATCACATTGATCGGAGTTGCGCGTGCAGATGGATTTGAAGTCTTCACCCACCTTGACAGAATCAGCCCGCTAATGGCCCGCTATGTCGCATGATAAACTAGCCTACATGGCCAACCAGATTGGTCGTTTCTTTCAGTCGCAAAGTCCCGATACCGCCGTTGCCGAAATCGAGGAGCACATCCGCAAGTTCTGGGACCCGAGGATGCGCAAGGCCATAGTTGCACAACTTGCGGAGGGAAGTATAGAACTCGATCCGCTGGTACGGCAGGCGATTGATAGAATAGGGAGGGCTTCGCCAGCCTGATACTGCCTACGACTCAAGCAAGAAGACGTTATTGGGGAGACGACGTGAAATGAGCACTGCAACAACCCGCGTCGGCGGCTCGGGGAATGCTGCGGGATTATTGGATCGTAGCCGTATCATTGCGCCTCCTGGATACAATCGTTGGTTGGTGCCGCCTGCTGCACTAGCAATCCATCTGTGCATCGGCATGGCGTATGGCTTCAGCGTCTTTTGGCTGCCACTCTCACGAGCCATCGGTGGTAGCAAGCCGCTGGCGTGCCCGGCCGGATCCGGTCTCATGAACGCCCTGTTCACGACGAGCTGCGACTGGCTCGTAGCGGACCTAAATTGGGTATTCACACTGTTCATTGTCGTGCTGGGCATCTCGGCCGCCATGTGGGGGGGATGGCTGGAACGGGCTGGCCCTCGCAAGGCGGGCCTGATCGCCGCCCTTTGCTGGTCCGGAGGGCTGCTCCTTGGCTCCGTCGGCATCGTCACCCACCAACTGTGGATCCTCTGGCTCGGTACAGGTGTGCTTGGCGGTATCGGCCTGGGACTTGGTTATATTTCTCCCGTATCGACGTTGATAAAGTGGTTTCCGGATCGACGGGGCATGGCCACCGGCATGGCAATCATGGGTTTCGGCGGTGGCGCGATGATTGGCGCACCTCTGGCGCAGATGCTTATGGCCCATTTCGCAACGCCGGGATCACCCGGCGTATGGCAGACATTTGTGGTGATGGGCCTTGTCTACCTCGTTTTCATGCTGGGCGGGGCATTTGGCTACCGCGTGCCGGCGCCGGATTGGCAGCCGGCCGGATGGACCCGCCCGGCGCCAAATGTGAAGGCCATGATCACCCATGGCCAGGTTGCTCTGCAAAATGCCCACAAGACAGCGGCATTCTGGTGCATCTGGGTGGTGCTGTGCATGAACGTCTCAGCCGGGATCGGGGTGCTCAGCATGGCGTCGCCAATGTTGCAGGAAATCTTCGGCGGATCGTTGCTCGGTCATCCGGATGTTTCGTTCACTGCCCTGAGCGACTCTCAGCGCGGCGCGGTGGCGGCCATTGCTGCGGGATTCGCAGGACTGCTGTCGCTGTTCAACATCGGCGGCCGCTTCTTCTGGGCCTCGTTGTCCGACCATATCGGCCGCAAGGCGACCTATTTCGTGTTCTTCCTGCTTGGGATCGCGATGTACGCTCTGGCGCCGTGGGCGGCTCATGCCGGCAGCAAGGTCCTGTTCGTCGCCTTCTTCTGCGTTATTCTGTCGATGTACGGCGGCGGCTTTGCGACCGTGCCAGCGTATCTGGCGGATATGTTCGGCACGCAATTCGTCGGCGCGATCCATGGCCGCCTGCTGACCGCATGGTCCACCGCGGAAGTCATCGGTCCTGTGCTCGTCTCGTATATGCGAGAAGCGGCGATTTCAGCCGGTGTGCCACGCTCGTCGGTTTATGACGTCACGCTGTACTTGTTGGCTGGGTTGCTGGTGATCGGTCTGGTGGCAAATATGCTGGTGAGGCCGGTGGCGCATAAGTGGTACATGTCCGATGCCGATGTCACCGCCTTGCAAGCCACGGTCGGTGTAGCGACCCAGGCTCCGTCCGCCGCGAGTGGCCCACGCACGACGGGCGGTCTCAGTCTGGCATCGTCGCTGGCCTGGGCGGCGGTGGGCATTCCAATCCTTTGGGGGATTTGGGTGACGCTCGCCAAAGTGGCGGCGCTGTTCAGGTGACCCCGGTATTCCTGTTCCGCGTGGCGTGTTGGTCGAGCCAGCCCATCACGGCATGCGGCTCACTGTCCGTGGTTGACAGATAGGGCTTGATGTCGAGCAAAGGGGTGCCATCAAGGCAGTCGAGGTAACGCACTCTCAGCACGTCCGGAGAGTTCGAACCCATCGAGCGCGACAACCGAAAGGCCGATCGGGTTGGGCCGCCACGGAGCGCGCGAGGCGAACACTCCGTGCGGTTGTCGGTCGAAGGGCGGCGTGAATAACAGCCGGACCGGATGCGGCTGATTGAGCCAGTAGAGCAGGATGAGATGCGAGAATCCGTCGAGGCTTTGGAGCCCGGCCAGGTATTCGGACAATATTCTAACAGTGCAGACGGGCGCGGGATCGGGCTGCCGCCCGTTGCGCGGGCAGTCGTCGAGGGTACGCCAGGGCGTGTGTAAGGTGCCGATGGGCCCGAGGGCTAGTTTCGTCAAGCGTCGTCCCTTATTGGCGAAGGCTGCATGCGCAGAGAGAGTATTCGGGCAATATGAGGCCAACGTGCTTCGGTAGGCTAGGGGTTCAAATCAGACGGGTAGTGTCGTCGGTTTGAACCCCTAGTCTCTGATTTTGTGGGCCGATCCACCCGACCGCATGGGATGCTTCTGTCGGGATCCGACCACTACATCCATTTGGACGACTGACCAAATTTCCTCGCTCGCTGGATGCTCTCTTGCTATCCGCCGCCGGTGCTGCAATCTCGGCGCGCGCCGAACCGAGACTGGAACCGTGATGCCCCAGTTGCCCGTGCTGTTTTCGACTGACGACCGTGGCGTCGCGACCGTCATCCTCAATCGCCCGGAGGTTGGGAATGCCTACAACGCCGCGATGCTTGACGGGTTGATCCACGGTTTGACCAGTCTCCGCGCCGACCCCGCCGTGCGCTGTCTCGTCGTTCGTGGCGCCGGCAAGCACTTTCAAGCCGGCGCCGATATCAGATGGCTTGGCGAGGTCGCCCATTGTCCGCCACCGGAGAACTACGCCGCCTCACTCGCGACCACCCGAGCGATGCAGTTGCTCAACGAATTCCCCAAGCCGACGATTGCGCTCGTGCACGGCGCTTGCTTCGGCGGCGGAGTTGGCTTCGTGTGCTGCGTCGACGTCGCCTTCGCCACCCCGGATTCGCAGTTCGGGATTACGGAAATCCGCGTCGGGGTCGCGCCCACGCCGATCTCCACCCATTTGGTCAACACCATCGGCCTGCGGCATACACGCCGATACGCGCTGACCGGCGAACGGTTCGACGCGGGCGAGGCAGAGCGCATCGGCCTGATCCACGAAGTGGTGCCTGCGGATGCCATGGAGGAAAAACTGGCCGGCGTTCTCGACGCAGTGTTTCTGGGCAGCCCCACCGCGATCGCAACTACCAAAAGTAGCTTCCTCGGGGCCAACAACCTGTTGTTGGATGAGCGCCAGATCGCCATGCTCGCACACGAGGGCTGGACGCAGCGCGCCTCGTCGGAGGGGATCGAAGGCACCACTGCCTTCCGGCAGAAGCGCAAACCGTCATGGTATAATCGTGTCCATCTCAACGTGTAGCCAACCCTAATCAGGCGGACCTCATCTTGTCAGACACCCCAATCACGCAGTCGACCACAGCAAGTCCTCAGGGCCAGGTTGTGGCCGCTCCGCCGCGGCGCACCGCTCGCCCGCCAGGCCCGTGCGCCATGGTCATTTTCGGTGCCGCCGGTGATCTGACGAAGCGCCTTCTGGTGCCGGCGTTATACAATCTCGCGACCACGAGGTTGTTACCGGAATACTTCGAACTGATCGGTGTCGACCTCGCCGACCTGGATGCCAACACGTGGCGCGACAGCCTGCACAAGATGATGGAGAGTTTCGTTGGCCACGCAGCCAGCGAAAGCCGGATCGACAAAGTCGATGAGGACACCTGGAAGCGTCTGACCGGTCACATCGCTTATATAAAAGGCGACCTAAACGACGACGGCCTGTATGGAAAACTGAAGCAGCATCTGGACCAGGCGTCCGCTACCCAGGGGAACTGTCTGTTCTATTTGGCCACCGCCGACCGATTTTTCGGTCCCGTGGTCACTCACCTCGGCAAGGCAGGGTTATTCGAGGAAAACTGGGATCAGGATGGCAAGAAACCTGAGCGCTGGCGCCACGTGGTGATCGAAAAGCCGTTCGGCCACGACGAGGAGTCCGCCAGGGCGCTGAACGCCACGATCCTGCGCTGCGCAGAGGAGCACCAGATCTACCGGATCGATCATTTCCTCGGGAAGGAGACAGTGCAAAATATCATGTCGCTTCGCTTCGCCAACGGGATGTTTGAACCGTTATGGAATCGAGACCGCATCGACCACATCCAGATTACCGTTGCCGAAACGGTCGGCGTCGAATCTCGAGGCCGATTCTATGAAAAAACCGGCGCCCTGCGGGATATGGTCCCGAACCATGTGTTTCAGTTGCTAGCCATGGTGGCAATGGAGCCGCCTGCCGGCTTCGACGCGCAGGCCGTGCGCAGCCGTAAAACCGACGTGTTTTCGGCCATGCACACAGTGGAGCCAGAAAATGCTGTCCGCGGCCAATATGGTCCCGGTGCCCAAGGCGTGATCGGCTACCGGCAGGAAAAGGACGTTGCCCCCGACTCAGGAACCGAGACCTATGTCGCGATGCAACTGGCAATCGACAACTGGCGATGGGCCGGCGTTCCTTTCTATCTGCGCACCGGGAAGCACATGTCTCGTCGTGTATCGGAAATCGCCATTCGCTTTAAGCCGGCGCCGTTTGCGCCGTTCGAAGATACCAACGTCGCAGCCCCGCCGCCCAATTGGCTACTGCTGCAAATTCAGCCGGACGAGGGCATTGCTTTGCAATTCGAGGTGAAGCGACCTGGTCCTGTCGTCGATCTCGCGGCGGTGCGAATGACGTTCAAATATGCCGACTGGTTTCCAAAGGAACCAAATATCGGTTACGAGACGCTGATCTACGATGTCATGACAGGTGACCAGACACTTTTCAACCGGGCCGACATGGTCGAGGAAACTTGGCGGGTCGTCGGGAAGGTGCTGGATACGTGGTCAACCGAGACGCCGCAAGGGTTCCCAAACTACGCCTCCGGCAGTGATGGCCCGGCTGAGGCCGACACATTGCTGAAACGAGCGGGACGCGCGTGGCGTCCCGTCATGGATAAGGGTGAAAGCGGCTAAGATTTACGAATCCGGGCTCATGTCGCACGATCCGGTTGTCATTGCGCCCGTCGTTTGTCATTGCGAGGAGCGTGAGCCACCCGTCAATCCAACGCTTGCGTGGCCCGCACCCGCCGCCGACGATCCTCGCAATGACCAGCGCTCCTCGCGCCAAGGCGCGCTGATGAAGCCCTTTGCGGCATGACCCGAGCTTCTCCGGGCCATGACGTCAAGAGGTCTGGGTTTACTGCATGTATTGACGTGCCCGCCCGATTGCCTCGTCAAATGCCGAAATAACCTGACGATGGCTCGAATTGTCGTTCATGCTCTCGATGTCGTTAAAGCCTCGGCTCATCGCGACCGAGAGCAGGATCGTATTCGCCCCAGTCTGGGGACCGTGCAGGTTCATTAGCCGTGCGGCTCCACGCAGGGCGCCAACGGCGCAGCGCCGTCCATCACGCGTTTCGTACCGGCGCTGGACCCAGTCCTTCCGGTCCTCGATCAGCGCTCGGCCAACCGTGAGAACCTGAAGCGTCACAGCGTCCGGCTGACCGGGGGGCAACGGCTGAAACGCATGCAACGGGATTGACTTCGAAACGGGTGGGGCGCCGAACATCAGGTGTGATAGGCGCGTCCAGAGCGAAGGCTTCAAGACCGTGGTCGTAGTCGAGCTTACATATCCAAGTCCATCAAACGGCATGGGTGCCTCCCATGGTGCAGTGTGCTGGTTGCGGGGTGACGGATAGTTAAAGCATATTCCCGGCCCATTTGTTTGAAGCGCACGATAAGTTAACTGGGGCTGGGCCGGGAACGAGCCTAGACCCCCCGCGAACTGCCATCAAGATCTGAAAGCCTTCGGCCCGTGCTGGATCGCATACATTCAGGCGACCGGTAGTCGCACGATAAATCGAGCGCCTAGCACGCGCCCGGTGCCATCCCGGCGGTTTTCCGCAGAAATTTGTCCCTGCAACGCCTCGACAATCTGTCGGCTGATTGAAAGGCCCAGACCGGAATGCTGACCGAAACTCTCGCCGCTTGGTCGCTCCGAGTAGAACCGGTCGAAGATGTGTTCCAGGCTTGCATCGGGAATTCCGGGCCCGTCATCCTCCACGCATAATTCCGCGACAGCGCCAACTTCTCGCACACGTACAACGATGCGGCCGCGAGGAGGACTGAAAGAACGCGCGTTGGCGATCAGGTTGCGCAGCACTTGCACCAGCCGGTCCTCCACCGCCCAGACCTTGAGCCCGTTCGGCGGGGCGACGAATTCTAGCTTCGGATCGGTGTCCTCTTCACGCGTAGCCTCATCCAGTTCCTGCAATATGCGTAGGATCGGCACCAGTTCGACCGGTTGCGCGGTCACGCGGGACAATTCCGCGTCCAGCCGAGAAGCGTCGGAGACATCGCTGATCAGCCGATCCAGTCGCACTACGTCCTGGGCGATGATCGTCAATAATTGCCGCTGCCGACCAGGTTCCTCGATGCGGCGCAAGGTTTCGATCGCGCTACGAATCGATGATAGCGGGTTCTTGATTTCATGTGCCACATCGGCGGCAAATCGTTCTGTCGCGTCCATCCGCGCCCACAGTGCGGCGGAAGAATCGGAGAGGGCGGACGCCAGCACACCGACCTCGTCGCGCCGCCGCAGCAGAGAAGGCGGCACGCTGCCGGACCGGCCACGGCCTTCGCGCATATCGGCCGCAGCCTCGGCCAGGCGCAGGATGGGACGCGCGATCGTTAGCGACAGATACCAGGACAGCAGTACCGTCAAGGCCAAAGCCAGACCAAACAACGCCAGGATCGACATCCGCACGGTAAACAGGCTTTCGTCCACCTCTCGAGCCTCGCGGGTCAGGGAGATAATGCCGACGGTGTGCTTGTCCCGTTCAACCGGGACAGCCACAGTGACCAACAGACGGTTGTCGCGCGTTCGACGGATATAGGGCGCGGTTTCGTTGCTGTTGCCGGCGCTGTTGAGGCGGAGCTCTTCCTTCACATCGGGTTGCCAGTCAGGTCCTCCGGCGGAGGGAGTGATATCGACGAGCGTTGTCGGAGCGGCATGCGGCAACAAGCCAAGCACTCTGTCATAAATCCAGCTTATCATTGCCAGCACCCGCCCGTGGTCGGGCGGTGGCGGAAGCGGTTCGGAAGTCACCACTCCGTTCGGACCCTCGCGCTCGCGGGAATCGGCCAAAAGTGTGCCGTCCGGCGCATAAAGGCGTGCCTGCGCGTCAGGCGTGGGCTCCGTCAGGCGACGAAGCAGGGAGACAGCGACCTCTGAGACCAGTTTAGGATTGGCCGGGTCGGTCGTGCGGACAGCGCTTTCGCCTAACGCGCCGGCGAAAACCCGAGCCTGTTCCCGCAGCGCGCTGACCTGAGCCTCCAGCAGACCGTTTTGATATTGGTCGAGATACAACAGCGCCACGACCAGCAGCGCTAACGGCAAGGCGTTGACCGACAGAATGCGGCGCAGCAACGGCGACACCCAGCGCTGGCGAAAGCGCGCCATCGGCGCGATTGACCGCGATAGCCCGGAGAACATGGCGCCGTCGGGCAATCACTGCTCCTTATAACGATAGCCAATTCCGTAAAGTGTCTCGATATGGGTAAATTCTTCCGTGCCGATACGGAATTTCTTGCGTATGCGTTTGATGTGGCTGTCGATGGTGCGGTCATCGACGTAAATGTTTTCCCCGTAGGCGGCGTCGATGAGCTGGTCACGGCTTTTGACCATGCCGGGGCGAGCGGCCAGCGCCTTGACCAGAAGAAATTCGGTGACGGTGAGCTGGATTTCCTGACCCTTCCAGGTGCACTGATGTTTGGTCTCGTCGAGCACCAGGTCGCCGCGTGTCATGACGCCGCCGGGCGCGGTACCGGACCCCTCGGCCTTGCCGGCTTCGTTCCGGCGCAACAGCGCGCGGATTCGTTCCAGCAACAGGCGTTGGCTGAACGGCTTGGTGATGTAGTCGTCGGCGCCGAGGCGAAGGCCCATTAGCTCATCGACCTCCTCATCCTTTGAGGTGAGGAAAATGACCGGCATGGAACTGCGCTGGCGCAGGCGCTGCAGCAGCTCCATGCCATCCATCCGAGGCATCTTGATGTCGAGCACCGCCAGGTCCACCGGACGAGTGGCTAGCCCCTGAAGGGCGCTTTCACCGTCGGTGTAAGTCCGGACCGTGTAACCTTCCTGCTCGAGGGTCATAGAAACGCTGGTGAGGATATTGCGGTCGTCGTCAACCAGGGCGATGGTCTGCTTCATTATGTGTTCCTTGGGAGTCCGTTCGCCAATGTAGCGCTAATCTCAGACGATTGTGGGCGGATTGCGGACGTGGAGTGAACGAAATATGGCATCTCAGTCGGTTGCGGAAAGCCCCGGTTGGCAGGCGAGGCGGTTGCTGCGGGCGGCCCGCGACGGTTGCCTGGCGACGAACGCTCAGGGCCAGCCATTCGTTTCGCTGGTAACACCGGCGTGTATGCCAGACGGATCATTGCTGCTGCTGCTCTCGCGGCTCTCGGAGCATACACGGCATCTTGCTGCCGATCCCCGGTGTTCGGTGATGGTAACCGGGATCGCGGAGACCGCGAACCCCCAGACAACGCCTCGTGTGACGGTGACAGGTGTGGCTGAGGTGGTCGGCGATCCGAAGCTGAAGGCGCGGTATCTGGCGGTGCATCCCTATGCTTCTTTGTATGCCGATTTCGGCGATTTCGCGACGTGGCGGATCAAGCCGGCGGGCGGTTTGCTGGTGGCCGGGTTTGCCAAGGCAGCGCGGGTGAAGGCGGCGGATCTGACACCGGATGGCGATGCCGTAGCAGCAATACTGGCGGCGGAAGAGGGAATTCTGTCGCACTGCAACCGGGATCATGCAGACGCGCTGGCCGCGATCGCTGGGTCGCTCGGGGATTGGCGGATGGTCACCGCGGACGTGGACGGCTTCGATCTGGCGTCGGGCGAGAGGGTGGTCCGTTTCGCCTGGTCCGAACCGGTGGCGGCCTCTGGCGATGTACGCCGGCAGTTGGTGCGCATGACACAGGAGTGCAGAGGTTCGCCATGATTTGGCGCTTGCCCTGGTTGGTTCGTAAAAGCCCGACCTGCGACACGACCATCCCGGGAAATACTGGAGGCCGCTCGATGTCCGACCCAACTCAGCCGCCATTCGACGTGCGGAACCCGGCCTTCCTCGCCGATCCTTATCCGGTCTTCAACCGAATGCGTGAGCTCGCGCCGATCTGGAAAGCGCCGATGAACCGGTGGTTCATAACCGGTTACGAGGACACCAGTCTGATGCTGAAAGACAAGCGGTTCGGCCGGGACTACGACAATCCCGATGCCTTGATGCGACGCTTCGGACCAACCGCCATGGATGAACCGGCGGTGGTCGAGTTGTCCCACATGATGCTGATGCGCGACCCGCCCGACCACACCCGGTTGCGCGGCCTCGTGACCAAGGCATTCACCGCCCGGCGGATCGAGGCTTTGCGCGACCAGATCCAGGATTTGACCGACCGCTTGCTCGACAAGGTCATGCCCAACGGCCGGATGGACGCCATTCGTGACCTCGCGTTTCCGCTGCCGATGCTGGTGATTTGCGAACTGATGGGTATCCCGGAGGCGGATCGGGCACATTTCGTCGCTCAGTCAGGTTCCGGCGGCGCCTTGCTCAATCCGACGCCACCCACGCGCGCTGAGCTGGATGCCGCGAATGCTGGGACGCAAAGATCGGCGGTGTATTTCGAGGCGCTGTTCGAGCAGCGGCGTAAGGAGCCACGGGACGATCTGATCACACTACTGGTGCAGGCGGAGGAGGCCGGGGATCGTCTGAGCACCGCTGAGCTGCGGGCCAATGTCAACCTGCTGTTTGCCGCGGGTCACGAGACGACCGTGAATCTGATCGGCAACGGCATCCTGGCCCTGCTGCGGCACCCCGACCAATGGGCGATGCTGCGGGACCATCCGGCCCTTATTCCGAACGCGATCGAGGAAATCTTGCGCTATGAATCGCCGGTCCAGGCGGTCGGCCGAACAGTCAGCGAATCGCTGGAATTCCGCGGTGTTGGGCTGGCGGAGAATGACGTCGTGGTCTCGCTGGTCGGCGCCGCAAACCGCGATCCCGCGATGTTCGACAATCCCGACCGGCTGGACATCACCCGCAAGGATCTGAAGCCGCTATCGTTCGGCGGCGGTATCCACTTCTGTCTTGGTGCCCAGCTCGCTCGCATCGAAGCGGCCGTGGTGTTCGATACACTCGTTCGCCGGTTGCCGTCGCTCCGGTTGGTCCAACCGGTTCGGCCGAAATGGCGGACAAGCTTTACCTTGCGCGGGCTGACCGAATTGCCGGTGGAGTGGGGCTAAGCAAAGCCTCCCGGTCGCTGTACAACCAGTCGGTCAGTCACCCTCCAGCGCCGCCGGCGGAACGTTCGGGCGCACGGCAGGCGTTCGTGGCGGCATGAATGTCAGTCCCGCGTTGGCCGCCATCGGCGCGACCGCATCGTGCGCCTGGAGATCGGCGAGGACGGCATCGACCTGGTTGATCAGAGGCATATTCGAGGCCAGCGCGACGAAACCCATGTTAAACGCCAGTGAGTGAATGTAGCCCGAAAGCGCGAGCCCGGCGGACCCGTTCGCGCCCCGCCATGCGTCAAACGCCCTAACATCGATGAACGCTGCATCGACGGTATTCGCTTGGAGCGCCTGAAACACGTCCCGAGCCTCCCGCATGTGCTGGACGTGCTCGATCAGCTGTCCATTGCCATACCTCATTGCGATGGCGTCGGGCAATGTCGCGATCTGGACCGCGACTTTCAGGCCATCGAGGTCGGCGAGGCGCCGGACATTCCGGTTCCCCTGCTGCGCCGACAGTACGACCGTCAGCGCATCCAGCCGATAGGGTTTTGTGGCGGCCAACGCGTTCGTTTTGACCCATCGACGGCGATCGTCCGGCGTTGCGCCGTCGAACGGCGGCAATTTGACGGTCGCGGCTCGGGGCGTCTCAAGCGTTTCATCCAATAACGGATATTCCGCGAGAAGCTGGCATCGGCCGTCGGAGAGCAGGGCGTTCGCATCTTTAACTAAATTCGCATCCGGGTCGTCTCGGCTAACGAACCATTGAACTTGCAGCTTACGACCTAAGTGTTCGGCAATCGCTTGCGACAGGGTAAGGACGAACCCGCTGGGGGCATCTCCGCCGCGGACAGACAATGGCGGATCATTCGACTGCAGACAAACTCTCAGCGGAGCCTCGTCCGTGTTCGTAGTGTTCTGTGACCATGCGGGGCCGGCCAGGACCGCAAGGCACGCAAGCACAGCCGCCGATGTTTTCATCATGGCGCAACACCACCGGTGCGAACGTAAGCCCAGACGGCCTCTATCTCATCGGGGTGAAGGATGTCCTTCCAGGGCGGCATTGCGTTTTTGCCGTTCTGCACGGAATTGAAGAAACGGGTCCGATCGTCGTGGGGAAACTTGCGCAGGTCAAACGAGATCGTTCCGGGGTTAACCATCTGCGGACCGTGACAATGCGAACAGATGCTTGAGAATAGGTGCGCACCCTTGGCGAACTCCTCCGTGGACGGCGGAGCCTCCGGCGCACCATCCGAACGTGCGTAGGCGCAAAGCAAAACTCCCACCAGCGAGTAGGCAGCGAACCTCATTCCATTCTCCGATGGGGAAGCAGAAAGGCGCCCCACGCTCGAGGCGCCTTCCCGCGGTTACTGTGGCGCCAATGCGAATACCCAGAGTGAGCCGCCGGCTGGAACGGCGGACAGGCGCTCGTCACCGGAGAACAGGTCATAGACGCCGCCGATGCCGCTGGAAACGGCAATATACTGCACGCCGTCCTGCTCCCAGGTGACAGGCTGTCCTTCGATGCCGGACCCGGTCTTGAACTGCCACAGCTTGTTGCCGTTGTCGGCGTCGAATGCTTCAAGTTCGCCAGTTAGCTTCCCGGCGAATACCACCCCGCCTGCCGTCGACAGCACGCCGGAGAAGCGGGGGATGTCGGATTTCGCTTCCCATTTGGCTTTGCCGGTCAGGGGATCAATCGCCTTGAGGCCGCCGCGCGCTCCGTCCGGCCAAATCCAACTGATATCCGCGCCCCAATAGGTCAGGCCGGCGCGGAATTGCGCGTCGACCGGCTTGTAGTGCATGCCGAAATTCAACGTGTTCGCATAAATCAGGCCGGTTTCCGGATTGAACGAGACGGGGCTCCAGTTCTTGCCGCCCATCGCTCCCGGCCATACGTCGACTTCCTTGCCTTGTCGAACCTGGTCGGTGACCTCAGTGGGGATCGGCCGTCCGCTCTCATCAATGCCTTTTGCCCACGTCTGCTTGGTGATGTACTGGTTGGCGGCGATCAGCTTGCCGTCAGTGCGGTCGAGCACGTACATGAAGCCGTTGCGGTTGACGTCCATCACTGCCTTGACCGGTTTGCCGCCGACGTTCAGATCGGCCAGCACCATCTCGGCGACGCTGTCGTAGTCATACGGATCATTTGGCGTGAACTGAAAATGCCACTTCATCTTGCCGGTTTTGGGATCCAGCGCCAAAACCGAGCAACTGTAGAGATTGTCGCCAGGATGTTGGGTGGGATTCCACGATCCGGCGTTGCCGGTACCCCAAAAGACTGTGTGCAGTTCCGGATCGAACGACCCTGTGATCCAGGTCGATCCGCCGCCATGCTGCCACGTGTCGCCCGGCCAACTCTTGGCTTCGGGATCGCCGGGGCCGGCAATCGTGTAGGTCCGCCATAGATGTTTGCCAGTGCCTGGGTCCCAGCCGTCGATGAAGCCGCGAATACCGTATTCCGCGCCCGAAATACCGGTAATGACGACGCCGTCCGCGACGAGCGGGGCCACTGTCAGGGAATAGCCGTCTTTCCAGTCGATAACGTTTGACCGCCACAGTTCCTTGCCGGTCTTCTGGTCGAGCGCGATGACGTTGGCGTCGAGCGTGGTGCGGAAGATCTTCCCGTCGTAGAGCGCCAGACCTCGATTAATGATGCCGCAGCAGACGATCCGAGGGGTCTCGGGCGGATACTCGATCTTCGACTTCCAAAGCTGCTGCCCGGTCTTCGCGTCGAGCGCCATGGTCGCCGAATTGGTCGTAACGTAGAGTACGCCTTTGTATATGAGCGGCTGCGACTCTTCGCTTTTGTTGTCGTCGTAGCTGTAGTTCCAAACCGGGACCAATCGCTTGATGGTGTCACGGTTGATTTGATTGAGCGGACTAAACCGCTTCAAGTCGTAGCCCATGCCATAATTGAGGACATCCGAGGTGTCCTTTCGCGCGCCTTGGGCCAAATCAGCATCAGTCTGGGCATATCCGCTGAACGGCACTAACGCCGCGAACGCTGCGGCCAACAGAATTTTTCGCATTTGTTTCCCCCTTGGTTGGTTATTGTCGTCAAGCCTCATGTCATTCGAGGTGATGGTGGTCGCCTTCGAACTTCAGTCGCAGCCCGCCACTCTGCGGGAACAGGCCTTGCGCCGAGATGATGAATAACGGCGGACAACGAGACCGGGGCTTCCCCACCAGGTGAGGTCCACAACCCCCGGAAGTCAGCTTGTTCAGCCGAGAGCGAACACGAGGACGGGGATCGCGTAGCGACCCGCGATCGAAACCCAGAGCCCGCCCCGGCGCAGCACTGGGCGCATCCGGCGAGTCAAAAAACTCAGGCAACGCGATCTGCGCGCGCCGTCCGAACTCCGTATCCATACCCGTCCCCTCGCGCCGCGATGTGCGGTCTCCGCCGCGCTTCATGCACCGAGGGATTAGAGACCTCACGGCAATGTAAGACTACCCTTCGGCTTTGATCCTCGCGGGTTGTTGACGAAGTGCGTCGATGGCCTTTGGAGGCGTGCGAACGTCGGCGCTCGCGTTAAGCGGCCTTCTTTGCCCGCTTGAGCTTGTTCCCGCGGGATTGGTTCGGCGCGTTGCCCGCTTTGGCGCGATCCAAAACCAATCGCGCGTAGTCGTCCAAGTCCCCCTCGAACGGCACCACCTTCCCGTCAGCCGCCAGCCACAACCGGTCGGCAACCAGATCCATCAGCGATCGATCATGGGTGATCAGGATCACTGCTCCACGGTAGTCGTTCAGCGCGTCCAGTAAGGCGCGGCGGCTGTCGATATCCAGATGGTTTGTCGGCTCGTCCAGGATCAGAAGATGTGGCGCACCCATCGCCACAAGGTTCAGCAGCAAGCGCGCGCGCTCCCCGCCCGACAGGTTTTCTACGGTGGTGGACTGCTTGTCGAAACTAATCCCGAAGCCTGCCAGCCGAGATCGGTGAGACGTTTCGCTATCGTTCGGCCGCTCACGGCGAATGATATCCAGCGGCGTGTCGGCAGGGTTGAGCGCCTCTATCTGATGTTGATGGAACCAGCCGACCTTGATCCGCCGCTCCCGCTGAATATGCCCGGACAGCAGTCCAAGTACACCCGCCGCCATCTTGGCAAACGTCGATTTGCCGGCACCGTTCACCCCCAGCAACCCGATCCGGTCATCAACATCCAACCGTAAGTTCAGATCGCGGAGCACCGGATCCGCGCCGTATCCGACCGACGCCGCCTCCCACCGAATTAACGGCGGCGCCAGTGGCCGGGTCGGGGAGGGCAGGGTGAATGGAGCCACCCGCTCCTCGATCGTCATCGAGACCGGCTCCATCTTGGCAAGTCGTTTCATCCGTGACTGTGCTTGTGCCGCTTTGCTGGCCTTCGCTCGAAATCGATCCACGAAGCTTTGCAGATGTGCTCGCTCTGCCGCCTGCTTCGCCGCGAATGCCGACAGCAAGCGCGCCTTTTCTGCTCGGCGTTTTTCGAAATCGTCATACCCGCCAGTATACAGCTCCAGCTTGCCCTGATGCAGATGCAGAATGGCATCGACCGAGTTATTGAGCAGCTCCCGGTCGTGGCTGATGATTATCGCCGCGTTTGGATACTTGCGAAGCCGCGCCTCGAGCCAGAGCGCACCTTCCAGGTCGAGGTAGTTGGTCGGTTCGTCCAACAACAGCAGATCGGGTTCGGCGAATAGTGCCGCCGCCGACGCCACGCGCATCCGCCAGCCGCCGGAGAACTCGGACATCTGCCGAGAGAGATCGGCGGTAGAGAAGCCAAGGCCGGCCAGGATTTCGCTCGCACGGGCCGGCGCACGATCTGCGTCGATCTCGGCAAGACGAGCGTATATATCGGCGATCCGTTCCGGTTCGGCGACCTCTAGTTCCTTTTGCAACGTGTCCCGCTGCTCGTCCGCCGCCAGAATGGTATCGAGCAGACTGACCGGCGTGGCGGGATGTTCCTGATCCACGCTGGCGACCCGAGCCCCTCGCGGAAGCAGGAAGTCGCCCTGATCTGGCGCGAGTTCGCCCTGGATCAGCCTGAACAGTGTGGTTTTGCCGACGCCGTTACGTCCGACCAGGCCGACTTTGGCGCTTGAGGGCACCAAGACGCTGGCATGGTCAAAGAACCGCCGCCCCCATGCGTTGAACACGAGGTCATCAATCTGAAGCATGGTCCGCCATTCGCTGTAGGGGAGATGTTGCGCCCTCTCTACAAGCTGCCGGCCGCTTATGCGAGCGATGCTTGCGGTTACCCGGCCTGCGTGGGCGCAGTTGCCAGCCACGCGTGGCCGCGCCGCCCACGGGGCGAGATGAACGTGCTCACCCCGTCACACTGGCGTCGCTCGCGACCCGGGTCCAACGAACTTGGCGTTGGGGTCGTCTCACCAGTCCCGCAGAATGAATGACGCTGACCTAAGCCATACCGCCCACCCATTCCGGCTGGCTCAACCTTCGGCACATTGCGGCCACCTCGGCCGCCGGGCGTGGCGCGCTGAACAGGAATCCTTGCGCTTCACCGCAGCTTCCGTCCTGCAACTGCCTGAATTGCTCTTCGGTCTCCACCCCCTCGGCGAGGGTTGACATTCCAAGGGTTTTGCAAAGATCAGTAATCGCTTTGATGATCGCGGCGGAGTTCCTGTCAGTGCCAACGCCCCGGATGAACGATTGATCGATCTTGACCTTGCTGAAGGGAAAACGCCGTAAGTAGCTGAGCGACGAATATCCCGTTCCAAAGTCGTCCATTGCGATACCAACACCGAGATCTCTGAGCTGACGCAGAACCGTGAGCACCGCCTCGGTGTCGGTGATCAGGACCGTCTCGGTAATCTCCAATTCGAGCCGGTTCGGTGCCAGGCCTGATGCCGCCAAGGCCGCGGCGACGTCTTCGACGAGTGTATGACAGCTAAATTGCACGCCCGAGACGTTGACGGCGACCTTCGCGCCACCCGGCCAGGTCGCGGCATCGGCACAGGCCCGATTGAGCACCCATTTGCCGAGAGGTATGATGACACCGATCTCCTCGGCAAGCGGCACGAACTCGGATGGTGGCACCATTCCCCTTTCAGGATGATGCCATCGCAACGACGCTTCGAATCCGCTCACCGTCCGGGTCTCGATGGCCATTAGGGGTTGGTAGTAAAGCTCGAATTCATCTGCGGCCAGCGCTCTCCGTATGTCCATCTCCAAGCTCCGACGGGCCTGCATCAGCGCATCCATCTCCGGCTCGAAGAAACGCCAGCGGCCGCGTCCGTCCCCCTTGGCTCGATAGAGCGCCATATCCGCATTCTTCATAAGTTCGTCCGGGTCCTGACCGTCGCCCGGCACGATTGCGATTCCGATGCTCGCTCCGATTATAAATTGATTGCCGTCAAAATCGTAAGGTTGACTGACCGCTTCAACCAGTCGCTTGGCCAGGGCGGTTGCACCTCCCGGTTGGTCGACTTTTGACTGAATGATGGCGAACTCATCACCCCCAAGGCGCGCCATCGTATCCACCTCTCGAACCTGCTGTCCCAGACGCTCGGTGACTTCGCGCAAAAGCGCGTCGCCGACCGGATGGCCCAGGGTATCATTCACGGCTTTGAAATGATCGAGGTCGAGGTAAAGAACCGCACAAGGCTCGCCCCGTCGGCTTCGCGCCACTGCTTCCTTCAAGCGGTCATGAAACAGAGCACGGTTCGGCAGGCCGGTCAGAGCGTCATGACGCGCCATAAAGGTGATCTTTGCCTCAGCCAGGCGCCGAGCGGTGATATCCTCCAAGGTCACGAGCCATCCGCCGCCCGCAACCGGGACGAAGTTCGCTGCGAGGGTTCGGTCATCGGTCAATTCGCAGAAGCTGTCGGCCGGCACGCCAGCAGCCCTCAGGTGCTGAATGCCGGAGTACATCGTATCAATGTCTGCCTGTCGCGCGCTGGACACGTCGCTTGTCTTCCCCAGGATATTTTCGAGGGTCATGCCGGTGGCAAAGCGAGCGGCCGGCATGGCAAGCATTTCGGCGATCCGGGAATTGGCAACGATTAGCCGATCGGCCGAATCGAACATGCACAGTCCCTGCGACATGTTACTCAGGGCAGCCCGGAATTGATCTTTGCCAGCCTGTGCGTTCCGCCGCATCGCTTCACGGAACACGATCGTGGCGCCCGCGACCGCGCCGATCTCGTCACGACGATGGGCCAACTCCGGCGCGATCTCATAGTCCAGGTTGCCAGCCGCAAGGGTTTCTATGCAATGAAATAGCTGAACAAGTGGACGTGACAAATGTCGGCCTAAGAACAGTCCCACGCCCATTGCCAGACAAATGGCGATCCCGGTCTCGACCAGCAACTGGCGAAAATTGTCTGCTTCCGAAGCTTCTGCGCGATCGCGTGTTCCTAGTCCGTCGGCAGAGAAGTTTTTGACCAAATCGGTGATTGATTGATCGGCCCGCGCCATTCTGACCGCGAGTTCCTCGGCTGGCGCGTCAACCAATTGAAGCAGCAATGCCCGGGTATGTCGCCCGGCCTCCCGCGTGCGGTCCGTAGCAGCGCGCTCCACCGCAACATCCAGGCGAACAACTACTCTCTCTACATCGACGCGTCGGGGTGGGTGGGACGAGGGGGCGCCTTCGCTGGGACTTCCCTCTGCCAGGTGAACGAACGCTTCCCGCGCCTGGGCGACATACGACATCCCGATAAACGAATTGTCATAAATACCGACAGCGAGGGCCGCCATCCGGGTCGCGTGCTGTTGGGCCAGTCCACCGAGTGTCACGACGATCGCGACAAACCCAAGGCACGCGACGAGGATCTGTTGCCGGACCGACATTACGCGCACCGCCGTAGAAGCAATTTTGCTGGTCCCCGTGACGCTTGCCATCCGACCGCCACAAGGGCGGCGATAGCTGAGGCAACTCCGCCATGTGCTCGCGGGACACTTGGGTTTGACAACGTCTTTACCTCTGTCGCGGTTAGCCAACCCAGTGCCGACCAGGGTTCAGTTGAGCACTGCCATCCGGCCTATGCTCAACTAAGACTGTAAGAGGATTAATCTGAGGTTAACGGGGAGCGGGAAATCGCCCGTTACGCCCCACCTCGATGATGCGAGATGGCTAAGGGCGCACCCACGCGGTGCGACCGCCACTGACAATAAGGGTTAACTGGCTGGCAGAACGATGGGTTAGCTTCCGTAGGAACGAGCGTCCCGCCTCCCGAAGTCGATGTGGCGCCGCAGGTTGGACTGGAATGTCTAATCTCTGTTCCGTCTTGCCTGAGGTCGATGGCGCGAGAGCCGCTAAGATGCGCTGTTCGCCGCGCGTCACAAGCGGAGATTTTGCACGCCAGCCGCACTAATCTGAATCGGTTTCAACAGCAGAGCTGAAATCTGTGGGTTGGACAATCAACACTTGGTAATAAAAGTAATGAGCAGGGTGATGCTCAACGTCGACCGTGGATCGCGCCGCGTTGCATTGACCTTTTGATGGCATTGGCCTTCTTGTTGTTGTGCCAGAGTCGGCACGCAGTAACAAATACTTGAGCAGAGGCTCCCTCTGACAGATCGCGCTGACATTGTCGATATCGACGTCGATCCGCTGGCCGAGCGGGCGCGGCGGCGCAACACGTTGCTGCATATTGGCCTGCCGCTGGGCGGTGTTGGCCTGATCATCGGATTCCTGCTTGGTATCGCCATCTATGCCGATCACGCCAACCGCGCCGGCGTCCTCGGCTTGTCGAATACGCTGCTGCGCAGCACGCAGGAGCGCATCGCGATGCAGGTCTCGGCCTACCTCGAACCCGCTTCGCACGCCATTTTGCTCGCCCACACCACGCTTGGCCGCGGTGGCCCGACAGATCGCGCAGAAGAGGCGTATGTCTTCGCCGCCTCGGTACTGGAGGACACACCGCAGATCGCCAATGTCCTGTTCGCCGACGCCGCCGGCAACTTCATGCTGGTCACCCGGGCCACCGATGGTCCGCGTGGCGCCACCGAAACCAAGCGCGTCCTGATGCAGCCATCCGGCAGAACCGTGGAGTGGATCACGCGCGATCACGCCGGCAAGGTCACCGCGCGCCGGCAGGACCCCAAGGACGATTTCGATCCCCGCACCCGGCCCTGGTTCACCGGCGCGCGCACGGCCGATAATGTGTTTTGGAGTGGGGTCTATATCTTCTTCTCCGCGCGGGCACCCGGCGTCACGGCTGCCGTCCATGGCCCCGACGCCAACCCTGATGTGGTCGGTGTGGACATCCGGCTCGACGAACTTTCCCGCTTTCTGGGTGGCCTCTCGATCGGACAGACCGGACGCGCCTACATCGTTACGAAGAACGGGGAAATGGTCGCCGGTCCCGATCCGACGCGCATCCTGCAAAACCGCGACGGCCAATTGGCGCCTGCCAACATCGAGGGGATTGGCGACCCCGACCTCGTCGCGACCTGGGACCACTTTCGTGCGCAGGGCCCAGGCAACCGCGTTATCGAGGTCGGTGGCCGACGCTTGATTTCCATCGTCACGCCGCTCGCCAACAACGGGCAGGACTGGCTCTTGTTGATCACCGTGCCGGAGGCTGAATTCAGCGGCTTCATGAGTGCCAATTCGCGCCGCGCCGCCTATTTGTCGCTCATCGTGGTGGCGCTTGCGGTGGGGTTGGCGACGCTGTTGGTGCGCCAGGGGTTGCGCGCCGATCGGGCCGCCCGGGCGGTTGCCGAACGCTCGTCGGCGGTGCAGCAACAAAGCGCTGCGTTTGCCAGATTGGCCTCCGAGGCCGGAATGTTCGACGCAGCGGGCACCCCGCCCAAGGCGCTGACCGAGACGCTCGCCGAAGCCACCGGCGCCCGACGGGCCGGGGTTTGGCGGCTGACCGGCCACGGTCAGATATTGCGTTGTGACGACAGCTTCGAACCCGCGACCGGAGGTCACGTTGCCGGGCTGCAGTTGTCGCGACAGGAGATGCCGGCGCTGTTTGAAGCAATGACGGAAGGTGAGGAGGTTGACGCACCGGACGCTGGCCGTGACCGGCGGACCGTCGCGCTGCATGGGTCGTTGATGGCCCCCCTTGGAACAACCGGGATCCTTGCCGTTCCGATCAAGCAATCAGAACGTACCATTGGTGTGGTTATGCTGGAGGACGCGCGTCTCGACCCTGCCGCACGCGATTTCGCTCGCGCCTGTGCCACGCTGGTGGGTCTCGCAACACCCGTGGAAATGTCGGCGTCACCCATGGCCCCGGCGAACTTCGCCGTTTCCGGATCCGAACCGCAGGCGGACGAACTTGGTCTCGATCCGGCGTTAGCGGCAGCACATGATGCCGCAGGCGAACTCCTGCCCCAAGCGGTTGTGCTAGGACCGATCCTGCGCAGCGCCGCCGCTGCGGTGCTAACAAACCAGATTGTCTGTGCCGTACAAGAGGTCGCCGCTGCCCACTCAATCCCTTACGTTAAAATGCTCGGCACCACGATCGTCGCCGCCGCTGGGTATGTCACCGAGCAGTCGGCTGGCATGGCGGATGCCGCGCTCCGTCTGGCCGACGCTGCCATCGCGCTGCGTGAACGATGCGCCGCGCTGTTCGACGCCGACGACGGGCGAGGCGCGTTCGGCCTCGGATTAGATGTCGGGCCGGTTGTCGGCGCTTCGTTGGGAGACCCGCCGGAACTCTTCAACCTGTGGGGGGAGGTGATCCATGGAGCCGAGGCACTGGCGGCCTCCGCCCCCGCTGAAGCGATCCAGGCCAGCGAACGGGCCTATCTGCTACTGCGTCAGGGTTTCCTCTTTCGCCCCCGCGGCCTGTTCTACCGACCGCACACCGGCGAGGCGCGCAGCTTTGTCCTCGCAGGCCGAGCATGAGCATGCTCGGCGTCATCGGCGCGGAGGTGCAGGGACGTTCGTCTTACATGCTACAACTCGCGGCCCTGCTCTGGGGCGTGCTGCGAGAGGCAGTGCTTCCAGCAACTTGGCGGCGCTCCGTGCGCGCCGGGTTCCGCGCCACCCTCACGCGAACGGTTGGCGGTTCGCTCGGCACGATCGCCGCAACAGCGTTCATCGTCGGTCTGGGCCTCGTGTTCGAAGCGCTCTACTGGCTGAAAACCGCCGGGGAGGAGCAGGAAATCGGCCGCATCCTGGTCATCGTCCTGATCCGCGAAATTACCCCCCTTCTGGTTGGTATCATCCTACTTGGTCGCGCCGGCACCGCGGCTGTCGCCGAATTGGCTATGATGACGGCGCAAGGTGAAATCCTCGTTCTGCGTGCCGAGGGCATCGACATCTTTGATTATCTGGTGCTGCCACGTGCCGTATCGTTCGCACTGAGTGCTTTCACCTTGGGCGTGGTGTTCGTCACGTTGTCTTTGATCAGCGGCTTCGCGACCGGCCGCGTCGCGGGCGCGGTGAATACATCGATCTTCACCTTCCTGAACAATGTAATGCGGGCAATGACCGCGCGTGATCTGGCGATTTTCCCGGCCAAGTTGCTGCTCATCGGATTGGTTGTGGCGTTGAGCAGTTGTCTCACCGGACTGGGCGCCGAGGAGGGTGATACGCCGTCCAGCCTGCTGCCGCGCGGTTTCACACGCGGCGTCACAGGCATCATGGCGGTAACCCTTCTGCTGAGTGCCGCCCTGTGACGCCTACGCTAACACTCGAGGCGGCGCGTGGTTTGGGGGAACGCATGCCGCTTGCCGCGCTCGATCTAACACTGTCAGAAGGTGATTTCGCCGTCGTCGAGGTCCCGGGATCGCGACGCGGTGCGGCATTCGCCGATCTCTGTTCTGGCCTCGCGCCGCTGACCGCCGGCTCTGTTCGCTTCCTGGGCCGCGACTGGCACCGCACGCCTCGGCGTCACGCCGATGCGTTGCGCGGCCGGATCGGCCGACTGTTCCACCTGCCACTGCACTCCGATACCCCGGACGTGGCAAATCGACTGCTTTTGGCGAGCCTCCACCACTCGCTCAGGCCCGAGGCAACGCTGCGCGCGGAAGGTGCCAAGCTGGCCCAGCGTTTCGGACTGCCAGGTCTCCCCGCCGGCCCAGCGCGTCATTTGACCGACCTCGACCTGCTGCGCGCGGCTTGCGTGCGCGCATTTCTCGGCCAGCCACGGCTGGTGATCCTGGAACTGCCGGGAACCGCGCAGCAGGACGATCTGCTCCCGGCGCTTCTCGAGGTGGGTGCCGAGGCGCGCGGCCAGGGCGTGACGGTGATGTGGCTGGCAGGGCCGGGTCCGGCAATGCGTGACCGGTCCGTTCGCCCCACCCACCGGCTGCGACTGAGCGATATCGGGCTGGCCCCGATGCGCTTGGTGGGGCGGGCGGCATGAGGATCCTACGAAATTCCGACGAGTGGGTCGGCCTGCTGGTGCTGGCTAGCATCGGTCTGTTCTTTGTTGCGGTGCTGCATGCCGGCCTGTTGAGCGACTGGTTCCGCTCGACTGCGAGGTTGCGGATCATGCTACCCGAGACCGGCAGCCAGGGCTTGTCGGCCGGCGCGGACATCCAGTTGCTGGGCACGCGAGTGGGTACCATTCGTCGTGTCGTGGTCGACCCGAGTCAACGCATGTACGCCGAGGCTGAGCTGGAGGAGCAGGCGACGGGATTTATTCGCCGCGACAGCAAGGCGGTGGTGAAAAAGCAGTTTGGGGTCGCCGGCGCGGCATTTCTCGATATATCGCGCGGCAATGGCGCCCAGCTTGACTGGGAGTACGCCGTGATCGACGCGGCGACGGAGCGTGACCCGACGGAAAATATCGGGGCGATGATCGACCAGGTGAAGCAGAAGGTGTTTCCGATCCTGGACGATGTTGCCCGGACCACTCATGTCCTCGCCGAGACGGCGGAAGGCCTGTCCCAGGGACACGGCGATATCGGTCGATTGCTGAAGAACGAGGATCTGACAAATCAGTTGTCACAGACGCTGGTCAATCTGAAGGCCGCGACCGACCAGCTCAATGCGTCGCTGGCGGACGTCAAGGGCGTGACGGCGACGGTCAGCGGTCCCGAGGGCGTGCCCGCCTTGCTGCATCGCGCCGACGCCGCGCTTAAATCGACCCAGAAGGCGACCCACGATCTGGCAAGTGCGACGCCGCGACTCCCTGCCATCACGCGCGATCTGGGAACCACCGCGGCAGGCCTGCCGGCGCTGTTGACGCAGTCGCAGGAGGCCGCAGCGCAGCTGGAGAAGGCGCTCGACCAATTGCGCCACACCTGGCCGTTGTCCGGTTCGGCCGCACCTGAGCCGCGGCGTCTGTCGCCTGCCGAGGTTCGGCCATGAGGTGGGGGATCCTCGTTCTGATGCTGCTGGCCGGTTGTTCGTCCAAACCCAAGACCGTTCCGGAGGATGCCACGCTCGCCCGGTTCGACCACGCCGGCGATATCGCTTACAATTTGGATAAACCGGAACAGGCGGTGGCGGAATATCGTGCCGCGCTGGCGCGTGCGCGAACGCGCGACGATGCCGGCGCAATCGCCGATGCCGGGTTCAACCTGGCAACGGCTCAGATACGCGCGGGGCAGCCGCGCGATGCCATGCGAACCGCCCAGGCGCTGCAGGTGGAACTGAAACGGCGCGGCATCGTTGATCCGCAGTTCGACCTCATTTCGGCGATCGCGCTGTTCAGGCTGCACGACCTTTCGGTGTCCGACCAGGTGGCCGCGGAGCTGACCGCCAGCAAGGACCCCACACTGGCTAATGCCGCCTGGTTCCTACGAGGTCTGATCGCCGATGACCGTCATGACCGGGCTGGATTGGAAAAAGCCGCTGCGTCGCTGACCGCGGCGGCGAATCCGGCTGACGTGGCCGAGCTGCAATCGCGGCTGTCGCATAGCGCGGCTTTGGCGCTGCATGCTGCCGATCTGCGGCGGGATCGGCTGGACTATCGAGGAATGGCGCGCGCACTGGCGCTGGCCGCTCAATTCACTCCCAACGCCCCGGAAGCGGCAGATCTCTATCTGCGGGCCGGGCGCAGCGCGGCGGCCCAGGGCGATGCCACGGATGCGCGAACCTGGCTCGCCGACGCACGCGACGTGGCTAAGGATGCCGCTCTGCGAAAGGACGCAGACCAGGCGTTGCGGGATCTACCTTCGCACTGACGCCGCGGGCCTTAGACCATGATCGTTTGGAGTTGATCCAAACTTCGGCGTTCGATCATGGTCTAGAGCAGGATCAGAATGGATAGCCTCGGTGAGGCGGCTGGCGGCGCGGCAAGCATCGACCTGCCATTGTGTCTCATTCAGGCAAAACGGTCCAAATCGCGAAGGGACCGATCGCTGCAACGGATCGGCGAGGTATTGAAACATGGGCTCACGGTTCCATGGCCCACGCTCGTCGGCCCAACATCGGAAGAGAGATTGAAGTACAGATTCACTGTATCGTCCGGCTTGCGGCATCAGCTCGCCATTGTTAATCATCGCGTCAGCTCGCCCGTGTAAATGGGTCGGAGGGTGGCGGGTCACAGGCCGCAAGTAGTTCGTTGCGATTAGCCCGTGATCGCGGCAGACGGCAAAATCGAGGGTTCGCCGACCTGACGAACCCTCGTAGCCCAGTGGATTACGTTCGGGTATTTTCCGTCCTGTAACTCTGACGGAGTTTCAGCTTTTTTGTCTAAAGCGTGTTTTTTGTCGGGTCACTCGTCACCAGAGTGATTCCGTCATCGTAGTATACTTTGACTGGGACGGCGGTAGGAAGTTTCATACGACCCCCACTGACCTGTTCCACTTCCTCCAGTGTCAGCGGCTGCGGAGCGGCGGGAATACTTGAAGATTGATTGTGTCCTCCAAGGGAGTCAAACAATGACTTTGGCATGGCTGTTTCTCCTCAGTGATATCTGGCAAAACCCTGCCTGTCGGCATGGTTGTTCACCAGATGGGCCAATGGTATCGCACCATGTTCCATTTGATTGTGGTCTACTTCACACTTGAATATGGGAACTTGAGAAATAGGAACTGGCCCTCACAACTCCCCTCATTTTTACTGGTCCACATCTAGCGTAAATCCGGCGCGTTTCCCTACAGCATGTTGAAATGCTGGCGGGTGAAGGTGTCATGGGCAAGGTGGAGCGTTGGCTTGGCGGGCGCCTGAAGGATATTCGTGGGTTTATCGAAGGCCTGTATGAGCATGACCTTCATGCCAAGCGGGTTGATGCCTTGGCCGGGGCCACGTTGGGCGTAATGACCAGCGCGTCGCTAGCGGTCGCGGTGATTGGGCAGGCGCTGGCGCAGGCGCGCGGTCTGGTGACCAAAGCACGCGATCAAACAGGTCGATCGGTTGCTCAGCAATCAGAACATCGATGTCTGGGACAGCTTCGCCCGCTGGGTGCCGCATCTGATCGGCACGCGGAAGGAAATCGTTGTCGCTGTGGACTGGACCGAGTTCGACCGTGATGGCCAGGCAACGCTCGCGCTCAACCTGGTGACCGGACATGGCCGTGCCACGCCACTGCTGTGGGTGACCGTCTGGAAAGAGGAACTTACAGACCAGCGCAACGATTTTGAGGACGCCTGCCTGCTGCGACTGAAGCAACTTATGCCGCCAGATTGTGCCGTCACGGTCCTCGCCGATCGCGGTTTTGGCGATCACAAGCTATTCAAGTTCCTCGATGATCTGGGATTTGGCTACGTCATCCGATTTCGCGGCAATATTCACGTCACCGATGCCGACGGCGAGACGCGTCCGGCCGCCGACTGGGTGGGCAAGTCGGGCCGGGCACGCAAGCTGCGCGGTGCGCAGGTCACCGCATCGCACGCCTATAAGGTCGGTGCGGTGGTCTGTGTCCACGCAAAAGCCATGAAGGAGCCTTGGTGTCTTGCGGTCAGCAATGCCGAGGCCTCGACCGCAATGCAGGTCAACTATTACGCCAAACGTTGGACCATCGAGCCTAACTTCCGCGATACCAAGGATCTGCGGTTCGGCATGGGGCTTGGTGCCACGCGCATCGGCGAACCAACCCGGCGCGACCGGTTGCTGCTCATCAACGCATTCGCAATGGTGCTGCTCACAATGCTCGGCGCCGCCGGCGAAAGCCTCGGTATGGATCGATTACTTAAGTCCAACACGTCGAAGATCCGCACTCACTCGTTGTTCAGGCAAGGCTGCATGCTCTACGAACTGATCCCAACCATGCCAGATCAAAGACTATTCCCCCTTATGGCCCGCTTCGCCGAGACCGTATCAAAATGCCGGTCGTTCAGCGGACTTTTCGAGGTCATTTGAAATGAGGGGATAAGTGAGGAACTGGCCTCGCCCGAGCGAACATTGACGCGCGCAGCTCGGCACGGCTGGAGGAGGTGGTCGGGGTCGGTCACGACGCGCTGCAGGTTTTCATCGCTGCGAGGGCAGAACGCTGAATTATGTCTGTCGTGACGATCAAGAAACGGTGTGGAGCTCTATAAGAACGGGGGACGATTGGCAAACGGTTTTTGCTCAAGCGTTTGAAAACTGCTGATCTGCGGCGCAACCAAACTTATGAAGTAGCTCACAGCAAACCAGAAGTTCTCTGCGATAGAGTGGCGCCGCTTCGCTTCCGAAGCAGTTATCAGAAGGAAAGTTATGGTAACACAAGTGAACTCAGAATCAACGGTAAGCATTGAGGTTGCGGCAGAGAGTAAAGAGGTGCGTGAGCTGTCTGCTTGCGAACTCGACATGATTGGTGGCGGCTTTATCCCGGCGCGTTAGCGGACTCGGCACACCTCCGGATAGTCACGGGGTCTGACGGGAACTCCTACCTCAACTAGCAGCCGGCGGGCTTCGAGCTCGAGGCCTTGCCCTCACCGGCCGGGGCGGACCATGGCCGGTCGTCTTCCGGGTGACCGCCTTCAGGGGCGTGATCTTCAGCTCGCCGGATTTCATCTGGGCACCTTCGTCCCTTTTGGAGAATGCCGGCGAGCATCGACAGCGGAATACCGCCCTTGAATACCGCCCCCCGGGCGTGGCGAGAGGGGCCGCGGTCAATGACCCGGGGGATGGCGGGAACGTCGCGGGACGGATGCGGTGATCAGCAATTCTAACGTTCCAGCAGTTCCCGCAAGGCCGCGTCGATCATAGGGATGTCGCCGGGATTCATCGGCGCCATGTGCCCCCATATCGATTCGACAACGCGACATTCAGCATTTGGAATGTGGTGCGCTTCTTCCTTGGCATCGACAGGTGGGAAGTAGCGATCGGTGTCGACCGGCAGGATGATCGTGCGGGCGCGAATGGCGCGCAATGCGGCCTCGAGGTCACCGTTGTAGGCTGGATTTGCGCTGATGTCGCCGTCAAACCAGGTCGACAACTGTGACAGCAGATTGTTTGCGTCGCACTTGAGGAAAAACGGCTCCCAGAAGTTCTGCACGAACGCCTCGTGGCTGTCCGCGTCGAACATCCGGTAAGCCTTGGTGCGAAAGAAGGCTTCCGAGACACCCCAGCCGGCGTAGATCGAGGCGAAGGCGCGGATGCCAGCGACCGGGGCGCGGGTGTAGTAGCCTTCGCTGTAAGCCGGGTCGAGCTCCAGCGCTCGGCGTAGCGACATAAGGAAGACCTTGTTGAACGACGCGGTACCGAGCCGAACCGGCGATCGGGCAGGCGTTGAGGACCATATCTGGATACTGTGCTGCCCACTGGTAGGTCTGGCAGGCCCCCATCGACCACCCGGTGACGAGGCGCAGCCGCTGGATGCCCAGCGTCTCAGTGATGAGCTGATGCTGCAGGCGAACGTTGTCGTGGATGGTGATCCGCGGGAAGCGGGTCCCTTCGAACGGCGAGGGCGTGTTGCTTGGCGAGGACGACACGCCGTTGCCGAGCAGGTCCGTCAGGATGATGAAATACTTGCCGGGATCCAGCGCTCGGTTTGTTCCGACCATGAACGCTTCAGTGTCAGCGTTGGTCCCGGTGTACCAGCTTGGAACAAGGACGGCGTTTGATCGATCAGCGTTCAACTCGCCCAGCGTCTTGTACGACAATCGGGCAGTTGGCAAAAATCCACCCTTCTGCAGCATGACGTTGGGAACTTCCAAAATCGCGGGCTGGCTCATTGTCTTGTTTGCTTTCCTGGTAACGGTGGAAGCGGGAGCTGCAAGCACAATGCCAGGCCTGCTATCCTTGGCCAATCTCTGGAGCCGTGACGATGCGTGAAGCCGCCGAATTCGCCGCTCTTTTCACGCCGTTTACGCTGGCCGGAAAGCGGTTGCGCAACCGGATCACGCACGCGTCGATGAGCCTCCTCGCGACGCCGGCGGGCCGCGTGACGGAGCGGCTGATCCAGTATCACGTCAATCGCGCCGCGGGTGGCGCCGCCATGACCGTGACTGAGCCGCTTGGCATGATGCGCCATCAGGCGGGGCTACCGCGGGTCCAGGTTTGGCGCCGCGACGATGAGGACGGTCTGAAACGTTTCGCCGAGGCGGTAGAAAGCCAGGATTGCCGGCTGCTCGGACAAATTCAGGACGCCGGACGAGGGCGCCATTTTCCCGGGCGCAACCCTGAGGCGATCGGCGCCTCTGCGTTGCCGGACGATCTGTCCTGGACGGTTCCGCGCGCCCTGACGCCAGCGGATATTCGCGATCTGATCGACCAGATCGCTGAGTCCGCCTTACATCTGAAGGACTGCGGCTTCTCGGGCGTGGAAATCTCCGCCGGCCACGGACATCTGTTTCACCAGTTCCTGTCGCCGCAGTCCAACCGGCGCGATGACGCGTATGGCGGCGATTGGGCGGGACGTGTGCGTATCGTTGGCGAACTGATCGCGGCGTTACGCGCAGCCTGCGGCCAGGATTTCATCGTTGGTCTGAAGCTTCCTGGCGACGACGGGGTGCCTGGAGGCGTTGGTCCGGCCGAGGCCGGCATCATCGGCGATCTTCTGACCCGAGGGAGGGCCGTCGACTACGTCTGTTTCGCGGGCGGCGCGCACGGGCGAACCTTGGAGATGCATACGCCGGATCGGCACGGGCCGCCCATGCCGTACATGGGGTTCATCAAGACCTTGCGCGATCGGCTGAACGGTGTGCCGCTGATGGCGCTTGGCCGCATCACCGATCCGGCGGAGGCCGACGGTATTCTCGCCCGCGGCGAGGCATCGTTGATCGCTCTGGGCCGTCCGCTCGTCGCCGATCCCGCTTGGCCACGCAAGGCCGCCGAGGGGCGCTCCTGGGATATTCGTTACTGTCTGTCCTGCAACACCTGTTGGGGGGCGATCATCATGATGCATGTGCCGATCGCCTGTGTGAACAATCCGCGGGTCAGCCGTCTGGATGAGGTCGATTTTTCGCCTGCACGTGCCGTCACGCCGAAGCGCGTAGTGGTGGTCGGCGCAGGTATTGCCGGCATGGAGGCAGCCTGGGTTGCGGCAGCGCGGGGGCACGAGGTCACGATATTCGGCGCGTCTGCGGCGATCGGAGGCAAGGCCTGGCTGCGCGAGAAATTACCCGGCGGGGAGACGGTGTCTTCGATTTACGACTATCAAACCACGGCGGCGCGGCGGGCCGGCGCGCGCTTCGTGCTTGGTCGGAAGGTGACCGCGGAGGAGATCATCGCGATGAAGCCCGAGGCCGTGATACTCGCGACGGGATCCACGATGATCGCTCCCGACTGGCTGCCACCCGCGCTGCACGCCGAGCGCTGGGTCTCAGACCTACGTGCCGTGATGGGGGAGGTGCTGCGCCACCACGGTCGGCAGCCCGGCACGGCATTGCTGTTCGACGCGGATCATACCGAGGGGACCTACGCCGCCGCCGAGGCGTTGCAAGCCCGCTTCGAACGGGTTGTGATCGTGACGCCTCGGGATACGATCGCTACCGACGTGCAGATGGTGACGCGCCAAGGCATCCTCCGTCGAATAGCCGAACAACGTATCGAAGTCATCACGTTGTCCGAACCGCGCTGGAGCGATGCATGCGCGGAGGGGCGGATCGAGATCGTCAACGTCTACAGTGGCGATGTGCGGGTCATTGCGGATCTGGCGCTGCTGACCTACGCGACGCCTCGCATTCCCGACGATGACCTCGCCGCACCGGTGCTCGCGGCGGGGATTACAGTCGTCGCCGTTGGCGACGCTCGTGCGCCACAGGAGATGCTGTTCGCGACGGCGAGTGGGCATGCGGCCGGCGAAGCGGTTTGAGCGCTACCGGGGGCAATTATCGCGTTGCGTTGATCCTCTCGGCGGGGGCGGCGAGAGGCTGGGGCTGGCAGGTTCAGTGTATCGTGGCCGAAGCCGGCACGGTGTTGTCGACACAGAATGCCAGGCGAAGGGAGAGGACCTCGACAACCTCAGTCAGCGAGCCAAACACGCCGATTTCCGTCACTTCATCCCAATGCACTTGATCGACACGAAGCCCATACGCCTCCCGACTGATCACAAAGCTCGGTCCTGACTGATCGTCACCATCGTCCGGCACCAGGACCAGAGTTGTTTCGTTGCCGCAGAGACTTTCCAGCTCGACAGCCCAATCCGGGGCTACCTCCGCCATCGCGCGTTGCACGATCGCCCGGTCTGTATCTCCCAGAGGCGGGACCGGCGCCGCGAAGTTTGTCAGCAGGCTGTTGTGCTCAAAACGACGTTTGATCGGCATGAAACGCTCCAGACGCGGGGAGGCAACGTCGCGCTCCACGCAGTTGTTGTCGCACAGTACTCCGGCAAAATAAAGCATCATTTATCGATAAACGAATTAATATAGAGACGTTACAGTCTGTCTTTGGATTAATGTCGCATGGAGCGAGACGTCGCTGCCGAGCGCCTTGCCAATGTCAGCACCGCGTTCCGGCACAGAGCCTGATCCGGCCACCCGGTTCGTTTGCAGCCTCGTTCCGCCTCGGCCAATGCCGCTATCGCCGCGGTTAAAGTTGCGGACGGCCATAGCCCGAGCGAGCGGGTGAACGCCCCGACCTTTTGGTAGAAAACCGGCGGCCGGAGGCCTTTCATTGCATCGCTCGCCGTCAGCCCCTGCTCTTGCATTGCGAGCCTTGCCCGGTGCAACCGCTGTAAGTGTCCGAGGGCGGCGCGCAAAACCTGCACGGGTGTGGCGCCCTCGGCAACCGCCGCTTCCAGCGCCCGGTCGGCGGTCGCCACGTCGCCGGTGGTCGCGGCGAACAGCGCGTCATCCAGCGAAAGGCCGGCCAGATCGCCAACGCAGGTCATCGCCGCTTCGAGATCAACTCGATTTCCCGGACCCACGTACAGCGCCAACTTCTCTATTTCGGCCCGCGTCGAGGCGCGGTCTGCTCCCAGTTGACGCGACAGCCAGGACAGCGCATCCGGCTCGACGCCAGTCCCGTTGGCCCGCAGGGTCTCCTGAATTGTCTCCTCCAGCGCCCGGCCCTCTTCCGGATAACAGCCGATCGCCACGCCGTCCGCCGCGGCATCCAACACCGATCGCAGTTTCGACCGAGACTGAATTGTCGGCCCCTCCAGCACCACCAGCGCCGGAGCCCGCGTCTTCAGCAATGTCTGAACAGGATCGGTCGCCGCATCCGTGGCGTCGCGCACGCGCACGATGCGGCGGCCGCCGACCAGCGACAAACCTGCTGCCTCGTCGGGCAAGCGCTTGATCGCCTCGCGCGGCAGTTCCGAAACCAGGAAGGGATCGTCCAAGGAGCCGGCCACGGCGCGGATGAGCGCCTCGGCGCGATCGTGGATCATGCCGGCATCTTCGCCGAACAGCAGCACAACCCGGCAGTCGCCTGGATCGCGTAGAAAGGCCTGGATACGAGCCGGAGGCAGCTTCAACGGTGTCAGCCGGTCTGCTTCGCCGCCTGCTGGCGGAACCAGATAGCGAGTTGGGTCGCGATCTGGGTCGCTACGTTCTCCGCGATACGCGCATTCTCGGCCTCGACTTCAAGGTCGGCGGCAAAATACTGCGACTCGAAGATGTTGACATCGTCCATGGCTCGCGCGCTCCCCGCTGCCAAGACGGTCCGTTTTGGGTCATGACCGATCAGTTTCCAGTTGGCGGTACCGATCAGTCTGAGCCTTGTGGCGATACTGTCGCTCTCGATTGCAATCCCTTGACCCGAGACGGTGAAAGTAACGCTCAGGTTGTAGGCGGAAGGTGTCCCGGAATCATCGCCAAACCGCTCCTGCAATGCCTGGCGCAGGACCTGCCCCGGCCGTTCGGGAATGATTTCAACATAGATCGATGCCAGCTCTCGTTGCGCGACGCCGGTTTTACCGGACGCGGTCGGCATATAGACCGGCTGGAACCCGCAGCCGCTCAAGATGGTCGCGAGGCTGCCCAACGAACCGAGGCACAATGTGCGGCGGCTGAGCGGGTGCTTCATCCGGCAATCACGAAGTTGACGATGCGGTTGGGCACGTAAATCTCTTTCACGATGCGCTTGCCCTCCAGCGCCTTCGCGACGTTGGATTCGGCTTTTGCGGCCGCGACGTTGGCAGCCGCCGAGGCATCAGGAGGCACCTCGATCGTGCCACGCAGTTTGCCCATCACCTGCACCGCGATCGTCACACTCTCGGCCACGAGCAGAGCCGGGTCGGCCTCCGGCCATGCGAGTTCTACCACCAGATGGCCGTTGTCGGGGAATAGGCGGGCATAAACCTCCTCGGCCAGATGCGGCATCATCGGGCTGCTCAAGCGTGCCAGCATTTCCACGGCTTCCCGTCGAGCCCAGGCGAGGCCCGCTTCCGGAGCGGAGCGTTCGGCATCGGTGATGGCATTGGCCAATTCATACAACCGAGCGACTGCGACGTTGAAAGCGAACCCCTCCAGCGCCTCGGTGACCGCCGCGATGCAACGATGCGTGGCCCGGCGCAATGTGCGCCCCGCGGGACCAAACCGGTCGGGCATCATCTCGGCGCGAACCCCGTCCAGTGCTTCCGCCAGACGGAACACGCGCTGGGTGAAGCGGAACGCACCGGCGGCGCCGGCTTCCGTCCATTCCATGTCCCGTTCCGGTGGATTATCGGACAGGATGAACCAGCGCGCGGTATCGGCGCCGTAGCGAGCGATGATGGCGCCGGGATCGATGGTGTTGCGCCTGGATTTGCTCATGGCCTCGACGCGGCCAATCGTCACCGGTTCTCCGGTCTCGCGGAGCACCGCAGTGCCGTCGGGCCGCTTTTCCACCTCATCAGGATAGAGCCAGCGGTTGTCAGCGGCGCGATACGATTTCGTGGTTCACCATGCCTTGCGTGAACAGGCCGGCGAATGGCTCCTCCACCGAGACGTGACCGGTATCCTTCATGCCCCGAGTAAAGAATCGAGAATAGAGCAGGTGCAAGATCGCATGTTCGATGCCGCCGATATACTGATCGACCGGCATCCAATGATCGACCGCCGCCTTGACCAACGGCACGTCCGCTTCGGGCGAGCAAAAGCGGGCAAAATACCAGGCGCTATCGACGAATGTGTCGAACGTGTCGGTTTCCCGCCGCGCCTGGGTGCCGCATTGGGGGCACTCGACGTGCTTCCAGTTCGGATGGTGATCCAGGGGATTGCCGGGCCGGTCGAAGGTCACGTCGTCCGGCAAACGCACCGGCAACTGGTCGTCTGGCACGGGCACGACGCCGCAGGCATCGCAATGGATGATCGGAATCGGGCAGCCCCAGTAGCGTTGCCGCGATACGCCCCAGTCCCGCAGCCGCCAGTTGGTCAGCCCCTCCCCGACACCCAATTCCTGCAGCTTCTGGATCGCAGCGCGCTTGGCGGCATCAACGTCCAATCCATCTAAGAAGCCAGAGTTGAAGATCGTGCCCGGCCCTACATAGGCTTCCTTGTGCAACGCGAACGTTGCCGGGTCGGCTCCCGGCGGAAGCACCACCGGCGTCACGTCCAGCCCATACTTGCGGGCGAACTCAATATCGCGCTGGTCGTGGCCGGGGCAGCCGAAAATCGCGCCGGTCCCGTATTCCATCAGCACAAAATTGGCGATCCAGACGGGGTAGGTGGCGCCTGCGATGAACGGGTGCGCAACCCGTAGGCCGGTATCGTAACCGAGCTTCTCACCGGTCTCGATGGTCGCTTCGGAGGTGCCACGGCTGCGGCACTCGGCCACGAACTCCGCCGCTTTCGAATCACGCGCCGCCGCTGCGGCGGCAACCGGATGCTCCGGGGCGATGGCCAGGAACGACATCCCGAACAGCGTATCGGGGCGCGTGGTGTAGACCTCGATTGTTTCATCGCTGTCGACCAGGGGGAACGCCAGCCGCGCACCCTCGCTTCGGCCGATCCAGTTTGCCTGCATCAGACGGACGCGCTCCGGCCAGCGGTCCATCTTGTCCAGCGCGTCGAGCAATGCCGGGGCGTATTTGGTAATGCTCAGGAACCACTGGCTGAGCTGTTTCTTCTCCACCGGAGCGCCGGACCGCCAGCCTTTCCCGTCAACGACCTGCTCATTGGCCAGGACGGTGCCGTCGACCGGGTCCCAGTTCACCCAGCTTTCCTTGCGCTCCACCAATCCGGCGCGGAGGAAATCAAGAAACAGCTTCTGCTGGTGCTGGTAGTACTCGGGCTGGCAGGTGGCGAACTCGCGCTCCCATTCCAGCGACAGGCCCATGCGCTGAAGTTCGGTGCGCATGTTGGCGATATTTTCGAACGTCCACTTCGCGGGATGCACTCCGCGTTCCCGGGCGGCGTTCTCGGCCGGGAGCCCGAATGCGTCCCACCCCATGGGATGCATGACCGCGAAGCCGCGCGCCCGCTTGTACCGGGCAACGACGTCTCCCAGCGTATAGTTGCGCACATGGCCCATATGGATCTTGCCGCTCGGATAGGGAAACATCTCCAGGACATAGTATTTCGGCTTGCCGTCCTCCGGCACATCTTCCACGCGGAAGCATCCGCGTTCGGCCCAGGCCTGCTGCCACTTCGGTTCGGCGGCGGCGAAGTTGTAGCGCGGACCGGCTTCAGGAGCCGGCGTTTCCGTCCGCGACGCAGTGAGACTGCTTTCGTTCATGGACGGCTGTATCGGGCGCTGCGGCGCCCAGCGCAAGTACCTTTGAATTGGATCCTGGGTGCGGCGCTCGGTGACGCCTGCCCGGTGATGGCCACGTCCCTGGAGGTCATCAAGATGGCGGTCGGATCAGGCGTCAGCGGCATCACCTCCCTGGCTGGCTTAGAGTTGCAGCAACGCGAACTGGCCGTGGCCGCCTTTGAGGAACGCTGGACCGGCGGCTACATCTTCGAGAGTGAAACGCAGAGTTTTCGGCCGCGTCGGAACCGCGACCTGGGGCTGACCAGGCCGCCGCACATCTACCCCAAGGCCAGCCGATATACGGTTGCGGTGAAGGTCATCGACATCTTCAGCAATGACACGATGACGCTGGTGCCGGTCCAAGTTGGATAACTCGGCTACGGCGCCGCCGCCGGCAAGTGCCGCACCAAATCGTCCACATTCTCGCTCAGCAACTGGTCGAGGGTGAATGGATTGAGGTCCGCCCAAGGCTGTGGGGCATTGCTCCGCCGGTTGCCGGCTCGCAACTGGTCAAGCGCATCGCCGTACAGTGCCTGAAGGTCGATCCCTTGCCGCATCGACGGCGTGAAGCGGCGTCTCGCGTTCCTTTGGAAGGCCACGATTTCCGCACCCCAATGGTCAGTCGCCCCGCTGTCCGGCGAGGCTTGGATCTTCAGAAGGTGAACCATCATCAGGTTGAGGAAGCTCTCGACCGAATGCAGTTCGGACAGTCCCACGTCCTCGATCTCCTCGGCGATCTGCACCCAGTCCACATCGTTGACCCTTTCGCCCCGGCCAACGCGACGGAGCAGGTCAGCCTGGTGCTGCGACCAAGCCAAGACGTCACGCTCATAGAGACCATCTGACATGAGTTCTTTTATACTCCAAAAAGGGTTGCCCCGTCAGCACGCAGGCTGCGAGACCTCACTATCCACCGAGCGCCTCCCACACCTTCGCCGGCGTCAACGGCATCTGGAGACGGCTCGCCCCGTTGGCGTGGCCGCCGCGGATCAGGGCGTCAACGACGGCATTGACCACTGCCGGCGTGGCACCGATCGTTCCCAGCTCACCGACACCTTTGACACCCAGCGGATTGTTCAGGCACGGGACCGACTGGTCCAGCACATGCACGAACTCGCCGATAATGTCTGCCCGCGGCACGAAGTAATCCATCATGCTGGCGGTGATCACCTGACCAGATCCCTGCTCGTAGAGCATGTGTTCGCCGAGCGCCTGGCCGATCCCTTGGACCGCTCCGCCGTCCAACTGTCCGCGCACGATCATCGGATTGACCACGCGTCCGACGTCGTTGACCGAGACATAGGACATGATCTCCACTGCCCCGGTCTCCGGATCGACCTCGACCTCCGTGATGTGCGCCCCGTTTGGCCAGCTTGGTCCGCTTACTGAGCTGGTGGCATCGACATAAATACGCCGGTCCGGCTGGCGGCCGGCCAGCTCGAACAGGCCGATGGCTCGATCCGTCCCGGCGATCCGGAACATTCCCTCGGCATACTCGATGTCGGCAGCGGACGCCTCCAGCGCCTCCGCCGCCAGATCGCGCCCATTCGCCACCGCCATTTCCGAAGCGTGATTGATCGCCGACCCGGCGGTGAACAGCGAGCGCGAGCCCGCGCTGCCAAACCCCGACCCAAGATCGGTATCGCCCGTGACGATGCGGATGCGCTCGATCTCCACGCCGAATACATCAACGACCAGTTGGGCGTAGGACGTTGCGATCCCCTGTCCCATCCCCATCGTCGAGGCATAGACCTCGATCTCGCCATCGCCAGAGACGGCGACGGTCACACGCTCTTCGAACACGTTGCCGCCGGTCCATTCCAGGAACGATGCCAACCCGCGTCCGCGCAGCATTCCGCGCGCCTTCGACGCCGCCTCCCGGCTGGAAAAGTCATTCCATTCGGCAAGCTCCAGCGCCTGCTGAAGAATGGATCCGAAATTCCCTAAATCATACACCTGCCCCATCGCATTGGTGTAAGGCATCTGGCCGGGCGCGATCAGGTTCCGGCGCCTGATCTCGGCGGGGTCCATCCCCAGCTTGTGCGCGGCGGCATCAAACAGCCGCTCGATGAGGTAGATAGCCTCCGGCCGCCCGGCGCCGCGATAGGCCGCGGTCGGCGCGGTGTGGGTCAGTATTGCCCGCAGATCGAAATCGATCGTCCGGATGTCGTAAATGCTGGTCGACACCCACGGCCCGATCATCAATTGGATGATGATCCCGACAGTGCTGCCGTATGCACCCATGTTGGCCAGCGTGCGGACGCGGTAGCCCAGCACCTTGCCGTCCGCATCCAGCGCGAGTTCCGCGTGCGATTCCACATCGCGCCCATGCGTCGACGACAGGAACTCGTCGAGCCGCGTGGGTATCCATTTCACCGGGCGTTCGATCTGGCGAGCGGCATTCGCGACGACAATATCTTCGGGATACAAGCCAGTCTTCATCCCGAAGCCGCCGCCGACATCGCCCACCACCACACGGACTTTCTCGGCCGGCAAATTCAGCACCCCGCACAGCGTGTCACGCGCGCCAGACGGCATCTGGCTGGACAGACGCAGTGTGATGCGTCCCGTCGCCGCATCGTAACTGGCCAATGCGCAGCGAGGCTCCATCGACGACGGCACCAGACGCTGGTTCACCAGATCGAGCGTGACCACATGTGCCGCGCCCGCGAACGCGGCATCACATGCCGCGGCGTCGCCATGCTTCATCTGCGCCGCGATGTTTCCGGTGGCCGCCGGCCAAACCAGCGGCGCGCCCTCGGCCGCCGCCTCGGTCAGTTCGGTGACGACGGGCAGGTCCTCATACTCGACGACAACGGCTTCCAGGGCATCCTTCGCCTGTTCAGCGGTCTCGGCGATCAGCGCGACTACCGCCTCCCCCACGAAACGGACAACGCCGTCTGCGAGCGCCGGCCGCAGCGGCGTGGCTCCCGGCGATCCGTCGGGGCGCTGGAACATCGGCTCGACCGGCAACGGCTTAACCCCGGCGGCGACCAGATCGGCCCCGGTCAGAACCCCCAGAACGCCCGGCATCGAGGCAGCCGCAGTGGCGTCGATAGAGACGATCCGGGCGTGCGCGTGCGGGGAGCGCAGGAACGACAGATACGTCTGACCCGGCAGCGAGAAGTCGTCAGTAAACCGTCCAGCGCCGGCCAGCAGACCCGCATCCTCAATCCGCCGCACCTCGCGACCGCTTCCGAAACGTCCAACTGTCGATCCGTCTGGCATAGCTATCCTCTTGTCTCGATGTCGAACGGGACATCACCGGCTGCGGGTTATGATGCAACGCACTATCTAAGGCAGTTTAAGGGCAGTGGGAAACCGGCCGCTCTATCGAGAGAGCGCCGGAATGCCGGTCTTTGGTGAACCGCTCGACCAGGACTCCCGACAAGGTCGGAAAAGCGGCCAGCGATATCCTAATACTGCGGAGCCACGAGAGACCATGAAAATCTTCAAAGGCAGGACTTCTTAGATAAACATACTAAATATCGTTATATTGTCGCCTCCATATGGAAAAATAAACTCCTTCGTGCATTAGTTCTCCACCCGAGGAAAAGGACTAGATATGCGCTCGACGCTCATCCCGATTTCTGCACGATCGACTGTTCGTTCTATGGCGCCAATCAGCGTGGACTGCCCATCCCTTCCCGTTTCCTCACAGCGATTAACATCCTCAAGGCCGCATGATCACCTCGCGCCGCAAATCAGATTGTATTTGTCGGCGCGAGAGCTCCCTGCTCTGACAAACGAACCTGATCTGAGGCGCCTCCCCCAGAAGTGGTTCGTTTGGGTCATCTGCGTTCTGCTGCTCGGTTCGGCCCAACCGTCCGCGCAGGCTGCAGATGCGCTCGATATTCGGCTGCCTTCTCTGGCCCAAGTGGACCCGCCGGCCCCCCCATCGACCAGGCTTCGCCACAAGCCCAAGCTCCGGCCGGAGGCTTCATCGGGACGTTAGACGCCATCATCGCAAGTTTAGATGCTTATGCGGCGTCGGCACGGGCGACGCAGCCTAATTGGTCCACCCCACTGACCACCACCACCGGACTGCTGGAGCGGCGGGTTCGTTTCGACTTTTCCCAACAGCATTCCGGCAACGGGACCAACACCACGGTGCTTGATGGAAACAAAAGTCTGGAATTGATCGTCAACGATACCACCGAGATCCAGGTCGGACCACCACCGTATTATATTCGCTCCGGTGTAGCCGGCACAGGCCGAACCAACCGAGGCGCAATTCAGTCTCTGGCGGGGTTCAACGACTGGCCGTTTTTCCGCGTCAAGGAGCGCCTGCTGAGCAGCCCCTCAAGTGAGGGCAATTACGTGTTGACAGCGCTGTTTCAAATACAGGCTCCGGCAGGTATCCAACGGCTCACCAATAACTCCTGGGAGTATATACCTACACTGGCGGGCGGCAAGGGGTGGGGCAACTTTGATATCCAAGCTACTGTCTCGACACCAATACCAGCATCGCACAGGGATATTATCGGCTATCAGATACAAACCAATATTGCTTTTCAATACCGCATACAGAAACTAGTTCCGGAACTGGAGGTGAACTGGACCTATTACGCAACCGGCCAACGCGGCGGGTTAAATCAAGTCTTTCTGACGCCTGGCGTGCTGTTTGGGCGCTTCAGGCTATCCGACACCATGTACATCACTGCCGGAGCCGGCTATCAGGTCGCGGTCTCGCCAGACTACCGACCCAAGCCTCTCACACCGGCCTACGACCACGCTTGGCTGTTTACCACGCGAGTAGGTTTCTAACTAAGCGCACCAGGATAGTCGCCCCCTTACAAACATTGCCGCAAAGTTCGATCGCCTGCTTGCGCTTATCTGAAAGAGGGCAAGAATATGTCGCTGAAAAGCTTTAACGGGCTGCTACAGAAGCGCACGGTTCAGTTGCTTCGTGGGTAGATGCGAGCTCGTGACAAATCGAGATTATATGTTTCCCCGACAACCGGTATGCACGCGTCCTCCGTCCGCAGGACTTGCAGCACCTGGCCACCAACGACGATCCGCAGCCTGTACATCGGCCCATTGAGACGCACACTCTCCACACGAGCCGGTCCCGGTCCCGGGGACAGTGCAACCTCGTGCGGCCGGATCAGCGCGATGGCCGGACCGGGCGGGCAGTCCGTAGCAAACGCCGCATCTTGCAGCCCCTCGATTTGAACCAAATTGCCGGACACGGTGCAATCCAGCCGTACGGACTCACCCAGGAACTCATGCACGAACGCACTCGCGGGTTCGGAGTAGAGTTTGTCCGGCGTATCCACTTGTACGATACGGCCTGCACGCAGCACAGCGACGCGATCGGCCATCTCCATTGCTTCCGCCTGGTCGTGAGTGACAAAGATGCTGGTCAGACCCATGCGGTCGTGCAACTGGCGCAGCCAGATTCGCAAGTTCTTGCGCACCTTGGCGTCCAGCGCACCGAATGGTTCGTCGAGCAGCAGCAGCCTCGGCTCGATGGCCAGAGCTCGGGCAAGCGCCACGCGCTGCCGCTGACCTCCGGAAAGCTGATCTGGATGGCGGTCAGCAAGATCGCCGATCTCCATCAGTTCCAGCAGCGACCGCGCACGCGACCGGATTTCGCCCCATGGCGGACGACGCCCCCGGGGCAGTACCTCTAGACCAAACGCCACGTTGCGCGCGACGGTCATATGACGGAACAGCGCGTAATGTTGGAATACGAACCCGACCCCACGCTGGCGGGCAGGCACATCCAGCATCGATCGCGCGTCGATCACGATGTCGCCGGCATCGACGAATTCCAGCCCGGCGAGCGTGCGCAGCAGCGTGGTCTTGCCCGAGCCCGATGGGCCGAGCAAGGCAATGAATTCTCCGCTTGCGAGCGTCAGGCTGACGTCATCGAGAGCCATCACGCGGCCGAACGACTTGCGCAATCCGCGTAGTTCAACCGTCACAACAGCGCTCCACTCCGTTCGCCGAGCCGCCACTCGAGCGCGACCTTTACCGCCAGCGTCACGAGGGCGAGCAGCGACAGCAACGCGGCAATGGTAAAGGCACCGACCCAATCATAGTCGTTGAACAGCGCCTCGACCTGCAGCGGCATGGTCATGGTCTGCCCACGCACGTGCCCCGATACCACCGCGACCGCTCCGAACTCACCCATGGCGCGAGCGTTGCCAAGCAGAACACCGTAGAGCAACCCCCACCGGATATTGGGCAGCGTCACCCGCCAGAACATCTGCCAAAAACCGGCGCCGAGGGTGATGGCGGCCTCCTCTTCGGCAACGCCTTGCTGCTGCATCAGGGGGATCAACGTCCGGGCGACGAACGGGAAGGTCACCAAGACGGTGGCCAGGATCAGGCCCGGCACAGCGAAGATGATGCGCACGCCCACGCGGTCCAGCGTCGAGCCAAACCAGCCATTGGCGCCGAACAGCAGCACCCAGACCAGACCGGAAATCACCGGCGAGACCGATAGCGGTAGTTCGATCAGTGTAAGTAGCAGGCTACGGCCGCGGAACTGAAAACGGCCGATGCACCAGGCTGCGGCCACGCCGCAAATCGTGTTCACTGGCACGCTGACCGCAGCCACCAGTAGCGTCAGTTGAATGGACGCCAGCGAGTCCGGTTCTGTCAACGCGTCGCCGACGGCGCCGAGGCCACGCGACAAAGCCTCGGTGAAGATCACCGCCAACGGCAACAGAAGCAATATCACCAGCAGCACGATCGTGAGGCCAGTTAGCATAAGACGGGTTGCCTGACGCTCTCTGGTGGCCATCGGTAGGACAGACGGAACGGCCCGAGACTGGCTCATTGCGGCCGCACGCCCATGCGCCTTTGCAAGAGATTCAGCAGCAAGAGAATGGCAAAGGATACCAGCAGCATGATCAGGCCCAGCGCAGCGGCACCGGCGTAGTCAAGCTGTTCCAACCTGATCACGATCAGCAGCGGGGCGATCTCGCTGATCATCGGCATGTTGCCTGCGATGAAGATGACCGAACCATATTCGCCCACGCCTCGAGCCAGCGCGGCGGCGAAACCGGCAAGTAGGGCTGGGGCCAGCGCCGGCAGCACGACCCGGCGCAGCGTCTGTGCGCGAGTCGCGCCCAGGGTCGCCGCGGCCTCCTCGGCCTCCAGCGGCAAGTCCATCAGGACTGGCTCAAGCGTTCGCACGACGAAGGGGAGACCGACGAACACCAGTGCCACCATGATACCCAGCGGGGTATAGGCCACCTTGATGCCGAGCGGCGTCAGCCAAGCGCCAATCCAGCCTTTGGGCGAAAAGAGCGCGGTGAGTGCGATGCCGGCTACGGCGGTGGGCAGCGCCAACGGCATGTCGATCAGGGCATCCGCCAGCCGACGACCAGGAAACCGGTAGCGGACCATGACCCAGGCGACCAGAAGGCCGAACGGCATATTCACTGCCGCCGCCAGCGCCGCGGCGCCAAAGCTCAATTTCAGTGCCGCCAGCACACGCGGTTCGGTCACCGAGTGCCATACACCAGCGAGCCCCAGTTCCCATGGTCGCAGCGCCAAGGAGGCTAGCGGGACCAGAACAATCAGCGACATCCAGCCGAGCGTGACCGTCAGGGCCGGAGCGAAGCCCGGTAATGCAGAACGTCGCGCCGCGGTCATTTTCCGGTGGTGTAGATGCTGTCGAACAGGCCTCCTTCGGCGAAATACCGCGCCTGGGCCGTGTCCCAGCCTCCGAAATCCTTGATCGTGGCGAGGTTCAGTGTGGGGTAGCGCTCGGCGTATTGCCTCGCCACCGCTGGATCGCTTGGGCGGTAATAGTTGCGCGCTATGATATCCTGCGCCGGGGGCGTGTAGAGAAACTCCAGATAGGCTTGTGCCAGCGCGCGCGAGCCCTTCCTGTCCACAACGCTGTCCAGCACGGCTACCGGTGGTTCGGCCAGAATGCTCAACGACGGATAGACGATCGCGTAGTCGTTGGCACCAAATTCTTTGCGTGCGAGCCACGCCTCGTTTTCCCAGGCGAGCAATACGTCGCCCAAGTCGCGCTGAACGAAACTGTTGGTGGCACCGCGCGCGCCGGTATCCAGCACGGGCACCTGATGGAACAGGGCGCGCATGAAGGCTTCGGCCGAGGCGTCGGTGGCACCCGGCTGGCTCCGAGCCCAAGCCAACGCAGCAAGGAAATTCCACCGTGCACCGCCCGAGGTCTTCGGATTGGGCGTGATCACCGTCACACCCGGCTTCACCAGATCGGCCCAGTCATGGATGCCCTTCGGGTTGCCCTGGCGCACCAGAAAGACGATCGTGCTTGTGTAGGGCGATGAATTGGCCGGCAGTCGTTCTTGCCAGCCGGCCGCGATCAAGCCGCGCCTCGCCAGTGCGTCGATGTCGGCCGCCAGCGCGAGCGTCACTACATCTGCCTGCAGCCCATCCAGTACGGCACGCGCCTGGGCGCCGGAGCCGCCATGCGATTGATTGATCGTGGCGCGCTGCCCGGTCTTCATCTGCCACGCGGCGATGAAGGCACGGTTCATCTCGCGGTAGAGTTCTCGGGTCGGATCGTAGGAGACGTTGAGCAGGGTGAAGTCGGCTGCAGCGGCGGGGCGACTGCCAGCGAGGGTGCCCAGCAAGGCGCCAAGGACGCTCCGCCGGATCACGTGGATGGGTTGCATCAAACACCTCGATACGAATACGAATAGAAGCGGGGCGGCTCACAGCGGTCGGTGGCTGCGCCGATAAAAGAATGTGTTGTCCTTAATGTGCAATAGCGAATCTGCTCAACCCAGCAGGATGGCGGAATTCCCGGTGTCCAACTGCGCCAATGGCCTGGTAGGCATCGCATCCCTGAGTGCAGCAGCACCGACGGCAGTCGCGCGGTTGATACGCGAGGCAAATCCGCCACAGATAGGAAGGCCCTGCTGCCCGCCATAGAGGTCAGACAGCCAGATCGTGGGCCGATGCCCCGATCATGGTTTCGATGATCGGTGGCGGGGAGACCTAAACTCGTTGCCCGCCGTCGATATGAACTTCGGACCCGCTGAGATACAGGGCCTGATTCGAACACAGGAAAAACAGCAAGTCCGCCACTTCATTCGGCTTACCCAGCCGCCGCATTGGAATCTCCCGCTGGACGATCTCCTCGGTTCCGGGCGATAGGATGGCGGTGTCGATTTCCCCAGGCGAAACCGCATTCACCCGTACCCCGAAGCGGCCAAGGTCATTGGCCATTTCGCGGGTCAACGCTGCGAGTGCCGCCTTCGAAGTGGCATAAGCTGCACTAGCGAACGGATGCACGCGCGACCCCACGAGGGAGGTCATGTTGACGATGCTCCCCTTCAATTCGATCAGGTAGTCGCTCAGGCCCTGCGCCAGCAACACCGCGGAGAAGAAGTTGACATTAAAGATGTGCAGCCAGTCCTGGTAGGCCATTTGCAGGCTGGTGATCTTGCTGCCGTCTGGATATTTCGGCGAAATGGCGGCGTTGTTGATTAGCGCGTCCAGCCGGCCGCCGGCAATCCGCTTGATCTCGGGCAGCGTATCACGCACGACGTCGACATCCGCCAGATCGAGCTGGATGTGGTTGCGCTCGCCGCCTGGCCATGGACAGCGCGGATCGAACACGTGGCGCGAGATTGTCAGCACGCGCCAGCCGGCGCTGCCGAACCGTTTGACGGTGGCGTGGCCTATACCGCGGCTCGCGCCGGTGAGTAGCAGGACGGGTTGTTGCCCAGGGCTGGAAATAGAGTCAGACATGATCGAAATCCTTCGCGCCGGGTTAGAATAGGCCGAGGCGGATAGACAAGCCAGTCGCGCGTGGCGGCCGTCCGCGTTATCCTTGCCACCCTCGTCAACTGCATCCGACGATGGGGCCGCCACGATTGGAATGACGCCGCATGAAGCCTGAGTTTCCCGTTCCGACGCTCGACCACGTCGTCGTCAACGTCCGCGACCGCATCGACGCCGCCGCTGAAACCTACCGCCGGCTGGGTTTTACATTAACGCCGCGTGGGTATCATACGCTGGGCTCGATAAATCATCTGGCGATGTTTGGCACCGATTACCTAGAGTTGATTGCCGTCAAACCCGGCTGATGACAGCCGATCAGAGCTGTTGTCGTCGCCCACCGGTCTCGATGGGCTGGTATTCGGCACCGAGGATGCCGTCGCGACCCACAAGGCGCTGCGCCGGAACGACGTGCCGATCGATCCGCCGCAGCAGTTTTCTCGCCCCGTGGAGGCCGACGGTGGGACGCAGGACGCGGTGTTCCGCACGACGCGCCTGCCGCGATCCGCCTCGCCCGCTGGACGCTTGTATTTCTGCCAGCATCTGACTCGCAATCTGGTTTGGCGCGATGAGTGGCGCCACCACAGTAACGGCGCCGTCGGAGTTGCCCGAGCGGTGATTGCAGCCGAGGAGCCGGAAGTACTGGGTGGGTTGTTCGCGCGCATGTTTGGACCGCACACGGTTCGCGCCACCGATGACGGCTGCTCCCTCACCCTGGGCCTGTCCCGCTTCGATGTCGTGCATCCCGGTGCGCTGTGGGAGATGTTTGGCGGTGCCGCGCCCGACAGCCGTGGCCGGCGTGACTACATGGCGGCTTTGACATTTCGGACGCTGTCGCTGGACGCGGCGGAGACGGCGCTGGAAGCAGGCGGCGTGCGCGGCGTGGATCGGATCGGGACCAGCGTTCTGGTACCGGCGGCAGAGGCGTTCGGCGTCACCATTGAATTCAGCGTTTGAACAGGCGCATCGTCGCGGCGGGGGTCGATCTCTTCGCGGGGGATGTCCACCCTATCCCTCGGGGCGGAACCCCAAAATCCGAGCGAAGCGGTCGGAGTAGATCTCCCAGACCTCGGGGTTCAGCAGGCGCGGTGGCTTCTTGCCGTCCAGAATATCCAGCATTTGCTCCGCTGCTATCTTCGCGATATTGTGGCGCGATTGCCGGGTGATCCCGGCCGTATGCGGGCTGGCCACGACATTGTCGAACCGAAGCAACGGATGGTCCGGCGGCGGTGGCTCGTCCTCCCACACGTCCAACCCTGCGCCCATAATTTGGTTCGCCGCCAGCGCCGCGGCGAGAGCGTCCTCGTCGTGGATACCGCCTCGCGCGGTCGTAATGAAGAACGCATGCTGTTGCATCATGGCGAACTGCGCGGCCCCCATCATGCCTCGCGTTTCGGCCGTATGGGGGCAATTGATCGAGACGTAGTCGGCGACCTTCAGCATCTCCTCGAGGGTTGAGGCTTTCTCGGCTCCCCTAGCGGCGATCCGTTCGGCCGTCAGATACGGATCGTAGGCAATGACCCGCATCCGGAACAATCCCCGGCACAACTCGGCCATGCGGCTGCCCACATGCCCGATGCCAACGATGCCGATGGTGCGCCCCTGGACGTCGTCGCCCATGAAATCCCGCCGCTGATATGCGGCCCCGCTGCGCATCGCATGATCCGACACGACGATCCGCTTTGAAAGCGCCAGCACCGTATCGAAGCCGGCTCCGTTCGTGGACAACACCAATAAGTTTGGGCATCGGCTTAGCAGCGCCGCATGACCTTGGAGCTTCGTCACCAATTCCTGCCGGCTGGATCCGATCTGATACGCATGCGCAAGCGCCAGGACGGGTTCGGCATCACCATCGAGCGTCTCGTTGGTCAACTTATCCATGTGGATATCAGGCCGTTTCGCCAGGATTTCGAGATAGACCGGAGCAGCAACGGTGTTCACGTAGAACAGGCGTTTGGTATTCGGCGGCATCAGCGGCCTTTCAAGGTTCCGCGCATTGAACGATCGCTTGATCGCGCGCGCCAATTTCCGCGCGGCGCGATCATACTCTAACGTCCCGCCGATTAGCCCAACCCCCGGCTGCGGGCAAATCCGAACGAGGAAGCAACATGAGCCTGATCGGAAAAGTCGTCTTGATCACCGGCGCCGCACGTGGCCTGGGGTTCGAGTATGCGAGAAGCCTCGGCCTCGCCGGTGCGCATGTTGTCGCCGGCGATGTGTCCGATTGCACTGAGGCGGCCGCTGCTGCCGGCAACGGGGCATTAGGGGTACATTTGGACGTAACGGACGCTGCCTCCTGCAACAGCATGGTGCAGCGCGCGATAGAACGCTTCGGCCGCATCGATGCGTTGGTGAACAACGCCGCCTTGTATGGTTCCTTGCGCGGGGGCCGGTTCAACCTGATCGCCGAAGAGGACTGGGACGCTGCCATGGCGGTCAACGTCAAGGGCATATGGAACTGCTGCAAGGCAGTCGTCCCGACGATGCGCGAGGCCGGGGGCGGCTCGATCGTCAACGTCGCCTCTCTCGCAGCGACCTATGGGATGGCGTTCGCGTTGCACTACACAACGTCGAAGGCCGCGGTCATCGGTTTGACCCGTGGTCTGGCGCGTGAGCTTGGACGCGACTCCATCCGGGTCAACGCGGTGGCGCCGAGCGCGGTGATGACCGAGGGGACGGCGGAGTTCTTCGGTGAAAAGCTGGACCGCGGGCTGGAGGTGATCCGAGCGGGCCAGTCGATCCAGCGCACGCTGGAGCCGGCAGATCTGGTCGGTACTATCGCTTGGCTGATCGGCGATGGCAGCAAATTCGTGACGGGTCAGACCATCGCTGTCGACGGTGGAACGGTGATGCTGTGACGATAAGGCGTTAATCGCAGACCGGCATTGCGGTCCCATCGCGGTAGCCGATGTAGTGGCCTGTGGGCGGGCACTGCACGCCGACGGTGATCGTCAGGCCCGGCGGCGGTCCGCTCGGTCCGGGCGCCGGCGGTGAGGCTTCAGCCGGGACCAGCACGAACCCTAGCCCGTTGGCGGTGAAATAGTCCTCCACATTCCGTATCCGGGTGTCACGCTGATCCACGGGAAGTGAGGACGAATCCGCTACCGCGACCCGCATCAGGCTAGGATCCAGCAACCCCTCAATCACATCAGCCCGGACGTCGGGAACTTGGTCGTCCAACGCCTTCGGGCCGTTCGGAAACAGCGAACGATCGAGCAGCGTGACCCGAGCGCCATCGGGCAATCGTTGCACCACTGCTCGGCCCGCCGAGATTTCGGACGCGAGTTGCGTTTGCATCCGATCATCGAGCAAGCGTGTCGTGCGTTGCTGGGGCGAAGGTCCGCAGCAGGCAAGGGTCAGCAGTAGCGGCCCCAGAGAGACGGCAAGGCCTCCAGCGTGACGGTTCATGGTCCGAACGTTCTCCCGGGGCTGCCAATCATGTCTATGTTTTCGCGCGAGTGTTGGCAAAAGGCAACTGGGTTCGGCCTGATCGCCCGCCAGAGCGGAACTTTAGATTTCGTTTATAAATCTTCGAGCCTGAACCCGGCTTTAATCGTCACTTGGTACTGTGCCACCTTACCGTCCTCGATATGCCCGCGAACCTGCACAACCTCGAACCAGCCGAGATGCCTGATCGAGAGGGCAGCCTTTGAGATGGCGCGATCGATGGCCTTGGTCACGCTATCCTCGGACGAGCCGACCAACTCGACCACTTTATAAACATGTTCTGGCATAATGAGATCCTCCCTTATTGTCCGACGCGGTTCCTCGCGTTCGCCCTAACCGTAACTCAGCATCCAATTGGCGGACTGCACAAGGTCGCGAGGACCAGCCAGCAAGTGCCGCGCGGTTCCGGAAGCCCCCTCCAGGATCAACACCACAAGAATTAATCCTAAATCGCGCAGCGGCGGAGTAAGCTGGGTACAGCCTGGTCGGATCGCGCGCTGGGCCGCGTTGGCCGACGAAAGTCCGACCCTACGGCTGGAGGACTGGTCCCATGATAACGATTGAAGCCGAGCAAGAACACTATTGTCTGGCAACAAACGGCGAAGCATGGACGGTGCTTGAACGGCGGGCCGGCAAATATCATCCGTTCGGAAATTGCTCAGGCCCAGGTGTTAAACTCGACGACCCCGCAGCGGCGGCTCTGTTCCGGGAAGGCCAGCGTCTGCCGGAACCACACGCCCGCCGCCTGTTGGCGGACATTGCCGAGGAATGGCGTAGCCTTCTCGAACATGTCCGATAGGCAGCGTATGGTTGGCTGCTGACGGTGCAATCCAAGTGTTACGAGGAGAGAAATCATGTATGCAGCCATCCGCCAAGCCAAAGCCAAACCTGGAAACGCCGAGGAACTTGCGCGCACAATCAAAGAAGGCGCGATCCCGATCATCAGCGACGTGCCTGGCTTCAGGGCGTATTACGTTATTTATGCGCCAGACGATACAGTAACGGCGATCAGCATCTTCGACAACTTCGCCGGCGCTCAAGAGTCCAACAAACGTGGCCTTGCCTGGATTGAGGAGAACTTGGCGCCGCTAATGCTCGGGTCGGCGACAGCAGTGGCAGGGCCGGTTATCGTGCACACCCTGGCTTAGACCAGGCCGCGAGCTTGGGGCTTGCCGCGACATAGCCAAATCGACGCTGAGGACAATCCTGCTGCACGACGTCATGGCCGGCGCAGGATTCCAAATTCACGAAATCCGTGGATGGTAGGCATTCGACTACCATGACAGGGAAGGGATGATGCCTCGACTACAGCACTTTTCTGAGGCAAGACCTTAGACCCACCGCGCCTTCCACTTGTCGCCCAAACGTATCTTAACCGCAACAGACGCCGGGTGCTAGCAGATATCTCAGGCGTACAAATTGTTGAGTTTGCGCCAGTGGGGGACGCCGCCGGGTTCAACGTGGGGTGGGGCCGCGCGGAACCCGGCTCAATCCTGCCGCAGGACTATCCTTCGAGTATGAACGTCACCTCCATCGTGACGCGGTATTCCTTGATTTTTCCATCGTGGACGCTCGCTTTTTCCTCGACCACGTGAAGGCCCGTGATTCCCCGCAGCGTTTTATTCGCGCGTGCGAGGCCTTCCTGAACAGCGGCATCGAAACTGGTTGGTGAAGCCGCTGTGATCTTCGTCACGCTTGCTATTGCCATTTCTGCCTCCCTGGTTGACTGCCGACAGGCCGTCGAGAAGTCAGTATGCAACTTGGGGACTCGCTTGCCAAGGATCACGAGATGTGGCCGGGAGCACCACCCTTTGTCGGGGCGACGCCGGCCGCTTGACCGAGGAAACTCGAAACGGCCAAGAGCGAGCGCCGCCTGGATAATCGATCGCGAAGTTCCCCATCCGACTTAGCGGTGGCTGCTGTGTTCGTCGGACTACGCTGGGCAAGGCGTTCGACCTGCCCAGCCGCAAATTTGCGTTTTGTCCGCGGCTCTGGCACCTGGGAATGGATCGGCCCGGTTCGTCGGCAAGCTGCTACCTCGGCTCATGCAGCCGCGAGGGCGGCCGTTCTGTCACGTGGCGTGTTGCGCTAACGAATTGTAACTTCATTAAGGGGAAAGCAGATGAAATTGCACTCTATAGCAAACGGTTTAGTCGTGCTGGCCGCCGGTGCAGTGCTGGCCGGCCCAGCCGCAATGGCGCTTGAGACCAAGCCGACGCTGAGCCTGGCTTTGGCAAAGAAAATGGCGTCGGGGTGCGAGGCCAAGGCGGCACAGGAAAAGTGGGGCATGAACATTGCCGTCGTTGATGACGGCGCGAACCTGGTGTTTTTCCAGCACATGGATGGCGCGTTCAAGGGCAGCATCTACATCTCCCAGCATAAGGCGATGACGTCGGCGAACTTTCCGTTTCCGACCCGTCAGTTCGGCGAAATCGCTTTCGGTAAGGATGGCAAACCCGGAATGGTGCCGGGCATCGCCGACGTGCCTGGAATTATCACTTTCGCCGGGGGGCTACCGATCATGGCGGCAAACAAGGTCCAGATTGGCGGCATCGGCGTTAGTGGCGGCACCGCTGACCAGGACGAGGAATGCGCGAAGGCGGGGCTTGATGCGGTTGCGGACGACCTGAAGTAGCTTGCGTGAATGCCGCCGGGAACTCCCGGTGGCATTCGGCGCCAAAGGGCGGTCCCCATGTCGATCGCTTGGCCGCCGTAAGCCGCGGCTCCTCCTTGCAGGCACACTGCTGGCCTTCGAGCCCTCATCGGGGGGCCGTCCTGTGCGCAATACAAAAGAAGCGGGTCTCGAGGACCGACGATCTGCTACCGTTTCAAGCTGGAAAAAACGGGCGCGCGCAGGGCCAGGGTTCCGCCCGTTCTCGGGCACCGACGATCCCGGACCTCTCTCATCTTAGAATAGATCACGGAAACATGGACGCGTGCCTTGCTTGGTACTAAGGTGAGGGGTTGGAGTCCATGCGATGAACTTACCCGTTCCCCCGTCCGGCCGTTTTCCGCGCTTTCAGAGCCGAGGACAACCGTTCCCGGCCGCGCCGCCGCCGCTGCCGCCAGGCCTCGACGCCCGCTCGGCCGCGGTGCTGCGGGAAATCGTCGAGCAATACGTCGAAACCGGGGAGCCGGTGGGCAGCCGCACCCTGTCGCGCCGCCTGCCGCTGAACCTGTCGCCCGCCACCATCCGCAACGTGATGGCGGATCTGACCGATACCGGCCTGCTTTACGCGCCGCACACCTCCGCCGGCCGGCTGCCGACCGACCTGGGCCTGCGGCTGTTCGTCGATGGGCTGCTGCAATTCGGCGAACTCAGCGACGACGAGCGCGGCTCGATCTCGGCGGCGCTGGAGGCCTCGGGCCGCAGCCTGGAGGACACGCTGACCGAGGCCAGCTCCATGCTCTCCGGCCTGTCCGCCGCCGCCGGCCTCGTGCTCGCCCCAAAATCCGAAGGCGCGCTGCGGCACATCGAGTTCGTGCCGCTCGGCCCAGGACGGGCGACTGGTGGTCTTGGTGGCGGCGGATGGGCATGTGGAGAACCGGGTCATCGAGACCCCGCCCGGTTTGCCGCCCTCGGCGCTGCAACAGGCCGGCAATTATCTGAACAACCGCCTGGCCGGCCGCGGCCTGGCCGAACTGCGCTCCATGGTCGCCGAGGAACTGGCCGCCAACCGCACCGAACTCGACGCTCTGTCCGCGCAGGTCGTGGCCTCCGGCCTGGCGACCTGGACCGGCGAGGGCGCGCGCGGCGGCAACCTGATCGTGCGCGGCCAGGGTCGGCTGCTGGCGGATGTCACGCAAATCGAGCGCCTCGCCGCGATCCAGATCGCTGTTCGAGCGGCTGGAAACGCAGGAGACGATGCTGAAACTGCTGGAACTGGCGGAGACGTCGGAAGGCGTGCGGATTTTCATCGGCTCCGAGAGCGGGCTGTTCGGCACCTCCGGCGTGTCGATGGTGGTGGCGCCGGCGCGCAGCGAGGGCAGCGGGCGGATCGTCGGCGCGATCGGGGTGATCGGCCCGACGCGGATCAATTATGGCCGGATCATTCCGGTGGTGGATTATACGGCGCGGGTGATCGGCCGGCTGCTCGGTTGAGCTAAACCTGTCGATTTGGGGTTGTTCTTGGCCGCCATTTTCCCCTAACTGTTGCGCGCTCAACAACAGATGCTCAGTGCCATGATAACCGAACATCAACCAAATCAGGATACCATGTCAGAACAGTTCGCGGCCGCACCGGATGCCGCGCCCCCAGCAGAAGAATTGACGCCCGAACGGGCTCTCCAAGCGGCAAACGATCGCATTTTGGCCTTAGAGGCCGAGTTGACGGAGACCAAGGAACGTTGGATGCGTGCCGAGGCGGAAAACGCCAACGTGCGCGCCCGCGCTAGGAAGGATGTCGACGACACACGTCAATACGCGGTGCAGAAATTCGCCACTGACGTGGTTGAAGCAGCGGAGAACCTCAAGCGCGGAATGACAGCCTACCGCCGCCCTCGGCCGACCAGCCGGCCATCGTGGCCAAGGTTCGCGAGGGTCTGGAAGGAGTGGAACGCAGCTTCATCAGCACGTTGGAGCGGAACGGGATCAAGCCCGAGGATCCGGTCGGCCAGTCCTTTGATCCCAACGTTCACCAAGCGATGGCCGAGCAAGAGAGCGAAACCCATGGCCTGGCACGGTGATCCATCTTGGTCCAAAGCGTGGACGTTGAACGGCCGATTGTTGCGTCCGGCGATGGTGGTCGTGGCCAAGGCCCCGACCTCTGAACTCGCCGGACCGGCGAAGGCGTAGACCAGGAGCCAGGCCGATTTAGGCTATTGTGACAGAATGGAACGGAAAATTTGGCTATAACACTTGTCCTGGCCCGCTCTGTCTCATACATCCAGTCCATTCATCAAAGGGACCTTGCCGGTGCTTCGGGCCGCCATCGTCCGCTGAAAGGAGCATATTCTTATGAGTAAAGTGATCGGTATCGATCTTGGTACCACCAACTCCTGCGTCGCCATTCTGGAAGGTAAGGACGTCCGCGTCATTGAGAATGCCGAGGGTGCGCGTACCACCCCAGCATGGTCGCCTTTACGGACAGCGGGGAGCGTCTGGTAGGCCAATCGGCCAAGCGCCAGGCAGTCACCAACCCGACCAATACGTTATACGCCATCAAGCGCCTGATCGGCCGGCGTTACGATGATCCGCTGGTCGCCAAGGACAAGGGCATGGTGCCTACGCCATCGTTCGCGCCGACAACGGCGACGCGGTGGTGGAGAGCCGCGGCGAAAAGTATTCGCCCAGCCAGATTAGCGCCTTCATTCTCGGCAAGATGAAGGAAACCGCCGAGGCCTATCTGGGTGAGCCGGTCGCCCAAGCGGTCATCACCGTCCCGGCCTATTTCAACGATAGCCAGCGCCAGGCGACCAAGGATGCAGGCCGGATAGCCGGCCTCGATGTACTGCGCATCATCAACGAGCCGACGGCGGCTGCCCTGGCCTACGGCATGGACAAGAAGTCCGCCGGAACCATCGCGGTATACGACCTCGGCGGCGGCACCTTCGACATCTCCGTGCTGGAAATCGGCGACGGCGTGTTTGAGGTGAAATCGACCAACGGCGACACGTTCCTGGGCGGCGAAGATTTCGATCTACGCGTCATCGACTATCTCGCGGACGAGTTCCGCAAGGAGCAGGGCATCGACCTGCGCCGTGACAAACTGGCGCTGCAGCGGCTGAAGGAAGCCGCCGAGAAGGCGAAGATCGAGCTGTCATCCTCTAAGGAGACCGAGATCAACCTGCCGTTCATTACCGCTGACGCCTCCGGGCCGAAGCACCTTGTGATGAAGCTGTCCCGGGCCAAGCTGAAATCACTGGTCGAGATCTGATCAGCCGTACGATGGACCCCTGCCGCGCGGCGCTCAAGGATGCCGGGGTGGCGGCCAATGAGATCCAGGAAGTGATCCTGGTCGGCGGCATGACCCGTATGCCGAGGTTATCGACGCGGTGAAGTCCTTCTTCGGCAAGGAGCCCGCGCGTAACGTTACCCCGACGAGGTCGTGGCTATCGGCGCCGCGGTGCAGGGCGGCGTTCTGAAAGGTGACGTCAAGGACGTCCTGCTGTTGGACGTAACGCCGCTATCGCTCGGGATTGAAACCCTGGGCGGCGTATTCACCCGGCTAATCGACCGCAACACCACGATCCCGACAAAAAAGAGCCAGACCTTCTCCACCGCTGACGACAACCAGCAGGCCGTGACCATCAAGGTGTTCCAGGGTGAGCGCGAGATGGCGTCGGACAACAAGCTGCTGGGCAATTTCGATCTGACCGGCATTCCTTCGGCGCCGCGGGCGTGCCTCAGATCGAGGTGACGTTCGACATCGACGCTAACGGGATTGTCTCGGTTCAGGCGAAGGACAAGGCAACCGGCAAGGAGCAGCAGATCCGGATCCAGGCGAGCGGCGGCCTGTCGGAAGCCGACATCCAGCGGATGGTCAAGGAGGCGGAGGCCAACGCCGAAGCCGACAAGAAACGGCGAGAGACGATCGAGGCGCGCAACCACACGGAAAGCCTGGTCCATCAGGTCGAAAAGAACTTGAAGGAGCACGGCGACAAGGTGGGAGCCCAGGAGAAGGGTGAGGCGGAGGCCGCTATCGCGGCGGCGAGATCCGCTTTGGAGGGCACCGATACGGAAGCCTTGAAGCAGGCGTCCGACCGGCTCACCCAGGCGGCGATGAAGATCGGCGAGGCGATGTACAAGGCCGAGGCCGCGTCCGCGCAACAGCCGCCGGGTGATGGAGGCACGGGCCCACAGGCGCCGGGTGATGACAAGGTCGTTGACGCCGAATTCGAGGAAGTTGACGACAAGAA
>CAVYXX010000119.1:0-314936 GCA_963772355.1 uncultured Alphaproteobacteria bacterium | reverse complement strand
GAGTTGGATCGCTTCGGCGGTTGCACGATCAACAAGTTTCGCGACCAATGTCAATGCGAAATCGATGCCAGCCGTGACACCACCACCACTGATTCGGTAGCGATCGACGCAAACCCGTTCTCGCGATGGCGTTGCACCAAAAAGCGGCAAGACGTCCGTGGCGCTCCAATATGGGTGGTCGCGCGATAGCCGATCAATAGGCCGGCCGCACCCAGATACGAGATCCGGTGCAAACCGAGGTGATGTATAGGGCACTCTCCGCTCGGGAGCGCAAGAAAACCAACACTTCCTCGTCATTTAAAAGGTCGTCGGTGCCATAACCACCTGGTACGCAGATGACATCAAGTGGCGGGCAATCGGCGAAAGTGACCGTTGGCGTCACCGTCAGGACGGAATCGCTCTGCACCGGCTCGATCCGTTTCCATATCAAATGTAACTCAGCACCAGGCACGCTAGAAAATACCTGCAACGGACCGGTGAAATCGAGTTGCGTGACCCGAGGAAAAACAAGAATACCGATCTGGAGCCGCTTTGACATGGTGAAGCCTCGACGATTTCGTGTTGAGGGCGGCAACTTGCCACGGCGGCGTCACATCGCATGGTCAAAGTGTCTTGAGAAACGCCACCAGATCGGACTTTTCCCGATCGGTGAAGTTGATCCCGAAGCGCTGGTCGTAAAATGTTACGACATCGTCCAAAGTCGCCGCCGAACCATTGTGAAAATATGGGGCCCGGGCCGCGAGGCCACGAAGGATCGGACCTTTGACCTTAGCGACATCGGCACATTTTCCGCTGATCATCGCGCGCCCAAGGTCGGTCACGGTATACGTCGTTCCCGAAAGGGGGCCCGAGACGCAGGACACTGTGAAGACCGGAAGGCCGATCGTGTCGAGCGCAGGCACTGCGCCGGTCCCCGTGGGGGCGTCGAACGGACCAGCATTGGCGACACCTATATTCAGCGGCAATTTGATGGAATGATTGCCGACGTTCGGTGAATCATGGCAGGTACCGCAGAAGCCACCGATCGTCGGAACACCAAGAACATCGTTGAGACCATTCACACCGGTGATTGTGATTGGCTTCGTGTTGAAGACCATTTGGCCACGCGAAACCGCCAGGCGGCCATCGAAATGCTCGGAGCTCCCCACACCGGCCCAGGCATCGTACAGCGTGAAGATGATACTGGTAAACGGCGTTGCCTTGGGATTGCCCCCAAGCGGATCGTTTATGCCTTGAAAGAAGTCCGCCAGTGTCGCGGCCAGCCCACCCGGCCCGCCCGTCGCGCCAGCCGCGCTCAGGTTGCCAGCGTCCTGATCGTGGCGTTGCGCCGTCAACTGTGCCAACTCGAACGCGACGATTTGATTGATCTGTGCCGCGGATGGCGGTGCTGCCGCCTGTGCGTGGATCGACGTCGCGTCCGCCGCCTGGCTTTGCAGGCTGGGTTCGCGCCCATCCCACATGATCGCGTTGAGGAAACCGAGATTGGTGGACGGTAACGGCCGACGATATACCGAGACAATGCCCGATGAGGGCGTGACCAGACCAGTATCCGGATTGGTGTTGCATCCATAAGGATCGTCGCTCGCCGAGACCATGAATTCGGCGCCCGTGGGAATCGGCAGGCCGATCCGGATCAACCCCTTCTGCAAGAGGAGGCTGTAAGCCGTCAGCCTGGCTGGCAGGGTGGAGACGTCAGCGGTTGGACATACCGCGCCATCGACCGGGCGAAAAATTGGCGCCAGGCCTTGGCTTTTAAGAAAGGTTTTCTGGATCGAGGCGGCGCTCACTGCCCAGCCGTTCGCTGGCTGGTGGCAGGAGAAACAAGTTCGTCCATTGGATCCCAGATCTTCGAAGAACTCGTTCGTGGCGGTTTCTGTAGGGCCACTTACATTCAGCGAGCCGATCCGCCCGGAGGGATCCTGCCCAATGAAAACCGGAGGGATAATCGCGGGTGTCACCTGTTGCTGCGTCTGCTCGGCGTTCAGGTCGTGAGGCATATTGAGGGCATGCGATACCGCACGGGGAATCCAATCGGTGTTGCTCTGGGCCCAGGAACTGGCACCGCCGAAGACGCTGATGACGAGCGAGGTCACAGAGAGGAAAAAATAGGAAACAGCCGGCAAATACAAAGTTCGTTTCTCGCGCACGCATTGGTTGGTTTTCATTCTTGGCACCCCACTTCCCGCCGCATTTTCAATTCAACTATTTTGCAGACTGGGTGAAACCCCAGACTTGAACTATGGCTCACCCCATCTGCTTGATTTGTGCAACTCGCCTGCCGAGGGCGGACTGGGAATTATTGTCGGGGGTGGCGACAGCAGCCTATGAAGCGGTTCACAGTTTGCAAAACTCTCGCCGTTTTTTGACTGCTGAGCGGGCGAGCCACCTTCGATTCCCGAGCAGATCAGTCGCCAGCGGGTCCAACTGCTCCGCATTGACCCGCAACCCGGCCAGGAAGCCAGCGATCCGTACACAGGCTTGACGTGCTTTGTCGCGCAGGCCGTGGGTGCTGCTGATGCTCAGTGTCACCTGGCCCTGCGTGCTGGGTCTGGCGCGCGACCGCGGACAGTAACAATGGCCGGCTGGTCAGTGCCTCGCGGTGATGCTCAGGGTCCGCCAAACGCGTGAACAGGTTCCACCAGTTGTAGACCAGGGCCACCGTGCCGGCGAGCAGCCGGCAACGATGCAAATCCTGCGTCGTGAAGCCACCCCAGCCCCACTGGTTCTTCAGTTCATCGAAGACGTTCTCGCAATCGGCCCGGTCGCGATACAACTGACCCAGGGTCAGGATTTCGTGCTTCAGCGACGTCACCAGCGCAGCGTATTCCCACAGTTCCTTGTCCGCTTCGACTTCGCCAAAGCTCAGCAACGGTTGGGCAGGGTCGCTTCGGTCGCTGATTGCGATGCCGTGCGCCAGTTTGCGGCGCAACAGAATAATACGGCGATGCCGGCTCCAACCAAGCAGGCGCAGACTGGTTTCCTTGCCTTGCCAACCTTGACCGGCATCCACCCAGTCGCTGTGGCGCATGGCCCGGACCAGGTCGCGTTTCACATTCGCCGTCATGCGCAGGCGGAACAGATACGCCAGATCGTTTTGCTCCGCGCGCGACATGACACGCTCGATGCCCCAGGATTTGTCGCCGCGTAGCAGCGCCGGACGGCGTGTTGGACCGAGATGATCCAGCAATGACCACAGTCCGTCGGTGGCGTGCGCGACGTTGTATTCGTCGCCAGGCAGAACCTCGACGCGCAGCACCAGTCGCAGGCTGGATAGCATGTAGGTATGGTAAGCGTGGGATGGCCGGCCGGGTTTGGCCGGATTGTACCCGATTTCGGCGCCTTCCTGATGCCCGTATAAAGTCTTCACGGTGCTGTCCATATCAAGCACCCACGGTTCGCCCAGCAGCGGGGTGGTGCAATAATCCAGATGATTTTGCAGCCAGTTCAGGCCTTTGGCCTCGTCGATCTTGGTCAGGCCGCGGCGCACCGCATCCTCGCTGACGATCTTGCGCATCCCAAGCAAAGGCGGGTTAACCGGGTCGCAACGCAGCGTGGTCACATGCGCATACCGGCGATGGCCGGACAGCACCGACAGCATCACTGTGCCGAGCAGGTCTCGCTTCTTCGGTGCGTTCGGGCTGCTGAACGACAGCGGGCAATCGGCGACCCAGGCGTCAAACAGCCCGGCTTGCTTCAGATAATCGATGAACAATGGCAACTGCCCGAACGGCGTGACCGGTGCTGTTGAATCCCACTCGACATGGACGCGGCCCGCAAAGGTGTCCGCTATCGCCGAATAAACCTCAACCGGGGTTGTTCACCCGATGGGTGGGCCAAAACATGGATGGGTTGTTGCCCGCATCCCAGCAGATTCCAACGATTCGGGCCGCATCGGCAATCAGCTAACTGCCGGATTTAGGTACATAGACCCCGGCGATTTTTGCGTCGCGCTGGCGCGGGCGCTGGTGGCCGGTCATATCCACGATCCGGTGCAGCTCCCGGCGGGGCATTGCAATGTCACCTGCAGCTCGATCTCACTTCCGATGGCGTGATCAAGGTCCAGGACCTGCTCCAGGGCTACGGAAAATCCCTGGACGAGCTGATCGCCCATCGGCAGCCGTCGCAATGACGCTGCAGGCGTTACAATCCGGTCTCGGCCGAGCGCTATCTCATTCAAGATCGGCCTGCTGTCAAATCATGCGAGCAAGATTGCCGTCTTTCGTCCGATTCTGGGAACCTTTCGGCGCTTCAACCATCTAAGTTACGGCGATGCACGTCTGGTAGGTAAGGTCATAGTCATGCTGTCGGCAAGGCAGGAGATCCTGGAAGACGCGGAGCTGCTACGCCGCGCGCGCGGCAAGGACCGCCCCGCAATCAGGCTCATCATACAGCGACACAATCAAAGGCTCTACCGGATCGCCCGCAGCATCGTGCGGAACGATAGCGAAGCGGAGGACACGCTGCAGGAAGCCTACTGCAACGCCTTCGCTAACCTCGGGGCATTCCGAGGCGAGTCACAGCTCGGAACATGGCTTGCCCGTATTGTCATGAACGAAGCGCTCGGACGCCTGCGCCGCCAACGCCCGAGCATGGAGCTGACCGTTGTGGAAAATACTCCAGGCCTCGCTGCCCAGATAATCCCCTTCCCCGGTTCAGCCCCTGACCTCGATCCAGAAACAGCCATGGCTCGAAGTGAAATCCGAGCCTTGCTGGAGCGTGCTATCGATGACCTTCCAGAGGCTTTCCGAATAGTTTTGGTCGCGCGCTTGATCGAGGGAATGAGTGTCGACGAGACGGCTGAGCTTTTTGGCATCCTGCCCGAAACAGTGAAAACCCGGCTGCATCGCGGCCGCCGCCTGCTCAAGCATGCGCGGGCCGGTGAATTCGCCACCTGAGGCCGGTTCAATTCGCCACCCGAGGCCGGTCGAAACCGCCACCCCTGGCCGCAGGCACCGAGCCGTTAGGCGAGGCAAACTGCCACTGACGAACAACTTTATCTGGAAAGAAGAGAAGTCGTCAATTAGAATATTCTTGTTGTGATTGATGCTGTAATTTTTGCCGACCGTGTAACGTGTGAATAACGGGGATAACTAGACTAAGCTATTTACTTTGTTCGCCTATTTCATCTCCAACCGGATCCGCCACCGCCCGACGGGCGCCGTTGCCGCGCATCGACTTGCCCGTGAGCTCGAGGCGATATGCGTTGTTGACGAGACGATCCAGGATCGCGTCGGCGTATGTCGGATCCCCAATCTGAAGGTGCCAGCTGTCCTGGGGGATTTGGGTCGCCACGATGGTCGAGCCACGGTCGTGGCGATCGTCGATGACCTCCATCAGGTCGCGGCGCTGATCAGCGGTGAGCTTGACCATCGCCCAATCGTCCAGGATCAGCAGCCGGGTGCGAGCCAGTGTCTTCAACAACCGTGCTTGACGGCCATGCAGCCGGGCAATCGCCAACTCGTCGAGCAGCCGCGAGAGGCGCTTGTAAAGCACCGAGACGCCATCGCGGGCGGCCTGATTGCCCAGGGCACAGGCAATCCAACTTTTGCCGACGCCAGCCGCCCCGCTGATTAAAACGTTGCGGTGTTGGCGGATCCATAGCCCGCTGGCCAAGGCCTGTATGGTCGTGCGGTCCAGTCCGCGCGGCGTACGCAGGTCAAGATTTTCCATGCAGGCGGATTGACGCATGCCCGCCCGGGTCAGACGCTGCGCCAAGGCCGCGGTGAGCATCGCGCTATGCTGGATGTCGACCAGCAATGCCAGCCGCTCGGCGAACGGCATGGCGTCAATCTCGGGCTGTTGCAGTTGCGCGGTCAGTGCGTTGGCCATGGCTCCCAGGCGCAGGTCGTGCAGCTTCTCAATGGTCGGCTGGTGCATCTTGTGTCCTTGTTGCTGGATCGGTGGCGCCGATCGTCAATGGTAGTAGCCGGGGCCGCGAATGTTGCCGTGATGGCCGACGCCATCCTCGGCCACGGGGTCGACGAGTGGCCGCCCGCTCTTGAGCAGGTGCTCGACAAAGCCTGATGAACTCGCACCTGCCGACAGCGCTCGCACGCAAGCGGCCTCCAACTGCTCGCCCGGGTAGCGGGTCGCCAAGCGCAGAATGCCGAGGCAGGACCGCACACCCTGTTCGATATGATCGCGCCCGGTCAGCAGCCGCTCGACATAGGCCGCGGTGGCCACACCGACCTTGGCCGCCTGGTCGCGAACCCAGTCCGGCGTCCGCTTGGCCACCGCGCTGTGCCCCGGCGGCATGTGTTCGCCCAGCGTGGCCCAGTGATTTTGCCCGGCCACCCGGGCATGGCTGGCGGCCCGCTCACCGCGATGGAAAATCTGCACGCCGGTCCGAGTGAGGAAGACATCGACGCGCTTGCGCACCAGCGCATAGGGCACCGAGTAGAAGTTCCAATCGACCGCGACGTGATAGTCGAGGTTGACGGTTGCCCCGATCGCCCAGTGGCCGATCACGTAGGGCTCGATCGGCAAGCGCTTGAGGGCGGCGCGTTCGACCGCTTCAAACAGGCTGCGCCGGCTACCCTCGCGCGGCGGCGCCATCGGCTTGTCGTTCAGTTCGACCAGCAGCAGCGCGATCGCCTGGTTTAGCTCAGCCAACGAGAAGAACTGGCGATGGCGGAGCGGAGCCAGAAGCCAACGACAGGCCTGCAAAACGCCATTTTCGACCCCCGGCTTGTCCCGCGGCTTGCGTGACCGTGCCGGGACCACGGCCGTGCCGTAATGCTTGATCAACGCGGCATAACTGGCGTTGATCACCGGGTCGTAATACGAGGCATGGGTGACGCCGACCTTCAGATTGTCGGGCACAACCTTCGCCGGCACGCCGTCCAGGAAGGCAAACAGACGGACATGCGCGCCAAGCCAGTCCTCCGTCGCCTGGGTCCAACTGGCCTCAGCGTAAATCAGCCCCGAACACGGCAGGCAGGCCACGAATATCTGCGTCGCACGCGCCGTACCGTCGTCCATCACCGCGACCGTGTCGCCGGCGTAGTCGACCTGCACCGTCTCGCCGGCATGGTGCACCTGGCGCATCGACAGGCCTCGCCCCGAGGCCTTCTGCCATTCGCTGAGCCGCAATTTGAACTGGCTGAACCCCAAACCGTCCGGATCGGCTGCCTTGTACTCCATCCAAAGCAGCTTGCGCGTGACGTGCTTGTGGCGCCGCAGTTCCTGATCCACCTCCGCCCAGTCGGGCAGTGCGCGACCATCGGTGGCCGATGACGGCGGGTAAAGCGCCACCTCCAGCGCCGTCTCCGACAACCCATCGGCGGCCGCGGCGTCCAGCCCTGCCGCCGCCGCTCGATCCAGATACGCCCGCACCGTCGAGCGCGCCAGCTTCGCGCCTGCCGATATGGCACTCAAATTCGGCCCTAACTCCGCACGCAACCGTAACACTTCCCTGATCCGCCGCATCTCCGCCCTCGGTCTCGGCACTACTGCTACCCCGCCAAAAAGGGCGGAACAGTAGTCGCGATTACTTCGATGTCAGCGGCGGCTTCCTCCACCAGCAGACTGGCGAATTCGCCGGCCTCAGGTGGCGGTTTCGACCGGCCTCGAGTGGCGATTACCTCCGGCCCGTGCACTCAAGCACGAGATGGAAAAGCACCTTGGCCCATATCTCGGTGATGCCTTCCCCTTCGCCGGCCATCGCTGCGAACGCCTTACGGAAACAGTATTGCAGCGTCTCGAGCTTCGCTGATTTTCGGGAACCTTTTCACCGCCACAGCATCCAACGGTCCGTGCATGAGCCGAAGATCGGCTCCAGTGACGGAGGAACACGATGCTTTGGAGAATGATAACGATTCTGGGTGCACTGGTCATGGGTTATGGGGCGGCGAATGCTCAAACTGCCAAGCCGAACGACGCGCAGATCGCGCACATCGCCTACACGGCAGGCACCATCGACATCAGAGCCGCCCAGCTTGCGTTGGAGAAGTCGAAGAACAAGGAAGTGCGCACGTTCGCCGAGGAGATGGTGCGCGACCATAAGGCGGTGAACGAGCAGGCACTGGCGCTGGTGAAGAAACTCAACGTTACGCCAGAGGACAACGACACCAGCAAGGCACTGCTGAAGCAGGCAGCGGAGAAGCAGGCCTCGTTGAAGGAGCTGAACGGCGCCGCGTTCGAGGGCCTATGCGGAAAACGAGGTCGCCTACCATAAGGCCGTGGACGGAGCCCTTCAGAACACCCTCATTCCGTCGGCGAGCAACGGCGAGCTGAAAGATCTGTTATCGACCGGACTCAAGATCTTCCAAGGCCACGAGCAACATGCCGAGCATCTCGCTCGCTCGTTAGGGTAGCCGTAGTTATGCAGCCGAGACCTTGCATGATTGGTGGGCTTGCCGGGCTAGGCATCCTTGCCTGGATATCCGGCGGGACCGCCGAGACCATCCAAATTGGTGTGAACAAACTTACCTTTTCCCCGGCCCAGGTCTCGGCGCATATCGGCGATACGATTGAATGGACCAACACCGACTTCGTCGTCCACACCGCGACCGCGCGCGAGAAGGCGTGGGACGTGACCATCCCGGCGAAAGGGACAGGTCGCATTACTCTGAAGAGGGCTGGAATTATCGACTATTATTGCCGCTTTCATCCAAACATGGTGGGGCGCGTCTCAGTTACTGATTGACAAGAAATTGCTTCACCGTTCTGTCTGGATCTTTACGCGAAGTGCCAGACTCACGCCTTGCGCATTGGCGATGCCTCGCGGGTCATACTCGCCCCTGAATGGCCAATAAAAGCCCAACAGCGCCACCGCCAATCGATCAAAAAACCGCTCTCCCAGTTTAATGTCTGCTGCCCATTTAAAGTCGCCCCTACCCAGCACTTTTCCCCAGCCGCAATAACGCGGAGAGCTGGCGCTTCGGGCGGATGAGATCGGCGAGGTTCATACCATCGAGCACCGCCATGAACGCCGCCAGCGCATCCCCAAGTGCTCCCTGCAGCACACAGGCCGGTTGGATGCAGCACGCGGTACCAGAGCCAAAGCAAGGCGCGATATGCAGATCCGGTTCCGTGCGGCGCAGCACCGTGCCGATATTGATCGTCTCCGGCGCCCGCGCGAGCCGCATGCCGCCACGCTGGCCACGGAGCGTATGGATCTCGCCAGCCTGCGCCGCCTGTTGAACCACCTTCATCAGATGGTTGGCAGAAATGTTGTATGCTCCTGCGATCTCGTCGATCGTGCACAATTGGTCCGGCCGCAGCCCGAGGTAAATCAGCGTGCGCAACGTGTAGTCGCTGAAGGTAGTCAGGTGCATGCGCGGGCGCTCGAAGGCCGGCGACGCAGATCCTCGGACCATTCTTGGTCGGGACGAAAAAACAACGCGAGCTTCAAGCTTTCGGCGATGCGTCGAGCGGCCCTCACGAACAGACTGGCAACTTCAGGGACGAACAGATCTTCCGCCGTTGTCTCAAACAGGTCGAGCCAGTTGCCGAACATTGACGGCGCGACACCCGCGACCTTGCGATGTGTGGCAACCGGGTTGCCTTTATAGCGACCGCTGGTCAGCATTACCGATGACCAGAAGGCATACATCTTCTCAAGATGTGCCGGCCAAGCCTCTTCGGCTATTGCATTAGCAAAAACCGGCCCGAGAGAAGGATCACGCCGGACGTGCGCATAAAAGGAGTTGACAAGCATTCTGATCGTCGTCTCCGTGATCTCCTCGTATTGCTTGGTCACAGGTAGATCACCAGAGCGCCGACGACGATGATGACATTCCAAAACAGCATGTTGATCGGGGTCCGGATCATCATTCGGTCGTCAGCCTGAGCAGATTGACGAGGAGGTTGCCGGGCAGAAGGAAGAGCATTGTCGCGAGGTTCATGGCAGTACCTAAAGATGCATTAAGAATGTCCCTTACAGTAGAGACGGCGAGAAAGCAATATCCGAAATCCGCCTTTGCTTTTCAGAGAGACCGCTGTGCAGCCACGTCGGTCCGTCATCGCCTTGATCCCACCTATAGGCGTCCTGGCCACAGTGCCGCTGATGACCTGTCGCGTTTGGGCGCAGTCGGCACAACAGGCGGTAAGTTTCGTTACGAGCTTATCGAAGGCATGCGCCAGCTTATTGCCCAGGGCGGCTAGAGCGCATCCACCAATATTCGTGCCTGCTTGCCGTCAGTGATGAGACAAAGGGAGAATGTTAAGGTGGAGAAGTGGTGTCCGCATAAACGGACGTCTACGGTAAAGTCTGGGCAGACGGAGGTGGAGCTGAAGGAGATGATTTCTCATCCTTTCCTGCGCTGCGCAAGCAAAGTGTGAGATCCGCGGTGTCAGTCGGCAGCATCCTCCGCGATCCGCGAAATCTCGGCGGGTTGGCGGATGGTCAGGCGTTGCTTGTGGCTCGTCAGCAATCCCGCCCTCCCCCAGGCGGTCAGGATTCGGCTTGCGGTGTGGAGCGTCGTGCCGGCGATGTCGGCCACATCCTTGCGCCGTAGCGGGAACTCGATCGCCGTTCCATCCACCGTGGGGCGCCCGGCTTGGCGGGCAAGCCGCAGCACGGCGTGGGCCACCCGCCGCTCGGCGCGTTGGGTGGCGAGCTCGCGGACGCGGTCCTGGACCTCCTGCAGGCGCTTACCGATGATGCGGATGACGTTGATGGCAATCTGCGGATGGCGGTCCATAAGCTCCAGTAGCTCGGCCTCGCTCCAGCTCGCCTCCAGGGTTTCACCAAGAGTGACGGCATCGGCGGGATAACGGCCGTCCGTGAACAGGGCGACGGTGCCGAACATCTCGCCGGGGCCAATGAAGCGGATGACGACCCCCGCTCCGTCGCTTCCGGATTGGGCGATGCGCACCCCGCCTTCGATGACCGCATGGGCGCGGACGCCGTCATCGCCCTGGTTAAAGATACTGACCTCCTTGGGCAGGCGGCGCACGCAAGCGCAGGCCGCGACCGCCTCCAGGGCGGGGGACGGAAGTCCCCGGAAGAGCTCCATCGCAACCAGGGACTGCGGGGCGAGCTGGACCTCTTTGATCATCTAAGGAACTTACCCGCCCTCCGGAATAACGGGAGTAGTTTGCTCCAGCGCAAATGCCCCGCGCCGTCCCCGTGGTAAAGGTTTCCCTAAAACCAAGGCGCGGAGTTCAAGCGATGGAGGCGCGGCTTTGCAGCAATAATGCAGGTGGTCCGCCATCTCGCCGGCGGGAGCACGATCTTGGATGACGTCATTGCCGCCCGGGCGCTGCATGTCCTAGCCGTGGTGATCTGGATAGGCGGCGTATCGATGGCCACAACCGTGGCACTCCCATCCGTGCGCCGCGGCGATCTCGGCCCGGACCGTCTCCGGGCATTCCGGGCTATCGAACACCGCTTCGCCTGGCAGGCGCGGACCGCCATCATCGTAGTTGGGTTGACCGGCTTCTACATGACGTGGCGGCTCGATCTCTGGGACCGGTTCCGCACGGCCGCCTTCTGGTGGATGCACGCGATGGTCTGCCTCTGGCTGCTCTTCGCCTTCGTGCTGTTCATTGCGGAACCCTTCATTCTGCATCGCCGCTTCCATCGCTTGGCAGCGGCTCGGCCGGACATCGCCTTCGCCTGGCTGCATCGCGCCCATTGGATGCTGCTGGCATTGAGTGTGGCGACCATTCTGGCCGCAGTCGCCGGAAGCCAAGGTTGGTCCATCTTCTGAGAATCGGGAAGCGCCGCGCACCGCGCGCATGAAGCAAAAGACGCCAGATGGGAGGAACTAAAGCATGACACTGGACGCCGAACGCATCGATCCGCCGATCGAGGACGCCGTGAGCAATGTGCTTAAATGGGTGCTGCTCGCGGTTGCGATCCTCACCTTCGGGCTGCTTGCCTGGGCGACGACCGTGACCTACCGCACGGCGCCACCGCAGCCAGAGCGCTTCGTCGATGCGAACGGAACGGTGCTCATGACGGACGACGACATCGTGGTCGGCAAGGGCGGTTTCCAGAAAGCCGATCTAATGGATTACGGAAGCCTCTACGGCATGGGCTCTTACTTCGGCGAAGACTACACGGCTTCGACCCTGGTGCGGCTCGGCACGGCGACGCGCAACAATGCCGCGCTAGCCATGGCCGGCAAGGTGTTCACCGCGCTTCCTCCCGAACAACAGGCGGCGGCCACGGCGGCCATGCAGCGCGCGCTGCAGGACATCGATCTTACCAAGCATGAAGTCGTCCTTCCAGATTCCGTCGCCGGTGCCATGGTCACGGTTCGCGATGAACTCGCCAAGTCCCTCAATGTCGCCGATCCTGCTTCGGGCTGGACGCCGGCCTATAGCCTCAACCCGCAAGTTGCACGTCAGACAGCGGATTTCCTGGTGTTCTCCGCGCTCACGACGGTAGCACGCCGTCCGGGCGAGACCTGGTCCTGGACGGAGAACTGGCCCTATGAGCCGGTGGTCGGCAACACGCCCACTACCAATACCTTCCGTTGGACCTGGATCAGCTTCTGTTTCACCTTCTTCGCCTTCGGCGTGGTGCTGTTCATCTACGAGTTTTTCCTCAACAATCCCGACGACGCGCCGATGGATCCGGTGCTGGCTACATTCCGGCCGCTGACTGCGAGCCAGAGGCGGATCGGCAAGTATTTTCTGATCGTCGCCGCGCTGCTGTTGGTGCAGATCGCCGCCGGCACGATCATGGCGCATTCCTACTATGACCGGGCGAGCTTCTACGGCATCGCAATCAACGACATCTTGCCGTTCAACTTCCTGCGCGACGTGCATATCCAGGCGCCGATCGTCTGGATCGGCCTGTCTTGGATCGGCGCGGCGCTGTTCCTCGCGCCCGCGATCGCGGGCGGTCAGGAAGCGAAGGGCCAACACTGGCTGGTGGATTTCCTGTTTTGGGTGACGCTCTTGATCGTCGCCGGCGCGCTGATCGGTGACTATCTCGGCATCATGGGCGTGATCGACCAGAACTGGTTCTGGTTCGGCAATCAGGGCCTCTCCTACATCCAGCTCGGCCGCTTCTGGCAGATCGGATTCTTCGTTGGGCTCGCACTGTGGAGCCTGCTGGTGATGCGGGCGCTATGGCCCACCGCCGCGCTTTGGCGAGAGGCAGCTGGCCAGTTCTGGTCGGGCCGCATCCGGCTGGAACACCTCATCTGGGCCTCCACCATCAACATCGCGGTCCTCTACGTGTTTGGGATGATTCCTCTCACCGGGATCGAGAAGTCCTTCACGCTCACCGACTTTTGGCGGTGGTGGGTGGTCCATCTCTGGGTCGAGCAATCCTTCGAGTTCTTTGCCGCGACTATGAGCGCCTATCTGCTCATGTCGGTGGGCCTCGTCTCACGCAAGCTCGCCGAGCGGGCAACCTATTTCGAGATCATCCTGATCTTTCTCGGCGGCGTCATCGGTACCGGCCATCACCTCTATTGGGCGGGTGGTCCAAGCATGTGGGTGCCGATGGGCAGCATGTTCTCCTTCATCGAGGTGCTGCCGCTGGTGCTGCTGATCATCGAGGCGATCAATCATTACCGCCTCATCAAGGTCCATCAGGAGTTCAAATACCGGCTTGCCTATACCTACGTCATCGGCGCGGCGTTCTGGAATTTCGTGGGCGCGGGCGTATTCGGGGGCGGTACGCTCAACGCCCCGCTGGTGAACTACTACGAGCATGGCACCTTCCTGACGCTCAACCATGCCCATACCGCGCTGTTCGGCGCCTTCGGCGAACTGGCGATCGGACTGATCTATTTCTGCCTGCGGTACATCGCCGCTGATCGGCAAGCGTTCGACGAGAAGTTGGGGCTGTGGGCGTTCTGGCTCTACAATGGCGGGCTGGTGCTGTGGATCCTGCTCAACTTCTTTCCGATCGGCTGGCCGCAGCTCAATGCCGTCTACGAGCATGGCCTCGCCTACGCCAGGAGCAGCGACTTCTACAATACGACGCTGTTCTGGCAGTGGATGCGTCTGCCGGGCGACGTGGTGTTCGCGGTGGGCGCGCTGCTGATGGCGTGGGACTTCATCGTCAAGCTGCGGCCGCTTTATCCGCAGGCGATAGACCGCCTGATCTTCCGGACGCCGTTGGTGCTCCGGCCGGGCTCCGAGCCAGCGGAATGACATGAGCAAATGCGCAGAGAATATCCACACCAAGCGGGTTTACGATCCGCCCGACCAGGCTGACGGCCCGCGCGTGCTGGTGGACCGGCTGTGGGGCCGCGCGGCCTGCGCAAGGAGAGCATAGCGTTGACGCTTTGGCTGAAGGAGATCGCGCCGAGCCCGGAGTTACGCCGATGGTTCGGCCACGACCCGGCGCGCTGGGCGGAGTTCGGCCGGCGCTACCGCGCTGAACTGGCGCTTAATGATGAGGCTGTCGTACGGCTCACTGATTTATTGAAGCTCGGTTCCGTGACGTTGCTCTACGCCGCGCACGATAGCGCCCACAATCACGCCCTCGTTCTGGCGGCGTATCTGCGCGATTATCTGAAAGAAGGCCATGACCACCACCCCTGCATAGCCCGGTCTGCAGTCTGCTCGGCTGCACCTATCCGATCGTGCTCGCCGGATTGGCCGACGTCCGCGGTCGGAGTTCGTGGCGGCCGTCACGCAGGCCGGGGGCTTCGGTCCCCTTGGCATGGTGCGCGAGCCGGAGGTCGGAAGCGGAGGCGCGCGCGGAGGCGGGATCGAACGCTTCGGGGTAAATCTCATTCCGGCGGCGACCGTGGACCAGCATAAAAACCGGAATCTCAGGAATTTTATATAATTCGTCTATCAATCGATTTTGATCTAAATAGACCTCTGCCGGAAGTGATCGCGGTCCACATCCCCATCCGTCGTGTTCTTCGCCGAAATGGTGCGGCCGAAATCCTGATAGGAGTCACCCGCTACCTCGATCTGCATGGCTTCACTGACCGAGTTTGTGTCCTCCCCGCATGGATCGCTGCTGCTTCCGTATGGGGGCAAAACCGTGTCGCCTTGCGTCGGGGTTTGGGGCCCAGGCTTGATGATCAGCGCTGGACGGCCCTCATCTTGGACTTAGCCGGTGCCGCCTTCATTTGGGCTAAGCCCCATGGCCGCAAGCGTGGATGGGTCAAGGAGCCCGCTCGGCGGAAGCCCTTGATACCGCTGAAAGCGCTCGACCGCAATCTGCGTGGCCCGATCCCATACGCCGCTGGTAGGGCCGGTGTACATGCCGAGACTATGCAGGCGAACTTGGGCAGCATGAACCGCAAACGGCCAAAGCGCCTCGCTTGAGCTCGGGGGCGCTAGAGCAGTGGCTTGCCCGAAAGCTGATATGCTGAACGACGCTGCCAAGAGCGTCCCGGTGGCAAAGAGCGACAGAGGTTTCATGTTCACACCGTTGAGCTGAAATGGGAACGCTTCGGCATACTGTTCAGTTCGCACACAACCGCGTGGTGGGGCAGCAATTCTCCGAACGGTTGCCAGGCCGCTTGAAGCGTCGCTAAGGCATCGATCACCACCTGACCAGGCCCGGCGAGACCCTGTACCGGGCCAACAGATTCCCTGGCCTCCCGGCCACAGGTCGCTGGCCGAGCATAGCTCTGCGAACCCCGGCCGGTTAGTTACCCGCAGGCAAGTATTGGTCCGGTCGCAAGCAATCGCATTCCGCTGTGAACGCTTTTCGAGACACACGGACTCACCCTATTTGCCGCGATGTCATGTATAGCCTTTCCTTCAATTTGTGGGGGCGACAATTCCCTTAATGCGTGACTTGCGACTGAATAGAAGTTCGTAAATTTACAAAGTCTATTTTCACATCAAGGCAGAACATATAGCCGCCCATTCAGCAACCCAGCCACGGCGACGGTTCCCCGGGGAGATTTCCCGAAGCTCCTGGCGGCCGTCAGGTTAGCCGAAGCTTGATCGATCCCGCTCGAACCTTCAAGTTCGTCGAAGACCAAAAACCGTAACCGAGAGCCGCCTCCTGATGGGCAGCTGTGAGGGAGGAACTCAAGAGTGTTACCGGTAACGGCTGGCTGACCGATGCCTGTCGCTAGCTCAACCACGACCCCTGAGCGGGTCCCGCATCTCGCGATTATCACCACCTGCGCGATCGGCGGCACCTTGCTGCAATCGCTGGACCAGACCATCGCCAACGTGGCGCTGCCCTACATGCAGGGCAGCTTCGCGTCGAGCTATGACGAGATTACCTGGGTTGTCACGTCTTATATCACCGCTGCCGCGATCATGACCGCGCCGGTAGGCTGGCTCGCGGCGCGGTTTGGACGGAAGTGGCTGTATGTGGTCTCCATCGTGGGCTTTACGCTCACCTCGATGCTCTGCGGCGTTGCGCAGTCGCTGTGGCAAATCGTGTTGTTCCGTCTGCTGCAAGGAATGTTCAGCGCCTCCCTGGTGCCGCTAGCGCAGACGACGCTGTTCGATCTCTACCCGCACGAGCGGCGTGGTTTCGCGATGGCGATCTGGGGCGTCGGGGTGATGATTGGCCCGATCATGGGCCCCACGCTCGGCGGCTACCTGACCGAGATGTACAGTTGGCGATGGGTGTTCTACATCAACCTCCCATTCGGTATTCTGGCTGCGACCGGATTGGCCGCGTTCCTGCCGAACACCCGGGGGCAACGCCTGCGGTTCGACTGGCTTGGCTTCACCGTGTTCGCCATGGGCATCGGCGCGCTACAGTTGATGCTGGACCGGGGCAACATCCAGGACTGGCTCAGCTCGCGAGAGGTCATTGTCGAGGCAGTGCTGGCCGCATTGGGTATCTATCTCTTCGTCGTGCACGTGCTCTGGGGGGTCCGGCCGCTCATTCGGCCGGTGCTATTCGGCGATCTGAATTTTACCCTCGGCTTGGTGATGATGTTCGCGGTCGGCACCATCATGGTCTCTAGCCTCACGTTGATGACGCCCTGGCTGGAGGTGCTGAGCAACTACCCAGTGGCGACAGCGGGACTGGTGATGGCACCTCGCGGTATCGGCAATCTCCTCACGATCATCATCAGTGGCCGGATCGCAACGCGAATGGACCCGCGTTATCTGGTCGCCGCAGGGCTGCTGATGATGTGCTATACGTTCTGGCGCATGACCGGCTGGACGACGGACGTGTCACAACGCGAGATCATCATCACCATCGTCATCCAGGGCGCCGGGCTGGGCTTCGTCTTCACCCCACTTCAACTGCTCGCCTTCGCCACGTTGCCAGTGCCGCTCCGGACTGAGGGCGCGTCGCTGATCAACCTGTCGCGTAACGTCGGCGCCGCGATAGGCGTCTCCGTGACATCGTCGGTGCTGGCGCACAACGCCCAAGCACTGCACGAGATCATCGGCGGCACAGTAACCCCTTTCAACCGCGCGTTGCAGGCGCTACCGCCGCTTAATTTGGGGGATCGCGGCGCAGCGATGCTGGATGGGTTGGTAAATCAACAGGCACAGATCATTGCTTACAGTAACGACTACATGCTGATGATTTTTATCGCTTTGCCATCGTTACTCCTACTAGTATTCATGCGGCATCGATAACAGGCCCCTGGGTCGCCCGGTCGGCCAAGCGCGTCTGTCACGCTCGGCGAATAGGGAAGTAATACCTTCCCGATCCTGGCCGAGCTTGGACGAGGCGCCATTTCGGGTTGCGCTCCTCGCAGCGTGCGAGGGATCCCGTTTATGCGACCGCTCCCGCTGGTTCTGTCATCCGCCGCGCCAGGCCCGGTTGGGCGAGTGAAAGCTGTCGGTGGCGTGAAGTCACCTATCTCCGCGGCCAAAATAAAACACCGCTCGTCAACCATGCAAAACGATACCGGGCCGGCTTAGGGGTCGGCACGTCGATGACCAAGGGCACCGCCATGTTCTGGTCAATCGCCAGATAAAAGCAGCAGATGCGCCGGTCGCGTCGGGATGAAGCCCATCGTTGCAGATTCGATGTGCGGTCTATAACGGTGCGCTCGGATCTGGCTTCGGCAATCTATTTGAGTCAACTCTCGGTATCGCAACTGTGGTCGGGTGATGGACATCCCCCATTTTGGGTACTTCCGCCCGCCGCCTGACGCGGGATAATCCTTCTCGCCGGTTGTCTGATAATAGCCTCACAAATCGGTGATGCTATCGTCCGTCTGCCACGACATCGTCGGGAATAATCTTCTCGCCAACACCCCGAGGGCGTCAGCAATGGCAAAGACGGTGGACAGGCGCGGCTCCATCTTTCCGGCTTCGAGCTTTCCGAGATGTGGTCGTCTGACCCCTGCCCTCCGGGCTAGACCTCTTTGAGATAGGCCCACACCTACCCGTGCAGCAGACAGTCTCCGACCGAATTCAGCCCGCCACCCTGCAGCAAAGTCTCCCCGCTCCAACCTTCTGGCTATCATGACTGGCGACTTGGGTGTATCGGCACCAACGTAAATCAGGCGCCGCCGACAAGGCGGCACGCCCGCGGCGGTGTGGCCTTCCCGAGATTTGAAAGCCTCCGACGCTGCATCGCTCTTCGGATGCCTTTGCGGACCCTTCTGCGTGGTTTCCGATGGGACGGTCGTGACTCATTGACCCCCTGAGCAGAGGGGCTTTGGAGCAGCGAATTTTTCATTGCGTCCTCCCCCGCTTCCTCCCTGTTCGGTTTTCGAGCCATCCTCACCTCGCAATCGAGATTTATATGCTTCGTCACGGCGAGATGGCGGAAGGAGAGCATTGACGTCGACGCCCAACGCTTCGGCGATCAGCATGACCGTGTTCTGCTTCGGTGACCAACGGCCTTTCTCGATGCTGCTGATGTGCGGCTGACTTACGCCGGACAACTGCGCGAGATCGTCTTGCGTCAATCTCGCCTTGGTCCGTTCAATCTCGATAGCCCTCCCCACATACTGGGCATCCTCTTCGGCGTTATTACGCCGCTTCTCGGCTCCATCGTCTTCTAGTGATTCTGACACAAGCGGTTCTCGCTCCACCACCGCATCCGTAGCCCATTTTCCACTTACTGGGTAGCTAAGGGAGGCATACGAAAGCTAATTATTTAGAAATGCCAGTTGCCGAAGACCGCCGGCAGGCGTGTAGCCCGCAAAATCCACGTTCTAGACGAAACGCTGATGTTCGGGACCTCGGCTGCTCCGTACCCGATGCGTCCAGAAGCGAAGCCGAAGCGCCAAAAGCGTGCCAAGGGCGAGAAGCGCTTCATGAACCGTACCAGCCGGCGAGGGATTCCACCGAAAGACGCTTCAGTGGCTCGCACCCGTATCCATCAAACCATACCGCCGCTTTCGGCCGGCTCGACATCACGAGGGCCAGTCGATACATCAACGTCGGTTCAGACGTGTGCTTCCGCAACATGGGAACGACTTCGGCTTTGATATGAGCAGGCATGCAGGCAATTTAGTAGTTTGTCGAAACCTCAATAGAAGCGGTCAGCCCATTTATTGCGCTCCGCATTCTACAAGCCGCCTGATCGGCGCCAAGGGCCGCCTCACTCAACCCAGCCAATGGCGCCAACACTGACAGATCCCGTCGATTATTCTTTGACGGAGGTTTGTCCCGGAGCTATGTGGTGTGTCCCTGCAAAGCACCCTGGGCCGACTGCGGTTGCATCAACGCTACCGTCTGGCATCCGTTGGCCGGTAATTGTGCCGGCCGGTCCGTTCCCGCTCATCGTCGTCACATTTAGAGTGAAATGACCATCAGCCTGAGTGACCCCCTTAGCAAAGCTCACGCCACTGCCGTCCTCATACCAGATCGGGCCGCTCACCTTGAAGGTCTTGTCGGGTTGGGCCACTCGGTCAAAGTGCCAAGTCAAACCAGGGCAGTGTTGGCCGCCATAGTCATGTTCCGCGAAATAATAATGCATGAACCCGGCCGGCGCGCCCTGCGCGAAGCTCGATGCGATCGGCGCGCAAGCTATCGCCGATGATATAAAGAACGTGCTCAGTTTTTTGAACCAGCTCATTTCATGCCCCCTTCTTGCTTACTTTAGCTTCTGCTTGCTTACTTTAGCTTCTGCAATGAGGTCCTTATGCTTTTTTGGCAAAAAAGGCAAGTCTGCCTGGGAGCTAAACCAACGCTGGGTAGAACAGCCTCAAGATCTCGACCAGGTCTTCGGGTTTCAGATTGTTCCGCTACCATTGCCGGTCAGGCAATAAGACTTGCAGCTCATGCGGGATCCTCCCGGTCGGCCGGTTGATCTCCCATGTCTGCCAGATGGCGCCGCCCCTGCGCTCTCCCGCCATTACAGAGGTCTCAACGCTACTACGAACGGCTCCGTCCCTTGGCACCACATCGCTATACCTGTACGGCAGCCATCCACCCAATCTGTACCGGAATTTAAATTCCTTAACGTGCAGACGCTGCCAAATGCCTTATCTTGCCGGCCTGCTACGGCGCGCACTGCGCTAGCAAGGGAGGCAGCCGCTGATGCCATTCGATGGGTTCGATCCAAGAGTTGAGAATCCGGGTCGGTTGCTGGAACTGATAGAGGAGCGCCTTCAGGGCGGCCGCATGTGGGCTCGTGGCTGTATGCTCGCGGCCGACGGCAGAACATGTCTGCTCGGCGCGCATTACTCGGTGGCGCGCCGCTTCAATGACAACGGCGTAGCTGGCCGAGCGCTGCAATATCTTGCGCAAGCAATCGAGCCGAAGGCGCGCTCTAGGTCTAGGCGCACCCGTCGCAGGTGCTCGATCACGATCGTTGAGTTTAACGATAACTGTTCGGGCTATGACGACATCGAGCGGGTGCTGCACAAAGCACAAGAGTTGGCGCGCCCCGGCGCTGCGCCGACCTCGGCAACAGATTTTGGTTGCTTCGAGAAGACCACACACCCCCGATCGTTGCCGGTGGCAGCTCGGCATGAAGTCCAGTGCATCTCATAGCGGACGATACGCAGGCCCGGCGTCGGCTTGCTGCGGAGACGATTTGCGATGGTGCAACAGCGCGAACAGGGTCGGGACGAAGACCAGTGAGGCAACCGTCGCCATCGTAAGCCCCCCGATCACCGCCCGGCCGAGGGGGGCATTCTGTTCGCCGCCCTCGCCAAGGCCCAGGGCCATCGGGATCATGCCGATGATCATCGCAAGCGCGGTCATCAACACTGGACGGAAGCGTGTAAAGCCTGCCTCAATCGCCGCAGTGATTGCGTCACCGTGCTCCGTCATTCGCTCGCGCGCGAAGGAAACGACGAGAATGCTGTTGGCGGTTGAAACACCCATGCACATAATCGCGCCCATAAGCGCCGGCACGCTCAGGGTCGTATACGTGAAGAACAGGCAAATAACAATCCCGCCAAGCGCCGCCGGCAACCCCATGATAATAATGAACGGATCAAGCCACGACTGAAAGTTCACGACAATAAGCAGGTAGACCAGCACAATGGAGAACGCCAGTCCGCCCAGCAGATTGAAATACGATGTTCGCATTGTCTCAAGCTGGCCGCGGATCGTCAGGAAGCTGCCGCGCGGCAGCTGTTTCTCGTGAGCATGGGCAATCCGCGAGACTTCGAACCCAGCTGCGCCAAGATCGCGGCCCTGTACCGCCGCGTATATATCAACGACGCGACGAATGTTGTAGTGATCAACTGCGGACATCTCCTGCGATCGATGGATCGTCGCGAAGTCGGCGATCATGCCGGCTTTTGAAGCCCTGGCAGAAGTGATCGGGATATTCTCAAGATCCTGCAAAGACTGGACTTTATACTGGGGAGTCTGTGCGACGAGCGAATAGTTGACCCCATTGCCCTTGTTCAGAAAGAACATCGGCTCCGTTTGGGCACTGCCGCTCAGGATGTTGAGGACGCTGTTCGCGACATCGATCTCAGTGAACCCGCCCTGCATCGCCTTGGTGCGGTCCACGGCGACCTCGAAATTGGGGTAGCTGAAATCCTGCTGGATCCGTGCGTCAACGATGCCGGGCACGCGGCGAATCTCATTGAGGATGCTGACCGCAACGTCGCGATTGGCGGCGATGTCCCGGCCGTCGATCCGAATGTCGATGGGCGAGGGCAGGCCGAAATTCAGCACCTGGGTCACGATGTCTGCCGGCAGGAAACTGAAAGTTACGCCAGGGTATGTTGACGGCAGTACCGTTCGCAAACGGGCGACGTACTCGGCAGTTGGCTGATGATCCTCCTTGAGCGCGACCATGACGTCGGCGTCTGAAGTGCCTATGATGCCGGAAATCGAGTGGGTCGTATTGATCGTGCTATACGGCAGGCCGATATTATCGGTAATGGTCAGTACCTCGCCGGCTGGAATCTCCTTGCGGATGGTTGCCTCCACGAGGTCACAGATCCGCGCCGTCTCCTCAATTCGAAGGCCGGCTTTCGCACGCAGATGTAGGACGAATTGACCAGCGTCGGTGTCGGGAAAGAAATTCTGCCCTAACCAGGGCAAAAGGCCCAATAGGGATAGGCTGCCCAGGAGGAAGACTGGAACGACTACAAACCGTCGCTTCACCAGTTTCGTCAGTCTAAGGTGGTAGGCATTCCTAACGCGTTCGAACTGGCGTTCGAAGGCGCGCTGGAAACGAACCAAAGGATTGCGTGTAGGCGCGGTGAGGTGCGATTTCGCGTGTAACAAGTACATCGCCATGGTCGGCACCAGGGTGCGCGACAGCACGTATGACGCTAGCATGGCGAATACCACGGCTTCGGCCAGCGGCACGAACAGATACCGCGCCACGCCGCCCAACATGAACATTGGCACGAAGACGATGCAGATGCAAAGGGTGGAGACCAAGGCCGGTACGGCGATCTGCGACGCGCCTTGGAGGATCGCGCTGCGGAGCCCGGCTCCTTCCTCGAGATAGCGCTCCATGTTCTCGATCGTGACCGTAGCGTCATCGACCAGGATGCCAACGGCCAGCGCCAGACCGCCAAGTGTCATTATGTTGATGGTCTGACCAAGCAGACCAAGGCAGATGACCGAGGTGAAGATCGACAGCGGGATCGATATGGCGATGATGACCGTGCTGCGCCAGCTGCCGAGGAAAAGCAGGATCATCGCGGCGGTGAGGCAGGCCGCGAGGATTGCTTCACGCACTACGCCGGTGATCGCTGCCCGCACGAAGATCGACTGATCGGCAATCGGTTGGATCTTGAGTTCCGGCGGCAGGGTCTGGGCGACTTTCGGCAGAATTTTGCGGACCCCGGCGACGACGTCGATTGTAGATGCGTTGCCGGCCTTGAGGATGTTCATCAGCACCCCGCGCCGCCCATTGGTCCGGGCAACATTCGTCTGGGGTGCATAACCGTCGGCGACCGTCGCAACGTCGCGTAGGTAAATTGTCGCGTTTCCGACCTGCTTGATCGGTATGTCACCGAGCTGCCCGATCGTGTCGGGACTTGCGTTGACACGGATGTCGTATTCGAATTCACCGATTTTCGCGGTTCCGGTCGGCAGCACCAGGTTCTGCCTCGAAAGCGCGTCCAGAACATCAGCGGGCGAGAGGTTCTTCTGCTGCAGCAAGGCAGGATTAAGATTGACCGTTACCTGGCGCATTTTGCCGCCGTACGGGTAGGGCACGACGGCACCGGGTACGGTCACCAACTGCGGACGCACAAAGTTGATCCCGAGATCGTTGAGCTGAGACTCCGAAATCGAATCGCTGGACAGCCCGAGTTGCAGGATCGGCACGCTGGATGCGCTGTAGTTCATGACCAGGGGCGGCTGGGTGCCGGGCGGCAATCCTCGCAAAATCGTCTGCGATGCGGCGGTCACCTGTGCGTTCGCGGTGTCCAAACTGGCGCCCGGCTGCAAAAAGACACGGACGATCGCCCGTCCGGAATAGGTTGTTGAACTCGATATGCTCGATATTATCGACCAGGGTGGTCAGCACCCGTTCGTAAACCGATGTTATCCGGCCTTCCATCTCCTCAGGATTAAGGCCCGTGTAACTCCATCCCACGGCTATGACAGGAATATCGATGTTCGGAAAGATGTCCGTCGGGGTCCGCAGAATGGCCAGTGGCGTACTGATCAGAATAAGCAACGCTAGGACGACGAATGTGTAAGGCCGGTCCAGCGCAAGTCGAACAATCCACATGACGTGCAGATTCCTCCAACTAATTGACCCCAGTTTATGGCACAGAAGTTGAAATCGCTTCGTAGCCGTCACGTCTTGCTATCTTGTTCGCGGCAGCTGTCGCTCGAAACAAATGACGCGCCGCAGCGCCGCCGACCGGTCTGGCGCGGGCCTCGGTTCGCCGATTCGCGGTTACCTCAGGAATCCCTCCAGTTCATCCTGTGCCCAGGCGATGACCTGAGGGATCGTTTGGCCTTCCTTCAGGCGGGCCAGCATCTGGTTATGGATAGCTCGATTGTAGATCTGCACGGCCACGTCCGGTGACGCCTCGGATGCGGTAAGGCTCGCTTCCTGACCGTGCCAGGGACGAATTGGGTAGTTGTAGACGGTGCCTTTCGGTGGCTCGACTTCTTCCCAAATCTTGAAGTCGGTCATGTTCCTGTAGGGCGGGAGGTCGTAACCATCGACCGCATCGCAACGCGCTTCCACCTCCGGTCGTTGTACCAGGTATTCGATCAATTCCTTTGCCGCGGTCTTGTTGTGGCTGAAGCTATAGACCCCCCAGAAGAAACTCGCGGTCGGCACGAACCGTCCCGCAGGGCCCTTGGGCGCAGGGAATGTCCAGCAATCCGCAGCGATCGTCGGCGCGTCTCGTTTGGCGACTGCCCAGGCCGAGGGCGGGTTGCAGATCAGTGCGGATTTGCCCGAGATCAGCGCGCGGTTATTGGAAGCATCATCAAAGCTCACGGCGTCCTGCGGATAGAATTTCACCAGTCTTTGCGCAAATTCTAGAACCTGATGGACTTTGTCTGACTTCAGCTGGATGGCTCCCTCGCTGTCGATCAAAGTGGCGCCGAAGGACCGGAAAAGAGCCCCATGCATGTCGGTTGCGTCGGTATTGTTATTGCCGCCCATACCCAACCCGAAGGTCATGCTGTCCTTCTGCGCAGCTTCCGCATATTTCAGAAACGCCTCCCAGGTCCAGGTGTCGGACAGATCCATCTTGCCGGGATGGGCCGGATACATCGCCTGAAGGTCAAGCCCCTGCTTCTTGAACCAACTGATTCGTGCGCACGGGGGCTTGGTTTGTGTGCCGCTGCTGGTTGGTACCGCCATCCAATGGTTTTGCTTTTTTGCCAAATATGAACAAGTACTATTGACGGCCCCATTGGCGGCAACCAATCGGGCCATCACATCGTCGACCGGTTCCAGCGCATCGACATAGTTGTGGACATCCCAATTGTAGAAGGTCAAGGCATCGTGCCCGGTCCTTGCTTGGGATTCAGCAGCGCCCGTCATGCTGAGTTTATTGCCATTGCCCGTGATAAAGTCGACCTGGACCTCGACTTTATTCTTCGCTGCCCAGCTGTTGACCTGGTTCTGCATTATATCGTTTCCCCCGGGAACCCAGTGATCCCAGAAGCCGATACTCAGTTTGCCAGCCGCGCCGGCGGTGCGGATATGAACCAGCGGCAGCGCGCTTGCAGCAGCCCCGAGATTAAGGGCACTGCGGCGTGTCAGTCGGTTCGAGCCGATCATGGTTTGCGGTCTCCCTGGTTGACTATTGGCTAAGCTGGTTCGTTCTGCTCTCCCGTCGGACCATCGATACGCCCGGCCAATTGGGCCACGCGTGTCGTCATCATAGAAATAGCGCTTCCGTCATTTGAACAGGCTGATTATAAAATCGGCGATTCGACATCAACGTGACCGCGCTATGCGTCGGAGCTGCCTAAGCGCTTCCGCCAGCAACGGCTCTTCCTTAAGGAGCTCCTTGACATGGCTGGAAACCAACCGCTCCAGCAACTTTACGCCTGCTTCGGTCATGGCGACGAGCACGGTTCGGCCATCGGTTGGCGAGTGTCTCCGTTCGACCAAGTCGGCGTTCACGAGCCGGTCGATCAGTTCCACTGTGCTGTGGTGTTGAGTCAGCAGCTGATCGGCAAGATCCTTGATCATGATCGCACCCGCAGGATCGGCCTTGATCACCAGAAGCGCCTGGTATTGCTGTGGTGTGATACCCGCCGCACGGGTCGCCGCTTCGCTGAACTTCAGAAACCGCCGCAAGGCATATCGAAATCCGGCAAGCCCCTCATACAGGTCTGCATCAAGAAAAAAGGTTTCGCTCCCATGCATACTGAGCTGCCTCGCCCGTCGTTAACCCAGTCCATCAACGTCGCTTCAGTCGGAGCTCGCAGAACGGTTAAACCGGACTTGCGTCCTCGCCTTCCACAGCTCCATTTATGTCGTAGCGCGATATAAAATGCAATAGGCCGTGCTGACTGGACTACCGCAGGATGCAGACAGCCTGGCGCGTCTGTTCATCCTGTCCCGATCCGACCGGCATCTCGTCGCCGAGCGTCTCAGCGACGCCAGCCGGCTTGGCGTCGCCGTGCAGCTTGCCCTGCTGCGCCATCCCGGCACCGTGCTCGCGAACCTGGATCAGTCGCCCGAGCCGCTCGTGATCTGGCTGGCCACTCAACTCGGCATCCCGGCGGCAGCCTTCGCCGCCTATGCCCGCCGCCCGCAGACCATGACCGATCATGCGCGCCGGCTCGCCATGACCCTGGGGTTGCGCGCGCCCGTGGCTGCCGATTTGGTGCCAATGATCGAGGTTGCGGCGCAGGCCGCTTGGGCGAGTAACCGAGGTCAGCCGATCGTCGCGGCTGTCATTACCGCGCTGCGCACCGCCGGGATCATCCTGCCGCCGGCGGCGGTGATCGAGCGCGCCGCCATTGCCGGCCGGGCACGGGCTCGCAAGCCCGCGACCGATGCGCTGCTCGGCGGCATGACCGAAGAACAGCTCGCCAAGCTGGATCGATTGCTCGTCTCGGACGGCTCTGTCGGCCCCGTCGCTGGCTCAAGGCGATGCCGATTGCACCCAAGGCGGATCACGTCGGCGAACTGCTCGATCGGCTGGGCCGCGTTCGGGAAATCGGTCTGCAGCCCGACATATCCGAGCGCGTTGTGGCGGAGCGGCAGCGACAATTCGTGCGTGAAGGATATGCCGCGGACGCCCATCAACTCGGCCGCTACACGGCACACCGGCGGCGGGCGATTCCTCATTGCCCCAGCAGCCGATTTGGAAAGCTGCCTGACGGATGCGGTGCTGGATATGGCCGACAAATTGATCGGCGGCGTGTTCGCGAAAGCGCGCAACGCCGTCCGGCAGCGTTATGTCGCCAGTGGCGCGGATATGGGCCGACTGATGCTCTTGTTCCACGGCACGATCGAGGCGCTCGTGGCCGCGCAAGAAAGCGACACCGACGCCTTCGAGGGCGATCGACACTGCTCGTTCACCGCCTTATGGTCGCGCACCATCTCCTCGGCGAACGTGCGTGACGGACGCGTCTGGTTGCTTCAGGGGAAGTGCGGCGAGAGCGTCGCTCGTTACTCGGACGTCGTCTCATGGAGGTTTGCCAGATCAGTTTCCGCTGCGGGGGCGTTGGGTTCAGCATCTGGTGCTTCTCCGTGTGCTCTTGCAAGATCAAGCCGGATTCGCGACCATATGTCACGGCCAAGCATGCAATGGTAGTTGGACAATGCGCGACCGCGAGGCCGGTGCCCCGTTCTACCCAGGCAGATATTGGAGGCTACATGACCGAACCGCTTGCATTCACATTCGAGGACGATGGTTCCATCCCGAATTCAACTCTTCCGCTGCTGGTATATCGCAACGCGGTACCCGCTGACCCGGCCGCCATCGAGCGGATCTTCGCCGCCAATGGCTGGCCGCCAGCATGGCGCAACGGCGTGCATCCATTTCACCACTTTCATAGTTCGGCGCACGAGGTCCTTGGTGTTGCCCGCGGTGAGGCGTCCGTGCTGTTTGGCGGCCCTGACGGGACAGTGCTGCCGGTTCAGGCAGGCGATGTCGTTGTAGTGCCGGCCGGCGTCGCGCACTGCAATCAGGGTCAGTCGAGTGATTTGCTGATCGTGGGAGCGTACCCCGAGAACGGGCCCAGCCCAGACCTGCGCCGCGGCAAACCGGAAGAGCACGATGCCGCCAAGCGGGCCGTCGAAGGGGTTCCGCTGCCGGCCAAGGACCCGATCGGGAGCATTGATAGAGCGTTGCCTCAATTATGGGCTCGGTCGGCCTGAACAACGTTCCAGCGAGAGTTCAATCCGGCCTTGCACCCCGTGCCCAAGCGGTTCGCGCTGGTGCTAAGGGTCGCCGCGACTATGATCACGGCGACAGCATGTCGACACATCGAAAAGGCGCGCTTGCTTTGCCAAACTTCTCCCCTGATGGTCCCAAGGTTGGCGCACTCATTATCTTCGTATGGTATAACGCTGAGGGAATGCGACGGTAGCGGCGAGGATTTACCGTAGGCCGGTCACCGTCGCTCGCCGGCGAAACCAGCCGTCAGAGCGGCCAAGCGGTCCAATGCAGCTTGCGGCAGTGGGCCTTTCAAAACGGCGGCAAGACTTGCTTCAAACTGCTCGATCGTTGCCATGCCGACCAGAATAGTACCCATTGCTTCATGGGTAATAGCGAAGCGAGTCGCGGCTTCAGCCAGGCTGTCGGAGAAGCCGTTCGTCACCAGCGGCATCAGCCGTTTGGCGCGCTCCTGGTCCATCACATAGCTGTGCGAAGATCCGATCGGCTCGGGCGGTGCGCTGGCGGTAGGATGGCGTTCGGAGATGCCGCTAAAATCCGTAGCGGTTTCAGTGTTCTAATTTTGGTGACCACATAAAGGTCCGGCTCGGATCGAAAGCTGCCGAAGCAGATTCTCCAACCTTAGCGTCCGCTTTTCCGACTTGGGCGCCCGACAGGAGACTGGCGGCTTTCGGCCAGCGCCTTTGACCATGCCTGACCTGACATGTCCCAAAGGGGTCGAGTAACAGCGGTAGCCCGGCCCCGGCAGTTAGAATGGTTTCCGTTCGCGTTGGCTCACGGAACCCGCTCTACAGCGAAAAAATCATCAATGGTCCATTTCAGCGGTGCAGGATCCACTCTAATTGCCCCGATCCGCGGGCGATTGAGGTCGATAATCAGCACGATGCCGCCCGCCCACATGATCAGCAGGAGCGAGGTCAGCACGATATGCCGATTCCCCGACGCCCTCAGATGGTAGCCCAGTGCGCCGATCGCCAGCACCGACCCGGCCATCAACATCCATGTCATGTTGGCCGGCACCTGGCTGGCAAAAGCAAACCGCTCCGCCCGCGCGGCACCGAACATCTCGGTCAGTGCCAAGGCCAGCCCTGACGTGGCGTTGGTCGGCTGCTCACGGCTCAGGACCTGCATTGCGTGCCAGATCTGCGCCTCTAACGCTGTCTTGCGGGCGATCAGCCCCGCTTCGTCCTCAAACCGGTCAGAGCTGACATAGGCCAGTTGCCCTTTGGCAAACTCTTCGATCATCGTCGTGACAGGTGGGCCTCGTTCGCCCCCGATCAGCTTCGATCGCAACCAGGCTGCCTGCCCGGAATTGGCTTCCTGCAGTACGAGACCCCGTCGAGCCTCATAGCGGTTTTGCGCGATATTGATCGTCAGGCTGAGGGTGAATGCCAGCAGTCCCAACATGCCGGCGGTAATCGTGCCGATGCCGATGTGCTCTTGTTCCCCGGCGGGCCGGCGGTGCGTGGGATGCACGCCGATCCGGTATCCGATCTCGTTGGAGGCAAACAGAACCGCGGCAACCAGCGCACCGAAAAGCACCAGGCTGAAGTCAATCAACGAGTTCAGAGCTTGTTCGAGCATGGCGAAGACCGGCAGTGGCGGAGGGATGATCGCAATCCGTTCGCCGCAGATCAATCGATCACCGTGTCCGACCGTGCTCTCCCGCTAGACTAGCGTTGTTACGCCGGAATGTCTCGCCATGTTGGTGGTTGCTCGGGCGACCGCGTTTGCGGGAACTCAGCGCCGATGCGCCATCAGCAACGAACGCACGACGCAGCCGGAAAACCTGGCGCCGGCCCAGACCCATCAACGCCGCGGTGGCCTCGAGTGACCCGGCCGTCCGCCAAGTCAATCATGATACGAAGCTGGGTCAGTTCCTGACCGCTCATTTAGATCACCACCCGAACGTCTCGACGACAGCTTGCCTCAGTGACATTTCTATCGGTGACTTACAGGCGCGCGGCACGAAATTCAAGAATTTTGCACCACATGCAGATACAGAGCGCCCCGATATCTAGCTTCCCGTAATGATGTCTTTGATCTTGGAAGCCAGCTTATCCATCGCAAATGGCTTGGTCAGAACGTGCATGCCGGGTTCCAAATGACCATTGCTGATGGCGGCATTCTCGGCGTAACCAGTAATAAAGAGCACCTTCAGCTTCGGACGACGCTGTCGGGCCGCGTCCGTCATTTGACGGCCATTCATGCCGCCTGGAAGACCGACATCTGTGATGAGGAGATCAATCCGCACGTCCGATTGCAGCACCTTCAACCCGGAAACGCTGTCGGCTGCTTCGATCGCAGTGTAGCCCAATTCCCCCAATACCTCGGTCACCAGCATGCGCACGCTCGGCTCGTCGTCCACGATGAGCACAGTGTCACCCGCTTCCGCCCTTGCCGCTTGCGACAGTTCTGGCTGAATCCCCTCGTCGTCTACCGCGTCGCCTTGATGGCGGGGCAAATAGATCCGCGCCGTGGTGCCTGCGCCAACCTCTGAGTAGAGCCGTACCTGCCCATTGGACTGTTTGACAAAGCCATAGATCATGGAGAGACCCAACCCGGTGCCCTCACCGGTTGGTTTGGTGGTGTAGAACGGATCGAATGCACGAGCCAGCACGGCGGAAGGCATGCCCACTCCCGTGTCGGTCACGCAAATCGCGACATATTGGCCGGGCTGCATATCGCGCTGGCGCGCGGCACGCTCGTCAAGCCAAGTGTTCGCGGTTTCAATGGTCAGCCGCCCGCCATCGGGCATCGCGTCGCGGGCATTGATACACAGGTTCAACAACGCATTCTCAAGTTGGTTGGGATCGCACAAGGTCGGCCAGAGGCCGACTGCGAGCACCGCCTCGACCGCGATCCCTGGTCCGACCGTCCTTTGCACCAGGTCCTGCATGCTCGCGATCAGCTGGTTCGGGTTGGTCGGTTTTGCATCGAGCGTCTGACGTCGCGCGAAGGCGAGCAGTCGGTGCGTCAGGGCAGCCGCGCGCGAGGTGGCTCCCCGGGCGGTGGCAATGTAGCGCTCCATGTCCCCAAGCCGCCCCTGTGCAAGGCGGCTGCTCAGCAGCTCCAGACTTCCAGAAATCCCGGTTAGCAGGTTGTTGAAATCGTGGGCCAGCCCACCGGTCAGCTGGCCGATAGCTTCCATTTTTTGCGCCTGGAATAGCTGTTCGCGCGACTGCTCAAGTTGCATCTGAGCTTCGCGTCGTTCGGTAAGGTCGCGCGTGATCTGGGCAAAGCCAATCAGTTCGCCATTATCATCGTGTATGGCATCGATCATAACACTCGCCCAGAAACGGCTGCCATCCTTCCGGCAGCGCCACCCTTCGGCTTCGAAGTGTCCTTCACGGCGTGCTATACCAAGCGCCCTCTCGGGCACGCCCGCATCGCGATCCTCCGGTGTGTAGAAACGGGAAAAGTGCTGCCCGATAATTTCTGATTCCAAATATCCTTTGATGCGCGCGGCGCCGACATTCCAGTTAATCACCTGCCCTTCCGGACTTAGCATGTAGAGGGCATAGTCGGTGACACCGTGGACCAGGTGACGGAACCGGCGCTCGCTTTCAAGCACTGCAAGTTGGGCCGCACGCTGTTCGGTCATATCTCGGGTGATTTTGGCGAAACCGATGAGCTTTCCATCTTCGACAATAGGGTCGATAACCACCATTGCCCAAAAACGGCTGCCATCCTTTCGGACCCGCCAGGCTTCGGCGGTGAAGCGGCCGGTTTCGGCGGCTATCCTCAACGCCTTTGCAGGGACACCATCAACGCGCTCCTCATCGGTATAGAAGCGGGAGAAATGCTCACCGATGATCTCTTTAGCCGCGTAACCTTTGATCCGTTCAGCGCCCGTGTTCCAACTCACCACGTGCCCCTCTTGGCCGAGCATGTAGATGGCGTAGTCCACCACGCTTTGGATCAGCAACTCATGAAGATTGATCAATGCCATTCAGGCTCCATCTGATCAAAGTGGACGCGGCACCTTAATGCCGTGGAACGCAGCATCCGAACATCCTGATCCTGCACTGGCTCCGCCCACCTTCTCAGCGTCATCCCAGGTTTCTGCAGACCGTGTTCACGGCGAATGTCGGAAGACAAGTCGGAATATCAAGACTTCCGGATTTTTCGAAAGATCACCTAATGCTAGCGCAGCGATCGTCAGAGGATCGGTGGGTTGGTCCAGGCGCGGGCCAGGTGGTGGTCCAGGTGATGGTTCAGGCGCAAACCGGCCTGGAAGCTGTCTGGTCCAAGTGGTCCAGGCAAAATCCTCATGTTAAGATGATGTTGTAAGTGATATAATGGATTAGTAAAAGTAACAGCCGAGATGGTGAATCACCTGGACCGTCCGGGTTTGCCTGGACCGCCTGGACCAACACCCTGAACGCCCGCACTTAATTCAGCTCCTAATTCAGACCGACACCCGCAAATTTTGCGCATGTCGGTCACGCCAGCCGCCAACCACACCCGCACTAAGGCATGTCGAATCTGCGTGTGCTGGCGTGGCCATTAGCAACTCGCCGCTGGAGCCAGCGTTTCTAACAGCCATTCGCGCCGGAGACGCAGCATGACCACAGGCTTGCCGGGCCACTACGACCTGGTTGCGGCTATCGTTATGACAATCTTGGCTGGAGTGCTTGTGATGGTATCGGCATACACCCCGCCGTGGCTGGGATGGTGCCTCCGCATCGTGGCTACGTTCCAGATCATTGTCGCTGCCCGGGCGGCGTGGACCGGGTTCCGGCAGGTGAGAGAAAGCCTCCTCTCGATCTGAATGCTTCCAACAGTCCCGTCCCTTGACCCATCTCCGCCGAGCGCGCAGCATCCCGAGCGCGGGTCATAGTCCGCAAAAGAAGCCCTTTGCGCGCTCAGAATCCGCAACTGATACACAAATCTTTCCCAAAGCAAATTTGCCCCCTGGATAAGAACGGCAGGGGGCTCTTTTCGTTCGGCTCGCCCGTAATTTCGCGAGCAAATGACTTTCGGTCTTCCAACGATGGCATCAACGTCAGCTCCAGGAGCGGCAACAACATATTGGACGGCGAGGGCGGATCAAACTTCCTGGTCGGCGGGAGTGGTTATGACACGTTCCTGGTCAACGATCTCGATCGTCGTAGTGCTGGTTTCGATCTTCCTTTAGGCGTCGCATCATGTGGCTGATAGCCTGATGCCGGCGCAGCGCTCGGCTGCCCATCTATCAATCCCCCGACATTAGCTTCTGATACACACGGGCCGCCTCAATCGGATCGTTAGCCTTCCGCGATGGAACGTCCCGCTCACTGATGCCCAGCAATTCGATTGCCAGGCTCCGGGCAAACCCGCAAAGCCCATTGCGAATCGGTTCTGCTGCGAATTCGAGCCCTAGTATTATCCGCGCCGGCTTTCTTGACCCTGAGGCCGGGCTTGCTCGTGGGTCAAGAAGCAGCGCCTCCTTGTGCGGAGCCCGATTAGGCTAGGATTAGGTAGTTGAGCTGGCCAGCACGCCCAAGCTCGCGGTCCTCGCGCCATCTATGGTCGCGATCGTTACGCGCGGACCGCGGGAGGTGGCTGAGATCGACAGTGTCGCCGCCTGTGCCGAGTTGGTCACCGTCAGGTAGTTCGGCAGTGTGGAGGCCGATCCGTTCCAGTCGGTCGCCGCGAGTGCCGTAGTGAGGTCCAGCCTGTCCCCCATGGCCAGGATGTTGCTCGTGAAAATTTCTGCCCCCTGTCCGGCGGCAGGCACGACATGAGTTTGCCCGCTGTTGGACGGGCTTGCGGCAGTCACCGAACCCTTGAGGAGCCCCATAGAAGTGCCTGATGTGGCCGCGGCGGAAATCTGGCTCTGTCCAACCACAGCAGCGGTCGTGCTGCCGCCGGGCGCATCGCTCGGTGGTGGATCGTGCGGCACGATCGGTGTGCCGCGGCCGTTGATGCTATTCGGACCTTGGTTGGCGAGGATTTGCACCTGCGCCATAATCTGGGATCCAAACTGCTCCATGCCTTGGGCACCCGCCGGGATATGAACGTGGTAGGTCGTCGGTGTGCCACCTGAAGAGGAACCGTCGTTGAACACCGTCACCAGCGGATCTGAGGCCGTGCCGGTATAGATGGGTTCGTTGAAATTGCCGGACGTGTTGATGACGACATTGGAGTTCGCGAGCTGGGCATTAAGGGTCCATTGCGCTCCAGAACCGAACGGCAGATTGAAGACGCTGGTCGAAGCGAATGGCGTTTGAGATGGATCGCGCGTACCGGTTGTCGGTGTCGGGGTAGGGGTTGGCGGCGGAGTGGGGGTTGGCGTCGGTGTTGGATTGGGGGTTGGAGTAGGTGTTGGGGTTGGTGTTGGCGTCAGATTGGGTGCGGTCGAAAGGGTCCAGGTGTGGGTTGTTGGAGAGAAGGTGAACCAGGCCTTGGTAGTGGCATCTTGCCCGTAATAAACGTTGTTCACGATGGCGAAAGCCCCGGTGCCGGAACCGCCGGGAACGGGCGCGCCGTTTTCATCGACCATACCGGACGAAGTAAAGTCCCACTTATTCCCACTGGCATCCGTGAGAGTACCACCGGAGGTAGTTGTGATTTCGTTAGGCGAAGGGGTGGGAGTCGGCGTCGGAGTGGGAGTCGGTGTCGGGGTTGGCGTCGGTGTGGGAGTTGGGGTTGGCGTTGGGGTCGGCAAGGGATCAGCGCCGGCGCTCTATCCTGACCCGGTCCAGCTGTACCATTGATTAGAGGTGTTCTCCTGCCACATCGTGTTGTTGACGTAGGCAATCTCGGCGTCGTTGGCGCTGAATGCGGCCGCCTTCCCGTTCTCCAAGACGGCCTTGGTGGACGATATCGTCCAGCGGTTGCCGGCGGCATCGATGATCGCGCCGGCCGAGCCGGCTTGGACAACGGTGTCGTTGGGCGATGCGGTCGGAGTTGGCGTCGGTGGCGTAGGTGTAGGGGTTGGCGTCGGTATGGGAGTTGGGGTTGGGGTGGGGGTGGCGGCCGGCAGGGAATCTGTGCCGGCGTTCCATCCTGCCCCGGTCCAACTGTACCATTGATTGGAGGTGTTCTCCTGCCACACCGTATTGCTGACGTAGGCAATCTCGGCAACGTTGGCGCTGAATGCGGCCGCCTTCCCGTTCTCCAAGACGGCGTTGGTGGACGATATCGTCCAAAGGTTGCCCCCGGCATCGGTGATCGCGCCTGTCGAGCCGGCGCGCACGATGGTGTCGTTGGGCGACGCGCTCACGGCTGGCACGGGATCATCGCCGGCGCTCCATCCTGACCCCGTCCAGCTGTACCATTGTTCTCCTGCCACACCGTATTGCTGACGGAGGCAGTCGCGGCGCCGTTGGCGCTGAATGCGGCCACCTGTCCGTTCTTCAGAAGCATCGCCGGCCGATACTGCTCACCCGAAGTAAGTGTGATTTCGTTTGCCATCGTCATGAGTCTCCTGGAGACGTAATCAGCTACCGGAGGCTTTTCGCGGAATTACACCCCGACGACCTGGGAGAGCCTAAGAAAGCCCCTGTTGAAGAGTTCGTAGAGCACGCAGCCTTGGCGGAACAACGAGTCCTTGCGGATCTTCGATGTATTCAAGTCCGTCCGACTTGAGCGGCCGCCCCATGCCGCGACTGTCGCCAAGGACCCCAAACATTGTCAGCAAAGGTTGCAAATCTGACAATCTTTCAAGACCAGAATTCTACGTGCTAACTCGTGATTCATTATTTTTGGGTGTGGATAAAATACAAAATCAGGAATATTACCTTATCGCAAAATATCGACCGAATCGCGTGGGAACCCGATTGGACCTGGGCCGCGCCAATTCTATTGCCACCTCACGCATTCGCCAATCTGAGTTTGGACTGACCCAGAACAGAATGACGCCAATACCGGCGTTTGCCATCCCAAGCCACCAGCACCTCGGCGCCGCTCGATGAAATTTTGGTGCGGCATTTCGCACGCCGGAAGAGTAATTCCTAATGATCTGCCGTCGAACCAGCGCCGGGCGGAGTGGATCCTCCCGAAGAATCTGCTGTTCTGGGTATCCACCGTATAGGCAAGCCAACCAATAATCCTCGCCCAAGCGGGCTTTTCCGCGCAATACGCGTCCTTGGTGGACCCATCAGTCATTGGACATCAATTTCTGATAGACCCGTGCCGCCTCGATGGGGTCGGTCACCGACACCGTCACGCTCTGCACCGGCCCGCTGTTGGCACCGGTTACCGCAACCTCGGTCTTGTCGCCGTAGACCTTAGGAAGCATCTTGCTCAGAAGCCATTTGCGGTGTCTATTTGGCACGAGAGCGTTGGATGTGCTCGCCATTTAGTTCCCATCCGCCGCGTTCGTCCTTGCCCCTGCGTTGCATCCAGTCATTGCGGCCGTCGTCAGCGATCTCTAGTAATCGTCGGCTATGGGAGAATTGGACCTCGCGGGCGCGCGCATATTGCGCCGCGAAGCCGTCGCGATCGTCCAGAGCCCACAAACGAACGGTTGATTCGTCAGGTATCCCCTCATCGCGGCAGATCGCCCGCAGACTTTCTCCCCCTGCTAGGCGCCGACAGACTTCGTCAGCAATCTCCTGGCTGTAGGTGCTTGGGCGTCCGGTCATGCCGCGGCCGGTGCTTGGGCGGAACGGGCGGTCAGGTAGTCTTGGAGGGCCGGCGGCTTGTCGGCACCGCTCTTGAGAGCCGATCTGGTTCAAGACCCGGGTCAACGAATTGCTCCAGGCCCGATACTGCCTGCCGTTGCGCTCGCTCATCCCGCCGGATCTGGCGCTCTCGCGATCCATCAAATGGATACGCAACGATGGCGCGGCAGCCCGGTCAATCAGGATGCGCTGGGTTGCGCTGGGCTTGCCGCCGAGATGCTGGATCAGTTCCGCGTGTACGCGGTGCATCAACTGGGCTTCGGCGAGACGACCGTCAACGATCTGTAGTTTATCGGGGCGCGAGTGGGGACCTATTTTACGCATGTTCTAAGCATAAGCGCCCGCTGCGACCGCGGCGTCAAGCATTTCGCCCTGCCGGCACAAGATACACTTGTACTCTCCTGTGTTCAATGCTATATGTGTTGCCACGACATAGGAGTAATGAAGTGCGACACCATCCTGAACCATTCTCGAAGATACAGCTCAGGGTTCCTACCACGCTCAAGGATGAAATCGACAAACAGGCAGAGGAACTCGGCCAACCGTTGACGGTCTACGTGACGAGAGCGTTGGTCGAACGCGTGCTGCGGGGGAAGGCCAACGCAACAGTCGCCGGACCACTCAATCCGGGGCACGCTGATCATGGGTGAAGCACGGCGGCGCCGACTATCCCGCGAGAGCGGTCAGCATCCCGTCACAACCGCGGCTGAGGCCATGACACATGCACGCAATGCCGGGGACCCGCTGGAGTTCAACGCGTCTGAGCTGAGCGTCAGACGATTACTGGAACCTCACGGAGACCTGTGTCACGGTATTACTGCGTTCCCAAGGCCCGTTGGTCGCCTTCCGCGCCGGGATGCTCGCGCTCGGCCGAGATGGGTCAAGGGATAGGACGTTCGGCGGGCGGAATGTTGGAAGCATTCGAATGCAGGAGGTGCAGACGTCCCGTTTTAGGTGCGGATGTTCGGCCATTGTTCGGCCATTGGAGCCACCAATCTGGTTTGCATGGTATGCGTGGTTTGCATGGTTTGTTTGAGCGCTCTACGCGCCTGCGACCCCTACATTTGCGGTATTGAGACGAGTTTAAAAAGCGCAAATGTGCCTTCGCCAGAAGTGGGTGGGCTAAAACAAACCATGCATACCTTGCATACCATGCGGAACGATTATCGGCTGACATTGACGAAATAGCTTAAGGCGCCTTTTGGTCCTCCGTGCGGGTCCCGCCATTCTTTCAGGATGAGCGTCTCACTACCGTGGTTCTTCACTGGCTCGCCCACGTGGTTCTTGAGCGCTTTACCTATCGATTTTGCAGATGCGTCCTGGCCACGCGGTAGTTTCGGGAGGAGGAACTCGCGCATGATAGTGACGCGCTCTTTGTCCACATTGGCCATCCAGGCCAATTGATTGAGTTCTCGTTGCCACATCGGACGCGGTGAACATTCCTTGGCTCGGCCACTCTACGGCGAGTGCGCTCAGTGCGTCGGCTAATGACGCGCCATCTTCGTCGTCGTCTTCCTGCGCCAGGAACAGGTCGCGAAAGTCGATCTCCTTCGGCCGCGGGGCGGTGGCGTCTTCCACCATGGCGGCGACGGCGTTGGCGTGTTCTTCCGCATGCCTTGCGGCGGCGTTCTCTACGGCCGATCCGACAAGGCGCCACCATGTCTTGAACCTGGTTGGGGCCTGGACGTTCGATCGCAGCACCGGGTTACCCAGGAGGATTGTGTAGAGTGCGCGCAGGATCTTGTCTCGGTTGGCTTCTGTCCAACCGACTGGATCGGGATGCTTGAAGTCGCGGTTCTCTGGATCGGCGCGGTCTATTTCCAGTCCGATTTTCAGGCTTCGGGAGGCCAGGTCGCCTTTGGGTCCGATGTTGTTCCCGGTGAACAGTTGAACGACTGAGGCACTGACGGCCACCATTTCCGACACGCCAAGACGGCGGTCGGAGTAGAATGCGGTGGTGCAGGACTTTTCGATGTGCGGGCAGCTGATCTGCTGCCGCGCGGGATGTTATCCCAGATAATGGCGGGCACCGCCTCCATCAGATAGGCGAGCAGCGCCTTTCGCCGCTCCTCCTCGTTTGGCGACCATGCTGCGGCGGCTGGCCGGATGCCGGTCACCGCCATCAGCAGCATGATCAAGCGCCGTTGTCTTACCGCCGCCGCGGCGGCCGGCGGTGACAAAGAACGGCGGGTCGATCCGGCAGAGGCTGCGTTCGATGATGGTGAGTGCTGCGGCGATCAGCATGCACTTGCCGGTGTAGTCGGCTGGCGACGTCGCACAGCCATTCGTCCATCAGGAAGCGCATGGCGGCAGCGACTGCGGCATTGGGTGCATTCGGCCGGGTTTGGGAAGATGGACAGCAGGTGCGGTGGCATGCGGAAGACGATGCCGCGTTGCCGGTCGAGGCCACGCTCCGCGAGCAGGGTGCCGTCCGGCAGCACGATCGGCAGCGTTGCGATGGTCGACACGATCGGCAGTGCGTCGTCAGTGCGGTCAAGGAAGTGCCTGACGAACGGTGCGGCGAGATGAACGGACTGGCCGATCGTGGTCGATGTAGTCGATGTGCGACTCGATCAGTTCGGCTAGTTGCGGATTTCATCAAGGCGGGTCAGCAGCGGCTGCTCTGGTGGTGGTTGCCGTGCTTCTGCGGCCTCGCCTTCGTTCACTCCCTGCGATGTCAAGGCATGCATGTTCGGGATACGTCGGACGCGCACTTGCGTCACCACACCGTCGATATCGCGCATGGGCGGTTCGGGGCGGCCGATGCGCCGAGGACATCGTTCAACACCTCCATCTGAGGGAGCCATGGCGCGTCTGGCAGTGGCGCCGGGATCTGCGGCCGTGGGTCGTGCCGCTCGGCGGCCTTGCGGTCGCGTTCAGCTCTAGCGCGCTGCGAGGCCTGTTTCTTCCGTGCATCCTTCAGCTTGGTGTCGATCGTCCGCTTACCCACGCCGGAGATGTCGGACACCCGATTCCGCAGGGTTTCCATTTGATCGGCGTCGAGGTCGACATTTGAGACGATGCGGACGAAGACATCGCGCGACTTGGTCTGGCGGTGCTGCTGTGATCGCCGCGTCTGCAGCCGAGCGTCATAACGAAGCTCGTAGACGGTACGGCCGTGGGCGAAGCTGTGGATCCACGGCGTGCCATCGGCCCGGCGCATGACCTTGGCCTTGCACAGGCCGTAATCGACCCTTCGAGCGGATCGGCGAGCGTGGCGCCGACGAACCGGGCGGGGTCCTCCAGTATGTCAGCGACGGTGCATCCGGTAAATTCAGCGTTTTTTCCTACACGTCAAATTGCTTTCCCAACCCTTAGCGAACCCCCCGGTAGACAGCGGCTCGCGCGTTGGGAGCAAAGCGCATATACTTGTCTGTCGTAAAGGCCCCCTGCCAGCGGATCTCATCGGTCGGGTTAGCGTATTCGAGGCCCGTGCGGCCGTGTCCTTCGCTGTTCCGAGTTGAAACCGGCCGGCCGTCTCACGGTGGTGACGGGAATTCCAAAGTTAACTTGATAGAAATCGGAGCACGGGCCGGCCGGGACATATCTTTCACGACGGTATGAAAACCCGGCGTGCGGCCCAACCTGCCAATCCCGACCGAAGCCGCCTGCAACAGCTTATCGGCCATCCCCTGATCGATTTCGGCCATCTCGGCGTGCTGAGGTCCATGAGCATCCTCGCACCAGGAACTCCCCGACCTCCGAGACGGGATGGCCGGCCGCCTTTTTAAGAGGACACGTTATTGTGCGCCCCCGTGCGCCAGCATAGCGCCCAAATCCATGGGCTGATTTGTGGGACGGCCTTAATCCATAACTTTCTGATTTATCTATAGCATTTCGCGAAAACGGCGGACTGCCTCTCCGCCAAAGGTCATCCGAAGGATGTTCCTTCCCGTTTCGTCTGATTCACTCATATCTATCCCCAAAGGTGCCCCAACACCACCCACGGGGCCTTTCGTTCACCTTCCAGTTCTGCCCCCCGACCATACTGTCTGGGCTACCAACCCGTGGAACTGGACCAATGGTATAGCGACTCCCTCTAAATTCGTGTGGTGCTCGTATTCCCGGGGACCGGCCGGGCAACTGATCTAGCCAACTCTCGTCTCGGCGCCGGGCAGTTCCACTGTATTTGCGCATGGGCAGACCCCTACGCCGCCCCGCTCTTCCAAATCCCGTGCGCCGCCCGCACCACTCCCATCCAGGCCTCCACCGACGGCGTCTCAACATTATTCAATGGCTGAAACCGGTCGATGTACCCCTCTGTTATGTCCGTTTTCAAGGGTTCCGGACGTGAAATCCCATCCGCTGTCATGTCTCGGTTGCCATCTATGATGCAGGCAGGCGCGGTGGAGGGCGGGAACTGAGCGACGGTTGATCATGCTGTGATACGCGGGTTGGTTACCGCAAGACCATGGTGCGTCGCGGGCCTGCCTCTTTCTCTATGTCGGAAATCGCGTTCCAGTCGGGGTATCGAGGATTGCCCTGACCGTCCCGCCCTCCGCCGTGCATGCCGGATGGTGATCGGGGTGTTCGGTCAGCCGCTAGAATGATGGTGCGCGATCATCGGTCAGGGCGCTTCCCATCGGCCGATGCACTCCTCATCTGTCCCGGTCGTTCCGCGCGCCGGGCTGTCTCCTTTTTCGGTTGACGACGCGGCACGCTGGAGCAGGTTGTTGACCCAGTTGGGCAAATCTTTTCTGATGGCGTCGTTACGGCAGAGTTCTTTGTAGGTGGATCCGTGGTGATGCAGGCAATGGACCAGACGAACCCGGCCAGTTCGCGTGCGATCGCCGTGACCACTACTTGCTTCAACTTTCCCTTGGCCATCATGTGACGATAGCGCTGACATAGCCGGGTTTGCGCTTTCCAAGCGATCTCGCGCACCGCATCGGGCACTACATCGACGGCTGTCAGCTTGTGACGCGCGACACGGGCTGGGAAGCGATAGCTGTGTGCAGCCTCGATCAGCAGGGAGCGGGCGTGGACGTCACCCGCCTTGGTGATAGCCCCAATGCGGCGCTTTGGGCCAGTGGAATGCTCGGACGGCACCAAGCCGAGATAGGCCATCAAGTTGGGTGCTGACACAAAGCGCGACGGATCGCCGATAGCCGCGGCCAGCCCGGCGCTGGCGATCGTGTCTAGGCCGCGCAGCGCAGACAGGTTCTGCACCAGCGGGAACAGCGACCAGGTCGGGATCTGCGCTCGTAGATAGCCATCAACACGATCGCGCCGCTGTTCGCCCAGACGCACCGCCTCGATGCTCTCCTCCAGCACAATTTGTTGCGCCGGTTGAGCGAAGCTCTGATCGGCCAGCCAGCCTCGATGCGCCTTCGTCCAGGCCGTGCGGCCGGCCGGATAGATCCGCTCGTGACGTAACAGAAACGCACTCAGCTGCTGGCGTGCTGCGCGCACCGCTCGCACTGCCGCCAGTCGGGCGCGGATCAGATCGCGCATCGCCTCATGTGCCGCATCCGGCACCCAGACCGCGGTCAGCAATCCGCCTCGATGCAAGACCGCCAGGCTGGCGGCGTCCCGCTTGTCGGTCTTCTGCCGATCGCCACTCTTGCGGGGGATCATTGAGGGAGCAACTACCATGCAGTCTTCGTTCATCTTGTAAAGGCGCGATGAATACCGTAGCCGCAAGGGCCGCTTCGTAGCAGAACTTCAATGGACCGCTGCCAGCTTGGAGCAGCCGCCTAACCAGCTTCTCCACCGCCGCAGCGGTGTTGGGCAATGTGCCATACGGTGCAGCCTTCCCGACGTCACCGGCGGCGGTAACCGCGACGACGATCGTATCCTTGTGTACATCCATGCCGATAAATCGTGTAGGCTGTTCCATGACCCGTCTCCTGTGTAAGAGGCTCCACGCCAGCCCATCCGGCGCGACCCTCGATCATTGCACATGACGAGACGGGTCACCCTTTAGGGTGGCAACAGGGCAATCGGAGGAGGGAGGTCGAGGCGGTCGGTGGAACGAGCACCAGTCTGGTTCCAAAGAGCCCTGGCCTTAATTCCCTTCCCTTCACCCGGTTGCCCCGGCAGGAAACGGACATGAGGTCTCTATTAGCCGTTCCCCTATCTGCTCCGCCATCCCCACCTGTTCGGGCCCCTGCGCCGGCCGCACCCACAGCAGCCAGTTCGGCGCGTATCGTCCCAGCGCCGCTGCCAGCCCCTCAATTTTTTCCCGCCCGGACTGGCCAGCGTCGTGAAAGCAGAACAGCTTCCGCGCGGCCTCCAGATCCCGGATCATTAAGCGCGCAAGGTAGGGCAGCCGAACCATCTCCCGCATCAGGATCGACTTTCGTGTGGCGCCATCGCTGTGGAACGCGAACGAGTGGTTCTTGAACCCGAACCGCCGGTCCAGCACCTGGAACTCCGATGCCGTATCCAATTCGACCGCTAGGTTTTCCGCCGTGCCCAGCCCCTCGAACCGCGCATCCAACGCCGCCAAGAGGTTCGGCAACGGAGTAGCGGCCCAGCGAAATAGCCCAAACGGGTCCGCCCCGCCGAACCGTTGCACAAGCGCCAACTCGCAGTTCTCCCCCAGGCTCTGCAGACCCATCAGCATCGCCTTGTCCGACGCGGCCCGGCCGCTTGACTGCATGGAAGGGCCCCCGTCCAGCGGCGCGAACTGCAAAGAGGACAGCCACACCCCGATACCCTCTTGTCCCCGACTCCGGTTCTTTCGCTCGGCGCCCGCGCATCCGGCATCTCCAAAACGATTTCCTTTTGCGCTTGCCCCTTCAGCGCCTCCGCCGGGACATAGAGTTCGAGGCTCGTGGGCATCCGCAGCACCAGCCGAGCAATGGAGGTGTCATTGACCGCGACATGCAGGCGCTGGAAATTTACCAGCCCCTGCTGCACCATGGGCCCGGCGCGCATTTTCAACATGTGGTCGGACTCTACTTCTCCGATTGGAAGCTGCACGACGCTCTTCGGCCCAAGTGTCCAGGTACACTCTGTTTCGGGACGGGACCAGCCCGCGATCAAGGTTTCTTGCCCTTTGCCACCGGCACGAAAATCGATCTCGAAGCGCGACCCGCTGCTGTTTCCAGGCGATAGTTTCTCGGACGTCAATGCGATAGCTCTGCGAAATTAGACCTTGACGACATCAGCCTTAAATGTTGGCCGTAGATTAGCAAAAAAGCAACAGCATTGCCGCAGGCCATGACCTACTGATGGCAGCTTGACGTTTATTCGATGCTATAAGGATATAATCTAGCCACCGCCTTGCGTCACTGATCGGCCGATCCGCACAGTCCGCCGCTAGCGTCGGCACAAGCGTGAGTTTTGGATGCGATGCAACATCTAAAACAGAACCATAGACTGCAAAGGCAAAGGCACTGAGAAATAACATGTATTATATTCTTACCGTTCTTGTGGCGCTCGCATCCGCCTGCATACTCGGCAACAGCGAGGCCTTTCCCGCCGAGGCGACCGGCGGCGGGCAACGGGTCGCCGATTTCGATCGACCCCGGAACCCTCACGGGCAAGCTGATTATGGGCTATCAGGGCTGGTTTTCCTGCCCTGGTGACCCCGGAGGGTGGGGCCATTGGGGCGATTTGGCTCACGCAGCTCCGACCGTGGATATGCTGCCGGACCTCAGCGATTTCCCCCCAAATGCCCGCTGCGTTTCGCCGATGAAAACGCCGGACGGGCATCCGGTCGAGCTGTTCAGCAGCCTCAATCCGACGACCGAGGAACAGCATTTTGCGTGGATGCAGCAATACGGGCTGGATGGCGTGGCGCTACAGCGGTTCGCAACGTGGTTGAAACCCCCACTCTTGCAAAACATTGATCGCGTTCTGGAGAATGTGCGCCATGCGGCGGAGCATCATGGTCGGGTCTTCTTTGTCATGTATGACCTTTCCGGCATGACTGCGGCGAACATTCTCACTGTGGCAAAGGATTGGGAACAGCTTGAGCGCGACGGCCTCACCGCCAGCCCTGCCTATCTTCATCATCGCGGGCATCCTCTGCTTGCGTTATGGGGATTGGGCTTCGCGGGCAGGCCGCTCACGCCAAAAGACGCGAACATGTTGCTCGACGCGCTTACTACAGCGAGTTCGCCTTACGGCGGCATAACCGTCATGGGCGGTCTGCCGTCCTACTGGCGCTCCAGCGACCACGACGCTTCGCCCGATGCCGGATGGGAACAGGTATGGAAGCGCCTCGGCGTTATCAGCCCTTGGGCGGTCGGACGCTTCGGCGACGACGCCGGAGCCGACGCCTACCGCCGCTCGGTGCTGGAGCCGGATATCAAGGCCACGCATGCGCTTGGCGTAGATTACATGCCGGTGGTGTTCCCCGGCTTCTCATGGGCTAACCTGATGCACGCCAGGCAACAGGCGGATACCACTAAATCCAATGCCATTCCCCGGCGCTGTGGCCGCTCCTACTGGCGTCAGGTCTATAACGCTCTGTCAGTGGGCAGTTCTGCGCTTTACGGCGCGATGTTCGATGAAGTCGATGAGGGCACCGCCATGTTCAAGCTATTGCCGAATGCGGCAGAAGCGCCCGTTATTGGGCTGCCCCCCGAAGATGCATTCGTGACGCTGGACGCTGACGGATGCCGGTTGCCAAGCGACTGGTATTTGCGGCTTGCGGGCGCGGCTACGGCAGCACTCCGCAACGGAGTGCAACCCTCATCCAATCTTTCCCTTCCGCTTCCGGCAAACAGCCCAATCCAATGAATGTCCTTCCCACATGAAAGCGAGGTTTCACCCCCGGCAACACTGGGCTCTAGAACAAGCGGAAGGCTACCATGAATTACTAGCTGAGTCCCGCCGGACTTAATCGATGGCATGGCCGGGGTCAGGTCTCTCGTCCCTGGCTATCAACCTGGACCAATATTTCAATGCGCGCCCGGCCCAGAAAGCGTCGTCATTGGGGTTATCATCGCCGATAAGCCCAATCGCCGGAACTCCATTACCACTTTGCGCAACGATCTGAAATAGATGGGAAGTGCTCAGAACCTAATACTCCAATTATGCACCGGTCACCTGCCGAGGACGCCTGAACCGGCAGCCTGCTTAACGTATCGGCCACATCCTGCCAATGTGGCCGCTCTCGTTGACTTCAAGTTACTAACGCAACGCGGCCCCACTGCTAAAACTTTCCTTCACGGTCCAGCAAGATAATAAGGCACGAACTGCTGGAGGTTTTAAATTATTTCTGAGTTGGTAAACCGGCCACTCGCGGAATGGCGTGCACTCTCTCGTGATACCCCACAAGCCCGCTCAACCTTGCCGCCAGATCCCATGTGCAGCCCGCACCACCCCCATCCAAGCCGCCACCGACGGCGTCTTAACATCATACCAGGGCTGAAACCGATCGATATACCCCTCGATCAGCCGTTCCCCCACCCGCTCCGCCGTCCCCACTTGCTCGGCTCGTTGCGCCAGCCGCACCCAAAGCAGCGAGTTCGGCCCATACCGCTCCAGCGCCGCCACCAGTTGCTCGATCCCCTCTCGCCCGGACCGGCCGGCATCGTGAAAGCAGAACAGCTTCTCCGCCGCCTCCAGGTCCTCGATCATCATCCGTGCCATGTAGGGCAGCCTGGCCATCTCTCGCTTCAGGATATCCTCCCGCCGCGCGCCGGCGTTGTGGAACGCGAACGAGTGGTTCCTGAACCCGAATCGCCGGTCCAGCACCTGGAATTCCGACGCCCCATCCATTTCGATCGCCAGGCTGTCCGCCGCGCCCAGCCCATCGAACCGAGCGTCCAGCGCCGCCAGCAGGTTCCGCAGCGGCGTGGAGGCCCAGCGAAACAGCCCCAACGGCTCCGCCCCGCCGATCCGTTGCACGAGCCCCAGCTCACAATTCTCCCCCAGGCTTTGCAGGTCCATCAGCATCGCCTTGTCGGCCGCCGCCGGACCGCTCGGCTGCGCGCGCGCGACCTCTTCCAGCGGCGCGAAGTTCAACGCAGACAGCCACACCCCGAGTTCTCTGGTATCCCCACCCCCGCCCGGCTCGCTCGGCGCTCGCGCATCCGGCATCTGGAAGACGATTTCCGTCGGGGTGTCTCGTGTCAGCGCCTCCGCCGGGACATAAAGTTCAAAATGCGCCGGTGCCCGCAACACCAGCCGAGCGATGGAGGTGCCATTGACCGCGACATGCAGGCGCTGAAAGCGCGCGATCCCCTGCTGCACCATAGGCCCCGCGCGGAGTTTCAGCGTATGGTCGCATTCCAGCGCTCCAACGGGAAGGTACACGACGCTCTTCGGCCCAAGCGTCCAGGTGAACTCAGCTTCAGGATGAGACCAGCCCGCGATCAAGGTTTCTTGCCCCGTGCCACCGGCGCGAAAATCGATCTCGAAGCGCGACCCGATGCGGTTGCCAGACATTGCTGCTCGAAAGACGGTAGGAAAACTTTGCGACTCTACACCCAGCTTCAAGAGTTTGAATTCGCGAATTGGAGAAAAGGCAATAGCATTACCACGCATCGCAGCCGGCTAAGGTTTGTCACCGCGGCCCTGGTTCATTGTGTGAATGATCAGGATTCGCTAACTTCGAACAAGTGAAGCCTTGACGCCGCTACTTAAATCTCAGGTGGGTCTTGTTCCATGGTCGAATAGACGCCGTTACCTCCTCCGGCTATGTTGAGGGGTGGGCTTTCAACCCAGCGGCGCCAGGGCGGCCGCTCAGTGTGGCGGTCCTCGCCGGCCAAAAGGAAGTCGCGCAAGGCATTGCCAATCGCTACCGTTGGGACCTCGCAGACGCTGGATGCGGTAACGGCTGGTGCGCGTTTCGCCTTAGGCTGTCCGGCTCGGTCAGCCGATTGCGCCGGCAAGATCTTTCATTGTGGGACCTGCCTCGGGAGACCGAAATCCACCCTGCTGCGGAAGTGCCCCTAGCCGAGGACCATGAACCCGGCCTGTCGACACTGGACGACATCATCGCCGCCGATCCCACGGTGATACACGCGATCGAGCATTTGCGCGGGTGCGGGCCGGCTTTTGTGGATTTCATCGCGACCGAGGGCGCCGACGAATTCGTCCGCGCCGCGTATGTGTATATCCTGGGGCGGCGCGCCGACGCGGCCTGTACAGCGCTCTATATGCCAAGGCTGCAGGACGGATCGCTAGCTCCATACGAGCTGCTAAAAACCTTGTATGACAGCGATGAGTTCCGTTCTGTGCCCAGGCAGCTAATCGCGCCGCCGGAACCCGGCTTCTTGTTCCAGAGATCGTGACACTGTTCAGTGGCGATAGCGTGCTGGTTTCTTTGCCGGGTGCCGAGGTTGGGAGCATGTCGCTGCCAGGATCCTTCGCGGAACCCGAAGCTGTCCTGGCAAACCCGCTGTCGTTGGAACTGCGATCGGCGCTTGAAATCCTGCACCAGGAGGCCCGCCGCCGCAACCTCCCGATAACGTGCGTCGCTCGGCCGGAGGTCTTCACCCATAGCATATCGGAAGCCTGGTTTCGTGACCGGATCAGTCTGTCTGCCCAACATGTTTGCCTAAGCGATGGGTCCACCGTGAAGCATCTGCCGGGTGTGCCCACTCACGTGTTCTTCTACTGCCTATCGTTCCGAAGCGCCATTGCAGCACTGCAGCGGCTGTCTCGCCGCGCCCCGGAACTGATGATCAAGCTGTGCAGTCAGATCAATACGTCTGTTGTACTTGGGCAAGGAACTCACCGGACGCGGCCGACGTCGGCGTATCTTCCGCGGACGACACCACTTCGGCAGGCACCGTCGACGTTGCTGCCGTTTTTTCTAAATCGAGACTCCGCGGAGGACAGCGCCAATCGGATCGAGCACACGGGGCCGGTTGAAGTCGAAGGCCTGACCGGCTTCACCCGAGTCCTTTACCTACCGCTCACCGAGGCGTCACTAGACGACCGGGCTTTCGCTCAAGTCGTTCTGGACCTGATCTTACAGACCTTCTTCGATTTAACTACTCTCCTCATTTTGCGATTGCCTGCCGATGCGCAAATGGGCCCTTCTCTGGCCAGAGGCATAGCGACCCTGCTCGCAGTGGTCCGCCAATCGGGCTTGGTGCTGCCCCGATCGAGCCCCGCGAACATCCTGTTCACGACTTGGGATCTAGAAGAGGATCACGTCCTCTTCGAGCGGTTCCCGCTTCATATAGTGCTACATGAATTGTTCGATTTCTGGCGTCATACTGTCGACTACTACGCACGAGCACATGCGGTGACGGTTTTGGCTGAACCGGAGTTGGCTGCTAAGGCGGGCCTTTTCCGCTTCGACGTTACGTCGATCTATGGCGCCAAGGGGGTTCGCCAATGGGTCGTCGATCCGGCGGATGTCGATTGATCGTCTTACGACCCCTCTGCCGATGAACTACCTTTCGTCTCAGCCGAAGGTGACGCTCGATGTAAAGCCGTTGATGGAAACGCACTGGACCGGCATACCCGTCTTTACCCGGCGGCTTGTTCAGTCGTTGCTCTGGCATGGCGACGTCAATCTGGAGTTCATGATCGATCTTACTCGGATTCCCTCCGCCGCGGTGATGACTGCAATCAATGCCGGTACCGGGGTCTTCTTGCGCGAGAGGTTTGAGTTGGATGCCGCTTTCAGGTCGGTGGTTGCCGACCAGACGGGATGCCTGCTGTATCCCTCAGTGAAAAACAGCTTCGGGATAGCCAAGCGCGAGGCGAGCACCATCCATGACCTGAGCACGCTGCTCATGCCGGAAGTGCACGAGGAGGCCAATATTTCTTACCATCTCGACACAATGGCGCAGGAACTCGCGACGGACGACGTTGTCTTCTGCATCTCGGAGGCAACGCGCGCGGCCTTGTCATCAGCATTTCCGTCCGTCGCCAGCAAGACGCGGACGTTGTTCCAATACGTGGACTGGCCGAACAACTTCGAACTCATGGACCGGAACTTGCCGCCGTTGCGATTGGGACCTTATGCCGTGGTCGTCGGCACCATCGAGCCCCGCAAAAACCTTGGTCTGTTGCTAAGTGCGCTCTCCACGCGGGAGTTGCGACGCTCGCGGTTACGGTTCGTCGTAATCGGAGGCAAGGGCTGGAAGATGGATCAGTTCATGGCGGCGCTACCGGCGGAGGCGAAAAAGAGAATGCTGTTTTCTGGCTTCGTGTCGGAGTTTACCAAGTACCGATTGATCAAAGGAGCGGAATTCCTGATCTTCCCCTCGGTCTATGAAGGTTTTGGAATTCCAGCGCTTGAGGCGATGACGCTTGGTAAGCCCGTGCTCTCTTCGTGGAGTTCGAGCTTGCCAGAAGTAATCGGTGATGCCGGTGTTTATTTCGATCCGTTATCAGTAGTAGATTTTTCTGCTGCCTTTGCCACGATCGCACACCCGCAGAAGCTCGCAGAGCTTGCCGCGGCGGCGGCGGCCAATGGTGCCGCATTCAACTGGCAGAGAATGGCCGCCCCGGTGGTCGAATGGGCGAGATCTTAGTGGTCCGATCCCGACAGAAGCTTCCCACGCGGTCGGGTGAATTGGCCCACGAAATCAGCGGTTTGTGATTTAAAACGGACGGCACTTACCAGCCTGATTTGATCCACTAGCGAGAACCCGAGGAAATTGCGTTCAGGCAGGCAGAGTGACGGCCATGATAGCGTCGCTGACACGTTCTCTCTCTGCGCGTGAGACTATTAATTCACCCCATGCTCCCACCAGATCTCTTTCCAACCCCAGTCGACCGACCGTTCTTCGAACGCCGTCCCGGCGCAGCCGTCCCGTCCGTTCCCGAAAGAACCGCCAAACCTTTATCGACACCTTCATCACCCATGCTCGGCCGATCGTCCAAACTCTCAAAACCTAAGGCCGGCACGAAGCTCTCCAATATCCTCGGAATAACCGAACTCCAGCGCCGACTGTGCTTCCACATATTGTAGAGCGCAAGACTTTGCCGCCACCAAACATCCCCTTGTCCGATTAGCTGCATCGACTGCCGCTCCAAATGATAAAGCTCGACCTCGGGGGTGTAGTAGACCTTGAAACCCTGCTCCTGAACGCGAACGCAAAGATCGGAGTCCTCGAAGTCAGCAATCACATAATCTTCGGACATACATCCCACCTGGTTGAACAGTGCGCGCTCGATCATCAGGCAGGCACCAGTCACCGCCGGAACGGGTTCGGCTTTAGCATGGATGTCAAATGGCACCGACAGGCCCCGTCCGGGATGATAGTTCTCCCAGCATCCCGCGATCATCCGTGACTCCCGGAAACTCATCCCCGCATGCTGAATCGAGCCATCTTCGAAGAGCAGGCGACAGCCAAGCGCACCACAATTGTCGAGTGTGTCGTAGGTTTTTGCCAGGCGCCCGACCCAGTGCGGCTTCTCCGGAAACACGTCAGAGTTCAACAGCAGCAGTAGACTCCCCGTCGCTGTCGCGGCGCCGGCATTATTCGCAGCGGAATAGCCACGGTTTTTGCTGTTGACCAAGGTGCGGAAGGGCACGCCGTATACGTCGTGCAAAAACCGGCAAAGTCGGTTAAACGCCTCAGCTTTTGCCGGATCATCCAGGACGTAGATCAGCTCGACCGTTCCAGTATCAGCGCGAAATTCCGGATCGTTGGAAAACCGCGCAATCTGATGCCGGACGAAATCCAACCGCCCGTAGACCGGCACTACGATCGAAACGAGAGCGGCAGATGGTGGGCTGCCGTAAACCGTCTCAGTAGAGGCTAATCCGGCGCCCCGCGTTTGCGACCAGAACCATTCCACCGCAGGAGAAATTGCACGCTCGAACAGGTCGCTAAAATTAGCGTTTTCTTCCTCCGCCAGCGCCACAGCCGCCTCGATACCCTGGAGCGGCGGCAGCTCGGGCGGGCAAACCAACGGCACGCGCCTGATCGTCCCGCCTGCGACAGTGACTTCAAGAATCCAGTGCACGTCAAATGGATCCAGCCCCTCGATCGCCGCAAATGTCGCGAACCCGGAGTTGCCGACCGCAAACCGTCGAGTTCTCGACTCCCGCGCACTGCCGCCGGACTTCGTCGGGACACTGGCCCTCGTCGGCAGAGGGGTGTCGAGCACAACGCGACGGCCAAACAAACTGACTAAAACGACCTCTTTCGTCACCTCCGCGTAATCATGAACCAGCCGGCCTGCTATTAGCATACCCTGGGTTCCGACCCGGATCGCCACGTCGACGTGAGAGTTTGTTCTACGAACGCCGAGCGACCAACTCCTGTCGCGCCCACGGCCGATCCGCCGATGAATTTGTCCTGCCAACGCCTCAAGTCGTTCCGGCAGGCGCTGCGATCCACCTGCTTTCACGCGCCAGCTACTCAGAATGCGTTCAACGATGCGAAGCGGATAGTCGACAGGCGCGGCGGCAAGAATGTCGACTAGCCGAGACATATCTCCAACCAGGGGTATAGCGTGCTCAAACCCGCCGCCCGCGACTAGGTTTAGTCGCACGTGGAGCCCGACCTCTGTCTCAAGCGGCGGCTCCGGCACCAGCGAGACGAAGCCCAACTTAATGGGGATTCCTCGCGGCGTGTCGAATCCTTGGAGCTGGTGTCGCTCGGTCAGCAGTATAGCATCCGATAGGAGATCGAGCTGTTCAATCGCGCCATTGACATAAGCAGTCGCTACCGCTGAAAGAGGGTCGCTGAACCACCCTGCCACGACATAGCCAATCCCGACCAGCCGATCGACGATGAGAAAGTGCAGCCGTATCGAAGTTTGTTCGGCAGCAGAGTAATTGGAAGATGTCGGCGCCTGACCGATCCAGGTAACTATCGGTGTATCCGTTGCCGAATGCGACGCAACGGATGGCTCTTTTAGCCGGGTCGCCTGCTGATCGACCAATTCGGAGACCGAGTTCGCCGTCTCGGCTCGCCCCTTGGGTCCGAGCTTTCGATGGCCTCGATCCATTTTTTGGCTCCGCTGCTGGACTGTTTGCGCGGCCTCAACCAACTCGAAGCACGTGCGAAGGTTTTCTCGTCGTCAGAAATCCACACTGGGCAGAAGATAATCGCTGGTCATCGCCTGTTGCTGTGTTCGGGATATCGAAAATCCGCCACGTGGCCGCTTGCCCCATTTGGGCGCTTTCCCGATGAGCTTCTCCAACAGAGCCAACTGCGCGGGAAGGCACACTGTCCCGAGGTCGTACTGCTTGATGACAGTATCTCGCGCGGCAGCGCGCAATCGCCGATCGGGCCGGCGGCTTCGCAGGGCCGCGATGATCCGGTCGGCAAGGGAATCAGTATCGAAGAAATCCACCAGCCATCCATTCTTGCCGTCGCTGATGACTTCCTCGACCGGTGCGGTGCGCGAAGCAACGATGTGACAGCCGGCGGACATGGCTTCAAGCAGAGACCATGACAAGACGAACGGATATGTCAGATAGACGTGGACCGATGACAGTTGAAGCACCGCCAGATACTGGCGAAACGGCAGCCGGCCAACGAAATGGACGCGCTGAAGGTCAATTTCGCCGGCGAGTTCCTCGAGAAGTTGCTGACGCCAGCTTGATGCTCGCGAGGGCCAGCGCCCGTAGCTGACGCCGTCACCACCGACAATTAAAGCATGTGCGTTTGGCCGTGACCGTAACACCTTCGGCAGGCTGCGCATGAAGACGTGGAAGCCACGATAAGGTTCCAGATTGCGCGCGCTGTAGGTAACGACCTCGTCGTCTCGCCCGAGCGAAGCACCACCTTCAAGCCAAAGCCGCGCGTTGGGTTCCGGATGAATGAGTTCGGTATCAATGCCATCGTGAAGGACGCTGATGCGTTTATGATGCTTTTCCGGGTATTGACTTTGCTGCCAGCGCGTCGGGGTTTGACCCCAGTCCGCGGCATCTAGTCCGAGCAGGTTGATTCCGTTCCGAGTACGCAATCGCATTGCCAGGTCCGCCTCGATCGGGCTTTCTGGATCAAAGTCGGCATCCGAACCCGAGGCCTTGTAGAAGAACTCGAAATAGGCGAGCAGAGGTTGGCGCGGCCAGACATCCTTAACGTACAACAATTCGCCCCAGCCGTTATGGCCGATGACCATGTCCGGCATGAAACCTTCACGGTGCAAACTTTTGCAAGCTTCAGCAACCGCAATCCCGTTGGTTACTGACGCGTCGAACTCACGCAGATAATCGTGCGGCTGGGTGGTGCGCGGGCCCGGTTCGTAGTGGATAATTCGGACGTTCTCGAGCAGGGCATCTGAACGTTGCGTTATAGCGACGACATTCTGCCCGGAACGTGCCAGATGACCCGCGAGATGCACGTATTGGGCGGGGAAATTCTGATGGATGAAAAGCCAGTTCACATAAGGTCGTCCGAAGCGGGCCTGACTCGGCCAAAGCATAGCGCAATGTCTGATCCGATGGAAATCTTCAAGCCCCAACTTGCAGCGGCAAAGCCAGGAGCGCCCTGAACTAGATCATCGACGAGGGACGTTTGATCCGGTGCACGCTATCGCCGCATTCTGCGTTGCCGTGCGGCCCGAGAGATTCCATCTCTCGGCCGCAAGACAAACCACCGCAGCTCGCATCGCCTGAGTCATCGGTCTTGAGTATAAATTAATACTCGAACGACTTAGTGATGGAAGAAGCTCGCATCGACGTGGGTGATACCGATCAACGTCATCGACGACCCATCGGGCAGGTGCAGCGTGGTGTTGCCGTCCTTCACTTCCTGACTCGCGACAACCTTCTGGATCGAAGCGTGGTTCTGCCCGGCAAACGCGATTTCGTCATGTCCCGGTCCAGTCACCGTGTCGAAGCCCGCTACGCTCTCGTTCGCGGCAGTGCCTGTAACCGTTTCGTGCCCGCCATTCGCTATAAGGGCGTTGGCGCCGTGCGTTTTGCCACCGTAGATCGTGTCGCCCGCGGCGGCAACGATGGTGTCGAAGCGCCCCATATAGATCTTGTCGTCGGAGCCGCCGGTGATACTGTCGTGCGCACCGCCAAGGATGGTATCGTGGCTGCCGCCGAAGATTGTGTCATGCCGCCCGCCGACGATACTGTCGCGGGGTCCGCCCTTAATCGAATCATCCCGGCCGCCGATGATCGTGTCATTCCTGCCGCCAACGATCGTGTCATGCGCGCCACCGACGATCGTGTCGTGCACGCCCCCCCAGATGGTGTCGTGCGAAGCGCCGACGATGCTGTCATCCCTGGCACCGACGATGGCATTGTGCGTGCCACCGAAAATTGTGTCTCCCACGGCGCCATAAATCGTGTCGCCGGGACCACCATGAACCACTTGGTTCGGAGAAAGGGGCGTCGTCACCCCGCTCGGCGTTATCAATGCTGGTGCATGCGGGGGGGGAAGGGGGGAAACTGAGATCCACCAACTGTCGCCACGATATTCTCCTAGACCGCTTGCCGGCCCCCCTTTTGTCTACGAAAGCGAGGTTGCGGACTAGCGTGATTCTCGCGTAAATCATATCACCTCGTTACAACCTATTTCAGCGCGAGGGATGATGCGACAGAGCGCGGAACACACCTTTCGGGTTCTGATTGGGTCATCTAAGGTGAGTGGTTCGGAGCGGTGCAACGGGATTCGCAGCCGGTAGCCCAGTAAACACCTCCGCCTACTAGAGTATCGGATAAAGTAAGCCGTGCCCGAGACTATCCTGATCGTGTCGCATGGCCACCCCGAACTCAGTCCCGGCGGAGGGGAGATCGCTGCATTCGCGTTATTCCAGCATTTGCAACGAACCGATGGAGTCCGGCCGTACTTCCTTGCCTGGGCGGGCGACGCAGCTCATCGGAGAGGGGGAACGCCGTTTTCAACCTTCCGCGGACGACCCGACGAAATTCTATTCTCGGCGGATCACTTCGATCATTTCCTGTTCTCACAGCCGACCGACGTTGTTGAACACTTCGCCTTCCTGCTGAGGCGGATCCAGCCGGATATCGTCCACCTCCACCACTATACCAGGATCGGGTTGGAGTTCATCGCGATCGTCCGTCAGATCCGGCCACGGGCCAGGATCCTTGTGACACTTCATGAGTATCTCGCCTTGTGCCATCACTATGGCCAGATGATTAAAACCGGCAGCGGCGCATTGTGCGACAACGCCAACCCCCACGACTGCGCCAACTGCTTCAAGGACATTGCCCCCTCTGACTTTCTGTTGCGCTCACTGTTCATCAAGTCGCACTTTGATAAGGTCGACCTTTTCATCGCGCCGAGTAAGTTCTTGCGGCAACGCTACATCGACTGGGGCATCCCGGGCTGGCAGATTATTGTTGTCGACAACGGAACGACGCCGGTCGATCCACCGGCGCCGCGGCCTACGGCTCAAGGCGAACGTCGAGGTGTGTTCGGATTCTTTGGCCAGATCAATGCGTACAAGGGCGTACTCCAGTTACTCACCGCAATGGAATACCTGTCACATTTTTCGCCAGATCTCAGCGCGGGAATCCGCTTGGTCGTGCACGGCGCCAATCTGGACAATAACCAGCCGGAGTTCGTGGAAGCGTTCCGGACGTCCCTGGCGCGGAGCAGTCAGCGTGTCCACTTCGCGGGCCCTTATCAGCGCAAGGACCTAGGTCGTTTGATCGCCGCCGTGGACTGGGTGGTCGTCCCGTCGATCTGGTGGGAGAACTCTCCTCTTGTGATCCAGGAGGCTTTCGCCCATCGACGGCCTGTTATTTGCTCGAATATTGGCGGGATGGCCGAGAAGGTCCGTTGGGGTCGCGACGGTTTCCATTTCCAGGTTAACGACCCGTTCGACCTCGCCAGCCTGATGGTTCGTCTAGCTGCCGACGTCGATGTTTGGGATCGGTTGCAGAAGTCTATTCAGCGGCCGCTTTCCACCGCGGAGGCCGCGGCGCGCCACCTCGAGCTCTACCGCGAAAACTCTTTCGCCATGGTTCACTAGTTCACCGACGTGCCCCCGGCGTCTCCTGCCGATGCCTCGACCCCACCGTCGGATCCCTACCCATTCACCTCCCGCGCCAAAGCCACCCACTGATCCAGGATCGGCAAAATCGTGTCCTCTCTTTCTGACATCAGGCTGACAGAAACAACATCCACATCCAGAGCTTGATATTGCCCGATCAAAGCCGCATCCGGCTGCTGCCCTCCAACAGCGATCTGCATCGCGGCCGGATCGCGCCCTGCCTCGGCCACCATCTGCCGGAACCGTGGGATCACCTCCGTCAGCGGCGCCGGGTCCTTCGCCGTCACCTGCGGCATCCACCCGCCCCCATACCGCACCGCCCGCCGCGCCGAATAAGGAAACGCACCCCCCACCAGAATCGGCGGATGCGGTTTCTGCACCGGCTTAGGCCAAGCCGCCATCGGCCCGAAATCGACGAACTCCCCGTGATACTCCGCCGCCTCCTGCCCCCAGATCGCCTTCATCGCCTCCACGCGCTCCCGGGCCAGCTTGTGGCGCGACCCGAACACAGTCCCGTGGTTCTCCATCTCGTCCTGGTTCCAGCCGTTGCCGACCCCAAAAACGAATCGCCCGCCCGAGGCCTGATCGATCGACGCCACCAGCTTCGCCGTCTGGATCGGGTCGCGTTGCGCGATCAGACATACCCCCGTCCCCAGCTTCAGAGTCGTGGTCGCTGCGGCCGCCGCCGTCAGCGTCACGAACGGGTCCATCACGTCATAGTATCGTTTCGGCAGCTCCGTCCCGAGCACGAACGGCGTCTTGCGCGACAGCGGGATGTGCGAGTGCTCCGGCGCCCAAAGGATATGGAATCCACGCTCCTCCAGTGCTCGCGCCAATGCTGCGGGCGTCATGGAATAGTCGGTGAAGAACATCGATGCGCCAAACTTCATGTCGCGTCCTCTCCCTTGTCACGCAGTTTGCCGACAGTGGAAGGGATCAGAAGGTTGTGCAACTGCACGTTGGACGAAAACACCATCTCGACATAAGGATATCCTTATGTCATTAACGCCTCAATCATGGAACACCTGCTCGCCAGCCTCCGCGCCGCCGCCGAACCCACTCGCCTCCGCCTGCTCGCGCTGGCCGCTCGAGGTGCATTCTGCGTCATGGAGTTTACCGAAATCCTCGGGCAGTCGCAGCCGAGGCTCTCCCGCCACCTGAAGTTGCTGTGCGATTGCGGCCTGCTGGGCCGCGTCCGGGAAGGTGCCAACGTCTGGTTCGCCCTCCCGACCGGTGACCAAGGCGCCCTGCCCCGCGAACTCGTCGCCCGCCTGCCGCCCGACGATCCGATCCTGGAGGCCGACCGCCGCCAGGCCGCCCGGGTCCTCGCCGAACGCGCCCGCATCGCCTCCGAAAGCTTCCGCCAAAAAGGCGCCGACTGGGACGAGATGCGCGCCCTCGACCTTCCGGCCCAAGCGGTCGAGGACGCACTGCTGTCGCTAGTCCCCCCAGGACCCGACGGCCGATTGCTCGACATTGGTACCGGCACCGGCCGAGTCCTCGAACTGCTCGCCCCCCGCGTCCGTGAAGCGCTCGGAGTGGACGCGTCCAAGGCGATGCTGGCGCTGGCCCGGGCGCGGCTGTCAGGCCTGGACTTCGCGCATTGCGCCGTGCAACTCGCGGATATGTACCGGCTGCCGCTGTCGGACCAATCGTTCGACACCGTGGTCCTGCAAATGGTGCTGCACCACGCCGAGGACCCGGCCGGCGCCGTGCTGGAAGCCACGCGAGTCCTCAGCCGAGGCGGCCAATTGCTGGTGATCGACCTCGGCGAGCACGACCATGCCGACGTCACCGGCAAACTAGCCCACCGCTGGCCGGGATTCTCCGATCAGACCATGAACGAAATATTTAGCTCGGCCGGCATCGCCCCACGCGATCCAATGACCATCGCGGGCCCGCTGCCGATCCGCATATGGCCCGCCATCCGGACGGCGGCGGCCACCGCCAACTCCACGCTCGAACGCGCCCACTGAAAGCGACACGATGACCCGTCCCCATTTACTGGATGCCCTACGCGATCGCGTGCTGCTGTGTGACGGCGGCATGGGCAGCCAGTCCAGGCGCTGACACTGGACATCGAGAAGGACTACTGGGGCCGCGAGAACTGCACCGACGTCCTCGTGCTGTCGCGCCCCGACATGGTGCGAGAAATCCATCGCGGCTACTTCGAAGCCGGCGCCGACATGGTCGAAACCAACACCTTCGGCGCCTCGCCGGTCACCCTTGGCGAATTCGACCTTTCCGAATGCGCCTTCGAGATCAACAAGATCGCCGGCGAACTCGCCCGCGAAGCCGCCGAATCCTTCTCCGACCGCCGCGACCGCTGGGTGCTCGGCAGCATCGGGCCAGGCACCAAGCTGCCCAGCCTGGGAACCATCGCCTACGACCCACTGGAGGCCGCACTCGCCGTACAATGCCGCGGCCTGATCGCTGGCGGCGTGGATGCCATCCTGCTCGAAACCTGCCAGGATCCGCTGCAGATCAAGGCGGCGGTCAACGGCGCCAAGATCGCCCGCCGCGAAGCTGGGACCGAAACACCGATCTTCGTCCAGGTTACTGTCGAAACCAACGGCACCCTGCTTGTCGGCCCCGACATCGCAGCCGCGGGCACCGTCATTAACTCGCTGGATGTCCCCCTAATGGGCCTGAACTGCGCCACCGGCCCGCAGGAAATGGCCGAACACATAAGCTGGCTGGCGAAGAACTGGCCCGGCCTGATCTCGGTGCAGCCGAACGCCGGCCTGCCTGAACTGGTCGATGGCCACACCCATTACCCGCTGAACGCCGCCGACCTCGCCTCCTGGCTGGAACGCTTCGTCGCCGAGGACGGCGTCAACCTGATCGGCGGCTGCTGCGGAACCTCGGTCGAGCACATCGCCGCGCTCGACGCGATGCTGCGCAACCGAGCCGGCAACGGCAAGTCCCGCCCCGTCCCGGTTCCGCGCAATCCAGTCTGGGTCCCCGGCGTCGCCAGCCTCTATCAGGCCGTCCCGCTGCGGCAGGAAAACGCCATCTTCGCGATCGGCGAACGCTGCAACGCTAACGGCTCAAAGAAGTGGCGCGAACTGCAAGAGGTGCACGACTGGGACGGCTGCGTCGCCATGGGCCGCGAGCAGATCGGCGAAGGCTCTCATGCCCTCGACATCTGCACCGCCTTCGTCGGCCGCGACGAAAACGCCGAGATGACTGAGGTCATGCGCCGCTTCTCCGCCTCGGTGAATTCCCCCCTCGTCATCGACAGCACCGAAACGCCGGTGATCGAGGCCGCGCTGAAGCTGCACGGCGGCAAGCCGATCATCAATTCGATCAACTTCGAGGATGGCGAGACGCACGCCACAGATCGCCTGATTCTGGCAAAGCGCTTCGGTGCAGCGGTGATCGCGCTGACCATCGACGAGGTCGGCATGGCGAAGTCGGTGGAAGACAAACTGCGGATCGCGCGGCGCCTGGTGGATTTTGCCTGCAACCGGCACGGCCTCGCACAGTCGGACCTGCTGATCGACCCGCTGACCTTTACTATCGCCACCGGCAACGAGGATGACCGCAAGCTCGCGCAATGGACGTTGGAGGGCATCGCCGCGATTCGCGCCGAGTTTCCCGATATCCAGATCATCCTGGGGCTGTCCAATGTCAGCTTCGGACTGAACCCAGCCGCCCGAGCCGTCCTGAACTCGGTGTTCCTCGACCACGCCCGCCGCGCCGGCATGAGTGGCGCGATCATCCACGTCTCCAAAATCCGGCCCCTGCATCTGATCGCCGAGGAAGAAAAGCAGGTCGCCGAGGACCTGATCTTCGATCGCCGCCGCGAAGGCTATGATCCGCTGCACAAGCTGATGGAACTATTCGCCGGGCGCAAAGCCGGCGATGCGGTGAAGAAGCAGCGCGCCGAAACCGCCGAGGGCCGGCTGAAGGATCGTATCGTCGATGGCGACCGCAAAGGCCTGACTGCGGACCTCGATGAGGCGCTGCTCACCCTGCCCCCGCTCGACATCATCAACAACGTCCTGCTGGACGGAATGAAAGTCGTCGGCGACCTGTTCGGCGCCGGCAAGATGCAGCTGCCGTTCGTGCTGCAAAGCGCCGAGACGATGAAAGCCGCCGTTGCCTATCTGGAACCGATGATGGAGCGGGTCGAGGGCCAGGAGAAAGGCACCATCATCCTCGCCACGGTCAAAGGCGACGTGCACGACATTGGCAAGAACCTGGTCGATATCATCCTGACGAATAACGGTTACCGCGTGGTCAACCTCGGCATCAAGGTGCCACTGGCAAACATGCTCCAGGCCGTGCAGGACAACCGCGCGCACGCCATCGGCATGTCCGGCCTGCTGGTGAAATCCACCGTGGTCATGCGCGAAAATCTCGAGGAAATGTCCCGTCAAGGCCTGGAAATTCCCGTATTGCTCGGCGGCGCCGCGCTGACCCGGAACTATGTAGAAGACGACTGCGTCCGCGCCTACGCCTCCGGCCGGGTCGCCTATGCCCGCGACGCATTCGACGGGTTGCATCTGATGGACCGCGTCACCGGCAACGCCTTCGACGACTACCTCGCGGTGATCCAATCAAAGCGCGCCGGCAAAGCCCGCAATACCGCCCGCACCCTCGGGCAAGCCGATGCAAAGGCGTTTCGTCCGGTCGACGTCGCTGCCGTCCGCGAACGCCGCCGCCGGCTCACACGCGACGTGCCGGTGTTCGAACCGCCGTTCTGGGGCGCTCGTATCGTTGAATTCGGCTCCCAAGGCCGTCCTGCCCTTCCTCAATGAACGTAGCCTGTATCAATTCCAGTGGGGCTTTCGAAAGCAGGGCCGCTCGCTGGAGGATTTCCTAGGGTGGGCGAAGCAGGAACTGCGCCCGGTGATGCGCCGCATGATGGCGCTCTGCGAGGAGAAGGACATCCTGAAGCCGCAAGCCGCCTACGGGTATTGGAAGGCCGCCGGCCAGGGCAACGACCTGATCATCTTCGAGCCCGACGGCGTGACCGAGGTGACCCGCTTCTCCCTGCCACGTCAGCCGAAAGAGGACGGCGAATGCATCGCCGACTTTTTCCGCGACATCGACGATGCCGAGCGTGATGTCATCGGACTTCAGGTCGTCACGGTGGGCCAGAAGGCTTCCGACACCGCCCGCATCTGGTTCGAGGACAACCGCTACCAGGATTACCTTTACCTGCATGGCCTATCGGTGGAGATGGCCGAGGCGATGGCGGAATACGTCCACAAGCGCATCCGCGCCGAACTTGGTTTCGCCGCCGAAGACGACCGCGACATGGAGAAAATGCTCTCCCAAGGCTATCGCGGCAGCCGCTATTCGTTCGGTTACCCCGCCTGTCCCCGGCTGGAAGATCAGGCGCCCATCCTGGCCATGCTTGGCGCGGAACGGATCGGGATCGAATTGTCCGACGAGTTCCAGTTGCATCCTGAGCAGTCGACCAGCGCGATCGTCGTCCTGAACCCAGTGGCAAAGTATTTTTCTGTTTAAAGCACAATTATACCCTGACTCTTTTGAAAACCCGGATCCGCCTCTTGCAAATCAGTTCCGCCGCGATTTTAGTCATTGCATGATCCGCGCCGGCTTCCTTGACCCCGAATCGCGCAGCGACCTGATTGAACTGACCCGAGATGGGTCTGTGGCTCACCGACTGGCGCGGCGGGCCAATGCCTTGCTTCTGCTGGACGACGGGATGAGCTGCGAGGCGATCGCCGAGGTGCTCTATCTGGACGACGATACGATCCGCACCTGGCATCGGCTGTATCGAGAAGAGGGCATCGAGGGTCTGGCGGGCTTTGGCCTCGAAGGCAGCGCCTGCCGCTTGAGCGATGTGCAGCAGGACAAACTGACAGCCTGGATCACCGAGACGCTGCCACGGACAACCCGAGAGGTTGGTGGCTGGATCGAAACAGAATGCGGCATCACCTATGAGAGCCGCTCTGGCCTGATCGCCTTGTTGCATCGTTTGGGCATGGAACATCGCAAGCCGAAAGCGATGTCATCCAGGCTAGATCCTGACAAGCAGGCGGCTTTTATCAAGAGTTACGAAAATCTCCTGAACCAGCTTGGGGATGATGAGGCCGTGCTATTTGGCGATGCGGTGCATCCGACCCATGCGGTGCGGCCTGTGGGGTGCTGGGCGCCGAAAGACACACCGCTTGCGGTGCCGCAGACCAGCGGCCGGCAACGCCTGAACATTCACGGTGCGATCGATCTCGAGACCGGCAGAACCCGTATGATCGAGGCGGCAACGGTGAATGCGATCAGCATGATCATGTTGCTGCGGGCGATCGAGGCGATGTATCCCCGCAAGCGGCTGATCCATCTGTTTGTGGACAACGCCCGCTACCACCACGCCAAACGGGTGCAGGCTTGGCTGGCCCGCCCGGGCTGCCGGGTCAAACTGCACTTCATCCCAGACTTATTGCCCGCATCTGGATCCCGCTGAGCGGCTATGGGGGTTGATGCACAAGCATGTCACCCACAATCGATGTCATGCGACATTTGCTGACTTCAAAGCCGAAATCTTGACCTTTCTGCGCGAGGAGGTGCCCAGAAAATGGCACACCTATTGTGATCAGGTAACGGATAACTTCCGTATCATCTCGCCCGAGAAGTTTCGGGTTCTGCACTGAGCGGGGTATATCTCAGGGTTCTGGCTTAGAGCTTGCCGCGAAATAAGCAAATCGTTGCTGAGGACGCATCTGCGGCATGACGTCATGGTCGGCGCAGGCCGATCATCCATGCCTTGCGGTCCTGAACTCACGAATCCGTAGATGGTAGGCCTTCGCCTACCCTGATGGCATGGGGCGACGGTGCCTCGCGACTGCAGCACTTGTTTGCGGCAGGACCTTAGCGAGGTGGCCGGCCACGAACGGAACGGTTGCGAGTAGGGATGCTTTGTAATAGGAGGTTCTCGATCAACTTCCGGCGATCCGCGCATGGCTTCCAATTCAACAGCGTATCCATACGACACCGTCGTCCGCATTACCGACACCATCGGTAATCAAGACTATCAGGCCTCGGGTGTTCTCATTTCGCCCGACGAAGTGCTGACGGCCAGCCACGTTGTGGACATCGCCGGCGTCGGTGCGGCCAGCAATATTGTCGTCACTCCCGCGCACGACGATGGGACCGCGCCCTACGGTTCTGCCGATGGTGCCTACTTCCATTATATTCCCATTGCTGACACCAACGGTCAGATATCGAACCCTGATTCGCAGTCGGACTACGCCGTCATCCACTTGTCGACCCCATTCACGGGCCTCGGCACGATGGGGCTATCGCCGAATTTCGAAGGCGGGCTCGTCACCATTGCCGGCTATCCCACCTCGGCAAACGGTGCAATTGTTGCGAGTACGCAAACCGTCTACCCTGATCCCAACTACACACTGCTAGATGGCGTTACGCTCGGGAAAGGATCGAGCGGTGGTCCGCTCTTCGTCGGGGGCGCCGCCGACCCTCAGGTGGTCGGGATCGTTTCAAGCGAAAGCAATGTCGACCAGACCGGTTACAACACGCTGATTACCAGCGCGGTCTTCAATCAAATCGAACAATGGGTCAAAGCCGACGACGCCACCGCGACCACTTCCTCGCCTCCGGCAACTCCCTCACCCCCGGCCACTCCCACGGCTGCGCCCCCGGTGACGATCCACGATCATCGCCGGTTCGACCGGCGCAGCGCCGATCTTTCCGGGTTGAACACATGGACCCACCGGCTCGATGCGCACAGCCTGCAGCTTAACAATGGCTCTATGGCGTTCATCGGCTCGCCGGAACTTCAGAGCAAGTTTGGTTCGTTGAAGGCGACCCAAGACACGGCGGGAACGGCGAATAGTTCCTGCACGTTCGCGGGATGGAACACCTCCGCCGCAACCAATCTGCTGAATAAGCACGACTTTCATCAAGGCGGCGACCCAGATGGCGTGAATTGGACCGGACAAATTCAAGCCGGAGGCTCAATGGGCCGAGGCCTGCTCGGTTTCGCCAATTCGCTCCAAAACCGTATTGCGACCGCCGGCGTCACGCATGACGCCTGGGTCCATAAATCTTAGGATAACGCGGTACCCAGTCGCCGGGAGGACACTCCACCCGGCTGGATCACCACCTATTTGGTCGCACACACGCGGTTGCCCAGGATCATGCCTAGCACGCTGGATCTCTTGCGCCAGCTCGGCGGAATCAAACGTAAAGCCGCCTCCACAGATGTAATGACCGCTGGCGGCATGGCGATATATTTCCCCCGCGCGCCAATGTAGGTGCGCGCATGCCTGAAGCCCACGTTTCTAAAGGTGTCCACCAGTTCGCGGGTGGTATATTCCTTCAGATGCAGTCCCGTTGAACGGTAATGTCCGGCTTGGATCGGGCAGGGAAGATCATCGAAATAGGCCGAGCAGTCGTGCGGGCCATTGGCCCGGCTGGGCGTCACGCAGATGTAGCTGCCGCCCTTTCGTAGCACCCGATAAACCTCTCGCAGCTGCTCATTGGCGTCATCGGGATGCAGATGCTCCATGAGCTGATTGCTGAACACCAGATCGACGCTGTTGCTCTCGACCGGCATGTGGACCCCATCTGTCAGCCGGAGCTCGAAATTCGCGGGCGCGGCGCGCGCACCGGTGTCCAGGGCAGAGACATCGACGCCGTAGATTTTCTTGACCAAGGGCGCGAGAGAAAAAGCCAGATGGCAACGCCCAGGGCCAATTTCGAGCACGACCGTAGAAGGCGTCACGAACCGGCTTAGAAATGACGTTTCGTATCGCGCAATGCGCTCGGCGCCTGTGCTGTCCTTAGGCAGGCTCTCAGGAAACTTCTCTGCGTACTCGTCGTAAACCTGACCGTAGAGGTGCGTCCGTTCGTGGCGCTCCGCCGTCCGAAGCCGCTCGGCGATACTGGTCTCAAAAGCACACTGCTCATGGAGGCGATCCGTCAGATCGACTGCGGTGGATGCGGACACGATTTTCCCCTGCATGATGGAGTTCGGGCCATCCTAGACGCAGATCGGCGCGATAATGAATCAAAACAGAGTGAGAGAAAAAACAAGATTTTATTCAAAAATGCCACGCCGAGTCTCGCATCGCGGTCGATCGTTCGCAACTCCAGCGCTGCGATCCCCAAGCAAATCTCATCCGGCCACATTGTCCACGAGAACAGGCTTCCGCCGCTCTTGCAGCCCGCGCATGCCATGCGGAAGCAAGTCAACCGGGTCGCCCGGCATGCCGCCAAGCTCCCCGAAGAAGAAGTGACAGATATCTCGAATCCGACCCAGAAAAGGGACCAGCTCTGCTTCAGATCTGACGTATTTGGTATTTCCTGCCACCAGCGAGGAGCTGTGATAGTGCATCACAAACGTTCGATATCCCTGCCGTATCATCGATCGAACTAAGCTCATCTGCTCCTGGACACCAACGCCTTCGGGGGTCAACGTTACAATATTCACCAACCTCAGCCTCGACAATATGCCGGGGATGCGCAGCGCCATCATGAGCGGGGACTTCAATCTGCTTAGCAGATCGGCAGACAATGGCGGAAGCAGACCGAACTGCTCTCGAGTCATCGGTACGGACAATATACCATGTGACGCGACGCGGTACGGCTGTGCCTTGGCGGAGCGAAAATCCACGCCGCCATCCGGCGTCATATCGGTCTTTGGCATAATACTGAAATCGACCACAAGGCCAAGCCGGCCCAGCGTTTGCATCGTCTGCGGCCCAATTCCATAACGCCCCGCCTTGAAGAACAGCGCCGGAATATGAAAATTCTGCCTGATCATCGCTACCAAAGAGCTCAGCTTCCTCGCTTCCAGCCCCGGTGGCAGGTTGCCCGCAAAGGAATTATAATCTGATACGGTTTCCTCAAATGGCGGGTTGATCCAGGGATGCAGATGGGCGCCGATCATGCAGCCGCGCCGATCGAGAAAGCCGCACAGCGGCTCATATCCCTCTGCTTGAGAAGCGATTGCGTAGTCAACGACATAGATCGGGCGAAGGCCATAGCAATCGAAGATATTTTGGGCGCGCCATTGGCTTCCCATCGACGTAACCGCCGTCTGACCGCGATCGAAGGGCTTCTCCCAGTCGAACTCCTCCTCCGCATCCACCACGACAAACAGCCTCGGCGGCTCGTCCACCAGAATCGGCTCAGGCTCGAAATGGGTTCCTTTCAGGACTATCCCACCGTTTGCCCCGGCGGAAGAACGTCTCGTCGCAACCGCTGCCAGTCGCCGCAAGGGCTGCAATGGCTTTGCCGCAAAGCCCGACACAGCCGATCGGGCAATTCGATGCATCGCGGGGCGACAAGCACCCCTCCGGCGAAAGCGACCGGAGCCGAGAGCAGCGGGAATAACGGTCCCAGCACGCAACGACGTCTGAATGGTGGCCCACCAGAGCTTCGCCGCATGGGCGATTACGCGATCACGACTGTCGCCGGACAGATCATACTTGGTAACAAATGCATCAACCAGCCGATCCAACAGAACGCCGAGATCCTCTAATACGGCCAGGCTGCAAACCGGACTTCCTCCGACGAAATGTTCCGCGGCGAGGCCTGCCTCGGCCGCACAGTCAGTACTCAGCAACGCACTATACGCATCACGCAGGACAGACGCCGTCTTGGCGATCATCTCGTCCCGCCGCGTTCGAGTCAGATTTGCGTGGTGGCGCCGATAAACGACGAGGAACTCCGGCACCACCGCGATGCTCCCCAGCCGCAGCATCCGGTGTGAAAAATCGAAGTCTTCAGCGTATTGGAACGCCTCGCGCAGGTAGCTGTCGAGCAACTTGACCGCTGCAGCGCGGAACATCATCGAGGGATGACCGACCGGATTGGAAATGTAGAACTGCCAGCGCAGCATCATAGGGTCGGGATCCGGCGGCAGACGGCTGCGCCGAACCTGCCCCCCATCCAGCACTGACATTTCGGTCCCGACCATCACCACGTCAGGATGCAGATCCAGATAGGTTTTCTGTTTGGCAAAGCGGGTCGGCAGGCAAAGATCGTCCGCATCGATGCGCGCGATGTAGCGTCCCCGTGCCTGCCCCATGCCGTGGTTCAATGACCCGACAACGCCAAGATTACGCCCATTGCGAAGCACGCGGAGCCGCCGATCGTCAATTGAGGACAGGATCTTCGCGGTCCCGTCAGTCGAGCAATCGTCGATCACCAGCAACTCGAAATCTTCGAAAGTTTGCCCGAGCACGCTTTGGACGCTTTGCAGAATATAGCGCTCCGTATTGTACGCCGGCATAAGCACGCTGATGACGGGGCGGCAAGGCGCGTGTCGCATGATGAGCTATTTCGGCCGGCTGTGTTTGATAAGTTTTTCTAGACCGGAATGAAGAGACTTTGTAACATTAATCTTCCTGCTTAGATCGTGGACAATGTGAAAGTGCCGGTTTACGATATCACGCAAAAAGCCGACCCAGACATCGCAAAAGGCGGAAGTGCGTGGCCGACAAACAACTCGAGGCCGCCCAGCACGATCCATATCGTGACCGTGCTCTACAACAGCGCCGGTGTGCTCGACCGCTTCATGACCAGCCTGGCCGCACAGACGCATACCGATTGGCGGCTGATCGCGGTGGACAACAACTCCCGCGATGGGTCGCCGGACCGGCTGGAGGCACTGACTGACCAGCGCATCCAGATCATCCGCAACCACGCGAACCTTGGCTTCGCGCGAGCCACCAACCGCGGCCTACAACGAGCGCTGGACGAAGGCGGCGACTTCGCCATCATGATGAACAACGACACCGAATTCGCGCCTGATTTCCTCGCCGGCTTCCTCGCCGCTCGGGATGCGCTACAGGCCGACGCCATCGCGCCAAGGATCATGCACCTGCGCGCACCGGCCAAAGCCTGGTACGCCGGCGGTCATTTCGAGGATGAGTGGATCTTCAAGAGCGTGCACGAGGAGATCGAGCCCGCGAACCCTCCGGCCAGCCGGATCGTCGATTTCGCCTCCGGCTGCTGCCTCGGCGTAACTCGTACGGCACTGCAGCGCATCGGTCTGCTGGACGAACGGTTCTTCGTCTACTGGGAGGATACCGACTACTGCCTACGGTTGAAGGCGGCCTGCGTTGCGATCCACTATGTGCGCGACTGTGTCATGCTGCACGACAGCTCCGCGCTCGCGGGCGGCCACAACAGCCCAACCTTCATCGCGTTGTTCTACCGCGGCTACGTGCAGATGTTGATGAAGCGCTACGGCCTACGCTACTCGATCCGGGCGATGCTGCGACTGCTGGCGAAGAACATCGCCCATCGCGATAGCCGCGGATCACTGGCATGGCCACGCATGTTAGCGGCCATGTTGCGAGGCCTCGCGGTCTCGTGGCCGCGACCCAAACAGGTCCGCTTGAACCCAACCCAGGGACCTGTCGTACATTGATCGGCATCATCGAGCCCACCTACGGGCGGCACGACCATGCCGCGATCAACGCTGCACTCATCAAAGCCGTCGCGCTCGCGTTCCCTGGCGAGGAGATGGCATTGGCGGCCTCGCCACGGCATCGCCGCCATATCGAGCAATCCCGCTTGTTACCGCCGCACATGAGCGCCACCGACATTGCGGTTCCACGGCCGGGCGGGATTAGTCTTCGGCGTTTCGCCGGCCAATGGCAGGCAATGCGGGCGATGGTGCAGTACAAACGGCCGCGGGCGGTGATCCTGTTATCCAGCGGGCCGGAAACGTTCTTCGCCGCGCGCGCCATTGTCGCCGAGTTCGGTGCGGTCGCGCTGTATGTCATTCTGCACGGCAACCTGAACGACGCCGTTGGCTGGCGCTCGCGCGATCCACGCTGGCGGCTGTTCGACTATCGATCGGGGCTGACCGTCGCGCGCCATCCGCGGATCAAGCTGGTGGTCTTGGAGGAGCATATCCGAGCGGCCGCGATACGCCTGAGGCTGGCGCCCTCGGCGGCGTTATTGACATGGCCGCTTCCCCTCAACGAGGAGGAGATCAACCACGGCGCGACCCTGCGCACGGGCGGCGCCCCGGTTCGCATCGCCTTTATCGGCGCGGCGACGCGAAACAAGGGCTTCGACAAATTCCTCGCCCTGGTCCGATCGTTGCGCGATCGTGCTCCGGCTTCACCTAGCGCCTACGACTTCCGCTTCATCGGCGCTCGGAACGAAGACTTTCCCGAAGCCATCGCGGCCGGTATCGCCATGCCGGCACATCCGCTGGAACGTAAAGAATTCATCCGCCGCCTGTGCGATATCGACTACGTCGTAATGCCGTTCTCAACGGACAGCTATGAACTTACCGCCAGCGCTTCTCTGCTGGACTGCGTCAGCCAAGCCAAGCCGGTTATTTCATTGAACCTGCCAGGGGTAAGCGCGATGGCGGCGCAATACGGCGACATCGGCTTCGTCTGCGGATCGATGGCCGAGATGCAGGATCTGCTGTCGTCAAACCCGGCGGTTTCAGACCCGATCGTTTACAATCAATTTCATTCCTGTCTAAAGACGATATCTGCGTCTCGAACACCGGCCGGGATTGCTGGCCTGATCCGGCGAGATCTCGGGGACCCGCTTGCAGCATAAGCGATCAGGCTTCGCTAACGGACTCAACCACCACCCCTCCAGCTCGCATCAACACGACCGCCGCCCCCCGCGCCTGCATCGCCACCGCCGGATCCTGGCGCACCAGCATCGACGTGATAGCACCCTCGAACAGTAGCGCGATCTGGCTCGCCAGCGCGTCGGGCTCCAAGGCTCCCCCCGAGGCAACCAACGATACGATGTGCCGCCGCCGCTCCTCCTTATAGTCAAACGCGATTCTCCGCGCCGTCTCACAGTCCTCCGCCAGTTCGGTAACCGCGTTGACGAACGGGCAGCCACGAAAATCCAAGTTGGCAAACCCCACATGAAGCTGATCGAACAACGCCAGCACCTGCGCCGCCGGAGGCCGATCCGAAATGGGCAACGGCTGCCTCTGTTGCCGCAAATACGCTGCGATCAGCGCGTTCTTCGACGGAAACGTATCGTACAATGACCGCTTGCTGATCCCAGCCTCCGCCGCAACCGAATCAACCCCGACTGCCCGGATGCCCTTCCGATAGAACAGCCGGTCCGCCGCCTGCATGATACGCTCCGCCATAGGAGCCCGCTCGCTCACTCAACCCTCCTGACATCTTGCCAAACCGCAGACCACATCCCACCTTCTTGCCCACACAGATCGGTGTGCCCAGCCCAATCGGCAAGCCCGATCGACAAGAAGGACAAGCATCATGGACGCGGTTTCATCGCTTCCCCAAGTTACCGGAGAAATTGTCTATCTCGCGAGGACCGCGGAAAAGCCCCACACCTACACTTACGACCCGCCCGCCGGCGTGCCGAAAACCAACATCGTCAGTGAACCCCACAGCGTGCCGATCTTCGACATGCGCCCGGTCGCCGACGGCTTGACGCTCGACGTGCAAGGGTTCGCTCTGGTCCCTGCCCCAACCGCCGTCACCGACTTCTACGACGAAGCGCAGCTTCAAGAAATCTATTACCCCGAAGCCGAAAACCTCGTGCAACAGGCCACGGGCGCCACTCGCGTGGTGGTATTCGACCACACCATACGCCGCCGCACCCACGGCGTAGAGGACCGCACGCCCGGCATCCCCCGCCAGCCGGTGACCCGCGTCCACGGCGACTACACCGAGATTTCCGGCCCACAGCGCGTTCGCGACCTCATGGGATCAGAGGCCGAGGACCTGCTCAGCCGCCGCTTCGCCATCATCAATGTCTGGCGGCCGATCCGTGGCCCGTTATTCGACGCACCGCTCGCGCTCTGTGACGCGACCTCGCTCGCGATCGGAGATCTGGTCCCGCAAGATCTGATCTATCGCGACCGCACCGGCGAAATCTACGGCCTGACTTACAATCCGGCCCACCGCTGGTATTACGCCCCCGCGATGCAGGTAGACGAGGCCCTGTTGCTGAAGTGCTTCGATTCCCAGACTGATGGCCGGGCACGCTTCATGCCACACACCTCGTTTGCCGATCCGAATGCGCCCAACGACGTGCTACCGCGCGAAAGCATCGAGCTAAGAACGCTGGTTTTCTTCGACGCTTGAACGGACTCTGTGGAATTGGGGGCCTCGAGTTCAGGCCCTGGCGAGGACTGTGCTTGTTGGCAGCCGTAGAAATCGTCGAAGAGCCTCTCCACGGAGGCCTGCCAAGGAAAGCCCTGAGCACTCGGCTCGGATGGCCGAGGGGGCGCAAACATTCAATACGTGGCTCGTGGGTTTGGCCTAAACAGCATAGGGTTCTGATGGGCGTCTTTCTCCACCTCGACGATTTTGATCGGTGCTGGCTGGGCGCTTCCCGGCAACCTCCACAGTGGAGCTGAGTGGCCGCGTAACTAAAAACCCTCCTTCGACTGTGGATGCGAAGCGGTAACGGTGGTGCGCACTACAGTGACAGATGGATGGTTATTATAATCTTCGATTACTCACGGCTGCGAAGAACGTGTTTTGAGTTTTGGTTCTCTGCTTGACTTCCTAAATCAGAAGATTTGTAAAGAACACAGGGCATCTGCTGACTTGGCTTACTAAATGACATCGCATCGTGATAAGGTGCCCGTGACAGTCGCTTTCCCCAACGATCGGCTTCCTTTCTGACCACTTGGAGGAAAAAAATGACGGCGTCCTTTGTTTACATGAACACTGCGCTCGCATTCGCCACCACCCTTGGGATTGCAGGCGTTGCCAAGGCAGAAGAGCCGATGCAGGTCAGCGGCACATCATCCGGCACCAAAGTCGAGACGCACTTGATGCCGGCTGCCGGTGACCCGAATCACCTATTTGGCCTGAACAAATGGATCACCACCACAAGCTCGAAAACGCCCGGCTATGAATGGATGCATGAGACCGATGTCGAGGCGTTTCAGACTGACCTCAAGCTAGGGCAAAGCAAAGTCCAGGGATCTTTTGTACAAGAAAACACTGATGGTACCCAGATGGGCACCTACATGGGCGTCGCCAAATTCACCATTGACGCCAAGACCAACGCGCCAAGAGGCACTTACCAAGGCACCTGGGAAATCACCGGAGGAACCGGGCGTTTCGCGAGGGTACGCGGACACGGCGTTGACAACGCTAAGTTCGATGGTGACTCCTTCTTCGACAACTGGAGCGGATCGGTCACCGGTTTGGATAAGCCACTGACGCAGTAACTTCATTTCCCAGAGAGGACGGCGCGGCCGGAACGGTAGCGCCGCCCCCGACCTGCGAAGCTTGGACTGGACTGGAGCAGGCGTGTGCTACAGCCAATCGTTTTCGCTGAAGGACGCAGCTGAAACTCGGCACTGCGCTGCACATGTCATAGCTGAAGCACCCACGCCTCGGTGGTGGCGAATACCACGTCGTCGAGGTGCGTGGGGAACAGAACCATCATCCATGATGTGCCTCCCGCGGCGCTGCGATTTAATACAGTAAGGACGCCTATGTTTGGTTGGTTTCGGCATCAACCTGCAGTTCGTTGCGGCATTGTTGGATTCATGGCGTGTCAACATTGGCGCCCAATGTCGGGATGCACGTCATGTCTCCAATAAACCCGGGCTTTTTTATTCGGGGGTCAGGATGGCGTGCAATACGCTACCGTATAAACTCGCAGCATTGCGGGAGGCACATCCACCCGCACGTAGAACCCGGAACCGCGGCCAGCGGAACAGGCTATCCCGTTAGCCTCTGTCACTCCGGGGGTGGAGCGTGCCCTCAGACCCATTTTACCCCGTTCGACGGTAGTGTTGTGACGCCTTGCAAGTCGATACCGCCCGCGCTGGTGCCAAAGGTCAGCAATGTCCCGCCCGAACCGTCGGTCGACGTTTTCATTGCTCCCTGGAGCGCGCTATCGATTTTCAGGACGTCGCCTTGTGAGACAGTGAAGTCCGATATGGTGAGCTTCCCGCTGCCCGCGTAATAGGAATAGGCGTCGGCCCCAGGGCCGCCGCTGACGGTAATCGGCCCCGTCCCAGCATTAAGGCTTAGTGTCCCCCCGTCCAGGGTGACCTGGGAGGTGCCGCTGCCGCCAGTGACGTTGACCGTCAGCATTGCAGCGAACGCCATTGTAACCGAACCTGAGCCCAGCGTCGCCGTCGCGATCCCCGGCGCGGTTATGTCGATCGTCGCTCCAGCGTCTGTGGCGGATTGCGTGATTGTCGCATCCACGACCTGTTTTTGGTTGTTCGCCGAAATTACTACACTGATGGGCGGTGTCGTCGTTCCGCCAGGGGGCGCCCACGCACTCGTCCGGGTCGCCTTGTACCTGCCAGACATTGCTGGCCGTCTCATCCCAGATCGAGCCTCGAACGAAGGCGAGTTTCACCACGTTGGCGGTCGTAGTGTCAGTCGTACCGTTGAGAGTAACCTGGCCGTTGACGATGTTCCAGAGATTGCCGGTGCCGTCGGTGATCGGCTTGGAACCGCCGGTGGTGATCACGGTATCGTCGGGATTCGGTGTTGGCGTAGGCGTAGGTGTCGGTGTTGGCGCCGTGCCGCCGGTGACGCCGAAGTTTTGTGTGCCGTTGCTGTAAAGCGCTGCCGAATCCTTGGTGTCGGTGCCCAGGTAGACGAGATCGTTTACATAGAGATTACGGTCAGTGCTGCCGCTGCCGCCCCAGGCATCGTTCAGGAACGTCACCGCAACCGTATGGCTACCAGTGCCGAAGGTGCCGTTCAGCAGGAAGCTCTGGGTCTGTCCGGCGCTTTCGGACGCGACCGTGCTAAACGTGCCGCCGATTTGCTTGCCGTCTATGGAGACGGTGAAGCTGGGGTCGCCAGCGGCGTCCGATGTGCCGTCTTTGTTGGCATAGGCATCGCCGCTCATCTTCAGGACAAGCTGGTCAGGGCCTGAGCCGGCGGTGACGTTAGGGGCTGCGCCCGGTGTTGGCGTCGGCGGGGGTGTCGGCGCAGGCGTGGGCGTCGGCGTCGGCGCGGGTGTCGCTGTGGGTGTCGGCGTAGGTGTCGGTGTTGGCGTCGGCGGGGTGTCGGCGTGGGTGTAGGCGTAGGTGTCGGTGTTGGCGTCGGCGTGGGTGTTGGCGTAGGCGTGGGTGTCGGTGTCGGCGTGGGTGTCGGCGCAGGCGTCGGCGTCGGCGTGGGTGTCGGCGTGGGTGTAGGCGTAGGTGTCGGTGTCGGCGTCGGCGTTGGCGTGGGTGTTGGCGTCGGCGTGGGTGTTGGCGTGGCGTAGGTGTCGGTGTTGGCGCCGTGCCGCCGGTGACGCCGAAGTTTTGTGTGCCGTTGCTGTAAAGCGCTGCCGAATCCTTGGTGTCGGTGCCCAGATAGACGAGATCGTTTACATAGAGATTACGGTCGGTGCTGCCGGTGCCGCCCCAGGCATCGTTCAGGAACGTCACCGCAACCGTATGGCTACCGGTGCCGAAGGTGCCGTTCAGCAGGAAGCTCTGGGTCTGCCCGGCGCTATCGGACGCGACGGTGATGAACGTGCCGCCGATTTGCTTGCCGTCTATGGAGACGGTGAAGCTGGGGTCGCCAGCGGCGTCCGATGTGCCGTCTTTGTTGGCATAGGCATCGCCGCTCATCTTCAGGACAAGCTGGTCGGGGCCTGAGCCGGCGATGACGTTAGGGGCTGCGCCCGGTGTTGGCGTCGGCACGGGTGTTGGCGTCGGCGTCGGCGGGGTGTGGCGTCGGCGTCGGCGCGGGTGTTGGCGTCGGCGTCGGCGGGGTGTCGGCGTCGGCGTCGGCGTGGGTGTTGGCGTCGGCGTGGGTGTCGGCGTCGGCGTCGGCGTGGGTGTCGGCGTCGGCGTGGGTGTTGGCGTCGGCGTCGGCGTGGGTGTTGGTGTCGGCGTCGGCGCGGGTGTTGGCGTCGGCGTCGGCGTTTGGCGTTGGCGTTGGCGCGGGTGTCGGTGTGGGTGTCGGCGCGGGTGTTGGCGTCGGCGTCGGCGCGGGTGTTCCCAGTGATGGATAAACCGAAACGTTTGTGATGGTCGCGTAGAACGGCAGTGAAGTCGCTTTTGGATCGCCATTCCCGATGTAGTTCGCGCCCGTCAGGAGGAACAGGAACATCGGATTGGTGGTGTAACTCCCATCCTGTGGCGTGGCGACCTGCCAGACCTGTTTTCCGTCAATGAAGAACGTGATGTAGTCGCTCTCCCAGTCCCAACCATAGGTGTGAGAGAGCGTCGCGTTAAATCCGGCCGCGCTGGAGGTCGTCCACGTTTGTACACCGGATGTCGTTTGTACATCATATAGAACGGTTTCCGTTCCGCTGCTGTCGGTCGAAATCCGCAGATCAATCTCAGGGGGCCATGTTCCAGTAATCTGAACATTTTCAGTGTCAGCCTGGAACGACGTGCCGGGCACTGCGGGCACGGCCGCGGTAATATCCCATAGACCATATTTTTGATAACTTGAGGGGTAGGTATTCAACAGCGTGCCGACATAAGGCATCGACGTGCCGGCTTCGGCGTTGATATAGGCCTGATCGGCTCCGGGCGTGGCAGCAAGCCAAGCTGCAAGCCGCCGCCTGCCGCCAGCGTATAGAGACCCTGAATCGGAGTATTTGGTTGTATGGATTGTCCACCACTGATCGCCGTTTTCGTTGTAGATCGGACCGCCGCGGCCGGAAGGCGTGTCCGGCGCGATCAGCGACCATTTGTCGCCGGGCTGCCAAGTCTGATGCAACGAGAGCGAGGTAAAATTATCCGAAAAACTAGGCGTCGTACTCGTTGGCATTACTGCGCTCCAGAAACTCTATATTACTACTATGTGACTATAGAGTCCTGATGCATGCTACCTTGAAGTATGCCCGGCAAGTGTACCTGTGCGGTGGAGGACAAGGATGCCTATCGGTTGGAGATCTGCGTCTATTGGAACGATGACGTTGTGCAAAGCCTGACGATCGATGAAGCCCTGACAGCTCAACCAAGTCGCGGCTAAATTACCGCTGAAGCCAGCCCCAAGTACGACTACAACCATCATGGTGTCCCCGTGTGCCGGATAGACCGTACGAAGATCAATTACGACTTTCAAATCACTTATTGCGGCGCAGCCCGCATATGGCACTTTGTGCGGCCGATCAATTCTAAAACGCACCGCTATAATTATGGAGTTACTTGCTCAAGCTCAAATCCTCGAAATTTTGACGCGTTGGGTCTGTGCAGCTCACGCTAACGAGCCACGTCGGCGGTTGATAACATTTACTGGAATCCGAGCCCCGCGTTTTTCAAGGAGCAAGCCACATCAGAGCAGGTCACGTCAGTAAGTGACCCATCATGGGGGGATACGTTCAGCCTACACAGCCTCCAGGCACATTGGACGCATACAATGTCAATACTGAGGATAAGCTCAGGCAGTAAAGGGGAGGCGCTAGTTGTTATTCGTAGAAGCGTCCTGATAACCAACTCTAATAGTCGGAAGTATCGCGAACATATCTGTGGTCCGCGGCAATTACACCGCCCAACGGGGAGCAACGCGTCGTCGAGCTGCCACCGAGTCTACAGGCGTTCGACGCAGACACCGATCATACCGGGTTAACCTCACCAGCAACTCCCTCTCCCTAAGCCCCAAAACTTGCCAGCACGCGCCGGTTGCACCAGGATCAGGGTCAATCATACAGGAGAAAGTTGAATGCCCGCATTTGATCTGGTCATCCGAGGCGGCACCGTCGTCGACGGCACTGGCGGCGCCCCGCGCGAAGCCGACGTCGGCATCACCGGCAACCGGATCACCGCGGTCGGAGCGATAGCGGGCAGCGGCGCGGAAGAACTCGACGCCAAAGGCAAACTCGTCACCCCCGGCTTTGTCGACATTCACACCCACTACGACGCCCAGGCGGTCTGGGACACCCACATGGCTCCCTCCTCCTGGCATGGCGTCACCACCGCCGTCATGGGCAACTGCGGCGTCGGCTTCGCCCCCTGCAAGCCCGCCGACCGCGAACGCCTGATCGAGCTCATGGAAGGCGTCGAGGACATCCCCGGCGCCGTCATGCACGAAGGCCTGAAGTGGGAGTGGGAATCCTTCAGCGAATATCTCGACGCCCTCGACCGCCGGCAGCGCGACATCGACATCTGCGCGCTGCTGCCGCACGCCGCCGTCCGCGTTTTTGTCATGGGCGACCGCGCCATCAATCTCGAAAACGCCAACCAGGGCGACATCGCCCAAATGCGCCAGATCGCAAAAGACGCGATGCAAGCTGGCGCGTTTGGGATTCTCGACGTCCCGCAGCCTGTCGCACAAGACGCTGAAGGGCGACCCGACCCCTACCCTCCGCGCCCAGGAAGAAGAGCTCCGCGGCATCGCGCTCGGGATGAAGGACGCTGGGTCCGGCATGCTGGAGATGGTCTCCGAATGGGCCCCCGATCATAACGCCGAATTCGGAATGTTACGGCGGGTGATCGAGGCCTGTGGCCGCCCGGCAGTCTTCACCCTGACGCAACGCCACTCGCGGCCCGACGTATGGCGAGACCTGATCAAACACGCCGACAAGGCCGCCGCCGACGGCCTGCCGATCCGCCCGGTCGTCGCGCCCCGAGCCATCGGCGTGCTGCTCGGTTTGGCCGGCAGCCAGAACCCGTTCTCCGGTTGCCCCACGTACAAGGCTATCGCCCATCTACCGGTCGCCGAACGCGCCCGCCGCATGGCCGACCCAGACGGTGCGCGCGAAAATCCTCAGCGAGGACCCCAGGAAAGACAGCACCTTCCCGCTGTTCCACCGCCTCGACTTCAGCTTTATGTTCCGCTTCGGCAACCCGCCCAATTATCAGCCAAACAAAGCCGACAGCATCGAGGCCATCGCGGCGCGCGAGAACCGCTCACCGCCGGAAGTTGCCTATGACATCCTGATCGAGGACGACGGCGCCAACTTCATCTACACCCCGCTCGGTAACTATGCGTATGGCGATTTGTCTATGCCAGAAACGGTTCTGGACAACCGGAACTGCATCATGGGCCTTGGCGACGGCGGCGCGCATGTCGCGTTCATCCTCGACGCCGGCTACCAGACCTGGCTGCTGTCGCATTGGGGCCGCGACCAGAAGCGCTGGGATGCCGCCGAACTGGTCCGCCGGCTGACCTCTGACACCGCCCAGGCCGCCGGCCTGCACGACCGGGGCATCCTGCGCCCCGGTCTAAAGGCTGACGTCAACATCATCGATTGGGAGAAGCTCGGCGCCGGTTCGCCCTACGTCGTCAATGACCTGCCTGCCGGCGGCAAACGCCTGCTGCAAAAAGTCACCGGCTACGACGCCACAATCGTGTCAGGTCGCGTGACATTCCGCGACGGCCAGGCTACCGGCACGCTGCCGGGCCAGCTGGTCCGTGGGCCTCAGGCCGAACTTGTATCGTAACGAACGTTGCACGGGACGAAGCGCCAGCATTGCGAGATGGCGCTTCGATCGGCTCAACCGCGCCACCTCGTCGAGTTCGGTCAGATCGGCGCGAACATGTACCACGCTGCTGCCGTATCGTGCTTCATAACTTGACTAATTTCTATCGTCTGATCCTGAGCCGGAGGCAGGCTCTGCCGGTCAAACCGTCTCCGCCATCCTCTTAGCCTCAATGGTGCGCCGGGCGGCCTCTCGTCGCTCATCGAACTTCGCCAAACGACGATGAGGATTGGGGTGAGTCTCGTTCTCCGCCTCTCCCGGCCGCTTCTGCGACCCAGCCCAGCCGTGCGCGGCGATGTCGAAGATGATACCTGACAGATCGGTGTGCTTGACCTCGTAGCCGTCGGGATTGTTCGGGTCACCCATGATCCAGGTGCCCCCCGCCGCGCGCGCTTGCTGCCCGGCCACGATCACGTCGTCCACCCAGAAGCCGATGTGGTGCAGGCCAACAAAATCCGCCCCGGTTCCTTGAGCCGCCTCATCCGACTTGAAGTGCAGGAGCGCCAGGTTGACCACACCGTCGGTCAGGAACACGCCCTCCGCCAGCGGCCCGTCAATTTCGGAAACTTCCTCTAACCCCACAGTTTGCTTATAAAACTCAGCCGTTTCCCACGGGTCAGCGACACTGAGTGCGACGTGCCGGAGATATCCCTTGCTCTTTATGGTCATGGTTCGGCTCCTCGGTTGCTATCGTCGGAGCAGTCTGCCTCCGCCCCTCGCGAAAGAGCAAGAGATGCCCCGACGGCCAAGGACGATCGGCAGTCTGCGAGCGGCGTGCTCCGTCAGCGACGCGCCGGAATCGCAGCCGACGTCCGCTCCAACGTGACTGTTCCTCTGACTAGCTGGTCAGCACGAGGCGTCGCATTGCTCGGGCCGCGCGGTGCAAATCATAGAGCAGCGTTCGCGCGCGTATTCGGGTTCGTTGGCGCCAGAGATGCACTAGCAGGCCGCCATGCCTCCGCCATTCCAGTTCTCGCCTGGCTCGAGCGGGTCGGTGCTGCTCGCGCCAAGGGAAATGCCTGGGCTGCCGAGCCGGCGTCGGCACCTTGTCGAAGATCAGAACGTACGCCATCCGGTTGCGGTCCGAGAGATTCTGACCCGCGCCATGCAAGGTTCGCCCGGTGTGCATGACGCAACCTCCGGCTGGTAGCGGGCACGAGACGGCATCGCGCGGGTCGAAACCACTGACGCATTCCAGCGCATGAATCCGCGGATCGTCGCCCGGAAACCCATGCGGCAGCACCGGTCCTTTGTGCGTTCCGGGGAGATAGGCCATGCAACTATTGGCCTCATCCACCGGCTGCAACGCCAGCCAGAAGCTGATTTCCTCATAGTCAAATGCGGGATCCTGAAACGCCTCATCCTGATGCCAAGGCGTCGCGTCGCCAATCCGAGCCGGTTTCATCAGCGAGATATCGGCCTTGAAACGGACAGCGGTTCCCAGGATTTGCTCCGCGATACCATGCGCCAGTTTATAGAAGTTGCTGCCGATCAGTTCCGGGGCGAACGATCGGGGGTGCATGATTTGAGGAAACCGAGCGGGTTCGGAGCCGTCATCGACACCGAGAGCGTCGTATAAGGCGCCTTCCTCGAACCCGACATTCTCATTGTGCAATCGGGCCAATGTCTCACGCAGTACGCGAATCGCGTCACCGGAAAGGCCAGTGTCGAACACGAGAAACCCGTCTTCTTGAAAGCGTCGGATCTTGTTTGCATCGAGTCGCATCATCTGGGCGATCAGCCTATCCCTCAAGCGTCCATCACACAGTCGACGAACAAGATCAGTTAACAGGAAATGAACCTACGTTATGTTGGCCGATCGAGTCTAATCACGAACCCTCCGGTCGTCGTGGCTTTGACCGAAAACGTCGCTTAGCAGCATCGCTTTTGATAACGTCTTTGCGATCCAGCCATTCACTCGTCGGATCCGTTGCGGGGTATCGGGGTTTCACTAAATCTCTCCGCTCGCTGACGCCCCCGGTTGCCATGTCTCGTGCTGCAGTGCAAAAACGCTGGGCCCCAAGCTATTCCGAGCATGTCATGCCGTTGCACGTCGCCCTGACCCACAAAACGTCCTATCATTACGATCGCTTCATCGCACTTGGGCCGCAGACGATCCGCCTCCGGCCGGCGCCGCAGGCGCGCACCGCGATCCTGTCGTATGAGCTGACGGTCGAGCCGCAGCCACATTTCATCAACTGGATGCAGGATCCGCAGGGCAACCACCTCGCCCGCGTCGTGTTCCCGGAGAAGGTGGACCGGTTCGAGGTCACGGTCGATCTCGTTGCCGACATGGTGACGATCAACCCGTTCGACTTCTTTTTGGAACCCGAGGCCGAGACCTATCCGTTCAACTACGATCCGGTGCTCGACCAGGAGCTGGCACCGTTTCGGAAAACTGAAACGCCGGGTCCGTTGTTGGCGGCGCTGCTCGCGGCGATCCCGCGTGAGGCGCAGCGCACGGTCGACAAGCTGGTCGCGCTGAATACGCTCATCCAGCACAAGGTCGCATACATCGTTCGCCTGGAGCCTGGCGTGTTCACGCCCGAGGAGACCCTGGCCGGGGCGACCGGATCGTGCCGTGACTTGGCGTGGCTGCTTGTGCAGGTGTTGCGGCATTTGGGGATGGCGGCGCGGTTTGTGTCCGGCTATCTGATCCAGCTCGCGCCCGACGTGAAGCCGTTGGAAGGACCGCCGGGTCCGTCCTCTGATTTCACCGACCTGCACGCCTGGGCGGAGGTCTACCTGCCGGGCGCGGGGTGGGTCGGGCTGGATGCGACCTCCGGCCTGTTTTGCGGCGAGGGCCATATTCCGCTCGCCGCCAGCCCCGATCCGATCTCGGCTGCGCCGATCACCGGGCTGGTGGAGAAGGCCGAGGTGAAGTTCGACTTTGCCATGTCGGTGGCGCGCATCAAGGAGACGCCGCGCACCACCAAGCCGTATACCGACCCGCAGTGGCAGGCGATCCTGGCGCGCGGGCAAGAGGTCGATCACGCGCTGAAACGCAGCGACGTCCGCCTGACCATGGGCGGAGAGCCGACCTTCATCGCCGCGGACGACATGGACGCGCCGGAGTGGAACACCGACGCGCTGGGTCCCACCAAGCGTGCCTACGCCGGGCGCCTGATCCGGCGGCTGAGGGACCGCTGGACGCAGGGTGCAGTGCTCAATCACAGCATGGGCAAGCAATATCCGGGCGAGCAGCTTCCTCGGTGGGCGCTGCACTGCCATTGGCGCGCCGACGGGGAGAAGGTTTGGAGCGATCCGGCTTTGCTCGCCTCCGATGACGACACCGATGATGCAAACGCCGGTGATGCGGAGCGCTTCGCCCAGAGCCTGGCCGAGCGGCTGCAGGTCGATCCGGGGCTGGTCATCCCGGCTTATGAGGACATCCATTACTACTTGTGGAAGGAGTATCGCCTGCCCGCGAACGTACTGGCCGAGGACGCCAAACTGGCCGACCCGCTGGAACGGGCTCGGTTGGCGAAGGTGTTCGGACAGGGCTTGGCAAGCGTTGCCGGCAGCGTGTTGCCGTTGCGCCGGGTGATCGATGGCGGCGCGCGCCGGTGGCAATCGGGAAAGTGGTTCTTCAAAGCCGGCGAGATGTTTCTGGTCCCCGGCGATAGTCCGGTCGGGCTGCGCCTGCCGCTGGAATTGCTGCCTTGGGTCGATCCGGAGCACGCCGAGTTTGACGTTGAGCCCGATCCCTTCGCGCCGCGGGAAAACCTGCCGCCGCGCCAGGCGCTGCAATCGCGGCGGGCCCTGGGCCCAAATAGCAGTATCGAAAACTTCCGGCCGGTGCGGCAGGAATTGCCGGTGATAGGCCGGGGTGATCCGAGCGTGGTGCGGACCGCCTTGGCGGTCGAGGCGCGCGATGGATTGCTGCACGTGTTCTTCCCGCCGGTATACGCGGTCGAGGACTGGCTGGCGCTCACCGCAGCGGTCGAGGAAACCGCGGGGGAGGTCCGGCGGAAGGTGGTCCTGGAAGGCTATTTGCCGCCGGAGGACGACCGGCTGCTGCATTTCTCGGTGACACCCGATCCTGGCGTGATCGAGGTCAACACCCACCCCACTTCGAGTTGGGCAGAGCAGATCAAGCTGACCGAGGAGCTTTACGAGGAAGCGCGGCAGGTCGGGCTGGCCACGGAGAAGTTCAACCTCGATGGCCGGCATGTCGGGACCGGCGGCGGCAACCACGTGGTGATGGGGTCGGCGGCGCCCGAGGACTTGCCGTTTCTGCGGCGACCCGATTTGCTGAAGTCGGTGGTGGGGTTTTGGCACAACCATCCGAGCCTGTCGTTTCTGTTCAGCGGCCAGTTCATCGGACCGACCAGCCAGCACCCTCGGGTGGATGAGGCTCGGCAGGACAGTCTGGTCGAGCTGGAGATTGCGTTCGATCAGGTGAAGGCCAAACAGCAGGTCCCGCCGTGGATCACCGACCGGCTGTTTCGCAATATCCTGGCGGATATGACCGGCAATACCCACCGCACCGAGTTCTGCATAGACAAGATGTATTCGCCCGAGAGTGCCTCGGGCCGGCGCGGGCTGGTGGAATGCCGAGCGTTCGAGATGCCGCCGCATGCGCAGATGTCGGCGGCGCAGATGCTGCTGATGCGCTCGGCGGTGGCGGCGTTCTGGGAGCGGCCGTATGAGCGGACCCTGGTTCACTGGGGCACCCGGGTGCATGACGATTTCATGCTGCCACACTTCGTGGAGCAGGATTTCCGCGGCGCACTGGAGGAACTCGACGCGCTGGGGTTTGGCTTGGACCCGGAATGGTTCGCGCCACATATGGCGTTCCGTTTCCCGCATGTCGGGCAGGTCGCCTTTTCCGGGATTGAGCTGGAACTACGGAACGCGCTGGAACCGTGGCATGTGCTGGGCGAACAGCAGGCGATCGGCGGCACCGTGCGGTATGTCGATAGCTCGGTGGAGCGGGTGCAGGCCAAGGTCTCGGGCTGGGTCGACGAGCGGTATACGCTGGCGGTGAATGGCGCGGCGGTGCCGCTGACCCGCACGGATCGTGAGGGCGAATTTGTTGGAGGGGTGCGCTTCAAGGCGTGGAATCCGCCGAGCGCACTACATCCGACGATTGGGGTGCATGCTCCGCTGGTGCTGGACGTGTTCGATCGGTGGAGTGGGCGGAGCGTGGGCGGGATGACGTATCATATCTCCCACCCTGGCGGGCTGAGCTACGAGACCCTGCCGGTCAATGCGAACGAGGCAGAGGCTAGGCGGCGGTCACGGTTCTTCCCGTTTGGACACACGCCAGGACCGATGCGCGAGCCGGTGGTGGGGCGGTCGCGGGAGCATCCGCGGACGCTGGATCTGCGGCGGGTCTAAAGAGCGGTTAGCCGTTGGGGACGGGTTGGACCGCGACACCGAGCCGGTTGAGGCTGTCGATCATCGCGCTGGCCCGGAGTTGATTGGTCCGATCCTGCTGCGTCGCGGGATGGGCGCGGTTGCTGCGGTGGGTGTCGAGCGCCTGCTGGATTGCGGCATTAAGCTCGGCTTCCGGCATGTCACTCACAGGTTCCGGCATCGGGTCGGAGGCCGGTAGCACTTCGTCGCCGAGACGCTGGTCGAGCGCTTTTTCGGTCTGCAGGGTGGCGCGATTGAGGCCGTTTGCGCAGCTTCGGTAGCGAAGGCGCATGGACTGCGACATCTCGGCGGTTTTGGCTTCGGCGAGGACGTCGAGCGTGGTCATGCCGAGGGCGATGATGTGGGCCGCTTGCAGCATTTCCGCCCGGGTGCGGGTGGCGTATGAGGCCAGGGTGTCGATGATCTCGGAGCGGGCGTCCTTGATGTCCGCGGCGGCGGCGGAGAAGTATGGCAGCAGGAAAGCGATGATGGTTTCGAGGTAGGCGCTTGATCGCTGGGCCATGGTCGAGGTCCGGTCTGCAGTTGTTGGCGCGTTGTATCGGTCGTCGTAACGAATGTCAAGAACATTATGGGAACAACGATCACCTGGCAGGATGGGCCGGTTGGGTTTCGTCTGCCCGTCGAGCCTAGCAGGAACGGGAAACATGGGTGGCACAGCCGACACCATGATACGAAGCCGGTACCAACCACTCACTATGCCTAACGCTGCCTGAGCGATAGCCTCGCGTCATGAAATTCACGCAGATGCTTGGGACGGCGAGCGTGGCCTGAGGTATCGCCGTAGGAGCGCCCGTTGGGCACGCGCCCTTCAGGATGGGAAAGCGGAAGGGCGTCGGTCTTGGTTCGCCTTCTGTCCCTGCTGCGGGAACCTTCGTCAAACGACGTCGAACAGAACAAGTGATACAGTAAGCCTAGATTCTAACGGGGAGAACTACTTTAGTTAGAACGTTTAGCACTGGTATTCCGGCGTCGATTTTTTTGCCCCCTAGGTATAATCAGAAAACGACCTGCCTGCGACCTCACTTATCCCCTCATTTCAAATGACCTCGAAAAGTCCGCTGAACGACCGGCATTTTGATACGGTCTCGGCGAAGCGGGCCATAAGGGGGAATAGTCTTTGATCTGGCATGGTTGGGATCAGTTCGTAGAGCATGCAGCCTTGCCTGAACAACGAGTGAGTGCGGATCTTCGACGTGTTGGACTTAAGTAATCGATCCATACCGAGGCTTTCGCCGGCGGCGCCGAGCATTGTGAGCAGCACCATTGCGAATGCGTTGATGAGCAGCAGCCGGTCGCGCCGGGTTGGTTCATCGATGCGCGTGGCACCAAGCCCCATGCCGAACCGCAGATCCTTGGTATCGCGGAAGTTAGGCTCGATGGTCCAACGTTTGGCGTAATAGTTGACCTGCATCGCGGTCGAGGCCTCGGCATTGCTGACCGCAAGACACCAAGGCTCCTTCATGGCTTTTGCGTGGACACAGACCACCGCACCGACCTTATAGGCGTGCGATGCGGTGACCTGCGCACCGCGCAGCTTGCGTGCCCGGCCCGACTTGCCCACCCAGTCGGCGGCCGGACGCGTCTCGCCGCCGGCATCGGTGACGTGAATGTTGCCGCGAAACCGGATGACATAGCCAAAACCCAGATCATCGAGGAACTTGAATAGCTTGTGATCGCCAAAACCGCGGTCGGCGAGGACCGTGACGGCACAATCTGGCGGCACAAGTTGCTTCAGTCGCAGCAGGCAGGCGTCCTCAAAATCGTTGCGCTGGTCTGTAAGTTCCTCTTTCCAGACGATCACCCACAGCAGTGGCGTGGCACGGCCATGTCCGGTCACCAGGTTGAGCGCGAGCGTTGCCTGGCCATCGCGATCGAACTCGGTCCAGTCCACAGCGACAACGATTTCCTTCCGCGTGCCGATCAGATGCGGCACCCAGCGGGCGAAGCTGTCCCAGACATCGATGTTCTGATTGCTGAGCAACCGATCGACCGGTTTGATCGCGTGCTTGGTCACCAGACCGCGCGCCTGCGCCAGCGCCTGCCAAATCACCGCGACCGCTAGCGACGCGCTGGTCATTACGCCCAACGTGGCCCCGGCCAAGGCATCAACCCGCTTGGCATGAAGGTCATGCTCATACAGGCCTTCGATAAACCCACGAATATCCTTCAGGCGCCCGCCAAGCCAACGCTCCACCTTGCCCATGACACCCTCACCCGCCAGCACTTCAACATGCTGTAGGGAAACGCGCCGGATTCACGCTAGATGTGGACCAGTAAAAATGAGGGGAGTCGTGAGGCCTGCGACAAGAAGTCCATCCGCGGTAACTCACCACTCAGTTGTTTGGTGGCCGGAAGGATTCCATTTCCCTCAGGCGTTTCATTGCCTGCATAGCTAGTAGAGAGGATTTCGCCAGCCATACTCTGTGATTCGGATATCTTCCTGGCCTCACACTACTTCACAAACCGTTCACGGCCGGTTATGTTACCTTTCGTTAAGCTCTGTTACGATTCGGGATGGGGGAACATGCCGAAAGCAACGGTTAGCGGAATAGATTGGTCTGATCCTTCAGCTTGGGATGGTGGCGCGATTCCTCGGCCCAGCAATGGCCTGGATGTCGTGTCTAAAACGCCCCGCGATAGCTTGGGGACAGCGGCGCAGCCGTTTGTTACGCACGACGTGACCCAGAATCAGGTGTCTCAGTTATTCGTTTTCACAGGCGGTTTAACGACTCATAACTTCAATGGTGGTATAGTTTGGATGCCGGATCACGGCTACATGGATGTGCAGCACGATCTAACAGCAGTCGTTTTTGTATTAACCGACGCAGGTTATCTCCGAGTCGGACACGACATAAATTCCACAATCTCTTTCATTGGATATGGCGCCAGGGGCGCACATGTAAACGCAACCGATGCAGCGCTGGTAGTCGATCATCCGCCAAACCATCAGCTCACGAGCGAAATTGCTTTTCCAACCGGCGCTCCAACTTCCTTTCACCCCGCCGAATATCCGTTCGGGCTGAAAATCGAGTTGGCACATATGAATTTTGACCGTACTGACTTCATTCCAAACTCTGGGACCGCAACGAATGGTTTTGGCGATAGTTTCACGCTGAGATTGTCTGAGGCCGGTAAGGCTGTTTACGACCTGACGGACGTCAGGGTTCCCGTGGACGGCCATCAGGGCACGCTATCTGTCGGACACGACCCGACGACCGGCTATGACTTCATCGCCTATACCAAGACGGTCTAAGAAATTGCCACCACAATGGCCGGCGAGCCTCCGGCGCGCGGGGAATGTCGGTTGAAAAGTGTCGAATCACATGCCGCGCGTGGTGCGGTCACACAAACCGTGCGCCTCGCGACGAGACGGGGGAGAACACCAAGGGCAACGCGAGAGGGCCCAACAACCGTATTAAGCGAGCCAGCTCCGATCTTGGGATCGAAGCGTTCAGGAATGCGGAATCACGTTTGTTCAAGGTTGTGACACGGAACTTCTACAATGCCCATGTCGCCTTGGTTACGGCCCAAATCTCCCGGATGAACGCGGGCGCAATCTCGGTTTTCAAGTAAACGTGGTTTAAAAAGCTTCGACAACAACTGAGGAAGTACGTTAGGCTCTATGGACTAAACAATCAATCTGGGAGGTTTGTCGTGAAAGCATTGATCTCGGCGATCGCGTTGGGCGCTGTTCTCGCTGGCCCTGCCTTCGGTGAGGACGCTGCGTATGGTGCCGGGACCTGGAGCGCTGATATCCCTGGCCAAAATGGCGGTGCGCCGACACACATCACGGGAACCTTCTTGTCCGTCGTCGCACGTGAGGGATCGGATTGGAAGTTCCAGGCGGACACGTGGAACATGATGCCGCTCGCCCAGCCACAAAAAGAGGCCACGAAATAGACGAGGACCGAACGACCTAAACGAGACTCTGCACGTTCTGACGATCAGGCTCGCGTCGGAATATTAAACTGAGAGGCGAGGCCGTGCATGTGCGGCCTCTGACGGCCTTCATGAAGCCCGTGTCTCGGACAGCGTTCGGGCGCGCGGCAGGGCGCCCATGGGCAGCGTCGCAACCCGAACAGGGATGCTGCGCTGCGCAGGGCGCCATGGGCAGCTTCGCAACCCGAACAGGGATGCTGCGCTGCGGCAGGGCGCCCATGGGCAGCGTCGCAACCCGAACAGGGATGCTGCGCTGATGCGCGTCTTTGCAAAGCGCTGATCGATCGTCTGACGGACCAGGCGCATATCATCACCACGGGATCCGACTCCTATCGGTTCCGCCGCACCACGGCGCAGCGGAAGGCAACGAAACCGTGACAGGGAGGACAAAATAGCGCCGATGACCTGCTGAGCCTGGCCTATGTCCGGCTCAGCAGGTCAGACACCGGGGGTGGGCCAATATTCGTCAGCACAAGTGGGCCAATATTCATTGTCACAGCCAACTGCAGATCGCTATCAGGATAGGGCAGCCTGAAGCTCGCCCATCGGACCTACAGGCGTGCTTCCAACACCATGTTGAACGGCGTGGCTGTTGCCCGCCGAATGGTGCGGAAGCCTCCCGCTGTGATCACTTCGCGCAGTTTTGCTTCGCCGGCCTGTGCGCCCAATGCTGCACCAACCTCCTGTGACAGGGATGTTGGAACGCACACCAGCGTCGATGCGGCATAATAGATCCGGCCCACGGGGTTCATGTTGTCTTCCATCTTATCGCCGGCCATTGGCTCGACGATCATCCAGGTGCCATCCGGCTTCAAGGTCTTCTTCACATGAGCAGCGGCACCGGCCGGATCGCCCATGTCATGCAGACAATCGAAGAATGTGACAAAGTCCAGATCAGTTGCCGGATAGTCTTTGGCTGTGCCTACCTCGAAAGTAGCGTTAGATACGTTGTGTTCGCGCGCGTGGGCACGCGCCGCGTCGATTGAGCCTGGATGGAAGTCGTAGCCTACGAACTGCGTTTTGGGGAAGGCCTGCGCCATTATCACGGTTGACCAGCCGTGGCCGCACCCCACATCGCCAACCTTCGCGCCTGTGGTCAGCTTGGCTACTACCCCGTCGAGAGCCGGCAGCCAGTTCTGCACAAGGTTGTGGAGATAGCCCGGCCGGAAGAAACGCGCTGTCGAGCAAAACAGGCAAGGGCCATAGTCGCCCCAGGCGACACCACCACCCTTCTTAAATGCCGCCTGCACCCGTGGCTGGGCGTCCGCCCACGCGACTACGCCATCGAAAGCCCCCATCATCGCCACGGGACTATCCTCGATCGCGAGCATCATCGCCTGCTCAGGTGGCAGTGTGAATTTTTGCGTGGCGGAGTCATAGGTGAGGTAATGCGATGCGGTCTGCTGCGCGAGCCACTCCCTGAGATACCGTTGATGCACACCTGCTGCTGACGCAAGTTCTTCGCATGTCATGCTGCCTTTCTCGTGCAGAGTCTTGTACAGACCCAGGGCATCGCCCATTCGCACCATTGCAACACTGGCTGCCGCTCCCAGGTCGTTCAGCATCTGGCCTATAGCCTGATGCAGTTTGTCTTCATCAACCGCTGGTGTGGGCATAGCTTTACCTCCGTTTATTTGATTATACTCCGCCACCGACTTTGGAGACCTAGCCCGGATGAAAATCCCGGATACGGGCGGATTTCGGGTCGCAAAATCTGTTTTCTTCTTAGGAAACGCTACTCTCACCAGAGCTGCCAAGTCAAGTTATAGAACCGTTTTCGTAACATACAACGCCCCCCCGTGTGCTGTGCAAGGAGATTTGTGAGCTCCCGAGATGCTGACGGGTTGATCCGGTAGCGCGCCTCTCGATCAGTATCCTGAGTATCCGTCGCGACTCAACTTTAGGAAATCCTGCGATTTGAGCTAGCGTTGCTTGGCATACAGCCTCTATTAACCTTCATCTGGTTGACCTTCAGTTGCATGAGGAAGTCCTTCCCTACCTACCAGCAGTGGATCCGCCTGGTTGCAGCTCTCGTTGCTGGCGGCCTTACCAGTGCACCTGCAACCCCAGTTCTCCGAGCACCTGCTGGCGCAGTTTCGCAAAGCGGGCGCTGCCACGATGGCGTGGATATGGCAGATCAATTGCGATATCTGCCAGAATTCGCGCTGGCCGATGGCTCAGCACAAGCACGCGCCCGGCCAAATACAATGCTTCCTCGACATCGTGCGTCACTAGAAATGCCGTGAATCGTTCGCGTTGCCAGAGTGCCATCAGCTCGGCCTGCATGGTGATCCGCGTCAGGCTGTCCAGATTGGCAAGCGGCTCGTCCAGCAGCAGGACGAACGGCTCGTTCACGAGCGCTCGGGCCAGCGCCGCACGTTGCGCCATGCCACCGGAGAGCTGGTGAGGATAGGCATGATCGAAACCATCGAGTTCGACCTGCCGAAGCACCTCGTCGATGCGGCCGCCTTGAGCCCGCAGCTGACCCCGGGCTTCCAGACCGAGCCCGACATTCTGCCGTACCGTGCGCCACGGATATAGCGTAGGATCCTGGAATACCAGGATGCGAGAGGGATCAGGCCCGTCGATCTCCTTCCCGCTTACAAAGATGCGGCCGGAGCCCGGACGTTCCAGTCCGGCGATCAAGCGCAGCAGGGTGGATTTGCCGCAGCCGCTGGGTCCCAACAATGCGACGAATTCGCTAGGCCCAACGGCAAAGTCAATCTCATCGAGCACAGGCAGCTTCTGCCCATGAAGGTTGAAATGGTGGAACAGTCTCGCCAACCGGACTGGCGCGCCCGCTCGGTCAGATTCCATCTATGACCCCGTTCGCCGTCACGGCGGCGCTCCACTGCTCCGACCACACGATTGGGCCACGACGCCTTTGATTAGACTCACGGCGCCGCGAAAGAAGCCGCAATTCAGGCATCAGTGCCGCGTCTGCGGCAGGATGCTGCTGGCGAGCAGGCTGGCGCTCAGCAACGCCACGCCACACCACAACAACGTCGGCGAATAGGATGTGATGCCGAACAGGTGCCCTGCGCCGCACAGCGCCGTCTCCAGTTCGCAGAGTTGCGAGTTGGACGCGACGCAAGGCACCGCCTCGCCGAAGGTCAGGCCGGTGTTGGCCACGACACTGGGGAACAGCATCGCCCACCAGGCGAACGCCGTCGCAATGGCGATGCCGCCCAGCCATCCGAGCCCAGCGCAGGCTCGCCGCGGAGAGATGACGGCGAGCCGCGCTACCATCGCAACAACCCTTTCTGCCACGCCAGCAGATGGTCTCGAACCCAGAACAGCAAGCTGATCAAGCTGGAGCAGAGGATCGCCATGACGATCAGCCCCGCCCACATGTTGCCGTAGGCGGCCCAACCCTGCGCCCATTGCAGGTACCAGCCGAGGCCGGCCTTCACGCCCAGCATCTCCGCGACCACCAGGATCGCGAAGGAGAACGACAGACCCATGAACAGGCCGACGAACACGTGCGGCATCGCCGCTGGGATCGCGACCTTGAAGATCAGGAACCGGTTGTTGGCGCCGAGCACGCGGGCGACGTCGTAATAGCTGCTGTTGACCGAGGTGACACCCGACCATGTCAGCACCGCCACCGGCATGCCGGTGGCCAGTGCCACCAGGAACACGCTGGCACTGAAGCTGGTCGGGAACAGGAACACCGCTACCGGCAGCCACGCCGTCGCCGGCACGGGGCCGATAAAGCGCAGCAGCGGATGACCCCAGTAATGCGCCAGGCGCGACCAGCCGATGGCGACCCCGGCGACGAAGCCCAGCACCGCCCCGATCGCGACGCCCACCACCAGCAGGCGCAGCGAGTAGTAGACGCAGAGCAGAATTCGCGGCCAGTCGTCGACGAACGCCGCGAGCACCTTCTGCGGCGCTGTGAAGAACGGGCGCGGCAGCAGGCCGAGTTTGGCTGTCAGCGCTTGCCAGACGACGAAGACGAGGCCGATCGCGACGAGCCATGGACCGGCGTAGCGCAGCTTTTGGCCGAACTGGCCCAGGCGTTGGCCGGCAAAGGACGCGACCAGCAGGACGAGCCCCAGGGCGCTCTGGATCCATGTCAGCAGCGGCGTGTAGTCGAGATCGTAGACATCGGGCCAACTGGCGGTCACCGCGGCGGCGGCGAACCATGTCGCCGCCGCCAGCAGGCCGATCCGCCAGACGGTCGGAATGGCGTGCGCCTGCTGCGCCACCAAGCGGGGCGCGCCACCCTCCGCGATCTCACTCATCCGCCGGTTGTCAGGCGAAGACGTTGAAGGTGAATTTCTTCGCGAGTGCCTTGCTGTCGGCGCCGGCTCGGAACACGCCGATCAGCTTGAGGTCTTCGATCTCCTCGGCGATCTCGTTCTCCAGCGCCGGGCCGGCCGGGTGATGATGATAGGCCAACTGCCCCAACAGCTGGGCCAGTGTTTCCTCCGAGACCGGCGGCTTGTAGGTGTCCTTGTAGAACTTGGCGACGGCGTCGGGGTCCTTGGCCACGACCTCGTGCGTCTCGATGATCGCCTCGACCGTCGCGCGGACTAGATTCTTGTCCCGCTTCACGAAATCCGTGCTGGCGCCGATCGTGCAGCAGCTCAGATTCTCGTAGGCGCCGGTTTGGTTGTTGGCGATCTCGATCAGGTGCTCGTCCTTGATCCAGCCGAAGGTCTGCGGATCGATATGGCCGAGCGCATCGGCCTCGCCCTTCTGCACCGCGACCGCCAGCAGATTGTCAGGGAACACTTTCCAGGTGACGTCCGCGTTGGGATCGATGCCAAGCTTGGCTAGGGTGACGGCAAAAATCTGCTGGGCTGACCCGTTCGACTGCGCGACGGCGATGGTTTTGCCCTTCAGATCCAGCGCTTGCTTGATGCCGGTGGTACGGGTGGTCAGCAGTCGCGTGCAGCCGGCATGTGTGCCGGAGATCAGGCGGACGTCGAGCCCCTCATCCATTGGTTTCAGCCAGCCGAGCAAAAAGCCGGCGCCGACATCGATCTTGCCGGAGGCGATGTATTTGGTAAGCGCATCGTCACCGTTAGCGAGGAAGTCCACCAGCTCGACGTCGATGCCGTGCTTGGCGAACACGCCGGTTTTTTCCGCGTAGGCCAAGGGTGCATGGCAGGCGGCTGGCTGTGCCCAGCCGAGCCGGACTTTCTGCAGATCGGCTGAGCGTACGATCGCGGGCTTGGCAAGCACGCCGAGTGTGCCGACAAGCCCGGCGGCACCGACGGTGCCCAGCACCGTTCGGCGGGACACCATATTCCTTTTGGACGTCTCGTTGGTCACGGTCACACCTCCCTTTCCAATACCAATATCAGATCAGTCTGCTATTCCGCCACGATGGGCTCCTTGCCAGTAGGTTTAGATTGGGCCACCAGAAGGTAACGTGATGATCGGCATTGGCCGGTATTGTTCGACTGCCTTCAAGGTTAGCCATGATTTTGGCCTCCTTCCCAGCGATTTACTGGTAGCCGGCACAGACAACCTAAAGATCTCCGGTGGCGCGGCGTAAGTCGGCATGCGAGCTGTGTTCTAGACACCCCTAGTCTGTCATGACAATCTCCGATGGAAATGCCAAATACCCCACTGATTCCGCCAAATCCGCGCCGGGTCGAGTTGCTGGCCTTTCCAGATGTGCAGCTTTTGGATATTACCGGCCCGTTCCAAGTTCTCGCCGGAGCCAACCGTCAGGCCGAGGAATCCGGACAACCCCTGCCCTACGACTTAAAGGTCGTTGCGGCGGTTCCCGGGCCGGTCAGGTCCTCCGCAGGGCTGGCATTCCTCGCGGAACCGTTGCCGCCCGCCGACCTGCCGCTGCACACCTTGATCATCGCCGGTGGCCATGGGATCAGGGCCGCGTTTCGTGACCGCTCGCTGGTGGATTGGGTGAAGCAGCGGGCCGAAGTCACGCGTCGCGTTACGTCCGTTTGCTCGGGTGCGTTCATCCTGGCGGCTACAGGCCTGCTCGATGGACGGCGTGCCGCGACCCACTGGTTCAACTGCGCGGCCCTGGCAAGGATATTTCCGGCGGTTCGCGTGGAGCAAGACCCGATCTACATCAACGACAGCGGCATTTGGACCTCGGCCGGGGTGACGGCTGGGATCGACATGGCGTTAGCATTGGTGGAAGCGGATCTGGGCAGGGCGATGGCGACTGCAGTGGCGCGGCATCTCGTGGTGTTCGCTAAGCGACCCGGCGGACAGGCGCAATTCAGCGCTGAACTGGCGCTCGGCGGGTCGGACGCGACGTTCGACAACTTACATGGCTGGATGAAAGAAAATCTGCGTGGCAACCTGGCCGTTCCGGCGCTGGCGGAACGAGCCGGCATGAGTGAGCGCAGTTTTTTACGGCATTATCGGCAGATCACCGGGACGACCCCGGCCCGAGCGGTGGAACGCGTGCGGGTCGAGGCGGCGCGTAAGGCGCTGAGCGAAACGCGCCTGCCAGTGAAGCGGATTGCACGCGACTGCGGGTTCGGAACGGAAGAGACCATGCGGCGCAGCTTCATGCGGGTTCTGGCTGTAAACCCCCACACGTATCGGGAGCGCTTCCCGGTTTGAACTCTCGTTGGGCGGGTCTTCGCGAAGACGAAGCCGGCTCCTGTCTCAAGAATATTGAACCATCGACTGCAACTCTCGGCCAGCATGGGGGCCGCTTCAGCGGAGGCTAATGCCGTACTCTATGGGCTGCCGGCATAATAGCGGCTAGCGGCCGTGATCTCGGCCGGCGTCATCCCTCGGGCTACGTTGCGCATCTGCTGGTCGATATCGTTTCGCCTCGTTCCGTTGGCGAAGGCCTCGAGCTGGGCGCGCAGGTAGGCAACGGGTTGGCTCTCAAGCCACGGAGCGCCGATCTTATTGCCGAGCTCGCCATGGCACGCACCGCATGGCGCGATGTTGCGCATTGGTGCACCCGCCGCGACGATCTGTGGCGTCCCCCCGTCAGAGGCGGGTTCGTCGTAGACACGTGGCAAATAGGCATAGTAAGCGGCGAGATCACGCATATCGTGGTCGCTCAGGTCAGCCATCAGAGGCATCATAATCGCGCTGATGCGCGCGCCGCTCTTGAAGTCCGCCAATTCCTTGTAGATCGCGCTTGGATATTGCCCGGCGAGGTTAGGCGTACCTGCCCGGCTCAGGCCGCGAGCGCCGTGGCACATGGTGCAACGCAATGCCAGCGTCGCACCACGACCGATCAACTCCGCGCTGGCGTCACGCAGCATGCCGGGGATGATTTCGACCTGCGTGGTCGGATAACTGGCCTGCACGACGGATTGCCCGGCTGGAACAGCGTGGATGAGGCCGGCGGCCGAACAGATCGCATCCCAGAGGCCACGGAACCGCTCGCCGGGTTGCTGGTACGGCAGCCACGCGAAACCTGCGAGGATAGCGACGACCGTGACACAACCGGTGACCCCGACGCTGGTGGCGACCCAACGATCGCGCAGTGCCTGCAGCCAATTCCAGTTCACTGTGCTGCTCCAACGCGTATGACCGGCACTTCGGTGCCGGGTGTCGCGAGAAGATGTGCGATCGGAAAGCCGTAGTTAACGATAGTAAGGCCGATCATTAGACTGAGCCACAGACCGAAGCCGTTCAGCGCAGCGGGGAGCGTGCGCGGCGGATGCACGGCGACGCTGAAGCGATAGTTGCCGGGCTCCACGCGCGCCGAGATCTGGCCACGTATCAGCACCACAAGGAACAGCACCGCGGAAATAACCAAGATGGCGCCGCCGATCACCGACATCACGACGGATGCCGCTTGATGGGCGATGACCGGATCGGTGTAGTCGTAGAACGCCATGCGGCGCGGCATGCCGAGAATGCCGACGTAATGCCACGGGAACGTCAGAACGATCATTCCGATGAACCATAGCCAAAGCTGCGTCCGCATCAGACCGAGACTGTCCAGCGAGCGACCCGTCAAATGCGGCCACGTGTCGTAGGCGATGACGAAATACATGATAACGATGGCGCCAGCGAAGATCAGATGGAAGTGCCCGGTGACCCACTGCGTATTATGGATTGTGGTGTTGAGCTGATAGCTCATGTTGATGAGGCCGCCGGCGCCGCCAAAGCCAAGCATGATGAAGGAAAATGCCGCGCCGAGCATGACCGGGTTGCGCCACGGCAATTTCGAGAGCCATCCCAGCGATCCCCGGCCGCCGCGCAGTCGTGCCGCGATTTCGACCGATGCGCAGATGGTGAACACGGTCAGCAGCGTCGGTATGGCAACCAGTCCGGTGAACACCGAGTGCAGAAATTTGAACCCGGAGCCGACTTGTGGGTCCCCGAACACGTGGTGCACGCCGATCGGCATGGCGACAACAAGGAACAGAATGAAGGAGATCCTCCCCATCTGATCGCTAAACAGCTTGCCGCCAATCGCTCGTGGAACGATTGTGTAGTAGGCAATGTAGGCTGGCATCAGCCAGAAATAGACGATGGCGTGCAAAGTCCAGGAGAAGAAGACGCGCGCGAGACCAGCGTCGATCGTGTTGGTCAGGCCGATGGCACCGGGGATGATCTGGAAAATCAGTTCGAGAGCGGCACCAACCGCCGTCCAGCCCCAAAGGTAGGATCCGGCGACCGTTGCGAACATCGCGAGTGGCACCGGCGCGCCAGGGCTCTCTCGCTTCCAGATGTGAAGGTTCACTGACATCAGCGCGACCCAGATCCAGGAGCCAACAACGACGAGTACAATCCCGATGTAGTAGAACGCGTTGCCGATCATCGGCGGGTAGAAGGTATAGAGCACCGAGGCTCGACCCAACGCGACAGGGACCACGGCCGTGACCGTTCCGATGGCGACGAGGGCGAAGCCGGTCCATGCCCAGCGCAAGCCAATCAGCGGGCGGTGCAAGGAAGCCTCGGCTACGAAATACCCGAACCCCATCGCGACGAGTGTCGGAAACACGTAGCCCATCGTGGTGCCGTGCGCGGTGACAGAGCGGTAAAAGAGCTCGGGATCGCTGATCCACGCGTGCAGTGGGCTGCGCACGAACATCTGCCATTCGCCCAGCAGCAGCGCCACGCCGAAGCCTGCGAAGGCCAGCCAGAAATGCGCCAGGATCATCCGTCTACTGGGCAACACAGCTCAACCTCCCGGTATCTGCGGCCAGTCGCGCGAACTCTACTTTGTCGATGACCTTGATCCGGCCCCACATGCCTTCATGTCCAAAGCCGCAAAATTCGTGGCATGGCATGTGACGTTCGCCTGGGGTGGAGAAGGCCGCCGGAATGCTGGAAATGTAGCCTGGCACCAGCATGAGATTGATGCTGGTCCCGGTAATCAGGAACCCATGCACCACGTCGCCGCTGGTGACGCGGAACGTGATGGGCGTATCTGTCGGCACCAGGATGCACTGCGGCGTGAACGAGTATTGCTGGCCGATCGCGCGAACGATGACTGAGCCGTCAGGCTGCAGGGCGCTGCCGAGGTTGCTCTCGATAAACTCGCCCCCGAGATGCAGCGTGCGAGGATCAGCGGTCTCAACGCGACTTTGCGGAAGCACGGCCTGGTGCACGCCGGCGAACACGGCCATTGCGATCAGCAGGACGATGATGGCGGTGGCAACTGCGGCCCAACGATGCTCGAGGCGCTCGCTTCGGCTCTCGTCCTGATCGGGCAGAGTGCCGTCGCTCACGGTGCCCCCGCGCGCGGCACGAACACCAGCAGATAGAAGGCAAACCAGATCGCAACGACAATGAGCGTGGCGATACCAGCCAACGCAATTGCTCCAGCGGATCCTTCGTTCGGCGTCTGTTGCACGGACGCGTACTCAGTGCCGGTTTCGATTGGTTCCGAGTTCAGCATGGCAGCATCAATCCAAAGGTGCGGTACGCAGTTGATTTGCATCGCGCGCAGATACCGGCGTGCCACGGTTGCCCCAGGCAGCCCGTATATACGTGACGACCGCGGCAACCTCGTCGTCGGACAGACTCTGTGCGAAGGGCGGCATGCCATAAGGCCTCGGGTTGCCTTGCGTGCCCGGCGGAAAACCGCCGTTCAGCACCATGCGGATCGGGTTCACCGCGGACTGCATCTGAATGGAAGGATTGCCGGCCAGTGGCGGATAATCGGGCGGCATGCCGCGGCCATCGCTCGCATGACAGATGGCGCAACGCGCCTCGTAAACGGTCTGGCCGAAACGCACCAGCAGGCTGCTCTCGGGCGTCGGAATGCTGGTGATTTCCGTCGCGGGTGGCGTGCCCTGGCCGAGGCTCTTCAAATAGACCGCCATCGCGCGGACGTCGGTGTCGCTCAGATATTGCGTGCTGTGGAACACGACTTCCGACATCGGTCCGTAGACCGCGCCTCGATTTGACACCCCGGTACGCAGAAGTTCGACGATCTCGTCGATGCTCCAGTCGCCGAGGCCGGCCTCCTTGTTGGAGGTAAGCGACGGCGCGTACCAGTTCTGCATTGGGATCAGGCCGCCCTGGAACGCTTGCGACTGCGTGTTGCCGCCCAGTGCATTGATCGGCGTGTGACACATCCCGCAATGGGCGAGACCCTCGACGAGATAGGCGCCGCGATTCCAATCGGCTGACTTCGTTGGGTCAGGTTGGTACTCGCCTGCGTCGAAGAACAGAGTTCGCCAACCCAGGATGAGCGAGCGGTTGTTGTAGGGGAAACGCAGGTCCTGCGGCTGGTTCTGCTGATGCACCGGCCGGACCGAACGAAGATATGCGTAGATGGCGTCTGAATTGGCGCGCGTAACCTTGGTGTAGGAGCCGTAGGGCATGGCCGGGTACATCAGCCCGCCATCGGGGAAGCGTCCAGTATGCAAGGCGGCGTAGAACTGATCCTCTGTCCACATGCCGATGCCGGTCTCGCGGTCTGGCGTGATGTTGGACGAATAGAGCGTGCCGAACGGCGTTGGCATGGCAAGGCCGCCGGCGAACAGCGCTCCGCCGGGATTGGTATGGCAGGCAATGCAGTCGCCGGCTCGGGCCAGGTATTCGCCCTTGGCCAGCAGTGCCGCATCCTGCCCGTGCGCTAGTCGAGACGTGCCGATATGCAGCAGGCCCGCGAGGAGGATCGTGGCCAACAGGGTGCGGCAGTTGTGCATGACGCTCACCCCGGCCTCAGTTCGGCTCACTGCCGCACGCCATTGGCATCGCCAACGAACCACGCGGAACAGGAGATGGATCGGCTGGAACGGGGCGGGACGCGAGCCAGGCAGCGACGGCCGTTACGTCGCTCTCGGTGAGGCTGGCGGCGACCAGTTGCATACAGTCCGGCGAGGGGGCGGTGCGGGTGCCGTAGCGGAATGCGCCGAGTTGCGCGCTAATGTAGCTGGCATGCAGCCCGACAAGGCCAGGAATCGCTGGCTCCATTCCGGTGAACTTGATGCCGTGACATCCCGAGCAGGCGGGCACCCCGCGGGTGGGATCGCCTTGGGTCACAATCGCCTGTCCGCGCGCCAGGATGGCGGAACTGACATCGGCGATAGTCGGAGGCGGTGGCGGCGGGCGCAATGCCGACAGATAATCCGCCATCTGCTGCAGATACGAGTCGGGCATGTATTCGAGCAGATAGTTCATCGGCGGGTAGCGACGCCGCCCGTCCCGGAAGGCGACAAGCTGGTTCATCAGGTAGCCAGCAGGCTTGCCGGCGAGGCGCGGGAAATAATCATTGTCCGTGCCCTGGCCCTGCTCACCATGGCAAGCCGCGCATGCCCGCAGGCGCGCCTCCATCGTGTCAGGCGGACGATCTGGGACCTGGGCTGACGCGGAGGGAAGCAGAAGGTTTGTCAGGCCAATGACCAGGCCTAGCCACGCCATGCGCCCGATAAGGGCGTAGCCCGCATCCCGGCAGCCGATGGGCCAAATAGACGCGTTTCCATATCGCGAGCGTTCCGCCACTCGGCAGCCTCCCCCTCACCGCGCGGGAGCGTATCACGGGAAAAGCGATAGTGCTTTCCAAAAAGCGCTAGATTTGGTGATTTCTCGGTTTGATTGGGTGTACTCGTTCAATCGGCGTGGGGCGACAGGCGGTATTGTGCTCTGGGGATCGTCGGTCGGTGGTTCCATAGGTGCGCTGCGGCTTTTCGCTTGCGGTGCCCGAACCTCACCATTCCGGCTCCGAGCAGATCGCCAATATCGGGTATCCGGTTCCTCTCTCTGCCGCTCAGAGGCGGACAGACTGTCCTGGCCGGGGCGCGATTTAATGGAATAAGCGCTTATCGGGTTGGGTGTAACGTTCAATGACACGCAGGTTTATTCGATACATTAATGTGACTATCGGATAAGGATGCTCAGTCACGTCCTTTCAAGCCGCAGAGGCAAGCCGGGCAAACACCCAGAAGGCAGCGAGCGACCCGATTGCATATCCTGCCGCGCGGGGCGCCCACACCGGCAGGCGTAGCGGCAGGATACGGACAAAGCGACCCAGCGACAGGACAGCGGCGACAAAGGCGAGTTGCCCGAGTTCCACGCCCACATTAAATCCAAACAGCGCCAGCGGGATCTCGCCGTGCGGCAGACCAACCTCCGCGAGAGCGCCGGCGAAGCCCAGCCCATGCAGCAGGCCGAAGGTGAACGCCACCAGCCATGGATACGATCGCGCCACGGTGTGACGAGAGTCACCGCGCACCAGTTCGGTGGCAAGGAATACGATACTTAGAGCAATTGTCGCCTCGACCGGCGCGGCCGGAACCTGAATGAACCCCAGCGTCGCCGCGGCGAGCGTGATGCTGTGCGCAAGCGTAAATGCAGTCACGGTGGCCAGAAGATTGCGGATCCCGCGCACCAGCAGCAGGAGGCAGAGCACGAACAGCAAGTGGTCGACGCCGAACAGGATGTGCTCGATGCCGAGGCCAATGTAGGCCGATAATACCATCAGCGGACCAGCCCGCGCCGGCACGGTGAAGCTCGGGTTGGATGGCGTCAGCCTTGCCGTGCGCACCGCGCCGTCAACAGTTTGGATCCGAACCAGGACGTCGGTCATCGTGGCGTTAAGCCGGTCGATTGCGATCGTCTGGCCCGCGAGTTCGCGATCGCAGCCTACCCGCCCGTGCTCGATAAAGGCGCCTCCGGCCTGCATCGAGGTCAGTTCGCCGACGACATGGCATGTAGGCGGTAGCCGAGGCGTGATGCCGAGCCGGAATTTGCCGAGCGCTGGCACCTTCCAAGTCATCAGAAACAGGTTCTGCGTCGTCTCGCTGAGGTCCAGGAACGCCGGCCGAACCTCGTGCGCGCTCGATGCGCGGCCGACCAGCAGCAACACCGCAAGCAGCGCGAGCCGCAGCGCAATGCGAATCATCGTGTCGGCACCGGCGAATCCTGTATCGTCACCTTGTAGCCGGCGAGCACGGCTTCGTATTGGGCTGCCTGCGCTGCGGAGCGTCGCTCGGCGAACCATTCGCGCTCGACTGCGGCGCGCACCTGTTCGAACGGTGGCGTTGCAGCCGGCTCGATCGCCGTGACCAAGACCAGATGGAGCCCGTACGCTGACCGCAACGGACCCTCCCATTGGCCGGGCACGGCGTGCGCCAGCCCGCGAGCGAAGTCTTCACCGAACAGGGCGGTGACCCGGTCGGCCGGCGTTCGGTTGAACGTTTCGCCCAGCAGAAGAGTATCCGCCTTGTTCGGCAGCGCCAGGCGTGTCGGTGGCCAGGCGCGCAAGGATCCGTCGCGCATCGGGCTCTGCCGCGTCTCCGCGCTGTGTGCTGACGAAAATCTGTCGGAACGAAATCAGCGGCGGAAGGCGGAACTTGTCGATGTGCGACTGGAGATACGTGCGCAATTCCGCCTCCTGCGGCGGCGGAACTGTGTCCTCAAACAAGAACTCCATTTTCTGCCGCAATCGGCGACGGATGATGCTGTCGTCTTTATCGAGCCCGAGCTGGAGCGCGGCGCGATAGAGCACCTCCTCACGGATGTAGTCGTGGATCTGTGCCTGCAGCTCGGTCGGATCAGGTGGGCGATGCCAGGTCCGCGTGAACGAGGAGGCAAGGCGGTCGATGTCGGCGCCGCTAACCACGATCTGCCGGTCGGCCGCGCCGGAATCGGAGTTGCCGCGACCGAATATGGCGAACATCAGACCGCCAAGCAGCAGAAAGTGCAGCAATGGCTCGCGCAGCAGCCGCCTCAACATCACCCCGCGCGCCTAACTCTTTGGCGTATACCAGATTGGCGAGGTGTACGCGCGCTGCTGCGCCACCATGGGAACCTCCTTCGGCATCTGCACGCCGAAGTGCTTGGCATCGTACGCGGTCCAGCGCGGCGTGGGAATCTCGATGCACGCGCGCGTAGTAAAAGGCGCGCAGGGCAGGATCGAAGTCCGGATCAGTCCATACCGTGATCAGCTCGGGATCGCCGATGGTGTTGGTCCACGTGGCGTTGGCGACGTCGACCGTGCTGCCGACCAGTGGCAGCTTGCCGTTTGGGTCCGGCTTGCGGGTCTGAGCGTCGCCCCAGGCCACATCAAAGACCTTCTCCTGCAACCCGCCGCCGGCATTCTGCCAGCCCTTGACGATCTGGATGCGGTCGAGATTCGCGCCGATCGGGTCCTTCAACGCGGCCACCAGGAAGTTCGGCGCCTTGCCCGCCGGCGCCGCCGTAAGATCGCCGCCCATCGGCACGCCGCGAGCATAGCCGGCGCCAGCGGGGTTGCGGGTCTTCGCATCGGCGGGGCTGAAGTCGTAGCCGCCGAAAAAGCGCACCACCATGCGGGGGCCGGTCGTGCCGTAGACTTCCTTGCGCTGCAATGCATCGAAGATCGCTGCTCGCGTATTGTCGGCCGCCCATACAGCAGCGTAGCCGGACGCAGTCATCTCCCAACCCATGATCTTCACGTTGCCATCGCGCGAGGCGAGAAAGGCATGGGTGGCGCGCGTGGCGCTGGGCTCGGCGCCGCTGTGCTTGCCGAAGAAATTATCCTGATCGGCGGTGGCGAGCGAGGTGTGCGAATTGGTCGAACCGATCATGCCGAACTTGAACGGATTGACGCCAAGTTCCTGCTCCAGCTTGAGCCCGAGCTTGAGCCCAGAACGGGCATACTCGTACTGCAACATTTCCGGCTTCTTGAGTTCGGTCAGGTCGAGATTGCCCTTGTCCCATAGCTCGAAACCGGCGAACTCGTCGTTCGGCGACAGGAAGGGATGTGCCTCGCCGTCGCCCTTGATCTGCGTGACTTCATACACCGGTTCCAGCCGCGCCCGTGTCTCGGCGTAAGCCCGTGTCAACCCGCGGCCGTCGAAGTCGACCAGCGCGAACATGCGTCCGTTAGACAAGTTGCCGTTATGCGGGATGGCGAGGACCTCGCCGCCGGTCTTCTCGGTATAAGCATCGAGAAACTTCCAAAGCATCGCCGGGTTCTCGCTGTCGAAGGCGGAGAACGGTACGATTTGATCTGCCTTGGTCTTGTCGTCGCGGAAAATCACGACACGGTGGAGGTTGTTACCTCCATTGTTGGACGTCCATTCGTAGCCGATCAGGGCGGTAAATCGTCCAGGCTCATTGTAGCGTTCGGCTGTGCCAGTGTAGTCCTGCCAGACTGAACGCGCGAGTTGTCGGCTCAGCATCGCTTTCGGTGTTGTTCCGGTGCCAACCGAGCGAATGATCTCGATCGCCGCCTGGCTCGCACTTTCCCCACCCGCCGCCATCAGATCGTGCCAGCGACGGATCGTCGGATCCGCCATCAGGGTCGGATTCCCCTTTTTTATTTCCTCCGTTGAACCCAGCCCCTCGGCATGATCGGCGACCACCAGAAAGTCGAGCGGGCGGCTCAGCTTTACTGGCTGGCCAGAGGACGAGACGACTTCCTCGCCGCGTGCAAATCGGTAGGCGACCTCGGGCCCCAGCGTGTTGCCGAAGGCTGCGGCATCAAGCGAATTGGCGGTGTGCAGGTGAGTATCGCCCCACAGAACCCGCGTGGGATAATTCCGCCCGGCATAGGGCGAATATCCCGGTGCCTTGTAGAGCCGTGCTGTCTCGTCTTGATACAGAGTGCCGATGTCTGTTCCGACCTCGTTTGCTGAGTTTTGGGCGAGCGCGGGGGCAGCAGGGGAGTAGGCGGCAACGAGGGCAAATGCCGCACGATAAAACGATTTCATCGGGAGGTCACTTCGGATTCGGCCAGCGTTGCGCCTAGGCTGAACCATTCCGGTCGGCTTGGGTAGCCGAACAGAACGACTATCATTTCAGCCCATGTGCGCCCGTCGATCATCCGGTTTCGGCGGCGACTTTCGCGAAGAGCAGGTTGAGCCCTCCGGCGATCGTTGGATGGGCGATGATCCGTCCCGAAACATGGTGAGGGGAGCGACACCCACATCACGGTCCGCACGACAGCGACCACCTCACCGGCATTCGGCCCGAACGTGTCAGCCCCTGAGTCCCGCGAGATGGTCGGCAAGGCGCAGCGCGAGTGCAACGATCACCAGCGTCGGGTTGGCGAAGCCCGATGTGGGGAAGGTCGCCGCGCCAGCGACGAACAGGCCGCGAACGCCGAACACCTCGCCATCGGCGTTCACTACACCCTCGTCCTGGGAACGCCCCATGCGGGCAGTGCCTAGGTGGTGACCGCGTATGCGGGTCAGCGCAGCAACCTGCCGTTCGAATGCTTGGTCGTCGAAGCTTATTGTGGCGCCATCGCCGCCGGCTTGGCTGCCGCCCGTGAACGCCGCCTGAAGGACCCGCAGACCGCGGGCGACCATCTCGCGATCCAGGTCCGTGGTGCGCCAATCGATGTGGAGCAGGGGCATGCCAAGGGCGTCGTTCTCGGAGGAGAGATACACTCGGCTATCGGGGTTTGGTGCCTGCTCGGCGTTGATGTTGAGCACGTAGTGATTGCTGGCGTTGCGCAGAACGACAGATGGCAGCTTTCGGGTCGCCAGCGTGCGCCGGCGGATCCAGTCTACCGCAAAGGCAGTCAACGCTGGAGATCCTAGCACGATGTTTGTCAAATGCCGCACGTAGAGAGCCGCGCGTTTCGTCGCCGCTCGCTCCGTCAGCGGGCTCACGGGGCGATACTCTGGTACAATGAGACCCTGGACCAGGTACCCCGCCGACAGCACAGCACTCCCATGGTCGGGATCGGCCATCTTCCGATGGTGGGGACGCACGACCAGCCCCCCTAGATGGTCGCGCCGCTGTGCAGTCGGCGATAGCCAGATATAGCGGCGGCAGTAGACATTTTCCGGCGAGCGCTCGTAGTCGAGCCGCGAATTCCGCGGCTTCCCATGGAACTGGATTTCGCCAACCTCGCCCTCAAAATGGGACTGGTAGAAGCGACCGACGAGCCCCGCCGCGTTGCCGACGCCGGCGGGACAAACCGAGCGCGACGCGAGCAGGAGGCGCGCGGTTTCTAATGCTCCATTCGCGACGATCACCTTCTTGGCGGACACTTTGAGCCGGCTGCCCGCGGTGGTCGCGGCGAGGATGCCGCTCACCCGGCCATTGCTGGCGTCGACCGTGATCTCAAGCGCATTCGCATGCAGCAACACGGTGACCTCCTGGCTTGCAGCCAAGCGCTCGCGATAGCGGCGACCGAAATGCGTCGGTTCGCTGAACCGCTCGATCCGGTCCAGGATCACATCCGCGTTTGTCACGCCGTCGACAAGCATAGGGCTCGACCCTGGCAGCGCCTCGCCCGCCCGGAACAAGGCAGGGCCAGCCTGGCAAAGTTCCAACGCCTTCGGATAATAACGTGCCACATTCTCATAAGTGACCGGCCAGCGAGCATACGGTATCCACGGGCGATCTTCGAAGTCGATTGGATCGAAGGGAATGCAACGGCCACCCCAGATCGCCGTCGTGCCGCCAAGTACCCGCCGCCGGCCCAGATGGACCGGCCCGTGGTTGTGCGGTGAAATACTCGCAGCGCGATAGAATTCTTGCGCCGTATGGTCGAGGCGCTCACCGCCCGCCTCCAGCACCAGGCAGCGGATACTTTTCTCGGCAAACGCAAGAGCGAGCGCGATGCCTGCGGCTCCGGCTCCGACGATCGCGATCGACGTCTCATGATCTAAGGCAACGGATTGATCTCTTGCGTCGACGATCATCGGCAGCTCAACTCCCGACAGCGAGCGAACTTAGTTCCGCGGCGTTGGCGATTTCCTGCAGATGCCTCCGACTGCTGACCCCGGCGATGACACAGACGACGTGTTCACGCGCATCCGCCACGGTCACCGCAGCGGCCGGATTGACGGAAGAAGATCGGCTCCAGATCATTCCGCGGACGATCACGGTGATCCGCAGAGAACGGAGCTTGGAAACGCATGCCGCGCTGACGCGTCTCCGTCTCGCTCAGGCCGAGCTCCGGTCCGATAAAAACGGCACGTGACACCGGCCGGGACCGAGGCGTGGGGTTTGCCGCCGAGGATTACCGACTTCGTGACCCGGTAATCGTCAAGGGCGACATTGGCCAACATTGGGCTAGCCGCCGCTTCTCCGAGCGCCCATATCCTCACCGCGGCGGTCGCTATGCGTTCGCCCATCTGAATGAACTGCTGCTGATTAAGAGACACCCGCCTCCTCCAGCCCTATTCCAGCGGTCTGCGGGACGCACCCGGGCGCGACGAGCAGATCTTGCCGGCGTTGCCGCCACCCGCAATCAGGGGTTCGTAATGTTTGACGTCGGGCAAGGGTCACCTCAAGTGGTCTGCAGGTGGTGGCTCTCCGCAGCCCAGGTGCTCAGACTACCGGCTAAGTTGCTTCCGTCAATCCATACAAAATCGATGGCAATCCATGCAAAAGCGACAACCGCCGCTGCAGAAGCCAATGGATCGTTTTGCAATCGACCGTTACTGTTGCAACGAAGCTTTAAACGTGCCTGCTAAAATCACGCCTCGGCGAGGGGCCGAGATTATTCTTGGCTGAAGTTGAAGCCTTCATCCAGCCAGCCCGTTATCCCTCCCAGCATCAGCTTCACAGGGCGGCCCAACTCGGCCAGTCGGAGGGCCGCCCGATCAGCTCCGTTGCAGTGCGGGCCGGCGCAATAGACGACGAACAGTGTCTCAGGCGGCCAGCACGCCATCCGATCCGGGCTGATCAATCCGTGCGGCAGATTGAGCGCGCCCGGAACATGGGCCTGCGTGTAGGCTTCCGGACCCCGGACGTCGAGAAGAACGAAGTCTGGGGCCGTGTCAGCGGCTTGCCGCAGGGCTTCGTGGACATCGGCGCAGTCGGTCTCCAGCGACAGGCGGCGGGCGAAATGAGCCCTCGCCTCGGCAGCGGAGGCTGGCGGTCGTTGCGAAACAATGCTGGCGCCCATATCGGCCTCTCCGTCCCTGTCAATGGGTGAAGGATGGTCGGACGTGTGGCATGCTGGCCAGTGGCATAAATGCCCGGTATCGTCGATATCATGCCAAAGCGCCCCCTTGTCCGCCGGCTCGCAAATCCCCTGGTTGTGGTGGTCGCTTATGACGGGCTTTGCACGTTCGAGTTCGGATGTGCGGTCGAGATCTTCGGTCTCCCGCGGCCTGAGATGGGCGGGAATTGGTATGGCTTCGCGGTGGCGAGCGCAGAGCCTGGCCCGCTGCGCGCCACCGGGGGCGTGCAGGTCATCGCCGATGGGGGTCTGGACTTGCTGGCGAAGGCAGGCACGGTGATTGTGCCAGGTTGGCGCGCCGTGGATGCGCCGGTGCCAGAGGGGCTGATTTCGGCGCTGCGCGATGCTCATGCGGCCGGCGCCCGAATCGTGTCGCTTTGCTCCGGTGCGTTCGTGCTGGCCGCGGCTGGGCTGTTGGACGAGCGGAACGCCACCACGCATTGGCGCTACGCGGAACAACTCGTTCAGCGCTATCCGTTGGTGCGCTTTGTGCCAGATGTGCTCTACGTGGATGACGGGCGTGTCCTGACGGCGGCGGGAAGTGCCGCCGGGCTGGATTTGTGTCTGCATCTTGTCAGGCGCGACTGGGGGCCGGAGATTGCCAATCAGGTGGCTCGCCGCCTGGTTCTGCCGGCGCATAGGCAGGGTGGTCAGGCGCAGTATGTCGAGCGTCCCGTGCCGCGGGTGCGGGCCGGCGGGTCTCGACTTGGGCCGCTGCTGGATCGGGTGCGCGCGAACCTCGATCAGGAATGGCCGGTGGCGCGTCTGGCGGCTGAGGCGGCCATCAGCATCCGAGCGCTGCATCGGTGGTTTCGCGAGTTGGTCGGGCACAGTCCCGGGGTTTGGCTGGCGGTTGAACGGGTGGCTCGGGCGCGCGAGCTTCTGGAAAGCTGCTCCCTGTCGATCGAGGGGATAGCCGCGGCTTGCGGCTTTGGTTCGGCAGCGACACTTCGCCACCATTTCCGGGCGGTGCTGGGAACCAGTCCGGCGGCGTACCGGGCGCGGTTCACCTTGTCCGCGTAGTGGCGCCGGTGGGGTTTTCGCGGTATATGAAGCAGCCACCGCACTACAGCCCGCCGGAAGTGGCGGCTCGGTTAGACTACTGGCGGTTCGGTTAGACTACTACGGAAAACCGAGTCGTAACTGCCACAGTTTCCCTGAAAACGAACTTTCGATGTAATCGGCCATCGGCGTGAATCCAGCAGCGATGCGGGTCGACCCTCTCGATCTGTGGCGGAGGATCTCGTGCCGGCTCCACAAGGCGTTACCGGTCCAACGGTCGATTGAGCATCGGGTTTTGCCAGGGCAATCGCACTTCGCCCGTCAGAATAGCGCCAACAGCGTGCGGAGGTAGTTTTCATCCCACGCAGCCCGCTTGAGCTTCCCTCGTAGCGACCCTTTAGAACCTTCCTTTTGGATCACGTTCAACGCGATATGCCGCAACACCGCTAGATTATTCGGCCCGTTATCCAACCGCGCGCGCTGCTGGTCCTCATTCATGACGACGTCCAGCCGCCAGTGCAGCCGGTTCTCGACGCCCCCAATGGGCCCGGACCACGTCCAGGAAACGCTCGCCGCTCAACGCGGTGCTGAGCAAATAATACGCTGTCTCACGTGTGGTTTTGCCGTGCGTTTCGCGCATCCGCTCCACCTTGCCGATGGCTCTGAGGCCCGGCCAATCATGATTTTCCTGAAGCCAGCCGATGTCGGTTGAAACGCTGGCGGTGCGGGTCTCGATCCGCCCGTGATCCCCATCGACCGTTTGCGCGGTAACGCCGCCCGCCCGGGCTGGATCGTCGAGAAACAGCCTGACATCGTCATGCAGGGTCGCCTGATTTCCTTTCAGCGCCAGGGCATAATCGCCGCCCTGATCGACGATCTGTTGCGCGATGGCGCGTTGGCAATTAAGCGCATCAACCGTGACGATGGTGCCTTTCAGCGACAGCATCGCAAGCAGTTTTGGCACCGCGGTGATCTCGTTCGACTTCGCATCCGTAGCGATCTGGCCAAGCACCATGCGTTGCTCGCATCCCCAGGCGCTGACCATATGCAGCGCTGATTTACCGCTGGCATGGTCGTGCGAGCGGCGTAGAACCTTGCCATCGATGGCCACAACGCCTTGACATTGTTGCGAAAACACCGCCATGAACCGCTGAAAAGCAGCCCCGAACGGCACAGGATCCAGCAAACGGAACAGCCGGCTGAAGGTGTCGTGGCTTGGCACGCCGTTGGGCAGCCGCAGAAAGCCGCGAAGTAATGGCTCCTTCGCCTTCGCGAATGCCGCCATGTCCATGGCGTTCTCGCCGCCGCAGATCACCGAACACAGCGCGATCATCAGGAGGTCGTGCAGGTGATGCAGCGTGGCATTCCCGGTTCGTGGGTCTTCAAGACCCTCCCAGCATGCGCCAAACTCTTCCAACGTAGCCTCCCGACGTGAGTTTCTCAGGCCATCGCGTAGAGTCGATCTGCTTCGAGCCGGGCAAGAGGGAATCGAAGGTCAAGCAAATTCGAAATGCAACTCCCCTGGGGGTTTTGCGGACCTTGCTATTCAGTGCGCCTGTTTTGTGCTCCCGGCTGCCTCGGTCCCCTTGGTCGCGACTAGGTAGGCGACAATCGCCGGAATGTCCTCGGGCGCGACGGAAGCTTTGTAGACGTTAATCATCTTGCGGACCTCAGCTTCCCAAGTGGCCTTCGGTAGCGGCGGCTGATTCAGCACCATGCCGGCTGAATGGCAGGCAAGGCAGTTGTTGGTGATCGCATCAGACCCCGGTCCAGGCGGGAACTGAAAATTGCCCTGGGGCAGGTCGATGCTGGCCGATTTCAGCGTCTGCAATGGTTGAGTATGACCGGGCAACGGCAACAGAGCGCCGCCCCAGGCCAGCAGGACCGGAAGCCACGCGCTGGCCTTGGACATGCCTGATGCTCCTCAGATCGCTGTCACGGACATCGTTTCGATCACGTTTTGCATGAATCCCGCCGGGTTCCAGACAGGCCTACTCGGCTGCACGACCGTGCTCGTGTTGGTGCAGCGGACCATCACCGTCTGCTCGCCGCGCGCGCCTGGCGTGAACTCTGTCTGCCACTGCCGGAAACTGTATTTCCCCTCATCGCCGCCGAGTTGGGCGGGTTGCCAGGTCGCGCCGCTGTCGAGAGAAAGGTCGACTCGTGCGACGCCCGTATCACCGCCGAATGCAATGCCCCGGACGAGCGTCGGCGTGCCGACCTTGACCGTGTCGCCCGGGCGCAGGTTCGTTACGAACGAACGCGGCACCATCCGGTTGATCGGCGTCTGCTTGTAGCCGGTCTCGCCTGGTCGCACATTCGCGCCAGGCGTGTCCGGAATCCGGTAGGCCTCCACCGTCCAGTAATTGTCGTTGGGCTTGTCAAGTACCTCGATATCGCTGAGCATTTTGACCCAGTAGGTCGAATACCAGCCCGGCACGACCAGGCGCAGCGGAAAGCCGTTGAGCATAGGCAGCTGTTCGCCGTTCATGCCGAAGGCGACGATCACCTCGCCGTCGCGAGCATGATCTATATCGAGGGATTTCATGAAGTCCGGTCCGTCCGGCACCACCGGCTCATCGAGGCCATTGAAGCGGACCTGCACCGCGGCCGCCTTCACGCCCGCGCGGTCGAGCAAATCCTTCAGCCGCACGCCGGTCCAGCGGGCGTTGCCCATGGCGCCGTTGCCCCACTCACCACCTGGCACTCGTGGCTGGAAATAGCCGCGCGAATTGCCCGAGCATTGATTGACCGCAACTACATCCACGTGCGGCATGGTCAGGATCTCGCGCAAGGACAGCGACAATGTCTGGTTCACATGCCCGCGCAGTGTGAGGCGGTAGGTATCGGCGTCCACTTCGCCTGGAATGTTGGCCCAATGCCAGCGGACGAAAAACTGATCATTGGGTGTGAACACGCCTTTGTCGAACACATCGAAGGGCGTCTCCAGCAGCGGCGGGCGGGAGCGCTGCAGAATCATCGGCCCTTTCGTCGGGTAGGTCGTGGTCAGCGTGCGTTCATTCGGACCGTTCGGCAACGGCGGAGAGAATTGCATCACTGTGTCCGCCCAAGCGGCGGGCAGCCCCAAGCCGAGACCGGCGAGACCGGCCACACGAAGAAGGCGCCGCCTTGTCGTCGTGCCCGCCTCTGGTGCTGCAGCCGGAAGCCGCAAGTCATCGGCACCGTAATTCCAACCACTGCCGGCTATTTTCACGTGGACGATCATAGCTTCCTCAATCTGACCATTAACCTGGCGGACGGAGCCATCTGAAATGTGCCTTAACGGCATACCCGCAGGAAATTTCTGAAGCGGTGGATCGGCGCGAGTGCTGACAGAACCAGCCGAACGGTAGCAAGATAGTGTCCTCGGGAGCAGCGCGGAGGCAGAGCCATGACGGGCTCCTTCACTGGGGTAGCAAGGAAACATCCCAAATGCGATTGATCTTGAATGGCGATGGCGAGGTAGTTCATCAATTTCATTTACCGTTATCCTTTGGCATGCAAGGGAACTAATCAACCTATACCTTGGTGGAAATCCAAACTTGATCAAACCTGATTGTGCTTAGTAACGGGGATCTCCATGGTTTCAGACGAACCAAGTGGCCACTTCGGCCCAGCGCTATCCCTCGAACGGATCTCGCACCATGATCGTGTCGTCGCGCTCCGGACTGGTGGACAGCAGAGTGACCGGCGCTTCCACAAGTTCCTCGATCCGGCGCACATATTTCACCGCCTGGGCCGGCAGATCGGCCCAGGAGCGGGCACCCTGGGACAATTCGGCCCAACCAATCATGGTTTCATATTCCGGCACCGCGGCGGCCTGAGCGCCCGGGGCGGCGGGCAAATGGCGGGAGAAAACGCCGTTGATGCGATAGCCGGTGCAGATTTTAAGTTCGGTCAAGCCGTCCAGAATATCCAGCTTCGTCAGTGCGATGCCTTGCACGCCGCCTACCTTGACGGCCTGGCGCACCAGCGCCGCATCGAACCAGCCGCAGCGCCGGCGGCGGCCTGTGTTGACGCCGTACTCGTGGCCGCGGTCACCCAGCAACTGGCCGATGTCGTCGTGCAGCTCGGTCGGGAACGGGCCGGACCCGACACGCGTCGTGTAGGCCTTGGCGATGCCTAAGACGAAGCCGACCGTCGCCGGCCCGACGCCACTGCCCGAGGCAGCAGTTGCTGCAACAGTGTTGGATGAGGTGACAAACGGGTAAGTCCCGTGGTCGACGTCCAGCATGACGGCTTGCGCGCCTTCGAACAGGATGCGTTTGCCGCCGCGCCGGAGCTCGTCCAGCCGCTCCCAAACCGGTTCGGCATACGGCAGAATTTGCGGCGCCAGTTTCAGCAGGCCGTCCAGCAGGGTAGCCTTGTCAAACGGGGCAACGCCGAAGCCCTGCAGCAGCGTGTTGTGATGCAGCAGCAGTTCATCGAGCTTAGCGGACAGCGTTTCGGGTTCGGCCAGGTCGGCCACGCGGATGGCGCGGCGGGCGACCTTATCCTCATAGGCTGGGCCGATGCCGCGGCCGGTGGTGCCGATTTTCGTCGCGCCGCGGGCTTCCTCACGTGCCTTGTCCAGCGCCGGGTGCAGCGGCAGGATCAGGGCGGCGTTTTCGGCGATGCGCAAGGTTTCCGGTGTGACGGTCAGGCCCTGGGCGCGCACACGGGCGATTTCATCCAACAGGGCGTCGGGATCGACGACGACACCGTTGCCGATGACACCGAGCTTGCCACGCACCAGGCCGGATGGCAGCAGGGAGAGTTTGTAGGTCTGATTGCCGACGACGAGGGTATGACCGGCGTTGTGCCCGCCCTGGAACCGGACGACCACATCCGCCCGGCTGGCCAGCCAGTCCACGACCTTTCCTTTGCCCTCATCGCCCCACTGGGCCCCGATCACCGCAACGTTGGCCATTGTTCAGCCCTCGGTATGAAGACGCGCGGCTTGTCCATCGCGCAGGAGCGCGGCTTGTCCATCGCGCAGGATGTGGGAGCAGCCGAGACGGTTGGCCTCGGCTGTGTCATCGGTGGTTGTGGTCAACGCCGCGACGGTGGCGAATCCGTCGGCGCGGAGGCCGGCCGCGACGTCCCGGTCGGCGCCCAACGGAATGAAGACGCGTGGGCGTGCCTGACGCTGTGGAGCGACGCGGAGGATGGCATCCGGATAGAGGGTCAGACCGGTGGCCGGCTCGCTGTCGCCGCAGACGTAGCGACCGCCGCGGCCGAGTTCCTCGTGCCGGCCTGGCGCGTATACGGCGACCGACACCCCGGTTTCATAGCGAAAGCCGCGGAACTCGACTGGGTCGAGGGTCAGGCGCAGCACCGGCGCGACTGCCCGGATCGCTGCCACGGTCTCGGCTACCCGCTCGGCGAGCGCACCGGCGAGGTTCGGCAAGCGTGCCTCGGCCAGCGACGCCAGAGCGCGGTCTGCCGGTCCAGCGGCCAGCAGCAGTTCGGTCAGCACCGGGGCGAGCGCGCCCCCATGGCGGGCAACCGCGGCCGCGTCCTTGCGATCGAGTGCTCGGGCGAGAGAGATCCGGTTCGGGCCGGTCAGGCCGGCATCGTCGAGCATCGATGGCACCAGCATCGGCAGAGTCAGGTCGAAGCTGACCCGGGTCAGACCGACCGCCGCGAGCGCCTCGGCGGCGACGACGACGGTTTCGGCGTCGGCTTCGGGACTGTCGTGTCCGATCAGTTCCACGCCGGCCTGGGCAACCTGCCGGTCCGGGGCGAGTTGGTTGCCGCGCACGCGGAGGCACTGGCCGGCGTAGGACAGACGCAGCGGCCGTGGGGCGCTGCCGAGCCGGGTCGTGGCGATGCGGGCGACCTGGGGGGTGGTGTCGGCGCGCAGGCCCATCATGCGCTGGCTGGCGGGGTCCATCAGGCGGAAGGTCTGGTCCGCCACCGCCACGCCGGAGCCCGCGAGCAGGCTGTCCTCGAACTCCATCAGCGGGGGCTTGACCCGCTGGTAGCCGTGGGCCGCGAACACGGTCATCAGCGCCTCGACGGCGGAGGCTTCCGTTTCCGCGTCGGGCGGCAGCAGATCGCGCAGGCCAGCGGGAAGGAGCGCCGGGTTGGGCGGCAGGTCATCGGTCATGGCAGGCGTCAGCTACCAGCAAACGGGTTGGCGGGGAACACCTGTTGGCGGGTGGTGGAGCGGGTGAGTACGGCCTGTTGGCCAGGACCACCCTCTATTCCGTTTCCGCCGCTTCGAAGTAGTTCGGATTGACACGCTTGATTGCTACGGTTCGAGCTGTCCGTGCGCCGACTTTGAAACGGACCATAAGCTTCGTCGGCGCATCGTCATCGATATGACCCGTAATGCATGAGGTTCTCGCTGATGTGTAGATCCCTGCTTGGCTTACCGCTGGGGCTACGTCTGAGGTAGATGAAGTTTCAAAAGTGCGGGAACATCAAAAAAAGAAACCGCGTGGTAGGTGGATGGAACTTCCTCTGTTTTCAATTGAAATTGATTATATCAGCGGCAAGCAACAAGATCGCCATGAACGCCTTATACATGGCTAATTTCCATGTACGGCACACCAGTAGAGGCAGTGCCATATTGGACCGCCAAATGTCCATTTGAAAGCTCCGCCGGGGTCATCCCAGCCAACGTCAAATACTCGGCGGGTCTGCCAGCGGCCGTGATGTGCATCGTCAATCCGGTATATCCGCCCGCTCCCTCACCGGCCGCCCAAGAAAACGAGAAATCAGCCGGGGTAACGCCCCAGATGGTCGTCGCATCGCCAGCATGAAAATTAACCAGAGTAGACCAAATCGGTGCAGCGGGATTGAGATCGTTCAGGAAAAACGTATCATCACCACTGCCACCAACTAAAAAATTACTACCTCCGGTAGCGTCTAGAACGTTATTGCCGCCGGCTTGGCCGACGTTGATCGCATCATTACCTAACCCGGAATAAATGAACGAGTTCGGCGTGATCGCGGCAATATCGAGATTGTCAGGACTCAGATCGATGAACTCAGAGGTCAATCCGGCCACCAGACCGGTGTAAGGCGTGCCAGCTTCTTCCGTGGTTTGGCCTGTCGTATTGTCATATACGTCGAAAAGCCCCGCCTGATTCCCAGAGATATTTGGAGGAACTGGCTCAGGCGATGGAGAGGTCCGCTGTATCCAGCCTAGCGCATCCATGTTGGTGATGTCGGTCGGGGACAACGTGGCGGTGTCGCCAGGCTGATTTGTCCCGTACACATCGCTTTGGGTGAAATCGGCGGTGTCGCCGGAATTGAATTTCTTACCATTGCTCATGAATTCGTTGTTGAACGAAAGCGAAGACAGCGCGCTGCCGTTGACGGAGAAATAGGTGGTCAATCCGTCTCTACCGTCGGTGAAGTCGCGAACCCCCGGCGACGAGTACCGGAATAAATCCATCGTGCTCCAGACACCGTTCTGATCGCCAAGGCCGCCCACGCGGCCCATCACGCCCTCGCTGATCTCGTGTTCCAATATGGAAGTGACATCTTGGCCGAAACTCCAATCGTAGGAGGAGTTCAGGGTGACGGTGTCGTCCGTGGAGAGCGCGGAACTACTCAGTCCCAACATCCTGGCGTAGGCTACCGGAAGGTACCAGGTGTGCCCTCCCGTCGGATCCGTGCTCGGCAGGGAATCACTGGCCGGAAGCGCATTCCTTAGCTGCGCGTAAGATACGATACCCCAATCGGACCAACTGTTTGACGCCAGGGGACCGCCTGTCGATTGTTCGTCGAAAGTTATGTTAACGGTGAGTGAGTTACTCCACAGGCTCTCATATGTATTCTCGGCGGCGACAATACAGCTGATATATTGTTGACTGCAATTTGCGGTATATGTATTGTTGAAGACAAGACCGCTGCCGGGCGTACTCACTGTTTGAGTCGCCATTTTAGTCCCCCTGCTAATATTTTGCGCCTCGGATCCTGTTAGACACCGGCCTTATGGCCATGGGCAAGCGATTGACCATCGGTTACGAGCAGCCGATCGGGGGTGTTATCAGTGATTGTAATTGGCGATGGCATAGGGTGACCTCCAAGGTTCTAGTCAGGCGCAGAACGTTTTAAATGCGAGAATTTCTGGCCGGGGATAAGCCGTCGCGCCACTCTCCCTGATTGTCAACTCGTGAAATCCGATTCCGTGATACGACTAAATCCGCCGTCATGATATTGAGCATGGCCGTGCCGGTCGGTACGGGTGCGCGGATGGGGCCTTGCCACGTCGTGTGTCATCCTGATCAAAGGCGTTGTAGAGGAGGGCCACCGTGAACACCGAGCCTGCATGCAGAGCAGATCAGCGTCTCTTTGTCCGACCCGACGGACGCCAGCAATCGTCGAATTTGGCTGTATCGCTTTCACCCGATGTCTGCGTTGGAGAGATTCTGGCCTTTGAATCCCGCCTGCATCTGACGTGAGCGCTGATCCGATCACCATTGAGGTCGATAACACGCACAGGGTGTCGGGCCTGCTGCAGAGGCCGGAGCACGCCTTCGCCTGTTGTGTCCTGGCCCATGGCGCGGGGGCGGGAATGACTCACCGGTTCATGGTTGCGGTCGCCGACGGGCTGGCCGCGCGGAACGTTGCGACGCTGCGTTACCAGTTTCCCTACATGGAGGCGGGATCGAAACGGCCGGACCGGCCGGCGCTCGCGCATGCGACCGTTCGCGCGGCCGTGGCGGCAGCGAGCCGGCTGGCGCCTGGGCTGCCATTGTTCGCGGGCGGCAAGTCGTTCGGCGCTCGGATGACGTCTCAGACGCAAGCAGCGGCGCCGTTGCCGGGCGTGCGAGGGCTGATCTTCCTCGGGTTTCCACTGCATCCCGCCAACCAACCGTCCGACGAGCGGGCACGACATCTGGCCGACGTTGATATCCCAATGCTGTTCTTGCAAGGGACACGCGACGCGCTGGCGGACACGCGGTTGCTGCTTCCCCTGGTCGATGCGCTGGGTACGCGCGTGACGTTGAAACTGCTCGATCAGGCTGATCATTCCTTCCACGTTCCAGCTCGCTCCGGCCAAACAGACGCCCATGTCCTCAGCCAAGCACTTGACGAAGCCGCGGCGTGGATACGAGGGATTCTGGCAATGCCGTCGTTGCCAGGAGCGTCGTGACGCAGCAAGCCACCGAAGGTTTTAGTGATAGAATGACCTCGTCGTTGGCGCGGCACCGGTCCGTCAAGCGTCGCCCACCGATCGGGATTACCTGCTTGGTCTGAGCACCGCAACGGCCGCTGAAGCGACCGCGGTCCAGACGCCAATAAGCCCGATCCCCGAGGTGCAGATCTTCACGTTTCTCTTTCTGATGCTAGGGCGGATAAAAATCATCGGCCCGTTCGCACAAATAACTCGGGGGCCGAGGCCAGGTTTATCTTGAAGATCGCGCTCCGAGCGACGCTCATTTCGACAGCGGCGCTGTTATTTGCTGGCCTTGTCGGGGAGAATTCACTGACCAATTACGGCATTCCGCTGCCGGTGCTGGCCCTCGCGGGCGGCATCATCCTTTTTCTCGTGGCGCTGCGGACCGTTCTTGAGCAGTTTACGCCGCCGGCACCGGACGAAAAGAGTACCGCCCCGACGTTGAAGATGGCGTTTATGCCACTTGCCTTTCCGACGATCGTAACGCCACCTGGCATTGGCGCGCTGATCGTTTTCCTCGCGCCCGACCTCGAGGGTCGGCTGATCATTGGTGGCATCGTGGTCGCGATCATGCTGTTGAACCTGCTCGTCATGCTCGTGGCTCGCTACTGCGTTTCCTGGGGATAATCCTGCAGGTGCTGGGGGCCGTTCTCGGCATCATTCAGGTCGCTCTGGGGCTTCAAATCATTAATGCCTCGCTTAGGCGCCTTTGGGGGTTTTGATTGTTTCAGAATCGTTCGTCGCGTGCGCGAAGCTGTTGAGCACCGGGCTCCCCAGTCAACGGGCGGTATTTTAGCGTTTTGGTTCCTGCGATTTCGGCGAATAGCATAAACCGCGAGGCTGCATGATCGCGCAACGCCCAGAGCACGCCCCCGGTGCGTCCAGCACCCGCAGCCGGGACATACGAGCAGCTCAACATCTTGTGGCGGGCGGTTGGCATCCGGGTCAGTGCCGACAAGCGGTAGAATGAAAAAGCCCCCTGCGGTGACACCACCAGGTTGGGGATTTTTGATGACCAATCACGGACATTGGGTCGCAAAGGGGATGCTGCGCGCGCCCACCGGTGCTGGGTCAAAGGATTGGCGCCGTGGAAAGACCCCCTAATGTACAGTGCCAGTCCGCCAGGGGCTGAGTTTCCCCGCTGTGGGGCTTCTTCCGAGGCCCGTGCCGCGACGCTGCCCGTCGTCCTCGGCGTCGTCAAGCCGACGCGGGCGGAATCAGAAACATCGGATTTCGGGGGTTGCCGGGACTTTCGATAGATCCGAAAACTGGCGGGCTCGTTTCATAGACTGGTGACCACCTCATGACTGACGAGCATCCTGTTGAACGGCTGCTTCCAAAAATGCGTCAGAGGAAAACATGGTTGACACGTATACGAAGTCTGTTCTGACAATCATTGCCACCGCACTCGTCGTTCTCGCGGTCAATAATGTAACCCACACGGCCCTTGCGCAAATCGGTTTCGCGAGGGTGCAGGTGTGCGACGAGCAAAACTGTGCGCGGCTTGTGCCAATTCAGCAGAGCGCACAAGGAAGAACGGTGATAACATGGAGCTTACCTGTGGCTCCAGCCCGTTAGTTTAGACGGTTTATTTGGGGCCAGCGGGTGGTCTGGGCGGGAGGTCTCAGGCGCAGCGTCAGCCCAAAGCGCGGCGCAAAATTGCCTCAATAGAGGCCCTCCGGGTTCATACGATCCCACAGCACACACCGATGGTCCGACCGAAACGCTGTGGTCACTTTCGGCTCATCCGTGAGCGCCAGCAGAGGCCGTGTACGGGCAGTAAAATTTGGCCACAGCAGCAGACCCGTGGGTGCTTGACTGCCGGGTTCCGCCTGGTTCGGTTCATCTCTTGCCGCGAAGTTGGTCCAGTAAGTAATCATCTTCTGCGACAGCGACATTGTCCTCTCATCCGGCAAGGGGTCGGTGCCGTTATGCCCAAAAACGTAAGGCAATTCGAAGGTGTGCGCATCAAGCATTTCGATGCCCGGCGCGGTTGCCGGATAGCCTTGCGGGGCCACCGGGTTGGGCGCGACGAACTCGTATCCAAATGTCAGAACGTGATGAGAGATGGCTGCCCTGGCGCGCTCCGTCGGGCAGGCAAAAAAACTTATGTGGACGGCCCCCGAGGTGGCAAGCCCTTGCGCACTTTGCCGAAGCGCCTGATTCCATCCCGACCTGGGGGCACCAAACAGAACGAGCCGAGAGACTTCAAGATGGCCGTCTCGTGCTGTCCGGTGGCCCTTGAAGCCGGGTCAATTCCTATGAGCGCTGAGGAAGCGTGTCTTGCAGCGCCACCGATGAGCGCCGTCAGTCCCGTCCGAAGCCTTTTGGCAACTGGACCGCCTGAAGATCTTCAACATGACTGCGCAGCTCCAGCACGACATCGAGCGCTTCCGCAGTCGCGCTGTCTTCCAGGCTGGAGGGCAGGTTGTCCCGCCACTCCTGAAACTGGTCCAGCAGGGTGTCCGCCAAGTCTGCACCGCGTCAGCCCACCGTTCCGGTCGACTGCGCCGATCGGCAGGGCGACGGTGTCGGACAACCACCGGCGGCTTCATCGGCGCAGCCGCGGCAGCAACCTTGCGCCGCGCCCTGCAGGCCGCGGATCGCTCGGCGGGGGTCGCGGCGCGATCGCCGCGGGGTGGTGGTCCTGGCATCCGGGCTTGATATCCCGTGACGCGTCACGAGTGCAATGGACTGGCGTTCCCTCTCATGAAGCGCTGAGCGACGTGGGTGAAAGATCCGGTCAGGTGCGCCCTTATGTCCGGCCTGTCGCGCGGTACTTGCCGCTGGCCATCATGGGTGTACGCATGCGTGTCAGGCACCAATCTTTCGGGCGTGCTCGGGGCACAAATTTTTTTCCGGTGTCGCCTGAACTGTTCTGATCACAGTTTTTCCCATCACGCTGGTCAGCGCCTGCTGCCGGATCAGTCGGACTCGCGCCCGACGCCCACCAGCTTGCCTGGGAACGTCACGCCGCGACTTCCGCCGCGGCCGCGATTCGTCCCTTGGCCTGGTAGACTTCTTTGCGCGTCATCAACGCCCAGGCGATGCGCGCCATTTTGTTCGCCAGCGCCACCGTCACCAGCCTGACGGGACGCCGTTCCAGAACGCCTCGGGTCCATGCCCCAACAGCACTGTTCCATTGTTCGGCCCGGTAAACCATCGACGTGGCGCCGAGGACCAGCAATTTACGGATCTCCCGGTTGCCGGCTTTGGTAATCCGACCGAGGCGGGTCTTTCCGCCGGTGGAATACTGTCGTGGCACCAGCCCGAGCCAGGCGGCGAAATGGCGTGCGCTTTTGAACACGCTGATGTCGACGACCGTTGCTACAATCAGCGACGCGGTGATCGGGCCAATGCCAGGGACCGTGAGCAGGCGGCGTGCGGTCTCATCTTGCCGCGCGTGAGCGACAATCTCCGCTTCGAGTGCCCTGATACTTTCAGCCAGTGCGCGGCATTGGTCGAATAATCCCGTGAACACCCGACGCGCCTTCTCCGGGAAGGCCTTATCCGCGTTGACCAACGTCAAAAGCTCCTCGAGCCTGTCGATACCCTTTGGGACGGTCAGGCCGAATTCCGTCGCCAGGCCCCGCATCGCGTTCGCCAGCATCGTCTGTTGCTTGACCAGTAGGGATCGCGCCGAATGCAAGGCCAGGATCCCTTGCTGCTCAATGCTTTTGATCGGCACGAAAATCATGTCAGGCCGCGATGCGGCTGTGCACAGTGCTGCCGCATCGGCCGGGTCGTTCTTCTTGCCCTTTTTCACGAAGGGTCTGACTGCCTCGGGTGCGATCAGTTTCACTTCGTGTCCAAGACTGGACAGGATCCGCGCCCAGTGATGGCCTGCGCCGCACGCCTCCAGGACGACGGTGCAAGTCTCCAGCTTCTCGAAGAACGGGATCAGTTCACTCCTTCGCAGCTTGCGCTTGATCTCCGCCTTTCCGGTCTCATTGACGCCATGGACTTGAAAGACGGACTTGGCGGTGTCCAGGCCGATCATGGTAATGCTCATTGCGGGCGGTTCCCATTCTACAGGTTGTCACGACCCGTACTCTGGCACTCTGATGCCGTTGGGGCCGTCCACCCCATCTGTCGGTGAAAACCGCAGCAAGTGCCTGGCTCGGAGTTTGGTATTCCGTCAGCGGATATGACAAGGCAATCGAGACAGCGTTATCGCCAAAGTGTTCTGCCAGCAACTCGGGGTATTGCGCGGCGGTTACGGGGCCAGTGTTCAGGTTGTAGAGAACGCTCGTCATCAGTGTCCCTTCATCGTGATTGCTCCCGATCATGACCGGAACCTGGTTGAAGGCGCCCGCGCGAAACACCGTGTTGAGGCTCTGCTTCAGCATCACGCCGTCGATCACCGGTGCAAACAGCCCAAACGGGCGCTTTACACTGATCTGGGAAAAGGCAACGAGTTCCTGCAGGGGGGCCGCTCTGAGGCATGTTGCCCCTTCCGGTCCGGTTAAGGGACAGTTCAGGACCTTGCTCACCTCATTCCCCCAGAGCGCTGCGGCCTCTGATGAAGTCAGCACCGCCGACCCGTACAGAGGGCTTTCTGCGATCGCACGCCGAAACAGGCCGACGGCCATTGGAGACGCTAGGTTGATCAGAACGGAGTTGCCGCCTGCGGACTCGCCGAATATCGTGACATTGTTTGGGTCGCCGCCGAAGGCCGCGATGTTGCGTTGAACCCAGGCGAGCGCAGCCTGCTGGTCCTCAATCCCGTAATTGCCCGAACGGCCGCCCACATCTTCATCACTCAGAGCGGGATAGGCGAGGAAGCCAAGCGCACCCAAGCGGTAGTTGAGTGTCACAACAACCGTACCGGTCTTTTCCACGATCACCGAGGGATCATAAAGCCGGTCGCTGCCGGCGCCGGCACCATAGCCACCCCCGTGAATCCACACCATGACTGAGCGTCCGGCGGACCCGTTCCCGATCGCATCTGCGGGCGCGAAGACATTCAGAAACAGACAGTCCTCGTTACCCGTGAATCCGTTCGCTGATAATTGTGGGCAGACGCTGCCGAACTCCGTGGCAGAACGAGGCATCGACCACGGCGGGTGCGGCTGTGGCGGCCGGAAGCGCAACACACCCGCCGGTGCGGCCGCATAGGGAATCCCCTGAAATGCGAAGCCAGAACGAAACCGCTTGCCGACCAAGATTCCCTGAGCAGTCCGGACCTCCGGCGCGGGCGTTCCTAGTTGTTGTGCAATTCCAGGTTGAAACATCCAAATGGTCAGTACACCTACAAGAAGCACCGTGATGGTAGAGCGCCAGCGATGCCCGTTCGGCTTCGTTATTGGCTGTCGGCAGCGGCAGTTGGTATAGGGCCCACGCGAACGTCGTCGCATCTCAATGAAACCGAATCCGCTCGACCTCATCTGGCGTCACCTCGTACTCGCTGCCTGTCTCGCCGGAAAGGTAGATGGCGAGGCAAGCGTTCCTATCCAAGATGATAAGCGCAGGTCAGTATTTCTTCTGAGCAGAGGGCCCTTCACCGCCTTCGGCACGTTCGACCGGTCCGTTGACCTGAGATATTGTCACCGATCCAACTGCAACTGAACTTGCGCCCGGCCGCATTGTCCACCCGGACTATCGATCGGCGGACTTTCGGCGCCGGTGCTTAGCTGATAGGCTTTCACGTGCGTTCCATCTTCGGACGCGGCGGAGGGGTCAAACCAATGAGAAGGCAACACGCGGTACTCGCGTTATGGATAATGCTCGCGCCTTTAAAACTCGCAGCGCAGGCGCCCCCAACAGCCGACTCCGCCGATCAACTGTTCAAAGCGGGGAGATTTGTCGAAGCCAAAGCACAATATACACAGATCGCCGCTGATCAGCCGAGCAACTATCACGCGGTATTCAGCTTGGGGCGGATCGCCCTGCTGTCCAACAAGCTGGATGATGCGGAGAAATGGCTGACCAAAGCGACGACGCTGAAGCCCGATGAAACCGACCCTCGAGTCATGTTGGCCGAGGTTTACTATCAACTCGATAATTTTCAGCACGCGGTATCGGCGCTCGACGGCATCGACGTAAGCAACAATCAGCTAATTATCTCGCAATATCCTGGCCTGAATGCGGCGTTACTCCAGAGCTTCGCCGGACAGACGCCATACGAACTGTGCGGCAGCGGAGGAAAAACGATTGTCAAATTCCTCCAGACCGACCCCCTGCCTCTCGTCAGCGTGCAAATCAATGGCGGTCCCGACGTTACTTTTTTCATCGACACCGGAGGCTCTGTAGTTACCCTCGACACGAACTTCGCCAAGGAGCTTGGTGTGCCGCAACTCGGCACGGTCAAAGGCACCTTCTCTGGTGGTCAAACTGCCGAGGTTGGGCTAGGGCGGATCGATGCCATCAAACTCGGACAGTGGACCATTAAGAACTTGCCGGTCGGACTCCTTCCGTTGCGTCAACTCGATCTCGGCGGGGGACACCGCATCGACGGCATCATCGGCACGACGCTCTTCTACCACTTCCTCGCGACGATGGACTATCCAAATGGTCAACTGGTACTTCGGCGGAAGAACATGCGAAGCCAGCGGCGGTTCGCGGAAGCTTCGAGCGACGGCGCCGTGGTTCCGTTCTGGATTGCTGGCGACCACTTCATGGTTGGGCACGGGCAGGTGGAAAACCTGCCCCCGAGCCTGCTGTTCGTTGATTCAGGGCTCGTTGGGGCTGGTACCAAACTTGCCGAGTTGGTGATCAAGGCAGCAGGGATCGTGCTGGAGCAAGATAAGGCTCAAACAGGAGCCGGAGGCGGAGGAACGCTGACCATCGTGCCCTATGTTGTGAAGCGTGTTTCTCTGGGCAAAGTGCAGGAAGAGAACGTTCAGGGAGTTTTCGATGGCCCATTTCCATGGGAGAAGTCATTTGGCTTCTTTCTCGCGGGCATGGTCGGGCATGAATTTCTCAGACCCTATGCGGTGACCTTCGACTTCGAAGATATGGAGATTTTCTTCAAGTAGAGCCGAAATAGATAATCGAGAGAGCCTTGGCTATCAACCAGCCTAGACGAGGAGCACCAATAAACGCGCTCCTCTTCGGACCGAGCTTCGCCAAGCCATGGCGATAATCGCCGATGTACGAGGGTAGGTGCGACCATGTTTGATGCAACGGCATTGCCGGCCGATATCCGTGCCATCATCGTCGATTGCAACGGAACCCTCATTTGACACGCCGCCTGGTCTAACTGCGGGCCTGGGCGACCGGCTTTCGTTCTTCCGGCAGAGACATGGCTCCGGACTGGTATCTCACCCGCGCCGGGATGTCAGAATACGTACTGATCGACGCCTTCGGAGCCGAACAGGGTGTGACGCTTAGGCGTGATGAGGTGGTCAGGTTGACGCGCGGAGCCTTTCTGGAAGGGGTGACCGAGCTTCGCGAAATTTCGTGCGCCGCAGTACCGCTGCGTGGATTATGAGGGGACTACGATGCTCCCAGACGGGCGTGGAGGTTGTCCTTTCACGTCCAAGCCTCATCTGCGGGGAATGATCGTCGTTCTCAAAGTTCTGCTGATTGTGTTCGCGCTAGTTTACGTCATGCCCCTCGGCATCGCCGCGCTGCTCTACCGCATGGAGGGGTCGGGCATTGGATGGCGAACGGCGGATCGGTCCAGCATCGGCGTTCTGCCGGCACCAGCGCAGCATCCCGCGGCCGTGGTACGCATCTTTACTGCCAAGACCGTTCGCTGGCGCGGCATCTTCGCGTCCCATAGCTGGATCGTTTTCAAACCGGCGGACGCGCCCTCCTACACCCGTTACGACTACACCGCATGGGGCGAACTGCCGATCCGCATCAACGGGTTCGAGCCCGACGGCCGCTGGTTCGGCCATGCGCCACAAGTCGTCTTTGCCGCGGACGGAGACGCCGCCGCTACCCTGCTACCGCGAATTCAGAGCGCCATCGCCGGCTACGCCTGGCGAAACGAGGGCGACTACCGCGCTTGGCCGGGTCCCAACTCCAACACCTTCATTGGCGCGATCATGGACGCCGTGCCGGAGATGCGCTGCACTCTGCCGCCGACGGCGATCGGCAAGGATTACCCCTACGATGGAAGGTGGCTCCGGCTGACCTCATCCCGCACAGGTGTACGCCTGACACTGAATGGCTATGGCGGCCTGACGCTTGGCTGGGTAGAGGGCGTCGAGGTCAACATCCTCGGCGCCGTCGCTGGCCTCGACATCCGCCGCCCGGCGGTGAAGCTGCCAGGCTTTGGACGGGTGGGGATACCGGAGTAAGCCTACTCCACCGCCTGGCTCACCGCCTCGGTCGTCGGGCGCTCGTCCTCCGGGCGGATCTCGTCGCCGAAGCCGATTGTGCTGTCGCCCGGATTAGCTGCCATCTCCGCCACGGTGAACTCCACCGCTGCGACGATATGCGCCAGATTTACTGTCGCGACCGTGGCACCGGGAACCGGCGCTCCTAGGAAATGCTTGGAACGCCAGGCCAGATCCACGCCGTCCGGAACGCCGGCTCGATCCAGTAGGACATCCAGCAGAATAACCCCCTGCGACGACTGATGCGCTGCGGCGATCGAGGTTAGCCGTATCACATCGCCTGTCGTCAACAGCAGGCCAAAGCAACCGCGCAACCCGACCATCCGCCGTCCCAGCCAAGCAGGCAGCAAGCCGGTCACCGTCTCGGGGTCCGTGATCCGCGTCCATGCCACTATTCAGTCCTCCTTAAGATTTCGTAAGCAATTTCCAACCTGACGGGTTCGGGTTGAAAATTTGGCTGATCGCATCACTCATGCGCTTAGACCGTTCCGTTCGGCGCGATGACGCTGTAGCGGAGATTGGGTCGCCACGGCCATGAAAAACCGTCGCCGCAGGGTGCGCGATTTACGCGTTCCGGCTGGGTCGACCTCGGGCGATAAGGCGTTAGGTAGTGCCGCCCCAACACCGATAAAGGACTTGAAGAACGTAAATCTGCGCCCAGCCGGATGGGACGCCGGAATTGCAAGGTTCATCAGCCGGTTGCCGGCTCCGGCGCAAGAGCTCGGACGGGGTGACGGCCCGGCTAGACCGCCCCTGCCGCCCGCAGCGCCTCGACCGCCTGAGCGTTTAATCCGAGCCACTCGGCCAGCACCGAGCCTGTGTGCTCGCCTAATACCGGAGACGAGGTCAGTGCGGGCGGTTTTCCATCCACTCGGACCGGCCACCCCGGCATCTTGAAGTCTCGATGCAGCGGGTGGCGCATCACCTGCATGATGCCGCGGTCCTCGAAGGACTGGTCGTTCTGCAACTCCATCGTGTCGAGCACCGCGCCCGCAGGTATGCCCGCGTCCCCCACGGCGCGCATCGCATCGTGCTTCGTGCGCGTGCGGGTCCAGGCGGCAATGATCTCGTCGACCTCGGCCTCGCGTGCCAATCTGTCCATGGGTGTCAGATACCGCGGGTCGCCGATCAGTTCTTCCCGTCCCACGATCTTCAACAGCCGGTCCCAATGGTCCGGATTGGCTCGGCTTGTCATGATGTAGACGTAATCGTTCGGGCCGCCCGGAGCACACGGGTACAGCCCCATCGGCGCATTGTTGACACCGGGCACCTTGCTGCCGCCTCGCTGCGCCGGCTTGCCGGTCAGACCCTGCGTCGCGAAGTTGATGCGCATGTAGTGCATGATGGCGTCCTGCATCGCCACCTGCAGTCGGTGTCCCTGCCCGGTCGCTTTCCGCTGATACAGCGCGCCCAGGATGGTGATCGCCATCAGCATTCCGGTGCCGGTATCGCCCACCGAGAAGCCCGGTCGAGTGGGCGGCCCATCCGGATCGCCGGTCACGCTGAAGGTCCCGCCGCATGCCTGAGCGATCATGTCGAACGCGAGATTCTTCTCGTAGGGACTGCCTTCGCCGAAGCCCTTGACCTGGGCGTAGATGATCCCGGGGTTCAGTTCGCGGACGACGTCGTAGCCGAGACCGAGCCGCTCGATCGCACCCGGCGCGAAGTTCTCGATGCAAACGTCGGCCTGCCGCAGCATGTCCTTGACCAGCGCCAGCCCCTTCGGCGACTTCAGGTTGACCGTGATGGAGCGCTTGTTGGCGTTGAAGACATGGAAATAGTAGGGATCGTTGTCCGGCTCCCCTGCCCGCAGCCGCCGTCCCGGATCGCCCAACTTCGGGTTCTCGACCTTCACCACGTCGGCGCCAAGCCACGCGAGGGCCTCGGTGCAGGACGGCCCTGCCTCGAACTGCGTCAGATCGACGATCTTCACGCCGGCGAGGAACGGGACGCTGGCGACTGCATCATTCATGGCGTTTCCTTCAGGAGTTTCCGCTTTGGTTGCGCGAGAGGGTGCCATATGCCTGAGGCGCGAGGCAATCACCGCGATCGGCAGACCTTGGCCGTGAAGCCGTCTTTCGGAGCCCCCGTCCGAGCGGTCAGCCGCGAGGCGGTCCATATTGATTGACGGCAAGCAACCGACGACGCGATCCGCCAGCCCGGCAGGCCCCCCTGTGAACGCTTTCCGGAGTGGATCATGCGCAGTTAGATTGGACGGTCGAACCCTCGTATCCCACGCTGGGCCAGCAGCAATCCGTAAAGAGGCACGATACAAGGAATGTGGCTCCGCAGGAAGGAATAGGCCCAGGTGAAACACGAGGTCAACCGTGACACAGCACCCGGGCGGACCATATATCGGGTGTTCAGGCCCTTCGAACGTTCCAGAACAGCGCCGCATCGGAACGGACGAAGCCCGACAGACCCGTGCGATACGCCGACAGGCTGAACCACTCACCGAGCGGCACGAATGGCGGATCCTCGAACGCGCGCAACTGCATCTGATCGGCGATGGTCTTCTGCGACGCAAGGTCAGGGGTGTCCAACCAGGCGTCCCGCAACGCCAGCATCTTCGGATCCCGATCCGGCACCATGCCAAAGAGTGGCAGGTGGCTGCCCGGATCGAGAGTTGCAGGCCCCGGCCAAGCAGCACAAAAGCAGTTCCAATTGTCCGACCCAGCCTGGCCGCCTTTATTGACCCGGCTAAGCAATGTACCCCAATCCATAGCCTGATAGACGACGTTCAGTCCGATCTCCGTCATCATCGCCCGCGCCACGAGATTTAACGCGCTCAGCCTGGGAGTGTCGGACGCGGCCATCTGCACGATCGGCGCGCCGGCGTAGCCGCTGGCTTTCACCAGTCTCCGCGCCAGATCGAGATCACGCGGGCCGGTCAACACCTCGATGCCCGCCCTACTCTGCAAGGGCGACTCCGCGTTGAACAGGCCGGGGTCGCCGTATGGGCCTCGGAGATCAAGGTCCGCCCTGTCAGCGGATTGTATTGCGGCAACCGGCCAATGGATCGCGAAGCAATGTCACGTGGCCCGGCAGGTTGTGAACGGTCGCGCCATTACCCATCCGCTGTATTGCACGACCACCGATCTGTTCGCGTCGTGGAAGGCCAGAGTCGATCTCCTAAGCCAAGGAGCACGCAAAATCTAGATGTCAGATGCCTAAGATGCGTTTTGAACTCAATAATCGGAGACCGGATGTGCAATGAACGTGCCAATTTTGCCCGTAATCTGTCTCACCACGCAGCGAAGCGGCCGGCGATCCAATTCAGCAAGTCGCTCACGCGTAATAATCGATCGTATATCGCTGTCTTCATACTGCCGGCAGCAGACTTGAGTGCAGATAATGGTTGGATTGTGAAGTTCATCCATAAAAATGGCGTCGTGGAAACCAGTGTCATCTACGAAACCCAGGCCCAGACACTGCCGAGGACCGGACGAACTTAGATGAGGACTGGGCGAAGGTATAAATGCTAGCCCGGACTGATATATCGGGCCATGCCGCGAACGTGATGGAACAGACTGCTCATCCCATCGGAGCGTGCGGCGATGGCCGAGAGAAGCGCGCTTGAGCTGCAGGCGGCGGCTGAGCGCTATCCAATACTTGCCCAAGAAACGGGGCATCGACGTGACCGGCCACCCGCTCGGGCCTGACGACACAGTCGGCGGCGCGGCCGAGGCCATACAGTAGGTGGGGAAATGGTTTCTTCAGTTGGATTTCGAACCGCCGATCGTCGATCGCGCGCGTCTCGTCCAACTGCTTCTTCATGCTGACGCCAAGCGGTGTGCGCGCTGCGCCCAGCGCCCGATCGAGGCGACCGCCTCCCGCGCGCGCACCGGCTCGCCGTCGTGGAACCGCAGTCCCTTTCGCAAGCTGACGGGGCTTGAACGTCTTGCGATAGCGCGATCGGGAGTTTGGGGGCCTCTCGCATATGCAAGCACCCCGCTTGAGCACACGCCCGGTTCCGACCACACTCGGCCGCATGCAGTCCGAATACCTCGACCCGCGTTCCGGTGCGACGTTCCCGCTCGACCAGCCGCGTTGGTGTGGTGTCGACCGGGCGCCGTTGTTGCTGACGCCGTTGCCGGGCGTGACGCGGGCACAGATCGACACGGCGACGCGCAGCCTGTGGCGCTACAAGGCAGCATTCCCCTTTGCGATCGACGATCCAATTACCTTGGGTGAGGGCATGACGCCGTTGATCCCCAGCATCGTCTCGGGGGTTCGGGTGCTGCTGAAGTGCGAGTGGTTCAACCCGACGTGCAGCTTCAAGGACCGTGGGGCCAGCGTAATGCTGTCGCTGCTCCGGTCGCAGGGGATCGAGCACGTGCTCGAGGACAGTTCCGGCAATGGCGGCGTGGCGGTCTCGGCTTATGCGGCGGCGGGCGGGATCGCGGCAACGATCTTGACGCCGGCCTCCACCAGCCCGGCGAAAACGGTGCAGATGCGGGCGCACGGTGCGCGGGTTGAGTTGATTCCCGGCTCGCGCCAGGACACCGCCGACGCGGCACTGGCGCGCTCGGATACGATCTTCTACGCCAGCCACAACTGGCATCCGTTCTTCTTGCAGGGGACAAAGACCCTGGCTTACGAGTTGTGGGAGGACCTGGGCTTCCGACCGCCCGACAACATCATCACCCCATGCGGCGCCGGATCGAACGTGCTGGGGTGCGAGATCGGTTTTTCCGAGCTGCTCCGCGCCGGGGAGATCGAGTCCCTGCCTCGGATATTTGCGGCCCAGCCGGCCAATTGTGCACCGATCGCCGCGGCGTTCATGGATGCGGCGGCAGAGACGGTGATCTCCCCCACCATGGCCGAGGGGACTGCCATCGCCCATCCCATACGGATGCGCGAGGTCCTCGGCACGCTGCGCGAAACCCGAGGCGGCGCAGTTACGCTGACCGAGAGGGAGATCGCGGAGGCTACGCTGGACCTGGCTCGTGTCGGCATCTTCGTGGAGCCCACGAGCGCGCAGGTCGCAGGTGCGTTCAGCAAACTGCTGGAAACCGGGACGATCACGCCAGAGCAAACAACCGTATTAGTGATGACGGGGACAGGCCTAAAGGCGACGCCGCGAATCGCCGGTCTTTTGGGGATCGCATTGTGACGTGTCTCCCGCGGGCGGTTAATCAATGCGCTTCCGGGAAACGAGTGACTGGCAGGCCAAGCCAGCCGGCGGTAATCGGCGCTCGCGAGCGATCGCAAATTGACACATCAAATACACCTCGAACGCCGGCTTGACGGACGCAATCGGGCCACATCTTTGCCGCGATGACGGAGCCACAATGATAGCGGCTTCCACAGCCTCTCCCCCGACAAGCAGCGGTCGATCCCGTCTTCGGGGGATTTCATTTCTGAGCTGCCGCACGAACATAATGGTGGCTGCGCCGGCTAGCGGTTTCTGCTCGCGTTGGCTCACGAACCCATTCTAGCTCTCTTGTTTGAGAGCGTGATTCACCGCTCCGGTGATCCCACCTGTGCGGAGCACGCTCTAATGCGTGCCAGCAGGAGATCCCGGTGAGCCACTAATGATATCGATACGACATGGTTGACACTCCAAACTAACACCCAGGCTCAGCCTTGTTTCGGGAATTCGTGCAACCTGTAGCAAAGGATGCATCTTCAACATGAGGAACAAGATGAGGCACGATCCGGTCCAAATCTGGATGCTGGAGGCAACCAACGATGATCTCGGCCAGCACGCTGGGTCGCCTCCTTGGGCAGTTCACCCTCCGGGATTGTCGAACTGCTGCTCCAGCCGCTCCTCTGCTTCCCGCATCGGCATCTACGCGCCCGGGATCAGGCGGGAAGAAATTGAGGAGCTTGTTCCGTACTTGTCGGCCATTCATGCCTCTCTATTGGGTGCTGTCGCCAAACTGCCAGTCGACGCGCTCGAACTTCAGGTTGAATGGCTGTGTCGGACCACCACACCTGCACTCGCCGCGGTGCAATGCATTGCCGAAAGTCAACCGGCCTATCTGGACGCCATTATCTCCTCAATCGCTGCAACGATGTCTTCGACGACGCGCGGGATTCCAAATGAGCCGCGGTGCCTCTCGGGTGCGGCCTGCACGGGCGGCGCGAACTTGTTGTTTATAAATGGCAACGACGTCGCGGTGTTGATTGGCGAGGTTTACGCCGAATTGAACGATATCGCCATCGATCTGATGAGCATCTGGCTCCGGACGGCGCAGCGTTTCCTGTGATTCGCCCGACCACACTCGCGCGGCACGCCACGGGCTGAGGAATTTCCCCGAATGCGGATTGAGACGACCAATATCGACGGCCTTGCCATCCGCTTCGGCCGGACGTCTACGGAGCAGCATAGGCCATTGCTGATGTTTAACGGCATTGGCGCCAGTCTGGAACTGATTGCACCCTTCGCGAAGGCGATGCAGGGCGAGGGCGTGCCTGCCGTCATCTTCGATGTGCCCGGAATCGGTGGATCGGAAACGCCCGCGCTGCCGTATCGGTTGTCTCGCCTTGCGCGGCTCGCGGATCATCTTCTGCTGCACATCGGCATCGACGGCCCGGTCGACGTGCTCGGTGTCAGTTGGGGGGGCGCCCTTGCGCAGCAATTTACCCACCAATATCCGGCGCGCTGCCGGCGGTTGGTGCTTGCGGCGACTTCGGCCGGCGCCGTCATGGTGCCAGGCCGATTGTCGGCATTGAGCAAGATGGTGAACCCGCGCCGCTACTCCGATCGAGATTTCATGACGAAAGTCGGCGGCGATCTCTATGGCGGCAGAGTTCGTGAGGACCCGGAACTGCTACGTGAGCATGCGCGACACATGTCGCCTCCCTCGAGACGCGGCTACTTATGGCAGATGCTCGCTGCGACGGGCTGGACAAGCATCCATTGGCTGCACCGGCTCAAGCAACCGACACTCGTCATGATGGGAAGGGATGACCCCATCGTCCCGCTAGTCAACGGCCGTATACTGGCGCGCCTGATACCAAATGCACGACTCTACACGATCGACGATGGCCATCTGTTCCTTGCAACACGCATCTCGGACATCGTTCCAGTCATCAGCGATTTCCTGATGCAAAGTGACGCGGACGCGAGAGCGAATTGATGGTGTTCCTCCCGGCCGCAAATTTTGACCAGAGCATTCACTCCCACCGATGGATGGACACTTAACTCACGGCTCCAGGACGTATGTCCCGGGCGCCTTCGCCCCCGGCCTGTGACGCTCGTTGCCGGGTTCTGTCGGAGCGGGACGCTTCTCGGCCGAACGCGCGGCGATCCACTGCCGCCAGTGGTCCCACCAGGTGCCCTGCACCGGTTTTGCCGTCGCGAGCCAGTTGTCCGGGGTCCCTGGGAGATGGCGCCCTAGGAAATACTTTGCCTTTGGATTGCCGGGCGGGTTGATGAGACTTTGGATATGGCCGCTGGAGCTCAGGATGAATTCAGTGTTGCCGCCGAACAGGGACGCTGTTTTGTAGACGCCCTTCCATGGCGTGATGTGATCGGTGACGCCGGCCACGACAAATTTGTCGCAATCGACCTGCGAGAGGTCGACCGGCGTGCCGAGGATCGAGACGGCGCCGGGTTCCTGCAGCAACTTCTCGGCAAAGATATCCAGAAGTTGAGCGTGAAACGCCCCCGGAAGGCGGGTCGTGTCGTTGTTCCAGTACAGGATGTCGAACACTGGCGGAGGGTTGCCCATCAGATAATTGTTGACCCAGTAATTCCAGATCAGGTCGTTCGGGCGCATCCAGGAGAACACTCGCCCCATTTCGTCGCCGTCCAGGACGCCCTTCATCCGGGAATTCAGTTTCGCCGCGGCAATACTTTCAGGCGTCGCGAACAAGCCAAGCAGAGAATCGGAATCCGTGTCGAGCACTGCGACCATCAGGGTTGCGGCGTTGACCCATTTCTGTTTCTTCGCGGCCAGATGGCCGAGCAACGCGGCGATCGTCATGGCGCCAGAGCAGGCGCCGTGAATGTTGACGTCATCAGAGCCGGTGATGTCGCGCATGACATCAATCGCCTCGAGCAGTGCAGACACATAGGTATCCATGTCCCAGGCGCGCCGCTCTGGCGTGGGGTTGCGCCAACTCACGATGAAAACCTGGAGGCCACCTTTGACGAGATACTCGACGATGCTTCTGCCGGGCGCCAGATCGAAAATATAGAATTTGTTGATTTGGGGCGGTACGAGCAATTGCGGCCGGGCGTGCACCTCTCCCGTGGCGGGCGAATACTGGATCAGTTCCAGCACATCATTGCGATAAACTACTGACCCCGGCGAGAGCGCCAGATTGCGCCCGGGATCAAACGCCGTCATGTCAACCTGGGCAGGCATGCCACCGTTACGGGTGACGTCCGCGAGGAGGTGCTTCGAACCTTCCAGCAGGCTCTTACCGCCGGAGTCGATCGCCTTCTTGAGAGCCGCCGGGTTACCGAGCAGGGTGTTGGTGGGCGCCACCGAGTCAGCCATCAAGGACATGATAAACCTGGCCCGCTGTCGGGCGACGCTGTCTAGACCGGAACTTTCGATGAAGGTGTCAAGAGCATTGGTCCATGCCAGGTAGCCCTGCAGGTAGCGTCGGTAAAAGGGGTTATCGTTCCAGGCAGGATCCGAGAAGCGCCTGTCGCCCTTTGCCGGGGCGATATCGGCTGTGCCGGCCAGCACTGAGAACAACGCGCGGGCCAACCCGGCTTCCTGCTTCAGTGTCGAGAGCGGTGCCTTGAGCGTCTGTTCGCCGATCTCGCTCAGAACTCGGAGTATGTCGGCCGGTCGCAGACCAACGAATGGATTGGGGCCTAGCACTTCCTCGGCAGCCTGTGCCGCGACATCCGCCGCATTCTGGGACGCTTCGTTCGTGCCGCTTGTCATCGCAGGATTTCCTTCCCGATGCTTGCTCATGGCCCGACAACCATGAAAAGGGCGATGGCGATCAGGGCGGGCTTAGCCTCGCCATCGATTTCGATAGTGTTCTCAGTGGTTAGCAGCAACCGCCCGCTCTCCTTAGGTTCCGCGGCAAGCAGCTTGATGCGATTGCGGATGCGGGAACCAGCCTTCACCGGCGTCAGGAATCGGACGCGGTCGAGCCCGTAATTGAGCACCTGAGTGATTCCGGCAGGGTTGACGACCACCTCGAACATGGTGTCCGCCAGCATTGCGAGGGTCAGGTATCCATGGGCGATGGTGCCGCCGAACGGGGTTTCGCGCTTCGCCCGCTCGACATCCACATGGATCCACTGGTGATCGTTGGTGCATTCGGCGAACTGTTGGATCCGAGCCTGGCTTATCACGGTCCACTTGGACGTGCCCAACTCCTTGCCAATAAATGTGTCCGCGCTGTTCAGGCTGAATTGATCGGTTGTCATAGTAGCTGTCCCTACACGTCTGGATACACCGGACCTTTGCCACCTTGCGCCGCGACCTAAACGTGTGCCGGTCGGGTCCTTGATGTCACAGGTCTTGCAGTGCACCCGGTCAGGTCCGCCAGTTTATTAATCACGACAGTCATGTCGCGCATTGGTGCCATGCCGGTCGTCTCGTGGTGCTACTTCGCGTAGAGCTCGCGCAATCGCTTCTTGTCGTGCTTGCCCACGCTGGTCTTGGGTATCTCGTCAATGAATTCAACGTGCTCCGGCATCGCATAGGTCGAAATAAGGCCCCTGCCGGCGAATTCCCGCAGATGGGTCTTGATTTCTGTCTGGGTTGCGTGCTGGTCGGGCTTGAGAACGATCACCACCAGCGGCCGCTCGCTCCATTTGGGGTCAGGCACGCCGATCACCGCTGCCTCGGCCACCGCCGGATGGTGGAGGATCAGGTCCTCCAGGTCGAGCGATGAAACCCACTCGCCCCCGGTCTTGATGACGTCTTTCAGACGGTCCGTGATCTTGAGATACCCGTCCCGGTCGATGACCGCGATGTCGCCGGTGTGCAGCCAACCGCCGGCCCACAGCTTTTCGGAGTTCTGTTGATCCTTCAAATAGCCCTGGGTCAGCCACGGCGCTCGCACGACGATTTCGCCCTGTGCCTCGCCATCGTGCGGCACGTCGTTCATTGCCTCGTCAACGATGCGTATCTGCACCAAAGAGATCGGGCGGCCGGTTCGGCAACGGACCTCGGCCTGACGAGCGATATCCCAGGCCTCCATATGCGGTTTGAGGTGCGACAACGCCAGGATCGGGCAGGTCTCGGACATGCCGTAGCCGCCGAACAGGTCGACGCCCTGCTCCAGCGCCTGGCGGGCAAGCGCTTGTGGCAACGCCGCGCCACCGATCACGACTTTCCATCCGGTGATGTCGATCGCCCGCTTTTGTGCGCTGCCCAGAATCATCTGCAGAATCGTCGGCACACAATGCGAAAACGTCACCCTCTCCTGATGGATCAGATCGAGCAATGCATCGGGAAGGTATCGTCCCGGGTAAACCTGCTTCACCCCGAGCGTCGTCGCGACAAAGGGAAGCCCCCAGGCATGAACATGGAACATCGGAGTGACGGGCATGTACACATCGTCCTGGTTGAAACGCCCGTGGCCGGTTCCGGCGAGTGCCGCCCGGGCAGCCATCGTGTGCAGAACAAGCTGCCGATGGCTGAAACAAACTCCCTTGGGGAGGCCAGTCGTGCCCGTGGTATAAAAGGTGGTGGCGTGGGTGGTCTCGTCCAGCTCCGGGAAAGCATACTCTGTGTCCGACCTGGCCAGCAGGGCCTCGTACTCGGTCTCGAAGACGAGCGAAGTCTCGGGTGCATTCGCTGCGTCGTTCAGCAGCACCAGTTTCTTGCCGGGATCGACGCGGTCCCACAGCTGCTCAAGTACCGGAATGAACTCGGCATTGACCAGAATGACGTCGTCTTCCGCGTGATTGATCGTATACAGGATCTGTTCCGGCGACAGGCGGACGTTGACGGTATGCAGCACGGCCCCCATCATCGGTATCGCAAAGAAACATTCGAGGTAACGGTGCGTGTCCCAATCCATTACCGCGACGGTCTGTCCAGCCTTGACGCCGAGGTTGTCGAGGCCGGAAGCGAGTTCTGTGTACCCGCTCACCGAACTCGCGGTAGGTGAGTCGCCTCCGGTCGGCGTAGACGATCTCCTGATCCGAAGCCAGTTGGGCCGCGGATCTGAAGAGGCTACGAATGATCAGGGGGTAGCCATATGCGGACTGCGTTCGCTCGATAGGTTTGCCGGTCACGCCGCGTCCTCCACTTGTTTTACCGAAGCCTTGGTACAAAGATATTCTTGTCGCCGTTGCCGCGATATCCCCTGTAAGGGGGATCGAACGACGCTTGGTGTCTAAGCAAAGGTTCCAGAAAGGTCCTTATCCGTTCGGGAAACTCTGCCAAAAAGAACGTTGGACAGTCATTCGTCGGCTAGCCAGAGAAAGCCTGCTTTCAGGAAGCGAACGTGAAGCCCTCGTAGCCCTTTGCCACCGCCTCGTCGCACGTCCTGCGGTAGCCGCCGACGCCTTCCGGCCCGATGTACGCCAGGAACTTTTTCGCCTTGCCGGGGATGTTCGAGCCCATGTACCAAGAGTCGGTGCCCGGCACCAGTGTCTTGCTGACGAGATCGAGCACATGCTCGCCCCACTGCTCCTGCGCCTTCTGCGTTGCCTCGATGGTCGTCAGGTTGTTGCGGCGCATGTGCCCAATGCACTCGGTGATCCATTCGACATGCTGCTCGATCGACACTGGCACGTTCGAAAATGCCGACGGGCTCTGCGGGCCGGTGATCGCAAACAGATTCGGGAATCCCGCGAAGGTGAGGCCGAGGTAGGTCTCCGGGCCATCCTCCCAGAGTTGTGTCAGGCTGCGCTCACCGCGGCCCTGGATGTTGAGATTTTTCAGCGCGCCGGTCATCGCGTCAAAGCCGGTGGCGAGGACGATGATGTCGAACTCGTATTCCTTTCCGCCGGCACGGATGCCGTTGGGCGTAATCTCCTCGATCGGGCCGTCGGCCTTGGCATCGACCAGTAACACGTTGCGCTTGTTGAAGGTCTCGTAGTAGTTGGTGTCCAGTGGCTGGCGCTTCGTGCCGTAGGGGTAGCTGGGAATCAGCTTTTCGGCCACGACGGGATCGTTCACCGTCAAGCGGATCTTCCGCCTGATGTAGTCAGTCACGATGTCGTTGGCCTTTTTGTCGAAAAACATGTCGTGGTAGTTACCGAGCCAGAACTGGAAGCCGCCCTGGTCCCACATCCGGTCGAACTCGCGCTCGCGCTCCTCGGGCGTTGTGTCGAGCACCGACTTCGGGATGAAGTCCAGTTCGAAGCCGAAGAAGGACTTGCGGATGTTGTCGGCCACCGCGTCGTAATTGGCCTTGCGCGCCTTGGTCACTTCGGGGTCGACCTTGCCGTTGCGCGCCGGCACGCAGTAGGCCGGTGTGCGCTGGAACACCGTCAGATGCTTGGCCTGTAGCGCGATCATCGGGGTCGCCTGCACCCCTGTCGCGCCGGTGCCGATGACGGCGACCCGCTTGGCCGTGAAATCGACGCCTCCGTGCGGCCAGCGGCTGGTGTGGTACATTTTGCCCTTGAACGACTCGATGCCCTTGATCTTCGGCATATTGCCCGCCGTCAGGCAGCCGGTGGCGGCGATGACGTAGCGCGCGGTGTACTCGTCGCCCTGCTCCGTGCGCACCGTCCAGCGGTTCGTTTTTTCATCGAAGACGGTGCTGTTCACGCGCTTGCCGAAACCGATGTCTGGCTTCAGGTCGAAGCGGTCGGCACAGTGTTCCAGGTAGCGCAGGAGCTCATCCTGCTCGGGATAACGCTCTGACCACTCCCATTCCTGAACGAGATTGCGGTCGAAGGTGTAGCAGTAGATGTAGCTGGGTGAGTCGCAGCGCGCACCGGGGTAGCGGTTCCAATACCAGGTGCCGCCGACGCCGTCGCCGGCCTCCAGAACACGCGCGGTCATGCCGAGTTTGTCACGCAGCGAGTGCAGCATGTACATGCCGGCGAAGCCGGCACCAATAATCAAGGCATCGAAATGGGTGGTAGGGCTTCGCTCGACGAACTTGGTTGTTTCCCGCATTTGGACCGCGCTGAAGTCGCCCGGCGTGAACGCGGAAGGAGGGTGCGAGTCCGACATGTGGGTTCCTTTGCTGAGCGTGTGAAGCGTGTGCTTGCTGGCCTCTGGCGGGGAGCGATATGTTGCACCGGCCTCACGAGGGGATGTGTCTCACGAAGGCCTAGAACTCTACCGCCGGGAGTGGCTGTCGATCCTTAGTCGTAATGGATTCCTATCGATTCGGTTATCCTACCGAAGTGGTGGGCGGTAAATCCCCGGAACGGGGGATCGAGGGGCTAGGAAGCGGGGGACCTACAGGAAACGGGGATGATCCAGATCCGGTTGCCCAGCGGCTAAAGCGCGGGCAAGGCGGCCGCCTGGATTTATACCAGCCGCCCGAGACATCGACTCTGCAGGCGAAAGACGGGCGGCTGGCTCTTATTGATTTCGCGCGCACCCGCCACGCCAACCCTGCGCGCATACCAGTCAGCCCTTTGGGCTGCTGGTATTACAAGCTACCCAAACCGGATGGGTGGGAGCCACGGGCATCAGGCCACCGCATCTTGCCCTCTACCGGCAGGAGCCATATCCTGCAGGATGGAGGGAACATAACTTGAAACGCTTACCTCATCCTGCCGGAGAGGCGGATGGTCGGCTGTGGTGTTGCCGCGGTGGCGAGCGTGCGTCCCGGATCACTTACACGTCCGTGGTTTCTGAAGGTATCCCCCAAACGGGGGGGCGGTTTCTTTCTCCTGAAAGCCGTGACGTCTGCGCCGAGCGACCTTGCCAGCAACGGCTGCCTCGATGATTACCGACGCCTCCCCGCGGATCCTCGCGACGAAAATACTGCCGCCGCGATCGGCGCCGGGACTGATTGATCGACCACGTCTGATCGACCTGATCAGTCAGGTCCAGATCAGGCGGCTGACCGTGATCAAGGCGGCCGCTGGTTTCGGCAAGACCTGCCTGGCGGCGGATTGGGCAGAGCGACTTCGACGGAGCGGGAATTCTGTCGCTTGGCTTTCGCTTGACGACGACGACGACGAGCCGTCCAGATTTCTCTTCAGTGTCGCGCAGGTTCTACAGAAGGTCTGCGCCAGTGTCGGCGAGTTGGCACTCGGTCTGATCCACGAAATTTTTCTTTTGCGGCCCCAGACCATCGTATCGACTCTGATCAATAATCTTGCTGATGTTGACGATGAGGTTTATCTGTTTCTGGATGACTATCAATGGGTTACGCATCGGGGCATACACGATGCTATGTCGTTTCTTTTAAGGAATGCTCCTCCAAATCTCCATGTTGTCATTACCACGCGGTCAGAACCCCCGCTGCCCCTGGCAAGATTCCAAGCTCAGAACCAACTGCTCGAAATCGACGGCTCTGCCTTGCGATTTGATTTTGACGAGATGCGCCAGTTTCTCGAACAAGAGAAGCTCGGTGGGATTACTCCTGCTGAGTTAAGCACTTTGCAGGAAAAGACCGAGGGTTGGCCGGCCGTCATGCGGATCATCGTTGCAACATCCTCGCTGTCAGGGCAAAAGTTTGGACATTACGTACCAAGACTGACCGGAGTGTCTCGTCCGATCAACAGCTATCTCTCTGAGATGCTGGGGAGCCTTCCGGACGACACAGTCCGGTTTATGTTGCGGACGGCCGTTCTCGACCGCCTTTCTGCCCCATTGTGTCAGGCGGTTACCGGTGAGAGGTCAAGCCAGGATCTTCTGCGTTTTATTGCTGATAAGCAACTCCTGCTGACGCCGCTCGATCAGGAGGGGGTTTGGTATCGGTTTCATGCGCTGCTGAGCGGATATCTTCGCCACAGGCTGGATGCGGAGTTCCCAGACGAAGTGCCTGAACTACATCGGCGGGCCTATCGCTGGTATTCGGGTCAAGAACTCTGGATGGACGCGGTGCAGCATGCCACCGCGGCAGGCGACAAGAAGCAGGCGATTGGCTGGATCGAGCAATGCGCGATGGTGCTGGTGAAGAGGGGTGATCTTCTGCCGCTGCTCGGGTGGCAACGCCTCCTGCCAACCGAACTTCTGCGCAGCCAGATGGAGGTCAGGCTGGCGATCGCATGGGGAATGGCGCTGGCAATGCGATTCGAAGAGGCTCTGCAACTGGTTGCGGAGATCGAGCACGACGGCGTCGAAGCGCCGAAGATGGAGGAAGCTTTTCAATGTGAATGCGATACGATTCGCGCAGTTGCGCTGGCGGTGAGCGACGACAGCCAAGCAGCGGGTTCCCTCGCCGCGGCCTGTCTCGCGCGGCGACCGAGCGATCCCTGGACAGCCAATGTGGCGTCGAATGTCGCCCGTTTTGCTCACTGGAGGGGTGGCGACCTGGTAAGCTTCTATGCGGCGCCCTGGACTCCGTTTTCTGATGACGACAACCGGCGAAATGTCTTTGCGACTGTCTACCGGCTGTGTCTGCAAGGCCTGGCGGAACTCGATCAGTTGAGGCCGGCGGAGGCCGAGCGCCACTACCTGGAAGCCATGCGCATTGCAGAACAACATGTGGGGTCGAGTTCAGTCGCAACCTCGCTGCCAGCCAGCCTGTTGGCCCAGATCCGAAGCGATCAAGGCCGGTTCGACGAGGCCGAAGACCTAATCATCGATCGCATCCCAATCATCGATGCAACGGGAATGCTGGAGTGCGTGTTGCAGGCCTATCTTGCGCTGGTGCGGGTGGCACGGCACCGCGGGAACGTCGGGCGCTGTCATGCCCTACTGGAGCAGGCGGACGATCTGGGTCAGGCGCGCGGATGGGGACGGTTGGTTGCCGCGGTCCTGTTGGAGCGGCTGCGGTTATATTGCGCCGAGGGCCGAATCGCAGAGGCGAGCGCGTGCGTCGCCCGTCTCGCGCAGCTTGCCGTTGAATATCCTGCACCTTCACGCTGCGCCTGGTCCGACATTCACGACTATGCCGCACTTGCGCACGCCAGTCTGGCGTCCGCCCAGCATCGGTTTGAGGATAGCGTGGCTATATTGAGACGACTGCATCAGCAGGCGCTCGCCGCGCAGAGGCATTACATCGCGTTGCGGCTGGCCACGCAGCTTTCTGTGGCCTTGCTCGGCGCGAACCAATCGGCTGAGGCATCGAATATCTTTCGCCGTGTTCTGGCCGTAGCTGCACCCGTTGAACTGAGCGGGCCGGTTCTGGATGGAGGACCAGAAGTTTTGACGCTTCTTTTGCGGTTTCGTGACAATGCCACGCAGTCTGTCCGAGTTCATGAGCTGCAGCCTTTTGCCAACGACTTGATTGCACGCGGTCGGGAATATTACCCGTCTGAACCGTCGCAGGGCCGCGATTTGGCGATCGCAGATCCATTGACGCCCCGCGAGAGCAGTGTTCTCGAGTTACTGAGCGAGGGCCAATCGAACAAAGATGTCGCGCGTGCTCTCGGCATCGCGCCCGAGACGGTCAAGTCGCATGTAAAGAGCATTTTTGAAAAACTTGGCGTCGAACGTCGCACGCAGGCGGTATCGCGTGCCCGCGGTCTAGGTCTCATCCAGGCGAACTGAAGTCCGGCCGGGCGCTGTCTCCCCCCCATTGATGGATGATAGGATTACTCTCTGGCTGCACCATGGTCAGAGCCGCCGTCGCCTGCCTCGGCGGTCGCGGACGAGAATCATTCCAGTTCTGGCGCGACCCCGGCAGGGCAGAGCGCACCCAAATTCGAACTTATCATCAGATGACGAACCTTTTCACGGCGGCCTCGTCCCAGGTGATACCTGCGCCTGGCCGGTCCGGAATGTAAATCGCGCTGCCACGAACCTCAAACGGTTCCGCCAGGAACGGATTACCCCAGTCCCGCCATTCCAGCCAGTCCGCGGTTTCCGTGACGCGCATCAGATGGGCAGAGAATTCCGGATAGAGATGCGTCGACATAGGTAGGCCTGCGGCGCCGGCAATCGCCGCGGATCGAAGCCAGCCCGTGACGCCTCCGATCCGTTCTAAGTCTGGCATGTAGCAATCCGCCGCGCCCGCTGCGACCGCCTGCAGGAAGTGCCGGGGGCCATAGATGTTTTCGCCAATCTGCAACGGAGTTTTCAGCTCATTCGCGAGGCGCGCACAGCCTGCAAAGTCGTCGAACACGATGGGCTCTTCGAACCATTCCAATCCCTGATCATCGAGCTGATGCAGCCGGCGCAACGCGGCGGTTAACGACAGGCCTTGGTTGAAGTCGCTCATCAAAACAATATCGTCGCCCACCGCTCGGCGCACTTCTGCAATAGCTTTCAGATCGTCTTTAACGTTGTCGCGGCCGAGCCTGATTTTGAGCGCCCTGAAATCTCCTTCGGCGACGAGCGAGCTTGCTTCATCCGCCAGGCGCTCAAGGGGAATAAGCCAAAGTCCGTTCGTATTGTAGGCGCGGACCGGCCCCACCGTCCCGCCGAGCATCACGACCAGGGGCAGCTCCAACGCTTTCGCCAGGGCATCCCACATGGCCATATCCAGCGCCGCGATGGCAATCAGCATCACGCCTTGACGTCCCAGCAGATGCAGCGAGCGCATAGCCTCTTCGAACCGATCGAACGGAGCCACCGGCTTGCCGCGCTGTTGCTCCGCCATGTCCTCGATGAGGGCGACAATGGATTTGGTTGCGGTAACCCGGTATGGCTCGAGATAGCTGTGGCCAACGACGCCTTCTTTCGTATGAACGTCCGTCAAGATGAACGGAAAGTGCCTAAATTCGCCCAGCTTGGCGACGATCGGGCGGCGCAACGGTACCTGGATTACGCGCACTACAACTTTGTCCAGCGTCAGCCCCACTGGGGGTGTTGCGCTCATTTATTGAATCCTCCCGGAATCGGTGATTCGTGAAAAGCCTCAGTCAACCTCTCGCTACTGTCGCTCAATCGTACGTCGCCGCGAATCCGCCTGAAGCGCCAGACCAGCGACGTCGATCGCCCGATTACACGACGACCTCTATCAGACGGGGACCTCGATTTTTCATAGCGCTTTGGAACTGGGAGGCGAATTCCTCGACTGACGTCGCGCGGCTCGCCTCGACGCCCATGCCGGAAGCAAGTTTCACCCAATCAAGAACAGGATTGTGCAGATCGAGCATCGAAAAGGCCTTGGGTCCGGGATCCCCGGCTCCAACCCGCGCGAGTTCGATATTCAGAATCGCATAAGACCGGTTGGCGAAGAGCAACGTGGTGACGTCGAGCAATTCTCGCGCCTGTGTCCATAGCGCCTGCAGCGTATACATCGCGCTGCCGTCGCCCTGGAGACTGACGACCTTCCTGTCCGGGCAGGCAACGGCGGCACCCGTGGCGACTGGGATACCCTGTCCAATCGCGCCGCCGGTCAGCGCCAGATGATCGTGCGGCTCAATGGTAGCCGCAAATCGATGAACGCCGCCGCCCGCGGTCGCGCCTTCGTCCGAAATGATCGCGCCGCTCGGAAGATAATGGGCGATGACCTGTCCGGCCGTGAGCGGATTGAGCGGACCATTCGGAACATCGGGCTTGCTCGACAAGCCAACATGCGACGGCTGTTTGGGCGCCTTCACGGCGTCGGCGAGAGCCTCCAAGGCAACCGTGCCATCCTCGTTCGAGTGGGCGAGATAGAGAATTTTGCAATCCTCGGGCGTGCACCAGGAGGGTTTATTTGGATATGCGAAAAAACTAACCGGCGGGCTCGCGCCGACCAAGATCAGTTGCTCCGTTCCCTGCATAAATTCGACGATCTGTTCGGCGAAATAGGGAATGCGCTCGACCTCCACGCGCCCGGCACCACGCTGGCAACGCGGGGCAAATGTATCGCAGGCGATCCGCGCGCGGGTCGCCGCAGCGATACGGCCGGCAGCCCTTAGACCGCGTTCCTGCAATGCTGCCCCACGGGTCAGTATCATGGTCGCTCTGCCCGATCTCAACGCGCCGGCGGCCTGCTCGATTGCCTCATCGGATGCGGTCGCCGGCATTGGTTTCGGCAAGGCCGCTGCCGAGCGCTCAGTCTCCAGCCACGCTGTGTCCGCGGGTAAGATCAACGTCGCGATCTGCCCAGGATATTGCAGTGCTGCCTGCACGGCTCGCGCGCCGTCCGCGGCGACAGTATGTGCGCTCATCGACGAATGCACCCAGCCGGAGACCGGCCGCGCAAACCCCGGGACGTCCGACGCAAGCGGCGCGTCATATTGCGCATGATAGGTCGCGTGGTCACCGACTATATTGACGATCGGCGTCGATGCGCGACGCGCGTTATGGAGATTGGCGAGCCCGTTCGCCAGTCCTGGCCCCAGGTGCAGCAGCGTGGCGGCCGGCTTCTCCGCCATGCGCCCATACCCATCCGCCATCCCGGTCACCGCACCTTCGAAAAGACCGAGCACGGCCCTCATGCCCTCGACTCTGTCTAGCGCCGCAACGAAATGCATCTCCGATGTGCCGGGATTACCGAAACAAACCTCAACACCAGATCTCACAAGCGTCCGTAACAGACTTTCCGCGCCGTTCATCTTGGTTCCTCATCCATGCTATTGAGCGCCAGAGTCATCGTGCGAGTGACGTACCCGGCTCGTTAGCGCGATTGCGTCACACGAAGGCACTTAGTCCGGTAATGGACTTGCCGACGATCAACGTGTTCATCTCCCTGGTACCCTCATAGGAGTAGATCGCTTCCGCGTCGGCTACGAAACGTCCGATGTGGTTTTCGAGAAGGATGCCGTTGCCGCCGAGCAGCTCGCGCGCAAAGCCGACCGTCTCGCGACATTTGACTGTGCAGAAAGCCTTCGCCAGAGATGCATGCTCATCCCGCATCACGCCTTCGTCCTGCAATTGTGCCAGTCGCAACATCATGGCCTGGGTCGACGTCACATTGCCGAGCATCTTCACCAGCAAATCCTGAACCAACTGGAATCCGCCAATCGGCCTACCGAATTGTCTACGTTCGATTGCGTAACGCAACGCATGCTCATACGCGCCCATCTGGCAACCAACCGCGAACCAGGCCACCCCGGTGCGTGTCATCCTCAAAACTTTGGCCGTATCTTTGAAGGTGTTGGCGTTCTGCAGACGATCGGCCTCGGGCACACGGCAATCAGTCAGTGTGATCAGCCCATTCTGGACGACCCGGAGTGCCATTTTGGTCTTGATCTTCTCGACCGAAAAGCCCGGGTTATCCTTCCCGACGACGAAGCCCTTGACCTGGTTTGACTCCTCCTCGCGTGCCCAGATCACGTTGACATCGGCGAAGGTAGCGTTGCCGATCCATTTCTTCTGGCCGTTGATGATCCAGGTGTCGCCCTCCCGCCGGCAGGTCGTTGTCATTCCGCCCGATGTCGCTGATCCAACCAGTGGTTCAGTCAGGCCGAAGGAACCGATCTTATCGAAACGCATCATGCCAGGGAGCCAGCGTTGCTTCTGCTCTTCGTCCCCGCACAGATAGATCGATCCGGCCGAAAGACCCGTGTGCACGCCCCAGAACGTCGCAACGGACGCATCTACACGTGCCAACTCCATCGCGACAAAGCCGTTCAAGACCCAGCTTCCACCGGCCGCGCCATACCGCTCATACCCCACCCCTCCGATGCCGATTTCGGCCATCTTCGGGATGATCTCGAAGGGAAATTGGTCGCGGGCCCAGTAGTCTTCGATCACCGGCGCGACGACGCCCTCGGTGAAGTCACGCACGCGCCGGAGAAGGGTACGCTCCTTTTCATTCAGGACGTCTGCTATCCGGTAGAAGTCGCCGTCGACCGGCGGCGGCGCGTAGTGCGGCTTCGTGACCTGTGTCGCCTGCGGGTTTGCCATCGCTTCCTCCTCGTTTTTGGCAATCACAAAGCAAATTTATTTTGACCGAGGCGAATCTCCTCGGGGGCGTCTGTTGCATGATTTTGATGAAGTCACCTCCGTCATCCTCCCTGCTGCTATATTCGGGTCTTTTCGGGGCCGCCTGCCTTCCCATGATTGCGTTATCCGCACCGTCGCGACCTCCCAACGCGAAGATCGTCCTTTCGCAAAGCTCAATCGAAACCTCTCTGCATGGCCGCGTATCTTAGACACACGCTGGTTATTTAGCCGACGCGGCTGCAATTGCGCCGTCAAGGGCAGGAGCATTTCGTTGCCCGGCCTCAACCAGAGGAAGAAGCGGAATCGCTCGGTGCTCAACCTCGGGATTTGTTACCGAATTGGATAGCTTGATCGTCGATATTCTGCGCCACAGCGGGGAGGCACACTATCCCCCGGATGGGGGACGAACGCGGGCGCGAGAGATGCAAACCCGAAGCTATGCCCTCGGGTCACAGTCGTTGAGGAGTGGGAGCGATGCGGATCCCGTGATCCAGGCCCGAGTCCGATACGTTGTGACCGGCTGGTCGAGGGCGAAGCCCGCTGGTTAATTCGTATTTGTTTGATCGCAAGGTCCAGACGCCGGGATGTTCTGCTTGGCGCGGTTATGCGCTACGCATCGATCGACAACGCCGCCGCATCCCCAAGAATTGCCCGTGGGGCGTCGGAGAACGAACCATCCGGCCGATGCAGCACCATCCCCGCTAGCAGCCGCATCGGCGTGTGCGAATCCCTCACCCCGCGCAGCAAAACCAGCTTGGCGGATCGCTCGACTTTCGGCCAGAGCGGAAAAATTGCCGTGCACGGGCATCGCGACCCTGACATTGCCGTTATGCAAGCCGGCACCATTCCAGCGCTAACGATGAGCGTCAGAGTGCCACGTCTGCGCAACGACATGCTCAGGCGCTCGATCCAACTCCGGATCAACACGTCGGACCCGCGTTTGGCGGTTGCCCGCCCGGCGTCAGGCGACACCAGATCGCCAGGCCGATGATAGGGCGGATTTGCCATCGCATGATCGAACAATCGAGGGAACACGACCGACTCGATACGATCTCGCACGATCTCGATGCCGGAAAAGCAGTTCGCCTCGGCGTTAGCCGCCGCCAGATTGGCCATCGCCGTGTCCATTTCCACCCCGGTGGCGTGGACCCCGGGAACCCGAGCGGTCAGGCACAGGAGTGCGGCTCCCGCACCCGTACCGGCTTCCAGCACATGCTCGCCCGCTCGAGCAGGGATCGACGCCGCCAGCAGGATCGGTTCAATCCCGCTGCGAAACCCGCTTACCGGCTGACGATAAACCAGCCGGCCGCCGAGCAGGTGTCCCTCTGTTGTCGCCATCGGGCGTCACCATTCGCCGGCGTCGCGCAGCAGTCGGCGCGCTCGCACAAAATCGTCGTTGTTGACGACCAGCCGGCGCGGGATTGCCCCGGCGCTCCCCTCCAGCACACTGGTATGCCCATCGAGCAACGTGGCCTCGATTCCCGCGTCCGCCAGGAGGGCCGTCAGGAACGATAGCCGAACCGGATCGTTGGAGGTGATGACAACGCGCATGCAGGGATCGTGAGCCGGACGGTGTTGCCGCGCAACCGGGCCAGTTAGGCGCCACATATAAGCAAATAGCCGTTGGCGGACGATTTGGCCACCCCGGTCGCCTTCTGGTAACGTCGTGAGCCGAAGCCGACCCTGGGATAATAATGCTTGTCGGGTGCCGCCTTGACCCCTCTCGACGCCCGCCGATATGAAGAAGGTTCCCTCATGGCAGTCGGGAGAAGCAATTGGGCGACGTGGCCAGTCCGCTCGATCCAGGCGTGGTACCCGACTCGGCGCAGGGCGGCGAAGACGCATTGTCGGGGCTAATAAGCCTTGTCGACGAGGATCTCGAAGCCTGTAACCGGGTCATCGTCGAACGGATGGACAGCCCGGTTGCCCTGATCCCGCAACTTGCCGCGCATATCGTGGCCGCGGGGGGGAAACGGCTGCGACCGTTACTGACGCTCGCCGCCGCGCGCCTGTGCGGCTATCCGCCTTCCCGGCACGCGAACACCCAGCACTCGAATGCCCGGCCTGGGGCCCGCCACATCGATCTGGCTGCCTGCGTGGAGTTCATCCACACCGCAACGCTGTTGCATGACGACGTGGTGGACGAAAGTCAGCTCCGCCGCGGCTTGGCGTCGGCCAACGCCGTGTTCGGCAACAAGGCATCGGTTCTGGTTGGCGATTTTCTGTTTGCCCGCGCCTTTCAGTTGATGGTCGACGACGGATCGCTCCGGGTCCTGGCGATTTTGTCAAAAGCCGCGGCGACGATTGCCGAGGGCGAGGTCTTGCAACTCGTCACGCAGAACGATCTGTCCACCACCGAGGCCCGCTACCTGGAAGTCATTCAGGGCAAGACGGCGGCACTGTTTGCGGCCGCGTGTCAGATCGGCGCCGTGGTTGCCAGCCGTCCAGATCGCGAGGAAGCCGCCCTCGCCGAATACGGCATGAAGCTCGGCATCGCCTTCCAACTGGTTGACGACGCACTCGACTACGTCGCCGATCAGGCAACCCTCGGCAAAACGATCGGCGACGATTTCCGCGAGGGCAAGATCACCCTCCCGGTCCTGGCCGCATTTCTTGCAGGCAACGATCCGGAAAAAGCCTTCTGGCGCCGCACGATCGAGCAACTGCAGCAGACCGAATTTGACCTGGATCGGGCCATGAGGCTGATCGCCGGTCACGGCGCGGTTGGCATCACGCTGGATCGCGCGCAGCGCTTCGTGCAGGAGGCGAAAGTCGCCCTGATGGTTTTCCCCGATAGCCCGATCCGGCGTGCGCTCGCTGACGTCGCCGATTACACTGTGCAGCGACTGCGATAGTTGCGCAACGCGCACGGCAGATCTTGCAAATCAGACAGTCGTCATCTCGAAGAAGTCAGGCTGTCGTGGCACTGGCCTGAAGCCTATGGCACTGTGTCGCGGACACAATCGCGGTCGCGAAATCAGTGGCGAAACGAGTAAAGCATCGAGGTAAGCCGAAACCTTCAGGCGCGAGGCCATCTCCTCGGTCGCGCGGCTCGATCGTCAGTCTACCGGAAACCGCGATCGTGCAAATTACTGGCACCGATCAGGATGGCGATGCATTTGCCCGCCCGGTGGAGTGGGAGCGCGCGGCCGGCCAGCCGCCAATGATCCTGATGCACCCCGAAAGGAAGGGCTCTCCGGCGCTTGCGCCGGGGGAGCGGGTTCTTGCGCGGCTGAAACCCATGGGGCCGGGACGCTACGAAGCGCGGACGCTGCGCCGGGTCGACGAAACTCCGGGCCGCATCCTCGGTGTCTTCAAGCCCGGGCGCCGCGAGAACCGAATCATTCCGACCGACCGCCGCTCGAAAGGGGAATGGATCGTCCCGCCTGGGCAGGAAGCCGGTGCCGAACCCGACGAAATCGTGCTGGCCGAACCTGTCGCTCAGCATCTGCATCTGGGCCTAAAGCTAGCACGCGTGCTGGAACGTCTGGGAAAGCTGGGCGACGCCCGCTCGATCAGCCTGATCGCCATCCATACCCACGACATTCCTCAGGTTTTCGAGGAAGCTGCCTTGCAAGAGGCAGCACGGGCGGATGGCGTCGAACTAGGCTCCCGCGAGGATCTGCGCGCCCTGCGGTTGATTACCATCGACGGCGCCGATGCGCGCGATTTCGATGATGCGGTGTTCGCCGAACCGGACCCGCAGCAACCGGGCGGGTTCCGTCTGATCGTGGCCATTGCCGACGTGGCGCACTACGTTCGGCCCAACACCGCGCTGGATCGTGCGGCCGAAGTTCGCGGCAACAGCGTCTATTTTCCCGATCGCGTTGTCCCAATGTTGCCGGAAGCGCTATCGAACGGCTGGTGCAGCTTGCGTCCGAACGAGGATCGCGGCTGCCTGTTCGCCGAGATGCGGATCGATCGCCGCGGCCACAAAATCAGCCACCGATTCGGCCGCGGACTGATGCGCAGCGCCGCCCGCATGACTTATGAGGAGGTGCAGGCCGCCGAGGATGCCCATGATGATCTTGGTCTGCCCCTGGTGCATCTTTATGGCGCTTACAACTTGTTGCTAGCGGCGCGGTTGGAGCGGGGGACGCTGGATCTCGATCTGCCCGAACGCAAGGTCGAACTTGACGAGCAGGGCCGAGTCACCAACGTGGCTCCCCGGCCGCGCCTCGACAGCCATCGGCTGATCGAGGAGTTCATGGTCCTGGCCAACGTCGCCGCGGCGGAGGAACTCGAGCGACTTCACACGCCGTGCATGTATCGCGTCCATGCCCCGCCGTCGGAGGAAAAACTTGAGGCCCTGCGTGGTTTCCTCTCGTCTCTGGGCATCTCGCTGCCGCCTGGCAATCAGCTGCATCCGCGCGATTTTGACCGCGTCCTGCGCCGCTACGCCGGCACCCCCGAGTCACAACTGATCAGCGAGGTAATGTTACGCAGCCAGTCACAGGCTGCATATAGCCCCGACAATATTGGTCATTTTGGCCTCGCACTCCCGCGCTATGCGCATTTCACCAGCCCGATCCGCCGCTACGCCGATCTTCTGGTGCATCGGGCCCTGATCAGGGCCCTTCGCCTCGGCCACGACGGCCTGTCCGACGAGCAGATCGCCCGTTTCCCGGACATCGCTGAGCAGATCACGGAGACTGAACGGCGCGCGCAACAAGCCGAACGCGATGCGATCGACCGTTACCTCACCGCTTTCATGGCCGCTCGAATCGGCGGGCGGTTTGCCGCGCGTATCTCAGGGGTGACTCGTTTCGGTCTGTTCGTCGTGGTGACGGAGACCGGGGCCAGCGGGATCGTCCCCTTCGCAACGCTGCCGGACGACTATTGGCAGTACGACGAGCGCGAGCAGTCCGTAACCGGGCGGCACACGCGAAAAGTCTATCGCCTGGCGCAGGAAGTGGACGTGCTGTTGGCCGAAGCCAACCCTGTAACGGGGGGCATGGTGTTCCATGTCCTGGACAGCGATCAGCGCGAGCGGAACGCTCCGGCGGGGAAACGGCCCCGCCGCCGGTGATGCGGATCGGCGTCCTCCTGGTACTGTTCGTGATCGGACGCGCACAGGCCGACACCCTGACGGGCAACACGTTCGATCAGAGTCGCTTGATCGCCGTCTACAGCGAGGCATTGACGTTTATCGCGCCGCGGATCCTGGACCCGGTTCCAGTGCCGCTGCTCACCGTGTGGGGGTTGCAGGGCCTGACGGCACTCGATCCGAGTCTTCGGGTCGTTGCGACGGACGTCAGGCTGCAACTGATCCGCCAAGGCGAGATCGTGCTCGACATGCAGGCGCCGAAAGATGACACCTCGGACTCCTGGGCCAAGGCCGCCGCGGCGCTGACTGCTGCAAGCCTGCCGGTATCGGCTCCGGTGCGGCGCGCCGGAACCCAGGCCATCATCGAGGGATTCTTCAACCAGGTGTTCAGCCGCCTTGATCCCTATTCGCGCTACGTCCCGCCGGTTGAAGCAAGCGAAGACCGTGCTCGACGCGCCGGCCGGGCAGGGTTGGGCTTAGCGCTTGGCCAGAGAATCCCTGGCCAGCCAAGCGGGGGCCAGAAAACCGCGGGGCGTATCCGAGCGGGCGAGCGGGGCACGCGGATAGAGGTGGTTTCGGTCGTGCGCGATAGCCCGGCCGCCATTGCCGGGATAAAGCCGAACGATATCCTCATCGCAGTGGACGGTCAGCAAACACTGGACCAGGACCCGGTCACCATTGCGGCGCTGCTGGCCGGTGCCGAGGGCTCCGCTGTCACCGTGTCCTGGCGTGGACGCGACGGCCGCACCCGAGAGGCGCAATTGGTCCGGGTCATGGTGCCGCCGGAGACCGTCTTCGCACAACGCTCCGACGATGTTCTCGTGTTGCGGGTTGGCAGTTTCAGCAACAGCACGGCGTCGCACCTAGCGCTGTCGGTGCAGGACGCGCTGGCGGAGCCGCACCCGGTCGGCGGAATTGTGCTGGACCTACGCGACAACCGCGGTGGGCTGCTGCGCCAGGCGGTGACCGCGGCGGACACCTTCCTCCCGGCTGGTCTGGTGGCGACGACGGTCGGCCGCGACCCCGATTCGAAGAATGTATGGCGTTCCGCCGAAGGCGAGCTGGCGGAAAACGTGCCGATCATTGTCCTGGTCGATGGCCGCACCGCCAGCGCAGCGGAAATCCTTGCCGCCGCCCTCGCCGACCGGGGACGCGCCGTTGTGGTCGGCAGTGAAACTGTCGGAAAGGGCATGGTGCAAACGATCGATCCGCTGCCCGACGGCGGCGAACTTTTCGTTACCTGGAGCCAGACGCTCGCGCCGCTGGGGTGGCCGATCCAGGGTCTCGGCGTGTTGCCGCAGGTCTGCACCAGTCTCGGCCAGGAAGCCTTGAATCGCCAACTGGCCGCACTTTCGACCGGCTTTCAGCCGATGACCCCGGCCATCCGCCGCGCCCGCGCCGCTCGCATTCCGATCCCGGCGTCGGAGGTGCTGGAGATCCGCGCGCCGTGCCCGGCGTCTGAAGGGCGCGCGTCGGATTTAGAGGCGGCGCGGCTGCTGATCGCCAACCCAGCAGCCTACGCAGCGGCACTGCTGCCGCCGATGGCTGACCGGCAAAGCCTCGGACAACCAGACCAAGCGGCCGCGGAACGTCCCTGAGGTGCTGAGAGCATGACGTCACACGCTATAGCCGCTCCGACCTCCGGCCCAACGTGCCAAGTTGGGCCGGACAAAACCACAGCCAGGCTCAAAATGGACTGGCGGACCTCTGATCCTCCGACGCTATCTGACGCCGCGCGATAGACGACCCGTTTGCCCGGTTCGCATCACGCCTCCACACTGCGGGCGTTCTTCCGGTGTACCGGCGGAACAGCCTGCAGAAATGAGCTTGATCGCTGAATCCGCACGCGGCGGCCAGGTCACTGAGCGAGATGTCGCTGGTGAGCATAAGGTGGCGCGCCCGATCGATGCGACGTTGGATCAAATAGACATGCGGCGGCTCGCCGAAGCTTCGTCCGAAGGCGCGCGAGAAGTGCGTTGCGCTCAGGCCGACTGCGCCGCTGAGATCCGCAACACGAAGGGGCTGCGACAGGTGCTCTTCGACGAACGCCTTCAACCGACGGATACGCCACGGCGCAAGTCCGCCTAACCTGACCTCCTTGTCGGCAGGGCCGTCGCGGTCAAATTCGGCGTGGCGGACGGAGATCTCATGCGGCGATTGCTGGCGGTTCTCGTTAAATGGTCTCGTGCCGTGTGTTTCGAAATCATCGCCGATCTTGTCGAAGGCGACGGTCGTGGCAATTGATGGGGACGCGGATGCCGCGGCGAACAGAAGCTTTTGCAAGGCACATCTCCTTCGCAGACCTCCCCCGACACGTTACGTCGCCGGACCCGGCCTGGATCTATCGTTTTCGACCTGCCGCGCACCGACCGGCTTCCAACCGGGCGGTGCCGACGAACGGAGATGATCTGAAATCCAACGCAATATCTCTGAAATGTTTCACACCGTGCCAGGTCGCCTGCAGTCCAGGTCGCCTTTGCGCGCGAGCGCGGCTACAGTCAGAAGTTGGTCTCGACGATCGCCCGCATCGCGGCGATGTTGGTTACGGTCAAAAGCGCGCGCTCCGTGTCGTAAACAACCAAACCGGCGGCGCGCCAGGCATTCAGTATCGTAATGATGCTGCGCGTGGTTGCGCCGAGGAGGTCCGCCAGGTCGGCCTGACGAAGCCGGTGTGTCAACCGCACGCCCTGCGGGGTCGGCCGGCCATCGCTCGTCGCGAGATACACGATCTGCCGCGCGAGGCGGACTTCCAGGGTCTCGAACGTGGCATCCTGGAACAGTTCGTACGGTACGCCGCCACCGCTGCGCCATCATGCGGCAAAGCGATTCTCCGATCGTGGGGTAGTTCCCGAGGGCGGCAAGAAATATCGTCTGGCGGATTTTCATCAGCCGAAGCCTGCCCACGGCGGTGGCCGTCGCCGACCGGACGCCGCCATCGATTACGCCGATCTCGCCGAATATCTCGCCGGCGCGGAAGACCTCGACCATCAACGCCTTGCTGTGCCGATCAATGGCGCCGATGCGCACATGGCCGTCACCGCCGGTGATCGCATAGACGGCGTCGCCCGGGTCCCCCTGTGAGAAGATCGCTTCACCATCGCGAGGCTCTACCGGGACGGAACCTTGCTCGAGCTGCCGGAGCGCCTCGCCGCTGAGGCCTTTGAACACAGCAATCGAGTGCAGCGACATCACGATCTCCTTCGCATTCGGTGACGGCCGGTGCCTCAGGCGGCAGTCTTAATACCGACCAGACCCGGCATAGGGCGACCGAGAGCGACCGGTAGGTTCTCGAACCATTGCACAGTTGATTTGGAGGCCAAGGCGAATCAGTGGCAGTGCCAGTTACAATAAGCAGCTAGAACGAGACCCGCGAACACGATTGCTTGTGCAACCTGAAACACTAGGAACAGCAAGCAACCAGCTGATTCTGGTTCGGTTGCGTAATTTCAGCCTGCCTTCCGGGTTGTCCGGATCGTTACGGCCACGACCACCGGACGAAAGATGATGTTCCCTTCTGCTCCCAGGCAACGCTGCCCAATTCTTGTCACTCGGGGCAGCCTGGCGTTTGATGAAATTCCCACGCAATGGAGGAAACAGTGGAATTCGAGCAGATCATCTATGAAGTCAAGGGCACGACAGCCATTGCCACGCTGAACCGGCCGGAGCGGCGGAACGCGCTCAGCGGTCGACTGCTGCGCGAATTGAATGCGGCGCTGAAGGAGGCGGACGAATTCAATCCGGTACACTGCGTCGTGCTGCGCGGGGCGGGACCCCATTTCTGTGCCGGTGCGGACCTGAACGAATATTCCTCGGGCCGTGGGCCGGACTATCGAGGCCGAGTAGAAATCGACGACGATATCTGGCGGCTGGAGCAAGGCCAACGGCTGCGGATCGAGCTGTTCGATATGCATAAGCCGGTGATCGCGCAGGTGCACGGATCGTGCATCGGCATCGGAACGGAACTGGCATGGTTTTGCGACATGGTCATCGTGGCGGACGACGCCCGCATTGGCTTCCCACCGGTGCGCGACCTTGGCACGCCGCCCGGCAGCATGTGGCTGTATCATTGCGGTCCCCAGTGGGCGAAACGTCTGCTGCTGACCGGTGATTCCTTGACCGGCAAGGACGCGGTGGAGATTGGCCTGGCGTTGAAATCGTACCCGGCGACTGAGCTCGAAACAGAGGTTATGCGGCTGGCGGACCGTATGGGCATGGTGGACCCGCATTTACTTTCGGCCAACAAACGTTTGGTCAATCTCGGTCTGGAGATGATGGGCGCGCGCACGGTTCAGCGCATAGGTGCAGAAATCGACGCTCGCGGTCACCTCGCACCAAAGGCGATGGCATTCAAAGCAACGATGCGGGAGCATGGCGTGAAGCACGCCTTCCAGAGGCGGGACGCCGCGTTCGGAAGCGGGTATGCCGCTGTTCGGGGTCGCGATCCGGACTGATCAGGCTCAAGCCGACTTTTTACTGGCAGGTCGGGCGTCTGCACCGCCAAGCAGCGGCTTGGCGTGGCTTGTCGAGCAGCAGAATTGATAAGACACCTGTCAGTGACACGAGTAGGCTGACCGACGACATCGAGCAAAAGGGGATCAGGGAATGATCACGCGACGTTCTGCGCTTGCCGCGGCGGTCAGCCTGCCCGCGGCGATCAGTGTCCGAGCGCTCGCTGGCGATATTCCGGGGGTGACCGCGACCGAAATCAAGATCGGCAACACCATGCCCTATAGCGGACCGGCCTCTGCATATAGCTCGGTCGGCAAGGCCGACGCAGCGTTCTTTCAATGGCTGAATGATCAAGGGGGTGTCGCCGGGCGCAAAATCAATTTCATCTCGCTTGATGACGGCTACAGTCCGCCGCGCACGGTCGAGCAAACCCGCCGCCTCGTCGAGGACGACCAGGTCGCATTCATGTTCGATGCGCTCGGCACGCCAACAAACTCGGCGGTTCACCACTACTTGAACCAAAAGAAGGTGCCGCAGCTCTTCGTCAACACTGGCGCTGACAAATGGGCCGATCCTCAGCACTTTCCCTGGACAATCGGCTTTCTCCCGAGTTACCGCATCGAAGCTCAGATCTACGCCAAATACATGCTGAAGGAGCACCCCGGGGCGAAGCTCGCGGTGCTCTATCAAAACGACGACTTCGGCAAGGACTACATAACAGGTCTGCGAGACGTTCTGGGCAAGGACTGGGACAAGTACGTGGTTAGGACAGCCACCTATGAGGTGACGGACCCCACCGTAAACTCTCAGCTTTCCGATTTGCATGCATCGGGCGCTGACACTCTGGTCGTGGCAGCTGTACCGAAATTCGCCGCCCAGGCAATCCGCAAAGTGTATGACCTCGGCTGGGCGCCGACTTTCTTCATGACCAATGTCTCCATATCCGTAGGCTCGGTGCTGCAGCCCGCGGGTCCAGAGAAGGCCGTTGGCATGATATCGGGGCTGTTCTGCAAGGATCCGACAGACCCCGCTTGGGACGATGACGCGGGAATAATGCAATTCAAGACATTCATGGCCAAGTACTTGCCGACGGCCGATCTCAGCGACGGACTCTACGTCTGGGGTTACGCGGTAAGCTATCTGTTGTGGAAAGTGCTGGAGCAGTGTGGCGGGGACTTCTCCCGCGAAAACGTCATGAAGCAAGCAACCAATATAAAGGACCTCGAACTGCCGGTTCTCCTACCGGGAATTAGGGTGAATACCGCTCCGACGGATTACCACACCGTGCGGGCACTGCAACTCGCGCGTTGGAACGGCAGGAGCTGGATACGCTTCGGCGAGATCCTCGAGGGGACCGCCACATGATTACCCGACATCTCGAACGGTCAGCCAACTAGCGTTTGGCCCTGTTGGCGAAGAGCACCTCTGTCACGGATGTCGAACGTTTCGCCGAAACGAGGCAACATCGATCGTGCTCCTTTTGCCGCCACCAAGTTCCGATCCCCCGACTTGCCCACAACCCATCCCCGTTCCAGACTAATTCCGTCAATCCACCGGGAGGACGATATGATCTACGAGTTGAGAATTTATGAATGCGTACCCGGCCGTTTGCCGGATTTGAACAAGCGCTTCAGCACCATCACCCTGAAGATCTGGGAGCGGCACGGCATCAAGCAGGCCGGCTTTTGGACCACGTTGATCGGCGAGTTCAACATGACGCTGTACGATATGCTGGCGTGGGAATTGCTGGCAGACCGCGAGACTAAATGGGCCGCATTCATGGCCGACCCCGAGTGGCACTCCGCGCGGGCAAAGACCGAGGAAAATGGCCCGATCGTCGCAAAGGTCACAAACTATATTCTCGGCCCGACCCCGTATTCTTCGGTAAAGTAGGGTCCGCCGTCAACCTGAACGAAGGCCCCCGTCCACGAAGTGGAAATAACGAGGTAATTCCAGGGATGGGGGCCACCGGCCATTAGGGCCTTAGCCAGTCGAAGGAGATTGGCCCACGGGACCGCCCCATGTTGCCGCAGGCGATCCGCTAGACGAATTTACTGGCCAGACAGAGCTCGGAACTGCCTAGCCAACGACCTTAGCGCCAAATTGGTCTCAACAGCGCCTTGAAGATTTTCGCGCATAATGCGGGCATCCCCGCGACGCAAAGGTGCGGCGGCCTGACTTCCTTCGCACCTTCCAAAGCCATTGCGTGCTCGGAGGCAGCATTCTCGACGCGAGCCGTATCCGGCCCTGACACGTATGGACGATTCCCAGCTAAGTATGTTGCACTGCCCCTAAACCTGGAGCACGTGCATGCCCGCGATCGATGGCACCCGGCTGTTGCGCGACCTCTACGCGGTCCGCGAAATCGGCAAATACAAAACCGGCGTGCACCGCCCCACCTTCTCCTCCCAGGATGTCGAAGCTCGGCAGTGGCTCGCTGCCCGTCTGACCGAGGCCAAGCTGGATACGTCGATCGATGGCATCGGTAACGTCTATGGGCGGGATCCGACGCCGGGACGCAAGCTGCTGGTGGGCAGCCACCTGGAAACCCAGAATCACGCGGGATGGCTGGACGGCGTCATGGGCGTCATCTTCGGACTGGAGGTCGCCCGCTCGCTAGGACGCGGCATCGATGTCGGAAGCTGGGCGGACGAGGAGGGCCATTTCGGTCCGTTCCTCGGCAGCCGGTCATTCTGCGGCTTGCTGACCGAGCATGAGATCGACGTGTGCTCCAACCGGGAGACGGGGGTTTCATTGCGGGATGCGCTTCGCCAGGCAGGGTTCTCGGGCCGCCCGCGGCAGAAAATAGATACTGCCCGCTACCGTGGGTACTTGGAGGCGCATATCGAGCAAGGCGCTGATCTAGAGGACCATCATCTGCGCCTCGGCATCGTCACCGCCATTGTCGGCAGCCGCCGCTACAGAATCCACTTCACGGGCCAGCAGAACCACGCCGGAACCACCCGCATGGCGGTTCGCAAGGACGCCGGCGTCGCCCTCGTGAAGTTCGTTGCCGCGATTGAGAACCGCTTTCCGGCCATCGCCGGCCCTAGAACCGTCTGGACCACCGGCGACATCGAACTGGACCCAGGTGCGGCCAACATCGTGCCCGGGGGCGCCGAATTGGTGTTCCAGTTCCGCGACACCGATCTCGCCATTCTAGATGCGCTAGACTCCATCATGACGGAGTTGCTCGAAGAAGCCGCGAAAGGCCCCTGCGCAGTCTCGGTCACCTACCGCAGCAGCACCGCGCCCAGCGCCATGGACCCCGGCTTTCAATTCGCGCTGCAGGAAGCCGCGCAACGTCACGCCCCCGGCCTGCACCAGCCGATGCCCTCGGGCGCGGGTCACGACGCACAAATCATCTCGCAAATGCTGCCCTCGGCAATGCTGTTCGTGCCAAGCATCGGCGGCATCAGCCACCACTACAGCGAAAACACGCGGGACGAAGATATCGTCCTGGGTTGCCAGGTGTTCTGCGACGCTGCCGCCGCGATCCTGGCCAGCGTGTAGCCCTATATCCGCGCCAGCACTAGCCGCCGGCGGAATGTGTGGCTGACCAGGAACAGGATCACGGCAAGATTGGCCAGATTGAATGCGACGCCCGAGGCGAAAGCCGGCCGATAGGATAGGAACAGGTCGAACAGCTTGCCGGCGAACCAGCTCCCGAAGGCCATCCCGGACATCGCGGTCATCAGCACCGTTGGGATGCGCCACGACGCTTCGCGGGACGGATACAGGTCGCGGATGGCTACCGAGTAGGCCGGGATAATCCCTGAAAAACCCAGACCGAAGGCGCTCGCGACAGCGAACAATCCGACCTCGTCGCGCGTCAAAAGGAAGGCCGCTGTGGCCAGCATCTGTAGCGTCGAACCGGCCATCACCGTACGCAACCCACCGAACCGGTCGGCGAAGGCACCCCAGAATTGCCGGGAGATGAACGCGCAAGCCAGCATCACCGACAGCATCGCGGCGCCATGGCTCGACTTGATCCCGACATCACCGCAAAAAGCGACCAGATGCGAGGCCGGAATGGCCATCGGGATGCAGCAGCAGAAGCTGGCGATGCAGATCAGCACCATGGCCACGTTGCGGTGTAATCCCAGCACCCTGTCACCAGACCGCGGACCCGCTTGACCGGGTGCGGACGTCAGCGCCTCGGGAGGCGGCCGCAGCAGGGTCAGCAACGGGAGGATCGCCAGCACCACCCCGCCATAGCCCAGCATGACCGGTTGCCAGCCGAAATGTTTCATTCCGGCCTCGAGTGCCGACGGCCAAAGCATGCCGGCGATATATTGCCCCGAGGAAATCAACGCCAGCGCAGTGCCGCGGCGGCGGTCGAACCAGCGGCTGACATAAACGATCAGCGGGGCGTAAAGCGCGCCGTTGCCAAGCAAGCCGATCAGCAACCCATGACCGATATAAAGCGCCCAAACCGTGCCTATGCTTGAGAGCGCCAGTCCCGCGGCCATCGACAACGTCCCTATGGCGACGGTGCTGCGAATGCCGATCCGATCCGCCAACCAGCCCATCGGAATTCCGCCGACACCGTTACCGATCCACACCAGCGCGCTGGCCAGCGCCAGCACGGATCGGTCGGTATGCAGCGCCGCCTGCATTTCGCGCATACCGACGACCGCCAGCAGCGGTGATCCAAAAGCTATTGACAGGATCGCCAGCGCCAGCAAAGCAGCCTGCCAGGAGCGCGCGGTTTCGATACTGCCGCCGGCATCTCCCTGCATAATTGCGCTCTCCCGGCTCTGCTCCACTGGTCTTTTGCTTGTGCCAGGGCGCGATCTATAACGCATGATCGAGGCACGCCCGGCAAGATCGGCCGGCGCATGGGAGACGGATATGACCGAACCGACCGGGCCCCTAAAGGGCCTTCGCGTATTCGACCTGACCCGCGTCCTGGCGGGGCCAACCTGCTCGCAGATGCTGGCGGACCTCGGCGCCGACGTCGTCAAGATCGAGCGTCCGGGCGCCGGCGACGATACCAGGGGTTTCGCGCCGCCGGTGATCCCGGGCACCCAGGAAAGTGCTTATTTCGTCGGCGTCAACCGAAACAAACAGTCGGTGACGCTGGATATCGGTCGGCCCGAAGGTCAGGACATGGCGCTGAAGCTGATCGCGGGCTGCGACATTCTCGTGGAGAACTTCAAGGTCGGGGCACTAGCCAAGTACGGCCTGGGCTATGAGCAACTGCATGCACGGTTTCCGCGGCTGATCTATTGCTCGATTACTGGGTTCGGCCAGACCGGGCCGTATGCGCTTCGGCCGGGATACGACAGCCTGATCCAAGCGATGGGCGGTGTGATGAGCCTGACCGGCGAGCCGGACGGGCTGCCGCAGAAAGTGGGCGTTCCGGTGGCCGACCTATTTGCCGGGCTGTATGGCTGTATCGGCATTTTGGCGGCACTTCGCCATCGCGACCTGACCGGGCAAGGGCAGCAGATCGACATCAGCATGCTGGACACGCACGTCGCCTGGCTGGCGAACCAGGGCATGAACTATCTTGCCACCGGCGGGAATCCAGTCCGCCTGGGCAACCAGCATCCCAACATCGCCCCCTATCAGGTGTTCCCGACCGAAGACGGCCATATCGTCCTGTCGGTTGCCAACGATCCCACCTTCAAGCGCTTCTGTGAGGCGTTCAATCTGACCCACATGCTGGAAGACCCGCGCTTCGTCACTAACGCGGCTCGCGTCGGCAACCGCCAGCTCGTGACCGATACGTTGACCCCCGTGATGATGCAGCATCCGACGAAATGGTGGATCGAGCGGCTGGAAGCCCTGAAGATCGGTTGCGGTCCGATCAACAAGTTGTCCCAGGTCTTCGAGGACCCGCAAGTCGTCGCGCGCGACATGGTGCTGGAGATGGCGCACAGTTCCGGTCAGACGGTGAAGGTGATCGCCAATCCCGTAAAGCTGTCGGAGACGCCGGCCGACTACCGCCTCGCCCCGCCGCTATTGGGAGAGCACACCGACGCGGTGCTATCCCAGCGGCTCGATCTCGACGCGGCGGCGCTGGCGGCCCTGCGCGAGAAGAAGGTCATTTGATGACGATTCGATTCTGCCCGAGCAGCTGATACGGTGCGCCTGCTGCCCGAACAGGCCGTGCATCGGCCGTTCAGTGCTGGTCCCTACCGGATGGCGATGGATCTGGTTACCGAGCTGGAATCCGCATGGTTCGAGTTCGACGACCAATACCTCGCGGAGATGGCGGAAAAGCGCCGCTTGGTGGCAACCGCCCCCTCCGATGTTTTCGCAGCCACGCCGCAGTCGGACAATGCCCGGCAAGAGGCGTTGGCGATGATCGTGGCGGCGCTGACGACGCATCATCCGGATTGGTTTAGCCGGGAGGGCACGGGCGCGCTGCACAACCACCTGACCGGAGAGAGCTGGAACATTGGATTCTCCGATCCGTTGCAACTGGCCGGGTTGCTGGTGCAGGAAGATCTGTGCCTGATCCAGAACGGTGAGGCTGGTCCGGTGTTCACGGCCGCCTCGCTGTGCTTTCCCAGTCGGTGGCGGTTGCTCGAGAAGATCGGCAAGCCCTTGGCCGCGGTGCACGGGCCGGTGCCGCTGTACGCCGATCGGCTCGCCGGTCCGGTGGACCGGTTCATGCGAAATTTGAAACCGAACCATATCGTCTCGCGCCTGAACTGGTCTCTGCTTGACGATCCGGCCCTATTCCAGCCGGGCGGCAAGTGGCGGTCAGAGGCGTGCCCCGATATCACCGCGGAGAATGCCGGAAGTCGGATCTTTCTGCGGGTAGAGCGGCAGACTGTCCGGCGCTTGCCCTTGACGGAGGCGGTGCTGTTCGGCGTGCGCGTACATGTCTATCCGCTCGACCGGGTGATCGACCGGCCGGATCGCGCGGAGACGTTGGCCAACGCGGTCCGGGCATTGCCGGCGGAGATCGGGCACTACAAGAGCCTACCGCCGTTCAAACGAGCGCTGCTGAAGTGGCTGGATGCCGGCGCAGGCCTCAGGTCGCGGCCTTTGCCTCGCGACGGCGGCGGTGCAGAATGAACTCGGTGTAACCGTTGGGCTGGGTCCGCCCCTCGAAAATCAGGTCGCAAGCCGCCTTGAACGCAACGCCATCGAATCCGGGCGCCATGGGCTTGTACACTGGATCGCTTGCATTCTGCCAGTCGACCACAAGTGCCATGCGCTTCAGGGCCTCGGTCACCTGATCTTTCGTCACCACGCCATGCAGCAGCCAGTTCGCGATGTGCTGAGACGAGATCCGCAGCGTCGCCCGGTCCTCCATCAGCCCAACATCGTGGACATCCGGCACCTTCGAGCACCCGATCCCCTGGTCGATCCAGCGCACCACGTATCCCAGGATCCCCTGACAATTGTTGTCCAGCTCCTGCCGTAGATCTTCGGGCGACCAGTTCTGCCCGTCGGCAACTGGAATGGTCAGCAGATCCGTCAACGCCGCCCGTTTCCGTGACGCAAGCTCTGTTTGCCGCTCGGCGACATCGACCTGATGGTAGTGCAGCGCGTGCAAGGTTGCGGCGGTCGGCGAAGGGACCCATGCGGTATTCGCCCCCGCCCTCGGGTGTCCAATCTTCTGCTCCAGCATATCCGCCATGCGGTCAGGCGCCGCCCACATGCCTTTGCCGATCTGAGCCTTTCCGCGCAACCCGCATTCCAGCCCGATATCGACGTTCTGGTCCTCATAGGCCTTGATCCAAGGCGTCCCGCGCATCTCGTTCTTGCGGATCATCGGTCCTGCCTCGATCGAGGTATGGATCTCGTCCCCAGTGCGGTCCAGGAACCCGGTGTTAATGAAGACCACGCGCTGCGCGGCTGCGCCAATGCACGCCTTAAGGTTGGCCGAGGTCCGCCGTTCCTCATCCATGATGCCCATCTTCAGCGTGTTGGCTGGCAACCCGAGGATGCCTTCCACCCGCGCGAACAGATCGTTGGTCAGCGTAACTTCCTCCGGGCCATGCATCTTCGGCTTCACGATGTAGACCGATCCCGCCCGGCTGTTCTTGATCGGCCCCTTGCTGTTCAGATCATGCAGCGCGATCAAGGACGTGACAGCCGCGTCGAGGAAGCCCTCCGGCGTTTCAGCACCGGAAGCGTCCAGCACTGCATCGGTGTACATGTGGTGACCAACGTTGCGGATCAGCATCAGGCTTCGGCCCGACAGCCACAACGTGCCGCCCGCGGGCTTGGTGTACTGACGGTCGGCGTTCAGCTTGCGGGTCATCATCCGGCCACCTTTCTCGAAGGTGTCCTGCAACGAGCCGTTCATCAAACCGAGCCAGTTGCGGTATGCGAGAACCTTGTCGTCGGCGTCGACAGCAGTGATCGAAATCCTCGCAGTCCTGGATCGTGGTCAGTGCCGCCTCGATCACCACGTCGGCAACCCCCGCGGGACTGTCTTCGCCGATAGGGTTGCCGCGATCGATCACAATTTCGAGATGCAGCCCGTTATGCTTCAGCAGCACAATGGACGGCGCCGAAGGCTCCCCTCGATAGCCGGCGAACTGATCTGGGTTCTTCAATGAGGTGGCGCCTCCACCCTGGAGTGCGACCGAAAGTGCGCCGTCCTTGACGGAATAGCCGACCGCATCCGCATGACTGCCACTGCTCAGCGGTACGGCTCCATCGAGGATTTCGCGAGCCTTTGCCACCACTTTGGCGCCCCGCACTTTGTTGTAGCCAACGCCACGGGTCGCCCCGCCATCCTCTGGGATGGCGTCGGTCCCGTACAGCGCATCATACAGACTGCCCCAGCGCGCATTTGCGGCATTCAACGCATAGCGGGCATTGGTAACGGGAACCACAAGCTGTGGCCCTGCCAGGGTCGCGATCTCCGGGTCAACCTTCGAGGTGGCGACGGTGACCGACGCCGGTTCCCCAACCAGATAACCGATCCCGCGCAGAAAAGTGAGATATCCCTCGGTATCCGCCGGCCTGCTCTTGTTCGAGAGGTGCCAGGCGTCGATCTGCTCCTGCATGTTGTTGCGCTTCTCGAGCAACGCCTTGCACTTTGGTGCCAGGTCGGCCAGCAGCCCGGAGAATCCACTCCAGAACGCATCGACACCAATCGAGGTCCCAGGCAAGCACTCGGTGTTGACAAATTCGTAAAGAGGCTTGGCAATACGAATGCTGGCTTGCTCGACGTAATCCATACGGACTGGCTCCTGAAACGGGAGAGCTTGGCGGAAAGGCCGGATATAGGACGGAAATGAGCGGCCTTGCCAGTCCCGACCCCCAACCCACGGCGTTGAGGCCGCGGGGCCGTTACTGTTGTCTCACGGAGACGAGCGCAATCGTGAGCCTTGACTAGCGCTAAATGGCACCCATGTGCAATTTGCGAATGACGGCTAGGCCTCATTCGCGTGACGTTTCCCCCCCAAACTTAAGCGGCGCCCTCGGGCGCCGTTTTTTTGTGTTCGCCGCTTCTTGCGTTGAGGCACGGAGCTTGCGGCCCCGCAAATGATCAGGGTGCCATCTCTCATCCCGATCGGTGAGGGTCGGACAGAAGGAAAAAGGAGGCTTGAAGCCCAAGCTCTGTCTTGATCAGCCAGCAACGCCGAGGATCCACAGGCGTCACCCGGCCTCGTCCAGCACCTCGCTATGAGTGTGAGGAAGGAGTCGCGCGACCTTAAAGCGCCGCCTGCAACCCAAGCTCCGGCCCAGATGACCGCGCGTTCAGCACGTGCTTTACGCGATACAGAAGCTCGGAATGGTCCTCATCCGACACGTTGTCGCTCCGCATCACCATCTGAACCAGAGGATCCTGGAGCAAGGTCGTCAAGGTCAGCGTGCTGATTGTCGTCGTGCACATCGCTGTCACCATTCCCGTTGAACACCAATTAATGTAGCTGCTGGTGTGGACCAGTGTGGAATCGAATTGTGTCCTAACGTTGCTCCGAAGTGGTCGGGTTTCTGTGCCATTTCCATACTTTCCGCCGAGCCGTGGCAAATTGGCACCATAATCGGCTGGCGTGCGGTGTTCCTTGGCATGAGCGACCGGTCGTCTCGGCGACAGGTTAGAAGCTTTGCAACACAAGGAAACACAAATTTGCTCTGCCGCACACCATCGGAGCGCTAGTTGATATGGATCGTTAATTCGATTTAATCCATAATATTGAGTAATCGATTACACATCGGCGCTTAATTACCATCCTCATACCGGTCAATCGCGTCCGAGGCCCCCCGGGGGCCTTATCCTTTTTCCATGTTGAAATAGACGAATACTGAACGGAGCCCGACTTCCGGAGCGTCCCGAAAGTGCATCCCTTGTCCCTGGGGCTTGCCCAAGTGGGCCAACGCCAATCCCGCCTTCTAATAGAACAAGCCGTTTCGGCGCAGCCACTCCGGTGGTTCCGGCGAACGCAGACCTAACCGGCAAACGCTATTCTGCCGCCCTCGCCTTTCGCGCCGGCCATTCGTCCACCGGAATCCGAGGCAACTCAAACCGGTCCGTCACCCGCGAATACCACCCCGCGCCATGCAGGCGCCCGATCAGATCCAACCTGGGCGTATCGATATGACACCGATCAGCATTCAGCACGCAGTCATCACGAACATAGATCGCGAGCACCTTGCCCAATACGACGGCTCGATCGATCCCCACGTCGACGATCACCAACCGCTCGCACTCGAACGATACCGGAGCCTCGGCGATCCGCGGCGGCTTCACATGTAGGGACGGCGAGGTCGTCAGGCCCGCCTCCTTCAACTCATCGACCTGCTTGGGAAAATCGATCGCCGTGATGTTCATCTGCTCGCGCAACGCGTAGCTGACGAGGTTGATCACATACTGTCCGGTGCGCCGGATATTACCGCCGGTGTCCTTCACGTCGCCCGGGCCCCGGCCGCCGATCCCGAAGGCCAGCACCGGCGGGTTGCCTGACATCGCGTTAAAGAAGGAGAACGGCGCCGCGTTCACCGTTCCATCGATATCCTGCGTCGTCACCCAAGCGATGGGCCGCGGCCCCACGGTCGATGTCAGCAGCTTGTAAATGTTCTCGCTCTTGGTATCGACGAAATCGAACAGCATGGCCGGCCTCACGTGGTATTTGGGCCGCCTCGTTACGCGGCGTCCCGTCGCCTGTCGATAGCGGCACGACAAGGCCCGACACCTCTGGTGCGAGGACGACCGTCACCCCCGAGCACCGAATCATCCGCTAATCCCACGCCACCGCTTCCCGCCCTACCTCGACCGTTCCGTTCCCTTGCAGCCGCACCACGTTGACCGTCTTCGCCAGATCAGGGGATCCCGAGTAATGCGCCGGCACCGTTGTCCCGGTCCCCACGGCGGCCGCTCGGTTCCAGTGCCCCAGCGCCAGATAATCCGCCTGCGTTGCCTGTATCTCGGCGTTGCTGATCAGCCATGACGGGCGTAGCGGCACGGCTCCGTCATCTTCGTAGTGACCATGCGCGAGCGCCACGCGCCACCGAGCCGTCCGAGGTCTCGGCTCGCGCAACGGCACCATGTTGCCGTAATCGATATGCGCATGCCCCCAAAGCTCCAGATCGTGCTCAGGAAAATGCAGCGTCACATCATGTGTCAGGCCAATGATATGGACATTCGGCAACGTATCCAGGCCACCGCGCCGCCAGACCGAATCCGGCGTCACCGGATCATGGTTCCCCGGCAATACGATCACCGGCCGTCCCGCGCCGCGCAGTAACGACACGCACCGCGAGACAATATCTGCTGACTGGCGGTTACTGTCGAAAGTATCACCAACCAACAGCACGTAGTCGGCGTGGTGCGCTTTCGCCGCATCCAGCACCATCCGCAACCCGGCTGTGCCATCCTTGCCATACGGACCCTGGTGCGGATCGTCATCGACATGAAGGTCGGAACTGTGCACGAGCACGATGTCTGCAGCCAAGGTCGCCAATCCAATCATTTGCCGTGGCACATCAGACCGAGCGTACCTCGCCCGTCAACCGCCGTTGGCCCCATCGCCGCCTTGGGCTACGATCCCGCGCAACCGCAATCGCGAGGGAACCAGACACCATGATCGATCTGCACTATTGGCCAACGCCGAATGGCAAGAAGGTCACGATCCTGTTGGAAGAGGCCGCAATCCCCTACAATATCGTCCCGGTGCACATCGGCCGGGGGGACCAGTTCACCCCTGCGTTCCTAAAGATGAACCCCAATCACCGCATGCCGGTGATGGTGGACACCGCACCAACGGGCGGCGGCGAACCGATCGTCATTTTCGAATCTGGCGCGATCATGCTGTATCTCGCCGAGAAGGTTGGCCGCTTCTATCCGCAGGACCTCCGCGGCAAATACGCTGTCACGCAATGGCTGATCTGGCAGATGGCCAATCAGGGCCCCAAGCTCGGCGAGTGCGGTCACTTTCGCCGCCTCGGCGACAAGCAGGGCGACCAGTCCTACGCCGTGCGCCGATTCACCGACGAGGCAAATCGCCTGTATGGCGTTTTGAACAACCGCCTTTACGAAAGTAGATACCTCGCCGGCAACGAATACACCATCGCCGACATGATCAGCTACCCGTGGACGGTAAACTGGCAAGGTCAAGGCCAGGACATTGAGGAATTCAAATACGTCAAGCGGTGGCAGGAGCAACTCGCCGCACGGCCGGCCGTGCAACGCGGCATGGCGGTCGGGGCCGATCTCTCGGAGGACGTCACCAAACTGCCGCCCGAGGAACAGGAACGCCGGGCCAAGATTATGTACAATCAGCGCGCCCGCCCTGTGCCGGCATCATAACGACCGGCCTATCACGCCGCCGTAGCCGGGCCCGGCCCCGGCTACGGCAAAAGGAGCCAACAAATGGCCGAACTGGAATGCTTCTTCGACTGCTCCAGCCCCTGGACCTATTTCGCCTTTGAAATCACTGTTGCGGATGCAGGACGAAATTGGTGTAACCATCCAGTGGCGCCCCTTCCTCGTCGGCGGTGTCTTCAACACGGTCAACCCAAGTGTTTATAATTCTCGCGACGCACCGGTACCGGCCAAAGCCGCGTACAGTAAAAAGGACCAGCAGGACTGGGCTCGCTACCTCGGGCTGCCGGTGCTGTACCGTCCCACGGTGTTCCCCGTAAACAGCGTCAAAGCCATGCGTGCCTGCATCGTGCTGGAGCCCGAGGGCAAGCTCGTCCCATTCGCACGCGCCGCGTTCAAGACCTACTGGACCGACGACAAGGATATTTCGCAAGTCCCCGTGCTGACCGAGATCTTCCTTGCACTTGGCATCGACGCCGGTAACCTACTCGCCGCCATCGATCGGCAGCCGGTCAAGGACGCCCTGCGCGCCAATACCCAGGAAGCCATTGACCGCGGCAGTTTCGGATCCCCGACCATCTTCGTCGGCGGAGAGGACATGTATTTTGGCAATGACCGGATGCCGCTGATCAAGGACGCAGTGGTTCGCCGCCGCCGGTGATCGTGTGCGTTTCCGCGCGGCGGCCATGGACATAGGTGAAGTGGTCGCTTCGTTCGTTCACGTCCAAGAGGGTTGTATGCCGATGCTAAACTGCCTCCGCCGACAGCCGGCGTGGCATGCAACAGGCGCAGCCGCCGGAATGCGCCCGAGCCGGCGCTGCCACCGCCTCCTGTGCGCCACCGCCGAGCGAGGGCGCCGTCAATAGCCGCGGTGCCTCCTGGCCACAATCCGGGCACGGCTGCGGCCGGTCATACTCCGCCATTGGCCGGACCTCCGCGAACGGCCCGCAATCCTCGCATTCGTAGTCATAGGTGGGCATCCAAATCCTCCGTCATCTGTTGCCCTCCATAATGCCATTTCTCTGCCCTGCCGGCCAGTGACCGGGTTCTGACGCTGCTGAGCAGACGCCGCGCCGCTCAAGGTCGATTTCATGATCCAAGAAGCGTACCGCTCCGATGCGAACGGACACCTGTGCGGCGGACCTAGACACCGCTATATGACAGAAAGAATTCCAATCGAGGAAGTCCGCCATGATCCGTCAGCCGCTGCCCAAGCCCGACGTGATGGCCCGCCGCGACAGCATCGTCGCCGGCCTGCGTGCGCTGCTGCCCGAAAGCGGCCTCATCGCCGAGCCCCTCCGCCTCAAACCGTACGAGACCGACGGGCTGTCCGCCTACCGCCAGGTGCCGCTCGCCGTCGCGCTGCCGGAAACCACCGAACAGGTCGCCGCCATTCTTCGCTACTGCCACCGAAACGGCGTCCGGGTTATCCCACGAGGCGCCGGCACGTCGCTCTCCGGCGGCGCGCTGCCAATGGAGGACGCGGTCGTCGTCGGCATGATGCGGATGAATCAGATCCTGGACATCAACTACCCCGACCGCTGCGCCGTCGTGCAGGCCGGCGTCACCAATATCGGCATTACGAATGCCGTATCAGCCGACGGCTTCTTCTATGCCCCCGATCCATCCAGCCAGCTCGCCTGTATGATCGGCGGCAACGTCAACATGAACTCCGGCGGCGCCCACTGCCTTAAATACGGCGTCACCGCCAACAATCTGTTGGGTTTGAAGATCGTCACCATTGATGGCGAAATCCTCGATATCGGCGGCGCCCACCTCGACGCGGCCGGTTACGACTGGCTCGGCCTGCTCACCGGAAGCGAGGGCATGCTCGCCGTTGTCACCGAGGTCACCGTCCGCATCCTGCGTGGCCCCGAAGGCGCCCGTGCCATGCTCGCCGCATTTAACTCGAACGAAATCGCCGGCGCCGCGGTCGACGCGATTATCTCGTCCGGCATCATTCCGGTGGCGCTGGAGTTCATGGACCGCCCCGCGATCCACGCCTGCGAGGCGTTCGCCCACGCCGGCTATCCGCTCGATGCGGAAGCGATGCTCATTGTCGAGGTCGAAGGCAGCCCCGAGGAACAGGACCGGCTGCTCGGGCAGTTGGCCGCGATTTGCGAGAAGTTCGAGCCGATCAGCCTGCGGGTCTCGCAGTCCGCGGAGGAATCGCTAGCGATCTGGAAAGGCCGCAAGGGGGCGTTCGGCGCCGTCGGCCGGATCAGCCCGGATTACCTGTGCATGGACGGCACCATCCCGACCAGCCAGTTGCCCCTGGTGTTGCGCCGTATCCAGGAGATGTCCGACAGTTGCGGCCTGAAGGTTGCCAACATCTTCCACGCCGGCGATGGCAACCTGCATCCGTTGATCATGTTTGATGCGAACGACCCGGTCAGCTTTCACAAGGCGGAAATCTTCGGTGCCGACATCCTGAAATTGTGCGTCGAGGTCGGCGGCTGCCTGACGGGTGAACATGGGGTGGGCGTTGAAAAGCGCGACCTGATGCCGGTGCAGTTTCACGCTCATGAGTTGCAGCAGCAGCGCGACCTCAAGTCGGCGTTCGATCCCGACTGGCTGCTCAATCCCAGCAAGGTGTTTCCGTTGCTCGAGCCGGAGGCCGACGCGCTGCCGCAAGCCGCATGATCGCCGCGAGGCCATGACTACCGAGGACCAGATTGTCGCTGCCGTAGCCGAGGCCGCCCGCACCCGCGAACCGTTGCTGATCCAAGGCAACGGCACCAAAGCCGGGATGTTGCGCCCGGTCCAGGCCGCGCGGACTTTGTCGACCGCCGGCCTGTCGGGCATCAATCTCTATGCCCCGAAAGAGCTGATCATCTCCGCGTGGTCCGGCACGCCCCTGTCGGAGATCGAGGCCACTCTGACGGCGACCGGACAACATCTGATCGCTGAACCGCCCGATCTGTCCGTCCTGCTGAGGGCCAACGGCAAGCCTCAGACACTGGGCGGTGTCGTCGCCACCAATCTGTCCGGCCCGCGCCGCGTCGCTTGGGGTGCCATGCGCGATCACGTGATGGGCGTCCGAGCCGTGACCGGGCGCGCGGAAGTCATTCGGTCGGGCGGCCGGGTGCTGAAAAACGTCACCGGCCTCGACCTGTGCAAGCTGCTTACGGGTAGTCACGGGACCCTCGGCGTGATCACCGAGCTTACACTAAAAGTTCTGCCCGCACCGGAGGCGACCGGCACGCTGGTACTGCCTGGCCTCGACGCCAGCGCCGCGGTTGCGATCTTGTCTGCCGCTCTTGGCTCTCCGTTCGGCGTCTCTGGCGCCACGTGGCTTCCGGCGGACGCCGTCGCCCGCGTGTGCGGCCTCGAAGCCGTCCGTGGATCGGCAACGCTGATCCGGATCGAGGATTTCTCGCCGTCGGTCACTTACCGCATCGGCCGGTTGAAGGATCAGTTCGCGGTGACCGGCGCAGTGACGCTCGACACCGACGTTTCGCGCGCTCTCTGGAAAGATGTCCGCGATGCCCGCCCGTTAATCGCGGGTGAGACTGATGCGGTGTGGCGCGTCTCCGTCCGGCCGTCGGCGGGCCCTTCGGTGCTGACGACTCTTCGACCGGCTGGGGTCACCGGGTATCTCGACTGGGGGGGCGGCTTGGTCTGGCTCGCTGGTCCACCTGACGCCGCCACCCATGCGGCGGTGGAGGCTGCCGCGAACGCCGCCGGCGGTAATTGGGCCCTGATGCGGGCACCCGACACGTTGCGCGGCGCCGTGCGCGTCGTACCCGTTGAGGCCACCCCGTTGGCCCGCATCACCAAACAGGTGAAGGCCGCGATGGACCCGGCCGGCATCCTCAATCCCGGCCGGATCTACCCGGGGCTATGACGATCACTGCCTTTCTCGGCTGGATCAGCAAGTTTGGCCACTCGTTGGTTAAATCGTGACCATCCCGTTTCTAGTGTCCAGCCCGCGTGCTTTTCAGCTAGTTTCTGATGATCCTGGTCACAACCCGTTCCGATTAGACCGGCTCCTGGCTTTTCCCGATCGCCCGGGCAGCCTCCCGGCAATTTGCGCGGCCCAAGAAAGCGTCTGAGTAGGTATGCAAACTAACTTCACCGCCGAACAGCTTCGCGACCCTGACACCGCGTCGTCCAACGGTGTGCTGCGGACGTGTGTCCATTGCGGCTTTTGCACCGCGACCTGCCCCACCTTCCTGCTGCTCGGCGACGAACTCGACAGCCCGCGTGGCCGCATTTACCTGATCAAGGACATGCTGGAGGCAGGCCGTCCCGCCACCGAGGAGGTCGTCCGTCACGTCGACCGCTGCCTGTCCTGCCTGTCCTGCATGACCACATGCCCGTCGGGCGTGAATTACATGCACCTGGTCGATCACGCCCGCACCTACATCGAGCAGACCTATCGCCGCCCTCTGCCGGAGCGTCTGCTACGCCGCGCGCTCGGTTTGCTGCTGCCGCGTCCCGGTCTGTTCCGCCTCGCCCTCTCCAGCGCCCGGCTGGCTCGGCCGTTGGCACGCCTTATCCCCGGCCCCTCGATGCTGGCTCAACGGATGCGCGCGATGCTGTCCTTGGCGCCCGCCTCGGTGCCATCCCGCAGCCCCACAGAAAAACCCCGCGTCTATCCCGCCGAGGGTCCGCGCAAGGCCCGCGTGGCTTTGCTGACCGGTTGCGCTCAGCAAGTGCTGATGCCGCGCATCAACGAAGCCACCATACGGTTGCTAACCCGCCTCGGCGTCGAGGTGGTGGTCGCCAAAGGAGCCGGATGTTGCGGCGCATTGAACCACCACATCGGTCAGCACGACCGCGCCATGACCCTGGCCCGAGCGAATATCGAGGCTTGGACCGGCGAACCAGAGCTTGACGCGGTTGTCATCAACGCCTCCGGGTGCGGCACCACGGTGAAGAATTACGGCTTCATGTTCCGCACGGAGGCCGAACCGTTGCGCGAACGGGCCGAGACGATTGCCGGGCTGGCAGTGGATATTACCGAGTTTCTGTCACGCTTCGGCTATGCCCCAACCCGGGAGGCACCCGATCTGACGGTCGCCTATCACTCCGCATGCAGCCTGCAGCACGGCCAGCAGGTCACCGCCGAACCCAAGGGCCTGCTGACGCGCGCCGGCTTGCGGGTCGTCGAACCCAGGGAGCCGCATATCTGCTGCGGCTCCGCCGGAACGTATAATCTGTTGCAGCCGGAAATCGCTGGCCGCCTCCGCGCCCGCAAACTGGGCAACCTGAAAGCCGTCAAGCCGGATCTGATCGCTGCGGGCAACATCGGTTGCATCACGCAGTTGTCGGGCGATACCGTGCCGGTCGTGCATACCGTCGAACTGCTGGACTGGATGGCCGGTGGCCCCCGTCCACCCGGGATCCCCGGCTGACATGGCCCGTGACCGCCCTTGGCTGGTGTTGAGCTTTCTTGGTCTGTGCGCCGTCGCTCAGGCGCAGACGCCGGCGGACAAGCGCGCCTCGATCGACCATTTGCTCGATGCCCTGAAAGCCGCTCCGGATGAGCAGACGGCCGCCGCTTTGGAAGGGCAACTGGAACAAACCTGGGTGCGTGCCGGCTCCCCCGCCGTCACTTTGCTTATGAGCCGTGGGATTCGGTCGCTGGAGGCGGGCCAGACTGACGAGGCTGTGGACTCGTTCTCCGATGCCATCACCTTGCAGCCGGATGCGGGAGAGGCATGGCATCAGCGTGCCCTCGCTCGCTACCACGCTGGCGACGTCAACGGGGCGATCCACGACCTTGAGGAAACCGTGCGCCTGGAACCCAGGGATTTCTCGGCGTTCCGCACTCTGGCTGATATCGCCGCCGCGCGAGACGACTGGAAAGGCGCCTATGCCGCTTGGCAAAAGGTCATGGAACTCGATCCCAAAACTCCAGGTGGGGAGGAGCGTCTTCGGCTGCTAAAGCGCAAGGCCGTGGGCGAGGAGACCTGAGCCTGATGGCACAGGCGAACTAAACAAATCTTCACAGTAAAACATTACGCGGCTTCAAAACCCAACTACCGCAGCCTAAACCGAGCTTCCCTCTTGTTGATACTATCAAACCGGCGGAAATCCCGGCGGAATGGTTATGGAACTGTCCGAGCCGTGGCCATGTAATCACGCTTTGGTGATTTATACCAGGGAACCGAATCGGCTTTTGTTTGGCCATGTATATCGAAGCCGTCCCGAACCGGAATTCGCCTCCTGCCATCCTCCTGCGCGAGACTTACCGCCAGAACGGCAAGTTTTGTAAGCGCACCCTCTGCAACCTCTCCAACTGGCCCACTGCCCATGTCGAAGGCCTGCGCGGTGTGCTCAAAGGGGGCACTGTCATCCCCGCCGGGCGCGATGCTTTCACCGTCATCCGCAGCCTGCCACACGGCCACGTCGCAGCGGCCGTCGCGACCGCCCGCAAGATCGGCCTCGAGGGCATCCTCGGCGCCGACGGCAATCGATGCCGCGACCTTGTCCTGGCGATGCTCATCAGCCGCATCCTCGATCCGGTCTCGAAGCTGGCCACGGCACGGGCACTCTCGCCCGCCACCGCGTCCACCAGCCTCGGCGAAGCGCTCGGTCTCGGCGATGTCGATGATAACGAACTCTACGCCGCACTCGACTGGCTGCTGGTGCGCCAGCCTGCCCTCGAAGCCATCCTGGCCAAACGCCATCTGACCAATGGCATGCTGGTGCTCTACGACGTCTCGTCGAGCTACATGGAGGGCCGATGCTGTCCGCTGGCCAAGCGTGGCTACAGCCGTGATGGCCGCAGAGGCACACTGCAAATCGTCTACGGCCTGCTCTGCGCCTCCGACGGATGTCCGGTCGCAATCGAGGTGTTCGACGGCAACACCGCCGATCCGAAAACCCTGGCGCCACAGATCGAGAAGCTGAAGCAGCGCTTCCACCTCGATCGTGTCGTGCTGGTCGGCGACCGCGGCATGATTACCGAGGCGCGCATCACCGAAGACCTTAAAGCGGCAGGCCTGGACTGGATCACCGCGTTGCGCGCTCCGGCGATCAAGGAACTGCTGAACAGCGGGGCGTTGCAACTCACGCTGTTCGACCGGCGCGATATCGCCTCCATCACCTCGCCCGACTTTCCCGGCGAACGGCTGATCGTCTGCCGCAATCCCGACCTCGCCACCGAACGCAGCCGCAAGCGCGAAGACCTGCTGGCGGCGACGGAGAACGACCTTGCGCGCATCAAGACTGCGGTCGAACGCAAGCGAAATCCGCTGCGCGGGACGGCCGAGATCGCGCTGAAGGTCGGCGAGGTGCTGAACACGCACAAGATGAAAAAGCATTTCGATCTGGAGATCACCGACGCCGGCCTCAGCTTCGCCCGAAAGACCGACGCGATCGCCGCCGAGGCTGCCACCGACGGCATCTACGTCGTGCGCACCAGTCTGGCTGAGGACACGCTCGGCGACGCGGAGACGGTGCGCAGCTACAAATCCTTGAGCCTGGTGGAGCGGGGCTTTCGCTGCATCAAGACCGTCGATCTGCACGTCCGACCGGTGTACCACCGACTGGAGGATCGGGTCCGGGCGCACGTGTTTCTCTGCATGCTGGCCTATTATCTCGAATGGCATATGCGCCAGAAGCTGGCGCCGATGCTGTTCGACGACACGGACAAGGAGGCAGCCGAAGCGCAGCGTCGGAGCGTGGTGGCACAGGCGCAGCGTTCGAAGGCCGCGATGAAGAAGCAGACCACCGGGCTGACCGAAGATGGTCTGCCAGTGCATAGCTTCCACTCGCTGCTGGCCGATCTGGCAACGCTGGCGCGCAACACCATCACCACCGCGATCACGCCGCACTATCCGCTCACCGTGCTGACCCGGCCAACCCCGGTTCAGCAGAAGGCGTTCGACCTCCTGGGTATCAAACGTGCCCAGTAGCGGAGGGGTAATTCGATGAATGATGGATGTATTTCAGTCCCTTACGTTCAGCAAAAGAGGGAAACTCGGCCTAAAAACGCAACAGGCCACGTCCTGAACGTTCTCTGTGCACGAGTAGGCGGATCGACGCATGAAGCCCCGTTTGTTTGTAGATCTTTCCGGCGAAATATGGCGTGTCTATTTTGCCTGATAGCAAATTTCACTCACTCAAATGTGAGTGATGTGCATCTCTCTTTCGTTGAACTTTCCTAGCCGGTCATGGCATTTCGGATGACATGACGAAACGACCTTACGTGCCTGCACCGGTGAACATGGATGCCATCGATCAAGCGATCGCACAGAGCATCGCCACTATTGAGCGCAGCTATGCGCTCCTTTCTCGTTTGAACGTTGACCATGATAATCGTTATTTGTGCGGACGCTTGCTGCCCCAAACGGCTTGTCCCGATCGAACTGGCGCGCCTTTCCGAATCTCGAGTAGCCGGGATCAACGGGTATCACCTCTTAGCCTGGGTGTTGAGCTTCCCCACAAAGATGACAAATGTTGCGGTTTCACCGAGCGTCTGCCAAGGTGAGCGTGCGACGGTATGCCCGCAACTTCCTGCCCTGGTCCGTCACTAGCCGTCCGTTAGAAGGCGAGACGCCGACGATCGATCTGGTGATCGGCTTCCAGAAGACGAACAGGTCACCAATCCTGAAGCTGTTCCTGTCCCGGATCGACGAGGTGATCGCCCGCGTTGCGGGCAGGACCGGGGGAGCAAGGAACGAAGGCGAAGACGGGCAAATCTCGAGCTGAGCTGCCAGAGCTCATTCAGGCTGACCGTGAACAGTCAGCGCGCTCCAGCTGATTGGTTTCATGAGCAACTTTGAAAGCCTGGCTGTTTCTTTCAGGCTAATGTTGCTCTAAAAACTTGAAGGAAACTGCATTAGAAGCAATCAACAATTTAGGGGTCTCTCATGCCAGCTCTCGGCCGCGCCCTGCTTGACGCTCTCCGCGATCACGGCGCCAAGGAAATGTTTGGCATTCCCGGCGACTTCGTCCTGCCGTTCTTCAAGGTGATCGAGGAAAGCGGTACGCTGCCATTCTATACGCTCAGCCACGAACCGGCGGTCGGTTTCGCGGCCGATGCGGCGGCACGGTTCCACGCGTCCATCTCCGTTGCCGTCGCAACTTGGGGCGCCGGGGCGTTCAACCTCGTGAATTCGATTGCAGGCGCCTATGCCGAACGCTCGCCGGTCGTGGTCGTCTCCGGCGCGCCGGGGGTCGCGGAGCGCGCCGCGGGATGGCAACTCCACCACATGTCGCGGGCGATCGATACGCAATCACGCATCTTTCGCGAGATTACCTGCGATCAGGCGATTCTAGATGATCCCGCACGCGCGCCGGCCGAGATCGCGCGGGTGCTGCGCAGCGCCCGCGAATTTTCGCTTCCCGTCTATATCGAGTTGCCGCGCGATCTGGTGGGCACGGAGATCGGGGCGGTCGAGACTCTGCCGCTGCGGCCGGCCGATCCTGACGTCCTCGGCGAATGCGCCGACGAGGTCATCGCCCGCCTGCGTGCCGCCTCCCGCCCGGTGCTGATGGTGGATGTCGAGACCCGCCGCTACGGTGTGGAAGACAAGGTCGCGCGGCTGGCGCGGAAGCTGGACTTGCCGGTTGTGACGAGTTTCATGGGGCGCGGCCTGCTGTCCGCGCATCCCGATCTGGTCCGCGGCAGCTATCTCGGCGCTGCCGGAGACCCAGAGATCACCGCCCTGGTCGAGGACAGTGACGGCCTGCTCCTGCTCGGCGTCATTTTGTCCGACACGAATTTCGCAGTATCCCACCGCAAAATCGACATGCGCCACGCGATCCTGGCGCTCGACCGCAAAGTGCGCGTTGGGCATCACACCTATGCCGAAATCCCTCTCGACGCGTTGGTCGATGCGCTGCTCGTCCGGGCAGGCGGAGCGACAGGTCCGTCGTTCCCGCCCGCCGCTCCGCTCCGGCCGAGCCGCCTGCGCGCGGAGGACGGTCCAATCGAGCCGTCAGACGTCGCAGCCGCAATCAACGACCTCTTTGCAGCGCACGGCGCCATGCCGATCGCGGCGGATATCGGCGACTGCCTGTTCACCGCTATGGAAATCGCCAACACGAATCTGGTCGCTCCCGGGTATTACGCCGGCATGGGCTATGGCGTGCCCGCCGGCCTCGGCGTGTGCGTGGCGACCGGTACCCGGCCGCTGATCATGGTCGGTGACGGTGCGTTCCAGATGACCGGGTTCGAGCTCGGCAATTGCCGACGCTACGGCTGGGACCCGATCGTAGTAGTGTTCAACAACATGAGTTGGGAGATGCTGCGCGTGTTCCAACCGGAGAGCCGGTTCAACGACCTGGACGACTGGCGCTTCGCCGAGCTTGCTGGGCCGCTAGGCGGGGATGGCGTGCGGGTCGGCACCCGTCGCGAACTGGCTACCGCCCTAGAAGCCGCGTACGCCACGCGCGGACGGTTTCAACTCGTTGAAGTAATGTTGCCGCGTGGTCAGACCTCCGGCACGCTTGCCCGTTTCGTCGCCGGTTTCAAGGCGGCACGGGAGCGGCGAAACTTTACCCCGAGCTAATTCCACCACGCTCGAGAGACCGGTTTATCTGGGTCGAGGTTGGCTGGGCTCGGCGCCGGCTTCCGTCACATAACCGCTCACGGCTCGACCGAGGCGAGAAAGCGAAAATTTCTTGGAAATGCTAAAGCCGTCTGCCGATACATCGCGCCAACTGAGCCATGATCGTCAAAGGCCGCCCAACATCGCGTGGCCGATAGGGTTTTGTCAGACGTCAAAGGAGCGCTCCGGTCAGGCAGTGGCGATTTGACTTCGAAAACCGGAGCCTCTCATAGTTGGACCGGAGAAAACCATGGCTGCCGATACGATCGATTGCGATGTCCATCCGGGCGTCCCGGATATCAAGACGCTGCTGCCCTACATGAACGAATTCTGGCAGGAGTCATTCGTCTCCCGCGGCATCGACGGCTTCGACATGATGTCCTATCCCCTGAATGCCCCAATCACTTGCCGCCCGGACTGGCGTGTCAAAGGCCAGCGCCCCGGTGCCAGTCTCGACGCCATGCGCAGTCAGGTCTTGGAGACGTTCGGCATCGCCACCGCCATATGCAATCCGCTTACCGGCGGTCAGGTTGCCGTCAGTGAGAGCATGGGCGCCGCTATCTGTTCCGCGGTCAACGACTGGATCAGGGAACATTGGCTCGACGAGGAACCACGCCTGCGCGCGTCCATCGTTGTGCCAGCGCAGGCGCCCCTGCTGGCAGCGCAAGAAATCGACCGTTGCGCCGGCGACCGCCGTTTTGTCCAAGTCCTGATCCCGGTCGCCTGTGAATTGATGCTCGGGCGCTCGTATTACTGGCCGATCTGGGAGGCGGCTGCGAGACACGGCCTGCCAGTCGGCATTCATGCGGGCAGCATGTACCGGCACGCCCCGACCGCAACCGGATGGCCCTCGCACTACCTGCACGATTACGTCGCCCAGTCCCAGACGTTCGAGGATCAACTCCTCAGCCTTATCTCCAACGGCGTGTTCAACAAATTCCCCGATTTGAAATTCGTCCTGCTGGAATCCGGTGTCACCTGGCTCCCTGGCTTTATCTGGCGGGCGATAAAAACCTGGCGCGGCGTGCGCGCCGAGGTTCCCTGGGTCAACCGCTCCCCCGCCGAGATCATCCGGGAAAACATTCGTCTGACGATACAACCCTTCGATGCGCCCGACCGTGAAGCGGTCGAATGCATCATCGAGCAGATCGACGCCGACCACATGCTGCTGTTCGCATCCGACTACCCGCACTGGCAATTCGAGGGCAATGCCATCGTCCCGCCTGGCCTGTCCGCCGATCTTCAGCGCAAAATGCGCGTGGACAACCCGCTGGAAACCTATCCCCGCCTGCAGGAGACCGTGCAATGAACGCACCCGTCGATATCCGGCCGCGACCCGCCGACAGCAGGCTGGGTATCATCGACTGCGACGTCCACCCGTATCCAAAGGCGGGTGCGCTGGACGCCTATCTGTCCGCACGCTGGCGCAAACATCTAGCCGAATACGGGAAATTTAACTGCGGCCCTTACGCGGATCGTGGCACCTACCCGAGATTCTCACCCAACACTTGCCGTCGTGATGCCTGGCCGCCCAACGGCGGGCCGCCCGGCTCGGACGTCGATTTCATTCGTAACCAACTCCTCGATCCTTATAATATCGCCTACGGTGTGCTGGAGCCACTGCTCGGCGGCAACACGTCTCGAAATCTCGATGAGGCGGCGGCGCTCTGTGGCGCAATGAATGACTGGCAGGCCAACGACTTCGTTGAGCTTGAGCCCCGACTGCGCGCTTCGATCCTGATCCCCTCGGATGATCCGGAAGCCTCCGTTAAGGAAATCGAAAAGCGGGCCGGCGATTGGCGATTTGCCCAAATCCAGCTTGGCTCCAAAACATCGGAGCCGGTAGGGCGTCGCCGGTACTGGCCGATCTTCGCCGCTGCTCAGGCGAACAACCTGTCCATCGGTCTGCATGTCGGGGGCACTCAAAGCAACGCGCCCTCCGCCGGCGGCTGGCCGCAATTCTATATCGAGGACCACCACGTCCTGGTGCACTCCATGCAGAACCAGGCGGCAAGTATGATCCTCGAAGGTGTCTTCGAAGCGTTTCCCAAACTGAAGGTCGTACTGATCGAGGGGGGCTTCGCCTGGGCCCCGCAACTCGGCTGGCGGCTTGACGCGCATTGGGCGAAGATGCGCGATGAGGTGCCGGATCTGAAGCGCAAGCCTTCAGAATACATGAGGACCAATCTCTGGTTCGCCACCCAACCGGTGGAGGAACCGGAACGTCCGGACGATCTCCGGCGTGTGTTCGAGTGGATCGGCTGGGACCGAATGATCTATTCCAGCGACTACCCGCACTGGGATTTCGACGACCCCCATCTGGCCTTCAAGTTTCAGATGACCGAAGGCGAGAAGCGTATGCTGTTCCGCGACAATGCCCTTGAAGTCTATGCATTCAGATAGTTCGGCTAGCGCGGAGCGCCCAACGGCGCACCCGCCAGGACCCACCGGAAACACCTAATGCGGGCTGCCCCAACGGTCGCCTGCAGCAACTCACTAGCACAGGGCCTCATACTCAATTTCAGGATGGGCCCGTAGTTCAGAAATCCCAGCCAGGTCGATCACCACTTATCCTGCCAAACACGCCAGCAGAGCCGGCCGGTCCGGCGGCACCACAGGCCCGATGATCGCCACCTTTCTTTGTCAACGCTGCCTCGGGACTGCCGACCATCAACGCTTCCAGATCCTGGATCTTCCGGTCGGTGTATGCTCGGTTTGGCCCCATCAGCGTAGCGCCCCAGACGAAACGATGGTAAATGCGCAGGCCCTAGCCTTTGCCAGGCGCGGTGGAAGCGACAGCAAAGAGACGCGGATTTCAGCGATTGGACTTATGCACCGAACGAGGAGACGGCATCATCCGCCATCGCGGCGTATCGATCCGCCAGCCGGTTGAGCGCGTCTCGCACTTCGGCAGACGCCTCGACACTGGCCATCGCCCGAAGATCCGGCACGATCTCTACGAGTTCAGCTTCCGTGACATGTGACATAGAGCTCTCCTGTAAACTTACAACGCTCTTCCTAAACCCCTGGCTACAGGTTCGCTGTGAACCAAATCACTCTGCATCCGGTTCGGCGCCAACCTCATCCTGCCCATGTTAATCGATCGCGGGCTGCTTTTCTCGACGCCCGGGTCATAAGAGCGGCCGTCGAGTCCGCTCAAAGACACTGCTCATTGCAGTTGTTCGGGACGTGATCTTTATCTGCATTTCCGAACAGGCGGGATCTGTCATGCTCCAGCCTCCAGTTTCCAGCGCGCAGGGGTCGATCCTGAGGCCAGAGTACTCGCCAGTCCGAGGCGCGACGAGCGCCCCAGCGAATAGCGCGATCACCAACGCTAACGTAGCGATGAGAAAACACATAGCTATTTTCACCACGGTGCGTCCCGTCCTCAGCCCCACCCGGGTCCAGGTTGAACTCCAACAAAATCCGAGGTTAGGGCTGAATTGTCGCCCGCCCCGGCGCTGCCTCTGTTCTCTGCTGGGTCGACAGAAAATGCGGCAGGCGAGGGCAGCGGCGCTGACGTGTGGATGGCCGCTTGGACTGCGACGGTTGGCTGTGGTGTCGAGAACGTGGTGCTGAGTGCGATGCGGACGGCACTGGCGAACACGAACCGGCCCAGCGTCCCTCCCGCGGCACCGATTGAGATAAGGCGCATGGCAAACTCCCTTGCTTGTGGCCACCCTATTGATCGTCGGAGGCAGCAACTGGCAGGGATTATGCGGGGATTGGGTAACGCGAGCGATTACTTGCCACGTAAGATGCCGCTTTTCGGAGTATCAGCAACGACGACGGCCACTTCCCGTGGTTCTACAGCAAATTCCCCCAGCAGATCGTCGATGGTCATAGGACATTCCGTCGGAAACATCGGCGGCTCCTCTCCGTCGATCGACTGGGGCAGGGATCGGATCGCCTTAAAATAGAACTCGTTGATATCGATCCGCCGCCGCATGTTCGGCGTGATGATCTCAGCAGCCTCGCTCTGAAAGCCCAAAGCTTGGGCTTTCCAACGCGGAACTTCGGACGACTGAGGCCATGCCCAAGCCTTCAGGACAGCGGCCAGTTCCTGAACGAGCAGGGATTTAAGCTCGGCCAATCGGCGTCGTCCCGCGGACCTTACCTCTTCAATGACGTTTTCCCAGTCGATTTCGTCAATAACCTCCTCCCCCGCGGTGAGGCGCCGCAGCAACGATGACTGTCGTTCGGACCATGTCAGAATGTCGCCATTATATTCGCTGGGTCGAAATTCCTCCCGCTGGGCTGCCCAAGCTTGGAGATCTGCTTGGCACTCACCCGCGTCCGATTTTCGACGTTCGGCAGCCTGCCAGGCGTCGCCATATCTCTTGAATCCAACTCGGCAATATTCAGTGCCAAAGGGGTCTTTTCCGATAAGCATCCATTGCCTATTAGGGTCAGACGCAGATTGAATGATTTCGTAGAACAGCTGATGACCGCGGTCTGGTGTCTTGGTCGCATCGTCATTCGGCATCGGTTGTCTGCTCGCACCCGCCCTAACGGTTCACCCAAATCTAGCCTTCGGGATGCAGCAGAGCCAAACATTTATTGTTTGCTGGCCCGTCAGAAATGTCACAATCCGAACTTAGCTTAATCTGACCCTAGGCTGCCCGCCGCACCCGAGCGGCGTCTGACGCAATGGCGTCGGCGGGGGTTACTACGAATGCCGAGCAGTTACTGCTCGAGCACGTTAGTCATCCAAGAAACTCCGGAGCTTCCGGCTCCGACTCGGGTGCTTCAGTTTCCGCAGCGCCTTCGCCTCGATCTGTCGGATTCGTTCGCGGGTAACGTTGAACTGCTGGCCGACCTCCTCCAGCGTGTGGTCCGTGTTCATCCCGATTCCGAACCGCATGCGGAGGACGCGCTCTTCACGCGGCGTGAGCGAGGACAGCACGCGCGTTGTCGCCTCTCGCAGATTCGCCTGGATCGCAGCATCCAGCGGGATCACCGCCGCCTTGTCCTCAATGAAGTCGCCCAGATGCGAGTCTTCCTCGTCGCCGATCGGCGTCTCCAGGCTGATCGGTTCCTTAGCGATCTTCAGCACCTTGCGAACCTTCTCCAGCGGCATCCCCAGCTTGTCGGCCAGTTCTTCCGGCGCCGGCTCGCGCCCGATCTCGTGCAGCATCTGCCGCGATGTCCGCACCAGCTTGTTGATCGTTTCGATCATATGAACGGGGATACGGATGGTGCGCGCCTGATCTGCGATGGAACGGGTGATCGCCTGTCTAATCCACCACGTTGCATAAGTGCTGAACTTGTACCCGCGCCGATACTCGAATTTGTCCACCGCCTTCATCAGGCCGATATTGCCTTCCTGAATCAGATCCAGAAATTGTAGTCCACGATTGGTGTATTTCTTCGCGATGGAGATTACCAGGCGCAGGTTCGCCTCGATCATTTCCTTCTTAGCCCGCGCGCTGTCCCGTTCGCCGCGGGAAACGGTCATGTAAACCCGCCGGAACTCAGCGATCGGTAGGCTGGCATCGGTCGCAACCGCAGAGATCTGGCCGCGGATCTTGTTAATGTCGTCCGGGTGCTTGATGACGAACACCTTCCAGCCCTTGCCGGGCAGGCGCCCCACGCGGTCCAGCCAGTTCGGATCTAGTTCCGCCCCGCGGTAGTGCTTCAGGAAGTCCTCGCGGTTGACCTTGCAGCTTTCGGCCATACGCATGAGTTGGCCTTCCAGCGTCGTCAGGCGCTGGTTGAGCAGCTTCAACTGGCTGACCAGTTCCTCGATTCGGTTGTTGTGCAGCTGCACCTGGCCGACCTTCTCGACCAGTTCCTCGCGGATCTTCTCGTAGCCCTTTTCCGACCGGGTGCTCATTTCCTCGCCACTGGTAATCGTCTCGAGCCGGCGGTGCTGCATCTTGTGCAGCTTCTTGTTCAGGTTTTCGATTTCCTCGAAGTTCGCCAGGACCTCCGGCTTCAGCTTCTCCTCCAACGCCGACAGCGACATGCTGGGGCCGCCATCCTCATCGTCGGCGTCCATATCGTCGTTCGCAGCAAAACCCTCGGTAGGAACCTCGTGAGATCCGCTCACGTCGACCGCTGGCGCTCCGGCCCCTTCGGTCGCTTCCAAATCAACGATGTCGCGCAACAGCATTCGCCCGGCTTTGAGCTGTTCGTGCCAGGTGATGATCGCCGCGAAGGTCAGCGGGCTCTCGCACAGCCCGTTGATCATCATGTCGCGGCCAGCTTCGATCCGCTTTGCGATGGCGATTTCGCCCTCACGCGACAACAGTTCGACACTGCCCATCTCGCGCAGGTACATCCGCACGGGATCGTCAGTGCGACCGAGGCTTGCCTCATCGACGTTGCCGGTCTGCTCCTCCGCTTCCTCTTCCTCGGGCTTTTCCACCTTGGCGATGGGAAGATCGCCTTCCTCGTTCTCCTCGCTCTCGACGACCTGGATGCCCATTTCCGAGAAATTGGCCATCACGTCTTCGATCTGTTCGGAGCTGTTCTGGTCCGGCGGCAAAATCGCATTCAACTCATCGAAGGTGATGTAGCCGCGTTCCTTGCCTTTCGCGATCAACCGCTTGACCCCAGCCGCGGTCACATCCAACAGGGTTGTTTCGGCATCCTGCTCCGCCGTGGCGGTGTCGCCGCCGGCGACCATCGGCTTCGTGGCCATCAGGGAACTCCTTCATCCGACGGGCCGTGACGCGCGCACGCCGCAGACCCAAACCTATTGAGCATCGACAAATCCGACCCCGTCGGGTTCACCGCTACGAATTTTCGCCAATGCCTCGACCAACGCTTTCTGCCGACGCCATGTCTCCGGGGTCAGATTGCGGGCTGCCTCTGCTTCGGCCAAAGCGACTTCCTCGCGCAACAGTTCCTCGTTGAGAAAGCCAAAAATATGCCACCACCCCAGTTCCGCTTCGGCTGGCATCGCCTTCGACGAGGCGCACGCGGGTAGGGGCATCGGCGCTTCCGCCAATGCACACTGCACGTCATGCTCAAATCCAGATTTCGTGAGGTGGTCCATCAGGCCCGCCGAGTCAAGGGTTTGGGCGCTTTCCACCCAAATTTCGACGGCCTGTCGCAGCCGCGCCAACGCCGGATCGATGGTCAACGAAAGGTACGCGTGACCGACGTCGTGCAACAGAAACGGGTGCCGTAGGACGATCGCCGTCAGGATCCGTGCCCGCTCGGCCGCAGCACTATCTTGACGGGGCACCGGGCGCGGCGCCCGCAAGCCACTTGCGATCCCAAGAGAATCCCGCCGCCTGCCCCGGTTGCCATCCCATCGGCGCGGAAGATGATTTTCACGAAACTTCTTTCGCAGCTCCTGGCGGTATTCCCATGAGAGAGCCTTATCTGCCACTCGTCCGGCAGCTTCCTCAAAGCGCGACTGCGCGGCAGCACGCTGTTCCGCGGTTCTGTCGCCCACCTCCCCGATGATCATGTCATAGAGGGCGTCGGCCGGCTTGCGAGCGGCGTCCAGCACTGCCTGAAACAGCCCAGCGCCCTTGCGCACCAGGCTGTCGGGGTCGTCTCCGCTTGGTAAGGTGGCAAACTTCAGAGACCGTTCTGGCATCAGCATCGGCAGCGCCAACTCCATCGCCCGGGACGCAGCGCGCACACCCGCCGCGTCGCCGTCAAAACAGAGCACTGGGCAGGGCGAGATTCGCCACAGTTCCTCAAGCTGCTCGTTCGTCAGTGCCGTACCTAAAGGCGCGACAGCAGCGGTGAATCCGGCTTGGGCGGTGGCGATGACGTCCATATAACCTTCAACCACGACCAGCGTGGCGCCGTTCCGCACACTATCGCGGGCGAAATCGAGGCCGTATAAATTGCGGCGTTTGGAAAACACCGACGTTTCGGGCCCGTTCACATATTTCGGCTGGCCTGCCCCCAAAATGCGACCACCGAAGCTGACGATTTTGCCGCGGCGGTCCCGAATTGGAAACATAACCCGCTGCGTGAACAGTTCAAAGCTGCGACCGGTTTCCTCGTCACGCCGAATCAGTCCCGCCTCGGTAAGCTGTTCGCTATCGATCCCTTGCCGAGATAGGTCCGCTGTCAGCGCGCCGCGCTCGCCGGCCCACCCGAGACCGAAGCGTGTGACGGTCTCCTCGGTCAGTCCGCGGTCCAGCAGGTAGTCACGCGCCGCTTTGCCTTCGGGAAGCGCCAGGCGTCGCTGATAATGCACCTGTGCAGAATCCAGCACGCCGACGACGTCCAGCCGCCGGCGTTCCGCCTCAGCGGCCCCCGGCGAGGATTTCGGCACCTCCAAACCTGCTTCGGCCGCCAGTTGGGTGACGGCTTCGATGAAGGACAGGCCCTGGCTCTGCATGACGAAGCTGATCGCATCGCCATGCGCGCCGCAGCCGAAGCAGTGGTAGTGATCGTCGTATACGTAGAAGCTTGGCGACTTCTCGCCATGGAACGGACAGCACCCTTTCCACATCTTGCCCGACCGGGCCAGCCGCACCCGTCGCCCAACCACCGACGGGACGGGGACCCGAACGCGAAGTTCGTCCGTGAAGCTGGTCGGCAGAGCCATGTTGCAATTATTCCGTGGTCAGCCGCCAAGCCGCGCTTTGACGATTGGTCCGGCCTTGGCCATGTCTAGGGCCGCCGCATGCCGCGCCTTCAGCGCCGCCATGACCTTCCCCATGTCCTTGATACCACTCGCCCCGGTCTCCGCAACCGCGTCGGCCACCGCCCGCTCTATCGCCGCTGCATCCAGTTGGGACGGTAGGAAGCTCTCGATCACCGCGATCTCCGCCGCTTCCTTCGCGGCGAGTTCCGGACGATTGCCCTTCGTGTAGAGGTCGACCGATTCGCGCCGGGACTTCACCATGCCGCGCAGCATCGAGGCGATTTCCTCATCCGGTATTTGATCGACGCCCTTGGGCCGGGATGCAATGTCAGCGTCCTTCAGCTTGGCCATAATCATACGCAACGACGAAGTTCGAGCTGAATCGCCAGCCTTCATCGAAGCCTTCATCTGATCGACGAACTGCGTCCTCAGTGTCATCACGGCGCTCCCGAGCAGAATTACCCTATACTGCGGAAACCTCAGCCGAACTACGTGTCGTGATCCGGATGTTGGCGGCTGATCACCTCGCGTGTCGCGCTGCTGCTCTCGGCCGTTGAGGTCTCCAGAAGTCGGCCAGGCATGAGCAACTCGAGCCAGGGCAGCCGAGCCTCGATGCCGAAATTCTTTGTGGGCGGCGCTTTAGCGGCTTCGTCCAAGCTACCGGTGGTAACCTCGATCGCATCTCCGTCAAGATAGCCGAACGTCAACGGCGTGCCGCAAGCCGAGCAAAAATGCCGTTCGGCGACCGATGAACTCTTGAAGCTGGCCGGCTCGCCGCGAGTCCAGGCAAACCGGGACGTCGGTACCTTGCATAGCGCCGCGAACGGGCCGCCTACGGCCTTCTGGCACATTCGGCAATGGCAAATCGTCGACTCGGGCATCTCGAACAGAGCATACCGTACGGCGCCACACTGGCACCCGCCCGTCATCATTGGCTTGGTCTTATACATGGGGCCTTTCTCCCGGAAAAAAATTCCCAATCGACCCGCTGGGCGGTTGTAGTGGGAATTTTATTCCCATACATTACCCGGTATGCCGATTTCGATTGATCATATCATAGATCGTCTCGGTGGGGCGGATGCTGCGGCCCGGTTGGCCGGCGTGGGAACCGAGGCTGTACGCAAATGGCGCCAAAGCCGAGCGATCCCGTCCCGTCATTGGCCCGCGGTGATGGCGGCCACGGGCCTGACCATGGCCGACCTGCAAACCGTTTTACCCCATCAGGCGAGTGCCCCGATGCAATACGCGACTGACACCGTCCCGGCAGGCGCTACGGCCGTTCTGGTGCTTGCGGATGGCAGCCTGTTCTGGGGCCGCGGGTTCGGCGCCAATACAAATGCCTCCGATACGACTATGGCTCGTTCTGTCGGGGAAGTCTGCTTCAGCACCGGCATGACCGGTTATCAAGAAACGTTGACGGACCCATCCTTCGCCGGCCAGATCATCACCTTTACCTTCCCGCACGTCGGCAACGTTGGCACCAACGCCCAGGATATCGAGGCGACGACCATCGCCGCCCGCGGCCTCGTCGTAAAGCAGGATATCACCGAACCATCCAACTGGCGCTCCACCCAAAGGTTAGAGGCTTGGCTTCGCGCCCATGGGATCACCGGGATCGCCGGAGTGGACACCAGGACCTTGACGGTTCGGATCCGAGACGGCGGCGCGCCCACCGGCGTGCTGGCTTTTCCGCCGGACGGCGGCTTCGATCTGAAGGCCTTACGTGCCCAGGCCGCCGACTGGCCAGGGTTGGAAGGTATGGATCTCGCCAAAGAGGTCACCTGCCGCCAGACCTATAGCTGGGACGAGACAGCTTGGTCTTGGCCCACCGGCTTCGGCAGGCAATCGGAGCCGAAATACCACGTCGTGGCGGTGGATTACGGCGCGAAACAAAACATCCTGCGCTGCCTTGCCTCGGTGGGCTGCCGGGTCACGGTGGTGCCGGCGACGGCGACAGCCGATGACATACTACGGCACAAACCGGACGGCGTGTTCCTGTCCAACGGCCCTGGCGATCCGGCCGCAACGGGCGTCTATGCGGTGCCCGTGCTGCGGGAGGTGCTCGACAGCGGCGTGCCGGTCTTCGGCATTTGCCTCGGCCATCAACTGCTTGCCCTCGCGCTGGGCGCCAAGACCTACAAGCTAGAGCGCGGTCATCGTGGCGCGAACCAGCCGGTGAAGGATCTGGCGACCGGGAAGGTGTCTATCACCAGCCAGAACCATGGGTTCGCAGTCGATGCGGATTCGCTGCCAGCGAATGCGAAGGTGACCCATGTGTCGCTGTTCGACGGCTCCAATGAGGGAATCGCCAGCACTGACCGGCCGGCGTTCTCGGTGCAGTACCATCCGGAGGCGAGCCCCGGGCCGTCCGACAGCCATTATCTGTTCAAGCGGTTTGTGGGGATGATGGAAACGTCGGCCGTGAGATGGACATAAGTTATGATCTGACGGCGGACGCTCGCGTGCGCTGATGGATGCGATCAGACTTTTACTTACGGTGGCCTTTCGCCACGCCATCATCGAGGCGACGGTCGAAGCTGGTTATCTGCGTTTCGTTGCTCTCGCGGGCACCGCCGCGGTCGACTATGAGACATTCTGCGATGCGATTGCCCACTGCCTAAGCCAGGGTCTCATACGCGAGCCGATTCGCCTTTCCGAGGGCGCTCTCCAATGCCAGTGGCATCTGGAACTGACTCCTGCCGGAGTTACAGCCGCACGCGACTGTCTGGGCAATCGCAATGACGTTCCGTCAGATATCTCTTCTGACAACTGACTAACAATTGGCGGCTGATCCATGCCCAAGCGCACTGACATCCACTCCATCATGATCATCGGCGCGGGACCGATTGTTATCGGCCAAGCGTGCGAGTTTGACTACTCTGGCGCTCAGGCCTGCAAAGCGCTGAAAGCCGAGGGTTACCGCGTCATCCTGGTAAACTCTAACCCCGCTACCATTATGACCGACCCTGGCCTCGCGGACGCCACCTATATCGAGCCGATCACCCCCGAGATCGTCGAAAAAATCATTGCCCGCGAGCAACCAGACGCCCTGCTGCCGACCATGGGCGGCCAAACCGCGCTCAACACCGCGATGAAACTATTCGACAATGGTGCTCTGGCGCGGCACGGGGTCGAGTTGATCGGGGCGAAGGCTGAGGTCATCGACCGGGCCGAGGACCGGCTAAAATTTCGCGACGCGATGGCTGAAATCGGCATCGAATTGCCACGCTCCGCGATCGCCCACTCGCTCGAGGAAGCCCGCGCTGCCCTCGCCACCACGGGCCTCCCCGCCGTCATTCGGCCCAGCTTCACGTTGGGTGGCACTGGCGGCGGCATCGCGTACAACAAGGAAGAGTTTGAGCAGATTGTCGCAGGCGGGCTCGAAGCCTCCCCCAGCACAGAAGTGCTGATAGAAGAATTGGTGCTCGGCTGGAAAGAATACGAAATGGAAGTCGTCCGCGACAGCGCGGACAACTGCATTATCGTCTGTTCGATCGAGAACGTCGATCCGATGGGTATCCACACCGGCGACAGCGTCACCGTTGCCCCGGCCCTGACGTTGACCGACAAAGAATACCAGATCATGCGCGACGCCTCTATCGCGTGCCTGCGCAAAATCGGCGTCGATACCGGAGGATCGAACGTGCAGTTTGGCCTTAATCCGGCCGACGGGCGCATGGTCGTCATCGAGATGAACCCCCGCGTTTCCCGATCCTCTGCGTTGGCCTCCAAGGCCACCGGCTTCCCGATTGCCAAGATCGCGGCCAAGTTGGCCGTCGGTTACACGCTCGACGAGTTGACCAACGACATCACCATGGTCACGCCCGCAAGTTTCGAGCCGACCATCGACTACGTCGTGGTGAAAATCCCTCGTTTTACCTTCGAAAAATTCCCTGGTACCCCGGCGCTCCTGACCACGTCAATGAAATCGGTGGGCGAGGCCATGGCTATCGGGCGTTCCTTCGCCGAAGCCCTGCAAAAGGGTTTTCGCAGTACGGAAACCGGGCTGTCCGGCCTGGACCCGGTCGAACCCCCCGGCGATGGCGGCCCCGACGCCTTCCGCGCAGCTCTCTCCTCCCCCACGCCGGACCGTCTGCTGATGGCTGCGCAGGCGCTACGCGCTGGCCTGAGTGTCGAAGACATCCACGCCACGACGAAATTCGACCCGTGGTTCTTGCGCGAACTGGAACGCATCGTCGCTGCCGAACGGGACGTTGCCGCCAACGGTCTGCCGCGGGAAGCCGGAGCGCTGCGCCGCCTCAAGGCGCTTGGCTTTTCCGACAAGCGCCTCGCCGAACTCACGAACACCAACCCGGCTAACATTCAGCGCGCTCGGGCGACACTTGGCGTCACCCCGGTCTATAAGCGGATCGATACCTGCGCGGCCGAGTTCGCCTCCAACACGCCCTACATGTACTCGACGTTCGAGGGCGGCTATGGCACGCCGGTTTGCGAATCCGACCCGACCGGACGGACGAAAATCATCATTCTCGGCGGCGGTCCCAACCGCATCGGCCAGGGGATCGAGTTCGACTACTGCTGCGTTCACGCGGCCTACGCTCTGAAAGATGCCGGGTTCGAGACCATCATGGTCAACTGCAATCCGGAAACCGTCAGCACCGACTACGACACCTCCGACCGGCTCTACTTCGAACCGCTGACCGAGGAAGACGTCATCGCCCTTGTCCGCCGTGAGCAGGATAATGGCACCGTCCTTGGTTGCATCGTTCAGTACGGCGGTCAAACGCCCCTAAAGCTGTCGCAGGCGCTGTCACGCGAGGGTATCCCGATCCTCGGCACCTCCGCCGATGCCATCGATCTGGCCGAGGACCGCGAGCGCTTCCAGCAGCTTTTGCAGCGACTTGCCTTGCTCCAGCCGGACAACGGCATCGCTCGGTCGGCCGACGAGGCCGACGCCATCGCCGAACGGATCGGCTATCCGGTTGTTATCCGGCCCAGCTACGTCCTGGGCGGTCGAGCCATGGAGATCGTCTACGACCGGGCCGGCCTGCATCGATACATGCGCGAAGCGGTCCGGGTGTCGGGCGACAACCCGGTGCTGATCGACCGCTATCTCAACGATGCGATCGAGGTCGACGTCGATTGCATCTGCGACGGCGAAACCGTCTATGTCGCCGGCGTCATGGAGCACATCGAGGAAGCCGGGATCCACTCCGGCGATTCCGCGTGCTCGCTGCCCCCCTACTCCCTGTCCCCAGCCATGATCACCGAGCTGAAGTCCGAAACCGAGGCGATGGCCAAGGCGCTCAAGGTCGTTGGGCTGATGAACGTGCAGTATGCGATCAAGGACGATACGATCTACGTGCTGGAAGTTAACCCGCGCGCTTCCCGGACCGTCCCTTTCGTCGCCAAGGCCACCGGCGTCCCCGTCGCCAAGATCGGCGCCCGCGTGATGGCCGGCGCCAAACTGGCCTCCGACTTCGAGCTGGATGATGATTTAATCGCGCCGCACGTCGCGGTCAAGGAGGCGGTGTTTCCGTTCGCCCGCTTTCCCAACGTGGACACGATCCTCGGCCCGGAGATGAAATCCACCGGCGAGGTTATGGGCCTGGACGCGAGCTTTGAGCGCGCGTTCGCGAAAGCGCAGCTCGGTGCGGGTGTCATCCTGCCGATGGCGGGAACGGTATTCCTTTCGATCAAGGATGCCGACAAGAAGGGCCTGCCCACACTCGCCCGCCGCCTACACGAGATGGGCTTCCTCATCCTGGCAACAAAAGGCACCGCCGCGCGTATTCGCGAGGCGGGTTTTCCGGTCACAGTGGTCAACAAGGTGCTGGAGGGCCGGCCCCACTGTGTCGATGCGATCCGGTCCGGAGAGGTTCAGTTGGTTATCAACACCGCCTCCACCCCGCAGTCGGTGGCCGACAGCTTCGCTATTCGCCGCAGCGCTTTAACTCACTTCGTGCCGCATTACACAACCCTGGCGGGTGCCCGCGCCGCGGTGCACGCAATCGCAGCATTAAAAGCGGGAACGCTTGAAGTTGCGCCGTTACAGTCTTACTTTCGCGGTTCGTTTTGAGCCAGCGCCGCGGTAGGGGAGGACCCGGCCGCGGCGGTGCCACATGACGTACCCGAGTAGATCGAGGATTGAAGGACCAACCCGTGCAGAAGTTTCCGATGACGGCCCTAGGGTTGCGGCGGTTGGAAGAGGAACTGCGGACATTGAAGTCGCAGGAGCGGCCAGCGATCATTCGCGCCATCGCAGAGGCGCGGTCACATGGCGATTTGTCCGAAAACGCCGAGTACCATGCCGCACGCGAACGTCAGTCTTTCATTGAGGGACGCATCCAAGAACTCGAGGAGATCGTTGGCGGCGTGGAGATCATCGACCCGTCAACCCTATCCGGCATCCACGTGAAATTCGGCGCCCACGTCAAGCTGATCGACGAGGAGACGGACAAGGAAGCCACCTACCAGATCGTCGGCGTCTATGAGGCCGACATTAAAGCCGCTCGGCTGTCGATCTCCTCGCCGCTTGCCAAGGCGCTGATCGGCAAGAAGATCGGAGATACCATTTCGGTGCCCGCGCCCGGCGGCGACCGATCGTACGAAATTCTGGAAGTGAAGTTCATCTGACGTTATGACCTGACCTTCATGGCCAGGCCGTTCCGTAACCACCATCGACATCGGCTCCGTCCCGGCCGCCTAACCCGGCAGTCGATATGTTGGTTGCGGGCACCGTCGCCGGTCTCTTCCTCCCCCGGGTCGCCGTTACGGAGGAATGCCAACATGACCGGTGCATTTGCGCCAGACAGGCTTGGGAGGGTCCTGGGGCTGCCACTCAATCGATGACCCCTCACCAAGGCAACGAATGATCACGCTTCAAGACGTCGAGCAAGCGGCCCGGCGGATCACCGGGCGGGTGATACACACCCCGATGGTTCCTAATCCGACCATCTCCCGTCTCACCGGTGCCGAGGTCGTCCTGAAACTCGACAATCTTCAGGTCACGGGGGCGTTCAAGGAGCGCGGCGCCGCCAACCGCCTGTCGTTGCTATCGCGCGAGGAGCGCGAGCGCGGTGTCATTGCTATGTCGGCAGGCAACCACGCTCAGGCGGTTGCCCGTCATGCCAGTCTGCTGGGCATCGCCGCCACCATCGTGATGCCGAAATTCACCCCCTCGACCAAGGTCACCCGCACCGCGTCCTGGGGCGCGAATGTCGTCTTGGTCGGCGAAACCCTGGCCGAGGCCGCCGCCCACGCCCGCGAAGTGGCGGCCCTCGAATTGCTGGTCTTTATCCACCCCTACGACGACCTCGGGATCATCGCCGGCCAGGGCACAATGGCCCTCGAAATGCTCCGGGATACGCCGGACCTCGACGCCCTAATCATCCCGGTTGGCGGCGGCGGCCTCCTCGCAGGCTGCCTGGTGGCTGCGACCGCGCTCTGTCCCGGTATCGCCGTCTATGGCGCCGAGGTCGAAACCTATGCCGCCATGGCGCAGCGCGTTGCTGGCCGAACGGTTTCCGTTGGCGGTGCTACGATTGCCGAGGGCATCGCCGTTCGCGACATCGGCGAAATTCCGTTCGAAATCGTGCGCCGCCGGGTCGCCGGCATCCTCGTCACCCCTGAACGCGCCATTGAGGAAGCCATCGGCCTGCTGATCGAGGATGCGAAAACGGTGGCGGAGGGCGCCGGCGCCGTTGGCCTTGCCGCTCTCTTGGCCCATCCCGAACGGTTCCGAGGCAAGAAGGTTGGCGTCGCTATCACCGGCGGCAACATCGATGCCCGCATCCTGTCGAATGTCCTGCTGCGCGACCTCCTGCGCGACGGAAGGATTCTGCGACTGCACCTGCAGATTCCCGACCGCCCCGGCGTCCTCGCCGACATCGCCGGCAAAATCGGCAACTCGGGGGGCAATATTATAGAAGTTTCCCATCAGCGGCTGTTCGCCTCGTCCTCGGTTCAGGCTGCCGAACTTGAAGTCATGGTCGAGGCCCGCGATAAGCTCCATGCTGACGCGATCGTCGAAGCGCTGGAGCAGACATACATCGTCCGGCAGGTGTAACCATCGGTGAGCGGCAACGTCGTTTCCGAACGGCGAAACGGCGCCCCGATTATTGCGAGTTCCCGGCCGGCTCGAACAGATAGAAACGCTTAGCCAATGACTGACCCGAACCCCTCACACCTGCCGACTCTGGAAGCCGAAAGCATCCAGATTTTCCGCGAAGTCGCCGCGCAGGCCACCCGCCCGGTCCTGCTCTATTCGATCGGCAAGGATTCCTCGGTGCTGCTGCATTTGGCCCGCAAAGCCTTTTATCCCGCCAGACCGCCGTTTCCGTTGCTGCATATTGACACGACCTGGAAGTTCCGGGCGATGATCGCGTTCCGCGACGCTACCGTTCGCCGGTTCGGTCTCGAACTGCGGACCCACACTAATTCCCAGGGAATCCAGAGGAACATCAACCCGTTCGACCACGGCGGCAGCTACACACAAATCATGAAGACCGACGCGCTGAAACAGGCGCTAACGGCCGGCGACTACGACTTTGCCATCGGCGGCGCCCGGCGTGACGAGGAACGCTCGCGAGCCAAGGAGCGAATTTTCTCCGTCCGAGCACCGGGGCATGCTTGGGATCCGAAGCGTCAGCGGCCTGAACTTTGGCACCTGTACAACGGCCAACTCGCGCCGGATGAAACTATGCGCGTGTTCCCGATGTCGAACTGGACTGAACTCGACGTGTGGAGCTACATCGCCGCGGAAGCAATCGACGTGGTTCCGCTGTACTTCGCCGCGGCGCGTCCGACCGTGACGCGGAGTGGCCAACTCATCGTCGTCGACGACGAACGGATGCGCTTGCTGCCGGGTGAAAAACCGGAGGATCGCATGGTGCGTTTCCGCTCGCTCGGCTGCTACCCGCTCTCCGCAGCGGTTTTGTCCGATGCCGCCGACATGGACGCGCTACTGGCCGAGATGCGCACCCGCCGCAATTCTGAGCGTTCGGGCCGGCTGATCGATCAGGACACGGACGCATCGATGGAGCGCAAGAAGCGCGAGGGATATTTCTGATGCCCGCAGCCGTTCTCCGCGTGCTGACCTGCGGCAGCGTCGACGACGGCAAATCGACTTTGATCGGACGATTGCTGTTCGAATGCGGCACCATCCCTGATGACGTCATGGCAGCTCTCGAGCGTGATTCCAAACGTATCGGCACAGTCGAGGGGGCTGTCGACTATGCCCTGCTAGTCGACGGCCTAGAGGCGGAGCGCGAGCAGGGCGTCACCATCGACGTCGCCTACCGCTTTTTCGAGACCGCGACACGCCGCTTCATCCTGGCGGACACTCCAGGCCACCGGCAATACACCCGAAACATGGTCACCGGCGCCTCAACCGCGGATCTGGCCATCCTGCTCATTGACGCGCGGAAGGGCATCCTGGCCCAAACCCGCCGACACGCCGCTATTGCCTCGCTGCTTGGCATCCGGCAGGTCATTCTGGCCGTCAACAAGATGGACCTCGTCAACTTCAGCGAGTCGGTTTTCGCCTCGATCCGGCATGATTTCCGGGTGCTGCTCGGAAAGCTGGCATTTGATCGTATTACGCCAATCCCGATCTGCGCCCGAGATGGTGACAACGTCACCACTGCGAGCACTCGTACGCCCTGGCATAACGGGGTTCCGCTGATCGAGGCGCTGGAAGCGGCCGATATACCGTCCGCCCAGAGCGGCTCTTTCCGCATGCCGGTGCAATACGTCAATCGCCCGGACCACACGTTCCGCGGCTACGCCGGCACCATCACTGCCGGGCATATTCGGCCCGGGGACAGAGTGGTCAACGCCGCCGCCCACACCGAAGCATTGGTAACGCGCATCGTTACAATGGACGGGGATCGGTCGGAGGCCGCAGCGGGCGATCCCGTCACCCTGTTGCTGGACCGGGAAATCGACATCTCTCGCGGCGACGTCCTGGCCGCGGGTCCTGCTCCGGTCGCTGCCGACGGTCTTGACTGCTGGGTTGTCTGGATGGACGAGACCCCCCTGTTCCGAGGCCGCGCGTACCTGCTGATGCTCGGAACCCGCATCGTCGTGGCGACGGTAACCGAAATCTCCACCCGCTTGGATATGGAGACGCTGGAAGAAATCAGCGCCCGGGAACTCGCTCTGAACGAGATTGGCCGGGTGTCCATTTCCCTGACCCATCCGGTGGTATGCGAGACTTACGAGATCAGCCGGAACCTCGGTGGCTTCATCCTGATCGACCGACTGACCCGAGACACCGTCGGTGCGGGAATGGTGACCGCGGTCCGCAGCCGCAATGCCGATATAGTTTGGCACCGTCTGGACATCGACAAGGCCACAAGGTCGCGCCTGAAGGGTCAGAAGCCAGCGGTGCTTTGGTTCACCGGACTTTCCGGCGCAGGCAAATCCACCATCGCGAACCAGGTGGAAAAACGTCTGCACGCGCTGGGTCACCACACCATGATCCTGGACGGTGACAATGTTCGTCACGGACTGAACCGCGACCTCGGGTTCACGGAAGCCGATCGAGTGGAAAACATCCGTCGTATCGCAGAAGTTTCGCGCTTGTTCGTGGAAGCAGGCCTGATCGTCATTGTGTCCTTCATCTCGCCGTACCGCGCTGAACGCATGCTGGCGAGAGACCGGGTCGAAAATGGCGAATTTTTTGAGATTTTCGTCGACACACCGATTGAGGAATGCCGCCGACGCGACCCAAAAGGTCTCTACGAAAAGGCCGACAGCGGCCAAATCCGGAATTTCACCGGTGTTGATGCCCCTTACGAGGCACCGCTCAACCCTGAAATTCGACTTCGCACGCTGGAAGGTACAGCCGATATGTTGGCGGACGAGGTCGTCGCTGCACTGCGCACGAGTGGGATCGTTGCCTGAGAGTTGCACTGACGCGCTCTCCGCCGCCGTCGCCGGCGCCTTGGCATGCCGCCGCTGCGAGGCCTTCCTGCCCTTGGGTGCGAGGCCGGTGTTCCGCGTTTCCTCCACCGCAAGGATACTGATCAGCAGCCAGGCGCCTGGGACGAAAGTGCATATGACCGGGCTGCCATTCAACGACGCCTCGGGGGACCGGTTGCGGGGATGGCTGCAGATGGACCGGGATCTGTTTTATGACGAGTCACGCATTGCCATTGTCCCGATGGGCCTCTGCTATCCCGGCCGTCTGCCGAACGGCGGCGATGCGCCACCCCGGCCGGAATGCGCGCCTCTGTGGCTGGATCGATTTACCCGTCTGATGCCGCAGGTGCGGCTGACCTTGCTGGTCGGGTCGTATGCCCTGCGGCACCGGCTGGGGAAGGGTGCGATGACCGAGCAGGTGAAGTCGATATCGGGAACTGGGGCCAGCGATCATGCCGCTGCCACATCCGTCCTGGCGCACCACGGGATGGGAGCGCCGCAATCCGTGGTTCGGCGAAGAGTTAATCCCCAGGTTGAGGCAGGCGGTGACCGAGGCCTTGTCATAGAATTCGAGCGAGGGCGATGCGGGCACGGCGCGTTGTCTCCGTACGCACGGGAGTCTTCTTGCCGGCCGCCCCGATTGGTATTCGGACGGTGAGCAACGGCAGTCGGCTCGTTCTCGGTGCCGGCTTCGGCTGGCCGGAAGCCAACTTCGATGCGCTAAGACACATCGAAAATAAATCGAAATCGCATATCGAATGGCACGGCACGGCCTTCCTGCAGCGCTGGGCGGAAATGCCACTTCAGAACCGCGTCTACGGCAGCCTTGTCCAAGGACGCCACGCCAGACGTCTCCATCACCTCCACGCCGGTTGCGACCCCGGTTTCCGACACATGAATCAGGATGACGACCGCACCGTGCTCGCCACGCATCGCTGCTTCCCTTGGATAGATCGGGGGCCGGTTCCTGAACCGGTCGTCCGGGCTTGCCGGCACCACCCGGCCCCCCAACACCTCCGCATTCGATTCGCTTTCGGTGCCGGCGAGATCGAATACCGGCGCCTCCTGCGCTTTTGGGGCTTGCGCCTGCGGTTGACTGTCCGGTTCGTCGGGTGCCTGTGCGGCCTCTTGCGGCGGTTCTTCATTGGGCTGGAGCGGGGGCTCGTCCGCGGCTTTCGTTGCCGGAGGCGCGGCAATGGATCGGGCAACTGTGGCCTGAGCGTCAAACTCTGGCGCCTGCTTTTCCCGCGCCGCAGGCTTATCCCCCTGTCGTGTGGGCAGGGTCGGATGTTCTTGCGATTGGCCGGGTGTATGCGGTTGAGCGCCCTTTTTCTCCACCATCAGCAATTCCACGGTACCCTCCTCCCGCGGAGACGCATCCTGGGAGACGACGCGCGGCAACAACACGATCAGGAGGGCAGCCGCGACGTGGACAGCGACCGACAGCACCGCCGCGGTCAGCAAAAATCGCCGGCCGCGCAACGCTACCAGCCTGCCCCGCAATCGTCTTTCCGCAAACTCCGGCGTTGAGATCGTCTTCCGTCCCATCCTGCGAACGTGCTGTGCCGTTCCATTTAACGACGTAACCCGAGATTTGATACTCGAAGCTGGGTGTTTCGCGGCGTCGGCAAGCGGGCTACCTTGGTCGCCGAGATGGAAACGCCACCTAAAGAAATCAGTGATGCCCTTGGCCGCATGCACCTGCTGGAGGATACCGCGCCAACCGGGGAACCGTTGACCGGCGGAGTTTCCTCAGAAATCTGGCGGATCGACACTCCCGGCGGCTCGATCTGCATCAAGCGAGCGTTGCCAAAACTACTGGTAACGGCTGACTGGCGCGCTCCGGTGGAGCGCAATGTATACGAAGCGGGCTGGATGCGCGTCGCCAGCCAGGTGGTGCCGCACGCCGTGCCGGTACTGCTGGGCCAGGATGCGATTACCGGCGCCCTTGCGATGGAATACCTGCCGCCGGACCGATACCCGCTTTGGAAAGCGCTGCTCCGCGACGGCGTCGTCGATGCCAGCTTCGCCGTCTCCGTTGCGACGACGCTGGGACGGATCCACGCCGCAACCGCCGCCAACCCGATACTGGCGCGAGATTTTCCAACAGACGAGATCTTCTTCGAGATACGGTTGGAGCCCTACCTGGCTCAGACTGGGCGAGCACACCCAGACTTGGCCGACCGGATGCGGCTGCTGATCGAGACGACTCAACATAACAAGCATGCGCTGGTTCACGGCGACGTCAGCCCGAAAAACATTCTACGCGGCCCGAATGGCCCGGTGTTCCTCGATGCGGAATGCGCATGGTGGGGTGATCCGGCCTTCGATCTGGCATTCTGCCTAAATCACCTGATGCTGAAATGCCTGTGGATTCCCGCCGCTCGCGTTGCCCTGCTTGAGAGTTTTCAAGCCATGGCGGCAGCCTACCTGGCGTTGGTTGCGTGGGAACCGGTCGCCGCGCTGGAGGCACGGGCTGCACATCTGTTGCCGGCTTTGTTCCTGGCCCGGGTGGATGGCAAGTCGCCGGTAGAATACATCTCGCAAGGGGAGCAGCGCGAAGCCGTCCGGCACGTCGCACGCCGCCTGCTGGCTGACCCACCCGATCGCCTCGCCGATGTGGCAAGGGCCTGGAAAAAGGAAATCGGCGCATGACCGACACCAGCATCGCGTTTATCCACGCCCGCCGGGTCTGGGACAGCAGGGGACGCCCTACGGTGGAGGCCGACGTCCTACTCGAGGGTGGCGCGGTGGGACGGGCCATCGCGCCCGCCGGCGCGTCCACCGGATCGGGCGAGGCGCTCGATCTGCGCGATGGGGGAACGGCGTTCGGCGGTTACGACGTCACCAAAGCCGTTACAAATGTGAACACCTTGATCGCGCACGCGGTGGCCGGAATGGATGCCTCAGATCAGGAAGCGCTGGATGAGCGCCTGATCGAACTGGATGGTACACGCCACAAAACTCGGCTGGGCGCAAACGCCCTCTTGTCCGTGTCGATGGCTGCCGCCCACGCCGCCGCCGCCGCCGCGGGGCAGCCGCTGTATCGCTACTTCGGGGGGGCCGACGCCGCGTTGATCCCGTTGCCGCAGATCCAGATTTTCGGCGGCGGTGCCCATGCCGGGCGACGGGTGGACATCCAGGATTTCATGGTCATGTGTCCCGCCGCCGAGACCTTTGCCCAGGCGCTGAATTGGACCGCCGAGATCTACCGCGCCGCCGGTCAGTTGATGGAAGCAGCGGGCCCGTTGGCCGGCATCGCTGATGAGGGCGGCTGGTGGCCCACCTTTTCGTCCAACGAACAAGCGCTGGACACGTTGGTTGCTGCGATCGAGAAAGCCGGCCTGCGGCCGGTTGAGCAGGTCGGGATCGCGTTAGACATCGCTGCGTCGGAACTTCGCGTCGATGGGCACTACAGGTTGGCTCTGGATGACAAGAATCTGACTACGGATGGCATGATCGGGCTGCTGTCTGGCTGGCTCGGCCGCTATCCCATCCTGTCGATCGAAGACCCAATGGCGGAAGACGATCCGGAGGGTTTCATCGCCTTCTCACAAGCAGTCGGCGACAAAGTGCAGATCGTCGGTGACGATTTCCTGGTGAGTGACGCTGACCGTTTGCGTGATGCCGCCGACGGGAAGGCCGCGAATGCGATTTTGTCGAAACCCAACCAGCGCGGCACTCTGACAGAAACCTTTGACGCAAGGCGCGCCGCGGCGGATTGCGGCTATGCGACAATTGTCTCTGCGCGATCCGGAGAGACCGAGGACGTGACGATCGCGCACCTGGCGGTGGGTTGGGGCGCCGGGCAGTTGAAGGTTGGAAGCTTTGCCCGCGGCGAGCGCATGGCGAAATGGAACGAGGTGCTGCGGATCGAGGAGGCGCTCGGCGCCAGGGCCAGATTTGCCGGTGGATCGGTGTTGGGCCGGTCGCGCCCGTGAAGGTGGTTTTTCATGCTGCCGCCGGCCCAGATCTTGCCGCCAGGCTGCAGCGGCTGCCAGATCTGGACATCGTCGTATGCCGAGAGGACGATCCAGAAACCCTGTTCGACGTGCTGTCGGAATGCGATGTACTCTGGCACGTGCTGCAACGCTGCACGGCTGAGATCATCGGCGCAGCACCCCGGCTTAAACTGATCCAGAAAATCGGCGTCGGGGTGAACACCATCGACCTCGCCGCAGCGAAGCAGCGCGGCATCCCGGTCTGCAATCTGCCCGGCACCAACGCCCGGGCGGTTGCGGAGCTGACGCTGGGGCTGATGCTTTCTGTGCTACGGCGCGTTCCGGCGTTCGACCGGCACCTGCGGTCGGGGATCTGGACCGACACGGGCTTGCAGGACGGCATTGGCGAACTTGGCGGCCGAACCGTTGGCCTGATCGGGTTCGGCTCGATTCCACGCATCTTGGCGCCGATCCTGACGGCAATCGGTTGCTCGGTGATCTATACCGCCCGCAAATCGGTGGCTGACCCGGCGGTGTCGTATCGAGCGCTCGATCATCTACTGGCGGAAGCAGATGTCGTCAGCTTGCATCTTCCGCTGGTTCCGGAAACCACTCGTATCATCGACGCGGCCGCTCTTGCACGGATGAAGCCAGGAGCGATCCTGATCAACACGGGCCGCGGCGGACTGGTTGATCAGGCGGCCTTGGTGGACGCGCTGACGTCAGGCCGCATCGCCGGCGCCGGGCTGGATGTGTTCGAGACCGAACCGCTGCCGGACGGTGACCCTTTGCTCGGCCTGCAGAACGTCGTTGTCACGCCGCACATCGCATGGCTGACAACCGGAACATTCGATCGCAGCTTCCTCCTGGCGGCGGAGAACTGCAGGAGGATCGCGTCCGGTGCTCCGCTGCTCAATCGGGTCGCCTAAAACATGATCTGACCTCGGACAGCTTGCGTAAGCGATCGTTTAGACCATCGGTCAATGTGTCTTCCTCCGGCTGAGTTGGTCCGCCGAAAAGAAGCCGGTGGCGCTACACCTGCCTCTCGCACTCGCGATTGGTATTTCGACTCTGCTCGGTTGATAGACTCGGCTGGGAGATCTGACCCATGCTGGCCAGCCTATTCTCGTGGTGGCTTGCTCGAATAACCGAGCTTCTGCCAACCGCTTTGAGCAACGCCGCCACGCGCTCGTGGGATGGCATTGTTGTCAATGCGGCGGATGACGGCAGCGTAACAGTTTCGCTACGGCGAGGTGGTAGGCACACCCCCATAGGCCTGGGCGCGGCCGCTCGGCAGGCTGGCCGAAGGCCAGTGTTGGTGCGCCCTCCCGCCGGCTCAATTCTTGTCAAGAATCATTTGGTCCCAACGGTACCACCGCGCCAGATGAATCAACTCCTGCGGTACGAACTTGGGCGGATTACGCCTTTCGCGGCGGAGGACCTGTTCTGGCGTTGGGACGGTCACATCAGACCGAGCAATCGAACCCGCACCGACGTCACGCTGACGATGGTTCCGCGGAAAGCGTTGGCCCCAGCCTTGGCCGCCCTCGCCAACGTTGGGCTCAAGGCCGATTTCGTCGAGGTCGGGGCCGCCGAACGACCCTCCCTCCTGCCGGTCGGAGATGCCGCGCATCGGACCTCCGGGACGCGTTTGGTACAGATATTGGCTTACGGATGCGCCGTGCTGGGGGTTGTCGCCGTCGTTCTGCCGCTCGGGCTGCAGGCGGTGGCTCTCTACACCACCAACGCAGCCATCGCCGGGTTGCAGCCCGCCATTGATCAGGTCGAAACATTTCGCCGAAATATTGCTGCCAGCGACGCCGGGCGGGACATCTTGGTCCAGGAAACGCAACGAACCGGCGATATCCTGCAGACGCTGGCTGCAGTGACCCGCATCCTGCCGGACGACACTTACCTGACCGATTTTTCGTTACGAGAACGGCAGATGACGCTTAGCGGCCGGTCAGGCTCGGCGCCACGCCTGATTACCGGTCTGTCAGCCGACCCGGCAATCCGCAACACCGCATTCGCCGCTCCCGTCACACGCATCGAGGGTGCGACAGTGGACGTGTTTTCGATCAAGGCGGAGATCGCAAAATGAACCCCGACGCTTGGCTAACCGGCCGGCGCGGTCAAGGGCTCGCGGTTGCCATCGGTGTTCTGCTTATGGCCTTGGTGTGGTTCGGGGTCGTCGATCCCGTGTGGTCTTGGTACGAGGACCGCGAATTATTGCTGGAACAGCGCCAGGGGTTGCTGCGTCACATGCAAGATCTCGCAGCAAGCCTACCCACCCTGCGCGCTGCATCGACGGCGAAGCCTGGCCGCGGTGAAGGCTCGGGAACGATAATGCTGTCGGGTGCAAACGATGCAGTCGCTGCTGCTGACCTGCAAGAGCGTATTCAGCAAATGGCCTCTTCGGCGGGGGCCAGCCTGACCGCGGTTGAGACCCTCCCCGCCACGCCATCGGGGAAATGGCACAAGGTATCCCTGCGAATCAGCCTGAACGCGCCCTGGCCGGTCCTCATGGAGCTGCTGCGCTCGGTGGAGCAGTCACCGACGCGCATCCTGATCGACGATGTCCATTTCCACAGTGCCACGGTGGTTTCCCATCCCACCGCAATGCCAATCCAGGCATCCATGGTGTTGTATGGATTTAGGCCGGCCGAGGCGGGGGCCGGAATATGAGTTGGGGGAGGCGAAGCGCCACGATCGGACTGTCGGCGGCGTCAATCCTGCTGTGCGTTGCAATATACACAGAGATCTCCGCAGGCCCTCACGATACCGCGCCATATCCCGCGGCGGCGCGAATAGCGCTCGGCACGCGCGAGCATCCTGCGGATACAGTTGGAGCGTCGGATCGTCGAGCGGAATGGCTGAACGCGATCATGGCTCGTCCGCTTTTTAGTCCTACCCGGCGGCCGGTTGAGACCACGGTCAGCGGATTGCCGCGCCTGACGGGAATTGTGGTGACCGGATCCGAGCGGGTCGCGATATTCGCCGCGCCGGCGAACGAGCATCCGATCGTGGCGCACTCCGGCACGCGTGTCGGCGCCTACGAGGTGCAGACAATCGCCGACGACGGCGTTACGGTCGTGGGACCAGGGGGCACAGTCTTGATCCGGCCGATCTTCGATGTCGCTCGGCCAAGCCCCGGACCTGGAACGCCAGCCCAGCGCGCACAGCCGGCCCGACCCGCGACGCGATAGGCACGCTCCCAACCTGTGATGGTTGAAGCCTATATACACAAAAAAGGGCGGGAATTCCCGCCCTTTCAAATCAGCCTGAGCCGAAGCCCGGCTAATTGTTGTTCCGATTGCCCAGCAGCTGCAGGAGCAGCATGAACAGGTTGATGAAGTTCAGATAGAGGCTAAGTGCATCATACACGCTGCGCTTAACGGCTCCGTCCACGCCCTCGGCATAGGCAAACTGCAGGTAGCTGGCCTTGATCCGCTGTGTGTCATAGGCGGTCAGCCCGGTGAAAACGACTACGCCGATGATGCTGACGGCGAACTGCAGCGCGCTGCTCTGGAAGAACATATTCGCCAGGCTGGCGATGATGATCCCGAACAACCCCATGATCAGGAAGCTGCCCATCCGCGTCAAATCCGACCTAGTCGTGTAGCCATAAAGGCTGGTCGCGGCAAAGGTGGCGGCAGTGATGAAGAACACCCGGACGATCAACTCACTGGTATAAACGAGGAAGATGTTCACCAGGCTGGCGCCCATCGCGGCACAGAATACCCAGAACAGAGCTTGCGCGGCTGATGTGGACAGCTTGTTTACACCGAGCGACAGCACCAGCACAAAAGCCAACGGTGCGAAGATCGCGATCATCGCCAGCGGCGTGGCGTGATGCGCGAAGCCGAATGGTGTCTGCACCAGCGGATAGAAGGCGTCGATCAGACTGGTATGGGCGATCGCGAAGGCCACCGCCCCGGTCAGCAACAGGCCAGACGCCATCCAGTTGTATACCCGAAGCATATAAGCCCGTAGCCCGGCGTCAAAGACAGCCGTGGTGGCGGCGGATGCCTGGGGGTAGGCCCCGAATTGCGGACTGTAAGCCATGGTTTCCCTGTTCCTTTCGGGCGCAAGCCCGCGATGGTTATACCCGATTTGCCGCCCCTGTAACAGCCTCAGGTGCGATCAACCGGATCGCTTCACGAATGGTCCGTCAGCGGGACCGGACGGAGACCGATCAATGCGCTACTCGTGCCTCAGAAGCAGCGCCGGCCTAGCCCGCAGAGCCGCTGCCGTTCCAGCATAGCCGAACAGCAACATGAGTGCGAGTGCTCCCGCAAGCGTGTAAATTAGCGTAACCGGCAGAAAAATCCAGTCCGTATACATAATGTAATGCGCAACCCCGAAGCTTGCCGCTGACCCAACAACGGCGGCGATCAGCCCCGCCACCGCCCCGACCACCCCGAACTCGGTCAGCCATGCGGCTCGGATTTGCCACCGCGTGGCGCCGAGGGTCCTCAGGATCACCGCCTCCCGCACCCGGCGGCGTTGACCAGCAGCAACTGCTCCAACCAGTACAAATACTCCGGAAACCAGCGTCAGCGCGCCGGTGACGGTCAGCGCGGCGGCCACTTGGTTCAGCAGGGCGGCGATCGCCGATAGTACATCCTCGATACGGATCCCAGTCACGTTGGGCAAAGCGTCTGTGACCGCCCTAAGTAACCCACCCTGCCCGGCATCCGCGATCCGAACTGTAGCTATGTGGGTATGTGGAGCATGCGAAAGCAGCCCCGGACTAGCGACCATAAAAAAATTTATCGCCAGCGATTGCCAAGCGATGTCGCGAAAATTGGCGATCTTCAGGTCGATGTCCCGCCCCAGCACGTTGACCCGAATGACATCTCCAATTGCGACGTGCCAGCCCTTCGCCAAGGCGGCGTCAAACGACACCAGGGGCGGACCGCTGTAATCCGACGGCCACCACGCGCCGGCAACCATGTGCGTGCCCTCGGGCGGCGTAGTGGCGTAAGTCAAGCCGCGGTCCCCCCGCAAAGCCCAGGCGGTTTCAGGTGTCGTCCCGACCCTGTCCACCGGTACTCCTTTTACCGCCACGATCCGCGCGCGAAGCGAGGGCACCTGGTGAATGGCCTCAACACCCGGCTGCTCGCGGACCAATGCCTCAAAGCGCTCAAGTTGGTCGTTCTGAATGTCGATGAAAAAGAAGCTGGGCGCGTTGGAGGGAAGCTGCTCCTGGATCTGATGCTGCATATTGCCTTGGATCAGCGCGACAGCGGCGAGCGTCGAGAGACCGAGGCCAGCGGACAGCAATAGCAGGGGCGCTGGTGCCCCAGGTCGATGCAAATTGCCGACTCCCAGGCGGATCGATGGCCACCGCACCCCGGGTGCCACTTTCGCCGCCCAAATCACCACCGACCCGCCAGCTCGAAATAGTGCCAGCGTCAACCCGGCGCCGGCACAAAAATACATCGCGAAAAAACGGTCCGCGGCCGTTGCCACAGTCAGCCCAACCAGCCCGAGCCCGACCGCGACGTTCACAGCGATCAACATCGCAGATGGTCGCGCCGCCTCCGGCACCAGCCCATCCCGGAACAGCGCCCCACCCGGTATCCGCGCCGCCCGGCCCAATGGCCAGAGCGCGAAACACAGCGCAACAAGCAGCCCATACAAAGCGGCCAGCCCCAGCGGCTCGGGGTAAACCCCAAGCACCGGTGGCACCGGCAGAATTGGCGCAAGCAAATGCGCGCCAATCAACGGAATCACAGCGGCGGCAATCACCCCCATCACGATCCCGGTGGCCGCCAACGTCAGCACCTGGATCAGGCAGACAGCAAACACCAGACTGGCGGAAGCTCCCAGGCAGCGCAGTGTGGCGATCGTGAGCGCACGGGCGTCCAGCCAAGCGCGCACTCCATTGGCCACACCGATGCCACCGACCAGCAACGACGTCAGGCCGACAAGTGTCAGGAACAACGCTGTCTGGTCAATAAAGCGGCTGACACCAGGCGCGGCGTCGGCAGGATCGCGGATGCGCCAGCCTTGGCCAGGGAAGGCGATCCGAACGTCCCGCGCGATCGCCGCCGGGTCGGGCGCCGTTAGCCGGACCTGGTAGCGCACCATCGCCCCGGGCGAGATCAACCCGGTTGAGGCAACTGCGTCGGCCGAAATAAGCACACGAGGGCCGAGAATGGCGGCGGTGCCAACCCGGTCGGGCTCTTTTGTCAGAGTTCCCGAGACCCGAAATGTCGCTGTGCCAAGCCGAACGAAATCCCCCGTATGCAGCACAAGCCGGTCAAGGACGATTTGTTCGGCCAACACTCCGAAATGTCCGTCGCGCTGCCCTAACGCATCCGCGATAGACTGCTTGGGTGCCGCGGCAGCCTCGCCAACCAATGGCCACCGCCCATCTACGCCCTTCAACTCGACCAACTGCCGCTCACCGGATGGAGCGACAAGCAGGGAGCGCATTTGCACCACCTGTGACGTTGTAGCGCCGCGAGCGTGGAGCCAGTCGATCAACCGGTCGGGCAGGGCCTGGGAGCCTCCATCGATTTCCAGGTCGCCGCCCAACAAGGCTCGGCCGTCAGCCGACAACCCCGCGTTAACCGCCGCCCGCAACGTGCCGACCGCGGCAATCACGCCGACCCCGAGGGCAAGACACAGGAGCACGATCCACAAGCCGCGGACGCCACCGCGGAGTTCCCGGCGGGCCAGCGTGAACGCGAGAGTCAGGTCAACCAAGCCTCGAGACCACCGCCACTGTCCCCGAGGCCCAGTAAGCCGCTAAATCACGATTAAGCAGTGCCTGACCCCGCTATCCCCGAAACCGTCGCCCCTAACCAATGCCAGCGGGCGGCTCGCATACAACAGTCTTCATTTCCGCCGGCACCGACACCTCCAGCAGTTCCAGCTCATCCGCCGTCCCGGTTTCATTATGCCGCATCCCGCCAGGGATCATCAGCGAATCTCCCGGCATCAGCCGGATCTTGCGCCCATCTTCAAACTCGAGATCAACCCAGCCCTTCAGCATATACACAAGTTGATGCTCGCAGACGTGATAGTGCCAGCCGGTCGGCTCCCCCAGTCCCTGAGTGGCCGAAGTCACCTGCGCCCGCATCTTCCCGTCCGTGGCGTCAGTCACCCCTAAATCGCGATATTTGAAAAAGGACCGCCGCCCCGCCACATAGGTGGCGTTATCCACGGTCGCATGCGCCAGCTTGGCGGCCGTTCCCACGACATCGCTCATGATTGTTCTCCTCCTTGGCGGGCATCGCGTCTTGCTCTCGCGGCGCCCGAACCCATACAGCTAAGGCCGATCCCGGGCCGGCCGCAACAGCTGACCTTGCGCAAACCCTGCCCCCCTAGCATCAACTACCCCATGAGTGAGAAAACGCTGAGCAACGAGACGCCGAAAATCCGTATCCGCGGACTATACAAGCGGTTTGGCACCAAGCAGGTGCTGGCCGGCGTAGACCTGGACGTGCCTCGGGGCACCTCTCTCGTGGTGATCGGCGGTTCCGGCTCCGGCAAATCGGTGTTGTTGAAATGCATCCTCGGCTTGCTTGAACCAGACGACGGCATTGTCGAAATCGACGGCCTAGACCTCCTGAAGATTTCCCGCCAGGAGCGCGAACTAGCCCGAGCACGCATTGGCATGCTGTTCCAGGCTGGGGCGCTGTTCGACAGCCTGCCCGTTTGGGAAAACGTGGCTTTTGGCCTGATGGCCAGCGGCAAGGCCACCCGCGCGACCGCCCGCGTACAGGCAGACCATTTTCTGCAGCAGGTCGGGCTGGCCGCGAGCGTCGGGAACCTATCGCCGGCCGAGCTCTCGGGGGGTATGCAGAAGCGCGTTGCTCTGGCCCGAGCAATAGCCTCTCAGCCGGATATCATGTTCTTCGATGAGCCGACGACCGGTCTTGATCCGATCATGGGGGCGGTGATTGACGGGCTGGTGGTCGATTGCGTCAAGCGGTTGGGCAGCACAGCCATCGCCATTACCCACGACATGGCCAGCGCCCGCCGCATCGGCGATCAGGCGGCCATGCTGCTGAACGGCCGCATCATCTGGGCGGGGCCCGCGGACCGTTTGATGGATAGCGGCAACGCCGAGGTCGACCAGTTCACCCATGGCCGCCGCGAGGGTCCGATCCAGATGGAGTTGCGCCGCTGAAGTGCCCTCTTTGCCTGCTGGCCGCGTCCCTGCTGGTACCTTTAACGGCCCACGCAGGCGCGGCCGACGAACTCGTGGGCCTGTTCATGCAGGGTTGTCTGCCGTTCGCCGGGCATCCATCGGCCCTACGGGACTGGGCGCAGCGGTTCGGGCTCCCGCCGGTGCCGGAACAAGCCCGCGCGGCGTTTCTGCACGGCGCGCCCGGCCAGGCATTTGACGCTTCAGCCGCTGGGGTGAAGCTGGCCCTGCTATCGTCCGACGACGGCATCTGTTCGGCCGTCACCGACCATGCGACCCAGCCGCAGGTCACCGCAGCGCTGGAAACCGGCCTGCGCGAATCCGGGCTGACCTTCCGAATGGTGATCGAGCGGGACGACAAGCAGATCAGCGCAATTCATCAACGGGAATATCTTGCGGCGAAAGACAAGCAGGGTTGGCGTATCCTGGAAGCCACCGTAAAGGACGATCAAGGCGGCGAAGCCATGCTGACCGCCGCGCCGGAGTAATCGCTGCGCGACAGCGGCTACCGACTTGGCGCTCGATCTCTATTCAGAACGCCATTAATCCAGCGCTGCGATCCGGCCCCCCGACATCGGCCGCGGCACCCCAGTCGTCGAGGGGAGACTAAGCGGCAGGCCCGCGACGACCCTGGCAGCCAGAAACCCGAAACACTGAGCCTCCAACGCATCCCCATTCCAACCGGCCACTTCCACCGGCTCGACCGGAACACCGAGCGCCGCACGCAGGCCGGCCATCACCACCGGGTTCATCCGCCCACCCCCTGACACCAGCCAACGCTCCGGGCGCTCCGGAAATACCGCGGCCGCCACCGAGGCGACCGTGAACGCCACTAACGTCGCCGCCCCACCTGCAGCCGACAGCCCGGCCAGCCCGCTCGCCGCCAACGCGCGGCCAAAATCCAGTCGATCCAGTGATTTCGGCGCTGGCACCTCGAAATATGGATGCGCCATCAACCGCCCCAATACGATCTGGTCCACTCGGCCAGCCTTGGCCAACGCTCCATCCGCATCGAAAGCCTGGCCGGTATGCTGGAACACCCAGTCATCCAACGGCCCGTTCCCGGGTCCTGTATCGAACGCCAGTAGCGATCCGTCTTGGCCGAGCCACGTCACATTCGCTACGCCGCCAATATTTAGAACGGCCAGCGGCTTAGGCACCTCCGCCGCCAGCGCCGCGTGGTAAACCGGGGCCAGCGGAGCCCCCTGCCCGCCGGCTGCCACATCCGCCGACCTGAAATCGTAAACCACCGGGACACCCAGACGCCCTGCCAGCCCTGCCGCGTCCCCGATCTGCCACGTCCGCCGGCGATCCGGCTGATGTAGGATCGTCTGCCCGTGAAACCCCACCAGTTCCGCTGAACATCCCAGCTTCTCGACCGCCCGAACGTGATAGTCCGTCAAGCGGGCGACCAACCCGGAAAGCCGTGGGTCATATGGCGCGAGCACCGGAGCCAGGTCGAGAACAGCTCGCAAGTCTTGGCGCAATGCGTCATCATAAGTCACTGTCACCGTCGGTCCGAATGCATTGATACCGACACCATCAGTGTCGAGCCACGCTGCATCGACCCCGTCCAGCGACGTGCCACTCATCAAACCGATCGTTCGCGGCATTTGCCCCCGCCTCGCTGTGTGATAACCCGCCTGCGCAAACTACGGGCCAGCCGCCATGACGACCAACTCTTTCCTCGATGAAGCCACCGCGCGCGGCTTTCTCTTCCAGTGCACCGACACTGAATCGCTGGCCGCGTCCATGCGGGCCGCCCCGATCACCGCCTATATCGGCTTTGATTGCACTGCCGACAGCCTGCATGTCGGCAGTCTCGTACAGATCATGATCCTGCGGCTGCTGCAGAAACACGGCCACAAGCCGCTGGTGCTACTGGGCGCCGGCACCACGCGCATCGGCGACCCCTCCGGCAAGGACGAATCCCGCCAGTTGCTGACGGATGAAACCATCGCCGCCAACATGGCCGGCATCCGCCGCTGCTTCACCCCGTTCCTGCGGTTCGGCGCGGGACCCTCGGACGCCGTGCTCGCCAACAACGCCGATTGGCTCGACCGCTTAGGCTACATCTCCCTCCTCCGCGACGTTGGTATCCACTTCACCATCAATCGCATGCTTGGTTTTGATTCTGTTAAGTTACGACTTGACCGGGAACAACCGCTCACCTTTCTAGAATTCAACTACATGATCTTGCAAAGCTACGACTTTCGGGAGCTGAGCCGCCGCCACGGGGTCACCCTGCAGATCGGCGGATCCGACCAATGGGGCAACATCGTCGCCGGCATGGAATTGACCCGCCGCACCGACGCCAAATCGGTCTACGGCCTGACCACCCCGCTGATCACCACCGCGTCCGGCGGCAAAATGGGCAAAACCGCTCAGGGCGCCATTTGGCTCACCGCCGACCGGTTATCCCCCTACGACTACTGGCAGTTCTGGCGCAACACCGATGACGCCGATGTCGGCCGCTTCCTACGCCTGTTCACCGACCTGCCCCTGCCGGAAATCGCCCGCCTCGAAGCGCTTGGCGGCGCCGAGATAAACGAGGCCAAAAAGGTCCTGGCCACCGAGGCAACTGCCCTCGCCCACGGTCTCGACCAGGCCGCGCAAGCTGCCGAAACCGCCCGCCGCGCCTTTGAGGAAGGCGAGGCCACTACCACCCTGCCGACGGTCACCGTTCCCTTTGAGGACCTGCGAATTGGTGTTCCTGCTTTCCGCCTGTTCGCACTGGCGGGCCTCGCCGCTAGCAACGCCGAGGCCCGCCGGCTCATTCGCGGCGGTGGCGCCAAGGTCAACGACGAGCTCGTCACCGCGGAAGGCCAGTTGCTCGCGGCGGACCTGCTACGCGATGGCGCGATCAAGCTGTCGGCTGGACGCAAACAGCACCGGCTGGTGAAGATCCAGGAAGTCTGATGCTTGGTAGCGTTGCGACCTCGTAGCGGGACAATATGCCCTCACGAGAGCCCGCAGTCCTGCCCCAGGGGCTTAATGCTCAGAGAAAATCTGTTGATCCAGCTAGCGCCCTTCCTCGGTCTCGACTAGGTGACGACGCCACGAAAGAAATGAATTGTACAAAAGACAATACGAGTTGACGTGCCCGCTCCAGGCGGTGAGGAACGAGCTGACATTTGATATTATTCGAACTTGTTGGCGTCACCGTTATGCAGTCGGATGGTTCGAGGGGTGAAACAAGGGGACGATATGCGCCTAACGTTAGTTGCCGCCGCCGTACTGGGGCTGGCGATCCTTTTCACGAAGCCAGCGCTCAGCGACGGGACGATGTTGCGGCAACAGCTTCAAACAATAGTCGACGATTACCTCAATACCCGTCACGATCTTGAGAAGATCTCAGGCGTCGCCCTGCGTGTTGATCTGATCAATCACCACCCGATCGACGTGTATAGCGGGACAAATGGTCGAAGCCTTGACCCGGCCTCCATCGACGACAGAACGCTTTTCCCGATTGGCAGCAATACCAAGCATTTCACTTCGGCGCTGATCTTGAAGCTAGAAGCAGACGGTAAACTGAATATTGATCAAACCGTTGGCGACTGGCTGCCGCAATATCCGGCCTGGGCCAAGGTCACGATCCGCAAACTCCTGAACATGACCGCTGACATTCCCAACTATAGCGAGGCGGTGCCAATCGCGGAAGCGATGTCCGCGGACATACATCGTCAATTCAGTCAGGAGGAGCTTGTTGCTGCAGTGTATGACAAGGGCTTGCCGATCCCAAGCGGCTATTTTTATTCCAACACCAACGACGTGCTTGCCGGGCTGATCATCGAGCAGGCTGCACAAATGTCGTATAAAGCTGCACTTGAGTCGATGTTGCTCAAACCGCTGCAGCTGAACAATACATTTTACAGAGATGCACCATATCCGCGGCGGGTCCTACGGAGGCTTCCGGTGGGTATCTACGACAATACCGATTGCACCATTTACCAGCCAACGCCATGCGCGCTGACGGCGTGGGCATCCTTGGTGGGCAAAGACGTGAGCCACCAGAACCTTTCGTGGGCGGGGCCAGCCGGTGGTATGATCAGCGACACCCGCGACTTGGCTAGGTGGATACGGGCGTTGTTCGGCGGCCATGTCCTCCCGCAGCGGCAAATAGACGAAATGACCACGATCATTTCAACCAAGACCGGCGAACCCATTTCCGATGTATCTCCAGACGATCCGTCTGGCTTCGGACTCGATCTCGGGAGAGTGTATCGACCCGAGCTCGGAGGCACCTACTGGTTTTATCAAGGGACGACATTCGGCTTTCGGGCCATCTTTGCGTATTGGCCGCAATACGACCTGGTAATTACCGCGGCAACGAACAGCCAACCGCAAGACAACGAGGATCAATTGGGTGCGGTTGTGGTCGGGGGTGCGTTTCAAGCCTTGCAGAAGCAGGGGCTTATTCAGTGATGCAGGTGGGCCCTGCGCCTTAAGTTCATCCGTGAGTGGCGGTAAAGGCCGAGCCCTTCCGATCCAACATCGCCAGGACCTCACCGGAGCAACAAAGGTGCCGACTTCAGATAGAGTTTGTGAACGTTCATGAGAATTTGGAGATGGTGCATCCGGGGCTTCGCCTTGGCCCATCGCTGACCCATCCGCCTCCGTGACGAACTGGCGTACTTGCAAGAACTCGTCGCACGTCGCACATCCTCGGTCCGCGCATAAGTTCGGGGCACCGAGTTCACCGCTCTACTTTCGATGAGGGTTGCGCCTCAAATATCGAGCCCTCTGTCGCGTGGCCCCGAGTCAGGCGCTACGGACTGATCACGTTGCCATTCTCGCGGGGCCGAGGGACACAGGAGGGATCATGGGCAACATTGCATACGCGTCAGTAATAGCGCTCGCGGCTTTTACGTCGGCGCCATCAGAACACGAACGAACGACAGTGCTGGTCAATGATGCCGAGACCCTCACGGTTCAATTGTCGAATTTCGCCTTCGAGCCCGCGTATCTCCGACTGAAGGCCGGCGTGCCCGTCCGCCTGCACCTCGCAAATAAAAGCAACGGGGGTCATGACTTCAGCGCGCCCACTTTCTTCGCGGCGAGCACCTTTCCACCTGGTACATCAGCGCCACCACACGGTGAGGTGGCGGTTAGCTCACACGAGACGGTCGATATCATCGTCGTGCCGCGTACGCCGGGGACCTACCGGCTGGAATGCACCCATTTTCTTCACAGCTTATTCGGGATGCACGGCACCATCGAGGTGGTTCCTTGACGTTTCCTTCGCTCAGCTCCAGCGGCGTTCAAAACCGCCGGTACAAACAGCCTCGTCCATCGGCCAAGATATTGCTCGTAGGCGTCAGCATCAAACGGCTGGTGCCTGGATGCGTGGAGGCCCCGGCCCAAAGTTGATCGCCATCCGCGTCTCCTCAGGACTCGGCGATCACGCCTTCAGGCGCATGCCGGCTCCACTTCGGGCACGCCTGACTCATCGTCCTTCAGCCAACCCAGCGGCGCCGCCGGACGGTTCTGCCGCAAGGTGGACGCGCCATCGGCGACGATCCGCCACACCGCGTTTGACAGCGCCTTGCGGTCCGCGAACAGACCGGGGTCCAGCGGCGAATGCACCAGCACCGTCGCCCGCAGCCCAATATGCTGCGCCAAGCGCCAGAAATGCGAGGCGATATCCATATCCCCGTACCAAGCGAAAACCGGCCGGCTTGCGCGTCCCGTGGGCAACCCGCCCAGTCGGTCATACACGACGGACACGGGCTGAATTAGCGGCAATTCCGACCGATCCTCACCCGCCCGGAGCTCGGCCACTGCGAAAAACGACGTCCGGAACGGCAATACCCTAGACCCGTCTGAGCTCGTCCCCTCCGGAAACAGGATCAGGTTATCCCCCGCCTTTAGCACCCCGCGCATCGCATCGCGTTCCTTACCTGTCGACGCCCGGCTGCGTGACACAAACACTGTCCGCCCAAGCCTGGCGATCGTGCTAATGATGGGCCAACCCGCGACTTCCCCCTTGGCGACGAAGCGGCCATCGAACACCCCCCCGATCACGGGGACATCCACCCAGGAGGAATGGTTCGACACATAGATCACCCGCCGTGCCCCCGAGCGGCTTACCGGCGTCCCAATGACCCGCACCCTGACACCGATCAAACGCGCGAGCGTCGCCCAGTACACCCGCGCGAACCTGACCTTCGCGTGCCCTGGCAAAATCAGGCAAACCGCCTGGATCAGCATCGCGGGAAGGGTCCACGCCAGCACCGCCAGACCTCGCCGGATCGCCCGCACCCTCCGTGCAACCAGCCAGCCCTCACGGCCGGTCGGCAGGCGTAGCAAAAACCCCGGATCCCGGTCAGAGTCCTTTAACGGACCTGGCCGCCGCCTCGCTCGGTTTCTCCGGTCCAGCATCGGATCATCTTCCATGACGATTGGGATACCGCCGGATTTACAACGGAACAATGGCGCAACCGTGACCGTTGAGCGAAACCCGTTGCGACTCGTCTAAGGTGAACTTCCCTATGCGCCGCCTCCGGACATCACTTCTCGTCGCCGCCCGGCGGTTTGCGATCATCCTGGTCGTGGCCGCCGGCGCCGTGGCGATCGAGCCATCCCGAGGCGCCGATCCTCAGCCCTATAGGACGAACCTGAAGCCAACCGGCGATAGCGCCCTCGACGCTGCCCTGAACGGCAGTTCGACTTTGATCTCGCTGGAGAAATCGGCACCCGTCGGCGGCTTCGCGCTCACTGAACGAGCGCGTCAGGATGCCGCCCGGTTCGAAACCGCCCTGCGAAGTTTCGGCTACTATAAGGCGACCGTGGCCACGACGATCGGCGGCCATGTCCTGACCGACCCCACGCTACCCGCGACCATCGATCAGGCTCCAGCCAACTCACCGCTGGAGGTCGCTGTTTCATTCGATCTCGGGCCACGCTTCGAACTCGGTTCGGTGTCCATCTCCACCCCTGTGCCCCCTGCTGTCGCAGCCCATCTGGACCTGAAACCGGGTCAGCCGGTCACGGCGGCGCAAATCCTCGCCGCCCAAGGCCGATTGCTCGATGCGCTCCGAGCGGACAGTTACCCACTGGCAAAGGTGCCTACGCCAATCGCCATCTTACATCCCGACCAAAACCTGCTGGATGTGACTTTCCAACCCGATCCTGGGCCGAAGGCCGAGATCGGCCCGATCAGCTTCAATGGGCTCAAGGACATGAACGAAGCGTTTGTTCGCAAGCGCCTGCTGATCCACCAAGGCGAGCCCTTCAGTCCACAAGCCATCGAAAAGGCTCGCGCCGATCTGTCCTCGATCGGCGTGTTCTCGGTAGTCCGAGCGGACCCTGCCTCGGCACTGGACCCTCAAGGTCAATTGCCGATCGCCTTCGACCTGACCGAGCGCCCGCTCCATGCCGTGGACGTCGGGGTCGGCTATTCAACCGATCTTGGAGTCAACTTCAATACCGCGTGGCGTGACCGCAACTTGTTCGGCAACGCGGAACAGTTGAACCTGACAGCGTCTTACCAGGCCGGCGGTGACGCGCTCGTTCATCCCGGCTACCAAGCGGGCGCGCAGTTCCTGAAGCCCGATTTCTTGACTCGCGACCAGCAACTCGAGCTTGATCTGAATGCTGTTAAACAGGACCTGCAAGCTTACGACCAGACCGCGTTGCTGGAGAAAATCGCGCTCAACCGCAAATTGTCACCGCATTGGACCGTCAGCCTTGGTCTGTCCGGCGAGCAGGAGTTGATCCTGCAGGAGGAGGTGACGCGCCACTACAACCTGATCGGCATCCCGGCCAGCCTGAAATACGACAGCACAAACAGCACGCTCGATCCCACGCAGGGCATAAGGGCGGCGATTCTCCTGACCCCCACCCAATCTCTGGGCACACCCAGCGCAACCTTCCTGCTCGCCCAGGTTTCCGGTTCGACCTATCTGGACTTCTTTGACAACGGACGCAGCGTTCTGGCGCTACGCGGCCTGATCGGGCAGGCCTCAGGCGTAGGCGTGTTCGGCATCCCGCCCGACCAGCGCTTCTATGCCGGCGGCAGCGGCACGGTGCGAGGCTACCGCTACCAGACGCTAGGTCCGCAGTTCCCTGATGAGAAGCCGACGGGGGGCACCGCCATCTCCGCCGGAACCGTGGAGATGCGCCAGCGTATTCTTGGTAACTATGGTGTCGTGGGATTCGTGGACGTGGGGCAGGTCAGCACCAACGGCCAGCCATTCACGAGTGACTGGCACACAGGCGCCGGGGTGGGGGCCCGCTATTACACTTCCATTGGCCCGATCCGGCTGGATGTCGCCGTGCCTTTGAACAAACTGCCCGGCGGTGATTTGTTCGAACTGTATATCGGCATCGGACAGGCGTTTTGACCCGTCGGCTGGTGAAATGGGTTGCCGCGATCGTCCTCGTCCTGTTGGCTATCCCGGTCCTGGCGGTCGTGCTGGTCGCGGTCGGGGCGAACATCGACGCTGGCCGCCGCCTCATCGAGCAACAAACCGCTAGCATGAGCGGCGGGACAGTGCGGATCCAGGGTCTCAGCGGGCGCTTTCCCGACGCGCTGCGCGCAGAGCAGATTGAGGTGTCGGACGCCAAGGGGCCGTACGTCCTCATTCATGGCCTGGTTCTGGACTGGTCTCCCCTGCAATTGGTCCACCGCATCGCGCAGATCGATCAGCTTCAGGCAGACCGCTTAGACTTTTACCGCCTGCCGGAATATGAAAGCACGGGTTCCAGCGGCGGATCGTTCAACTTGCCGGTGCAGGTCGATCTGCGTCACCTGCACGTCGGCCAGGCAGTGATCGGCGCGCCGGTTGCCGGGGTCGCGGCGACGCTGGCTCTCGATGGTTCGGCGACTTTGCCAACGCTCACCAAGGGCACCGTACAGCTCGAGGCATCCCGCCTGGACAGCCCGGGCCACTACGCCGTCAACGGTACGATCACCTCGGAGGCGATCGAGGCCACCGTCAAGGCCGATGAGCCCGCCAAGGGACTGATCTCCGGCATCGCCCATCTACCCGACCTTGGGGCGGTCGCGATCCAAGCCTCAGTCAACGGCCCGCGGGATAATCTAGCGACACAACTCGACCTCACCGCGGGCCAGCTGAGCGCCTCCGCCGTCGGCACCATCGATCTGCAACACGAGGCAGCCGACCTCGCGGTCAAAGCTCAGGCCCCCGCAATGGCGCCCGCCCCGGACGTGTCTTGGCGATCGGTCCTGGTTGACGCGCAGGTGCATGGTCCATTTCTCAAACCTGCGGCCAAAGGCACCATAAAGATCGACGCCCTCGCTGCCGCCGGCGCTAGGATTGGAGCATTGGACGCCGATGTCGCCGGCAACGAAGGTCAGATCGATTTGCATGCTGCGGTTCGAGACCTGCACATACCCGGTCCGAAGCCCGACCTGTTCGCCGGCGATCCGATTACTCTGACCGCCTCCGCACACCTCGATCAGCCAGACCGCCCAGTGCTCTTTGCGTTGCGCCACCCGCTCGTCTCTGCCGAAGGCACGGCCCACACGCAGGGGACACAACAGCTCGAAGCCCACCTGTCGCTGCCAAACCTGGCACCTCTCGCAGCAGCGGGGGGCACCGACCTCGACGGCAGCGTCGGCCTCGACATCACCGCCGAGACTAAGGACGGCACGACCTCCGCCACCGCGACCGGTCGGGTCGCCATCACCGGCGGAATCGCCCCAGTGCCCGACTTGATTGGCGCAGACGGAAGTATCGATGCCGCCGCCTCTCTGCGCGGTGAGAACATCAAGCTCTCCCACCTCACGTTCAACGGCAAAGCGCTGAATGTCTCCGCCCGTGGCGGCATGGAAGACCAGACCCTCGACCTCGACTGGACTGTTGCCCTGGCCGATCTGTCCGCCATCCAGCCAAGCGTGTCCGGCACCTTGGACGCCAAGGGCCACGCCGGAGGCAAGCTGAACGAGCTCGCGATCCAGGCCGATCTCGGCGCCGATCTGGCGGCAAAAGGCTACCCATCGGGACATATCACCGCCAAGTTGGAAGCAACGGGGCTGCCCGCCGCACCGCACGCGACGATCAACGCCGGCGGGACGCTGCTGGACGCTCCACTGACCCTTGACCTCACCGCGGATGACGCTGACGGCGTGGTCAAAGTAGACATCAGCCAGGCCTCTTGGAAGTCGCTCCAAGCCGGTGGCGCCATCAGCTTGACCCCGCCCGCGGTCATTCCCGCCGGCAACCTGCACGTGGATATCAGCCGGCTCGCCGACTTCGAACCTCTGCTGGGTCGTAAGTTAGCTGGCAAGGCAAATGCGACCCTCGATTCCGACGACAAGGCGGCAAAGCTGTCGTTGACAGTCCGCGACGCCGCCATTCCAGGGACGGCTGCCATCAGCAAAGCCGAGTTGAACGCCAGCGTCACTAATCCGGCCGGCAATCCCAGCATCGAAGGGACGTTTACCGCCGATGGCATCTCCGCCGGCGACGCCAAATCGGTTTCGGCCCGCGTAGCCGCCAAAGGTCCGATCGACGCACTCGGTCTCAGCGTCACCGCCGATGCGCCGTCAGTCGCCGACGGGCCCGCCAAACTGACCGCAGCCGGCACTCTGAATGCGACGGACAAAACGCTTGCCCTAACCCACATGGAGGCAAGCTGGAAGCAGCAGGCGTTGAAGCTCCTCGCCCCAGCCAAGCTCAACTTCATCGATGGCGTAACCATGGACCGGCTGCGCCTGGGCTTCCGTCAAGCTGAGCTGACGGTGTCTGGAAAAGCCGGCAGCGCCCTTGATCTAACGGCCACATTGCGTAATCTCGCGGCGGATATCGGGGCGATCGCCGACCCCACCTTTGCCGCCGACGGCGTCATCTCGGCCGATGCACGCCTAACGGGCACTCCCGCTCGTCCGGAAGGCGCCATTAAGCTCACCGCGACCGGCGTGCGACAACGGCAAGGTCCCGGTCAGGCGCTTCCCGCCGCGGACCTTCTCGCCAACGCTACCTTGCTCGGCACCACCGCACGCATTGACACCAAACTGACCGCCGGCCCCTCGCACCTGGGCATCACCGGATCGGTGCCGCTCGCGTCGAGCAGCGCTCTGGACCTAAAAACGAACGGCCGTGTCGATCTGACAATGCTGGACCCGCTCCTGATGGCGCAGGGCCGTCGCGCTCGGGGCGAGGTGACCTTTGACGCCGCCGTTACCGGCACTACCATTGCGCCGCTGGTCCGCGGTACCGCCAACCTGAGCAAGGGCGACTTCACGGACTACGTCGTGGGTGCCCACGTCAGTAACTTGACGGCTACCATCCAAGCCGCGGGGGATACCATCCGTCTGGCCAGTTTCACCGGAAAGGCCGGCCCCGGGACGCTCGGCGGCTCCGGCACGATCAGTCTGGCCGGCACCATGCCGGTCGATCTTCATTTCACCGCCGACAACGCCCGCCCACTGTCGAGTGATCTGATAACCGCTTCGATCGACGCCCATCTGATGGTGCAAGGCGAGGTGAAGGGCGACTTGAAAGCCGATGGCACGCTGCACGTCCGGCGCGCCGACATCCGCATCCCGGACAAGATGCCGACCAGCATCGCTGTCCTGCCGGTTCGCGACGCCAACGCACCGCCCCCACCCCCACCTGGACCGGAGTCGCAATCCGCGATCTCGTTGAACCTGACGCTGAACGCGCCGGAAGAGGTCTTCGTCCGCGGCCGCGGCCTCGACGCGGAACTTGGCGGCACGATCCACATCCAAGGCACGGCCGCCAAACCAATCCCGAGCGGCGGTCTGCACCTGCGTCGAGGAACCTTCAGTCTGGTCGGCAGCACATTGAATTTCACCGAGGGCACCATCGATTTCTCCGGTGCTGGCATCGCCGATCCGTCGATCCATTTCATTGCGACGTCAACCACAGCCACCATGATTGCCACCTTGACGGTCAGCGGCAGCGCCAAGAACCCGAAAATCGTCCTGTCAAGCGTGCCCGACATGCCGCAGGACGAAATCCTCGCCCAGCTACTGTTCAACACCAGTACCTCGAAGCTCAGCCCATTTCAGCTTGCCGAAATTGCCGCCGTGCTGGCGTCGATGTCCGGTGCCACGTCCAACTTCGATCCACTGGAAAGCCTGCGCACCAAGTTCGGTCTGGATCGACTGTCGGTCGGTAGCAACGCGAGCGGCAATCCGACGCTGGAGGCGGGAACATATCTCCGCCGTGGCGTCTATCTAGGCGCAAAACAGAGCGCGACCGGCGGCGGGACGCAGGCCACGGTACAGATCGATCTGACCAAGGGCTTGAAGCTGGAGACCACGGCGGGGTCGGGCAACACGTCCGCGACCGGCAGCACTAGCAGCGCGGACGCCGCCAGCGTCGGGCTGACCTATCAGTTCGAGTATTGATTGCCGGCCCCGCCGCCGGCAGTCCCGTATCCTTTATCATGGCGGGCTTGCGTCAACCATGCCCCGTTGCATAGCGGATCCCCTGAACAGCCCGACTTCCTCCCTACGCCGGCGAAAATCGCTGAAATTGCGAGGACCTGATAACAACTGCAGAACTATACCGAGTATAACGTCGCCGAGTTGATCGGGAGCATTTTTCTCTCACGCCAGTACAGCATTCATTTCCATCCACGATGCAGAGTATTTTCGTCCTGGCTGTATACTGGCCGGTAAGACGAAAGTGCACTATTGATTATTTGATTGAAAGCAACGCACTTGCGACGTCCGGTCGCAGCGTGATTATAAGCCCCGACGCCCCTGGGCGGCTTGTTAAAAACATGCCGCCGCGTCGCGGCATCCGCCGACGGGACAGCCCAGCAGCCCCCTTGCCAATGCCCGCGATCGAACCTTGTCGCGATCCGTGTTGGCCCAGTCTATAGATCCGGCAGTACTGATGTTCTATTCGGAAACCTTATCACGCATTCTTGCTTTTTTTGGCGGTTCTTTCCACTCTATCCGGTTGCGGGATTATCCTTATTAAGACGACACTAATCTAAAATCTAAAGGAGGGGGAACATGACTGCACGAATCACACGCGCGCTAGCCCTGATCGCTACTGGTGTTGATGGATGGCGGAAACAGCGTTTATGCGGACGACGATTCTATGTCGAGAGATGACCAGCGAGTGATAATTGGGTTTGATATCGCGGCGCAGCAAGGTATCTCGCTCGACAATAACATCGCGGCGCTCGGGTTGGGAAGCTATCTGGTAAATGCAATGGGCTGCAACGACTGCCACACTTGGCCGAATTACGCCCAGGGAGGTGATCCGTACAGCCGCCAGCCCAAGCAGATTCCTCTGGCAAGTTATCTGGCTGGCGGACGGCTGTTCGCTCTCCCGACAGAGAACGTTTGCTCCAGGAACATCACGCCTGCCTCCAACACAAATAAGCCAGCTGGCCTCTCACGTTCAGACTTCTTGTACGTCCTTCGGACGGGTTGCGATCCACAAGACGCAAATTTCCGCGATCCTCAGATGTGCGAACTCTTGCAGGTGATGCCGTGGCCCAATTACCAGGACATGAGGAGAAGAGACCTCACCGCAATCTACGCCTACCTGAGTGCTCTCCCGCACGCTGAGCCAATGAAAGATCCCCTACCACCGGGGGGCTGCATGCCGGATCCACAGGGTGTGGCTGGCGAATGACATACCGCGGAACCCACCGACCCTTGGGCGCGCATAGAACGGCCGCACCTCGCCGCCCTCGCGGCGGGCGCGGTCGCAGCCTGATGGTCGCATGGTGCGTTTTTCCTTTTACCAGCCCGCTGTTGTCCCGGGACTAACCAGACCCTGTGCGGCCTCCGCAGTCGCGGCATTGTTGCTTCGCACAGGTCACGAAAAGCTCGATCGGAGCGCCCGTATCGCCCTCAGGCGGCGCGACGTCGCCCACCGACGTCGGGAGCGAGGTCGCCCTGCCGTGCTTGTGAGGGCGGCGGCTGAAGCTGCTTCGCGCCGCTTCTGAGGCTCCCCGGAAGCCCAAGGCGTCGGAGTGACGCCTTCATGCGCGGCGCAACCTCCCGTAGCGCTGCACCCTCCATGTCCTCGCCTCCGGGAGACTGACTGGGACCTGAAGGCCACTGCTCGCTCCGATGCGGGCCGGATGATTCGTGCCAACGACAACCCGCTTGCTGCGTCGCACAAATCGCGTCACACTCTTGTCATGCCGGACGTGCCAGCTGCTTCGGAACCTTCCGCCCTGGCCCAGGAACTCCTGGACCTGACTGGTCGCCTCGGCGCCCGAACCAGCGAGGACCCATTCGGCAACCCAGTGCTGTCCGTGTCCCTGGCTATCACGCGACAACTGGACGCTGGCGACCTGACCGAGGACGATATCGCCGGCCTGATCCGCTATCTGCGCGACTCCGCGTTCACCGACCGCGCGGCCCGCATTCCCAACTACCTCGGCGGCATCGACACCGCAACGAACGACGCCATCCTGGCCAGCCTTGCCCACCATCTGCTGCGTCCCGACCCCAACGACAGCCCAGTCCGCTGGGCGGAATACCAAGCGCTTACCGAACGCACCCGCTTCGCCGCGGTCTTCACCGCCCATCCCACCTTCTCCCTGCCGCTGCCGGTCAACCAGGCCCTCGCCCAAGCCGCCTGCGGCCGCCCAGCCCCCGCTTTCGAAACCCACCGCCCCCCGCCCATCACCTTGCGCAGCGAGTTCGACCAATCTGTCGCTGCGATCGCCAACGGCCGCGATGCGATCGACCGATTCAACGCCGCACTGATTTCCGTTGCTCGTGGCGCCTGGGCCGATCGCTGGACCGAACTCAACCCGAGCCCCGTGGTACTGTCCACCTGGGTTGGCTACGACACCGACGGCCGCACCGATATTGGCTGGTGGGACACGATCCGCCTGCGCCTCGAAATGAAGCGCCTCCAGCTCGACCGTCTGCACGCCCAGGTCGCCGTCCTCCCTAGCGCCGCCGCTCTCGCCAAACGCGTCGGCGAAGCTCGGGAAGTTGTGGATCGCCAGATCGAGCTCTGCCCCGATCAGCCGGAGCCAGCCAAGGTGGCCGCTTTCGCGCACCTCCTGGTCAGCAGCAGGGAAACCGCCCTGACCTCGCCCGCACCCCTGCTGCCGCTATTTCGCTCGGCCATCGCCAAGGCCGAGGATCACGACAAACTAGCATTGACCGTCGCCCGCGCCGGGCTGGTCTCGCACGGCATGGCGCTGGCGCACACACATACGCGGCTAAACGCGGCACAACTCCACAACGTCGTCCGCCAGCGGCTGGGCATCGCCGACCCGCCGGAAGACCCGGCCCACCGCCGCGCTCTGTTCTCAGCGATCAATGCCGCGCTGGACGTGGTCAAACCTGAACCAGTCGATTTTGGCGCCCTAGTCGCAGAGCAAGCCTCGGCGGCGAAGCTGATGATGACGGTCGCGCAGATCGTCAAACACGTCGACGGTTCCATCCCGGTGCGTTTCCTGATTGCGGAAACCGAGTCCGGCTACACCCTGCTCGCCGCACTTTGGCTGGCCCGCCTGTTCGGCGTCGAGCAACACGTCGAGATCTCCCCCCTGTTCGAAACCGCCGAGGCGTTGGAGCAAGGTGCCGGGGTCCTCGAAGAAGCCCTGCGCAGCCCGCACTATCGTGACTACCTGAAGAAGACCGGCAAGCTGGCCCTGCAGTTCGGCTACTCCAACTCCGGCCGCTACGTCGGTCAGTTGGCCGCCAGTTACCTGATCGAACGGTTGCGATTGAAGATCGCCCACACTCTGCAGCACCACGGCGTTAGCGGAGTGGAAGTCATCCTGTTCGACACCCACGGCGAGAGCATCGGCCGCGGCGCGCACCCCGGCTCGCTCGCCGACCGCCTCAAGTACCTATCCCCCACCGCCTCCCGCCAGGCGCTCGGTCGCGCCGGCTTGAAAGTGCGTGAAGAGGCAGCGTTTCAAGGAGGCGACGGTTACCTGCTGTTCGGCACACCGGAACTGGCCCTAGCAACGATCACCCGCATCGCGGAGCAGACCTATCACCCGGCGGCTGGCCCGATCGAGGACCCGGTTTATGCCGATCCCGACTTCGCGGCCGACTTTTTCGCCACGATCCGCTCCAATATGGAAGGCCTGGTCGAGGATCAAGGCTACGCCGCGTTACTTGGCGCCTTCGGTCCCTCGTTACTTGACAAGACCGGATCGCGTCCGTCGGCGAGACAGTCGGATGGGATGGGCGGAGCCACCCGCATCCGCCACCCGAGCGAATTGCGCGCGATCCCGAATAACGCGATCCTGCAACAAATCGGCTGGTGCGCCAATACGCTGCAAGGCATTGGGGGCGCTGCCGCCCGTCATCCCGAGACCTTCACCGATCTGCGACAGAGCAGTCGCCGTTTCAAGCGCGCAATGGATCTGGCGAGCCATGCCCTTGCCCACTCGGATATCGAGGTGCTGCGCGCGGTGATCGCCACGCTCGACCCGGGAACCTGGCTGGACCGCGCCGCCCATACCAGACGCCCCGGCCGACGAGAAGCCTTGGTCGCCGTTGCGAAGGCACTCGAACGTCTCGACATCTGGGCTGCCGCTCAGTCCATGTTCCGCCGCATTTCCGCGGATCATCTGGCGCTGCGGGTAGCTTGGCCGGATGTGCCGCACATGGCGAACCGCGAAATACTGCTGCACGCGCTCCGCCTGGCGCTGATCCACCGGATCTGGCTATTGGCTACGGAGATTCCCGATTTTTCACCGCGCCATGGTGTCACGCGTTTGGCGCTGGAGGCGGCGATCCTGCGCCTGGATATCGACGCATCCTTGAACATGCTGGCGGAGATTTTTCCATCGGCGACCGATCCCGCCGCCGACTGCGATTATGGCGAGCCCGCGCCGAACCGTCGCACCGCCGCCTACGTGCGGGAACACGAAGAGATCTTTGCCCCCGTGCACCGCCTGTTCGCCATGGTGCGGGAAATCGCTACTGCGGTGACGCATGAAGTCGGAGCATTCGGGTAAGCGCAAAAAAGGGGAGCCTAACCGAAGCCCCCTACTCGGCGGCCATTGGCATCGGTGCGGGCTGTTCCAACGCCTCCAACAACTGCGCCCGAACGATCAGCGCCTTCCCCCGATTAGCGTCTTTGACCGGACCGAAGCCCCTGATCTGGTCAGGGAGTTCGGCCAGCGTCACCGCGGTGGGCAGGTTGTCGCGGGTCAGGGCGGCGAGCACCTTGTGCAGATCGGTAGTGTATTGGTTGATCAGGGCCCGCTCCTGCCGACGTTCGGCCTGGTAGCCGAAGGGGTCCAGCACTGAACCGCGTATCACCTTGCCGTGGCGCAGCACGCGGAACAGCGGCAGCGCCACCGAACCGGGGATGGCGATCTTGCGGCGACGGCCGGTATTCGGGTCCATCCGGGTGACCAGCGGCGGGGCCATGTGGAATTCAGGCTTCTCGCCGTAGCTCGCGGCGGCGTGCAAGCGGGCGACCTCGTATTCGTCCTTGTAGGCCATGACGCGATACAGCCCCTCGGCCGCGGCACGCGAAAGCCGGCCGGGGCCTCCGGCCACGGCAGTTTCCCGAGCGACGACCTCACGCAGGAGCTTCTGATAGCGGGCAGCGTAACGTTTGGACTGGTACGCGGTCAGCGCCTCGGCCCGGAGGGCAATCAGCGCATCCAGATCCGCTGGCGGCCCGTCGGTCAGGCCGTCGAGGATCTGCTTCATCAGGCCGGGTTGTTCGGCAAGAATCCGGCCCCAAAGGAATGCGCGCTTGTTCAGCTTGACCGCCGCGCCGTTCAGCTCGATAGCGCGCAAGATCGCCGGTTCGCCAACCGGGACGAGGCCGCGCTGCCAGGCAATACCGAGCAGCATGGTGTTCATGGCCTGCGAGTTGCCAAACAGGCGTTCGGCCAAGCGGACGCCATGCAGCCAGATGGAGCGATTGCTGTCGGTGACTTTCTCGATCGTGCGGCGATGCAAGGCGGCATCGATCGACAGCGCCGCGTTACGCTTGAAGTCTGCCGTCGCGGCGAGGTCCATGTTGCCGATGACGACCGAGGTCCGTGCGTTGCGCTCCAGCACGCCGGCCTGGCAGCCGACGGCGAGATCCGCGGCCAGCATCAGGTCAGCGGTGCCAACCGGGATGCGGACGACGTCGAGGGCCGCTTCGTCAGCCGCGATTTGGACATGGGCGACTACCGCGCCATTCTTTTGCGCCAGACCGGTGAAGTCGAGGGTCTTCACCGCTTTGCCCTCCAAATGGGCGGCCATCGCCAGAATGGCGCCGGAGGTGACAATGCCACCGCCGCCGATACCGGCGAAAAGGCCACGCCAAATTGTTCCGGATGGCAACGTTGGAGCGGGAAGTGCAGCGGCTAACTCGTTCTCCCGCGCCTGCCATTGTGGATCGGCATCGGGAGCGGCGGGAGGGCCCGCCTGGGTCACGAAGCTCGGGCAAAAGCCCTTCAAGCATGATAGATCGACGTTGCAACTCGTCGGATTGATGCGGCGCTTTCGGCCTAGTTCGGTCTCCACCGGCTCGATGGCGATGCACCCGGACTGGGTGGAGCAGTCGCCGCAGTTCTCGCAGACCGCCTCGTTGATAACGACGTGACGGGTCGGCTGCTCCATCGAGCCGCGCTTGCGGCGGCGGCGCTTTTCGGTGGCGCAAACCTGGTCGTAGATCAGGACCGAGGGGCCATCGAAGTCGCGCAGAGATTTCTGCACCGAGTCCAAAGCGTCGCGCGTGTGGAGGGTAACGCCGGCTGGCAGCTCAGAGGCCTTCGGAAGGCGATCGGCTTCGTCAGCCACGACGGCGATGCGCTTAACGCCCTCAGCCGCGAGCTGTGCGGCGATGTTGGGCACGGTAGGCTGGCCCTCGGTAGGCTGGCCTCCGGTCATCGCCACGGCGTCGTTGAACAGCAGCTTGTAAGTCATCCGGGTTTTCGCCGCGACCGCCTGACGGATCGCTAGGCTGCCCGAATGCTGGTAGGTGCCGTCGCCGAGGTTGGCGAACATGTGTTTGACATCGGTAAAGCTAGAGAGGCCGATGAAGGGGGCGCCCTCGCCGCCCATCTGAGCGAAGGTGCGGGTGTTTGGGCCGTCGTCCAAGGCCATGAAGTGGCAGCCGATGCCGGCACTGGAAAAGCTGCCATCGGGGAGCTTTGTCGATGTGGCGTGCGGACAGCCGGCGCAGAATGCCGGAATGCGGCGGAGCAAACCGTCCGGGCGCTCGACCGCAAGTGGAGCGGGAGGGGCGGGGAGATTCAGGCCGGCCCGGCCGAGGAACGTGCCGAGGCTTGCGGCCACACTTTCCGGCGACAGTTCCATCAACGGGGATATCAGGGCGGCACCGAGCGGATCGGTCTTACCGCTCACGTCGGGGCGTTCGTCGGCGGGCAGGTGGTAGAGGGCGTCGCGAATTTGGCTTTCGACGAAACCGCGCTTCTCCTCGACCACCAGGATGGAGCGCTTGCCCCGGGCGAATTCCTTGAGCCCCTCGGTTTCCAGAGGCCAGGTCATACCGACTTTATAGATGGCGAGTTGCGGATGGTCGTGCAGGCCAAGGCGGCTAAGAGCGTGCAGGGTATCCTCGTGCGCCTTGCCGACGGTGATCAGGCCAATTGTGGCGTCGGGGGCGCCGCTGATAAGTCGGTCGATGCGATTGGCGCGAGCCCAGGCGAGCAACGCGGGCATGCGCTCCTCGATCATCCGGCGTTCAAGTTCGGCGCGATCGGCCGGAAAATGCATGGTGTGATCGAAGTTGAGGCCGTGGGGCGGCAGTGCGATGTCGGGGGTAATGAAACGGCGGGCGGAGGGGATGATGGCGGTCGAGGCCTGCTCCATGGTCTCGGCAGTGGTTTTCGTCGCGACCCAGACGCCGGCGAAACGCGACATCGCCCATCCGGCGAGACCGAGGTCGATGACGTCTTGAACGGAGGCCGGGTTCAGCACCGGGATGAAGCAGTTCTGGAAAATATACTCGGTCTGATGCGGATAGGTGGAGGAGTGGGCGCCGTGGTCATCGCCGGCAATGGCTAGGATACCGCCGTGCTTGTGAGTACCGGCCATGTTGGCGCAATGCAGCGCGTCGCCGGAGCGATCTACGCCCGGCCCCTTGCCGTACCACATGCCGTAGACGCCATCGACCCGCTTGCCGGGGAAGGCATCGAGCTCCTGGGTGCCGTACAGCATCGTGGCGGCTAGATCTTCGTTGATCCCAGGCTCGAAGCGGATGTCGTTTTCCGCCATCAGCTTTTTCTGGACCCAGAGCTCGCGGTCGAGACCACCAAGCGGGGAGCCTCGGTAACCGGAGACGAGTGCGGCGGTGCTGAGGCCTGCTTCCTTGTCGAGGCGGCGCTGCTCGAGGAGCAAGCGCAGCAGCGCCTGGATCCCCGTGAGCAGGACTGGGCGGTCCAAATCGGTAAAACGCGAGTCCAGGGTTATGGCCGTGGGCGCGATTCCGAGGTCCATGGGCGTTTGTCCCTTCGAGGGTCCTGAGTACTACATAGTAGGTTTGGCGCCGCGGGAAAGGTTGCCATAGTGCGGATCGGCGATGGCCTGTTTTAGCAGAAACCGCCAAAGTGCGCGATGAACTGCAACTTTTAGTGGCCAGCCCCTCCCCGAGGCGCGCCGCCAGCGTGGCGAATTGCCTGCGTATTCCTGCGTTTACCGCGTGATGCAGCGACGCGGGGGACAGTGGTAAGGATGTGTGATGGAGTTGGACCGGCTGGACCTCGCGATCCTCGATCATTTGCAGGCAAATGGCCGCGCAACCGCGCAGGACCTAGGTGAGGCGGCGCACCTCTCGGCGTCGCCGTCCCACCGGCGACAGAAGCTGCTGGAGGAGGCTGGGATCATCCAGCGATACGTTGCTTTGCTTGACCAGGACAAGGTTGGCCTGCCGGTAAATGTTTTCGTCACGGTTAAGCTGGCCAACCACCAGGATGAGAACTCTCCGGGGGTTTGAACGCGCTGTGGAGGCATGTCCGGAGGTGATGGAGATGTACGAGATGACCGGCGCGAGCGATTATCTGCTTCGAGTTGTAGCCCGCGATGTCGCCTCCTACGAGACGTTCCTGCGGGGGCGCCTGGTGCACATCCCCGGAGTGCAGTCATTCGAATCCGCCCTGGCGCTGAAGCGAATAGTTTACCGGACAAATCTGCCGCTGCGTCAAGGGCGTCCGGACCGAAGTTGAGATTGCGTAGGGTTTTCGCCTCGCCGGCGACGCCACAGAAGGTTTAGCCGGCCGACCGTTTCACAAGTGCGCGAGTGATCACAATTGATTCCCCGCAGACCTTTTTGTTAACTTTCCATTAACAAATCGGTATTAGGTCTATGTCGTAACGGCTCGGCGGTCGGGGTTTGCAAGCATGGTTACAGCCACTGTAGAAACGCAGTCTGGGTTTTCCGAAAACCCTGGTCGAACCGTCCTCGTCGTTGAAGATGAGGAGGGAATTCGATTTTGTGCCACTGAATTTCTCGCGACTGCGGCTACAATGTGGTTGAGGCAGGCACAGTGGCCGAAGCCAAGGAAGTGCTTCTTCGGGGGCGCGTGGATTTGGTTTTCAGCGACATCAACCTGCCCAATCGCGAAACCGGCTTTGCTTTGGCGAAATGGGTTCGCCGGCAATTCCCAGAGATCAAAGTTCTCCTCACCTCCGGCGCTCCGCAGGCAGCGGAGGACACACGAGATCTGCTCGAACCATTGATTGCAAAGCCCTACAAACTGTCAATGCTGGAGGGGCGCATTGAGCGGCTGTTGTGCGGAAGCCATAGTTTGGTTGCGTAATCGTTCATTGCGGTTCGGATTTTCACTTGGCCCAGTGGGGTTGTTATACCAAGTCGCGATGACCTCAACTCTCTGGGGTTTTCAAGGCCCGGTTATTTCAATTCGCTGTCCGGGTATGCAGAATCGGATGACGGAGATATTGGATGGGCGCTGCGCTGGGTCTCACACGAAGGGACCATACCAGTGGGGAACTGCGGGCGCTGTCGAGCAAATGTCCAGACAGTGCGCAGGTTCGTCGACTGCTGGCTCTGGCGCTGGTGATCGACGGCCGTCCGCGCGGCGAGGCGGCGGCACTGGCCGGCATGGACCGCCAAACCCTGTGCGACTGGGTGCATCGCTACAACGCATCCGGCGTCGAAGGCCTCAAATCCCGCTGCCCGCCCGGACGGGTGCCCGCGTTGACCGAGCAGCAGAGGGCCGAGTTGCGCGAACTGGTCGTCAAAGGACCCGATCCAGCAACCGACAAAGTCGTTCGCTGGCGCTGCGTGGATCTGCGGAGCGTCGTGGCGCAGCGGTTTTCCGTAACGGTGCATGTGCACACCATCAGCAAGTGGCTTAATCAGTTCCGCCTAACCCGCCTGCAACCGCGGCCCGTGCATCCCAAGAGGATCCTGAAGCCGAGGTGACGTTTAAGAGGAACTTTGCCAGCCTGGCCAAGGCGGCGCTGCTCAGCACCACGGCGGCTACGCCGGTACCGCTGGAGATCTGGTTCCAGGACGAGGCCAGGGTCGGTCAACAAGGAACTCACGCCTACATCTGGGCCCCGGTCGGCGTGCGGCCGTTGATGGTGCGCGATAATCGGCATGATTCTGCCTACCTGTTTGGCGCCATCTGTCCAGATCGCGGGGTCGGCGCCGCCATGATCACGCCTCACGCCAATACCGAGGCAATGAACCTGCATCTGGGGGAAGTCAGCACGCAGGTTACCGCCGGCGCTCAGGCTCTGCTGGTTTGCGATGGCGCTGGTTGGCATCAGCGCGGTCGGCAACTGGTGGTGCCTGACAACATCGCCATGCTGACCCTGCCCGCCTATTCGCCGGAGTTGAACCCGATGGAGAACGTCTGGGACTACCTGCGGCAAAACAAACTCTGCTCCAGGGTCTGGGACAGCTACGAGGACATCGTCGAGGCCTGCAAACAGGCCTGGCATTTCCTGATCGACGATCCAGACCGCATTCGCTCACTCGGCCAGCGCAGCTGGGCGTGTGTCAATGTTTAGGCGACTTGGTATTACACTTCGCCCGAAGCATATGACGTCTAGACGTCCTTTCTTTTCACAAACGGATAGCGTCGAGCCTGCACTTGGCTCCCAAACAGCGGGCGCCACGGCTGCTCTGCCCCCCACCTTGGCGTCGCCCGGCAAAGCCGATGGCAAACGGCGAACGAAGACCGCCCGGGGGTGGCAAGGCTCTCTCAGCTCAACGCGGCTACCACGGCTGGCAATAGTGCCGGATCGCCGAGCGCGATCACGCGGCCGTCCCCTTCCGACCGAGGCGGATTACCCTCCCAATCCGTCAGGCGGCCGCCCGCGCCGTGGATAACCGGCAGCAACGCGGCCCAGTCCCAGGGTTTCAGATCACACTCCACGATCACGTCGATCTGCCCGAGGGCGAGAAGACCGTAAGCATAGCAATCGCCGCCCCAGTAGTTGCGGCAGACCCGAGCGGCCAGATTCTCAAAACGCGGAAGATCGGAGCCGAACATCTCGGGGCTAGTAGCGGATAGCTCAGCAAGACTGAGGTCCGGGCACGCCCGGGTACCGATTCGGCCGCCCAGATTGCCGGAAAACGTGGCAGGACGATCGGCGGCGCCAATCCAGCGCTCGCCTGTCACCGGCTGGTCGATTATGCCAACGATGGGAACGTCGTCCTGCAACAAGGCGACCAGGGTGCCGAAGGTCGGACGACCCGTGATGAAGGCACGGGTGCCGTCGATCGGGTCGAGAACCCAGCGCAGCCGCGCCTCAGGGCGTTCCAGACCGAACTCTTCGCCGAGAATGCCGCACTCGGGGCAAAGGCGGTTCAATTCAGCCCGCATCGCCAGCTCAGAATTGCGATCGGCGAGTGTCACCGGAGTTTGGTCAGATTTCTGGGCGGCCGGGGAGGTGCCTCGAAAGAACGGCCGGATCTCCGCGCCGGCGGCGTCGGCAGCGGCAATTGCCGCCGCCACGTAACGATCCAGGCCGGTGCTCAGGGTGAGGGCAGAGGAACGGGGTTGGGAGACAGGCTGCGCAGATAGGCGATCACGTCCGCCCGCTGCTGGTCGTTACTGATGCCGGCAAACGCCATGCGGGTACCTTGCACATAGGACGACGGCTTGTGCAGCCACTCGTTCAGCTCATCGAAGGTCCACGGGCCCGTCTTCGCCTTCATTCCGGCCGAATAGTCGAACCCCTGCATGTGGGCGTGCGGGCCGCCGACCACGCCATACAGATTGGGACCAACGCCGGCTTTGCCACCGTCATTGAAGGTGTGGCAGGAGGTGCATAGCTTCTTCACGGTCGCCTCTCCCGTAGCCACGTCCGCCTTGGCCAGCAGCGGCGCGATCGGCGGCAACGCTTCCTGCTTCGGAGCCTCGGTAGCGGATTCGGCCGGGGCACCCGCGATCGCGATCGCCGGCTTTTCCAGGTGTTTTTCTTTCACGAGTTGCATGCCGATCAGGCCGGTAAGAAAAAACACAATGCCCGCCACGAGGACAGCGGCTACGCCCTTATTGATTTCCATGCTGTCCATGCAGCGAAACTTCCTGATCGTATAAGGCGTGAAGGGCCCAGGTTGAACAGACACGGACGAACCCCCTGCCTGCCGTTGCACGGGGACGAGCGCGTCCGTAAGTTGGCGGCACCATAAGGAAACGAATTCGCCTGTTCAACCCACCTCCGGGCGGCCATTGCCGGTTAATGCCCTTGAACCCGATCGCCCCATCTTGAACCCGATTATCGTGATCCCCGCCCGTCTGGCCTCCACCCGCCTGCCCGGCAAGCCGCTGGCGGTTATCGGCGGCAAACCGATGATCGTGCATATGATCGAGTGCGGGAGGCAGGCCGGGATAGGTCCTATAGCGGTCGCCTGTGGCGACCCTGAGATCGTAAAGGCGGTCCGGGCAGCCGGCGGGCGCGCGGTGCTTACCGATCCCGCGCTACCGTCGGGGTCCGACCGGGTGCATGCGGCTCTGGCGGAGCTGGACCCCGATCGAGCGCACGATATCGTCGTCAATCTACAGGGCGATTTTCCGACGCTGGACCCGGAGGGCCTGCGTCTGGTCATAACGCCGCTGGCCGATCCGAATGTCGATATCGGCACGCTCGTGGTTCCGATCCAGGATGAGATCGAGGCCTCGACTGTTTCCTTCGTCAAGGCTGCATGCGCCTTCGGGCCCGGCCAGACCATCGCGCCGGCGCTGTATTTCTCGCGTCAGGCGATTCCCTGGGGCCAGGGGCCACGCTGGCATCATGTCGGGATTTATGCCTACAGACGTGCTGTGCTCGACCGCTTTGTCGCGCTGCCGCCAGGTCTGCTGGAGCAGCGCGAAAACCTTGAGCAATTGCGGGCGCTGGAGAATGGAATGCGAATCGCGTGCGTACAGATGGAACACGGACCGTTCGGCGTGGATACGCCTGAGGATCTTGAACGCGCCAGAACACTGTTGATGCAGCGCTCGGCTCAAGCGCATGAACCCGGCCGATGACGATCGCCTTCCAGGGCCTGCCGGGAGCATACTCGGACCTGGCGTGCCGCAGCGCCTATCCGGCAATGAAGACCTTGCCCTGCCTGTCGTTCGAGGCGGCGATCGACGCGGTGCGAGACGGCACTGCGAGTCTCGGTATGCTGCCCTGTGAGAACAGCCTCGCCGGTCGCGTGTCCGACATCCACTCGCTGCTTCCAGAGTCCGGGTTGTTCATAATCGGCGAGCAGTTTCAACGGGTGGAGCATTGTCTGCTGGGGGTAAAGGGGGCTCAGATCGCGGACCTTAAGCGGGCCCACTCGCATAGTGTGGCATTGGGCCAGGTGCGGCGGATTTTGGCCGATCTGCGGTTGCAGCCGGTGGTCGAGGCGGACACCGCCGGCGCCGCTCATCTTGTTGCCGAGTGGGGGCGCAAGGAAGAGGCGGCGATCGCGTCGTCGCTGGCGGCGGAGATTTATGGTTTGGATGTGCTGCGTCGGAACGTGGAGGACGCAGCGCACAACACAACGCGGTTCTATGTTGTGGCGCCCCGGCCGGCCCAGGTCGACCCGGCGACGGCGAACCTGATGACCACGTTCGTTTTCCGCGTTCGCAACGTGCCGGCGGCGCTTTACAAGGCTTTGGGCGGCTTCGCCACAAACGGGGTCAACATGACTAAGCTGGAAAGCTACATGATGGGCGGAGAATTCACCGCGACCCAGTTCCTATGTGACGTTGAGGGCCATCCCGAACAGCCCGCACTGCGACGGGCGCTGGAAGAGCTCTCCTTCTTTTCAACCGAGACGCGGGTGCTCGGTGTATATCCAATGGCTGAGTTTCGGCTGACGCAAGGAGCAGAGTCTTGATCGGATCCGGGGATTCGATCCGTGTTGAGCCTGGGGAGGGCTGGCGTCGCCTGGTATTGAACCGTCCGTCGAAACTCAACGCGTTGACTACGGAGATGATCGTTGAGTTGCTATCGGCGATCGACGCAGCCGAGGCGGATGCGGCCTGCCGGGCTGTGGTGTTGACCGGGGAAGGACGCGGGTTTTGCGCGGGTCAGGAGGTCGGTGCCGACTTCATGCCGGGCCCGAACGGGCCGCCCGATCTGCAACTGCTCGCGGATAAATATCATCATGCGGTCGTTCGGCGGATCCGTGGGTCCCGGTTGCCGTTTGTCTGCGCCGTAAATGGGGTGGCGGCTGGGGCGGGGGCAAGTTTCGCTCTCGCGGCGGACATCGTCCTGGCCGGACGGTCGGCGGTGTTCGTCCAGGCGTTCATCCGCATCGGACTGGTTCCGGACAGCGGGGCAACGTTCTTCTTGCCGCGGTTGGTCGGAGATGCGCGGGCGCGGGCTCTGACAATGCTTGGGGATTCGATCGATGCGGAGACGGCCGAACGCTGGGGGATGATCTGGAAAGTGGTGGACGACTCGGCCCTGGCGAGTGAGGCCGAGGCGCTGGCGGTGCGGCTAACCCGCTCTCCGGCAAAGGCGCTGGAAGGAATTAAGCAGTTGTTCGGGGCGGCGACGGGTTCACTGGACGCGCAACTCGACCTCGAGGCCAGATTTCAGGGCGAGGCCGGCCGGTCGGCGGATTTCGCCGAGGGCGTGCGGGCGTTCCAGGATAAGCGGCCGCCGCGCTTTTCTTAGACCAAAGTCCGCGCGCTACTCATAGCGTCCATCATACGTCGGATAAGCGGGCGCGTAACCCGGTTCGCGCGTGTAATCCTGGACTGGCTCGCCGCTATAGTTCGGGCGTATTTGCCGAGTATAGCCCTGCGGCTGTGGCGGCGCCGAAAGTGAATTGAAAAACCTGTCCATCTGCTGAACCGGAAACGTCTGGTTCACAGGCGCGCTAGGATCGGAAGTACACGCCGCCAGCGACAATCCGGCGACCAGGGCCAAGGTCTGATACCCACCCATTGGCGTCTCCTGTTGAGGGTTCTGTCCGCCTGTAACCTTCAACAGCCCCGCGCGTTGCATCTGTCGACGGGGACAGGAGTTCACATGGCAAGTCTTGACGATACCAATAATCCCAGTGGCAAGCTAATCGCGGCGCATAGGGTGCAGGGCGCCGGTGTATACAACACCGCCATGGAGAAGCTGGGGTCGGTCGAGGACATCATGATCGACAAGGCCAGCGGCCGTATCGCATATGCGATCCTGAGTTTCGGCGGCTTCCTTGGCATTGGCGATCAGTATTATCCGCTCCCGTGGGAGAAACTACACTACAACCCGGAGTTGGGCGGCTATGTTGTCGACATCGACCGCGAGACTTTGGAGGGCGCGCCCTCTTACTCCGATACCAGGACGGCGTCATGGGACGATGACGCCTGGGGGCGAGACGTGTACGCGCATTACGGGGTGCCCCCGTTTTGGGACGTACCGTCCTAAAGCTTGCCCCTGCGGACCGGGCGTGCTTGGACTCCCCTATGTGATATCGCGATCATCATGCGAAGGGGGAAGCCATGAAGATCACGCAGATCGAGACTTTGCAGGCCGACGCTGGCTGGCGGATGTTTTCGTTCCTGAAAGTGACCACCAGCGATGGCATCGTCGGTTGGTCTGAGTTTAACGAAAGTTTTGGCAGCACCGGTCTATCGGACGTGATCAAGGGGCTTGCGCCACTGTTGATCGGACGCGACCCGCTTCGCTTCGAAGCGATTACCCAGCATTTGCACGTTCTGACACGGCAGTCGCGAGGAGGGTTGAATCAGCAAGCAATTGCGGCGATCGAGAATGCGCTGCTGGATGTCGCGGGGAAGGCCTATGGGGTGCCCGTAGCGGCACTGTTCGGCGGACCGATCCGCGAGCGGATTCCGGTTTATTGGTCGCATTTCGGAACGTATCGCGTGCGCAGCGCGGCGCTGATGGGAGTGCCGGAGCTGCGTTCGTACGACGACTTGGCGGAGCATGCCATCGAAGTGCGAAACCGTGGATTCCGAGCGTTAAAGACAAATATCCTACCTCTGGCAGATGGCCGGCTGTCGTCGTATACGCCGGGGTTCGGGCGCACAGTGGGGTGGCCGGAGCTGAACTGGGACAACCGGTTGCTACGCGGCGTGGTGGAACAGTTGAGTGCTATTCGCGACGCGGTGGGGCCGGATATGGGGATTCACCTCGATATCAACTTCAACTTTAAGACCGAGGGGTTCAAGCGGATCGCTGACGCAGTGGCTCCGGTGGGATTGACGTGGCTGGAAATCGATACTCATGACGCTCTCGCCTTGGCGGAGATCAAGCGCGGCGCTCCCTGCCCCGTTGCGTCGTGCGAAACGCTGCATGGGCGGCGAGAGTTCAAGCCATTCCTAGATCATTATGCCTGCGACGTGGCAATCGTCGATGTCGTTTGGAACGGATTGTTGGAGTTGGCGAAGATCGCGGCGATGGCGGATGTCTATGAGATCAACGTCGCGCCGCATAATTTTTATGGGCATCTGTGCAGCGCGATTAGTGCGACTTTCAGCGCGATCGTGCCGAATTTCCGGGTGATGGAGATCGATATCGACAGCGCACCCTGGCGTGACGAGTTCTATACGGTTGTCCCTACGATCGAAGGCGGCGAATTCGTCCTGCCAACCGGTCCTGGATGGGGAATCGATGTGAACGAGAAGGCAGTGCGCGCACGACCGCCGCAGAAATGAGTTTTTCAAAGGAGAGGAACGTGGCAAAATTCAAGATAGCGACGCCAAGCGGGGCCAGCTTTACTACGGTGGGCGGCGGTTACGATTACGAGATGGAACCGTTGGACGGAATTGATGCCGAAATCGTCGAGGGTCCGACGGATGAGGATGGGTTCATCAGGTTCGCGCAGGACGCTGACGCCGTCTATGCCAAGGGGATGCGGTTCACTCGCAAGGTAGTGCAGGGTTTGCCGGAGAGGTGTCGCGCGATCGTCCTCGGCAGCGTCGGGGTAGACAGCGTGGATGTGAAGGCGGCAACCGAACGCGGGCTGCCGGTGACCAATTGTCCGCACACGTTCATCGAGGAAGTTGCTGATCACGCCATGATGCTGCTGCTCGCGGCACATCGGCGCACGATCGAGCAGGATCGGATGGTGCGCGAAAACCGCTGGCGCGACGGACGGCCGCAACTGCTTCAGATACCTCGACTGATGGGGCTGACGCTTGGGCTGATCGCGTTCGGGCATGTGGCTCGGGCGGTGGCGAAGCGGGCGAAACCCTTCGGACTGCGGGTGATCGCCTACGATCCGTTCATCGAGGAATTGGTGATGGTGGAGCACGACGTTCTGCCGTGCACGCTGGAGGAAGTGCTGGCGCAGTCGGATTTCGTTTCGATGCACGCTCCAGCCACGCCCGAGGCGGAGGGGATGCTGAAGGAGAAGCATTTCCGGCAGATGAAGAAGACCGCGGTGTTCATCAATACCGGCCGTGGTCCAACAGTGCAGGAGTTGGCGCTGATCAAGGCGTTGTCAGAAGGGTGGATTGCTCACGCCGGTCTAGACGTGCTGGAAATCGAGCCGCCGGGAAACAACAACCCATTGTTGGGCATGCCAAACGTGACGCTGAGCGCGCACACAGCGTCAGCGTCCTCTCGGTTTGATCCGGCACGGAAGCTGCACGTCGGGCGGGAACTAGCGCTGATCCTGAACGGACGGTGGCCGATGAGTTGCGTTAATCCGACTGTGCTAATGAACTCCAAGCTGCAACGGTGGCAGCCAGTCTCGATGGAGCGCGGACCGAATAGCTAGAAAACAGCCATATCCCGCCGAGCTCGGTCCTCGCCAACTCCTGGCCATCCGGGACATCATTCGACTTTTGTTTCAGAAGGCGCCGGCCGCATCGAAAGCCTCGTCGTGCGGATCCTTGCCGTGCGCGAGGCTGACGCCCGCTCTGAACGACTTGTCGAATGCCAAATGGCGCCCCAAGTTCGCGGGCAACAGAAAGGATTTTCCCGATGATCCAGCTTCGCCCGTTTGATACCCTGGGCGCGTTCCGTAATGAATGGCTGAACGCGCACCACCATTTCAGCTTTGGCGGCTACCATGACACCGACCGCATGGGCCTCGGCCGCTTGCGCGTGTGGAATGACGACGAGGTCGCTCCCGGCACCGGCTTCGACCCCCACCCCCATCGCGACATGGAGATCGTGACATTTATTCGCGAGGGCGCGATCACCCATCGCGACAATCTCGGCAATGAAGGCCGCACCGAAGCAGGCGACGTCCAAGTGATGCACGCCGGAACCGGCATCACCCACGCCGAATACAATCGGGAAAAAGTTCCGACGCGGCTGTTCCAGATCTGGATTCTCCCGGACCGGCGGGGAGTTGCTCCTGGGTGGAGCACGCGTGCGTTTCCTCGTGGCAATAACGGCCTGTCCGTGCTGGCGAGCGGCCGGCCGTCCGACGCGTCGTCTGATGCACTGAAACTGAACGCCGACGCCGCCGTGCTAGCCGGCACGCTAGCCGAGGGACAGGTGACAGAATTTTCGCTCGCACCGGGCCGCGCGGCCTACCTTGTCCCGGTGAACGGAGCGATCACCGTGAATGGCATCACCGCCTACGCTCGCGATGGCGTAGCGATCTCGGACGAACGCTCGATCACGATCACCGCAACAACGCCGACTGAAGTGGTAGTGGTAGAGGTTGCGGCATAGGCCGCTCCCGTTACTTGCGATCCGTCAAAGTACACGCGCCCGCTGCCCGCCGCGACCCGAGGCTCTCGAACTCGCCCGGGGTCAGGCGGGCGGCGAAGGGTCACTCTTCCAAACCCCACTCTTCCACGAGAGCCTGGCGTCGGGCCGCCAGAGCAGCGCCGCGGTGCCGCAGTCGATAGTCATCGAGTATCTTAAGGCCCAGCGGCAGAACCTGAGACATTGTCCATGCTGCCGCTGCTGCCAACCATGCTGGCAGAATGGACTGCCATTCCGCCAGGTAGCTTATGCAGCCGTCGATTCCTGCGCAGCGATACCACGCGCCCATGACCGGATCCACGCATGCTGCCCCCTGAAACAGGAGGATGGCCCGCGCCACGCCGCAGCCATGTGATCGGTCGAACATCAATGCGATCAACCCCGGGAGCAACAGCACCGCCAATGGTAGCGCGATGTCCGGTGACAACGCGATCAATCCGCCACCAGCCAGCGCTAGCAGCAGAACGATCAGGCCTGCCAACTGACGCCCGATTTTCGAGCCTCCGCTCACCTCAGCAGAACCGATATCACCATCAGGATCAACGCGGAGAGGCCAATCCCACCGGTGATAGCATGGCCGAACCGCTCGGCATCCCCGAAGCGCCGCCTGTCCTCGGTATTGATCGCGGCGACTTCGGCATCGATTGCCTTTAACTCGTTCGCCGCGCGCGTCGCACCCGCAACGTCAAGTGCTCGGGCCGCTTGATCGCCGGTAAGTTCCAATAAGCGTGCGAGGAGGCCCGCCTGGACCAAACTCTCGAGCCGCGCTTGCATGGCCACCCGGCGGGGTTTGTTATGCCATACCTCTAGATCCTGCCGCAGGCGCGAAGCCGCCCATTTCGCGAGGGCAACCATTGGCTCGGGATGGTATCGCAGTTGCAAATCCCGCAGTAGAGCGAGTTCGCCGAGGCGAAAGCTGTCCGCGGTCTTGGCGCCGGCCAACTTGTCCACTTGCATCTCGCTTTTGCGGTCTGCGCGGGCTGCGATAAAAGCGAAGAGGTGCTGGCCGAGCAATGCGCCCTCGGCGCTGCCCGCCGCCTGCTCCAGGGACCGCATCAGGGCCGGCATGTCGGCGACCCACGCCGTTCCCATTCCTGGTGCGCGACAGGGCAACAGCGGGTTTAGCTCGTAGAACAGGCGGAGCATACCGTTCGAACCCCCGGCCTTCGTTTCGATGGCCGAAATGTCGGGTGGTTCTGGGCGATCCGCGCGTTCGCCGGCCCGTACCCAGACAGTGGCGGCATCGTTGACGAGCAATTCCTCGGCCGCCGTCAACAACTCGGGTTGGCCGGCGATCCCCTCCGCCAGCAGTCCGGTCAGCCCGTCCGGCCAAAGCGCGATACCACGCCAGCACAGCGGCATTCGCGCGCTGATCGTGCTGATTGTGTGCATTACCAAAAGCGGGTCGCTGAGCGGCCCCGACCTCGTATCGCTGAAGCGTCCTCGCACCAGATCCTCGATTTGCGTCGCCAGGGTGGCATCACCCAAGCCTCGCCGAAGCCATTGGGTGACCAGTCCACCAACAAGAAACTGCGTGGCCTTCCTTTGATCGAGGAGCAGCGCGTAGGCGAGCATGCGCGCGTCGAACACGGCGATGTCGTTGAGAGTCAACGGTTGTTGGCTGCGTCGCGGTGGGCGCGCGGCAGCCCGGCGGCCGCGCAGGCTCGCCGGGTCGAGCAGCTGAGCGGGCAGCGGCCGGTGATCCGGGTCGTCCGCGAGCATGCTGTGCAGCAGGTCGGCGAAAAACCCGGAGACGGGGCGCTCTCGGGTCAGCGCGGCAAAGCTGCCCAGTTCGATCTTCCAACGGATGACCGTTGCATCGTCCATGTTCGCCATGGGAACCACGCCTGTTGACAACGTCAGCAACAGGACGCCCAGAGCGTAGACATCGTCGGCGATCGTGCCCGCGCCCCGGGCAGCGGGATGGCACATGGCGGTGTAGGGCGACTCGAATACCGCCGGCTGGTGCATGGCGGGCGGTGCCGCCCAGGCCGCCCCCAACATCACCGGCTGCCCGGCGCCCGACTGAAACACATTGCTCAGGCGGATCGATCTATGTGTAAGTTTGAGTCTGTCCAGCGCCTCGAGCACCCGCGCGATGGGCCGCAGCACGAGGTCCATCAGCGCTTTGTCCGGCCAGGCACTGAGCGAAGCCGAGACCGCCGGGCCGTGCGGCGACGTGCAGATGATGAAGTAGCCCTCGCCTTTTCCGCCGGCCAATGGTGCGACGCCGTGACCGAGCGGCGTCATCAGGTTGTCGATTGGTTCGAGGAGAATGCGCAGGGCCCTGACACAGGGCGATGCGTCCCGGGAAACAGCGAGAGCGACTCGCTTTCCGTCCGATGCCATCCGATCGCGGGCCAGGTAAGCAGGTATTCCCGCCCCTGCATCCGGCAAAACTTGCGAGACATCGACAGCGAAGCGGCCGGCTATCAGCGCGTTGGACAATGCGAGTGGTGAGTCTTCGGCCATGTGGACGAACCATTTTGGTCGGGCCGAGGCAGATTAAGGTCGAAAGGTTTATGGGTGGTTAACAGTGGAAACTGGGTCACAGGGCGCGCGGCTCAGCCTCAGCCGGCAGTGCATCGAACTTTCAGCCGAAACTCGTACAGGCCAACCCAACCGTCGATCTGGTCATACGCCCGCAGCGACACCACTAAAGTTGGCTACGGCTTGCCAATCCCCGCAACCGAACTCCTGCAGTGCGCCCCGTGCCCGTTGGGTAAGCAGCATTCGGGGGCGGCCTTCATCCTTCCTCATTTTTGGTCAAATCGTTGACCCTGCGACGGCGGGGTCTTATCTGATCCTCGCGTGTCTGGGTCTTCCCGGACTGATCGCGTTTGGAAGGTCCGCATGCTCGCCTCTATTGCTCGCGCCATTTTCGGCTCCGCCAATGACCGCTCCCTAAAAGGGTATCAGCGGCGAGTCCCAGCGATCAACGCCCTCGAAGATGGCATGAGCGCGTTGTCGGACGAGGCTTTGGCGGCCAAGACCCCGGAATTCCGAACCCGGCTTGCCGAGGGCGCGACGCTCGACGACCTACTCCCGGAAGCCTTTGCTGTGGTCCGCGAGGCCAGCCGCCGCACGCTCGGACAGCGCCATTTCGACGTGCAGCTCGTCGGCGGCATGGTGCTGCACGACGGAAAAATCTCCGAAATGAAGACCGGGGAGGGCAAGACCCTCGTCGCCACGTTGCCTGTCTATCTGAACGCGCTCGCCGGCAAGGGCGTCCATGTCGTCACGGTGAACGACTATCTTGCTCGGCGTGACGCCGACTGGATGGGGCAGATCTACAATTTCCTCGGCCTCACTTACGGGGTGATCGTCCACGGACAGGACGAGGAAACCAAGCGCGTGCAATACGCGGCCGACATAACCTACGGCACCAATAACGAGTTCGGTTTCGACTACCTGCGCGACAACATGAAGTATCGCCTGGAAGACATGGTCCAGCGTGACTTCTTCTACGGCATTGTCGACGAGGTGGACTCCATCCTGATCGACGAAGCGCGCACGCCGTTGATCATCTCCGGCCCCGCCGAGGACAGTTCCGACCTCTATCGTCGGGTCGATGAGGTGGTGAAGGAACTGGTGAAGGACCCCTCCACCTACGACAAGGATGAAAAGTTCAAGACGGTTTCGCTAACCGAACCCGGCAGCGAACTCGTCGAGGACATGCTGAAGCAAGCCGGCGTCCTGACCGAGGGCAACTTGTATGACATATTCAATGTCTCGGTCGTGCACCACGTCCAGCAGTCGGTGCGTGCTCATACGCTGTTCGCCCGCGACGTCGATTACATCGTGCGCGACGATCAGGTGATTATCATCGACGAGTTCACCGGCCGCATGATGCAGGGTCGCCGTTACTCGGAGGGCCTGCACCAGGCGCTGGAAGCCAAGGAGCACGTCACCGTCCAGGCGGAAAACCAGACCCTGGCCTCGATCACCTTCCAGAACTATTTTCGACTCTACCCCAAGCTCGCCGGCATGACCGGCACGGCGATGACCGAAGCCGATGAGTTCGCCGAGATCTACAAGCTGGACGTGGTGGAAATCCCCACCAACGTCGCGGTGACACGCAAGGACGAAGACGACGAAGTCTATCGTACCGCCGCCGAGAAATACGAAGCGGTCGCCACATTGATCGACGAAGCGCGCGCCAAGGGCCAGCCGGTTCTCGTCGGCACCACCTCAATCGAAAAGAGCGAGACGATCAGCGACCTGCTGAAGAAGAGGAAAGTTCCTCACGCGGTACTGAACGCTCGTTTCCACGAACAAGAAGCCGAGATCGTATCGCAGGCCGGAGCGCCGAGTGCCGTGGTGATCGCCACCAACATGGCCGGCCGCGGCACCGACATTAAGCTCGGCGGCAACCTGGATGTGCGGCTGCGTAAGGAGTTGTCCACCATTCATGACGAAGCCGCCCGGGAGGCGCGCGCGACGAAAATCCGCGACGAAGTGGCGTCCGCGCACCAGAAGGTGAAGGACGCCGGCGGGTTGTTCGTCATCGGCACGGAGCGGCACGAAAGCCGGCGGATCGACAACCAGTTGCGCGGCCGGTCTGGCAGGCAGGGCGATCCAGGGCGATCGCGTTTCTTTTTGTCGCTGGAAGACGATCTGATGCGCATCTTCGGGTCCGACCGGATGGGCGGGATGCTGCAGCGGTTGGGATTGAAGGAGGGCGAGGCCATCGTCCATCCCTGGATCAACAAGGCCTTGGAGAAGGCGCAGAAAAAGGTCGAGGCTCGCAACTTCGACACCCGCAAGAACGTGCTGAAATACGACGACGTGATGAATGCCCAGCGCAAGGAGGTCTACGCCCAGCGCAAGGAGTTCATGAAGCTGACCGACGTCGCCGACACCATCGCCGAAATGCGCGGCGACGTCCTGGCGCTGATGGTGGCGGCGCGTGTGCCGGAGAAGGCGTTCTCGGAGCAATGGGAACTCGCCGATCTCGCCGCCGACGTTCAGCGTGTATTCAATTTGAACCTGCCGATCGAAGAATGGGGCAAGGAAGACGGCATCGACGAGACCCATCTGCGCGAACGCATCGAGAGGGCGGTCGACGGGATGATGGCCGCGAAGGCCGCCAACATGGGCCCCGAACTAATGCGGTTCATCGAGCGGAACATATTGATCCAGACGCTCGACGCGGTGTGGAAGGAGCATCTGTACGCGCTCGACCATTTGCGCCAGGGCATTGGCCTGCGGGCTTATGGGCAGCGCGATCCACTCAATGAATACAAGTCTGAGGCGTTTGCGCTTTTCAACGCGATGTTGGTTGAGTTGAAGGAACGCATCACCGGGATGCTGTCACGCGTGGAACTCGCGCCTGAGCGGCCGATAGCGCCGCCGCCAGTGATGCAGATGGTGGAGAGCCACGCGGAGCCGCAATCGGCGTTGTCGTCGGATTTGGCTCTGGCCGAGGCGCCAGCCCCACCCAGGATCATCTCGATGGCGCCGAACCGGATACCGGCGATTGATCCCCACGATGAAAGCACCTGGGCGGCAACACCGCGCAACGCACTGTGCCCGTGTGGATCCGGGAAGAAATACAAGCATTGCCATGGGCGGCTGGTCTAATACCAAGTCGCGATGACCTCGACTCTCTGGGGTTTTCAAGGCCCGGTTATTTCAATTCGCTGTCCGGGTATGCAGAATCGGATGACGGAGATATTGGATGGGCGCTGCGCTGGGTCTCACACGAAGGGACCATACCAGTGGGGAACTGCGGGCGCTGTCGAGCAAATGTCCAGACAGTGCGCAGGTTCGTCGACTGCTGGCTCTGGCGCTGGTGATCGACGGCCGTCCGCGCGGCGAGGCGGCGGCACTGGCCGGCATGGACCGCCAAACCCTGTGCGACTGGGTGCATCGCTACAACGCATCCGGCGTCGAAGGCCTCAAATCCCGCTGCCCACCCGGACGGGTGCCCGCGTTGACCGAGCAGCAGAGGGCCGAGTTGCGCGAACTGGTCGTCAAAGGACCCGATCCAGCAACCGACAAAGTCGTTCGCTGGCGCTGCGTGGATCTGCGGAGCGTCGTGGCGCAGCGGTTTTCCGTAACGGTGCATGTGCACACCATCAGCAAGTGGCTTAATCAGTTCCGCCTAACCCGCCTGCAACCGCGGCCCGTGCATCCCAAGAAGGATCCTGAAGCCGAGGTGACGTTTAAGAGGAACTTTGCCAGCCTGGCCAAGGCGGCGCTGCTCAGCACCACGGCGGCTACGCCGGTACCGCTGGAGATCTGGTTCCAGGACGAGGCCAGGGTCGGTCAACAAGGAACTCACGCCTACATCTGGGCCCCGGTCGGCGCGCGGCCGTTGATGGTGCGCGATAATCGGCATGATTCTGCCTACCTGTTTGGCGCCATCTGTCCAGATCGCGGGGTCGGCGCCGCCATGATCACGCCTCACGCCAATACCGAGGCAATGAACCTGCATCTGGGGGAAGTCAGCACGCAGGTTACCGCCGGCGCTCAGGCTCTGCTGGTTTGCGATGGCGCTGGTTGGCATCAGCGCGGTCGGCAACTGGTGGTGCCTGACAACATCGCCATGCTGACCCTGCCCGCCTATTCGCCGGAGTTGAACCCGATGGAGAACGTCTGGGACTACCTGCGGCAAAACAAACTCTGCTCCAGGGTCTGGGACAGCTACGAGGACATCGTCGAGGCCTGCAAACAGGCCTGGCATTTCCTGATCGACGATCCAGACCGCATTCGCTCACTCGGCCAGCGCAGCTGGGCGTGTGTCAATGTTTAGGCGACTTGGTATAACAGGCGCAGAAGGCGATCTGACGCAAAGCGCGCTGAAGCCGTTCCCGGCTAACTGAAATAACCGCGGGGCGGGAAGTAGTCGGCGCACGTTCGCGGCCGGATGAGTTCACTCGATCCCAACTAGAGCCCGCATCGACCCTGCCGCCATAATGGTGCTGCGCATTGGCGGCACATCAAAACCAGGGGCTCCACTGGCGGCCTCGGTGTCGTCGTCGCGCGACCGGAGCGGTCATTCCAAAACCATCAGAATCGTGGTCCAAAAATTGCGTGTCATCCAAAAGTCGGGACCATCCCCGGCGGTGCGTCGCGTCGCGGCAAAAGTGGCGGAGGAAGTGACCGAATGTCCTATAGCGTCCACCCTGTAGACGAACGCCTTCCGATCGCCCGACTGGTGCCGCTGGCGATTCAACATGTCCTCGTCATGATGCGGGTGCAGTCGCGGTTCCCCTGATCATTGGGCGTGCAGTGAACCTCCCGCCGGAGCAGGTCTCTTTCTTAATAAGCGCCGATCTGTTCGCCTGCGGTCTCGCCACCATCGTGCAAAGCAAGGGTTTCCCGGGCGTCGGAATTCGCCTACCGGTAATGATGGGCGTCACGTTCGCCAGGTTGGTCCGATGCTGTCCATGGCAGCCACGTCGGGGATCGGTCTGCTTGGTATCTGCGGCGCGGTGATAGGCGCACGCATATTCAGCGTTTTCGCCGCCCCGTTCATCAGTCGACTGCTACCGATGTTTCCGCCGGTCGTTACCGGCACCATCATCCTGGTGACCGGTATTTCGCTGATGCGGGTGGGCATAAATTGGGCAGGCGGTGGTTTGCAGACGTTCACCAAAGTCGTCGATGCACGCCGGTCGCATGTCCGAATCCTGGCTTTGGTCAGCTCACCGGTCTCGCGTAGCGTTATTCGTGCTGGTCGTTATCCTCTCGCTGATCAAGTGGGGGCAATGCTTCGTAGCAAACGTGGCGGTGCTGTTTGGAATTGTCGCCGGCGCAGTGCTCGCCGCGGCAATCGGATTGATGCATTTCGAAAAGGTCGCAACGGCGCATTGGATCGATATTGTGTTGCCGTTCCATTTTGGCGTATCGGAATTCCACCCGATCCTAATTATCACGATGTGCATCGTCATGGTGGTCGTCATGATCGAATCACTCGGCATTTTTCTGGCTCTTGGTGAGATCACCGGCAAATCGATCGATCAGGCCTCCCTCACGCGTGGCCTTCGCGCCGACGGCATCGGCACGATTCTCGGCGGCATATTCAACACCTTTCCATACACCTCGTTCTCCCAGAATGTTGGTCTTGTAGGAGTGACTGGGGTCCGCTCGCGCTGGATCACCGTCACCGGGGGTATACTGATGCTCGTGCCGGGGCTGCTGCCAAAGATGTCGGCACTGGTGGAGGGAGTTCCGCAGGTCGTGTTGGGTGGCGCGGGCCTGGTGATGTTCGGCATGGTCGCTGCGACTGGCGTGCGTATTCTGACCGGAGTGAACTTCAAGTCCAAACTCAACAACCTGTTCATCGTTGCTGTATCGGTCGGGTTTGGGATGATCCCGCTGGTCGCGCCGGCGTTCTTCCACAACCTCCCGCATGAACCACAGCCTCTGCTCGAATCCGGAATTCTGCTGTCGGCGGTGGTTTCAGTGATCCTCAACGTATTTTCAACGGCCTCGGTAGCGGCGAGGCAGCGCGTAGTGACGCCGTCGGCGCGAGCGCCGAGCACGTGTAGTGGTCCGATCCCGACAAAAGCATTCTTGCGGTCGGATGACTCGGCCCAACAAATTAACGGCCAGTGGAAAAATTCGACGGCTCTATCCGTCAGGTTTTCTCCACCAGCGATCAACCTCAAGGAGCATCAAGGATGAAACTCCTACAAAAAACCTACGGCAAGGACCAAGTCCGCGTGATGCGGGTCAATCGCCAGGATAATCGACACGAAGTACGCGAACTCACCGTCCGAGCCATGGTGACAGGTCATTTCGACCGAGCGTTCACGCATGCTGACAATTCGACCTCTGTGGCCACCGACACGGTGAAGAACGTCGTCAACGTGGTTGCGCGCGAGAATATCGCACTGAATACCGAACTCTTCTGCGCTGCAGTGGCGCGGAAGCTGTTGGACAACTATTCAGAGGTGGAGACAGCGACGGTTACCGGGCACGAAACCAAATGGACCCGCCTGTCGGTGAATGGGATACCCCACCCACACAGCTTCGTGCTCGACAACAATGGCAAGCCCTTCGCCAAGGTAGTCGCGACACGAAATACCTCGACTGTGGAATCTGGTGTGTCAGGCTTCACGTTCCTGAAGTCGACCCAGTCCGGCTGGGAGAACTACATCCAGGACAAATACACCACGATTCCCGAAACGGACGACCGACTATTATCGAGTGCCATGCAAGCCTCTTGGCGCTGGAGCAGGGCTCCGGCAGACTATGATTCTGCCAACGCCCGAATCCTAGCCACGTTGCTTGATGTCTTTGCAACGACTTACAGCTACAGTGTGCAGGATAGTCTATTCCGTATGGGTACCGCCGCCCTGGAGGCGGTGCCCGAGATAACTGACATCAGCATGGCCTGCCCCAATAAGCACTATTTGCTGATCAACCTCGCGCCGTTCGGTCTGGATAACAAGAATCAGGTGTTTGTTGCGACGAACGAGCCGGCCGGCCAGATCGAGTGCACTGTCGGGCGATAGCGCGCCCCTCGGCAAGCTTAACTCCGAGCAGCGTTAAGCGGCGAGAACGCCTCAGTCGCCTATGAGGCAGACCGGCACGCTCCCACGGCCTTTCCCTGAATGCCCTGCGGGAGCAGCAGCTTCTTGATCCTGCGCTATCCTGCGCTCTGATCGAAACCCGGTTTGCAGTGGCGTCACGATGGTGGAGGCCCTCGTTTTAGGGAGCGTAAGGATCTTGTACCAGCTTGGCGCCGGTTGCGTTTCCAGCCCGTGTCGGCACACTGCGTCCAGGACCATCGAGCGGGGAGAGCAACATGGGTTACAAGATCGCCATCATGGGTTCCGGCGCAGTTGGCGCCTACGCAGGCGCTCACATGGCTCGGGCCGGGGAGGATACTACTTTCATCGATCCATGGCCCGCGAACGTCGAAACAATGAAAGCCCAGGGCCTGAAGGTCTCGCACATCCGCGACGTGCCGGAATGGTCCACGAAGGTGCGCGCGCTGCATCTGACGGAGTTGCAACAGGCCGCCAAAGAGAAACCCTTCGACGTCGCCTTCGTCTGCATGAAGTCGTACGACACGGAATGGGCAACCGTGATGATCGCCCAGTACCTCTCGCCGAACGGTTTTATCGTTTCGCTGCAGAATTGCATGAACGAGGAGACGATCGCCGGCGTCGTCGGCTGGGGCAAGGTCGTAGGCAGCATCGCCAGTTCCATCACCGTCGATCTGTGTGAGCCAGGCCATGTGCATCGTGCCGCCGGCAAAAGCGGTGACAAACACACGGTCTTCCGCGTGGGGGAGGTACACGGCCGCATCACCGAGCGCGTGCAGGAAATCAAGCGCCTCGTCGCTTTGGCCAACTCTGCCCTGATAACGTCGAACCTCTGGGGCGAGCGCTGGTCGAAACTCGTGACCAATGCCATGGCAAACGGAATGTCTGCCTGCACCGGTCTGATCAGCAAGGACATCCTCCGAAACGACACGCTGCGCCGCTTTGGCGCCCGGCTCGGTAGCGAGGCCATCCGCGTTGGCCAGGCCATGGGCTATGAACTGGAAGAAATCCACCACATCAATCCGGAGATCATCGCCAAGGCGGGCGAGGGTGACCCCGGCGCGATCCGCGAATACGATGCGCATCGGCTGGAGGAGGTCAATAAGGCCGGCGGCGGCGAGCATCGCCCCTCCATGGGTCAGGACATGGTGAAGGGCCGCCGCACCGAGATCGATTTCCTGAACGGTTTCATTACCCGCAAAGGCGAGGAAATTGGCCTACCTACGCCGGCCAATGCCGCCCTCACGGATATCGTTAAACGAGTGGAGAACGGCGAACTCAAGCCCGACCCGAATCACCTGATCGATCTACGATTGAACTGACCGCCATCCCGGTCAATGCCGTAATAAGATCGCGCGCTAACTCTTACTCGCGCCGCTCAAACCGTGCGCGATCCGCCGGCAGTAGCCGCACTTTCATATGCACAACAGCGGTGTCATCGTGCCGCTCAACCACTTCACCGTGTTGGTACAGCCACGCCATGCTCGCTCCATCTTGCGGCGGAATGTCATAATCTGCGACGTCCATTCCCCGTGCGATGCGGAGGTCGATTACAGCTTTCAAGGCCTCCAGCCCCTCTCCAGTGATGGCCGACACCGCGACCGCCTCATCGCGCACCGGCACCTCGGCGACCCCGCCGAGAAGATCGGCCTTGTTCAGCACCTCAATCGTGCGATCCGGCCAAGCCGCATCCAGAGTGCCATCGGCAACCATGTCATCAAGCACCTTGGCCACGTCGTTTCGCTGAGCCGCTGTCTCCGGATGTGCCGCGTCGCGCACGTGCAGGATCACATCGGCTTCCGACACCTCTTCCAGAGTCGCCCGGAACGCCTCCACCAGTTCATGTGGCAATTGGCTGATGAACCCCACAGTATCGGACAATATCACTCGCCGGCCAGACGGCAGTTGAAGCCCGCGCATAGTCGGGTCCAGCGTGGCGAACAATTGGTCCTTCGCCGTCACCTCGGCTCCCGTCATTGCATTGAACAGCGTCGATTTGCCGGCGTTGGTGTAGCCGACCAGGGCGATCACCGGGAACGGCACCCGCCGCCGGGCGGACCTATGCAGTCCTCGAGTGCGCCGAACCTGTTCCAGTTCCTTACGAATCCGCACGAGCCGCTCGTCGATCAACCGCCGGTCGGCCTCGATCTGAGTTTCTCCCGGACCACCCAGGAAGCCGAAGCCGCCACGCTGGCGTTCAAGGTGGGTCCAGGACCGAACGAGCCGAGACCGCTGATATTGCAAATGCGCGAGTTCGACCTGGAGCGTCCCCTCCTTCGTGGCCGCGCGTTCACCAAAGATATCCAGGATCAAGCCAGTGCGGTCGATTACCTTGCAGCCCCAGGCGCGCTCCAAATTGCGCTGTTGGACCGGTGACAAGGCGGCATCGACTATCACCACCTCGACGTGGTTCAGGGATATAGCCTGCCGCTGATTTTCGACCTGGCCTTCTCCGAACAACGTTGACGGCCGCCGGACGCGTAGGGGAAGGATGACCTCATAAGTCACAACAAGTCCGATCGACCCGGCCAACCCAATTGCCTCAGCCAACCTAGCCTCGGCTGCGCGCGGTTGGTCACCACCGGAGACATCCCGGCCCTGGCGTTCCCACGGCAGGATCACTGCCGCCCGCGTGGACGCGCCCGTCACAGATGGCTCGCCCCTCCGTGCAACCGCGCCAAACGGCCCGTTCGGATTGCCGCCGTTCGTCCAATCAGCCACGCATATGAACCCTGGTTTGAGAGGCCGGGATATCAGTCGTCCCCGGTCACGCCACTCATTTCCCGTGCTGGTGCGGTTGCGGCACCTTCGCTCTTCGTTGCGTCGAATAGCTGGATTGGCGCACCCGGCATCACGGTACTGATAGCGTGCTTATACACGAGCTGGGTATGCCCATCCCGGCGAAGCAGAACGGAAAAATTGTCAAACCAAGTGATAATCCCCTGGAGTTTGACACCGTTCACAAGGAAAACCGTTACCGGCGTTTTGCTTTTCCGCACGTGGTTCAGGAAGACATCCTGAACGTTCTGCGATTTCTCGTTGGCCACGGCCACAATCCTTCTTTTTTTGTGTGGAAGGTTCGGATGAACCAATAGACCGACGGTTCGTGGCACGGCCGCCGGAAGGCATGAACTCTAACAACCCATCCCCTTACGCAAGCCCGCGTAACTGCACGCAAAGGTCGTGGGCAGATCGGAAATGGATATGCGGGGCGGCCCGTTCAACTCCCCCATCGTGCTCGGCGTTACCAATTAGCACCGCCGTCACGCCGGCCGCCCGAGCAGCCTGCATGTCAAGCGTGGTGTCACCCATATACCAAACGGACCGATCCGGAGTGCGCCCAAGTTGGTCCAGCGCGAGAAACAGCGGTGCCGGATCAGGTTTATCGGCGGTAGCATCCCCGGCACCTATGACCGGCCCGAAGAATCGCGTCCAGCCGAGATGGGTCACTTCACGGCGAAGAAACGCCCCCGCCTTGTTGGAAACCACGCCTTGCGGCCACGCGGCTCCGGTTTCCAGAACGTCCGGTACACCAGCCATGGCAGCGACATGATCCAAATGCCGCACGGTCAGAGTTTCATAGAATATGTCCCGAGCGTGTTCCCAGCGGTTGCCGAACATGACCGGGAAGCTCTCCCGAAGCGACACCCGCACCCGGTTACGCGTGTCCTCTACGCTCCAGAGTGGGTGGCCGAATTCAGCGAAAACCGCGTTGAGCGCCACCGTAATGCCGGCCCAGCCGTCAACCAGCGTGTTGTCCCAGTCATACAACAAGACAGACGGGCGCACGCCGCTCAGCATGCCTAGCCCGTGCGCTCCGTCTGATCCCCGGCCTTCGCGGCCAACATCCAGCCGCCGAGTGCTTGCGTTGAGGGAAACATCAGCTGGCCTTCGGCTCCAGCGCTCCTGCGAACCTCGATTGTGGAGGGAACCCAACCGCAAAAGGCGAGGCTCCTGCCCGCCGAGCCGAAGCTGATCGTCAGGCCAAATTCAACTCCGATGTCGCGCCTTCGTTTCACAACCTCAAACCGTATTCCGTTGGAAACGGTCCTGGTAGTCAATTTTTGCCGCCGCTGACAAGTGCAGAACGGAATAGAGTTTCGGGGCGTCGCACTGCTTGACGGTCCTCCGATCGCCGTCCACATCAGTGAGGTCATGTCCATAACCCGCCTGACCATCGATCATCGCAGCGGCGGCCCAATCCGGCATCCGGAGAAATCACATCGTCCGGACAATCCAATCCAACGCAAGCCGGCCTGGATCCGGGTGAAGGCCCCAACTCACGCGATTTATCATGAGACCAAGGCGTTGATCCGCGAAAACCGCCTGGTGACCGTATGCGAGGAGGCCGCTTGCCCGAACATCGGCGAATGCTGGTCGCAGCGCCACGCCACGATGATGATAATGGGTGATACCTGCACGCGCGCGTGCAGCTTCTGTAATGTCCGCACCGGTCACCCCGCTGGGCTAGAGGCCGATGAACCGTGGCGGGTCGCCGACGCGGTGGCCAAATTAGGATTGCGGCACGTGGTGATCACCTCGGTGGATCGCGACGACCTTCCCGATGGCGGTGCGGCGCACTTTGCCGCCGTCATCGAGGCCATCCGACAGGCGGCGCCGGCGACCACCATTGAGGTCCTCACCCCGGATTTCCTGCGCAAGCCAGTCGGCGCCGAGACTGTCGCCGCCGCTCGTCCCGACGTGTTCAACCACAATCTGGAGACCGTGCCTCGGCTCTATCCCACGATCCGTCCCGGCGCGCGGTATTACCAGTCGCTGCGGCTGCTGGATCACGTCAAAGAAATCGATCCATCAATTTTCACCAAATCGGGGATGATGGTTGGCCTCGGCGAGACCAGGTCGGAGGTCATGCAGGTGATGGACGATTTGCGCATAGCCGACGTCGATTTCCTGACCATCGGCCAATATCTGCAGCCGACGGTGAAGCACGCCGCGGTAGACTGCTTCGTCACGCCCGAGGAATTTTCCGAGTATGCCTCGATCGCGCGGGCCAAGGGCTTCCTGCTGGTATCGGCGACGCCGCTGACCCGCAGCTCCTACCATGCAGATGCAGATTTCGCGGCGCTGCAAGCGGCCCGAGCCAAGAAATTGGCGCAGCCCGGCCTCTGATGCCCACACATGCAGAAAAGCAAATCGTCCCGTACACCCCCGAACAACTGTTCGACCTGGTGGCGGATGTCGGCAAATATCCGCGTTTTCTACCTTGGTGCGTTGCGGCCCGGGTTCGGCACCGCACCGAGCACCAGTTGCTGTCCGACCTGACAATCGGCTTTGGGCCATTTCGAGAGAGCTTTACCAGCCGCGTCACGCTCGACCGGCCGCACCGGGTCACGGTCAAATACGAGAACGGCCCCTTCCGCTACCTGAACAACCAGTGGGTGTTCGCGCCACATAGCGGCGGGAGCGAGGTGGACTTCTTCGTCGATTTCGAGTTTCGCAGCCGGATCTTGCAAGCTGCTATCGGGGTCGTGTTCAACGAGGCGGTGCGGCGGATGGTCAACGCATTCCGCAAGCGTGCGCACGAAGTCTATGGTCCTCCGCTCAGTCGCCAGGAAAGCGCCGATGGTTTATGCGCCCGTCCGTCCGGACACGTCCCTACCTCCCATACGGGTTAATCTGTTCTCCGATACGCAGACCCGGCCCTCCCCGGCGATGAAGGACGCGATGATGCGGGCCGAGGTCGGTGACGAGCAGAATGGCGATGACCCAACGGTGAATGCGCTTTGCGACCGTATGGCGGCGCTGGCCGGCAAGCAGGCGGCGCTGTTCCTGCCAAGCGGAACGATGTGCAACCAGATTTCGATCCTGGTCCATTGCCAACCCGGCGACGAGATCCTGGCCCACGAGGACGCCCATATCATCGCTAGCGAGGGGGGCGGTCCGGGGGCGCTAGCCGGCACGGTCGTGCTGGGCCTCCGTGGTGCGCGCGGGATGTTCGATAGCGCCACGGTTAGGGCGGCACTGCGGGAAAAGCGGCGAAATGCTCCGCCGCAAACCCTGGTCGCGGTTGAGCAAACAGCGAATGCCGGCGGCGGATCGGTCTGGCCATTGCCATTGCTTACCGATGTGCTGACCACCGCGCACGAACACGACATGAAGACCCACATGGACGGTGCGCGGCTGATGAACGCCGTGACGGTTAGCGGCGGGACAGCAGCCGCCATGGCCGAGCACTGCGATTCGGTCTGGCTGGATTTCACCAAGGGTCTCGGCGCGCCGCTCGGTGCCGTGCTGTGTGGGTCGCGGACATTCATCGACGAAGCCTGGCGCTGGAAGCAGCGGCTCGGCGGTTCGATGCGCCAGGCGGGGATCTGCGCCGCCGCCTGCCTCTACGCGTTGGACCACAACGTTGACCGGCTTGCGGACGATCATGCCAACGCCCGGGCACTTGCAGGCGGCCTGTCCCAGGTGGCGGGACTGGCGGTGGAGAAGCCGGAGACAAACCTGGTATTCTTCGACACGCGGGGCACTGGGCTGACTGCCGACGTCTTGGCCGAACGCGTGCGTCAGGTGGGAATTTCGGTCTCGACAGTCGGACCCTATCGCGTCCGGGCCTGCACGCATCTGGATGTCGACGCTGAAGGCATCGCGCTGGCGGTGAAGGCGATCACTGAGGCTGTGCGATAACGCGTTCGCTTCACCTTTTATTAGGAATTGCCCACTAGGCTGGCCCGGGACCAACCCGCACAGGTGAGCCTTATGCGCCGTATCCTCCCCCTTCTCATACTGCCTCTCCTGATCGGACCGGCCCTCGCGGAGGAGCCGGCTGCGACGAATAGTCACCCTGCGCGCATGACCTGGGAACAGCATTTTACTCAGGCCGATCTGGCCCATGATGGGCACCTGACCCTGGAGGAGGCAAAAGGCGGATTTCCCCTGGTCGCGAAGCATTTCGACGACATCGACGTGGACCACAAAGGCTACGTAACCACAAACGATATCCGAGCCTGGCGAGTTATGCGTAAGGCCGCACGCCGGCTGGCACACCCGCCGGAGGACAAGCTGAAGCCTCAACATGTGTACCAGCGCCGGCCCCCGGATCAGCGCCCGGTTTCGTCGAAATGGACCGCTGCGTTGCGCACCGGTATCGAGGACGTCGCGGAAGAGACGCCGCACATGCAGTGACCTGTTCGGCCGATCAACGATCCGAACGAATGACGCGGGCCTATACAGCCGACATGCGATTCCAGGCATCGAGAGCGGCGATCTTGTAGGCTTCCGCCAGAGTTGGATAGTTGAAGGTATTCTCGATGAAATAATCCAGTGTGCCATGCAGGTTCAAAACCGCCTGGCCAATATGGATCAGCTCGGTCGCACCCTCGCCGACGATGTGCACGCCCAGCAGGCGGCGGGTCTTAAGCGAGAAGATCATCTTCATCATGCCGTTGTTCAGGCCCATGATGTGGCCGCGTGAGGTCTCGCGGAAACGGGCAATTCCGCACTCGTAGGGAATGCCGCGGCGGCGCACTTCTTCCTCGCTCATGCCAACGGTGGAGATTTCCGGCACCGCGTAGATCCCATACGGGAAGTAATCCGGAGCCGGCGGCATGGCGATGTCAAAGGCGTGGCAAGCCGCTATCCGCCCCTGCTCCATCGATGTCGACGCCAAACTCGGGAACCCGATGGCATCCCCGGCCGAGTAGATGTGTGGCACCGTCGTCTGGAAAGTCGCGGGATCAACCTTCAACCGGCCGCGCTCATCGGTAATCAATCCGCACGATTCGAGGTTGAGGCTGTCCGTCGCGCCGATCCGGCCGGCGGCATAGAGCAACATCTCCGACCGGACTCTGCGGCCGTTGTCCAGAATGGTTACAGGCCAATCATTTTCGAACTCGATGCGCGCAACCTTGGCGCCGAAGCGGATAGCCATCCCGCGGTCACGAAGCTGATGAGTAAAGTCTTCGACCAGTTCGTGGTCGATGAATTCCAACAAGGTGGGACGAGCCTCGATCAGCGCGACGCTCACATCCAGCGCGCTGAATATCGTTGCGTATTCCACGCCAATGACGCCGCCGCCGACAACTGTCAGGCTGCGTGGAAGACGGGGAATGTCGACGATCTCGTCACTGTCGAGAACGTTGATACCATTGAACGGCACATCGGCGGGCCGATACGGACGAGTACCGACAGCGATCATGATCTTGTCGCCGGCTACGACGCGGATGTCGCCGTCGTTCAGCGTAACCTCGACCGTGTGCGGATCGAGGAAGCGGCCCATCCCGTTCATGGTCTGGACTTTGTTGCGGGCAAACTGGTGCTCCAACACGTCGACCTCATGGTCGAGGGTCATGTGGAGCCGCATCATGAGGTCTTTGGCTTGGATGTCCTTCTTGACGCGGTAAGCCCTGCCGTAAAAGCCGCGTTCCCGCCAGCCGGTCAGGTTCAAAACGGTTTCGCGCAGTGTTTTCGAGGGGATCGTGCCTGTGTGGACGGAGACGCCACCGACGCGGCGCCCCCTTTCGATAACCAGAACGTCGCGTCCGAGCTTTGCTGCTTGGATGGCTGCACGGCGCCCCGCGGGGCCGCTGCCGATGACAATGAAATCGTATCGCGTCATTATCGAGCGGATCACCCGTGAGTTTCGCTCAGGTTAGCGACTTTCGGTGCGGAGGGGGAAGTGCAATCGGCGGATTTGACGGCAATTCGCGCATGGATCAGCATTTCTGACAAGGGACCAACCAAAACGGGGGACAGCGCCATGCCACTGCCAGCGGATACAGATGTCAGCACACCAAAATACCTGCGCGACAAATACGCGATCGTTGGCGTCGGAGAGACCACTTTTACGCGCGGCTCAGACAAAACGACACGGGCGTTGGGCACTTGGGCGCTGCGCAATGCGGCTGCAGACGCGGGAATCAAGACTTCCGACATCGACGGCATGCTGTCCTATTCGAACAACGACAGCACCCCCGCCACCTTCATGGCCGGCGACATCGGCGCCCGGTTAAATTTCTACATGGACTGCTACGGCGGCGGATCCTCAACGGAAGCCCTGATCGGCATTGCTATCGGAGTGATGGAGGCCGGTCTATGCAACTGCGTGGCGATCTTCCGGGCTATGAACGGGTTCTCTCAAGTCCGCATCGGCGGCACGGGCGCGCGGTCGGCGGTCCCGGTCAACGGGGAGATGTTGCACAATCGTGCCTATGGCTTTCAGAGCGCGGGCCAGATGTTCGCGCCTTCCTTCATGCGGCACATGTATGATTACGGCACGCGGCCGGAACAAGTGGCCATGGTGAAGGTCGTCCACTCCGAGCACGCATCGAACAACCCCAAAGCATATTACAAACGGCGATACACGGTAGATGACGTGCTGAGCAGCCGCATCATCTGCAAACCGCTGCATCTCCTGGATTGCTGCGTCGAGACGGACAACGGCACCGCAATTATTGTCACCCGCGCTGACCGGGCGAAAGACATGCGTCATACGCCGGCGTTGATCCGCGGCATCGTCGGACGGTGCAGCAAGCCGCGCATGGACATGCACTATCAGGCTGGACCGATCGCTCGCGTGGGCGGTTACTATGCGAAAGACATTCTCTGGCCGAACGCCGGTGTCGGGCCCGAGGATATAGACGCAACCGGCGCCTATGACGCGTTCACCTTCACCTCGATGTTGCAACTGGAGGATTACGGGTTCTGCAAAAAGGGCGAAGGCGGCGAATACGTCTCCTCCGGCATCACGCGGCTCGGTGGGCAGCGGCCGAACAACACCTCTGGCGGCCATCTGTGTGAGGGCTACACACACGGGATGAATATGGTGATCGAGAACGTCCGTCAGCTTCGCAACGACGTAGACGATTCCTGTCCGATCGGGCCGAATGGCAAACGCCAACACAGCTATGACTATCGGGAGGGCGGCTGCCGTCAGGTCAAGGATGTGGAAGTTACCGCCAATCTGGGGTGGGCCAATCCGATGACGACCTCCGCCATGGTCATGCGGCGCGGCTGAAAGGGGAAACGGTCATGTCCATTCAAGGCGACTATCTCGGGATGTCCCTGTCGATCGACGATTTGGACAAAGAGAACCTGGCGTACTTCCATCACTGTGCGGCCCACGCCTTTCATTTGCAGAAATGCGACGACTGCGGACTGCTGCGCTATCCCCCGACCACCGGTTGTCCGTGGTGCGCCAGCCCAGAAGCGACCTGGACCCCTGTCGAAGGCAAGGGCGCCGTGCATTCATACGAAGAAGTTCACCACGCCATCCAGCCGGCGTTCAAACAACACACGCCGTATATGGTCCTGCTGGTGGACCTGGACACCCAGAAGGGGCAACCTACGGATTATGAAGCCCTGCGTGTGCTGGCTAACCTGACGACACCGAACGGCACACTCGCGCCACCCGAGACGGTTCGCCAAGTCGGCATCGGGACGCGTGTCCGCATGGTGTTCAGGGATGTGACCAGTGGGCTGTCGCTGCCACAATGGACGATAGATACCGAGGCACCGCAGCCCGCCAGGCCGTGGCGCTATCCGCAGGAATAGCATGCTTCTCGATCAGGTCAGCGAAACCCAGCTGCAGGCAGGGCGCGTCTTGGGAGGAGCGGCGATGGCTGCCTTCCTGGCCGCCCCGATATTCCGCCGGCGGACTCAGGCGGTCCGACTGATCGTGGCGGCCGTCTATATCGCCGGTGTGCTTGGACTTTTATTCTACTATATTTTCTATAAGTAATAAATTTTTCTTGTTAATCATTCAGTGTCGTTGACTGGCGCTTGGGCAAAGTGGCACGCGTCAAGCATGTTTGGACGCCCAGGAAGTTCCTACCCAGCTTGTCCTTTCTTAAGAGCGATCCAGAAAGACCGGACTAAGCCGTCTACTGTATGCCGGGAAGACCACTCCAGTCTGACGGACGGCCGCCGATCAATCCAAGACGTTTTTTGCAACATATGAAATTTGTATCGCAGCCCAGCGCATTTCGTAACGGCTGGGGTTCGTCGAACACGGCGTGTTTTCCTGAAAATAGCGACCGAGGCCTACTGCACGACTCTGCAATGTGCTAAACAGTCCTGGTCGGTTATCCGGAGAAATTCATCTGAGCTTCAACACGTGCGGACGATTTCTTTAGCCTCTTGAAAAGTCGCCGGGGCCCGTGCCAGATAAGAAGGAGGTTACGATGATCACTCGGACCGGGAAATTATCCCGCCGGAATGCCCTGAAGCTCGCCACGGCTTCGGCGGCCCTCCCGCTCGTTCACATCCGTTCGGGACGGGCCGCGGGAAAATTGAGCGTCGGCTTTTGGGACCATTGGGTCCCCGAGGGCAATGAGGTCATGAAGCAGCAGTGTGCCGCGTTTGCCTCTGCACATCAGGTGGATATGCAGGTCGACTTCATCACTTCGGTCGGTTCAAAGAACCTGCTCACAATAGCCGCGGAGGCGCAGGCAAAAACCGGGCATGACATTCAGCAATTGCCGGGATGGGAGGTGCAGAACCACGCTGACCAACTTGAACCGGTCGACGACATCATGCAGCGATTGACCGCCAAATACGGTAATGTCGCGGCGGCGAGCGAGTACTTGTTCAAAATCAAGAGCCATTGGCTGGCGGTGCCATGTAGTTCGGGCAACCAGAACAAGGGGCCCTGCGGCCGCATCTCCGGTACTGAAGGACGTCGCCGGATTGGACGTCGTGAAGATGTATCCGCCGTCCGCCGACCCCACGCCCGATGCAAACAACTGGACCTACGACACGATGCTTGAGGCCGCCGAGGCTTGCAAGAAAGCCAACATGACATTCGGCGTCGGGCTCGGCACCACGCCTGAACTCGGTCGACACGGCCGGCGCAATGTTCGCGGCGTTCGGGGCGGAGGTCATTACTGCCAAAGGTGATGTCAACGTTCACTCGGACGCAGTACGCCAGGTGCTGGAATACGCGCAGCATTGGGTCAAATACTTGCCGAACGACGCGGTTAGCTATGATGACGCGTCTAACAATAGGGCGCTGATCTCCGGGAAGAGCGCGCTGATCTGGAATCCGCCCTCGGCCTGGGCCGTTGCCAAGCGGGATACGCCCAAAGTAGCAGCAGATTGCTGGACATTTCCGGCGCCCAAGGGGCCCAAGGGACGCTTCATACCGGGGGGCGCATTTTCGTGGGGGATCTGGAATTTCAGCACCAATAAGGCCGCCGCCAAGGAACTCATCGAATACCTATCGCAACGCGAGAACGTCGAGGCGCGATGCAAGGTGGTCCAAGGCTTCGATGTTCCGCCTTTCGCGAGCATGGCCGACTTTAAGATCTGGGAAGAGGTGGAGCCGCCCAAAGGCACCGTCTACCACTATCCGATCCGCAAGTCGCACCATCAGGAGAGTTGGATCTCCGGGGCCCCAGCGCCGCCCGAAATTGCGGTGCAGGTCTATAACCGCGGCACGCTGCCGACGATGATGGCGAAACTGCAGAGCGGGCAGTCGATCAAGGACGTGCAGGACTGGGCACAAGACGAATTGGAAGGCTTCGTTCGATAGAGGCTGAAGGATGAACCGCTGCTTCGCGGTCTCGCGGCATCCCTCTGCAACACTGGCATCACCTTCTCGGCGAGGCCGGATCGACATACGGGGGATTTTGTAGAATTCGCCGTCCCATCCAAAGGAATCGCTGCCCAGCGACTTGATGATCAGGTTCGCCGATTCGACAAATCGCGGCCGAGCTTCCTCCTTCGGAATACGAAAGCCTTCGTATTCGGTGGTGACGGGCGCCCCGGCCAAAATCCACCAGCGTGCGCCCGCCACCGACGACGTCAAGCAGAGCGATCTGTTCCGCGACCCGACTTGGATCATCCCAGGGCAACACGATCACGCATGTCCCCGGTATGATGCGCTGGTCCGCCCGGCATATAACTCAGCAATTGCAACGGTGCCGGCGACATCGACGTGCCCGGTAAAATGACGCTCCAAGAATCGAAACCTAGCGGTTCTGCCAGGTCGCCCAGCGCCATATGTTCCTTATAGAGCCGCCGCGTCCGGCCGCCCGGGATGGGCGAGCACGCTGAGCGCCGTGCCGACCTGCATGACCGCCGCGTCCTTGCTATCGCAGCGGTGAGAAAGAGGCCGGCATCACCAACTTGTTTTCCTGCTTCAACAGCAGCCCTGGACCGGCACTAGGCGGCGGCCAGATGCCCCGTTCGACCGCCTCCGCCCGAACGCGCTGCCGTTCGGCAAGGTCCTTGTAAGCCCAGATGTGGACCCATTTGTTCAGCCCGCCGATCTCCGAATACCAGGCGCCGACCAACGGTGACAGCTTGACCCGCTCGCCGATCGCACCTGTCCAGCGCTCGATCACGCCCGGCAGTGCCCCGGGGGCGTAAGTATAGGACCGGATCTCGAACAGCGGCCCGACTTCCCGCGGCTCCAGCGGCGGCGAGAATGGTGCCGCGAGAAAAACCTCGGTCTGCATCGACACAATGAATTCGCTGGTCTTCGGCGGCCACACGCCGATCTTAATCGCTTCCGCCCGGATCGCGACCCGCTGATCGAAGCTGTCGTAGGTCCAAATATGGGTTATCTCGTTCAGCGGACCCACTTCGGTGTGCCAGAACGCGGCCAGCTTCGACAGCTTCTGCCGCCCCGGAAGCGCCTCGCCGAAGCGCTTTTCCACTTCGGCGAGCGAACCTGGCTTCAGCCCATATGTCCGAACTTCGATAATCATTGGCATTTCTCCCGTCCTGTTAAGCGACGATAGCGGAGGCAGGCCGGGTTGTCACATCACCGCGACGGCTTATCGGATGTCTTCTCGATATTCTCTTTACCGGTCCGCGTGCCGCCGAAACGATCAGCGCCATGCTCGTCCGGCGTCCCGGGCTTCTTGTGATTACCGGTATTCTGCTGCGTCTCGGTGTGTTCAAGTGTTTGCTCGGTATGCGGCTGTTTCATCGCAGTGCTCCTGTTGCCCGCAGAGGTAACGACCGAACCCGTCGAACGGTTTAAGCCGGATACAAGACATTCGGCCTCACAGCGGCGTCAGCGGCCGCCTGTGGTCAAGGGCTGAACCAGACGTTGGTCATGCGAGGAATCCGAAATGGCTCGAACCCGTTAATGTTCGACCGAACCGCTTGGACTTTTGTTAGAGACCCGAGCGGAAGGGCATAGACCCGTTCCAGCACAAGTTGCTGCATGCGCGCGAACGCTTCCTGGCGACCCGCGGCCGTCGGCAGGGAATTCATGTCATGCCACGCCCCCAGCACATCCGGATCATCCTTGCCGTCTACCGGTTTGTAGCTGGCGTTCGGTTGAACCAGGAGTTGCATCGTCGCCAGCGCGCCCAACACCGGCTGTGTCCCCCATCCGGTGAAGTAGATGTTCCAGCCCTCGGTGGTGCTCGACGCCATCTGGACGGAGGTTGGCCAGTCGACGACCTTCATCTGCGCGTTGATCCCTACCGCCTGCAGTTGCTGCTGCATCACCAGTGCCGAGTTGTACATCGAGGGATAATCCTTGTTGGTCAGCAGTACCACCGGTTCCCCCTGGTACCCGGCGTCGGTGAGGTATCTCTTCGCCAGGTCCGGATCGTGCTGATTGTAGGTTTCCTTGCCGGCATCGGTGTAGTCGGCTTGGCTCGGATACTGGAAACCGACGTTCAACTGGTAATTTCCATCGGAAGCCGCCGCCATGATCTCATCCATATCCAGTGCGGCCTGGATCGCTTTGCGGATCAGCATGTTGTCAGTCGGCGGATTGGAGATGTTGGGATTCGCCATCTGGATCCACCAGTTCTTCAACGGCAAAATCGTGATGTTCGTGTCGTTCTTCAGATCCGCCACCGAGGTTGCCGGAACATCTTCGACCCCCTGCAATTCGCCCGCTCGCAGGCCGGCCACCCGCGCGACCGGGTCAACGATCATTCGGAATGTAATCGTATCGAAACAGGCCTGCTTATAGCCGCCAAATCCTGTACGTTCCTGAAAGCTTGAGTTGGGCTTGTATCCACCGAAGCGCTTCAGTTTGATCATGCTGCCAGGCACGGATTCCGAAAGCTGATACGGCCCCGTGCCGATCGGCTGAGTCGCTTGCTGTGCTGGGATGTCGCGGTTCTCGGCTGGCATGATAACGATCGGCGCACTATAAGAAGACAGCGCCTCGATGAATGTCGGCTGCATCTTCTTCATATAAATCACGAATGTCGAAGCGTCCGGTGTGTCCCAGTGAGCCACGTTGTCCAGAGTGCTCCGCTGACTGCCAACCCTGGCGTACCGGTCGAACGATGCCGCCACATCGGCCGAGGTCATCGCCTTGCCGTTATGGAAATGGATGCCCCGACGAAGTTTGAAGGTGTAGATCAGATGATCGCGCGCCTCGATCATCGCCTCGGCCAGTTCCAGGATCGGGTGATTGTTCTCGTCTCGGGTCATCAACAACTCGTAGATGTTCATCGCGATGTTACGAGTTGCAATCGTGCTGGACGTCATCTGGTCAAGCGTGTTGGGGTTGGCTTCCTGGCCGAAGACGAAATCGCCTCCCACATGGGGGCACTTGAACGGCGCAGCCCGCGTCGTTGTGACGGGCAATGTGAGGCTGGCGAGCAAAACGAACGGCGCGAGATATCCGCAATTCATCCATAAGTCCCCGAAACCAGGAACCTCATCCCGCCGGAGGCTTCCTCTACTTATGGCGAAGCGTGACTTTGCCCGGAGGAAGCGTCAAGAGCGGTGAGATGAGCGGCGGGTATCCTGACATCCACATTTCCTACCGCATCACCCTAGCTCGCTGCGGGACGCAACGGGCGAACCGGATTGCCCGTATGCGAGCGCCAACGGGTTTGCTACCAAGAAGTCATGGACCCATCCCATCCACCCTCCCTGACGTTTCCATTTCCGGCTCCACCTGCGCCCGGCGAGCCAATTGAAGTCGCCGCCGGCATCCGCTGGCTACGCCTGCCGCTCCCCTACCGTTTGGACCATGTCAACATCTACCTGATTGAAAACGCCGGCGGCTGGACGGCCCTCGATACCGGGCTGGGCACCGACGAGTGCAAACAAGCGTGGGAGGTTGCCCTCGCCGGCCCGCTAAGGGGTCAGGGACTAAAATCGCTTGTTGTTTCGCATTTCCATCCTGATCATGTCGGCTTGGCCGGCTGGCTATGTGAACGGCACGAGCTGGAGATGGCAATGCCGCGGCCGGAATACCTTCACACCTTGCTGCTGCAATTTGCACCGGCCGACTACGGGGAGGACGTGTATCGCCCGTTCTACAAGCGACATGGACTGTCCGGCGAGGCAACCGAGATCGTGCTGAGCCGCGGCCACGAATACCTAAGGCGTACCACCGGGGTCCCGGCGTCATACCATCGGATCAAGCATAACGACACATTGACCATCGGTCAGCGAACCTTCCAGGTCTTGACCGGCGGCGGCCACTCGCTGGAGCAGGCGATGCTCTACCGGCCCGAGGAGCGGCTTTTCCTCGCCGCCGACCAGGTGATCGCCCGCATCTCGCCGAACGTCAGCGTGCATCCGATGGAGCCGGCCCTCGATGCGCTGGGAATATATCTGGCCTCACTGCGGGCGATCAAGGCGAGCGTCAACCCGGACGTGCTGGTCTTGCCGGGACATGGGCTGCCGTTTTACGGACTACACGAACGGCTCGAGGAACTTATCAAGCACCACGCCCTGCGTTGTGGGGAGATCGCTGCGGCTTGCAAGAACTCCCCGCTCACGGTGGCGGAGATCGTGCCATTTCTATTCACACGTGCGCTTGACGCCCACCAAACCGGATTTGCTTTCGGCGAAGTGTTGGCACACATAAACCATATGCTGGGCCGGAAGGAGTTACGTCTGGAGACCGATCCAGCCGGCGTCGACCGATATCGGACGATCTAGTGGTCCGATCCCGACAGAAGCATCCCATGCGGTTGGGTAAATCGGCCCACAAAATCACAGGCTAGTGGTTCAAAACGGACGGCACGAATCCGTCTGATTTGAACACTTAGCTATCGACGAAATGATCTTCGCAAACGATCGTCTCAATCAGCCTTTACAAGGTCGATCTCAACGACGCTTGTCGCCCCCGTCATTGGAACAATGACACCCGGTGACTTCATCATCATTTTAACCCCGTCAACCCGCACGAAGTAGACGCGGTCCGTCCCAGCGATCGCCTGGCTCGATGCGGTGTCAACATGGATCGTAGTCCTGATGCCGTCGAGCGTCGGCTCGGCGGTCGAGTAGTTGCCAGTCCAGGCCACGTGGGATTTCATTGATGCTACGGCTTCAAGATCGGTAAGCGTCGCTGCGGCCGGTACTTTTCGCGCCGGGTCAACGAACATCAACCAAAGCCGAGTTGGGGTGACAGTAACATGGCCGATAGGGCGCTGCCCGAGGGGATAACTGACCTTGTCGCCGCTCGTGGCTTTGAGCGTAACGACCCTCCACGTCCCGATAAGCTGATCCTTGGTCGTCACCTGCGGAACTCGGGGACGCGGACGTGCGACGGCTTGCGGACGGCGAGCTTCTTTTTCATGACAGTCCCTCCTGGCGACCAACCGCGCGGACTAATTTCTCCCCCCGCGGTGACCTCAGGGACGCCGGCTCGCGCCGGCACGCCAGTCGTGACGCCAGCCCCGACCCTATATGAGCGTGGCGTCCAGAGTTATTTCTGCGTTCAGAACCTTGGAGACCGGGCAATTCTCCTTCGCCCCTTTCACCAGTTCCTGAAATTTGGCGTTGTCGATACCCGGCACCTTCGCCTTCAACACCAGATGAACAGCCGCGATCGTCCAGCCGCCGGGCACCTGCTCCATCGTCAGGTTAGCGTCGCAGTCCAAGCTATCCGGCGGACTGCCGGCGCCGCTGAGTTGAAACGCGGTCGCCATGCTGAAGCACCCGGCATGTGCGGCAGCAATCAGTTCCTCGGGGTTGGTGCCCTTACCGTCCCCAAACCGAGAATTAAAGCCGTATGGAGTGTCCTTCAGCGTGGCGCTCTGCGTCGTCAGGCTGCCGGAGCCATCCTTGCCCGACCCGTGCCAATTCGCCGATGCATGCCGCTTGATCTGAGCCATGTCTGTGTCCCTCCGTGATTGCGTGCCGGCCAACGTAACGGCGGCATGGCAGACATGGGGAGAGGGTCGCCGAAATGGCAGAGGCCGGCATGGCTTTCACGGCATGATCCCGCCGCCATCGTATTTCTCGAGCGATCGGCCAAAACTCGGTCTAGCCCGCCCGTCGGGCATCGATGCTCCAGGGACCGCCACCGGCCGCGGCCATATACAGGAAGACGAAGCAATACAGAATGGCTGCGTCTCCTCCGTTCAGCGCGGGGAAGAAGTTCCTGGGGAAATGGGCCATGAAATACGCGACGGCCATATTGCCCGACAAGATGAACGCCACTGGCCGGGTGAACAAGCCCAGGATGATCAGTACACCGCCGACGATTTCCAGCAAGCCTTGCACGCCCAGAAGTGACAAAAGCTCGGGAGCATCACCCGCCCGCATCGGGAACGAGAGTAACTTCTGGGTTCCATGATGCAGGAACAGCAAACCCGTCACGATACGCAGCACGCTTAGCAGGCGCGGCGCCCAGGTGAGCGTCAATTCGGAATTGTTCATGATCGTTTTCGCCCCTTCTTTCTGATGCCGAACGTTGTCGTGGTCGGCTCGATCGTCTTTTACTCCGCCGCCAAAGCTACCTCCGCAACCTCGGCCCGCATCCACACTGCGATATCGTGAAAAACCGCGCCACCCCAAGGAGGTCCCGGATCGTCACTGGTCAATGCGTTGATCCCTATCCCGCCCTCGAAACATTCGCTCGGCCAGATGCTCTCCGAAACAAGTACCCCCCGTTGCTGGCCGTCCGAAATGCGCGCGTGCAGAACGACCTCGCCACGCACATTCCCGAGGCGGACCTTCGATCCATCGACAACACCGAGGCGCTTCGCGTCGTCGGGATGCATCAGGTACGGTTGGCCGCCCCTCCCGTCGCTTAGCCGACGCCATTTCAGTGAAGGTGGTATTGAGGAAACTGCGCGCCGGTGCGGTCACCAGGCGAAATGGGGCGTCAGGAACGGCCGCCTCGATATTGTCCATCTGGTCAGGCAATTGCGGCATCACCCCATTTTTGTCGCCAAGCGCGTGCCAATCCGGCGCAAAATGGAATCGACGGTCATTCGTCGGGAATCCATCGAGGAAGTGCGCCACCCGAAACGATGGCATCTCATCGACCCAACGCTGCTCCAGCACCGTCTTCGCATCAGGATAGCCAGATGCAAGCAGGGTCGCGTCGATGATCTCCATCGCGGTCAGGTTGAACCCTCGATGTTTCGCACCGAGCCGCGATGCCAGGCCTTGGATGACCTCGTGGTTGGAACGGCATTCCGGCGGTGGTTCGATCAGTTTGGGACCGATCTGAACATGGCTGTGGCCGCCAGCCTGATAGATATCGTCATGCTCCATGAACATCGTCGCCGGAAGAACGATATCCGACCAGCGAGCCGTTTCTGTAAGGAACTGTTCATGCGTCGCGACGAACAGATCGTCACGCCCGAAACCACGCCTGACGCGGTTGCTGTCTGGACAAACCGCCAGTGGGTTCTGGTTCTGAATGATCATCGAACGAACCTGCGGCCCGTCGCCGAGTTCGCTTCGGTCGCCGGTCAGTACGCTGCCGACGCGGCTCATATCGAGCACCCGAATGGTCGGATCCAATGCATCCGATCCCTCGATCAGCGTCTTATTCCAATGATAAATGCCGCGGTTCGACCACAGCGCGCCACCGCCTTCGTATTGCCAGGCGCCGGTCACGGCGGGCAGGCAGCTCACCGCATGCATCGCCGCGGCACCGTTACGGCTGCGCGCGAAGCCGTAGCCACAGCGTATGAAACTACGCCTGGTACTCCCGTACAGCTCGGCAAAAGCTTCAATCGCCTCGACCGCCAAGCCGGTCACCTCTGACGCCCAGCTCGGACCGCGAGCCTGCAGGTGTGCCTGAAGCGTTTCCGGGCAATCGGTGTAGTCGCGCATGTACTTCCAGTCCGCGTAGCCATCCCGGAACGCAACATGCATTACAGCGCAGGCCAGCGCCGCATCCGTCCCCGGCTTCGGCGCGAGATGCACATCCGCAACCGCCGCGGTCGGCGTTTTGTAGGGATCGATCACCACCAGCTTCGCGCCACGTTCCTTCCGCGCCCGCGCGACATGGGTCATGACATTGACCTGAGTGGAGACCGGATTGTTGCCCCACACGACGATGAGGTCAGACTGCGCCATCTCCCTGGCGTCTACGCCGCGGCTCGCACCCACGCCCGCCTGCCATCCCGCCTCCGGCAACGCGGTGCAAATCGTCATCTTCTGGCGAGAATAACGCATCACGTGACGCAACCGGTTGATGCCGTCGCGCTGCACCAGCCCCATCGTGCCGGCATAGAAAAACGGCCAGACCGCTTCCGAACCGTAGCGCTCCGTATCGGCGGTAAATCGGTCGGCGATCCGGTCGAGCGCCTCGTCCCACGAGATTACCCGGAACTGCCCTGCACCCTTCGGTCCGACTCGCAGCAGAGGCTGCGTGAGGCGATCCGGATGATGAATGCGCTCAGCATAGCGCGAAACCTTCGCGCAGATTACGCCGGCGGTATAACTGTTGTCCTCGGCGCCACGCACCGTGCCGATACGGGCGGAGTCCAACACCTCCACCGACAAGGCACAGGTGGATGGACAATCATGCGGGCAAACCGAGGCTTTGATGTCGCGTGTCATGGCGCGGCAGCGTATCCGCGGAAGGCAAGGCCGCGCAACGACCCCTCAGCCCGCGAATGTCTCGATGATATCCTGATGCAGCGATCCGATTTCCCGCTGCACATAGTCCAGGAAGGGCGACAATTTTCCACCCGCCAGTTCGGCCACATGTTGATAGGTCATCATGCCGTTCAGCAGATCCAGCCGCTCCAAGGCCGCCGTCATCCGCAGGAAATACCGTGACCGCAGCGTTGTCAGGTGCCACTCGATCTGTGCCAGATTTAGCCCGACTGAACGGGGGAACGCGGTATTCGCCAGCAGGAAGCAGGCGACCTCCGGCGCGTTGTATCCGCTCGGATGTTCCCGCCGATACGCATGGTATCCGGCGCAGGCTCGCAGCAACGCGTTCCACTGCCCCGCATCGATATCGGCATCGACAGCGTCCGACCGCGGAGCCAGCGCATGGAATCGCGTATCCAGCAGACGGGTGGTCTGGTCCGCCCGCTCAAGATACCGGCCGATCATGTAGAAATGCCAGGCCTGGTCGCGGTACAGTGTGCCCTCGGTGATGCCGGTATGGGCCTGCGCGCCGTCCTTCAGCATCCCACAGACCGCGGTAAAATGGTCCGGTGTCACCTTCTCGGCGCTCAGCGCCCGAATTCTGCCGTAGAACACATTGATCTGCAGCCACATCTCGGTCGAGATCAGCGCGCGCAACGTTCTGGCGTTCTCACGTCCGGCGATGATGAAGGATTGCACGGAGGTAGGGTTGTCCGCGTCCAGCAGATAGAATTCGCCTACGCTGCGCTGAGTTGCCTCGGTGTGCCTCTTGTAGAATTCGGTCAGGTCGCCATTGATGCGCGGGATCGACAGCCAGTTGCGGGTATCGTCGGCGTCACGGGCAAAAGTGTTTGTTACGTCCAGGATACGCGCCAGGTTCTCGATGCGTTCCATATACCGGGCAAGCCACAACGTGCTTTCCGCGTGCCGCGCTATCAGGTGTACTTTGTGCGGCTTCGGAACCAGGTCCATCACGCCAGCACCCAGGTGTCCTTGGAACCCCCGCCCTGCGAGGAGTTCACCACCAGCGTTCCAGCCCGCAGCGCGACCCGCGTCAGTCCACCTGGTAGCACCCAGGTGTCCTTACCGGTTACTGCGAACGGCCGCAGATCAATGTGGCGGGGCCTCACGCCCTCGTCGCAAAGCGTCGGCGACACAGAAAGTTGGAGCGTCGGCTGGCTGATATAATTGGCAGGATCGGCCTTCAGCAACGCGCGGAAATCTGACAGTTCCTCTCTGGAGGCATGCGGCCCGATAATGAGCCCGTAACCGCCCAATTCGGCCACCGGCTTGACCACGAGCTCGTGCAGATGGTCCAGCGTATAAGCTAACGAGTTGGGTTCGGAGCAAATGCGGGTATCGACGTTCGGCAGGATCGCCTCTTCCGACAGGTAATACTTAATGATCCTCGGCATGTAGGCATAGATCGCCTTGTCGTCCGCGACGCCCGTGCCGACAGCGTTGGCGATCGCCACAGCCCCACGCCGCCACGCCTCGATCAGCCCATTCACGCCCAGCGTGCTTTCCGGATTGAACGCGTCCGGGTCAAGGAAATCGTCACTAATGCGTCGGTAAATTGTGTGCACCTGCGCGAGGCCTGAGGTGGTGCGCATCCATACCTTGCCACCCTCAACGCAAAGGTCGCGACCCTCAACCAACGGCACGCCCATCTCGCGCGCCAGGAAGACATGCTCGAAGTAGGCTGAGTTGAAGATACCGGGCGACAACACCACTACCTGCGGATCCTCGACGCCGGGCGGCGCGATCTCCGCCATCGCGTTATGCAGACGCAACCCATACTCGTCCACGCCACGGACCCTGAGGCCGGTCATCAGGTCGGACATAACGCGCAGGCTCATGTGCCGGTTCTCGACCACATAAGCCACGCCAGACGGCGTACGAGCATTATCTTCGAGCACCCGGAATGTGCCGGTTTCATCGCGGACGATATCGGTGCCGCAGACGTGCACATAAGTGTTGAATGGAACGTTGAAGCCGACCATTGCCTCGCAATATCCGGCATTCTTCAGCACCAGCTCGGCCGGCACGATCTTATCGGCGAGGATTTTCCGCTCGTGGTAGATGTCATAAAGGAACATGTTCAGCGCGCGCACCCGCTGCGCGACACCGGTTTCCATCTGGCTCCACTCGGCAGGGGTAATTACCCGAGGGATCAGGTCGAACGGCAGAATTCTATCGATCGCGGTGGCATCCGAATACACCGTAAACGTGATGCCGCGTTCCAGCAGGTCTCGCTCAGCCTCCGCGGCCCGCTGCCGCAAACTCTCGATTGGTAGCGCCGCCAGCCGCGACATAAGCAGTGTCAGCGTCGGATGCTGCGGTTGTCCTGGCCGAAGCATTTCACAGAATAAAGAATTGGGATCGTAACCCTGCATCGTCCCGTGGGGCTGCAGCTGAGGTTGCAACTGGCTTTGGACCTGAATCTGGCTCGCACCACCCGCCGGCATTCGCGTCTCCGTTTTGCAACGGGCATGATAGACAAAACCGGGGGGCAGGGAAGGCTTTTTACGGCGCAGTCGCGCCTCGCCGTTCTACCGGGAAACGCGGATGGTGGCCTTCATCGCACAGGACGCAAGGGGATCGGTGGATATCGCTCGCTCGGAAATACGTAGAGCGTGATCGCCTGAGGCTTACCCAGTCGGAAGGCGTGAATCACGCGATCAAACAAAAGCTTAGACCATGATCGAACGCCGAAGTGTGGATCAACCTCAAACGGTCATGGTCGAAGGGAGGTCCGGCTCAACCGTCCAGGGTCATTAAGATTTTCGACCAGTTTCTGCCAGAGGCGACGTCCTCGGGCACCACATTGCTAGGCAGGGCCGATGGGAATATCCGGCGTGATGACCCGTCAATCAATGCCTGCACCCTCTCGGTCAAGGCTCCCAGCGCAAAAGGCTTGGAGAGCAGTTCCATACCGGGGCGAAGTTGCCCCTGCCCGGTAATCGCATCGCCCGCATAGCCGGTGATCAGCAGGATTGGAAGGTTGGGAACCAACTCTCGGGCCGCGTCAGCGAGTTGCCTTCCGTCGAGCCCGCCAGGCAGACCGACATCGGTTACCAACAGGCTCACCGGGTCCTCGTACGGCGCCCGCATGGCCTGCTGTAGTACCCTCAGGCCCGAGGCGCCCTCGTCGGCCTCTAAGACGCGATAACCATCCTCCCGGGGCGCTTCGGCAATGACGGTTCGTATCGTCTCCTCATCCTCGACCAGTAGCACCGTCGCGGAGGCACTGGCTCGCGGCGGCTGCGATGGCGGGTTCGATGCAGTGGTTCCGGCGTCGACCGTCTCACTGTGACCTCGAGGTAAATACAAATGCACTAACGTTCCAGCCCCGAGCGCGCTCTCCAGCCGCACCATCCCGCCTGACTGGCGCATGAAGCCGTAGATCTGGCTCAGGCCGAGCCCGGTTCCCTGCCCAACTGGCTTCGTCGTGAAGAACGGCTCGAAGGCGCGCGACATTACATCGGCCGTCATCCCAGTCCCGTTATCAGCTATCGTTATTCGTACATACTCTCCCGGCGCCGCTCCCTCCCAGCCCCTGGTATCGGCCTCCTCCAGTATCTCGGCAGCCGTTTCAATGTGAAGACGTCCGCCCGCGGGAAGGGCGTCGCGGGCGTTGATTGCGAGGTTGAGCAGCGCATTTTCTAATTGGTTCGCATCACATCTCACGGGCCAGGACCCATTCTTCATTTGAACATCAACTGTTATTCCCGGACCGACTGTCCGCTCGATCAGCCCCGCCATTCCGCCGATCAGGTCGCCCAGCACCAAGAGCTTTGCATCCAGCGCCTGGCGTCGGCCGAAGGCGAGCAGACGCTGTGTCAGCGTCGCGGCACGACCAGCCGCCATAAGCGCCGCTTCAAGCAATTTCAACGCGGCGACGGCCTTACCGCGGGCGATGCGACGCTGGGCGAGGGTAATCCCGCCCGTGATGGCCTGGAGCATATTATTGAAGTCATGAGCGATCCCGCCTGTGAGCTGGCCGATCACCTCCATTTTCTGGGATTGGCGCAAGGCGTCCTCAGCCCGCGCACGTTCCGCTATCTCATTTGTAAGCCGGGCATTGGCTTCAGCCAACTCATGCAGGTGAACCTTCTGCGCGGTCAGGTCTGTCAGGACGCCACACATCAGGTTCGTATCATCAAGGTAAAGAACGCTAAGCGAGATGTACACCGGAATGGCCGTGCCATCGGCCGCGAGCAGGGTCAGTTCGCCGCGTGCTCCGCCGGGTCTCGCCTCACTCAAAAGCCTGGCAAAACGGTCAGCATCATCCGCCAGCATGAACCGATGCAGGGTTTGTCCGATTACGGACTCCTGTGGAATATTCAGCATGCGGGACAGGCTGCGGTTGCTGTATAAGATTGTGCCGTCCATCCCAAGGGTGACAGCGCCCTCCTGCATCTGCTCGATCAGCACTTGGTAAGGCCGGTCAGCGGTCTCCAGTGTGTAGACCCGGTGCGCCCCCGGCCGGGCGGTAACAACGACCGCATCAACTTCTCCACGCCGGATGGCTTCCAGCGTGTCCTCGTGCTCCTCGACCCTGCTCTCCAGTTCCCGGATGCGCGCCAAGAGCGACTCTCGGTCGGCAGAAGACGGTTCAGGAGTCATCGCTGCTGATTGGTCGCAGAGGGTTGATTTCGAGTCCACGCAGGACGCGGGCCTCTTCAGACAGATCACCGATAATGCGTCGCACCGGAGATGGCAGCAGTCTCACCAAGGTCGGAGCCGCAATGACCTGGTATTGTTCCGCAAGCTCGGGCTGCTGATAAATATCGATTATTGCTAAATCGACCTGTCCAGGCAAATGTTCGTTGCAGATTCGCCGCAAGTTTTCGATGGTCAACCGGGAGCGCGCAGTGCTGCCTGCAACGATAAGCCGTAGCCGGTAGTTGACCGGCGGCTCGGTTTCCTCCTCATCGCTGGTCACCCGGCCTCGGCCTTCCGGCGTATGTCCAGGCCCACCAGCACCTTCTCAGTATTCGAAAGATCACCAATGAGCCGCTTGAGCGGCGCGGGGAGCCGGCGCACGAGCGTAGGGAGTGCCAATATCTGGTCCCCCGCCGCCAATGTCGGGTTCTGCATCAAGTCTATTAATTCGACCTCGTATCGTCCTGCCAGATGAGTTTCACAGATACGTTTCAGATTCGCTATAGCCGTCAGCGATTTGACCGTCTGGCCGGCGACGTAGAGTTCGAAGACGGTAATATGTTGGATCAGCATTGGCGTCCGAGGTCACCTCCTCCAGCCGCAGATCTTGTTCGCTCACCCGGCGGTCTTCCGTCGGGCGGCGATTGCCACGCGGTCAAGTCCCAGCACAGCCTCGTGCGCCTCATCTTCAAATAGCAGCGTTTTCGCTTCGTCGCGTTCGATTTCAATGCTGGCCTGCAACTCAACGATCTGGTGCTCGAGCGCGGCGCGCCGGCGTGCGCCCTCGCGCCTGCGCTGGTCAATTTCCTGTCGCCGACGCTCGCCGGCTGCCTGTTCGCGAGCCTCTTGGCTGAGACGGGCGGTGCCGGTCAGGACGCCTTCGGGGCCGATATAGGCATTGATCAACTCTAGCCCCCCGTCGGTCATCCGATACTCACGAACCTGATTCGAGTGGCTCATGCCGCGCGATTTGATAACGTAGAGGACACGGTTTCGTTCACCGTTTGCGTCCACCTCCACCAGCTTGATCCATGAGTCCATCAGCGACGACAACTCCCGGTCGGTGCTGTCGACCAGGGACCCGGCGGTTCTGAGGCTGGTGAACAAGCCCGTGATGCCTTCGCTCTTGAGCAGGTCCACCATGCGCAGCAGCGTCGAATGCACCTCCGAGGGAGGACCACGAAACGCCGAGATCGGATCGATCACCACCACCGACGGGCTAAATCGTTTCACATCCCGGTGCATTCGTGCCAAATGCATTTCGAGGCCGTACAGGCTCGGCCTCGCGGCCTCAAAGCGAAGCAGACCGGCGTCTACCCATTTTTGCAGATCAAGCCCAACCGACAGCCCATTCCGGCAAACTTCCTCGGCGCCCTCCTCGAACAGGAAAACATGCACCGTTCGCCGCGCCTGCACGCGGCGTCCACAAAATGGCTGCCGATCGTCGTCTTGCCAGGTACCGGCCACGCCGGACATCAGAATGCTGGCGCCGCGGAAGAGCCCGCCGTTCCGCAGCATCGCGTCAAGGCCGGAAATGCCAGTGGAGATGATCTCATTCGACACCGGTCGGTTGCGCCCGGACGAGGTGACCGGCAGCACGCTGATGCCCTCGGCATCGATCAGAAACGGATATTCATTGGTGCCATGCGCTGAGCCGCGATACTTCACGACCCGCAGACGGCGCGTCGCGATCTGGTCGTCGACGCGGTTGTCAAGCAGGATCACGCAATCGGAAATATATTCCTCAAGCCCGTGCCGGGTTAGCTGGCCTTCGCCGCGTTCGCCTGTGATGATCGCTGTCAGCCCGCGATCCTTGATCCAGCCGAACAGCCGGCGCAGTTCCGCCCGTAATATGGCTTCGTCGGAAAACCCGGAAAACAGCGACTCGATCGTGTCGAGCACCAGCCGCTTTGCACCCACGGAATCCACGGCGAAGCCGAGGCGCACAAAAAGCCCCTCGAGGTCATAAGCGCCGGCTTCCTCGATCTCGCTTCGCTCGATCCGAACGTGATCAATCGCAAGTGTGCCCGCCGCCACCAGCCCGTCGAGGTCGTAGCCGAGCGAGGCGAAATTGGCGGTAAGATCCTGCGCGCGTTCCTCGAAGCTCATGAAGACGCCCGGTTCGCCGAACCGGGTTGCCCCGTTGACCAGAAAGGCGGTGGCAAACAGGGTCTTGCCGCACCCGGCTGCGCCACAAACGAGAGAAGGACGGCCGGTGGGGAGACCCCCAAGCGTGACCTCATCAAATCCGGCAATGCCGGTCGGGCTTTTTGGCAGTCCCAAGGTCTGGGCGGTATCAAGGGGCATACGTCGATTTCCGTCAAAAAACACAGCGCTGGCCTGGGTCCACGTCCCCCGCTAGCGTCGCAATATGAGAGTGTCTGGTCCGATTAGCTGGCGCATGGAGGCGTGGTCCTCCGCGCTCAGGCAAGTAGATACCCGGCTTTAACGATCGGAGCCCTCCGGCCTTGGTGACGATCCGAAGTTGCGTGCTTCAGCTTGAGTATTGCGAGACGCAATCCTCGATCGCGACCGCGGGAGGCGCTGGCGCCGACAGTCGTTCAATACGCCAATCGCGCCAGCAAAGCACAGCTATTTATTTCATTATCTTCGGGCAAGAACGGATGCTATCGCCAGCGTGCCTGGCGCACCTATAATTATCCGGAGGACGCCGTCGGAGCCTCTACGGTGATCTTGGTCCCAGGCACCCACCCGCTGTATGGACGGGTTACCGGCCAGGGAGGACAGTTTGACTGACGAGTTGCATACACCAAAGCAGGCGGCAGAAATTGGCGAAGCGCGCGCAAGCGTCGTCTCCACTATCCGCCCGACCGTCCCCGCGCTGGAGGCCATGCTATTTCAGGCGTTCCCAATCCTGGATCATGGCTTTGTTCGCGTGATTGATTACATGGGCGACGACTCCGCGATCGTGCAGGCCGCTCGGGTTTCTTACGGCCGCGGCACCAAGCGGGTTCAGGAAGACGCTGGCCTGATCCGCTATCTGATGCGCCACCGCCACACCACGCCGTTCGAGATGTGCGAGATCAAGTTCCACGTCAAACTGCCGATCTTTGTGGCGCGCCAGTGGATCCGACACCGCACCGCCAGCGTGAACGAGTATTCCGCCCGCTATTCAGTCCTAGACAGGGAGTTTTACATTCCGTCCCCGGATCATCTCGCCGCGCAATCGCTGGCCAATCGCCAGGGTCGCGGGGATATCCTAGACGGCGACGAAGCGTCTGAAGTGTTGAACCTGTTACGCTCCGACGCGGAACGCTGCTACGATCACTACGCACGCATGCTGAATGAGCATGATGGCGCCGACCCCACCCGCCAAGGATTGGCCCGCGAGTTGGCTCGGATGAACCTCACCCTCAACACCTATACGCAGTGGTACTGGAAGACCAACCTCCACAACCTGCTTAATTTCCTGTCGCTCCGCGCCGATGCGCACGCACAATACGAAATCCAGGTTTATGCCGATGAAATGCTGCGGATAACGGACGCTTGGGTCCCGGTCGCTGCAGCCGCCTTCCGCGATTATCGTTTGGGGGCCGTCACACTATCCGCCCAGATGCTCACCGCCGTGAAGCGAATGATCGCTGGCGAAGTCGTCACCCAAGAGACCAGTGGCCTTAACCGGCGTGAATGGGCCGAGTTTGCTGACCATTTTAGAATCTGAGCTGTCCGTTCACAAAGAATTGGACAGGGCGGCGCCCAACCATCGCGATCGATTCGAGAGATCCTCCTATCCTTTGAGACCTTTCGCGGGCTCTATTGAAAAGACCTCGCTCAATGGCCGGAAGACCCGACAACCCGGCCCGCTTAGGATGGCAGTGACCCCTTGCCTGATCCAGGGTGGACGTCAGAGTGACGAAGCAGCACCCGGCACCCTTGCGGTCGCGTTAGCCAGGATACCATGCGTCCCCCAAGATTTCATGCCGTGCACATGAGGTTAGCCATTTGAGACAGGATCAAGACGAGAACCCGCACCACGGTGCAACCAAGCCGAACCTTGGTGTGCTGATGGCGGTACTGGGTATCGTCTACGGCGATATCGGCACCAGCCCCCTCTATGCCTTCAAAGCCAGCCTGCAACTGTTCGACACCACTGCGACGACACGGGTCGAAATTATGGGAGTGCTGTCGCTGATCTTCTGGTCGCTGATCGTTATCGTAACGCTGAAGTATGTTGTCCTGGTCATGCGCGCGGACAATCGCGGCGAGGGTGGCATTCTGGCGCTGATGGCGCTGGCGCAACGCGTCTCCGTGGGCCGCAGTGTCAAAAGCGCCATAGCCCTGGTTGGCATCGCCGGTGCCTGCCTGTTCTTCGGCGACGGCGTGATCACACCAGCGATCTCGGTGCTGTCGGCGGTAGAGGGGCTGGAGGTCTCGGCCCCAGAGCTCAAATTCTACGTCCTGCCGATCAGCGTCGTGGTAATCGTCGCCCTGTTTACCATGCAGTATCACGGCACCGGCGGAGTGGGCCGGGTGTTCGGTCCGATAATGGTGGTCTGGTTCCTGATTATCGGGCTCACCGGCCTCGCCGAAATCGTGCCCCACCCGTACGTACTGCTGGCGGTCTCCCCCACCTACGCGCTCGCGCTATGCGTTCAATACAAGGGTCTGGCCTTCTTCGTGCTGGGCGCCGTAGTGCTGTGCGTCACCGGAGCCGAGGCTTTGTATGCCGATATGGGGCATTTCGGCGCCAGACCAATTCGTATCACATGGATGGCCTTCGTGCTGCCGTCGCTGATCCTGAACTATTTCGGCCAGGGCGCACTGATGCTTCGAGATGCCTCGGCTATTCAAAACCCGTTCTTCCTGTTGGGACCTGTTTGGCTGCGGCTCCCCATGGTCATCCTGGCCACCATAGCCACGGTGATCGCCAGTCAGGCGGTGATTTCGGGCGCCTTCTCCATGGCCAGGCAGTGCATGCAGCTTGGCTTCCTGCCGCGCATGACGGTCCGCCATACGTCAAACATGGAGGAGGGGCAGATCTACGTGCCGCAGGTGAATACGGCTCTGGCGGTGGGTGTCGTGCTTCTGGTCCTGGCGTTCAAGACATCCGATAATCTCGCCTCGGCGTACGGAATTGCGGTGACCGGCACATTCCTCTGCACCGCAGTCCTGGCGATGGTGGTGTTCCGGCGGCAATTTCACTGGTCCCGAGCGGCGGCGATATCGGTGTTTGGCGGGCTGTTTCTAGTGGATATCGTGTTCTTTAGCGCCAACACTGTGAAGATCGTCGAGGGCGGGTGGGTGCCGCTGGTTCTGGGCGTTGCGCTGACCGGGATGATGACGTCTTGGAAGCAAGGCCGCGATCTCATGCTTTCGCGCTGGAAGCAATCGAGCATGCCTCTGGCTCCATTCCTCGCTCGGTTGCCACAGTCACGGATAATCCGTGTGCCCGGCGTCGCCGTGTTCATGACCGGCAACCCGGACTACGTGCCGACCTCATTGTTGCACAACCTTAAGCACAATAAAGTCTTGCACGAAAACGTCCTGTTCGTGACAGTGCAAACTGCGGACGTACCGGAGGTGTCGCAGCACCGGCGCTCGGAGGTCGCGGAACTAGCGCCTGGAATCTACCGAGTTGGGCTGCGTTACGGGTTTATGGAAAGCCCCAATATTCCGCGCGCGCTGGAAGATCTGACCGATCAGGTGAAAATGCGCGTCTCGCAGGCGAGTTATTTCCTCGGGCGCGAGGTCCTGGTGCCGGGGATGGCGCCAAAAATGTCCTGGTGGCGGCGAGCATTATTCCTGGTGCTGGCACGAAACGCGGTGCCCGCGACGGAGTTCTTCCGGATCCCAAGCGACCGCGTAGTGGAGTTGGGTGTCCGAATTACCATCTAACGCAGGCGGCGAGGGCTCTTCCGGATCCTGACCCCTCACTCTCCCACTGGCCGAGGGCTCAGTCAGCCGCGTCAGCGTCGATCTTGCGCTCGAACCGCTTGCGCTCATTGGGATCCAGGTAGCGTTTCCGCAACCGAATGGCAGACGGCGTTACCTCGACAAACTCGTCGTCCTCGACGTAGGCGATAGCCTGCTCAAGGCTCATCTTCCGCGGCGGTATCAGCAGCATCGCATCATCCTTGCCGGCCGCACGGATGTTGGTCAGCTTCTTTTCCTTGATTGGATTGACCTCTAGATCCGATTTTGCGGCTGTGCTCGCCGAGAATCATCCCCTGATAAACCTTCTCACCAGGCGAAACGAACATCGTGCCTCGCTCCTGGATGTACCACAGCGAGTAATGCACTGCCTCACCGGCCTCGGTCGAGATGAGCGATCCCGCGCGCCGCCCCTCGATCGGGCCCTTCCAAGGGCCATACGCGGCAAACAACCGGTTCATGATCCCAGTACCGCGGGTGTCGGTCAGAAATTCGCCATGATAGCCGATCAGCCCGCGACTGGGGATGTTGAACGTCATCCGCACCTTGCCGCCACCCGAGGGCCGCATGTCCCGAAGCTCGCCCTTGCGACGGCTTAGTTTCTCGACCACTACGCCGGTGTAAGGCTCGTCCACATCGGCGAGCACTTCCTCCATCGGCTCCTCGCGGTCCCCGGTATCCGGATTCCGCTGTGTCAGCACCCGAGGCCGCCCGATCGTCAGTTCAAAGCCTTCGCGACGCATCTGTTCAATCAGCACGCCCAACTGAAGTTCGCCACGCCCGGCTACCTCGAACGCGTCCGTCTCGTTGGAGTTCGTCACCCGGATGGCAACGTTGCCTTCGGCTTCACGGAACAGGCGCTCGCGGATCTGGCGCGAGGTAACCTTCTTGCCCTCCCGCCCCGCGAGCGGAGAATTGTTAATCCTGAAGGTCATAGCTAGGGTCGGCGGATCGACCGGAATAGCTTCGAGCGGACCGGGAAGGTCTGGCGCTCCGATCGTGTCCGGGATCGTCCCGTCGGACAGTCCCGCAACGGCGATGATATCGCCGGCGGTCACCTCATCCACCGGAACCCGATCCAGACCTCGGAAGGACAGCAGTTTCGTCAGCCTGCCGGTTTCAACCACCGATCCGTCACGCCGCAACACCTTCACCGGCATGTTCAGCCGGGCCACACCCTGCTCTACCCGGCCGGTCAGCACACGACCGAGGAAATTGTCGTATTCCAGAATGCTCGCTACCATCGCGAACGGCTGATCCGGCTTCACGGTGGGCGCCGGAACGTGCCGCAGCACCAGATCGAACAGTGGCGAAAGATCCTTGCGCGGGCCGTCCAGTGCCTCGTCCGCCCAGCCGTTCCGCCCGGAGGCGTATAACATCGGGAAATCAAGCTGGCTGTCGGAGGCACCCAAAGCGGCGAAAAGGTCGAAAATCTCGGTATGGACCTCATCCGGCCGTGCGTCCTGGCGATCCACTTTGTTGACCACTACGATAGGGTGAATGCCCCGAGCCAGCGCCTTGCCGACGACGAACTTGGTCTGTGGCAGCACCCCTTCCGCCGCATCGACGAGGACGATCGCGCCATCCACCATGTTCAGGATACGCTCTACCTCACCGCCAAAATCAGCGTGACCAGGCGTGTCGACGATGTTGATGCGCGTGTCTTTCCACACCACCGACGCGCATTTCGCCAAAATGGTGATGCCGCGCTCTTTCTCCAGATCGTTGCGGTCCAACGCCCGATCCGTCACCTGCTGATGCTCACGAAACGCCCCTGATTGGCTGAGGAGCTTATCCACCAAGGTGGTCTTACCGTGATCGACATGGGCAATAATGGCAACGTTACGTATCTGCATATAGTCCTGGCTTTAGGATGGTGCGCCGCACACTTAGGCCTACGGTGGCCCGGATACGAGGGAAAAACTGACTTTCCGCGCGTTCCTGCCGTGTTTCGCGGAACCTTCACGAAGCTATCGCAGGATCCCAGGCATGCCCCGCAGATCCTAGCAGCTCGTAGAAAGCGATGGGGTTTGGTGCAAGACCTCGGAGTCCGCTCCGGCCTGATCCGGCACGCCGTCTGGCGCACACCATGGCTATCCGATTCCTCGGCCATGCGGCCTATCCCTTCCGCAGAACCGCTATTCTGCGAAGCAGTCACGGCCTCATGCCGTGCGGTGAACGCCCCATTCATCCAGAAACGCCTGCACTACCGAAAGAAAGCCGCTTGGGTTATCCGCGTGGATCCAATGCCCGGCGTCCTTGATCGCGACGAAGCGAGCCGCCGGGAAGCGGGCGCGGATGATCGGCCGGTGCTCCGGCAGCACGTAGTCCGAATTCGCCCCCGTCACGAACACCGAGGGCCCAGCGTAACTGCTGGGCACATCGATCCAACCTTCCAGGTCGGGGAGTGCCGCGGCGATCTCGGCCAAGCCAATCCGCCAGTGAGGCGAGGCGCCGAGGCGCAGGTTTTGCAGCAGGAAAGCGCGAATATCCGCGCGGGGAACAGACGCCTCCAGCGCGGCGTCAGCCTCGCGGCGGGTGAGCGACGAAGCCATCGGAATACCCGCCATGGCCTCGGCAATCGCCTTGTTGCCATGCTGGTAACTCACCGGAGCGATATCAGCGACCAGCAGGCGCGCAACGCTTTCCGGCCATCGCAGCGCCATCGCCATCGCCGCTTTGCCGCCCATCGAATGGCCCACTATGGCGGCTTTATCGATTTCCAACGCGCGCAACGTGTCCCGCACATCTTCGGCCTGTGTAAGATACCGCATATCGGGAGCATGCGGACTGTCGCCGTGGTTGCGCATATCCAGGGCAACGACCCGGAACCGAGGCGCCAGCGCACGCTGCACCGCGCCAAAATTGCGCCCCGCGCCAAACAGCCCGTGCAGGAGGACCACCGGTGGACCCTCGCCCGCCTGATTTGCGTTCAGGATCATGCGACCCTCCGTTTCGGCCACGCCGCACACGCGACACCGGCCATGATGAGCGCGGACCCGGCCACCAGATCCGGCGTAAACTTTTCGTGCAGGAACAAGTTCGCCAATATCAGACTGACAGCGGGCGTTGTCAGGAACCCTACCGAGGACACCAGTGCCGGAAGCTTCGCGGTCGCTTCCATGACGCACCAAGTCCCCAGAGGCCCCGCTATGAACCCGATATAGCCAAGCGCCCACCACGACGCTGGCGAGGCGCCAAACGTTCCATGCGGTGCGTGCCACCAGACCATCGGCGCGAGCACGACCGACCCGATCAGAAAGCACCAAGGAAGTAGCGCGAACATCGTCAGCCGCGGCCGCGCCGCACGCGTCACGATGATGGCGACCGACCAGGACAGCCCCGAGCCCAACAAGAACAAGTGGCCGATCAGGACGTTGCCCGACGCCCAATCGATGGCAAGCGGATTAACCAGGACGGCCACGCCGGTCAGTCCGAGACCGGCGGCAACCCAGCGAGCGGCGGGTATGCGCTCGCGTAGGAAGATCAACGACAGCGGCACCACCCAGATTGTCGTGGTATTCGCCAGAATTGCGGTGCGGCCGGCTGGAACCCAGGCCACCGCCTCGTGCGCCAAGGCGAAGTAGACGCCGAGTTGCAGGCCGCCGATGGCGAATATCGCCGGCAGATCGGGCCGGGTCGGCAGCCGGAAGCGCCCCATGACCAACAACAAAGCGAAAGCGGTCAGCCCGGACAATACGGCGCGGCCCTCGGCAAACCAAACCGGCGTCGAGCCGGCGGCAAGCGCGATCTTGGTCAGCGGCCACGCGCTGGACAGTAGCACTACGGATGCCAGAAGTTGCAGCAAGCCTCCGAGCGGAACGTTCGGTGCGCCTCCCTCATGCGGGCGACGATCGGGTCTCCTGGATCGCCGGGGATTCGTCTTCTTCCTCAATCTGCAACGCATCGTTGAACCGGTTGAAGAACCCGCACAGCGTGATCCGCAGCGTCAACTCCACGATCTGCGCTTCAGAGAAGTGCCTCCGAAGCCGGTCGAACAAGCTGTCCTTGATGCGGTTCGGAGCTCCCCATGCCGCCTGGGCGTACTCGATGACAAGGCGATCCACATCGTCCAGTTCGGGATTGTCCTGATCGAGCAGCCGGTCGATTGCCTCAAGCGAGAGGCCCTCCACCGCCAGAAACGGCTTATGATGTGCGATGCAGTAGTGGCATTCATTCAGCTTGGAGACCACGACGATGGCGATCTCCAAATACCGCTTCGGCAATGTCGCGGCTGCCCGCAGCTCCATCAGCATCGGCATCAGGTGGCGCATCGCCGCCGGGACATGCGCGAACACCGCGGCCTGGTTGCGGAAGGGGCCGTACCCACCGGCAAAACGCTCGTAGACCTCGGCCAGATCGGGAGGCAGTTCGGCGGACGCAATGCTGCGAACGCGGGCCATAAAACTCCTCCTCACGATAGTCCTGCCGATGGTGGATCGCGCCACGCCGATTGCCAAGGGACGGCACTTCCTTGATCGAGCTGCATCCGGCGAAGCGTGCGCGGCGCGGCGAGCTAGATCCCCTACAAGCCGTCACTTCTGGGGTCTTCCCGCGGTTCCTCCGACATTGGACCCGGCCCGCCGGCTATGCTACGCGCGCACGCCAATTGTATGACATCCCGGGCGAGACCTTTGGAGGCCTTGCTGGCCCTGCGCCAATAGTCTGGAGGACCACCGTTGACCCGTATTCCCATCGACCCCGACACCATCCGCGCGTTGGCGGCGGTGCTGGTGGAAACCGGCCTGACCGAGATCGAAATCGCCGATAAGGACAGCCGGATTCGCGTCGTTCGCGGGGGTTTCGGGCCGACGACCATTGTGGCTCCGGCGACAGCGGCTCCAATTGCTCCGGCTGCTGTGCCGCTCACCCATGAAGCGGCCACCCATCCTGGCGCAGTGGTTAGCCCGATGGTCGGGGTAGCCTACCTGTCGCCGGAGCCCGGCGCCCCCTCGTTCGTCAGCGTCGGCCAGCAGGTCACCTCTGGCCAGACGCTGCTGCTGATCGAAGCAATGAAAACATTCAACCAGATCAAGGCACCGAAGGCCGGCACAGTCACCGCCGTCCTGGTGCAGAGCGGCGCGCCGGTAGAATACGGTGAAGCGTTGATCGTTTTGGAATAATTTGGGTGTTCAAGAAAATCCTCATTGCCAATCGCGGCGAGATCGCCCTTCGTATCCAGCGTGCGTGCCGGGAACTAGGGATCTCGACTGTGGCGGTGCACTCCACCGCCGACGCCGAGGCGATGCACGTCCGCTTGGCCGATGAAAGCGTCTGTATCGGTCCGCCCCCCGCCAAGGACAGCTATCTCAACATCCCCTCGATCCTCTCCGCCGCGGCGATCACGCGAGCGGATGCGATCCACCCCGGATATGGATTTCTCGCTGAGAATGCCGGATTCGCCGAGATGGTCGACGCGCACGGGCTGACCTTCATCGGTCCATCTTCAGGCCACATCAGCATGATGGGAGACAAGATCGCCGCGAAAGCCGCTATGGCCGCCGTCGGCATCCCCCTCGTCCCCGGTTCGGATGGCGCAGTTTCAGACCTCGAAACCGCGCGGTTTGTTGCCAGCCGCATCGGCTACCCGGTGCTCATCAAGGCCGCCGCCGGCGGTGGTGGACGCGGCTTAAAGGTGGCGCTCGATGCCTCGGAGTTGGAGGACGCGTTTCGTCTGGCCCGCACCGAATCCCGCGCGGCTTTCGGCAACGACGCGCTTTATATGGAGAAATATCTCGACCAGCCCCGCCATATCGAACTGCAGATCATGGCCGACAACCACGGCAACGTGGTGCATTTCGGGGAGCGTGACTGCAGCCTGCAACGGCGCCATCAGAAGGTGCTGGAAGAGGCCGGCTCGCCCGCGATCAGCGCCTCTCAGCGCGATGCCTTGGGTCAAACCGCGACAGCGGCACTGCGCAAACTAGGCTACCGCAACGCCGGAACGTTGGAGTTCCTCTACCAGGACGGGCAGTTCGCATTCATCGAAATGAACACCCGGTTGCAGGTGGAGCATCCGGTGACGGAAATGCTTTGCGATGTCGACCTCGTCCGCGAGCAAATCCGCGTCGCTGCCGGCGCGCCGCTCGGCTATACGCAGAGTGACATCACCTTCAACGGTCATGCTATCGAATGCCGGATCACCGCCGAGGACCCGAAGACATTCATTCCAACCCCCGGCCGGGTAACCGCGTTTCACGCGCCCGGCGGCCTGGGCGTTCGCGTCGACTCAGCGCTGTACGCCGGGTATTTCGTGCCGCCGTACTACGACAGCCTAGTGGCGAAACTGATCGTGCACGCGCCGTCGCGCGAGCGGGCGATCGACCGCATGCGGCGAGCCTTGGACGAATTTGCCGTGGTGGGAATCCAGACCACTATCCCGTTGCATCGCCGGATCGTCGATGACCCGGACTTCCAAGGCGGCGATTACACGATCCATTGGCTGGAAAAATTCGTCGCGGACGGCTGACCAGGTTTCAAGCAAGGCCGCATTTCAACGGAGCAAGACCATGAGCCACGACCATGACGAAGAGCCGGTGGACTGGAAACTCAACGGCGTGCGCGTGATCAAGGGCGACCAGTTGGACACCAATACCGCGCAGACACCGGGTATGAACCGCGCCGCCGCGATCAACCTGGCCAGGGTTGGTGCCCAGAAGATCTGGGCCGGAACGGTGAACATCCATGCCAATGCCAAGACCGGCGCACACCACCACGGTGCGCTGGAGAGCGTAATCTACGTGGTACGCGGCAAGGCTCGCATGCGGTGGGGCGAGAAGCTTGAATACGTCACCGAGGCTGAGCCAGGTGATTTCATCTTCGTCCCGCCCTACGTCCCGCATCAGGAAATCAATGCGTCGGCAGACGAGACACTGGAGTGTGTGCTGGTGCGCAGCGACAATGAGGCGGTTGTGGTGAACCTGGATATTGAGGCGGTGGAGAAGCCTGAGGCTGTCCACTGGGCCGATCCGATCCATAGACATCCGGGATAGGGCCGAACCCCGACCGTCGGGCCAGGCAGCCGTCCTGGTGGGCGCCCGCTATCCGGGAGCTTACTGTTTCGGCCGGGGCAACCCGTGCCCGGCGACCCGTACACGTGAGGAACCGCTCGGCAGGAAGCACAGCTATACTGTCGCAAGTTCTCGGATCTCCGACCGGCGCTCTGACGTATGAAGCGTTTCGTAAGGATAGTGTACGGGGCATCGCTAGCTTCTGTCCCGTCGACGCACCGTTGCGTTGAAGAAACTCCTAGAACTGGAGACCAGCACCATGCTCCGCCACTCCCTGCTGTCACTGACGGCTCTCGCTGCTTTGGCCGCACCGGCTATCGCAGGCGCTCCGCAGCAAGCCGCCTTTCCTACCGGCACTCAGACGTGCGTGACGCACTGCGAGGGCAAAGGTCATGCCGTCGGTATTCCAACGCCCCCCGATATGCCGCGCCCGGACGGAACGATGCGGAACGGGCTGCTGCCGAACCCCCCTACCTACGGCTGATAGTCATCCCGACACCCGGTCGAGAAAGGGAGATCCGCCGGTCAATGGTGGAACGAGCATGGGGCACGCGCGTCCCTTGCTCCTGCCAGCATCACGACACCGTCGCAACGGTGACTGCTAGGCACAGCCATCCGGGCGAAATCTCAAGTCCTCGCGCAGTTGAAGAACCGAAAGACTGGCCGCGACTACTCGATCAGCACCCTCCGATACTTCGGAAACACTCAACTCAAGCATACGCCGTCTGAGCTGCGAGCGAAGCCGACGCGTCGTGCCGCGGCGATCGGTGGTCGGACACCGAACTCGGTTCAACTCGGCCATGCGTTCCTTGCTGAGATGCCAACCCCCTGCACGGATACGAACCCCTGTCTGTGACGCTAAAGTGCCCGGCCGGTCAAAAGCGGGTGTTGCCAAATAGCACCGCCACTTAGGCGTGAGCCAACGCCTAGCCCCTCGCAGGTTCACGCCAAGTTTGGCATACATATATAGTGGATCGGGTTACCGAAGCCGCTCCCCTGTTACTTTCGACGGGCACGATTTCGAGATGAAACATTGGCAGATCGAAGATGTTGCCTGGGACACGTTCGATCCTGCGGCTGTAGAACTCCGCGCTCGTTCCGCTGGTGAAAGCCGCGGCGATGGTCGAGCGGAATGGACGCGACTACGCCCGCTATCTGGGCAGCGTTTTCCACGATGATCCCGATTTCCGCAAAGCAGCCGATTATTGGGCCGAAGAAGAGGTGCAGCACGGCGACGCTCTTGCCAAATGGGCCGAACTTGCCGATCCAACATGGAGTTTCGCCGCGTCGTTCGACCGATATCGAGCCGGCTATACCGTAAAGACCGACGCCGACGCGTCGATCAGAGGGTCTCGCACCGGCGAACTGATCGCCCGATGCATGGTCGAAACCGGTACCTCCAGCTACTACACCGCGCTGGGCGAGGCGACCTCCGAACCGGTCCTGAAGCAGGTCTGCAAACTGATCGCCGCCGACGAATACCGGCATTTCAAGCTGTTCTACGACCACATGCGCCGGTATTTGTCGCGCGAGAACCTCAGCATGATGACGCGCCTGCGGATCGCGCTGTCCCGCATTGGCGAATCTGAGGACGATGAGTTGGCTTACGCCTATCACTGCGGCAACGAAACCGAATCGCAGGCGTTCCAGCATGCTCGTTGCACAGCGGCCTACATGGCCGGCGCAATGGGGTTCTATCGCTACCGCCACATCGAGCGTGGAACCGGGATGATCCTCAAAACGATTGGCCTGCCGCCGCGCGGCCGACTCTCTTCTGGCGCGACAAGGCTGGCCTGGCATCTACTGCAATGGCGCCGACGCCGCTTCGCCCAACTCCTCGCAAGGCTGACAAGCACGGCGTCTTTTGACGCGATGCATCGGACACCCGACGCTACCCCAGCGTCTTCCGCATGAACCCGGTCCGCGACTGCGCTCCCGCCAGCATGAACGCGGCGTCTTGCCCGGACAGGATGAAGCGCGCGCCCATCTCGATATACCGCGGCATGATTGCCTCGTTATAGATCCCCGCCATCCCGGGAAATTTTCCAGCGCGCGCACAGGCAGCTATCATGGCGCGGTAAGCCTCCGCCAGACGATCATTCCCGAAATCACCGGGAATTCCCATCTCCGCGCACAGATCATTGGATCCGATCAGTAGCACATCCACGCCTGGGACCGCCGCGATCTCCGCCGCATTCGCGATAGCAGTCGGCGTTTCCAGCATCACCACCGTCAGGTTCGCGGCGTTCAGCGCCTTCACTGCCTCGCCCGTACTCAACTTCGCCAATTGGTAGTGCGGCCCCCAGCCACCCACCGACCGATGCCCAACCGGCGGATATTTCAGCTTCTCCACCACCTCCCTTGCCTCCGCGGCAGTATCGACATGCGGCACCACTATACCGAGCGCCCCGTTGTCCAGCGCTCGCGTGGCTATCGAGTACTGCCCGTTCGGCACCCGGGCGAGCGGCGCGATGCCGGCATCCAGCGCCGCGGCCGAGATCTGCGCGCAGGCGTCCAGCGACATCGTGCCGTGCTCCATATCCAGGAACAGCCAGTCGAACCCGGCGGTCGCCATCATCTTCGCCACCTCGACGCTGCGAGTGGTGCGGATACCGACCCCGAGGGACAACTGTCCCTGTTCCAGTTTCTCGCGAGCGACATTCCGGACAGACATGGTCTTTTCCTTCTTACGCGTAGCAGTCGATCGCGGCGGCAATCAGCCGGTTCAGCGCCGTTATATCCATCGCGAAATCGGTCTCATTCGACACCGCGACTGTCAGCCGATGGCGGCGCAGGATGAATATCTTCTGGTCTGACGCACCAGCCGCCCACGCCGTGTCCGGCGGCAAATCAGGAAACACACGTTCGAGATTGGTGCGGAAACACGCGGCGTAGCTGCTGCCGGTATGCGTCGGGGTCAACGCGTAGTCGACCCAGCCCTGCGGCAACAGCCGCTCCCCGTTCCAGACGCCGTCATTCAGATACAGCACGCCCAATTTGGCGTAGTCCCGCAAGGTCGCATAACCAGCCCCGGAGGCGATCAGGTTCCCCATCATATCCGCCGAGTGCTGGTAGCTGCTCATGCCCAACCGATCCACCAGCAGCCCGTACGCGGTTTCATAGTACGGCAGGCCGCGCCGCGCGATCTGATCCCGGACAATCGAACCCAACACGTTCATGCCACTGTTGATATAGCGAAAAACCGAGCCCGGCACGGTTGCGATGATTGAACGCTGAGCGGCCTCGAAGGCATCACAGGCGTCCTGATAGACTGCGATGTTCTCGAAGCCGATGCTGGTCCGACCGTCCTCATGCCTCACCGGGAACGCCAATCCGGACCGCATGCGTACCAAATGGTCTAACGTAATCAGCCGTTGTATCGCCCGATTATCGGTCCAAAGTGGCGCCGGTGCCGGATCGTAAACCGAGCGCAACCAGCCTTCATGAATCATCCGGCCAAGGACGGTGCAAATAATCGCCTTCGTCATCGACCAACTCGGCGTCACCCGATCGGCCGCACCAAACGCGCTGTAACGCTCCGCCAGCACCCGCTCGGGCGAGGCGACCAGCACGCCATAGGCGCCTGGCGATCCGGAGAAAAAAGCATCCAGCGCCCGGGCAAGCGCAGCCGGAGGAGGCTCCGGCGTGTCTACCGCATCTCCTCGCGGCCAGGCAGCAGCGCCGTGAGGCAGGTGCCTCGCGATGGGTTCCGGATCGAAGCCGGGCGCGATGCCGGGACGCAGCAGAATGCTGCCATAACCGGGACGCGCGACCGCGAGGCCCTCGATGTCCCCCCAACGCACCGTCACGCGGCGGTCGGCGACATCGGTGCTGATCGCCAAGGTGCCGGCAGCGAAAGCAGCATCCGCCTCCGCCTGGATGCCGGGGCCGACCGGGGGCGCATCCAATCCAGCCGGCACCGTCGCCGCTCGCAGTCGGAAGTGCCGATCCGCCGTATCGCGGTTCAGCCCGCTGACCATCATCATATCGGCGTAGCGCCGCGCCGCGAAATTCACCGTCCGCTGCCGCAACGCCGTCAGCGAGGCGTCATAGACCACCGGATCGACCGGGGCGCCGCCGAACGGACGCAGCGTGCGGTCGAAGATCGGCTCCAACTCCGGCGGCGGACTCACTGGGCCGGCACCATGTCGAAGAAGCGCGTCTTCATGCCTTTTTGGTTCTCATACAGCGATCCCTGCAAGACGGCCGGAGGCAGTGGCAGCCGCACCGGGGCCGGTGACAGACGAGGCTGCCGAGACTGACCGGCAACCATCAGTGCGTCGAACGCCTCGATCCCGCCGGGGAAGCCGAGGATCGGCCAGGCATCCGCCGCTCGGAATTGGAACAGCAGCAATCGCCGGTCGCGGTCGGAAACATTCGGTGCCGATCCATGCACCGCGCGGACATGATGCACGGTGATCGAGCCAGCCTTCCCGGTCAGCGCCACGGCGTTGCCAAAGTCCACATCGCGGTTCGCCGGGTTCATCGCGCCGCAGAACACGCCGTCGGCATGGTGGTCGAAGATCGGCCCCTTGTGGCTGCCGGGAATGACCATCAGCGGGCCGTTCTCCATCGCCATGTCGTCGAACATAACCCCCACGGCGGCGAGGTTGTCGTTCGTGTGTGGGTAGAAGGCCCAGTCCTGGTGCCACTCCACCGGCGCGCCGAATCCGGCACATTTCATATTCAGCTTCGCGGTATCGAAACGGATATCTGGACCCCACAGGGCTTGCAGCACGGCCATGATGTTCGGATGCCCGGTCAGCGCGGCGTAAGCCGGGTGGTGAAGGTGAGCGGCCTTGATGCGACGGACCCGTGGGTTGTCGGCGGTGTGGCTGTCTTCGAGGTCGTAAATCTCAGTATGCCCGGTCAACCCACGGGCGCGCTCGACGAAGCCATCGGTGACGTCGCTCAACGTCCGCACCTCGTCCGGTGTCAGAACATCCGGGACAACGATGGCGCCAACTTCGGTGTATTCCTCGATCTGGGCTCTGGTGAGCATGGGTTCCTCCGCTCGTCAGTGAAATCCTACACCGGGGCGCGCCGAGGGTCGAGAAGCCGGCCTTTCCGGCGTTGAGAAGCGTCTACCATTTTGCAACGAGAGCGAGGCCGTCAGCAGCAGAAGTGCCCTACCAAGCGGCCTTTGCGGCGGCCGATCTTGGCAATCAATGTCCAAGGCTACGGAGCCACTCATCGCTGTATGCCATCGAGGACGCAATTCGAGGCCAGCCACGCAAAGGCATGGCTGACGGGGCGGTTACTATCTACGTGGACGGCAACACGGTGATCATGGTGTTTGACGCCGCTGCCACGACGAGGACCGACTACCCTACCGCAATACTTACTGGGTATTTTCGCATGAGGAATAGGCAGGTAGTCAGCGCCATTGCCTTCTTCGATACGCGCGAGTTCGACGAATTCTCGAATCGCGTTACCGGCGAAGTGACCTTGATGCCGCGGCCGGCGCTCGTTCCCCCATTCGGCGTTGCACGTCCAGCCATCGAACTGCGCCAAGATGACTTCGCGACGCCTCACCTCCGTCGGCGCCGCCCTCCATCGGGCGATTGCCGCCGCCAGCTTTGTGCCCGACCTTGTTCCAGCCTCCGCGCGACGAGGCTACGACGGTCCGCCTCTTGGCTGGGGTGCGCAGCCTGGATCTCCTGTTCGGATCGGAGAGCGCCGTCGCCGTCGCGCGGTCGCGGCTCGACCAGGTACCTGGCTCGACTAAACTCCGTGTTGCCCCTCCCCTATGTCGCGATTGGTATAGTCAGGTAGCAGGGCGGTCGCGACGACGCTGACGACGCCATAGAAAAAGATGTAGCAGGCGATCGGCCATCCTGATCCGAAACTTGCGAGCAGAGCAGTCGCGATCAACGGCGCAGGTCCGCCTGCGGTGATCGAGGCAAGCTGGTAACCGATGGAGGCGCCGCTATAGCGCAGCCGCGGGGTGAAGCTTTCCGAGATCAGTGCCCCTTGCGGGCCATAGACGAAAGCGTGGAATACAAAGGCGAACAGGGTCGCCACCACGATCAGCACCGGTTCCGCGGTGTTGATCATCGCGTAATAGGGAAACGCGTACAGACCGGCTGCCGCGGCGGCAATAATAAACGTGCGCTTCCGGCCAAAACGGTCCGATAAATGGCCGGTCAAAGGTATCAGCATGAAGTCGACGCAGGACGCAAGCAACAAGGCGCCGAGTATCAAATCACGCGAGACATGCAGCACCATGTTGGCGTAGACGAATATGAAAGAAAAATAGATGTATGCAGGCCCCTGCTCGACCGACCGTGCCAAAGCGGTGAGAATGATCGCTTTCGGCTGGCGTTTGATTACTTCGAGCGTTGGAATCTTCGCCAGCCGGTCTGCTTCAACCAGCTCGGCAAACACAGGCGTCTCGGAAATACCGAGGCGGATGTAGAGCCCGATGGCGACCATCACCGCACTGAGAAAGAATGGCACACGCCAACCCCAGCTCAGAAACGCGGGGCCGGAGAGCGCGCTGAAGGCGAGGACCGCAAGGTTGGCCAGGAACAGTCCGGCCGGCCCACCGAGTTGCGGCATCGAGGCGATAAAGCCGCGATTCTTGTTCGTTTGCGCCCACTCCATAGCGATCAGCACGGAGCCACCCCACTCACCACCGACCCCGATGCCCTGAATCAAACGCAGCAGAACCAGAATGACAGCGGCCCAGATGCCGATCTGATCGTAGGTTGGAACCAGGCCGACGGCGAACGTCGAGACACCAGTTAACAGCAGAGTCGCGATCAGTGCGGCCTTGCGGCCGATCCGGTCACCGTAATGGCCGAAGATCGCAGCGCCGATCGGCCTAGCGACAAAGCCGACGAAATAGATCGCAAACGCCTGGAGCGTACCGACCAAGGGCGCCGATGTCGGGAAGAAGAGCTTGGCGAACACAATGCTCGCTACCTGCCCGTAAAGCAGGAAGTCATACCACTCGATGGTGGTGCCAACGGTGCTTGCGATCGCTGCCCGGCGCAGTTGCGCGCGGTGATAGTTTTCCGGAAGCGGTCCAGCCGCGGCCACGCCACTTGCCATCGAATTATCCTCCCATCTAGTTTGTGCTTAGCCGCCGCTTTTTGCGGCTTCCCGGTCGCCGAAAGAGAGCGCTCCCGCCGATTAACATAGCATCTCCGTCATGATCGTCCAATCACACGCTTAGGCCCGTCAAGTCAGAAAATAGGTGTAAAACCAGCCGCTCAGCGAAGACGCGTGGCACAAGCGGCCCGGTAATCGATTGGACCTTGATTATGAACTCGGGCTGCGCCCGACCCTCAGGTGGTGGCGTGGCCGGCCACCCGTCCCGGTGGCGGGCGTGCCTACCATTCACCTCTTGCCAAGATGGCGCGCCGAAGGAGGCACTGTCGTTGCGCCCTTCTACTTCGGCTGATGCTGCCAGTTCAGGCCGCCGACTTCATACACCCACAACACCGCGTCGCACGGATGATACGCATGATGCACCCTGGCGATACGCGACCACCCGGTCGTCCGTCACCGACTAACTAATCAGCGATCGAGATCAACTCGTTATGCGTGATCAGGAACCCATGCAGCGGGCCGGCCAGCGGCGTCCACGTGCGTACCCGCGTCCGAGGTCCACGGCCTGATCAAAACGTCGTTCAGGGTCAAGGGAGGCACCTATGGCGCCGCCTCCGTTGTATTCCTCGATCTGGCTCTAGTGAGCATAGTTTCCTCCGCTCCTCCGTGAAATTCTACACCGGCGGGGCCGAGGGTCGAGAAGGTGGGTGCCGAGCTGGTTTGTTTCACCACTGCTTAGGGTAGGGGAGTCGATCCTCGAGCCTCGATGGTTATCGCCATCTGGAATTGCAGGCACCAATCATGCCCCGTTGCGACCAACTTCCTGCAGCCACTCGCAAAACAGGGTAATGGCGGGATCGGCAGACCGAGGCTCGGTGAGGTACGCGTGATAGCTCCGCGCCGGAAGGCTAACGTCGGGGAAAGGCGTGATCAAGCGGCCGGCCGCGCGATCGTCAGCGACCAACGCGGTGGGACCCATCGCGACGCCCAGCCCGTCCAGCGCGGCCTGCACAGCCAGATAAAAATGATCGAATGTGAGTGCCGCCGCCTGATCCACCTCGGTTGCGCCGGCAGCCCTTAGCCAGTCGTTCCACAGCCTGGGCATCGTCGCGACGTGCAGCAGCGTGTGCCGGCTGAGGTCTGTGATGTCCGCCAGCGGCAACCGCGCGACCAGCGCGGGGCTGCACACTGGCAGCCGCCGTTCCGACAGAAACATGCACGACGTATAGCCATCGAATGTATCCGGACCGCCGCGAATGATCACGTCGTAGGGCTCTCGCAAAGCGTCCACGGGGTCGTTGGACGTGGTCAGGCGGACCTCGATACCGGGGTGCCGCGCCCGGAATTCCGCGAGGCGCGGCATCAGCCAGCGCAAACTGAACGTCGCCAGAGCATTGACCCGGAGGACGGCCCCGGGCGCCTCTCCCCGACGCTCCCGATGTCGCCTTGCCGCGCCGGCAATGCGATCGAGCGCCGGCCGAACCTCCTCCAGCAACGCCGCGCCCGTGGGCGTCAGCAGAACCCGGCGATTGAGCCGCTGGAACAGGACAGGGGGACCGAGCCAGTCCTCCAACAGAGCCACATGCCGGCTGACCGCGCCGTGCGTGACCCCGAGTTCGAACGCCGCATCCTTGAAGCTGCCATGGCGAGCAGCGGCCTCGAACGCGCGAACCGCATTCAGCGGAGGCAGGAAGCGTTTGTCCGGCATTGGCCCTCGTATGAGAAATCCTGACCCGATCGCCGACTATTACTCGTTTGTCGATGTCAGGAAAACATCCCAAGTAACGCTTCTCTACGGAGAAACCGACGATGTCTCCTCTCGATCAGGTCAGCCCATCTTGCATCGTTGAGCCAGCTTTCCTCGTACCACCGAAACCCGCGAGAACTCACGCAAGATATACCCTTGCCGTGGCCGGCCTCGCCCACGCGACGCATGACGGCTACATCGATATGATCTACGCGCTGCTGCCAGTGTGGCAGGCAGAGTTCGCCTTGGGATACGCCGCGCTGGCGTTGCTGCGCGGGCTCTACGCCGGTGCGATGGCCGCATTGCAGATACCGGCCGTCCGGGTCGCCGAGCGTTTCGGAGGCCGCCTGGTTCTGGTGCTTGGCACCATCCTGGCCGCCGTGGGTTACGGGCTGGCGGGGCTGTCCGGAGGCATCCTCGGCCTCTGCGCCGCGCTAACGCTTTCGGGTGCCGGGTCGAGCGTGCAGCACCCCATCGCTTCCTCGGCGGTGTCGCGGGCCTATGGCGCGGGATCGCGTCTCCCGCTTGGGACCTATAACTTCGCGGGCGATCTGGGAAAGGCCACGATCCCAGCGCTGGCGTCGTTGCTGCTGACCCTCATGTCGTGGCGCATGGCGCTGTGGCTCATCGCGTTGATCGGACTGGCAACCGCGGGGGCGATCGCCCTGTTCATGCCACCAATTCAGCGGGCCCCGCGGATAACGGCGGAGCGGGCCCACAACGCGGCAGGAGGACGCGGTGGCTTCCCTCTGTTGTTCACGATCGGCGTGCTCGATACCGCCGTGCGCATGGGTCTGCTGACCTTCCTGCCCTTCCTGCTGCGCGCGAGAGGCGCCCCGCTATCCTCGGTAGGGCTAGCGCTTGCCCTGGTGTTCATCGGCGGCGCCGCCGGTAAATTCACCTGCGGCTGGCTGGGTAGCCGGGTCGGGGTATTGTGGACCGTCCTCCTGACCGAGGGCGGGACGGCGGCCTGCATATTCGCCGTCCTGGTCTTGCCGCTTGCGCCGGTGCTCGTGCTGTTGCCGTTGCTGGGCGTGATGCTCAACGGCACATCGTCAGTATTGTATGGGACCGTCCCGGAACTCGCGCCGCCGCATCACGCGGAACGGGCATTTGCACTGTTTTATACCGGGACGATAGGATCGGGCGCCTTGTCTCCGGTGCTCTACGGATTGCTTGCGGATGCCATCGGTCCAAACAGCGCTACAGTGGCGAGCGCTTGCACCGCGCTGGCCATCTTGCCGCTCGCTTTCATGCTCGCCCCAAAGCTGAGGTTAGAACGTGTCTGACCGCTTTGCCGAACCAACCTACTTCCCCTTTCCCGCGGCAGACCGGTGACATCGTATCCACAAGCGTTGGTTACTCTGAGTTTGGCGGCGGTCGCATCCTTCACAAAGTAGGTTTGCCACTCATACTGCTTCACCGGTGCCCGTAATCCGTGAAAACGTAGTCTCTTGTCTCCAGGATCGTGAGGCACGCCAACCCGCACTTAGCGTCGTTGTCCTGCGCCGGACTGTCAGCCGTGGTGCCAGGCCTGAACGTATCGGATGCAACGTCATATACGAACGTGCCCCATCCCCACCCGCCACCGTCCGCGAACCTCTTGCTGTCCTTCACCATAAAATCCAGGTCATGCTGGGTGCCTGGCACCAGCGCGGCGGGGAAGGTCTCCATCTGTTTCGGATTCCGATGGATCTTCGCCAGCTTGGCGCCGTCGAGGACAGGCTTGCCGTTGCCGGGAATTCCGGCCAGGTAGGCGTCCATCATCACCGGATTACCGAGGATCGCAGTCATTAAGTCTCCGTCCCGACTGATGGAGACAACCTACCAGGCCTCGTATCCTCTGAACTCAGCGAATGCGAGCCCATTTGGCACTTTCAGAGTGTACTTGTCCTACGCGGACATGCCCCAGCCGCCCACGACAGCAAGCACCCCCGCAATAATCGTGGTCGTTAACGTCCTTTTGCTACTCATCGCCAAATCCTCCTTCATCAAGTTTAGCGCGCCGTTATTTGTTACTTTCTCATCATGGCAATCGACGAGAGTGGATGGACCTCTCGTTTGGCGACGATGTCCTTCGCCGCCGCCGCATACTTTTTGTAATGATCGGATTTCAAGTGCGTATCAAACGCATCGGCGTTGTCATAGACCTCGAAGATGAACAGCCAATTCGGGTCCTTTTGTGAAACCGTGATGTCGAACTCGCTACACCCCGGCTCGGTCTTTAGAGTAGCTGCGCCGACCTCCCTGATCGCGGCCAGGTAGTTCTCAATTTGACCGGGCACAACGTCGATCTCCACCGCATTAATGTAGTGTGGGTCAGCGCGTGCCACAGCGACCGACATCAAAACACTTGTACTGCCGATCGCGGCACCCCAGAGCATCGTCTTCAACATGGCGTCCTCCATTGCAGTAAGCCCCAATCCAATCAGGTGACATTCCGCAACCCACGGATGAGGGTCAGTGACATCGCGTACCGATCTTTCCCGCTCGTTAGGTCACTCACCTGACATTCGCATCGTGCGTTTTGCTGAACTGAGGGTGCGAGTTACGTTTCTCGAAGGCCCGCCTCAAGGATGGCGACGTCCTGCTCAACGCTTCCACCACTTACGCCAACTCCGGCAACCACCTGGCCCCCGCTAATGAGCGGCGCCCCGCCGCCCATCGCGCAGTAGCTACCCTGTGACATCAGCGGGAAGAGCGGCTGCCCAGGCTGCACGAGCGGAAGCAGGTCGGCTGTTCGCATCCGCACCAGCGCCGACGTATAGGCTTTGCGCTCAGCGAGATCGATCGAGAAGGCCGGCGCTCCGGTCATGCGGTGCTTGAGGATGACGTTGCCGTGGATGTCGATCAGGCAAACGGCGACCGGCACTTCGGAGCGCACCGCCTGTTCCTCGACGCGGTCTGCAACATTCTTCGCAACTGCAAGCAAATCCATGATTAGTGTCCTTCCTAAGAAGAGGGCGAGGATGCCAACACCCGGTTTGCCCCGCTCGCGCCCGTGGGTGCTTAGCGGCCCAGTGGTCCAGGTAGAATCCCAGGCGATCTTCTGCGTCTCCGGGCTTATGAAATCCTCGCTCGAACAAGGTCTTGACCCGGTCTTGCGCAGCAGGCCGAGCGATCGAAGCCATGCAGGCATCCCACCCGGCCTTGATTTCGACGTCCGGCGGCAAGCTGGCGGCGTTGACGAGACGCTTGGTGTTCGCGATCGCCCACTTGTCGAACGAGGCAATCCTGGACGCGAGCGCGTCGACAAACCCGTCGAGCTCGGCGTCCGGCAGCGACCTGTTCACGTATCCGTAGGCCTGAGCCAGGTCGCCCTCGATGTCTTCGGACCCGAGCAGCACTTCCAGCGCACGTCCTCTGCCGATCAGCCGAGGCAGGCGCGCCATGGGCCCGCCGCCGGCGACTAGGCCGACGCCCACCTCCCACTTCGACAGAACCGCTTTTTCCCGGCTTGCAAAACTCATGTCGCAGGCAAGGGCAATCTCGCTTCCGTTCCCTGTCGCGCGACCCCGGATTGAGGCGATCGTCACGATGGGTGCACGTGTCAGGCGCACGAGTATGTCCGGCCACCCCTCAAGCCCCGTGGGCCCTTGAGATATCCGCGTCAGGTCCTCGATCCTGGCGAGGAAATCGCTGTGGTTAAGGAAGAATCCTTCGACAGCGCTATCGAAGACGACGACCTTCACCTGTTCATCGGTCTCAAGGGCCGTCATGATCTCCCGAAATTCCAGGACGAAGTCTGGACCCATCAGATTTAAGGGCGGGTTGTCGAATGTAACTCGCCAATAGGCGGGCGACGATCGGGTGAGCCGGATCTGCGCCGTCTTTGTTGTCGCGTTCACAAGGGCCTCCTAGAGCAACCACAATCGGAATGCCCCCACCGTCTCAAATCACGGCGCGGTGGTCTTGTACAGAATTCGTGTCGATTGGATGATCTTGGCGTAAGTGACGTATCACTCTGCGAGTTGGGCGTTTAGCTCGTCGTGGGTCTTTTTTGCTGATGAACAACGATTTGAGATTCTCCGAAAAATACTTCGTAATTTACGTGGCGGGATTTCCCGAAATCTAATAATTTATGAAAAGACATGCAGCAGATCTTGCTGGTCGCGGCGCAATCCAATAGTGGCGTGAAACCGAACCGCTCGATACCGGCGGCGGCGATCGTCCCGTCCTGATCTATCCCGATGTGCGCGAGGCGGTCGGATGGCTTTGTGGAACCTTTGGGTTGTCGAGAGGGTGCGGATCGGATCGCGCACAGCTCTGGTTCGGCGACGGTGCCATAATCGTCGCTGATGCAAGACGCGATCGCCGCCCCGGCGAGGTCACGCACTCTGTGATGGTGCGTGCCGACGTTGTTCCGGAGGCATGGGGCAAGTCCGTCGTGCCCGGTCGGCCACCGTCGATCCCTCCGCGAGCAGGGTCGCGATCAGATGAACCTTCATACGCGTGCCACGGAACACCGGCGCCCCACCCAAAATCTCGGAATCACTACAAGCTGGCGAGCGCGGCGAAGCGCACGCAGCGAGGCAGCCCAATTCCCGCCGCGGCTCGCGCAGATCGATCTTCAGGAAACCGCCGTCGAGCGACAGCGTTGTGCGCGAAGAGATCACCAGGGCATCGAACGCCGCGCGCCGGAGCGCCGGCACGAAGCTATCCGCCAGTCGGCGCTCGAGCGTGAGCGACATGAGCGTACGCAAATCCAACAGTTGTGTGGCCGATCCTGCCTGTCATCCGGCGATCGTTAGGATAATATTTCATCGATCGCATTGTGCGCGTTGCCAAGTTCCTCAATAACACAAAGAAGTCCCATAGGGTTGCCGAATACCGCCAGCTTGGCCCACTATGTGGCTCAAGTAGCCGGGAGGAAGGCGATTGCTATGAGCTTCGATCCTTTGACCACCTCAAATCTGCTGGTCGACCCATATTCCGACCTCCGAAGCGAAGGCGGAAAGCAGTGGCCGCGAGCGAAGGCCACCGCAGGTGAACCTACTCGACCATCTGCGGGCAATCGTGAAGGTCGCCCGAGAAAGGGTTTCAAGGTGTACCTCGTGCGCCGCCACCGCTGGGAACCCGGGGACCATTGTGAAATGTGACCGTCCCACCGTTATCAACTCGCTGGGGCCGAGCACCAAAACTTCGCCAAGGGGACGGCGCCTTATCGCGCAGCTCCGCGCCTGAGTCTGCAAAGTAGTTGCGCTACACTTTACCATAAGGGAGGTACTGACGATGAGCCGCAAAAGAGTGCTGACGATTGCGATTGTTACCGGAGTGTTTGCCGTCGTGGGCGGCTGGGCCGTATCCGCGCAGGACAAGTACACCTTGAAAGTGCCGGGTGGGCTCGCGTTCGCTGAATTCAGAGGATACGAGGCCTGGCAGGTTGTCTCCATCAGTAAGGATGGAGCCTTAATTGCTGCGATCCTCGGTAATCCGGTGATGATCGACGCCTACCTGGCCGGAATTCCCGGCAACGGCAAGCCTTTCCCCGACGGCGCCGAGCTGGCGAAAATCCATTGGAACCCGAAACAGATGGATACGTTCCCCGCAGCGTCGGTGCCAGGCGCCCAGCATGACATGGATTTCATGGTGAAGGACAGCAAGAGGTTCGCGGACAGCGGCGGGTGGGGATGGGCCGTGTTCGAATATGACGCTGCATCCGATACATTCAGGCCTGGCACCTCGGCTGACAGTCCGCCGCAGGAGAACGATGCCAAGTGCGGGTTCGCGTGCCACACCGTCGTGCAGACCAGAGACTATCTCTTCACGGATTTCGCGCACAGGTGAGGCGGTTGGGCCATCTTCGCAAATACTGACCAAGATTTTCAGATGGCCGAAACGCGGCGTCTGCCGGTGCTGCGTAGTGGCTGATTCGTCTCGGAGTGCATGATGATCGCTTTCGTGTCGCGACTGTTTCGCGGGTTTCGTACGAAGGAACCGGCGTGGATCGAGACGATGGAACTGCAGCAGCGGCTTGCAACCGGCATGCCTCTTGTCTTTGTCGATGTGCGGCAACCTGAAGAATATGCAGGGCCGCCCGGTCATTTGCCCGGCGCTGTCAACATGCCGCTCGGCGAGCTTGCGCAACCCACTTCAGACTTGACCGCACGAAAACAGCCGATCGTCGTTGTCTGCAAGACCGATCGACGATCGGCTCGCGCGGCAACCGAAATGCTCGCGGCTGGACTGCGTGATGTCACAGTTCTTCGCGGGGGCACGGATGGATGGCACCGGCAGGGCTTGGCGTTGGAGTAACCCATAGCACTAATCCAACGCGTCCCCGCCTCTGGGTCATGTCTCGCTAATCAAATACCCATGGTGGCACTGCCAATTCCTCGGCGCCCGCACCTGACGCCACGTCCCGCCCGCTACGTCACCCGGAAATTCCCGAACTGCCACGGACACGCCTCGTCAACCGCCTCCGGGAACAGCCGCCCCCGATCCAGCAACGGCGTCCAATCGCTATACGCCCCCACCATATCCCCCAAATACGGCTCCGCCACCTCCAGCACCCGAGCATGGTCCAGACCATCGGCCTCGACCAACCCCGCCCGCGGATTCTCAAAAGCCCAGATCATCCCACCCAGCACCGCCGCCGTAACCTGCAAACTCGTCGCATTGTTGTGCGGCACCAGCGCCCGAGCCTGCTCGATCGACAGCCGCGATCCATACCAATACGCACCGCGCGCGTGACCCATCAGCAGCACACCCAACTCGTCCACGCCGGAATGGATCTCGTCCATCATCAGCCGCTGCTTCGGCTGTTGCTGCCAGTTCAGCCCGGCGAGTTCATGCACCGACAACACCGCGTCGTCGCAAGGATGATACGCGTAATGCACCGTCGGCCGATACGCGACCACCCCACCATCCGTTACTGAATAATAATCAGCAATCGAGATCAACTCGTTATGCGTGACCAGGAACCCATGCAGCGGCCCCGCCATCGGCGTCCAGGTGCGCACCCGCGTCGAGGCCCCCGGCCGCATCAAATAGATTGCCGCCCCACATCCGAAATCATGTCGAAACCCATCCGCCGGCAGCGTCTTCTCATGCGTCCCCCACCCGAGTTCGGCAGGCTGGCACCCCTCCCCCACGAAGCCATCGATCGACCAGGTGTTGACGAACTCCCCAGGCTCCTTGGCAAAAGTCGCTGTCTGCGTATCCCGCTCGGCGATATGGATCACCTTCACACCCAGCCCCTGAGCCAACGCCGCCCACCCAGCTCGGTCCCCCGGAACGCCTGTATCCACACCCGTATCACGAGCAATATTCAACAGTGCCTGCTTGACGAAATGCGAAACGAGCCCCGGGTTGGCACCGTGCGTCAGCACCGCCGTCGGCCCGCTGCCACCGGCCAGCGCCAGCGCGCTCTCCCGCAGCGCATAATTGGATCGTTGCGACGGCGTCAGCGAAGGGTCGGTATAACCCCCAGCCCACGGCTCGATGCAGGTATCCAGATACAGCACGTCACGCTCCTGGCAGAACCCGATCAACGCCACGGACGATACGTCTACGCTCAGGTTCAGCAGAAAATCCCCCGCCCGCAACAGCGGCGCCAGCACATCGCTATAGTTGTCCCGGGTCAGCGGCCTTACCGTGAAGGCTACGCCAAGTTCGGCCGCCTCACCCCGCCCGCGCTCGTCGCCCGAAACGATGGAAATCCGGTCGGCCGGCATATCGATATGACGCAGTATCAGCGGCAGTAGGCCCTGGCCGATACTGCCAAATCCAAGCATGACCAGTCGGCCGTCGAAAGCGACATGTTTCATCGGTCGATTCCCTTTCAAACGCAACGATCAGGCGGCCACGCGAAGCGGTTCGGCGGCCGGAGCCGCGTCCTCGACCTCAACAATCCTGGCCCGGTCGAAGCCGTTGAACGCAGTGCGCAGACAGGCACCGTAAGCCCCAAGCTGGCCGATCTCGATCCAGTCGCCCTCCCCCATGTCGGCGGGCAGCACAAATGGACCCCGCATCACATCGGCGCTGTCACAGGTCGGCCCAAACAGGGTAAACCCGATCGTTTCGATCGCAGACGCGCCATCCGGACGGATCAGCCGCACCGGATACCGGAACCCCAACGTCCCGGCGTCCGCGAGGCTACCATACACGCCGTCATTCACATACAGCGCATCGCCCCGCCGAGCCTGCACCTGCACCACCACGGACGTTCCGGCGGCGACCAAGGCACGTCCAGGCTCCGCCCAAAGCCGCGCGCCGTGCACACCCAAGCCCTCAAACCCCGCCTCGATCTCGGCGAAGAACGCGCCGATAGCCGGCGGCTCCTGGTCCGGATAGGCCACAGGAAATCCGCCGCCGACATCAACGACATCGATCCCGACACCGGCCGCAGCGATGATCTGTCCGGTCAGCGCCAGCGCCTCGCGCCAAGCCAACGGATCGAGGCACTGCGACCCGACATGGAAGCTGACCCCAACCATCGCCGCACACGCACGCGCGGCTCGCAACAAACGGACCACCTCGTCCGCCTCCGCGCCGAACTTGCCGGACAGATCCAGCTTCGCCCCACCCTTCGGCAGCGCGATGCGCACAACCAGCCCTAGCGCGCCAGGCACGCCGGTGGCGGCCACCTCCGCTCGGATCTTCGCCAGTTCGTCGGCGGAATCCAAAACGAAATTGCGCACGTCATGCTGCTCCCACGCCTCGCGGATCGCGCCGCGCGCCTTGATCGGGTGCATGAAGTGGATCACTGCTTCCGGGAACATGTCGCGGACGAGACGGATCTCCGGCAACGATGCGCAATCGAAATGCCGAACGCCGCCATCCCACAGTGCACGCAGCACCGCCGGATCAGGATTGCACTTCACGGCATACAGCACATGGCCGGGAAAGCCTTCGACGAAGCCGCGCGCAGTCTCGGCGACGGTGGTCGGCCGAAGGCAATGCACCGGCTCCTCCGGGCGAGCGACGGCCACCACCTCATCCACCGTGGGGCGGCGGACTGGATAGGCCACGAATGGACGGCGCAGCAGGGAGACAGCAGAACGGGGACGAGCAACAACAGACATCGCGGGAATCCTCGCGGAACAAGCCGGACGTGCGTCAACGCGCCCGGGTGAAACGGGGGACTTCAGCCGAAACCGCGCGAGAACGCCGCGGCTTCGGGGTCAGACGATGCTGGTGGTACTTCGCATCGCAACTGTGCGATCGGACATAGGCGTGTTCCTAAACGACCCCGGCCCACGGGTTGGCCGGGTCTATCGAAAAGGACGCGTTTACGTCGTTGCTGTGCCCTCGGGGGTATACCCAATCCAGGCTCGCGGCACGTGCGAGTGCGTCACCGCCCCTGGGGTCAGGAGCGAGGTCCCCGATATAGGGTCCACCAACTCTGGAGAGCAATGCATTTTTGGATAACGGACAGCCTCTCAGCGCATAGCTCCCGCAAGCGCCAGATACTCCCACACGACCGTCGCAGCGGCCAGGGCCGTGATCTCGGACACGTCGTAAGCGGGCGCCACTTCGACCACATCCATTCCGGCGAAGCGAACCCCCGGCAACCGCCGCAAGATCCCCTGCACCTGCCAGGATGCCAAGCCACCGATCTCGGGTGTGCCGGTGCCGGGCGCGAACGCCGGATCCAAGGCATCGATATCGAAGCTTAAATATGCCGTCGTGTCGCCAACGACAGTGGCGATCCGAGCGGCGACGGCCGCCGGCGTGGTAGCATGCACATCTTGTGCAGACAGCACGGTAACGCCCTTCCCCACGGTCCAGTCCATCACCTCCCTCTGCACGGGCGATCGGATTCCGATCTGGATCATTCGGCGAGGATCGACCAGCCCTTCGTTGATTGCGTGGTAGAATGGTGACCCATGGGCGAATTCCTGGCCAAAATTGTCCGGCCAAGTATCGACATGGGCATCGAAATGCACCACCGCGACTGGAGCGCCAACTCGCTGCGCCAGCGCCCGCAGCAGCGGCAGGGTGACGCCGTGCTCGCCCCCCAGCGCGATCAAATGGCCCACCGCTTCGGCCTGGGACTGGATCGCCGCGAGGCTCCCCTGGATGTTGCCCAGCGCCAAACTGAAATCGCCGATGTCGGAGAGGCTCATGCGCGCCGGTTCCACCCAGTGCTCCGGATGCGCCCCATCCGTCAGCATCCGGCTTGCCCGGCGGATGGCGGCGGGCCCTTCGCGGCTGCCGGAGCGGTTGGTGGTGCCGATATCCATCGGAATGCCGGCCACCACAAAGTCGGCGTCCCCATCCCTCCGGGTGACCCCCAGAAAGCTCGGCGGAACTGCGTAGGCCGGGATATCGGTCATCGATGTGATCTCTCCAACGTCCGAACCCTTCTTCGTGGCTGGGCGAGGCCATCCACCGTCGCCCGCTGATAGGCGGCACGGAGCCCGGAACTCAGGGTCCGTCCCCTAGTGCGAAACGGACCTACCCCCCGATCAGCGCCTTCGTCTCACGGGCGATCACCCGCTCTTCGTCCGTCGGAATGACAAACGCCGGAATTCGGCTCCCTACCGCGGTAATCCTCCCGGCCCCGCGCGCGTTCGCCGCCTCATCGACCTCGAACCCAAGCCATCCCAGCCGTTCCAGCACCCGCGCACGCACCGGAACGCTGTGCTCCCCTATCCCAGCGGTGAATACCATCCCGTCGATCCCGCCCATGCTGACCGCCAAGGCGGCCGCCGTCCGAGCCGTGTGAAAGACGAAGTAATCGACCGCCAGTTTCGCCAGCGACGCCTCGCTCGCCAGCAGGACGCGGATGTCATTGGACACACCGGACAGGCCCAACAACCCACACTCGTGGTACAGGAAGTGTTCAACGTGATCGATGGTCCAGCCCTTTTGCTGTTGCAGCCACAAGATCACCCCGGAGTCCAGCGATCCGGAACGGGTCCTCTCGGCAATCCGTCCAACGCAGTGAACCCCATCGAGGAATCGACGCTGTGCCCATCTACCATCGCGCACATCGACGCCTCGGACCCAAGATGAGCGACCACCACGCGTCCCGCCGCGATCTCCGGCGCCCGCACCTTCATTGCTCCGGCAATATATGTATACGACAGCCCGTGAAACCCGTAGCGCCGCACACCCTGCTGGTATAGCGCGTCGGGGATGGCAAATCGGTCAGCCACTGCCGGGTGTCCGCGATGGAACGCGGTATCGAAGCACGCCACCTGAGGCGCCTCAGGAAATCGCCGCCGCAGTCCCTTCAACGCATCCAGCGCTGGCGGATTGTGCAGCGGCGCCAGCGGCGAAACCGCCTCGATCCGCGCCAGCATGGCATCATCGACCAGCACGGAACGATCCAGATCCGGACCGCCGTGTACCATACGGTGCCCGAATGCCGCGATGTCGCCGGCCAGCGTCTCGTCCGGCAGCCCGGTCAGAGCCTCCATCGCGGCATGTGGATCCGCCGCCTGCACCGGCCTCGAATTGCCGCCAATCAACAGGCGTGCGGACCCGCCAATTCCCTCCACCTCACCGGACAGCAACGGCGCAGCCTCTTCGGCCACTGGATAGACCGCGAATTTCAGGCTGGACGAGCCCGTGTTGAAAACAACGATACGGCGATCGGTTCCGGACATTTCACCCCTTGGCCTTTTTCATCGCCAGCGTACATGCTGGCTACAAACCGCGCCACACAGCCTTTGGAGGACCACGCTCATGACCACCACCAAGTTCGGCCTTGCCCAGCCCGTCCGCCGCGTGGAGGACCCCAGGCTGCTCAAAGGCGCCGGCCGCTACACCGACGACATCGTTCTGCCCGGAATGCTGTTCGGCGTCGTGCTGCGTAGCCCGCATGCGGCGGCGACGATCACCCGGCTCGATATCACCGCAGCGGCGGGATTGCCGGGCGTCGCCGGGGTCTACACGGCCTCCGACCTCTCGGCCGAGGGCATCGGTCCGTTGCCCTGCGCCGCGCTGGTCGAAAATCGTGACGGCTCCCCCCAAGCAGCGCCACCCCATCCCGTATTGGCCGAGGGCAGCGTGCGCCACGTCGGCGACCCCGTCGCCTTCATCGTCGCCGACACCATCAAGCACGCTCGGGACGCCGCCGAGGCGATCGAGGTCGACTACGATATTCTCGCCAGCATCACCGACCTGCCGACTGCGATGGACAAAGGTGGTGTTCTGGTCTGGCCGGATGTGCCGCACAACCTCGCCTTCGACTGGGAGATCGGCGACAAGGCCGCCACCGAGGCACAGTTCTCTAAAGCCGCCCACATCACGAAACTGACGATCGTCAACAACCGCATCGTCGTAAATTCGATGGAAGCCCGCGCGGCGCTGGCTGATTTCGATACCGAAACAGGCCGGTGGACACTCTACGCCAACACCCAGGGCGGTTGGCTGGTAAAAAACCTGATCGGCCCGGTGTTCGGCGCCGACCCCGAGAAATTCCGCGTCGTCACTCCCGACGTCGGCGGCGGCTTCGGCATGAAGCTGTTTCTCTACGCCGAACATGTGCTGACTTGTTACGCCGCCCGCAAACTGGGGCGCCCGGTGAAATGGGCAGCGGACCGCGGCGAGGCCTTCCTCTGTGACACCCAGGGCCGCGACAACCTGACGCTAGGAGAGTTGGCGGTCGACGCCGACGGCAAATTCATCGCCCTGCGCACGCGCAATATCTCCAACATGGGCGCATATCTGTCCACATTTGCACCGTTTATCCCGACGTTCGCCGGCACAGGCGTATTGGCGAGCGTCTACGGCTTCAAGGCAATCTACGCCAACGTGCTCGGCGTATTCACCAACACCGTTCCGGTGGACGCTTACCGAGGCGCCGGTCGTCCCGAAAGCAACTACCTGGTCGAGCGCCTGGTCGATGCGGCAGCACGCGAACTGGGTATCGACAAGGTTGAACTCCGCCGCCGCAACATGGTGCTGCCCGAGGCGATGCCGCACTCCACCCCGGTTGGAAAAAGCTACGACAGCGGTGATTTTCGCGTCGTGCTGGGCGCAGCGACCCAACGCATGGATTACGCTGGGTTCGCGGCGCGCAAGGCAGCGGCGGCGTCGCAGGGCAAGCGCCGGGGCCTCGGGCTGGCTTATTACCTCGAAGCAACGGGTGGCGATCCCACCGAACGCGCGGAAATCAGATTTGCCGATGACGGCTTTGTCGACGTCTATGTCGGCACCCAGTCCACGGGACAGGGCCACGAAACAGCCTACGTCCAGCTCACCGCCCACAACCTCGGCATCGACGGCGACAAGATCCGCATCCGCCAGGGCGACACCGACACCATCCCCGTCGGCGGCGGCACCGGCGGCGCCCGCAGCCTTTACTCGGAAGGCCAGGCCATCCTGCTAACCTCCCAATCCGTCATCAGGAAAGGTAAGGAAGCCGCCGCGGAGGAACTGGAGGCCGCGGTTGGGGATATCGCCTTCGCCGATGGCCGGTTCTCCATCGTCGGCACCGACCGCGGAATCGATATTGTGGCGCTGGCAGCGACGCAGCGGAAAAAGGCCGCCGCCGGTCAGCCGGCCACCCCGCTTGATGCCGCCGAGATCGCCCCTATCGACGCCCACACATTTCCAAACGGCTGCCACATGGCCGAGGTCGAGATCGACCCGGAAACCGGCGTCGTCGAACTCGTCCGATACAGCGTTACCGACGACGTCGGCAAGGCGATCAACCCGTTGATCGTCCGAGGCCAGGTCGCCGGCGGCGTTGCCCAGGGCTTCGGCCAAGCCGTCCTCGAACATACCGTCTACGACCCATCATCGGGACAGCTGCTGTCCGGCAGCTTCATGGACTATGCCCTGCCCCGCGCCAATGAGTTCCCGGATATCGAGGTCGAACTGCTCGAAATCCCGTGCGCTTCCAATCCCCTGGGTGTCAAAGGCGCGGGAGAGGCCGGCGCCGTGGGAAGCCCTCCCGCGGTGATCAACGCCATCATCGACGCGTTGAGCAGCGATGGTGTAACGCACATCGATATGCCGGCGACACCCGAGAGGGTGTGGCGCGCCATGGCACTGGCGAAGGCGGCATAGATAGAGCAGCCGCCCCTACGCCGCACGCAATACGCACCCTCGAAGCCGCCGCGTTCGAGGGTGTGCGTCCACCCTCTTAACCCACCCTGGATCCGTTGATCGTTATTACTTCACCGTAGCAATACTATCCCCGGCCACCCTCAAAGAACGCCGCAACCTTGGCGAAGAACCCTTCATGGTCCGGGCTGCCTTTGTTGCCCTTGTCTGCCTCGGCCTCGAACGCCTCCAGCAATTCCCGCTGCCGTGGCGACAGGTTAAGCGGTGTCTCGACTGCCACTTGGATAAACATATCCCCTCGCGCCGGGCTGCGCAGGACGGAGAACCCTTTGCCGCGCAGGCGAAACTGATCTCCGGTCTGCGTTCCGGCGGGAATTTTGACCTTGGCCCTCGACCCATCGACCACCGGCACCTCGATATCGTCGCCGAGCGCCGCCTGGGTCATCCGTAGCGGCACGCGCATCAGGATATTGGCCTGTTCGCGCTGGAAGAACTCATGCGGCCGGATCGAGACATGCACATACAGGTCGCCGTTCTGCGCGCCCTGACCGCCGGCCTCGCCTTCTCCGGACAGGCGGATGCGCGTTCCATCCTCTACCCCTGCCGGAATCGGCACGGACAAGCTGCGCTCACGTTGCACTGTGCCAGCGCCCTGGCAAATCCGACACGGATTACGGACCACCCGCCCCTGACCGCCGCACGTCGCGCAGGTCTGCTCGACCAGGAAGAATCCAGATTGCCTGCGGACCTTGCCCGCACCCTGACAGGTTGGGCAAGTCTCGGCTGCGCGTCCCTTGTCCTGAGATCCGGTGCCCTCGCAGCTCTCGCATTTCACCCTTGTGGGCACTCGTAAGGTGACCTTGGTGCCACTGAACGCCTCGGCTAGCTCGATCTCGACCCCCTGCCGCAAGTCCGCCCCGGTCCGCGTCCGCTGGCCGCCGCGCCGGCCCATGCCGAACATCTGGCCGAAAATATCGCCGAGGTCGCCACTGGCGGAAAAATCGAAGCCACCCATGCCGGCACCGCCGCCGTTACCCTGCTCGAACGCCGCGTGGCCGAAGCGATCGTAAGCGCTGCGCTTCTGGTCATCCTTCAGCACATCGTAGGCTTCATTGACCTCCTTGAAACGCATCTCGGCCTGCTTGTCGCCGGGGTTGCGATCAGGATGAAATTGCATTGCAAGCTTGCGGTACGCCTTCTTCAGGTCGTCCGCGCCCGCATTCTTCGCTACACCCAGCGTGGCGTAAAAATCCTGTTTGGCCATCTTAGCCCTTTAGTGTGCGGCGCTCCGTCGCAGCGCCCCAAAATCCAACGCCAGAAAATAGAAATCGCGCCCGCCTGTAAAAGAAGCGCGGGCGCGACCTACCCGTTCGAGTCAGACCGCGTGATCAGGCCGACTTTTTCTTCTTGTCGTCAACTTCCTCGAATTCGGCGTCAACGACCTTGTCATCACCCGGCGCCTGTGGGCCCGCGCCTCCATCACCCGGCGGCTGTTGCGCGGACGCGGCCTCGGCCTTGTACATCGCCTCGCCGATCTTCATTGCCGCCTGGCTGAGCCGGTCGGACGCCTGCTTCAAGGCTTCCGTATCGGTGCCCTCCAAAGCGGATCTCGCCGCCGCGATAGCGGCCTCCGCCTCGCCCTTCTCCTGGGCTCCCACTTTGTCACCGTGCTCCTTCAAGTTCTTTTCGACCTGATGGACCAGGCTTTCCGTGTGGTTGCGCGCCTCGATTGTCTCTCGCCGTTTCTTGTCGGCTTCGGCGTTGGCCTCCGCCTCCTTGACCATCCGCTGGATGTCGGCTTCCGACAGGCCGCCGCTCGCCTGGATCCGGATCTGCTGCTCCTTGCCGGTTGCCTTGTCCTTCGCCTGAACCGAGACAATCCCGTTAGCGTCGATGTCGAACGTCACCTCGATCTGAGGCACGCCGCGCGGCGCCGAAGGAATGCCGGTCAGATCGAAATTGCCCAGCAGCTTGTTGTCCGACGCCATCTCGCGCTCACCCTGGAACACCTTGATGGTCACGGCCTGCTGGTTGTCGTCAGCAGTGGAGAAGGTCTGGCTCTTTTTTGTCGGGATCGTGGTGTTGCGGTCGATCAGTCGGGTGAATACGCCGCCCAGGGTTTCAATCCCGAGCGATAGCGGCGTCACATCCAGTAGCAGGACGTCCTTGACGTCACCCTTCAGAACGCCGCCCTGCACTGCGGCGCCGATAGCCACGACCTCATCGGGGTTAACGTTACGCGCGGGATCCTTGCCGAAGAAGGACTTCACCGCGTCGATAACCTTCGGCATACGGGTCATGCCGCCGACCAGGATCACTTCCTGAATCTCATTGGCCGTCACCCCGGCATCCTTGAGCGCCGCGCGGCAGGGGTCCATCGTACAGGCTGATCAGATCGTCGACCAGTAATTCCAGCTTGGCCCGGGACAGCTTCATCACCAAGTGCTTCGGCCCGGAAGCGTCAGCGGTAATGAACGGCAGGTTGATCTCGGTCTCCTTAGAGGAT
>CAVYXX010000118.1:0-129843 GCA_963772355.1 uncultured Alphaproteobacteria bacterium | reverse complement strand
AGCGGTGCGTGTCAAGGTAGTTGCCGCTTAAATCCCGTAACGATTTCTCCTATTGACGATGCCGCTGTGCTTGCGGGGTAGGTGTCCGGAGATGCGAACCTCCGACTGGTGCCGAGTGTGCCACGGTGCTCACTACGGAGAAGGTCCGGTGCTCGCCATCCTCGCCATGCTCGTGCGCCAGGGCGCTCTGCGCGTGGTTCCGGGTGGCTCCGCTCCTCCCATCTCCTGCGTTGCGCGTCGCGGCTTGGGCGCTGCCAGGTCGGGGCGGGAAAGCAGGCTCGCCGATCGAACCGGAAAGCTGGATTTGTGAGGTGGCCGCCCGAACCACGATGTCACGCTCCGGATTGAGGGTGACGGCGCCAGCCGGTGTCCAGTTGCGGGTCGACCCACTCCAGCGTTGCGGGTTGCGCTGCCGGGCGTCCTGGTCGACCGCGTGACGGGCGATGAGCACAGGGCCATCCTGCCCGGCATGACGCTGCGCCGGGGTGACGTAGCGGATGCCGCTGTGGCGGTGCTCTTGATTGTACCAATGCACGAAGCGCGCTGCCCATTGCCTGGCGGCATCCAAATTGGCGAATCCCTTGAGGGGGAACTCCGGCCGATACTTCGCGGTGCGGAACAGTGCTTCAGCGAAAGAATTATCATCACTCACGCGCGGACGCGAGTAGGATGGCTCGATGCCGAGCCAATGCAGCATGGCCAAAACTGTTGTTGCCTTCAGAGTTGCGCCGTTGTCGCCATGCAGCACTGGGCGCACCGGCTTGGCGTGCACCCCTTCGGCGAGCGCTGTTCGCCTAGCCAGGTGAGCCGCGTGCTCGGCACTGTCGGTGTCATGCACCTCGAAGCCGACGATCTTGCGGCTGTAGAGGTCCAGGATCAGGTAGAAGTAGAACCAGCGTCCTTGGATTTGTGCCGGCAGGAACGTCACGTCCCAGCACCAGACGTCGCCGGGACGTGTGGCGATGTGCGTGGTCGGTGGGCGCGACGTCCGCGGCGGTTGGGCCCGTCCCCGGGGGTTCATCTGGCCGTGTGCGCGCAGCACACGATGGAAGCTGGACTCACTGGCGATGTAGATACCTTCGTCGGCCAGTGCCGGGACAATCCGCGCCGGCGGCGTGTCGGCGAAGCGCGGTTCGTTGGCCACCGCGACGATCTGGGCCCGCTCGGCCTCGCTCAAAGCGTGCGATGGGACCGGATGGTTGGCATCTGGCCGGCGATCTCCCCGCGTCAGACCTTCGCCGGCTTTCCAGCGTTGGAGGGTGCGGGCATCAATGCCGGCCAGAGCACAGGCTGGGGCGAGCCGTGCGCCTTCCACCCGGGCTTGCGCGATGTCGCGGATCAGGATCTGGCGGTCTTCCGGGCGGGTCATGCGTCCTCGCCGTCGTGGGAGGAGGCCGGCAAGCAGCACGGTAATTGTCTTTTTCGAACCCGCGAATTGACGCCGCTCGGGCCTTGGCTTGCGCTGAAAGACGGCTCTTTCGCACAGCAATATTCGAGTCCCGATCGCAGTGATACGAGTGACGAAAGATGCGACGTCATAGGTGTCGGAAGCCTAAAAGGGCTAATGAGGTCAATGGTCTGGGTGGAAAAAGCAAAGGTTTGGATAGGGGTGTTTTCCCTGGCGGGAGAGAATGGCGGAACGTACTACAGCTTGTCAGATGACCTGATCACTTGGAGCAAGCCGCTACTCCTTTTTGCGGGCCGGCCTTGGTACAACGCTCGCGGTTGTGGACCGTTCTACGACTATCCGTCTCTTATCGGCCATTCCAGTACTTCGCCCGAATTTTCTTCAGGGGACGATGATCTTTATCTCTATTTGACGCGCTTCAACTGGCAATTGGTCGGGAGAGTTTGCCATTCAAATTTGGACCGCGATTTGGTGAGAATAAAGATCACCGCTCAATATCCTGCTTCAACCCCGAAATAGTATTGATAACCAGGATATGATCATCCTGGAACTCGGGAAATTGCAAGCCGGACCCGCGGTAGACTAATCCGAGGTGGGCCTGACAAACCCTAGTTTTGCCAGGGGTCTGGGCTGTCAGATTTTGTTTAGCGTCTTACCCCGTAGCAGGTAGGCGTCGCTAATCCGAAATGGACGACTTAGGGATGGACACTCACTTGCTTTCTGAACGGCGAAGAAACTCGAGTTTGCGTAGACATCTGATATTATCCATCTCGAGCTGGCGCACGCCATGGAAACCTCGAACAGAAGATTGCTGAGCGCCGGCTGTTGCATCCAGTCTGCCTTCGACTGCCAATCACGCCAATGCGCCCATGCCCAATCTTCAACGAGATAGAGACCACCCGCTTTTACGCTTGGGAAGGCGATGTCGAAGGTGGCCTTGCTTAGTTCGTACATGTGCGAGGCATCATCGATCACTATATCTATTCCATCTGGAAACTCGCGCTCAATAATAGCTCCAACAGCCTGGGCATCATTCTGGGATGTGTTGTAATAGAGCGAAATGCGATCGGCGAAACCCAGACGCTCGATGTGCGCGTCGACCTCCGGATTGGGATCACGAATGTCAATCCCCACGATTTGCGCTTCCGGCCACATGTCGGCAAGTAGGAGCGCGCTCCCGCCTTCAAATATTCCTATTTCTAGAACATTCTTCGGGCGGAGATCGCCGAAATAGCTTTTATAGCGATCAAAGAAGGTTTTTCCCTTCAGGACCCATACACCTGAGCGAGTTGTCTTCAGATCAGAAAAATTGGCTTTCCCGACCTCAAATCTGACACCGTCAAGTAGGCACTCGTTTTGACTCACCCAAATTTGTCGCAAGGTTCACTCCTTTTCACGAATGCGCGCCGGGCGGTCGCAGTTTTATAGGGCGACGGTGATGCTCCCTGAAGCCCAACCTTGTCGGGATCAATATAATAATTCCGGCATCGGCATCTTAAATCCGATTAAAACCTCATTTAAGTCTGCACGCACACCGATATCGATATTGTCTATCATCATCAATACAAACGAAAGACCGGAATGATACTGCATAAAGCTAACGATATCATAACCCCAATCTATCGTAACGAGAGATCCTGAGGCATCAATAGGATTGCCATGAAATTCTGGTTCAAGAAGGAATTTAATTTTTCCATCCAGCACGGCAGCTCGTCGGCGAGAAGGCCATTTACCCCTAACAAGGGGGACCGACATTAAAACCGCGCCGTGGGGCCTCAAAGTTCTAGCTATCTCTTTGATCGCCCGGTCCGGGTGGAAGACGTGCTCGAAGACGTCCTGGGTGATAACCAGGTCGAAAGTTTCGTCGGCGAAAGTTTGCGCCTCCAAATCTTCACTTCGGAATTTTTTACCAGGTGTTGACGGGTTGTGGACGACCGACCCAAAACTGACAGACGTATCGTATTGGGAACTCGTATAAGATTTGCATTCCCGCGATATAAGTTGACTCGCGGCGTCCCATCCAGGCGAGCCTTGGTGGATATTCAAGTCTCGCCAATTGGGAAAATGTTTGGCTAAAACGTGCATTATTGCTCGGTGACGGGGGACCGATCCACATCCATCGCACTTAAGAGTGCTTCTAAAGTACGGTCCCTCCGCCACAAAATGCACGCGCTCCGCGCATATTGGACACAGGCCTGGGTGACTGAAATGAAAGCTGCCGGTCTGCAGTCGTGACGACATGCTTCACTCCCCCATAACTTCACACCCTCTTAAAAGACCCGGACTCCGTCGACGGTGTGAAGGCCTTCTTCCATTGGTCAGCCGCCAGGCTATACGTCGCGCTCGGGCTGCGGCCTTCGGTTGCCCCTATGACCCGGAAGTGTTCGGCGGCAGACGCCACATCGCCGGACCTGACCGCGTCGCCGACATCCGTATAGGTTCGCAAGTACCACCGCTCATCGACTTCAGGTGTGGCACCCAGGCGACCTTCAAAAAAACCATACCCTACATAGTGTAAACGGGGATCATCCAACGTTGCAGATTGAACGGCATCCGCTATGTCAGGATTTTCGCGGAGGTAACCAACGGAGTTGAAATCGCTGTTGGCGATGGCAACCTGAAGCAATAGCTTAAGCAATTCGGTTGGAACAACGACCTCAGTCGAATTGTGAAATTCCTCCCGGGAAATGCCAATGGCCTTCAGGAGAGAATCCAACGGCGGTACGTACATGTAATTTCCTTCCTTCATCAGCGGTAGGCGAACAGGTTCAGCCTCCGCGCGCACATCTGCACTAATCTCGTTGGCGAGTTTACCTTTTCCACGGGCCGAAATATACATTTGCGGTCCTTGTGCTAAGAAGCTTTTTCTTGGACTTCATTTCCTCACCACCTTGCGGATGGAGCGTGCTGGCGGCATTCCCTTCCTCGCAGAACTGGCCGCCACCTTCAGCCGCTTGCCGCTCCCGGCACCCAACTGCTGTGCAACCTCCTTGGCATACGCCTCCTGGTTCGCACACACCCCCGCCGGAGGCACAAAAACGTGCCGAACGATCCCGTGGCAGCGCGCGATCTCGTTCACGTGCCGGTCCGCATCCAGTGCATGCGTCACGCTCGCCGCATGGCGGCGATGCACGTTCAGCGGCTCGGCCTCATACGCAACCTTTGCACCGGGCACCGCCAGTGCCTCCAAATACAATCGCCAATCGCCAGCCATCCGAAAGTCAGCCAGGTCAGCCCCGCAAGCAGTCAGCGCCCGCAGCAGCGCGTCCCGCCGCCACACCACGGAGCTCACGTTCAGAATAAAATTCTTCACCGACAGGAAGCGATGCACGAAGGCCTTCGCCTCGAACACCTCGGTCTCTGCAAGGCCACCCGATACCACGGTGCCATAATACGGCTTGTAGCTCGCCCACTGCGGCGCGCCCTCGGCGTCGATCGTGCGCGAGTTGGTGAACGCCAACTGGATCGTCGGATCGCCACTCAGCAGAGCCAGAGTGCGCGTCAGGAAATCGGGCTCCGCCGCATCGTCAGCCTCGGCCAGCCAGATGAACTCACCAGTCGCCAACTCCGCCGCGCGGCGCCACTGAGCAAACACCGAGCCGGAGTTGATCCGATTTGGAACGAAACGAATCTCCCGGCCCCATTCCGCGGCGATCGCCAGGATTACCGTGGCGCTGTCATCGGTGGAGGCGTCATCCAGGACGATAATCTCATGCACCGGGTGTGACTGCGAGAAGATGCTGCCCAGTCGCAGCGGCAGGTGGCGTGCGTAATTGTAGTTCGGCACGGCCACGGAGACGGACGGCAAACCCGGGATCGCCAGCTCCAGCAGTCGGCGGACATAGGTCCGGAAGCTGAAGCGCTCGGTGATCAGCGCATGGCGGTCCGCACGCTGCCGGTCGGTTATGCCTGCGGTCAGTTGCGCGGCGATGGCTGTGGCCATTGCAGTCAGGTCGCCATAGGGCACGACGTCGCCCTGCTGCGTCTCGCGCAACATATCCGGGATGCCGCCGGCGCGGTCAAACGCGACCACCGGCAGCCCAGCGCTCAGCGCTTCCAGCACAACGGTGGGGAAAGGGTCCTCACGGGAGGTCAACGCAAACGCGTCCGCAGCTGAAAACACAGCGTCCATGTCGTCGCGATAGCCCGCCATACGGAACGTTCCGGCGGCCTCGGCATCAGCGATTTCGGTGGCGAGCCAGTCTTTCAGCCCGGGGTCGATGCCGCCGATCCAAACCAGGCAGATGCGATCGCGGCGTTTTCCAGTCGTGATCACAGTCGTGCGGAGTAGGCGAGATAGCTAGAGGAACAGATCGAAGCCTTTACGCAGATCCGCGTATCCCACACCGATTACCAGCTTATCATGCTTGGTGAGGCCGAACTCCGAGCGCACTCTGGCGCCCGCGGCCGGATCGTAAGCGATGGTCTTGTAACTGCCTTGCGGCAGAATAAGCGTGCGGTCGGACGACTCCGTCCCTAGCAGTGCCAGCATTTCGTCGCGCACGAAGGTGGTGGCGAAAAGCGCGAGCCGCGCCTGAAGAGCGGCCCGGGCTCCGGCGAGTAAGTTCTTTTCGCGAATGATGCGTGGCAACTCATGCACCAGAACGATCGGATCGATGCCGGCGTCGCGAACCAGCGGCAGAATGTGACTCGCGGCGGTAGTGTTGATGATGGCGTGAGTGAATCCCAGCTCGGCCATGGCTTTCAGTTTGACGCGCAAGGTCGTCTCGGAGGACGCGATCGTCAGCGGGACCGACTTGTTCGTAGGCATTCTCCAGCTTGCCGCCGCCCAGTAACAAGAACTGAATGTCCACACCAAAACTGTGGCGTAGAGCGCGGCCCTGAGCGAGCAAATTGAGTTGCGCACCGCTCGGGAAAGCGTCGTGTCCTATCAGCAGCAGCCGCGGAACGGCGATACGCCGCGATAGACCGGCAACGGCTCGGGCGGTCGCGTTTATATAAGCAGACCCATAGTGCAGGTCGGGTTCTAGGTAGGTGCCCTCGCACCATTCGTTCCAGGCATTAACGCAGACGATCGGCTCGCCGAAAAAAGGTTTCTTGCGAGCAATCTCACCGAGGCAGCCCAGCCAGTGTTCATATTTCGCGGGGGAGGAGCCGGTGATGCAAAGCCCGCTGCCCTGTCGCCTCGCGTCGTTGTCCCAGCTTGGCAGGGCGGTCTTAATGAGCGGATAGCTCGGGGCCGGCTCGTGGAGCGATGTGCGGACGACTTCGTCGTAGCTGTAGACGTGGCCAGTGAACTCGGAGTCAAGATATTCGAGGCTGGCGTTAATCGGCGGCATGTGCTGCGTAAGTTTGTGCGGCGGGAATTCGATGGCGCCGTCCATGCCATACGGCATCGGATCGGTGTCTGTGAAACTCTGCGCCATGATCAGGATGGGGTCTTCGCCGTGTTGCGTCTTGAAGATCTCACGCCACCGGCTGACGGTCCTCGCCGGTTGCGGGATCAAGCCCGGACGGTAAATCATCAGGAGCGGGCGGCCCTGGACCCGGATATAGCGCGGATCCTGAAAATGCCGGGCGAACTCTGCGGCCATTCTCCCATCGTCGTCGGGCCGGTAGTCCTGCGAGATCAGCACCTCACTCTCGGTGCCATCCCATCGACGCGTCCAGTTCTCGTTTGCCCACATGAGGCTGAACGGGATATCGATACTTCGATCATCCAGGAAGCGCTGGAGCGGCTGCTCCAGCAAGCGCTGTCCATTGAACCAATAAAAATAGAAAACGAAGCCAAAGACCCCGGCGGCGCGGGCCATCGCTGCCTGCCGACGCATCGTCTCGACGCCATCGAGACCATAGAAGCCGAGATCCCGTGGAACCCGAGGCTGATAATGGCCTTTGAATCGTGGCACTCCGCGGGGGATATTTGTCCACTCCGTGAAGCCCTTGCCCCACCACTCGTCGTTCTCGGGAATGGCGTGGAATTGGGGCAGATAATAGACGAGCAACTTGAATTGATGCGCGGCAGAGGGCGGCAGCGGCCGGAAATTCTCAAATTCCGGACCAGGCTTGGTAAACCGCTTCACCTCACGCCAGACTGTTACTTCCTCCTCCGGTAGCCGGCCGAACACGCCTGGCTCGTGCTTATGGCTCAGATAGTGAAGGAACGGATTCGTTTCACTGTCGCTGCGCAGATACCGCTGGGTGTAGAACTTGACGTCGAAATCGGCAGACGGGTTGCGATACTCCCGGTATCCGTAATTGATGAAGTGTTCAAACGGATCGATGCACGCTGCGGCGACGTCAGGATTCTCTTTGAGATAAAATTCGACGTCGAAGTCAGGCAGCGGGCTAAACCGACCCGTGGTTCGGTTGGTGAGATAGTGCCCGAGCCCGCAATCGTTTGAAGGAATATTATAGTTTTTACGATACCAACCGGGATCGAACCTCAGAGAGGGACGCCGTCCTTCCCGGTCCCCGACAAAAGCGTAGTGCAGCAGCGGTTGTGCTTGAGCTTCCCTCACATCGGCATTTGTCTCGAGATACCACAATGGCTCGAAATATGGATTTGGCCACCTTCCCTCGCGGAACCCGTAGTCGAAAAAGTGGCCGAAGGGATCCACACCCGCAGTCGCGATATCTGGATAATTCAACAAATAGAATTCGGCATCGAACAATCCCGAATTTGTAATATATCTTATGGCGCGCTCGCCCAAATCATCTGAACGGGCCAAACCCGGCGGTACCAAGTGTTCTTTGTTAGAAACTCTTGGGCTTGATGATTCCGTTTCGCGACGCCGAACGAGTTGAGAGAGAAAATCGGTCATGTTGAACCAAGCTTTGTCTGGTGATGATAACAGACCGGAACGGTATCAAACGGTACATTCGAAACCCTGGCCGACACGCATTCAGGGTCCGAAATTGAATGATCGTCCGCCTTACCCTTCGGTATTAAAATTGCGGCAATCCGCAAATGGGTTCGTGATTCGACCAAGGAATTTCGAAAAAGCCATATTGCGCCTCGCCACTCACTTACCCGATCGGACCTAACGTTTCTTATCCGATTATAGTGGGAGCGTCTAGCCTCTGCAGAGTGGCATTGCAATCTTAAAGATCCCCAACGGTCAACACGCGACGCCTAGTCGGTTTCGGTTGAAGACCATCAACGAACTGGCATAGAATTGCCCCGGTTTCGGGCGGGATGACGGCTCTGGATCGTGTTATCTGCGTTGATGCCGTTTTGTCCTCCCGCTTTAGGTCATTCCTTGATTCGATCCCTCGAGGAGCCATTCGTCCTTGACCGACGCGGGCATGCCGCGGGATCGACCGCCGTCATCGAATACCGGCGCTCAAAATCGGTCGACGACAGATATCCGATCGAAGAGTGAGCGTCGCGAAGCGCACCAGATCTCGTTCGTCTCTTAGTGTCAAATCGGGCGGCCGCTTTTGGGAGGCTTTCCCACGCCAGCTCAAGTTGGCGGTTCTCAGGTCTTACTCGACCGGGTTCCTAACGCTCCGCGTATCAAGGAGCCAATCCGTCAGAGTGACCTTACGCACAGGCATGGCCCTGCGGCCTCATTCGATGTCGAGTCTCAATATGGCGATGCCTTCATCGCGGCGATCAACGCTTCGCCCGTTGGAGCGCCCTTGAGGCAATGAACCTCTTCGGCCATAATGACCATAACTTCCCGCGGCCATGCACGGTGAAATGTTGAAGCCCTTCACTGCAAAACACCAGACCGGTTCGCTAAAACGCGCCTGGGCATCAGGAAGCGGCCAGTGACACAAGCCCTGGCCGAGGACGATCGGATAATTTCTTCATACTAATCATTATTGCCGGATTATGATCAAGCTGCGTCCAACACCCCGCGTCCGCTCGGCACCGCGGCCAGCACGTGTCCACTATTTCGCTGGCTCAGCCAGCAGAAGGCCGAGTGGCCACAGAGGACCGATCGGAATAAGTTCGAAGGTCATCATCTTGGCCTGACCCAACGGCAACGCCTCCAACGGCTTGTGCGCCTCGGTGGTATCGGTGACGTTCATGAGGAATACCGCACCGGAGCCGTCGGTCTTCGCGAACCACTGGTCAATTTTGCCCTCCAGTTGAAGGCGCAGCGTATCGCGCGCTTCGAAGGGCATAATGGCTGGCCTTGTTTCCGGCGTAGCCTTGGCGGTCCAGGAGCCGATTGCCAAAACCTTTGTCGTCAAGGCCCTTGCGGCCTGCATTTCCGTGGCGCCCGTGCTCGATCGTTTGTCGTCGGCCATGATAATCAGATCCTTCATTGATTGACTGGGGGTTGGCATCGTTTCGTTGCTCGAAAACAGCGCAAGATGAACCATGGCCGGAGCGCCAGGTCGCGCTAGAGCAGGTTCGAGACTTGTGACCGTCACAACACCCGCCAGAAGGCTGGATGGGGCTATTGAAACCCAGATACTTTTGCGAACTCTCATGACAAGCTCTCCTCTGCGATCACTTCCAGCCCAGGCGATCGAAGGTGCACGAAAAATCGGAACCGCGCTGGACTTCCGTTCTCTCCGCCTATTTTCCGTTGAGGACATCCACGTGGGCGCGAGCGAACTCTCCGACGGATCGACCTGCGGCCGGTGAGCTTCTCGACATTGTTGTCCGATCCCGACATATGGCCATTCTGATAGTCGAGCATTGCGCCGCTCAGGTGCTGAACGATGTAGGCCGGAACGCCCATTTCCTGGAGTGAGGCGCAATATTCCTCGATCGGAAGGTCCTGGGATATGATTTTGCGACCGAGCGCTTCGGACAAGCTCGGATGCCATCTGCTCGTGATCCATCTCGACCGGACCTGAAATAGGGATGGTCGTCCCAACATATTTGCCGGGATTATTCAGGAGTGCCGCGATGACGCGGCCTTGGTCGTCCGCTGCGATAGGTGAATGCCGACCCTTCCCGACCGGCATGCGCAAGATACCCTTTTGCAAGAAGGGCAGTTGCCAGGGATAGAGCAGCCGTTCGAGGAAGTAAGTCGGCCGGAGATGGATGACGCGAAGACCTGACCAGTTGAACACCTGTTCGGCGATGAAACTGTCGCGGCAGGAGTTGCTCGAGGAGTCGCGGTTCGCCGACCGCTGCGACAGATTGATGACGGTCTTGACCCCCGCCTCTTTCGCGGCTTGAGCGAAGTTCACGGTCGCATGGATCAGGCCGGGCTGGACGGGCCATACGAAATAGGCAGCATCCACGCCCTCCACGGCAGCGCGGACGGTGTTGATCTCAAGCAGGTCGCCGATTACGACCTCCGCACCAGACTTTTCCAACGCTTCAGCCCGAGCATCCTTCTTGTGGACCATTGCGAGGACGTAAAATCCTAGCGCGATCAACTCCCGGACGGCGGCGCGTCCGGTGTCTCCGGTTGCACCGTCGATGAGGACCGTCTGTCTGATGATAGTAGCTGACAAGGAAACCTCTCTTCGAAGCGGGGCGCGCCAATGTGCAATCTCCTTAGCGTCTTTCGAGAGCTACCCATATGTCGTATATCCCTCCTTTCAGGCCACAAGGATTGGACATGCTGACCGTCGGCTTCGTCGTCACGCCGGGTTTTCCGCTCATGAGTCTGGCGGCGCTTTCAGTATTTGAATTCGCCAACTACAGCGCAGGGGAGAAAATCTATGACGTTCAAGTGCTGTCCGAGGGTGGCGCGGCAATCCCGACGGCTTCCGGCCCACGCCTCGAAACGACTGCGTTCGGAGATCCGCACTTCGACACGCTGATTATCGGAGGCAATACCTGCGTGGTTCCAACGTCGCCTGGCCTGATTGGATTCATTGCGGATGCCGCGAAAACATCGCGCCGAATTTCTTCCATCTGCACGGGCATCTTTGCGTCGGCCGATGCAGGTGTTCTCGGCAATCGACGCGTCACCACACATTGGCTCTTCACAGAAGAATTGAAAGCACGTTTCTCCAAGGTCCACTTGGAGGAGAACCGCATCTTCATTGTCGATGGACCAATTTGGACGGGCCGCCGGCAACGGTGCAGGGATCGACCTCACGTTGTTTATGCTGGAGCAGGACTATGGCTCCGATCTCGCTCGATCCGTCGCCCAAATCATGGTGATCGATCAGCAACGCTCGGGAGGACAGCCTCAGCATTCAGCGTTGCTCGGCATCCACCCCAAATCCGACCGCATCCAGAACGCGCTGGCATATGCACGGCGCAATCTACGAACCTCGCTTTCGGTAGAGAGTCTTGCGAGCGCAGCCGGACTCGGCCCACGCCAGTTCAGTCGGGCATTTCGGGCAGAAACTCGCTTGTCACCCGCTAAGGCTATTGAGCGGCTTCGGCTCGAGGCAGCGCGGCTGATGATCGAACAAAGCCGGCACCCCGTTGAAGTCATCGCAGCCGAAACCGGTTTTGGCGATCAGGAACGGATGCGCCGCGCCTTTCTCCGCGTCTTCGGCAAACCGCCACAAACGCTTCGCCGAATGGCACTCAGCAAGACGAACCGAGTTGCTAACTGACCATTGATACGTCGGCGGTTCAGCTTATACGTCGAAGAGCAGTCAGGCTTCCCATCAAACCCAAGACGGTGCATATTTGATAGAATCCGCACCGGCGAGGGCCAGTAATTCGGAAACCCGCCCGGTAATAAGTATTGCGGATCGCAGTCCGTTTCCGTCAGCAAGACCGAGCACGCTTTCGCCATAATTCTTGCCAATCCCGTAATGATCGAGGCCTATCATTCCGGCATCCCCGGCAATGGCAAGCCGTTCCCCGAAGGCTCCAAGATCGCGAAAATGCATTATAATCCGGTGAAGAGCTCGGACGCGCCTGATCCATCGACAGAGCCGCCTGGCACCTTGCAGAACGTCGACTTCATCGAAGGACAGCAAACGGTTCCCGGACAGCGACGGCGGCGGATGGGGCTACGCCGCGTTCAACTACAACGCCGCGTCCGATACCTTCACGCCTGCTACCAAGAACAACGCACCGCCGCAGTCGAACGACGCCAGGTGCGGGGTCGCGTGTCACGCGATCGCACAGTCAAAGGATTACATTTTCACCGTGTATCAGAAAAGATAAGCCGAGGGGGTCGGCTGCGTAACGTCGCCGGCCCAGTGCACCCAAGCGCTATCGGGCCAAGGCAACCTGCCGAGCCGACCCGCGGTCCTTCGCCTTGACCTCTATCATGCCGGGGGCGCTCGGCCGACCACCCGGTGCCGGTACCGTCACTTCGGACGGCACTGACTGGCGACGATCAGAACCGCAATCGCCTGAGCTGCTGGAGACCATCTGTGGTGGCGCGTCGCCGCCGTTGTAAGTAATCCGCACGCTTCTTGTGCACACACCGTTCCCGGACATCGTGGATACAAACGAGTATCCACCGGCACCTCGCGGCAATCGGGGGAGCATGTCGGCCTCCATACTCCCCACCTCTCGCAGCATGGCCGTTGCCTGCCGATCCATCATCGCGGAGATCCGATTTAGCGTCGCGAACGGATCGACGTCAATCATCGGCACCGCGACCATCCTTGAAGTGGGCACGACGACTACCTGCGGCGCAACGTCTCCAGTGTATTCGATTTGCTCAACTCCGCCGCCAGGCAATTGGACGGTCAGGACATGGACCCGGCCGTCTCCCGCCATTGCCGGCGTAACGACGCCGGCCGCGAGTATCGCAGCGCCTACGGCAAACACTGATCGCAGGGAAACCCGCATAATCGCCTCCACACATGACGAAAACACATCCACTCTTTACCCAGACAGCGAAGGTCGTTCAAGCGTCAGCCGGTGGGAGCCGCCCACGACACGCCTACATCAGCCGCCCCTCCCGAAGGGTCACGGTTCGGTCCATCCGTGCCGCCAGCTCCGGATTGTGCGTCGCGATCAGCGCCGCCAGCCCGTGATCCCGCACGATCGCCAGCAGCTCGGCGAACACTGCCTCTGCCGTCGCGACATCCAGGTTGCCGGTCGGCTCATCCGCCAGCAGCAGTTTTGGCCCATTCGCGAGCGCGCGGCCGATCGCCACCCGCTGCTGCTCCCCGCCCGAGAGCTTGCCCGGCATATGCCCCAACCGCGCCCCCAGTCCGAACGTCGTCAGCAGAGTTTGGGCTCGATCTTCGGCGAGGCGGCGGGACCGGCCAGCGATCATCTGCGGCAGGACAACGTTCTCCAGCGCGGAGAATTCCGCCAGCAGATGATGAAACTGATAAACAAATCCGATCGTGTCCCGGCGGATGGCAGTGCGGGCGGCGTCCGGCAGGCTTCCGGCATCCCGCCCTTCGATCAGCACCGAGCCGTCGTCAGGCCGATCGAGCAAGCCCGCGACATGCAGCAAAGTGGATTTGCCCGCCCCGGACGGCGCAACCAGCGCCACGATTTCCCCCGAACGCACCGTCAGGTCGGCCCCGCGCAGCACCGGCAATTCCCCCGCGTCGCCGCGATAGACCCGGGCCACGCCGCGCAGTTCCAGCGGGTCACTCATGCCTGAGCGCCTCCACCGGGTCGGTGCGGGCAGCGCGCCAACTCGGTACAAGTCGCCAGCAGCGACAACACCAACCCCAGTGCCACCACGCGCCCGACGTCCGCCCAGTCCACGGTATTCGGCAATTCCGTCAGCATGAACACCGAGGCATCAAACACCTGGCCGCCGGTCACCTGCTCGACGAAATGCTGAATGGCGACGATGTAGTGACAGAACACAATGCCGATGACTGTCCCAATCACCGTCCCGCTGACGCCAACGAAAGCGCCGCACATCAGGAAAATGCGCAGGACCGAGAAGCTGGACGCACCGATCGTGCGCAGCACCGCGATATCGGCACGCTTGTCCTTCACCAGCATGATCAATGAGGAGACCACGTTGAACGCGGCCACCAACACGATCATCCCGAGGACGATGAACATCGTGTCCTTCTGCACCTGCAGCACGCCGATGATGGTATCGTTGGCATGCCGCCAATCCCGCGCATACACCGGGCGGTCACGCAGGAGTGGGGCCAATGCGGCGCCCACGACATTGACCCGGTCAGGGTCGTGCAGCCGAATTTCGATCCCAGTGACCGCATTGGGCTTCTGAAAGAAAACCTGCGCCGCCGGAAGCGGCAGGAAGACGACGCCACTGTTGTAATCGTTCAGCCCGGCGTCGAACACCGCCACAACCTTGTAGGCACGCACCCGCGGTATGGTGCCGAACGCGGTGGCAGCACCCTCCGGCGAGATCACCGTCAGCGGATCGCCGACATGGAGCCGGTAGGCGCTCGCCAGCCCGACCCCCACGACGATCGCGTCGTCGCCGATAAAATCGTCCAGACTGCCCGCAACGATGTGGTCGCTGATCGGAGGCAGCGCGCGCAGATCGTCGAGGCTGATGCCGCGGACCAGTCCGCCGCGCGCCCCGCCGCCCTGGGTGCTCAGCAATGCCTGCCCATCCAGCACCGGCGTCGCGGAGGCAACGTCCGGCAACGCACGAACCTGGCTAACCAGCGGCGGATAATCGTTGAGCTTCTGCCCGGCGTAGACCTCGACCGTGATGTGCCCGTTCACCCCGAGGATGCGCGAGACGAGTTCGACCTGAAAGCCGCTCATGACGGAAGTCACCACGATCAGCGTCGCCACGCCGAGCGCGATACCGACCAGAGAGAAGATGGCGATGATCGAGACGAACCGCTCGCCCTTGCGGGCGCGCAAGTAGCGCCCGGCGACCATCCGTTCAAAGGGTCCGAACATTCAGCCGTTCACGATGGCGCGGTTCGCGCCGCTCACGCTACGCCGCAGCGCCGGATTGCTTCTTCCGGTGCGATCTCCACCCGTTCCCCGTTGGCGCGGCGTTTAAGCTCGACCTTCCCGGCAGCGGCGCCACGAGGTCCGACGACAATCTGCCATGGGTGCCCCATCAGATCGGCATCAGCGAACTTTGCGCCTGCGCGGTCGGAGCGGTCGTCATACAAGGCATTGCCGTGGAACGCGGCGTAAAGCTGCTCGCACACCTCGTCGCAGGCCGCGTCGCCGGTCTTCAGGTTCAGGATCGCCGCCTTGAATGGTGCGATACTGTCCGGCCAGATAATCCCAGCGTCATCATGGCTGGCCTCGATCACTGCCCCGACCAGCCGAGAAACGCCGACGCCGTAGCTCCCCATCTCCGGATGCACCGGCTTGCCGTCGGGACCGGCAACGGTCGCATTCATCGACTTCGTATATTTGGTGCCGAAGTGGAAAATATGGCCAACTTCGATGCCGCGACCCTCACGCCTGCGGTCGGCACTGACCTGATCCCAGCGTGATACATCATGTTTCTCGTCAGTTGCAGCATAATGAGTGGTCATGACCTGGAAAAACCGCGCGAGATCGTCCGGCTTGTCGTGGCTGAAACCGCCTGCGCCGGCGGACAGATAGTCGATCTCCTCGAACGCCGCGTCGAAATATACCTGGCTTTCGCCCGTGGGGGCCAGAATGATGAATTCATGGCTTAAATCGCCGCCGATCGGTCCGGTATCCGCCTCCATCGGGATCGCCTTCAGCCCCATGCGCTGGAACGTGCGCATATAGGCCAGCATCATCTTCCGATAGCTGACCACCGCGCCGTCATGGTCGAGGTCGAACGAGTAAGCGTCCTTCATCAGGAACTCGCGCCCGCGCATGACGCCGAACCGGGGCCGCACCTCATCGCGGAATTTCCATTGGATGTGATACAGCATCTGCGGCAGTTCGCGGTAACTCTTGATCGCCTGGCGAAACAGGTCGGTGACCATCTCCTCATTCGTCGGCCCATAAAGCATGTCGCGGTCGTGCCGGTCGCGGAAACGCAGCATCTCCTTGCCATAGTCCTCATATCGCCCGCTCTCACGCCAGAGTTCCGCCGGCTGGATGGTAGGCATCAGGATTTCCTGCGCCCCGGCACGATCTTGTTCCTCGCGGACGATGCGCTCGATGTTGCGCAGTACGCGCAGCCCCAGCGGCAGCCATGCGTAAATGCCGGCCGAAGTCTGGCGCACCAACCCCGCCCGGAGCATCAGCCGGTGCGAGACGATTTGCGCCTCATTTGGCGTTTCCTTGAGTGTTGGTATAAAGCCGCGGGACAGGCGCATCGAGATCGAATTCCGTTCATGATGTCGGGCGCCAGGGTCGTATCGCGTTTGCGGCCACGCCGCTACGGGCTTCGCGCGAGCGCCTACAGGTGTAGCGCGTCATGTTGCATAAGATGATAAAAATCAGCGCTATTGGTAATTTTGGTGCGTCGCACAATGTATTTGCGCAATAAACTCCGCGTTATCGCCCAAAAAAGTAACAAAAACCCGTGACAGCGACGCAGAGTTTGGCTAACAAAGCGCCGGGTTGCTTACTAGCGAGTAGACTAGCAAGTAGACAAGCCAGGTTTGGGGAGGAAACGCCATCCGCCCGACGGTTTGAGGACTTTTGTCCTCGATCCGTCGAGGCGGGGCAGTTGGCTAAAAAAGCGGCACGAGAAAATATCATTCATTAGGTTCAGCAAAAAATCCGTGCCGGAAACTGACATAATCGCTCCGGATCAGTAGATATGATCCGGTCCACAACACACTTGCGACTATCGTCGTAACGATCACCTTCCTTAGGATATTCGGACGCTCTGGCGCGCCGCGCCAACCACTTTTGTCATCCGGCTGTGCCATCGGCTTCGTGCCGATGGGTAGCACCGCGAATAACGCGGTCCACCAGATCATCACAAAAAGCACAACGCCGGTGAACCAGTTCATCCGCGTTCAGACCCGGATAAGATGCACATCCACTAGTGGCCGCTTACCCATCTTCCTCCCCAGCACGCGGCGCAGCGCGGCACGGGCAGCGTCCTCCAGCCCAGCATCGTCGCGACGCAGGCTGGTCGGCAGATCCCGCAGCGTCACGGCGAAATCGCCCGTGATCCGGCCGGTATCCGGATCGTCCGGGTCAAGCAACCCGGGAGCACTGAGCTTCGGCTGACCGCGAAGGTTGCCGGCTTGATCGACGGCGACGCTGGCAACGACGATGCCGTTGAACAGCATGCGGCGCCGAGCCGACATCACCTCGCCTTTCAACGGCATTAAGCGCGTTCCGTCCAACACCAGCCGGCCAACCGGAGCGCTATCGGTGATCGCGGGAGGTCCCGGGGACAGTGTGATGATATCACCATCCTCCACCATGAATGAAGCAGCCCCCGCTTCGCGCGCCAGCTCGGCATGGGCAGACAGATGCCGCCACTCGCCATGCACCGGAATGGCGTAGCGCGGTTTCACCAGCCTATACATCCGCCGCAGCTCGTCACGCGCCGGATGCCCGGAGACGTGGACCAGATGGTCGTCGTCGGTCATCAGCCGCACGCCTCGCCGCACGAGCTGGTCCTGGACGGTGCCGATCGCACGCTCATTTCCCGGGATCATCCGCGAGGAATAGATGACGGTATCGCCTTCACCGAGTGACACCCGCGGATGGTCGTCGCGCGCGATCCGTGACAACGCACTGCGTGCCTCGCCCTGACTGCCGGTGATCAGCATCAGCAAATTGTCGTCGGGGACGTCGTCGATATCGTCCTCGGTCAAGAACGGCGGCAGGGTCTTAAAATAGCCGCACTCCCGAGCGGCGGCATCCATGTTCCGCAGCGACCGGCCAACGATGGCGACGCTGCGGCCGGCGTCCGCCGCAGCGAGCGCGACTGATTCCATCCGAGCGACATTGCTTGCGAAGCAGGTGACGGCAACGCGTCCGCTCAGGTCGCGCACCAGCCCGGACAACGTCCGGCGCACGTCGAGTTCGCTGCCCGAATGCCCCTCGACCATCGCATTTGTGGAATCACAGATGATCGCCAGCACGCCCTTCTCGCCGAGCGCAGCCAACGCGGCCTCATCGGTCGGCGGCCCAACAAGCGGCGTCGCGTCCAACTTCCAATCGCCGGTGTGTAAAAGCGTGCCAGCCGGGGTGTCGATCACCAGCGCTTGGGCTTCGGGGATCGAGTGCGCCAGGCGGATGAAGCGCAGCGCAAAGGGCTTCAGGTCGAAGCTTCCGCCGGGCTGGATGATGTGGACGCGGACCTGGTTGGCCAGCCCAACCTCCCCCAGCTTGCGGCGTAACACCGCGTCGGCGAACGGGGTGCAGTAGACTGGGCATTTGAGCTGCGGCCACAACCAGGCCACGGCGCCGATGTGGTCCTCGTGGGCATGTGTGATCACCAGACCGACCAGCTTGTCCTTGCGGTCGGCGATAAAGCCCGGATCGGCCATCATGACCTCGACTTCCGGCAGTTCGCTGCCGCCGAAGCCGATGCCGCAATCCACGGCGAGGTATTTTTCGTTGCCTGCGACGCGCCAGCGATACAGGTTGAGGTTCATGCCAATTTCGCCCGTCCCGCCCAACGGCAGGAAGGCCAGTTCGCCTATTTCAGAGTCCATATTTGAGGTTTCGTTCCGTTACTCGTGTTCAATCAATCGCGTTCTCTCCCGGGGTAATGTGGGCGCTGGATTGCGCTCCGCCAACATCCGCAGGCCATCCAAAGTCAGGTCGGGCTCGATATGTTCGATCATCAGAGTGCCCTCGGCGAACAAAGGCGCCAGTCCGCCGGTGGCGACGACCTTCATCGGGCCGCCGAATTCAGTTTTTATCCGCGTAATCAGGCCCTCAATCAGGCCGATATAGCCCCAATACATCCCCGACTGCATGGCCGGGACAGTGGACCGGCCAATCACCGCCTGCGGCCGGCCAATACCGATACGCGGCAAGCGGGCAGCGGCCTGGTGAAGGGCCTCGAGCGACAGGTTGATGCCGGGACAGATGACGCCACCGAGATAAGCACCCGTTGAGTTTACCACGTCGAACGTGGTCGCGGTGCCGAAATCGACGACGATAAGCGGACCGCCGAAGTTTTGGTGGCCGGCCAATGCGTTCAGCAGGCGGTCGGCACCAACCTCGTTCGGATTGTCGACCTTGATCTCGAAACCCCAGTCGAGCGACGCTCGGGCGATCAGCGGCTCGACATGAAACCACTCCCGGCAAAGCCGGCGCAGGTGGTACAGCGCGGCCGGGACGACGGTGCCGATGACCGCGGCGCCGACCTGGTCGCGCTTGAGGTCGCACAGCGTCAGCAGGCTGTTGAGCCAAACGGCATATTCGTCCGACGTGCGCTGCGCGTCCGTGCGGATCCGCCAGACGCCTCGCCAACCGGAGGGATCGTGAACGGCGAACACGATGTTGGTGTTGCCCGCATCGACGACGAGAAGCATGGCTAGGCGATTTCCTGGCCGATAGCTGACGTTGGACGCATGGATCTTCCGGAAAGGCGTAAGGAAACGGCGTCACATGATCGATCGGGTGGCTGCGAGTCAATTGGCTAAAGGCTTGAACATGCAGCGCGGATGCTGTTGCTGCGTGCCAAAATTCATTCCGGGTAATTCATCCGGTAGGCCTCCAGCAGCACTTCGTCCAGCGACCGCCCTGCTCGATATCCCTTCATCCCCGCCGGTATTGCCACGCCCGGCAACTGCCGTGGACATGGCTCGGGCTCGCCCAGCACCTGCCGCACCGGGATCCGCGCCGCCCAGACCGGTAATTCATAGTCCTCCTCGTCATCCATGACATGCGTCGCCCGGATCTTTCCTGAGGCCTCTTCGATCGGCATGACCACGAAACTGGTCGCCTTCACCTCCTGTCCGTTCGGCGGCCGAATTTCCTTCGACCGGCCCGGGAAGAACCGGTCGACGAACCCGTTCATCGCGCGGGCCTTCTCGGCGGCATCGGTCACCAGGGAAGCGGTTCCGAACGCCATGACCGAGCGGTAGTTGACGGAGTGATGGAAGCCACTGCGCGCCAGCACGATCGCATCAAAATGGGTCGCGGTGAGACAGACCGGCACGCCGGCCGACTGGCTGCGGATCATCCGGCTGGCGGAAGACCCGTGCCAGTACAATTTGTCGTCCTCCCGCCAGAAGCCGGTCGGCGTGCAATAGGGCTGCCCGTCGATGGTGTAGGCGATGTGCGCAAACATCGCAGAATTGAGGATGTCGTAAACGGTCGCGCGGTCGAACCGCCCCCGCTCGGGCCTGCGCCGCACCCGATTTCGGTTGGTGATCGGAAAGCTGTTGTCGTCCATCGACTGCCTTTGGGTGAAAATTGATCCGATGTTATCACTCATAAACGAACGGAATGATTGGACCAATCCATTCCCGGGAAGCCGTTCCAATATCAGGATGGTTTGCGCTCCGCCACCAGAGCCGCGTCCTTTTCCTTGACCCGCAAGGCAGCCGGTCGCGCCCCGGTCCGGTCAAGATACGCCTTGATAACCGGGGTTACGGGCACCAGCCCGAACGCCGTCGTCCATTGCAACGCTGTGCCCCACAGCACGTCCGCGGCCGAAAAAGCCTGACCGAGCATATACGGTCCTGCTTCCAATTGCGCGGTCAACGTGGACAGCACCGCCTCGAAGCTGCCGTACGGCGACATCGCCAGCGGGCCGGGCTCGCGCTTCATGGACTTGTCCACCAGCGCCGGCTCGAAGCAGGCTCCATAAAACGCCATCCAGCGCAGGTAGGGCCCGCGCCGCTTGTCGTTCAGACCCGGCGCCAAGCCAGCCTGCGGAAACAAATCCGCCAAATAGATGTAAATCGCCACCTGCTCGGTCACCAGCGCGTCGCCATGCAGGATCGCCGGGACCTTGCCCAATGGATTTACCGCGAGGAAATCGGGCCGCCGGTTGTCGCCCGTCTGCAGGTTCAGGACGTGCAGGTCGTACGGTGCCCCGAGTTCTTCCAGCAGAATCAACGTCCCGGTGGAGCGGCTGTTCGGTGCATGGAACAGAGTAATCGTCTCAGTCGCGGTCATGCGCATCCTCCAGATTTTGATTGACTTCACGTATAAATACAACTTACAGTTGTATTTATGTCGCGATATCTAGCATTTTTCGTAATCCTGGCGCTGTTCGGACCGGTATATGCCGAAGCTGCCGCAGTTGGCTATTCGCTCACCATCACCACGGCCTATGCAACGGGTGATCCCTTCCCTAATCGTATCGACCAATCGTTCGTCGAACCGATGACCGGATATTTCCAGGTCGAGAATACCGGTGACACGACTTTCTCCGGCACCATCGGCACCATTGCCGTCTCCTCCTTCGCCGGCGACCTGTCCTTCGCCTCGGGGGCCCTCAGCCTGACGCCAGGTGCGTCGGTCTCGGTTGCCATTCCGGACAACTCCGACGACGTGGGCGGATTCAATGGCCGTTCTACGAATTCCGCCCGGGCGTCGAGATTACCCTGAACGGCACAATGTCCGACGGCCCTCTGAGCGAGGCCATCAACCTGCTGGTCGCGGACGCCGATATTCACTCCGGCGTGCCCCGCACCGACATACATGAGCTGACCTCGGACAGTTTTGTGCTGCAAGGCGGCGATCCGTGGGGCTACCAAAACGACGACGCCTTCGCCCTCAGCCAGGCGGATGGTGTCTATGCCTTCACCCAACCCGTCTCAGAGCCAGGGTCATTGGCGATCCTAGCGACCGCACTGACGATCGCGACGATCGCCCGCCGGCGCTGGGCGTTCAGGTCTCCCGTGGTATAACCGGAACGGTCAGCAGTTCGGTACGGCGGAGCACCCCGAGGGGCACCGAGACACCCGCTCGTTCCTGTGTCAGCGCCCGATGCAGATCATCCACGCCGATAATGGGCACGGCATCGAACGTCACGACCACATCACCCGCTTCCAGTCCGGCCTCCTTCCCTGCACCGTCAGGGGCGAGTTCGGAAATCATCGCGCCGGACGCTTGCTGCAAGCCATGAAAGCGCCGAACCCGCGTGGAGATAGGCACCGTTTGTGCCGACAGCCCCAGCCGCGACCTGCGGACGCGCCCATCGCGCATCAGGCGCGTGGCGACCCAGATCGCGGCATCGATGCCGATAGCGAAGCAGATGCCCTGTGCCGGCGCGATCATCGCCGTGTTGATCCCAACGACGCGCCCTGCCCCTGAGACCAGCGGCCCGCCGGAATTGCCCGGATTGAGTGGCGCATCGGTCTGGATCACGCTGTCCAGCAGCCCGCCGCCGCGGGTGCGCAAGGTGCGCCCGAGCGCGCTGACGATCCCGGCGGTTACGGTGCAGGTGAAGCCGAGCGGATTGCCGATCGCGATGACCAGTTGCCCGACCCGCAACCCGGCAGACTCGCCTAGTTCGGCATGCGGCAAACCAGCGCCGGACAGCCGCAGGACGGCGATGTCGGTAGCGGGGTCATCCCCGATGAGCGTCGCATCGAAACTCTGCCCATCGGTCAAGCTGGCGGCAAGGCGCGCGGCCTTAGCGACAACGTGGCTGTTGGTCAGCACATATCCATCCGGCGTAAAGATCACGCCCGATCCCTGGCCAGCCGGCCGCCCGTCCTTGGCGAATGCCATGACATGCACAACCGCCGGCCCGACGCGATCGAACGCCCGCACGACCTGCGCGGAATACGGGTCGAGTTCCTGGTACAAACCATCGAGCGGCATGGAAGTTTTCCTTTGGTCGCCCAAATGGGGAGGCTCGACATGCGGCTGCACCCGGCCATCTGGCGAGGCTTTCTCCTGGCCATCCACCCGATGCCCGCCTCGTTCGGAACGATGCAGTGTGGCGGCATCAAAGGAGATTTGTCGTATGGACTTGATTGAACAGTTTTCTTCCGGCCTGGCCGACCGGATCGCCGCCGCCGCGTCATTCACTGTCGGCATCGAGACAGGAAAGCGGCCTGCCAGTGGCATTCTGTGGCGGCCGGATGTTGTCGTGGCCTCTGAACAGATGCTGCCCGAGGATGCCGCGGCGCTGCGTGTCGTGCATGCCGGCAAGACCCTCAACGCGACGCTGGCCGGACGTGATCCCAGCACGAACGTTGCGGTGCTGAAGTTGGAAACCCCGCTGGGCGGGACTTTGCCTGGTGCCGCGGAACCGGTGCGGGTCGGCGCCCTGACTCTGTTGGTCGGTGCTGATGCAAAAGGCAACGCCACGGCTCGTCTCGCGGTGGTGCACGCGCTGGGCGAGGCTTGGCACAGCCTGGCAGGTGGCCGCATCGACGCCCTGATCCGCCTGCAAACCCCGCTCGGGATGGACGAGGGCGGCCCGGTGCTGTCATTGGCGGGCGGTCTGATCGGGATGTCCACATCCGGGCCACGCCGCCGGACCATCGTGATCCCGACCGCCACGCTCGCTCGCGTCATCGATCCATTGCTCGCCGAAGGTCGCATTGCCCGAGGCTGGCTCGGTATTGGTCTACAACCAGTGGTCATTCCGGATAGTTTCCGCCAGACCGCCGAGCGGGAGAGCGGGTTGATGGTGGTGGGGTTGGCTGGGGGTGGGCCGGCTGAGACGGCCGGCGTGCTGCCTGGGGACATCGTGCTCGACATCGATGGTAATCCGGCTGGACGGCCTCGCGCTTTGACGGCGTCCCTCGGCGCTGAACGGATCGGTCAGGCTGTCGCTCTGCGCGTGTTGCGGGCGGGCGCGGTGCAGGCGATCAGCGTCACGATCGCGGCCCGACCATCGGCATGAGCAACGGCCTGCGCATCCGGGTTCACGCAGCGGACCCAGTCCGCCGCCGTGGACTGACGGCGATGCTCGAGGCAGCCGGCCATGTGCCGACGGACGATACCCCGGACGTGGAACTGTGCGACATGGACCGGGCCTCTTCCCCACTACCTAAGGAAGCCGAGGCACCGGTTGTCGCGCTGACCCGGAGTTCGCCGACCGGGGCACCGGCGGGCGTGCTCACGCCGGATGCGACGGCGGAACAATTGGATGCGGCCCTACGGGCGGTGTTCGCGGGGTTGCTGGTTCGCTCCCCCACCACACCGGAGGCTCGTGGTTTCGCCCCCGCCGAGGACATGCCGCTGCTCACCCCGAGGGAGCGGGAAATTCTCGGGCTGGTCGGCGAAGGCCTGAGCAACAAATCAATGGCGCGCCGACTGGGTATTTCGGTCCACACCGTCAAATTCCACCTGGAAGCACTGTTCGCGAAGCTCGACGCGACCAGCCGGGCGGAGGCGGTCGCGAAAGGATTGCGCGGGGGTGTCATCGAACTTTAACCGGCGTGCACCTGAGCGGGCGCCAGGCAGCCCACAGTGCTCACCCCACAATCGCACGCCGTACCGCGTCCAACGCCGCCACCCCGTCGCTCGCGTCCACTTGCAGCCAGTCACCGGCGCCCGGACCGTCCTGTGCCGACCGGCGCAACACTTCGACCGTCGCGTCGGAAGCATCACCGCTGCGCGCCGCAATGCGCTCTTCCAGCACCGCCAGCGGCGCGAACAGCCAGACACCAAGAAACCGCGTCCCAGCTTGGGTAGCAGCCCGCTCCAGCGCACCCCGGACGGAGGAGTCAAGGAACGTCGCATCGACGATCACGGCATGGCCCGCTTCCGCGGCAACCCGCGCCTGCTCGACCAGAGCCTCGTTGGTGGCCGCATTGGCGGCATGGCTGTAGGCACTGGGCGGCAAACGTGCCTCAGGTGGCACGCCATGAAGGCGTTTGCGCGTTTCGTCACTGCGAAGAACCAAGGCTCCGGGCGCCGGCCCGATCTCCGGTGCCAAAGCGCGGGCAAGCGTAGATTTGCCAGTCCCTTGCAGGCCGCCGATCGCAATCACCACGGGCGTGACGTAATCCAGATAGCTCCCTGCGGCGGCGAGATAACCCTCGCTCTCCTGCCACCCCGCTCGTTCGTGACCAGTCGACGCCAGCACATGAGCCCGAATAATCGCGCGCTGCGACAGAAACATCGGGAACCCCGCGGCGACCGCGTCATCGCCTCTTCGTGCTATATATCGGTTCATCACGCGGTTCGCCGCCGCTCGGCCAGCCCGGCGATCCAGATCCATCAGCAGGAATGCCAGATCGTAACCAACATCGATCGTCGCCATGGCCTCGTCGAACTCAAGCGCGTCGAACGGAACCGGTTTGCCCTCCCAAAGACAGATATTGCCCAGATGCAGATCGCCGTGGCAGCGGCGAATAAAACCAGTTGCGGAACGAGCCGCAAACCAGAGGTGACGGGATGCAATCGCCTCCATCATTCGTGCTTGCCATGATTTCAGCTCAACCGACGGCAGCCCGGCGGCGGCCGCTGAACGCTTGTTGACCTCGGTGATCCGCCGCATGGATTGCTCGAAATCCACGCCATCCACTCGAGGAATCTCGGCGTGATAGGCAGCAATGGTATCGCCTAGCGCGTCCAGAAGTTCCTCTGTCAGACCGTTATGCGATGCGATGACATCGAGAAAATCGCCGTCGGGCACCCGAGCCATTCGTAGAACGAAGTCAATGGGTGCGTCGTTGCTGAGGTGGAGCGTGCCGTCTTCCCGGCGCGCAATACCGATTACGTCGCGATAGAGCCCCGGCGCCGCGGGCGTGTTGATCTCGAGTTCTCGGCGCAGAAAATGTTCGCGCGCTTCGAGCGTTGTGAAGTCCAGGAACGGCAGGCGGACCGCCTTTTTCAGCTTCCAGACGGTGTCGCCGCCGACGAGGACGGCGGAAATATGCGTCTCCCGGGGCGGCCCGCCGGCCAATTCGGCCAGAAACCGCGCAACGTCCTGCTGTTCGCTTGGAATTGTCATGGCGGTGGGAAGTACAAGGGTGCCCTGGGGAGGGCGAAGATCCCGTCATCGCGGGCGGCGTCAACCCGCTGCATGGTCAAGGCTCACCGACGACACACGGACGCTGCAAATCGTCGGAACCTAAGCCTGCTTTCGCTCGATCAGACTGCGGCGGATTTTTCGCCCACGCTCCACCTTGTCCTCGATATATGCCGTGTCCCCCCACCGAACCGCCCGCGCCATCGCCTGCGCGTCCTCCATGAACCGCTGCAGCATCTCCAGCAGAGCCTCCCGGTTATTGAGGAAAATATCCCGCCACATCACCGGATCCGACGCCGCGATCCGGGTAAAGTCCCGAAATCCGGAGGCCGCGAAATTCACCACTTCCTGCCGGCTCTCGTCGGCAAGATCATCCGCCGTTCCGCAGATCGTAAAGGCAATCAGATGCGGCAGATGCGACACGATCGCCAGCACTCGATCATGGTGGCTCGGTTCCATCCGTTCCGTCAGCGCCCCACATCGCTGCCACAGCGTCTCGATCTTCGCGATCGCCGCCTCATCGGTCCCCGGCACCGGGGTCAGCAGAGTCCACCGGCCTTGGAACAACTCGACAAACCCCGAATCCGGCCCCGAGTATTCAGTTCCGGCGATCGGGTGCGCCGGCACGAAATGCACCCCGGCCGGCACCAGTGGCCCCACGTCGCGGATTACCGACTGCTTGGTCGATCCGACATCCGTCAGCACCGCCCCCGGGGCCAGATGCGGCGCGATCCGGACCGCGAGATCAGCAAATGCCCCGACCGGCGCGCACAACATCACGCAGTCCGCACCCTCCACCGCCGCGGCAGGATCGAGCTCGACACGATCCGCCAACCCCAGCTCCATCGCCCGGTCCAAAGTTTTCTGCGTGCGCGCGTTGACGACGATCTGCGCCGCGATGTCCCCCCGCTGTCTGGCAATCCGAGCGACGGAGGATCCGATCAGCCCCACACCCAGAAGCGCAAGTCGCTTGAAGATCGGATCAGCCACGGGTCTGCCGCATGAACTCTCCGAAGGCGTCAACCACTAGCCCGCACTCCTCGGCGGTTCCTACCGTCACACGCAGGCAATGCGGCAACCCATATCCGCCGACCTTGCGCACGATAATGCCGCTCGCCCGCAAAAACGCGTCAGCGGCGTTGGCCCTATCAGCAGTTTCTAGATCGACCAGCACAAAATTCGCTTCACTTGGCCAAACCTTCAGCCCCACGGCCTCGATCCCGGCGGCCAGCTTCGGCCGATATTCGGCATTATGAGCGCAACCGGCCTCAACCCAACCGGGTTCGCCAAGCGCCGCGATTGCCGCGGCTTGCGCGGCGACCGAGACATTGAACGGCGAGCGGACACGGTGGAGCACATCGACAATGCCCGGCGGCGCGTAACACCATCCGACCCGCATCCCGCCAAGGCCGAAAATCTTGGAGAATGTCCGGGTCATCACCGTGTTATCGCTGGCGTCCACCAGCTTGACCCCCGCGTCATAGGCCGGGTGCGTGACGTATTCGGCATAGGCCGCATCAAGCACCAGCAGCACCTCCGGTGGCAGCGCGGAGCGGAACCGGGCGACCTCCTCGTAGCGAATCATAGACCCCGTCGGGTTGTTCGGATTGGCCAGGAAGACCAGTCGCGTCGCTGGAGAGACCGCCGCCAGCATCGCATCCAGATCGGCGGTCAGATTTCGTTCAGGAACCTTGATCACGCGGCTGCCCGCATATGTTCCGGCGATCTCGTAGATCGAGAACCCATGCGCCGACATAATGATATCGCGTCCCGGACCGCCGTAAGACAGGCAAAACTGGTAAAGCAGATCATCCGAACCCGCGCCGCACACGATCCGCGCTGGATCGAGGCCCCACCGCTTGCCCAGCGCCGCACGCAGCCGGGCCGAGCCGCCATCGGGATAGCGATATGCTTCTGCCGCCGCTTCGGCGATCGCCGCGCGAGCTGATGGCGGCACCCCGAATGCCCCCTCGTTGGACGAAAGTTTCAGCGTCCTGTTGGCGCCCGGCAATTCTGCCTCGCCCGCGACGTACGGGTGGATCGTCAAAATCTCCGGACGCGGCGCTAGGCCGTTCATCGTCCGCCGCCCGCGATCGGCGTCGCGTAGCTCCCCAAAACCACGGGCCGGCGCAGGACCGACCCGAGATGACGCAGCCGTTCGTCGTCGTCCGTCAGAACCCCGTCGACTTCGACCAACACGTTGGCGACCAACGACCCTGGCTTGCGAGCCAGAACCATCGTCTCTGACCGCAGTCCTGCCGCTTCCAACTCGCTAGACACCCGAGCACGGCTGATTTCGGCATCGCATTCGAGCCCCAACAGGGATTGATCGCTTTCGCTGGGATCAGACGGCGTCGAAGCCACCACCAACGCCTGAGCGGCAGGAAATCCGTCCGGACGAGGCTTCCAGAACGGCAGGCGGGCAACAACGTAAAGCCCTGGTTCGTGATAAGGCAGTGCCATCCACCAAGTGTCGTCCGCTGACGGGTAGCGCAGAACCGCGACCGATCCGATGCCCCGGCTGACATCGACCAAGGCCTGCCCCGGGCTGGGATAGGTGTACAGAGGGGTCAGCGCGCCGAAATGCTCGCGCGCCAATTGAATGACGGGTGCGCCGGGGTCCGGATCACAGACGGCGAGTGAAAACTCGCCTTGCATCGCGGTGGTGCCCGCCAGCAGCTCCCGCCAGATCCGAACCAGCGCCACCGAAGGCAACGCCCCCTGGTGGCGGTGAAGCAACCGGCGAATGATCGACGCCTCGCGCCCCGGCCGGAATGCGGCCGGCTTCCCGGAACGCGCGACATGCTCGACAACACCGGCGCGCCGGATGAGCAGATCGTGGATCGCATCGTCAATCCTATCGAGTTCGGCCCGTAACGCGGGCAGACCGCCGCTACGCCAGCCATCCAGGGGAGCTGGTTCCTCCTTCTCGCCGGTGGCTTCGACTGTTGGAACTGGGCTGGACATCGTTCTCGCCGTCAGGGGGTGGCAGACTTATACCAGGCGCCCTTCGGAGTCACCCGCTCCGCTCCTCAACGGGCGCAGCAGCCATGTCTACTCGCGTTGGCCCGACTATTGCCGAGTCGGGCTCAGCGAAAATGACCTGACGTATGCACATCCGTCCACGAACCCATACGACCCCCACCCGTTGCGAGCGGCGCCCGCAGGTCCTATGCAAAGCCGCGATGGACCAGCCCGCGACACGCTCCGACTTGGCAAGATCCTACAGCCACGCCCATGTCACCTTCGAAGATGGGATTGAGCTTGAATGTGGCACGCACCTGCGGCGCCACACCGTCGCCTACCGCACCTACGGCACGCTGAACGCAGATCGGTCCAATGCGGTGCTGGTCTGCCATGCGCTCACCTTGGACCAATATGTCGCTGAGGAGCACCCGATCACCGGCAAGCCAGGCTGGTGGGATACGGTGGTCGGTCCCGGACTACCGATCGATACCGATCGCTTCTTCGTCATCTGTCCCAACGTCCTCGGCGGCTGCATGGGCAGCACCGGCCCGCTTAGCAACCGCGAACTCCCGGACGGGACGGTGATCGAGGAGCCCTGGGGCACTGAATTTCCGCCGGTCACCATCGGGGACATGGTCCGCGCCCAGAAGCGATTGATCGAATATCTCGGGATCGAGCGGCTGTTCGCCGTCATCGGCGGATCGATGGGCGGGATGCAGGTGTTGCAGTGGGCCGCCTCGTATCCGCAGGCGGTGTTCGCGGCTTTGCCGATCGCCACGGCTTCATACCATTCGGCCCAGAACATCGCCTTCCAGGAGGTCGGCCGTCAGGCCATCTTTGCGGATCCAGACTGGCAGAGCGGACAGTATTGGCGCTCTGGCCGGATACCCTCTCGCGGCTTGGCCGTCGCCCGCATGTGCGCCCACATCACCTATTTGTCCGAGGAGGCGCTGACCCGGAAGTTCGGCCGCCGGCTGCAAAACGCCCCGAAGGACAACACCGAAGCGATTAGCCTGTTCGGCGAGATGTTCGAAGTCGAGAGCTATCTGCGCCATCAAGGCAGCACCTTCGTGGATCGCTTCGACGCCAACAGCTACCTGACCCTCACCCGGGCAATGGACTATTTCGATCTGGCGGCTGATTGCAATGGCGACCTCACCGCGGCTTTCAAGGGTTCGCGCACGCGGTTCCTCCTGGTGTCATTTACCTCGGACTGGCTGTTTCCCACCGGCCAGAGCCGTGCCGTCGCCCGCGCCTTGAACCGCGCCGGCGCCAACGTGTCGTTCGTGGAATTCCCGACCGACAAAGGGCACGACGCGTTCCTGCTGGACGAGCCGGATTTTCATCGCACTCTGGCCGGTTTTCTCCGCGGGTGCGCCGTCCACGCGGGCCTGGAGGCGTGAGCACACTGGACCCGGTGCGTTTCCTCGCCAAAAACATGCGTGTCGATCTGGCGATGATCGCCGGCATGATCGCGCCGGGCGCTCGGGTGCTCGACATCGGGTGCGGCGACGGCGCACTGATCGACCATTTGTTCCGGACCAAGAACTGCGACGCGCGCGGCATCGAGATCGACATGGCGGAGGTCACGAGGGCAATCGCCTCTGGCCTGCCGGTGATGCATGGCGACGCCGATGTCGACCTCGCGCACTATTCCGACGACGCATTCGATTACGTTGTTCTGTCGCGCGCCTTGCAGGCGGTGGAAAAGCCGCGTGCCGTGCTGCGCCAGATGCTGCGGATCGGCACCCGCGCCGTGGTAAGTTTCCCGAATTTCGGCCATTGGCTGGTGCGCTGGCAGTTGCTGTCCACCGGGCGCATGCCAATGACCGCAACCTGGGATCGTCCGTGGCACGAGACGCCGAACATCCATCCCTGCACCATCCGCGACTTCTTCACGCTGTGCGAGCAGGAGGGTTACGTCGTCGAGCAGTGGTTCGCCGCCGACGAAGCAGGCCGGCGCTCGCCGTGGCGCCGAGCCTCCGCCATGGCCAACCTGTTCGGGGAGCAAGGCGTGTTTCTGCTGCGGAACCGATAGTCCCCGGCGATGTCCAGGATCATGCCGCTGAAAGGTTCGCGGCGGATGGATGCGCTCGCGAACCGTTCACCTCGGCGGCGGTCGCGGCGGTTTCGGCATGCGGTGCTGATTTCGCTGCTGATCCATGCCATGATCGCAGTGCTGCTACTGGTAACGATCAGGCGCAAGGGGACGGAGGAAATGCTGCCTCCGCCGGCGCCGGTGACGATGCTGTTCGAGACCGGCCGGCGGGAAGGCCCGACCTTGCCAAACCCGGCAATCCAGCAACCGTCGGCTCCGCCGTCAGCTCCGACGCCGCCTTCGAAAGAAGCCCCGCTTCCAACGCCGCCGATCCCGCCGGTCGAGCGGCCACAACCCCCAGCCCCTCAGGCGGCAACGCCCCCACCGCCGGTCCCTGAACCGGCGCCGACACCCCCGGCGCCACCGCCGCCAGTCGAGCAGCTGCCAACGCCTCCGGTTCCGACGCTGCCTCAGCTGCCGCCGCCACGGGTCGAACCGGCTCCGCTCCCCCCGCCGCCAGCAGTGGAGCCGGCTCCACTCCCCCCGCCGACGCCGGCTCCGCCGCAAAGCGCCCAACCCGTGCCGGCGCAGAAGCCGCCATCCGTGCGGCCACCGGTCAAGCAGAGCCCGCCGAAGCCGTCGGATTTCCCGGCGCCGATGGATTTTAGCTTCGGCAAGCCTCTCGCTTCACCGTCTATGCAAGCTCGCCCGCGGTCCTCGCCGCATATACCGGGGACCATCGACATGTCGCTGGGGCCGGCCTCCAAGGGCCTCGCTGATCCCACGCCCTACTCGGACAGCGACGAAAGCAGGGAGGGTGCGGACTACCGCAACCTGCTCAGCCGTTGGGTGTCGGAGCACGCATATTACCCCGAACAGGCCCGCCGGGACGGAGATGAGGGCGACGCAAAAGTGCATGTTCTCGCGGCGTCGGACGGGCGGGTCAAAGAGGTTGAACTGATAGGAAAATCAGGTTCGATGTGGCTGGACCTGGCCTTGCTGTCACTCTTCCGCGATCAGCATATCCCCCCCTACCCCGGCGGGGGTAGCGAGCCGATCGAGTTCAATTTCACGATGCACTATGTCCTGATCCGGCGTTAGACCATGATCGTTTGGGGTTGATCCATACTTCGGCGTTCGATCATGGTCTAAGCTTCTGATTGATCGCGTTATTCACGCCTTCCGACCGGGTCAGCCTCAGGCGATCACGCTTTAGGCAGCTTCGGCCAACACCAGGCGACGACGGAGAACCGCTCGAACCGGCATCGCGGCGTAAACGTCCTTCACGGCCTCAGTCAGGGTGATCCCGGCTAAGCCGGGCGCCATTCTCCGGCCGGCGCGCTCGAACAAGGGTGCACTCCGAAGCACGATCCGCACCCGAGATGGCGGCATCCATAAGGCCGCGTCGCGGCGTTCGACGCGAAACAGGCCGCTCGCCAGCAGGCGACCAAGCTGCCCGGTGGAGTAAGGCAGGCCGTGGCCAAACGGCGTGTTCTCGCGATAGGCCCACATGCCCGCGCGGTTCGGGGTGATGATCAACAGGCGCCCATCGTCCTTGAGCACCCGCCAGACCTCACGCAACAAGCGGCGGGCGTTCTCCGCCATCTCGAGGCCGTGCACCATCAGGATGCGGTCAAAGCTCAGATCGGCGAAAGGTAGGCAGTCCTCCTCGGCGGCGCAGGACAGGTTGGGAACGCCTGGGGGCCAGCGAGCCACACCCATCTGTGCAGGGGTCAGGGCGATGCAGCGCTCGGACTGATCGCGCCACAGCCGCAGATACGGCATGGCGTAGCCAATCCCGAGGACCGACTCACCGGTTGCGGCTGGCCACATCGCGAGAAGGCGTTCGCGGAGAATTCTCGCTGTCACGGCACCGCGAGCCGAGCCGTAGAACTCTGCCGCGATATGTGCATCCGCTGTCATGGCTTTAGTCTATAGACCACTTCCAGCCCGGGTGTGCAGGCCGAATATTGCTTATCTATTTGTTGGATCGGACGATTCACGCGTTTGCCACGTTTCTCTCCGCGCGATCGTGCGCTGCCGGGCCCCTCCGGTTTCCGCCTGAACGAACCCGTGCTATCTGTTCGCTATGACAGTCACAGCATCCCCCGTCCCCATCCTGAAGGACAATTACGCCTGGCTGCTGCGTGAGAGCAGCACCGGCGCCACCGCCATCGTCGATCCGGCCGACGCCCAGCCGATCATTGAAGCGATTGAAAAGGCTGGCGGAAGGCTGGATCTTATTCTCCTGACCCATCACCATGCCGATCACATCGCCGGCGTCGATGAGGTTCGCGCACGGTTCAACTGTCCCGTCGTGGGCGCCGCGGCGGATCAGCACCGCTTGCCGAAACTCGACGAGGCGGTGCGGGAGGGTGACACTGTCCGGCTGGGCGAAGCCACGGCCGAGGTGATCGATACGCCAGGGCATACCCGCGGGCAGATCAACTTTTTCTTCAAGGACGGCGGGATTTTGCTCTCCGGCGACACGCTGTTCAGCCTGGGGTGCGGCCGTCTGATCGAAGGCACGCCGGCGGAAATGTTCGCCAGTCTGCGCAAGCTGGCGGCGTTGCCGGGGAACACCTTGGTTTGTTGCGGGCACGAATACACCGAAAGCAACGCCCGTTTTGCTCTTGCAGTCGATCCGAAGAACCCGGCGCTGCACGACTTCGTCGCGAAGGTGGAGCAGTTGCGCAGCGCCGGTCAACCCAGCGTGCCGTCTGTCCTGGCGGACGAGATGAAAGCCAATCCGTTCCTCCTGGCGCCTGATGTGGCCAGCTTCGCGGCAGTACGGGCGAAGAAGGACAAGTTCTGAAGGAATATCTGACGTGAAGTTGTATTACTCGCCGACAAGCCCTTATGTCCGCAAGGTCATAGCGTGTGCGATCGTCCGAGGATTGGAAAGCCGGATCGAAAAGCATACTGCCAATCCGCATGTCTCGCCCCCCGATTTGGTTGCGGACAATCCGCTTTCGAAAGTCCCCTGCCTGGTTACCGACGACGGGATGTCGTTGTTCGGCAGCCAGTTGATCTGCGAGTATCTCGACAGCCTAGGGGACGCCCTTCCGCTGTTCCCCGCGCACGGCGCCACGCGATGGCGCGCGCTGAAGTTCCAGTCCCTAGGCGATGGCATCCTCGATGCGGCCGTGCCGTGCCGCGGGGAACAGGGCAAGCCGGCGGAAGCGGCTCGCGACGCTCAGATCGCCCGGTTCAAAGCCGCAATGAGCCGGGCGGTGGATGCGTTGGAGGCGGACCCGCCGCATAAGCACATCGATATCGGGTCGATCACGGTTGGCTGCGCGTTGGGTTACCTGGATTTCCGTTTCGGCGCCGACCCGTGGCGGGAGGGGCATCCGGTGATGGCGGCTTGGTACGCGGAGTTCTCGCGGAACCAGGCGCTGCGGGAGACCGCGCCGTAGAGCGTGATCGCCTGAGGCTGATCCAGTCAGAAGGCGTGAATCACGCGATCAAACAAAAGCTTAGACCATGAGCGAACGCCGAAGTGCGGATCAATCCCACACGATCATGGTCTAGCCCTGCTCCTTCAGAAAGCGTAGCAGCAAAGCGGTTGTCTTCTCTGGATTTTCTTGCTGCGGCCAGTGGCCGGCTCCCTCGATCAGCTCGCAGATCACCATGCGGGTGCAGGCACTTTTCTGCATTCGCTCGAACGCCCCCGGAGTCTGATACACCCCCCAGTCGCGACTACCGGAGAGGAAGAGGCTCGGTACGTCGATGGTGCGCCCGGTGAACAGCTCCTGCTCGCCCGCGTAGATGCCCGTCGTGGTCACGCGGTACCACTGCAAGCCGCCCTGAAAGCCATTGCGCTGATACTCCGCAACGTAGACGGCCAGAGCCTCGTCGGGCAGCCAGGTGTTAGCCGCGATCTCGGCGGCCGAGGGCATTTCCGGTGCGACCGTCTCCGGCATCGTGCGGTCGAGGTCCATGATGTAATAGGTCGGGATTTCCGCCAGCGCCTCGGCAGTCCAGCCGGCAATTGGATGCGGTCTGTTCTGCACCCAGTCGCCACTCTTGTAGTGATAGTAGCCGCGCATAAAGTCGTGCAGCCCCTGCGGCGCGGCCATCAGTTCGGCATTGGCCTCAGGCCGTGCGAAGTAGTGATGATAATGCTTGCGCGGCCGGGGCAGCCGGGCAAGCGCCACGTTGATGTTCTCTTGCGGTGGCGGTGGCGGGTTGCGAACCGTGTCGAACGCCACCGCGGGGGGACCACCGAACGGGGCGCTCATCAATGCAACGGACCGAAAGATGTCCGGCCGGATCAAAGTGGCCCACGCCGCGACCGGCGAGCCGAAATCATGTCCGATCACTGCGGCCACTGACCGGTAACCGAGCGCATAGACCAGGCCGACCGCATCGCGCACCAGGTTGGTCGGACGCCACGGCGAGAGATCCGCGTCGTAATCGGCGATCCATCCCGAGGTTCGGCCATATCCCCGCAAATCGGGAGCGATGACATAATAGCCGGCATCGGCCAGCGCCGGCATGATGGCGCGCCAGGAGTAGGCGATTTCAGGGAAGCCGTGCAGCAACAGGAGGCAGGGATTGCCGTGCGTGCCGGCTTCCAGCACGTGCACGGTCAACCCGTTGACCCCCGGTACGAAGCGGGCACACACGCCCTTGGGCAGAAGCGCGGGGTCAAGCGGCGGCAGCGTCGAGGTCATGCGGAGGCACCTCCAAAATGCCGTGCCACGCGCCCTGGCACGACGGTAATGGAGCGCGGACAGCCATTTCACTATGGTGCGGCTGTAGGAGCCCGGTCAAGCACGCCTGCCACGGCTGTAGACCCCCTCCGCGCCTGTCGCGGCCCCGATCATCCCCGGCGTCAATCATTCCAACGAGGCCGCCCGCACCAGGCCAAAGCCGCCGGTCGAGCTTAAGGAAAGAACGCGCGGCCCGCCATCGCGCCTTACGAGCTAATGACGCCGGTATCTACAAGTCGCCGCCAACCGTGACCCACTTCGCCTCGCGGAAGCCAGCCAGGTTCGAGCGGTCCAGTCGGCACGTCCAGACTCTCCGCTGTCAGCTGTGACGGCAGGCGTCCATACGATCAGTCCCACGCATCAGGGGGCTTGACCGCATTTGCCGCTTCGTCGTTTCGTGGCACATGCTAAATCACCTGAAAGCCAACAATCGAAACTGGGCTCGGCGGAAAGTCGCTGCCGACGCTGGCTTCTTCCGCCGGCTAGAGGACCAGCAGGCACCCGAATACCTGTGGATCGGCTGCTCCGATAGCCGCGTACCCGCTAACGAGATCGTCGACCTCGATCCAGGTGAGTTGTTTGTTCATCGCAACGTCGCCAATCTGGCACCGCCGCAGGACGCCAATTACCTGTCGGTCCTTCAGTTCGCCGTGGACGTCATTCAGGTTAAGCACATCATCGTTGTAGGTCACTACGGCTGTGGCGGCATCGCGGCCGCCGTCGATGGCCAGAGGCGCGGCCTGGTCGACCACTGGCTCCACCCGATCCGCGAAGTATTCGCCGACAATCGCGAAGCTCTCGAGGCAATCCCGGACCTCCGGGCCCGATTGAACCGCCTGTGCGAGTTGAACGTCATTCGCCAGGTACAAAACGTCGCCTCGGACGTGTTCGTCCAGGACGCATGGGCGCGCGGACAGGACCTGCTCGTCCACGGCTGGGTCTATTCCCTGTCGAACGGATTGATCACCGACCTGAACGTGACGGTGGATAAGTCGATGGACCCGTCGCTGCCGCATTGACCGACGCGAAACGATCGCCTGCTGAACGCACACCGCTCCCGCTGCCCGGCTTAGCCCAACCGCGATTTATGGTAAAACCTTCCCCCGCCCCTCGAACCAGCCTGGATGCCAGGAAGCACGAGCATCCGGACGCGCGACAAATGGGAAGGCCATGTGCAACGACTACGGCAACCACATCCCCTATAGCGCCTATCTGGAAGCGTTCAGCGAGACGCGCATTCCCGTGCGGTTTCCCGTCGCCGCCCCCAACCTTCAACCGCGCGAGGACATCTGGCCCACCGACACCGCGCCCGTCATCCGGCAGGCGGAGGACGGCGTAGAATTCACCGAACTACGCTGGGGGTCGCATCATATTGTGCCACTCGCCCTGGTATTTGCCGTTGCCATCGAACACCTGCACGCGATGGTTCTCTCGGTCGGCGACATAGACCAGGCCATCGTCATCGCAAGCGATGTTGTGCACGAGGTTGAACTGCCCCGGGCCGGTCCCGGGCTCGCCCCACGAGAACAACAGTTTCCCATCGGGCGCGTATTTGTGGACGCGGGCGTTCTGATAGCCGTCGGAGACATAGATGTCGCCCTGCGGTGAGAGCGCGGTGTGGGTGCAGCGGTTGAAAGGATCGCCGGAGAAACGGGGTGCGGGTTTGCCCGGCGTGCCGATGGTTAGCACGACGTTGCCCTCCGGCGTGCACTTGCGCACCGCGGCGCCGAAATCGTCGGTCAGGTACAGCATGTCATCGGGGCCGGTGGCAGCGCCGTGAGCATTGACGAAGCCGACGTCCTCGCCCCAGGAGCGCAAGAACTTGCCGTCCCTGTCGAAAACGATCACCGGATGCTCACCGCGGTTGAACACGTAGACGTTGTCTTTGCTGTCCACGCAGACCGCTGCGCCATCCTTATAGGTGAACCCGGGGGGCAGCGTGCCCCAGCCCTCCACCACTCGATACCGGTAGCGGCCTTCGCCCAAAATAACCGGCTCGGCGGCACCTGGCGAGGCGTCCACCGCCGCCAAAACGGCGAAGCCCGCTGCACCGGCCAGCGCCGGGCGGATCGCCGGGGCGGCAAGGCGCTGCGCCACACCGCCGCCGACGGCGGCTGCGGTCAGTCCGCGAAACACTTGACGCCGTGTCATAGAGCAGAACAGGCACATTTCTGGCTTCCTCCAATCCGGCCGCTCGCGGGCAGCGGGATGTTACCCGACAGTCGCCGGGCGAGGAAAGCCACCGGCGGCCGTCCGGAAGGATCAGGAGGCGCGGTAAGCTCCAAATCCAAAACTTAAGGCTTCCGGACGCCTATCGCGATAGTCATCACGGAGGGGTTTTCTCAGCGCGGGCGCCTGATCGATCACTCGCGGTCTGGCCCACCACAATCGAAGCGTATAGCGCCGCCTGATCATGTTCGACCCGAAATATTTCCTGATGGATCGAGAGTTTTGCTTTATATAAATCTTCTTCTGGAGAATCATGCTTGGAAAGTAATATCTGCGCAAGTGAGAGCAGTCGGGCACACTCAATCCGCCCGACCTCCCGAGCCTTAGCGAGCTCCGCAATCCCGAGTTGCGTAATGATCGCTACGGACAAGGTCGATAGCCCGCTTAAAGCAATTATCATTACGTTGTAATTTACATATTCGTTCCACGGAGGGGGCTCCTGTTCTCGGAGGGCCGATAGCAGGGCAATCGCAAATCCGGAAATTATAGGAACGATCCTACAAAGCGTTGAGATCCTGTCACAAAGCCAAGCAGAAGTCGTATACCAATCGCGATAGGGACCTAACCATCTAATCAACCCGGCTTTATCCATTTCGCAAGGCGGGGTAATTTGGGGCCTCGCCGCAATCCACTTGCGAGTGAATATGAACAAAAACACTCCAACGGCGCAAATCGCAGCGATTATGGCGACTTCCCAAAGGTTCACGGCGTTTGTTTCCTCGAGCCTTCCATGACATTTACGCCTATACTTCTTATTCGAATCATGCCCCGCGCCTGATGCAGGCGAGCTACCCCCCTTTCAGCAGCCCCACGCAGCATCATCAATGCGCCGACAGCCGCGCGATCATCTTTTTGATCACCCCAATCTGCTCGCCGCTTCTTGTCGGGAACTTGCTGTCCGTGTAAGCGAACCAGTCCCAGCAGCCGTCCGGGTTGAGCGGCACCGGGTTGCTCGCCACGGCTTGCGGGTAAAGCACGATGATCCTGTTGGTCGCCGCCCACCGGTTGTAACCGGCCTGCGTATAGAATGCATCGCCGACAACCTCCTGTGATTGCAGGCACCCGTGGAACGCGACATGCAGGCGGCAGCCGGGCGTGGTCTCGCATTCGGCGGGCACGAACACATGGCCGACAGGCGCCATGCTGATGACCTCGAACGGTAGAAACTCGGTCTGGTCAAACTCGAGAAGCTTACCGGCCGATGGGTCGCCCGGCGGGTTCAACCCGCCGTAGAGGAATCCAAGCAACTCACCCGCCGTGTCGTAACCGCAGTTGTTGATGTACGGCGAACCAAGATGGCCGCAGGCGTTTCCATTTCCGTCCGTGACCATTGCGTGTTCCGCGGGCACGTTGTTGACGTACCGCACGTTTTCCGGGGGGACGAATGCCAGGTAGTATTGGTTCAACACGTCCATGACGGATTGTGGCACGACGCTGTCCTTCGTCCCGGAGAACAAGAAGACCTTCGCCTTCGCCAATGACTTCGTCGGATCGATGTGGTCTGCCGTCGCCGCGTCCTTGGTCGCGGCAACGCTGGCCGCGAGGTCGGGAGGTCCGAGGAACGGCAGCCCCAATGGCGAAGTGTGCGAGCAATACTGCGTCGCCGTGACGGCCGGCGGCAGCCCAGGCTGGGTATCGGCACAGTCCCACGGTCCGGCCGCTAAGATACCGACGCCCATGATCTGCTTGGAGTGCGCAACATGGTATTGTTGCGCCATGAAGCCCCCAGACGAGACGCCGGAGACCGATATGGCGTTCGGGTCCACCGCGTAGCGGCCAAGTTTCTCACCACCCCAAACCGGGACGCGTGGTGCGGCCGATAGGACCGCTGCGGCAAGGCAAAGTCTTAAAGCTGTGATCCGCAACGAAACCTCCCAGTATTCCAATCGCATCTCGGACTGCCAGCCAGCAGAAAGTTCTGCTGGCCCGCAACGGGCGGATCGACATGGAGCCTGGACAGGTCAACAAGCTAGAACATATCTACCAACTTGTATGGACGACGAGGTAATCGCGGCCCTGTGATGCAGCGGCGATCAAAACAAAATTACGATCCGCAATCAATATCAACTCTGGAGAGACAGGCTTTCGAACACCGAACCCTCTCTAAATTATATCGCATCTAACACTACGCCGCCTTCGCCTGCCGCACGATCTCGTCCAGCGACTTCAGCGTATCCCGCGCGAACTTCAACCGCGTCACTACATCCATATCGCGCGAGATCGCCAGCTTGTGGTCCGGCCGCAGCCGCACCAGACCGCCCTTGCTCGACAGCCACCGCACCAGCCCAGCGGGATTGGAGAACGCGTTGCCACGGAACGTCAGCACCATCCCCTTTGGTCCGGCCTCCAACTTTTCCACGCCCGCCTCCCGGCACGCCCGCTTCAGCGCAACCACGCCCAGCAGGTTTTCCACCTCCTCGGGCAGCGTACCAAAACGATCGACTAGTTCGGCGGCCATCGCGTCGCTCTCGCCATCCGACGCCAGAGCGCCAATGCGGCGATATAACCCCAGCCGCACCGGCAGATCGCGAACGTAGGCCTCGGGGATCAGCACCGGCAGCCCCAGCGAGATATTCGGCGTCCAATCCCGCTCCTGGCCTGCCCGCTTGCCTTCGCCGACGCGAATATCAGCCACCGCGTCTTCCAGCATCTGCTGATAAAGCTCGATGCCAACTTCCTTGATGTGACCCGACTGCTCATCGCCCAGCAGGTTGCCGGCCCCGCGAATATCCAGATCATGCGACGCCAAAGTAAATCCCGCGCCCAGCGCATCCAGCGTCTGCATCACGGTCAATCGTTTCTCTGCCGCGACCGATAACCGATGGTTGGGCGGCCACGTCAGATACGCGTATCCACGTTGCTTGCCTCGCCCGACCCGGCCACGGAGCTGATACAACTGCCCCAGCCCGAACATATCGGCGCGATAGATCAACAGAGTATTTACCGCCGGCATATCCAGTCCGCTCTCGACAATATTGGTCGACAGCAAAATATCATACTTGCCATCACCAAATTCCGTCATCACCCGTTCCAGCTCGGTCGGCGCCAGACGCCCGTGTGCTTGGATGGTGCTTGCTTCCGGCACGATCTCCCGCAATCGGTCGGACATGCGCTGCAAATCCTCGATCCGCGGCACCACGCAGAACACCTGCCCGCCGCGGAACCGCTCGCGCTGTAACGCCTCACGGACCACCACCGAATTGAACGGCATGATGAACGTCCGGACTGCCAACCGGTCGACCGGCGGCGTCGCGATAATCGACATCTCCCGCACGCCCGTCAGCGCCAACTGCAGCGTTCGAGGGATCGGAGTCGCCGTCAAAGTCAGTACATGCACATCGGACTTCAACGCCTTGAGCCGCTCTTTGTGCGCCACCCCGAAATGCTGCTCCTCATCCACGATCAGCAGCCCGAGATCGGAGAATTCCACTGACTTCGCCAGCAGCGCGTGGGTGCCGACGACGATGCCGACATCACCGTTGGTCAGGCCCTTGCGAACCTCATTCGCCTCCTTCGCGGTGACCATGCGAGACAACTGCGCCACCCTCACCGGCATCCCGGCAAACCGCTCAGAGAACGTCCGATAATGCTGCCGAGCCAACAACGTGGTCGGGACCACCACGGCAACCTGAGATCCCGACATCGCCGCAACAAACGCGGCCCGCAGCGCGACCTCGGTCTTGCCGAAACCGACATCGCCACAGATCAGCCGATCCATTGGCTTGCCCATCGCCAGGTCCTCCAGCACATCGGCGATGGCACGGGACTGGTCCTCGGTCTCCGCGAACGGAAAGCGCGAGCAGAATTCGTCCCAGGTGCCCTCCGGGGGCGCCATCGTTTCTGCATCACGCATTTTCCGAACCGCGGCGATCCGGATCAGTTCACCCGCCATATCGCGGATGCGCTGCTTCATCTTCGCCTTGCGTGTCTGCCAGCCGGCCCCACCGAGCTTGTCCAGCGCGGTGCCTTGGTGCTCGCTGCCGTAGCGCGACAGAACTTCGATGTTCTCAACCGGCAGAAAAAGCTTTTCGTTGCCGTCGTAGATCAGCCGGAGGCAGTCATGCGGGGCACCGGTGACCTGCAAGGTCGCGAGCCCATCGTAACGCCCGATACCATATTCCTGGTGCACCACCAGATCGCCCTCGGCGATTTCGGTCGCCTCGGCGATGAACTGATCGGCCCGCTTGCGCCGGCGCGGCGGCCGGGAAATGCGCTCGCCGAGCAGATCCTGCTCGCCGACCAGGGCCAGCCGGTCGGCAACGAAGCCGCGCTCCACACCCAATACCACCAGCGAGACAGACCCCGCCGGCTTGCGCCGCACACTGGCAAAATCGTCTTCCGCCGCGACGTCCTTGAAGCCGTGTTCACGCAGCAGATTGCCCAGCCGCTCACGGGACCCTCGCGTCCAGGCGGCAACAACGATCCGCCGACCTTCTTTGGTCCAGCGTTCCGCCTGCCCGCGCAACTGATCGAAGACGGTAATCCCCGGACCACCGCCGGTCGCACCGCCAGCCACCCCGCCACCAGATTGCGCGAACACCGGCCCCGGCCGCCCGCCGCCATCAACCCCACTTGCCCCCTCCGGCATGGCAAACGGGGTAAATGCCAGCAGCGGCCCGAACGACAGCATCTCGTCCCAGCCGTCACGGTCCAGATACAGCAGGTCCGACGGGATAGGACGGTACGGCACCTCGCCGTCGCGCGGCACGGCCTTGCGCGCCTGAGCGTGGTCGGCGATCATTTCCAGCCGCGCTTCCAGCACATCGTCCGCCTGGTGATCAAGACTGACCGCTGCATCCGGCAGGTAATCCAGCAGATTTTCCATCGTCGGGTGGAACAGCGGCACCCAATGCTCCATGCCCGGATGCCGCCGCCCGTCCGAGATCGACAGATACAGCGGATCTTGCGCTGCTTCCTGACCGAACAGATCGCGCCAGCCGGTGCGGAAACGGGCAATCGCTTCCTTGTCCAATGGCACCTCCGACACCGGCCGCAGCGTCAGACTGTTCTGCTTGCCGGCGCTGCGCTGGGAACTGGCGTCAAACACGCGGATCGATTCGATCGTGTCGCCAAATAGGTCCAGTCGCACCGGATCGGGCTCGCCGGACGGGAAAATGTCGATGATCCCGCCGCGCACCGCATACTCGCCCGGCTCCATCACTGTTCCCGCTCGGCCATAACCATTGGCTTCGAGGAACTCGGCCAGCTTTTCCGGTTTCACCTCACCATTCACGGCCAGGCTGAGGCTGGCGCCGACGAACGTCGTGCGCGGCGGCACACGTTGCACCAGGGCGTTGACGGTGGTCAGAACAATGCGCGGTCCGGCCGGCTTTTCCAGCATGCGGGCCAAGGTGGCGATGCGTTCCGACACCAGAGCCGGATTTGGCGACACCCGATCGTACGGCAAGCAATCCCATGCCGGAAACCGTAGGATCTCCGCCTCCGGCATGACGAAGGCCAGCGCTTCGGCCAACCGGGCCATCCGGGCGTCGTCGCGGGTGACGTGCAGGATACTGCCACTATGCTCCCGGCGACGTTGCGCCAGCAGGAACGCATCCCACCCTTCCGGCGCCCCCCAAACTTTCACCGCATCGCTCATCGTGCCAGCGGGTTCCGCAAAAAGTCCCGCATGCGGCGGAGCATCGGGGTATCCTCCTTTGAGGGGATCGGCTCGCGGCCGGTCAGCCATTCGGCCAGGTCGGTGTCGGGCATTTCCATCACCGTCTCCAACGCATCGAGGTCCGCCTCGGTTAGGCTTTCGAGATGGGCGCGCACGAACCCCCCGATCATCAGGTCGTTTTCGAACGTCCCGCGATGCGTTGCTCGAAACAACAGCCGTCGGCGCCTCGTGTCCAGCGCTGAATGGTCTGGTTCGAGTCATTTACCGGCTGTCATATAGCGGTGCCCCTGAGAACTGTCAGCCCGTGAACACCGAGACGCTTGCCCCTCTTTTCGCGCCCCTGACAAGTCTGCGCGGCATAGGGCCCGCCGTCGCGGCGTTGATCGCGCGCGTCGCCGGCGGCGATCGGATTATCGACCTGCTGTTTCACATGCCCGAGTTCTACCTCGACCGCAGCAACCGGCCGACGATCCGCGCCGCCCAACCCGGCATCGTCGCAACACTCGCCGTGGAGGTCGTACGCCACGAGCGCCCGGCGAACTCCCGCCAACCCTGGCGCATAATCGTCAAAGACGAAACTGGCATCGCGGAACTGGTGTTTTTCCGCTTCACCCGGGAAACCCAGACGCCGCCTGGCGCGAAACTGCTGGTCTCCGGCAAGTTGGACGTCTTCAACGGCCGGCTGACGATTGCCCATCCCGAGCATCTGGTTCCGTTCGACCAGGCCGACCGCATCCCGACGATCGAGCCGGTCTGGCCCCTGACCGCCGGGCTGTGGCCACGCCAGGTCGCCGCCGCGCTGTCTCAGGGGCTGGCGCTGCTGCCCGAATTTCCCGAGTGGCACGACAAGGCGCTGCTGAAGCGCGAGAAATGGCCGCCATTCGCCGAAGCTCTGCGGACCGTGCAAAACCCGGAAAGAATCGCACCCGAAAAGCGCCTGCGCGCCCGTCTGGCCTACGACGAGTTGCTCGCCGGGCAAGTTGCCCTCACCCTGATTCGTGGTCGCGTGCGCGCCCGCTCCGGCCAGCCGCTGATCGGCGATTCGCATCTTCGCGATGTCGCCCTGCACCGTTTCGGCTTTCCGCCGACGCCGTCGCAGGTAGCGGCCCTGCTCGAGATCGACGCTGACCTGGCCTCCCCGCGCCGTATGCTGCGCCTGCTCCAAGGCGATGTCGGCTCCGGCAAGACGCTGGTCGCGCTGCTGGCGATGTTGCGCGCCGTCGAGGCCGGCAAACAGGCGGCCCTGATGGCCCCGACCGAGGTGCTGGCCAAACAGCATCACCGCACCTTGACCCACCTGTGCCCGCTTCCGGTCGCGCTGTTAACCGGCTCGATCAAAGGCAAGGAGCGCGCACGTCTGCTGCGCGGCATCAAGGATGGCTCGATCCAGATTGTCGTCGGCACCCACGCCTTGTTCCAGGACGCCGTGGAGTATCGCGACCTGGCATTGGCGGTGATCGACGAGCAGCACCGCTTCGGCGTCACCCAGCGCCTGACGCTCGGTGCGAAAGGCGAGCACACCGACGTTCTGATCATGACCGCGACGCCGATCCCAAGGACGCTGCTGCTGACCCAATGGGGGGAGATGGATGTCAGCCGCCTGACCGAAAAACCCGCCGGCCGTCTGCCGATCCGCACCACGCTTCACTCCCTCGGCACCATGGCGACGGTGCTGGAGGGGATCGCGCGCAAACTGGACGAAGGCGCCCAGGTCTACTGGGTCTGTCCTCTTGTCGCCGAGAGCGAGGCGTTGGACGTCGCCGCCGCCCAAGAGCGGTTCATCGACCTGAAACTTCGGTTCGGCGACCGTGTCGGCCTCGCGCACGGCCAGCAGACGCCTGAGGTCCGCGACACCGCCCTCGCCGCGTTTGCCGCCGGCACCATCCGGCTGCTGGTCGCCACCACGGTCGTGGAGGTCGGCGTCGATGTTTCCGAAGCGTCGGTGATGGTGATCGAGCATGCTGAACGCTTCGGTCTGGCTCAGCTCCACCAGTTGCGCGGACGGGTCGGGCGCGGTGCCGACGCCAGCTTCTGCCTGCTGTTACACGAGGACTGGGTCAACGAATTGGCTCGCCGCCGCCTGACCCTGCTGCGCGACACCGACGACGGCTTCCTCATAGCCGATGAGGATTTTCGCCTGCGCGGCGGCGGCGACGCACTTGGCACGCGCCAGGCAGGGCTGCCTGGCTATCGGTTGGCCGACCCGGTCGAACACGAGCATCTCCTGCACATGGCGCATCGGGACGCCGCGGTGCTGCTGTCGCGCGATCCCAAACTGGAAACGCCGCGCGGCCAGGCCATCCGGCTGCTGCTACGGCTGTTCGAGCGGACAGCGGCCATGCGTACGCTGGCCGCCGGCTAGGGCGCGGTCGCCTGACGCTGATCCAGTCGGAAGGCGTCAATCCCGCGATCAAACATAAGCTTAGACCATGATCGGACGCCGGAGCGTGGGAGCAACCTCCAACGATCATGGTCGAGGACGGTAACGGAGGATCTATTCGTGCAGCAAAGCGAAGTGATCACACCAGCCATTTTTCGACACTGGTTCCGTGAGGATCCCGCAGGTGCTCGGCTCCTTGAAATACTGACAGAAGAGGCACCTCTGCCAATCGTTCGGCGTGGCCTGGTAGTGCACCGCTTCGGGCGTGAACTTGGTCGGAGCAGCCGGCTGAGGAGGAGCTGGCTGGGCCGCCGCGGGGTCACTGTCCCCGGCCCACGCCGAGCCGATCGCGACAGTCCCGCCGGTCAGGGCCAATCCCGCCCGCAGAATTCGCCGCCGCGTGGTAATTTCGTCATCTCGTCTCGGCACTGGCAACATCCCCCCAGACAAATCCCTTAGAAAACCCCGCGACCGCTTCGACCGTTAACTAAAAGCTGATCTGCCGCCCCTCTTTCATTGGAAACGGATCGGGTGCTTTGGCGTTTCAGCATACACAGTATTCGGTGCGCAACATGAAACCCTTTATGGCACTTGCCGCTGGCGGGCTTCTGGCGGCTTCACTCAGTCCATCTGCCATCGCTCAAACCGTCGCTCCCTTGGCCTATGTGCAGCCCGTGGCCCCGGCCGCGGTGCAGGCGGTTCAAGATCATTTGCGTCGCGCGGGCGCGTATGGCGGAGCGACCGACGGCGTCTGGGGACCTGACAGTTCCAACGCGTTGCAGCAGTTTCAGGCCGGCCACCAATTGCAGGTGACGGGTCAACTGAACCAGGCGACCGCCGCTGCACTCGGCCTTGATCCGGGAATCCTCTTGGGCACCCAGCAAGCGGCACTTCCGCCGCCGATGCCCCCCCGGACGCTCTGCAACCCGGTTCCGTCCGCGCCCTTCAGGACCGCCTGCGTAGTTTGGGCTTCTATACGGGCGGCGTCGACGGCGTCTGGGGTCAGAGCACGGAACGGGCGGTCGAGCAGTTCCAGCAGAACCGCGGCCTGCAGCCGACCGGTCAGCTGACGCCGGCGACGGTGTCATCCATGGGCCTTTCCCCGGATTCGCTTGCCTACCGGTAGAATGCCTCCCTCTCCACGGGATGGCGACGTCTCGCTTTGCAATCTCGTTGCACGGCGATGGCGGCGCTGACACTGCCGGTTCGAGCACCCCCACTCGAACCGGCAGCTATGTGGGCGGATTTGATGGTCGCAGGGCAAAGGGCGGGTCCCGTCCCTCCGAGACGATGACCAGAGAGGCCATCGGTGATTTGGGGCGTCTTGGGCCGCCGCATTGTCATCCTCGTACAGTTGGCCATTGCAGCAGAGGCGTGCAATCGGCGTCTGATGGTTCATGTCACGGCGCGGGTCGCCCGAAGATAGTCCAGCGGACCTGATCCGACGCCTTTTTCATGAAACACCTCCGAGTCTCTGGATAAGTGGGGCTGGTCACAACTCGAACACCACCGCCATCCTCTGTATATGCACATCGTGCCCATAGCTCTCGACATCGACCCATCCCTGGCCATCCGGGAAGGCGATATAAAGCGGATCTTCTCCCCTGGAACTCTGAGCGCCGGCCGCTCCTACGAGCAGCGTGGCCGCGTCCAGGGGCTGGAGATTGGCGCGCGCGGCGCCGTCATCACTGCGACGACCCAGGGAAGCAGCCCCGATCCCTATATCCAAAGTCTGAAAGTCAGCCGCTCCCCCAATAACGGCATCCGCATCGCTGGCGCCTGTTCCTGCCGGATGGGCCGAGGCTGCAAGCACCTCGCGGCCGTACTGATCGCTGCCCAGCGCAAGCAGGTCCAAGTCCCCCGAGCTCGGGAGTTCCAGCCGCAGCAGAGTTCCAGAATCTGCCACGGCCGTGCTTCCGGCACAGATCCAAAGCTGGTTGGCCGATTTCGACCGCGACGAGGAGGAACTGACCGAGGAGTACCCCGCCTCGATCCGCACCCGAGTGTTCTACGTTCTAGATGCCGCGCTGCAATCCACAGGCGTACCGCAGGTACGGATCGATGCGATGACGGTAGCGCTGCGCCGGGACAACAGCCCCGGCACGATCAAGCGCTACACCCGGCATCAGATCCAGACGCCGGCGAAATACCTTCGGCCCTCGGACCTTATCATTCTGACACGGCTGTATCGCCGCAACAGCTACTCGGGACCACAGGCCGACGACGACCCGATCGATACGCTACGCCGGATCCTCGCCACCGGCCGCGCACGGTGGGGCAGCGCGGAAGGTCCGGCGCTGTCCGAGGGTCCAGAGCGGCAGGGACAGATCGCCTGGATCACCAAACCGGACGCGTCGCAGCAGGCGGTCCTGGCCTTGGACGAGGGCCTGATCGGGGTTCGCCTGCCGGCCCCCTGGTACGTTGATCCCGGCGCTGGGCGCATGGGTCCGGTCGGTCTCGACCTGCCGCAACGCACGGTCACTCGGCTGCTGAATGCACCCTCGATTCCGCCGGAAGCAGCGGCTGAGGTCAGGGAACAGCTCTCGCGGCGGATGCCGGCGTCGAAGCTACCTGTGCCGGTGGAGATGCAGCCGCCGGAATTGATCCAAGCGACGATGCGCCCGCATTTGCGCCTGATCAGCGGTACCCTGCCGAGCGATCCAAGCTACGGCCGGGGATCAGCCAAGCCGCTCGGGCGGGGGCTGTATGCGGTGCCGCTGGCGCGCCTGGCCTATGAGTATGGTCCCTTTACCCTGCCGCGCAGTCTCAAGCCGCTGCCTAAAATCACAGTCCGTGACGGGATACTTTACGAGATCCAACGCGACCGCGCCGCCGAGGCGAGAGCCTTGGCCGAATTAGCGGCAATGGGCTTCGGCTCGGTGCAGGAGCTGGTGCCGGTCTACTACCAGCACGCCCACACCGACGATTTCGCACTGCGCGAGATACGGCCCGAACCCGACCTGGCTGCAGATCGTCACCCAGGAGGTGCCGCGACTGCGCGCGCCGGATGGACGGTCGAGGTCGATGACGATTTCCCGGTGCAGGTGGTCTCCGCCGACGCAGACGATCGATGCGGAACTGGTAGAAGGATCCGGCATCGACTGGCTGGAACTGCATCTCGGCGTCACGGTGGACGGCGAGCGGTCGATCTCGTCCCTGCGCTGGTCCGCCTGATCGCGCGCCCGGAAGCGCCGAGCTTGTGGAGCGAGGCCGGACGACAAGCCTTTTGTGCTGCCGCTGCCCGATGGGCGCCTGCTGTCGCTGCCGATGGCCCGCATCCGGCCAACGTTGCAGGCGCTGCTGGAACTTTGGACAGCCGGCGGCGATCGACGGGATCACGGGAAGCATCGGCTTCAGCCGCCTCGACGCCGCCGAACTCGCGAACCTGGAGGAGCGCGCCCGGCCTGATCTGGCGCGGTGGCGAGGCGTTGCGCGAGCTTGGCCGAACGCTGCGCCACATCGGGCGGCATTCCCAAGGCGCGGTGCCCGGCCTCTTTCCGCGCGACGCTGCGGCCGTACCAGTCGCAGGGGGTCGACTGGCTGCAATTCCTGGGTTCGGCGGGACTTGGGCGGCGTGCTCGCCGACGACATGGGTCTGGGCAAGACCGTGCAGACCCTGGCGCATCTGATGATCGAGAAGAGCGGCGGGACGGCTGGACCGGCCCAGCCTGATCGTCTGCCCGACCAGCCTGATCCCGAACTGGACGGCCGAGGCGCATCGTTTCGCCCCGCAGCTGTCGGTGCTTGCCGCTGCACGGCGCCACGCGAAAGGAACCGTTTCGCGGCGATCCCGAAACACGACCTCGTGCTGTCCACCTATCCGTTGCTGGCCCGTGACCACGACGTCCTGTACGACGCAGGAATGGCACGCGGTCATCCTGGACGAAGCGCAGTCGATCAAGAACCCCAACGCCGAAACCACCCGCCAGGCGTCTGCGGCTGAAAGCTCGGCAGCGGCTGTGCCTGTCGGGCACGCCGTTGCAGAATCATCTGGGCGAACTCTGGTCGCTGTTCGACTTCCTGGCGCCCGGTTTCCTCGGCGGCCAGAAGTCGTTCAAGTCCGCGCTACCGCACGCCGATCGAGAAACATGGCGATCAGTCGAGCGGCAGACGCTGCTCAATCGCCGCGTCCGCCCGTTCATGCTGCGGCGGACCAAGGAGGAGGTCATCACCGAACTGCCGCCGAAGACCGAAATCATCGAGCCGGTCGAGATGGAGACCAGCGCAGCGCGCGATCTACGAGGCGATCCGGCTGGCGATGCACGCCAAGGTGCAGGCGGCGATCGCGCAGAAAGGGCTGGCCCGGTCGGGCATCATCATTCTCGACGCGCTACTGAAAATGCGCCAGGCGTGCTGCGATCCTCGGCTGCTGAAGTTGAAGGCGGTAGCAAAGTCGAAAGCCGGCTCGGCGAAGCTCGACCGGCTGATGGAGATGCTGGGGATCATGCTCGTCCGAGGGGCGGCGCGTGCTGCTGTTCTCTCAGTTCACCGAGATGCTGGCGCTGATCGAGCGCGCGTCTGCTGGACGACAAGATCGAATACGTCATGCTGACGGGCGATACCAAGGACCGAGCCGACGCCGGTAAGAAGTTTCCAGGCGGCGACGTGCCGCTGTTCCTGATCAGCCTGAAGGCGGGCGGCGTCGGGCTGAATCTGACCGCGGCCGATACGGTGATTCATTACGATCCCTGGTGGAACCCGGCGGTCGAGGATCAGGCCACTGATCGCGCGCACCGCATCGGCCAGACTAAGAAGGTGTTTGTGCATCGGCTGGTCACGCTGGGCACCATCGAGGAAAAGATGGAGGTGCTGAAGGAGAAAAAGCGCACCATCGTTGCCAGTGTCATGGACGCCGAACATGGCGGCGCGCTGAAGCTGACCGGGGCAGACGTGGAAGAACTTTTTGCCCCGGGCGGTGCGCGTTAGACCGTTTTCGGACTGACGATGCGGCTGTTTGATTGCGGGATTTTCGCGCCCGGGACGTTCGGCCCAGCGCGATCGTGCTGTTATGGGGAGGGTTGGGCCGGAGCGCCGGGCTGCTGCAACGAGTTGATCATTGCGGTGGCCCAGAGTTCCGGGTTCCACGCTTGGTCCGGCGCCGCAGTTGTTGCGAGGTGCGGGGCGGTGGCGGGGTGAGCGCGGGGGCGCTGGGTGTCGATCTTCGCCTTGTACTGCTGAATGGCGGCCATTATCTCGGCCTGCCGCATGTCGTCCACAGGCTCCTGCATTTCGGCGGGGGCGGCTGGAAGTTCGTCGCCGAGACGCTGGTCGAGCGCCTTTTCGGTCTGGAGGGTGGAGCGATTGAGGTTGTTGGCGCAGCCCCTGTAGCGAAGGCGCATGGATTGTGACATCTCGGCGGTTTTGGCCTCGGCGAGGACGTCGAGGGTGGTCATGCCGAAGGCGATAATGTGAGCTGCCTGCAGCATTTCCGCCCTGGTGCGGGTTTCGTAACAGGCCAGGGTGTAGATGATTTCGGACCGGGCTTCGTTCTTGTCCCTGGAGGCTGCGGTGAAGTATGGCAGCAGGAAAGCGATGATCGTTTCAAGAAACGAGTTGGGTGGGAGAGCCATGGGCCGGTCCGGTGTGTTGTTGTGTGTTTGTTCTAGCTTTGGTTGCGGGCAATGTCAAGAACATAACATGAATCTGGGCGTGGTTCGTTCTGATGCGTCGCCGCCGCTGCGACCAGCGAAGGTCTCGGTACGGTCATCGTGGCAGACCACGGAGCCGGTTTGCATCCCCTGATCAGCACATGGGGCCTGAAAGCAGGAAGCGAAGGAAATGGATCGGAGCCAAGGTGCTGCCCACCTTCGGCGGGCGGGCGGCGACGCGGTCCAGCAGACCATTCTGCCGACCGTCGCAGTGGATGCGCCGGTGTTGGATCAGCTAATGCGCAATTTGGTCCCGCCGTTGGCGGTCGCCGGCCACCGCAGAAGTCTCGCCGATCCGCCGAGCGCATCTGGGGTTTAAGCCGTCATGACCGCTTTCGGCGCGGCGGCGAGCAGCGCCTGAATTTTTTCGCTGGGGCCTACGGGTCGACATAGGCGAAGGCATAGCGGTTGGGATCGAGCGGCGTGGTGTCGAGGAGGCGGCGGGACAGCGTTTCGGCCGCGCGGCAGTTGCGGGCGGCTTTGTCGGGGGCGTCGAGGACCGTGTGCCGCGGTCAGCCGGGAGATGGATTCCTGGCTTACATCGCAAGGCGATGGATCTCCGCTTTCGTTCAGGCACGAATGCTTTCTTGATCCTAATTGCGAGCTGTTCATATCAAAGGCAAAAGCGAGCCACAGCGATCAGCCGATCGGGGGGCGGTAGGGCGGCCTGAGCCAAGGCATCGCCGGGCGACGTCGGCAAGCTTATTCGCCTTTGCAAAAATGTAGGGACGACATGGAATGGCTACTTCAACAGAATTGTTGACGGGGGATTTTCGCGCTCGGCGGTGTCCACCTCACAAAGGTTTTCGACCTTCTGGGAAACAGTTCTAAGGCAAAGCATGATCTGAGGAGAGAATTGCGGGCAAAACATTTCGAGAAGAAGCTCGATGTTTACCGTAAGTTGGCGGTGGCCTTTGAGCCGATGGTTGTCAGCGGCTCTACCATGCCGTCTGTTGCCAAGCTTCGCGAAATCAGCGGGAGCTTTTACAGGTGCACTCGCCGTCGCGGAGCGACCGCCACAACGCGAGCGGCGCGGCGCGCGCAATCAAGACCCGGTGCGCACAAGCGCCCCGACACGCCACGCCATTACACTCTACAACTGCGTTATCTTCTTACTCACCAAGGAAGTGCAGGATCGCGTAATTGAACATCCCGGGGTCCTGCAAGAACGCGAAGTGACTCGTGTTGGGCAGGATCATCAGTCCCGCCCCGGGAATAGTGGCCGCCACGTAGTCCGTGTGCTCGAGTTTGACAAACTCATCATGATCGCCGTCCAGGACCAGAACTGGAGCGGTTATTGTCTTGAGCTGGGAATCGGTCCAATTCGGCTGGTCGGTCCACATTTTGGTGATCTGATCGAAGAAGGCTTGGTATTCCCTGGGCGTTGCCGAGTAGGTCTGGTACTGCTTTTCGTTTCGTTCGATGGCGCTGAGGAAGGTTGGATTCTTATCCGAATCGTCCCTCATGCCGGATGTCATGGTGTTCGCACCGAAGGCGACGATCTTGCCAACGCGGTCTGGGTGACGGATTGCCAGATCAATGCCAATGATCGCACCGTCGCTCCAGCCGACAACGTCGGTCTTAGGCAGCTTCAGCGCGTCCAATAGTGCCACCACATCGTCCGCCATGAGATCGTAGCTGTATGGTTGGGCATCTCGGGTGCTGCGTCCGTGGCCGCGACTATCCATGACCATGACTGTGTGATGCGTCGCCAGGGCTGGTATCTGATTGCCCCACCAATCCGAATTCGCCAGCCCACCGTGCAGCAAAATTACCGGCGAGCCTTGCCCGTACATGGCGTAATAGATGCTGATGCCGTTCGCATTGACGTGGCCGCTGTGCTTCGAGGGGATCGGCGCAGGTGTTGGCGGCAGCGTTTGCCAACGCTCAACGGCACGGGCGGGCAGTGCAACCATAACCAGTACTATTGTCAGCAGTAGCCACCACACGTGCTTTCTATTCGATGTGAAGGCGGACAACATATCTGTGTGCGAATGCATCGAACTCTTCCCTCCTTGATCAATCGTTGATTGTCTCAAAGCGACCGGCGTTCTTGGATCACCGGCTTCAGGCGCGTCGCGGCGGCAAAGACGGTCGAGGTGCGCCCCCAACATTCGCGGCGCGCGCAGTCAGTCCAGCCCCACCTTTACTTCGGCGTCAAGAGAACAACCAGCGTCGGTGCGCCCAGCGCGAACGCCGTCGGCCCGCTACCACAACATGTGTCGCGGGTTGGATCCTTCCCAGCAATCAACGCGCGCTGTGGTGGCATTCGGCAGGCCGCCGTTGAGTTTCTAATTCGCCGCTACGCCCGCCGCGGTTTGGGAACCGAATCCGCCAGGACAAACGCGATAATCCGGATCAGCTCGGCCTGTTTTCTGGCATACCCCGGGCTGACAATAATAGTTGGGGGCGCCGGCGCGATTCCCGAAACCGACAGTGTTAGACCCAGCGCGGATGCCGGCGTTCACTGGCGTCCTGCACGTAGTGCAGGCAGATGCGGCACCGAGGATGGCTCCGCAAACTCCGATCGTGACGAGCGTCCTCACGTGTCTCTCCTTCTCAAGGGCGCGGCGGTTAAGCATCATGGAAATTACCTGATCCTTCGGGTGGTTGTGACAAGAAGGCGAGCATTTTGGAAAATTACCCGAAGCGGTCGGCCCGATCCCGCTTGTGGCGCCGCCTGCTCACGCTGAACACCGCATGCCGTCAAGATATGACAATTCGGCTCTTGCTGCATCTCTGCCGCTGGATCGCGTGAGGGGGGGTAGTCGGTCGCCGGCCGCTTTCCCCGCTGGGCTCGCAACGGACCACAATGGAACGGAGCGAACCATGCGTAAGGTTGTTGGCCTCGACATCTCTGCACAAAACCGCTGTTTGCGTGCTCGACCATGATGGCCGGCTCGTCTGGCAGGGCAAGGTTGATAGATAACCCGGTCCACTCATTGAAAAGCTCGGGCTTTGGCGCGATCAGATCGACGTGGTGGGCCTGGAAGCCTGTCGGCTTTCGAAATGGCTGCACCGGCACCCAGTAGCCACCGGCTTCAAGGCAGCCTGCGTCGAGACGCGTTACGCGCAGCGCTTCCTATCGACCCGACCGGTGAAAGCCAACAGAAGCGACGCTCGCGGGATCGCCGAGATGATGCGCATTGGTCACTACCGGCCGGTGCAGGTGAAGTCAGTTGAGGCGCAGCTCATCCGCACCACCCTGCAAGCGCGCCACCAGATCGTGGCGACGCTCCTACAGGTGCAAGGCACAATTCGTGGCCTGCTGCGGATGCACGGCCTAAAGTTTGGCGAGATACACCGAAACCTGTTCGACAATCGCGTGCGCGAGCTGCTGAAGGAGATGTCAACTCTGAATATCGCCATCGAGCCGTTATTGCGCGGCGCCGCCGGTCAAAGGCTCACCTTCGGCCGCCGCCGTCCAACGCGTTTCCGATTCGGCGGAGTTCGAGAATCACCGCGCCGAGAGCGATAAGAATTGCGCTTTGCAGGACGCCCTGATTGAAGGCATTGCCGGCCGAAATGGCCGCCAACTTCGCGCCGTAGTCGTCCCATGCGGCCATGGCGACGGTCAACGCCAAGCTCCATGCACCCCATGCCATCACCCCGACCCCTGTGGTCAAACCAAGAAGGCGGCTGATGCGGAACGCGAAGCCGCGAACGTCATCTGACGAAGGGGTATCTCGTATGGTCATCAGGCGGCAGCTCCTCTATTGGGGTCAACAAGATAGACCGGCAGGATAGCACGGTTCGCAGCACGGACCGGGAACGCCGCGGCTGTCAAGCCTGACCGGGGATGGCTCGATTTCGTCTGACGACCGGGCGGAGAGAGCTATTGGGACGAGGAGCCAATGCGCCGGGAGGGCCGGATCCGCGCCGCCAGCGCGAGGTGAATGGGGACGTGGAGTTGGTCACGGCGGCCGTCACCACTGCCGCTGCTGGAGGCGTGCCACGAAAAAGTGGCGGTTCGTTTGCGCTCTCCGGTGCAAGAGAAGGGAGAAGCCATGAACGCCGACAAAACAGTGCGCTGCGATCACGAATGGGGAAAGCTTGAAGAGGTCGTGGTGGGGGTTATGCCCCGGAACGACTTCGTTGTGCCCCGGTTCACCATCGATATGAATTGGATGCCTCCCAGTTTCGAGGCGATGTGCCGGACCCATGGCGGACGCCGGCTTATCCACGTCGACCCGGATCTCGCGATCGCGATGGAACGGCAGGTGGAGGCGTTCGCCGTGCTTTTGGCGGACCTCGGCGTGACCGTCCACCGGGTCGAGGCGCTCGCGCCCCCTGCCTCAACCTATCTGACGCCGGAGGCGGAGGGCGCTCAGCTTTTCTCCCGGGACGGCATCGTGGTGATCGGTAACCGCGTTATCGAGCTGAACATGCAGATGATTTGGCGCCGCCGGGAGGTGCTGGGCTTCAGCGCTCTGCTTGACCGGCTTTATACGGAGCGGGTTTTTCTCTGGATTGCGGCGCCGAAGTCCAACCCGATACCCGCCGCACTCGACAACAAGAGCAAGTTTCTCGCCGGCGGTGACATCCTGCTCAATGGATCGGAAATCTACGTCGGCTGTTCGGGTAATGCGTCGAACCGTCCGGGGATCGACTGGCTGCGCCGGACGCTCGGGCCTGAATACGCGGTGCGTGAGATCCGGCTGACGCCGAGGACGCTGCATCTGGATTGCGCGATGTCCCTGGTCGCACCAGGGCTCGGGCTGCTCGACCGAGCGGCCTTTGTCGATCCGCTGCCGGAGTTGCTGCAGGCGGTGGATTGGATCGAGGTCACCCCCGAGGAAGCGGAGCAGGTGGGCTGCAACGTGTGCGTTCTGGACGCACAGCGGCTGGTGATCGCCTCCCAGCAGATCCGCATCAGGAGGGAGCTCGAGGCCCACGGCATTCAGACGTTTGCGATCGACTACGATGCCGTGACGGCGCTCGGCGGCTCGCTGCGGTGCAGCCACCACCCGATCCTGCGCGTGTCCGGCTGACGCCACTTATCACCTCCCGCGCGCGTGGACGGAAACGATTTCTGACGCGCCCGTGCCTCGGCCTTGGCCCACCCCGCATGGGCCGAGATACCGCCTGTTCACGTGGCTCGGTGCGCACAGCGCATAGCACCCGACCCCGGCTTTCGCCGGGGGCACGCCCAAACCTGACAGGAATAGCTCCTATCCTACTGGGATCGGCGGCGGGCGGGGTGGGTGGGGCCACCGGTCATCGCTCGGCAGATGCTGCATCAGATTTACGCGCCGGACCCATAGACATTCTCTGACCCGTAATGGCCGGGCTCGTTTCGTCCATCCACGGCTTGCGGGTCGATCCGGCCGAAGTTCGTGGATGCCAGCATGCGCTGGCATGACGGGGACCAGCTGGCATGACGGGGACAATGCGCCCAAGAGTTGGTTTCAACGGCGGTTGGCGTCAGTGCTTATCATTCTACCGGAAAGGCGGCTCATCGAAACTACGCAGCTTGCGCGAATGCAGAGCACCGAGATCGCCGCGCAACAAGTCCAGCGCGGCGATGCCAATTCGGAGATGCTCGCCGACCGCGCGCTGATAAAACGCGTTCGCTGTCCCGGGCAGCTTGATCTCACCATGTAGCGGCTTGTCGGAGACACACAGCAGAGTTCCGTAGGGCACCCGCAGCCGGTAGCCCTGCGCGGCCAGTGTTCCGCTCTCCATATCGACGGCGATGGCACGTGAGAGGTTGATGCGCCGCCGCTCTTGCGACCACCGAAGTTCCCAATTGCGGTCGTCGTATGACACCACGGTTCCGGTGCGCAGGCGCTGCTTCAGCGCCTCACCCCGTTCTCCGGTCACCCGAGCGGCTGCTTCTTGCAAGGCAACCTGGACCTCGGCCAGCGCGGGCACCGGCACTTCGGGGGGCACCAGGTCATCAAGGATACGGTCACGCCGAAGATAACCGTGCGCCAACACGTAATCGCCGATTGCCTGAGAGCCTCGCAAACCGCCGCAGTGACCGATCATCAGCCAGCAATGCGGTCGCAACACCGCGAGATGGTCAGTGATGTTCTTGGCATTCGAGGGGCCGACGCCGATGTTGACGATCGTCACGCCACCCTCGCCATCCGAGCGGGTCAGGTGATAGGCGGGCATCTGGAAGCGGTGCCAGGGCGCGGCGGCGAGGCGACCCTCGGCCGCTACCGGGTCGTCGCCGCGGTTGGCGATGGCGTCACCGGGGCCGATCAGACGGTCATACGGGCTCGCGGGGTCGGCCAATTGATCGAGGCCCCAGCGCACGAACTGGTCGATGTAGCGCTGGTAGTTGGTGAGCAGGATCCATGGCTGGATGTCGCGCCAATCGGTGCCGGTGTAGTGCAGCAGGCGCCGCAGCGAGTAGTCGACGCGCACCGCATCGAATAGTGCCAGGGGCAGCGGCTGCCCTTCCGCGGACGTCCAAAGCCCGTCCGCCACCTCGTCACCGACCGCCGACAGCAAGGGCGTCGGGAAATGCCGAGCCAGTTCGGCCGGCGAGGCGTCGCTTCGCGCGAGTTCGTCGTCTCGATCGAGCACGTAAGGATAGGGCATTTCCTGGTCGCTGTGGCGCACCTGAATGCAGGCGCCATACTCCTCGACCAGCGGCTGCAGCTGCTCAAGCAGGTAGGGGCGGAAGAAGTCGGGCTGGGTGACCGTGGTGGCATACAGGCCGGGCGCCTGGAACTTTCCCCATGCTCGGCGCGTCGTTGGAGTGGGGCCGGTCGGCGACCAAATCAGACGAAGTTCGGGGTAGCGGAAGCGCCCTCGCTCTGCGGGGTCCGGAGGGGCTCCGTCGGCGGCGAAACGCGCCAGAGCGTCGCGCTGAGCCTGGACAGCCTCCCGATGCATCGTCTCCAGCCGATCCACGGCCTGGTCAGGCGAGAGCGCGGTCGGGCGTCCATCGGACATGGGTTGGGCGACCCTTCATGGCGGCGTTCGACGGCCGGGGATGGGGACAGCAGATTTGTAGGAATGATCCGTTCGCGCCCACGCTGCAAGAAACGCGCGCCGAAAACGGGGCGTTTGAATTTTGGGACGCTAGGGTCCTGCCGCAGAACAAGTGCCGCAGTCGAGGCACCATCGCCCCAGGCGGTCATGGTAGGCGAATGCCTATCATCCACGGATCTCGTGAGTTCACCACCGCGAGCGATGGATGGTCGGCCTGTGCCGACCATGACGTCGTGCAGCAGATGCGTCCTCAGCAACGATTTGATTATTTCGCGACAAGCCCTGACCTGTCGCAGTCTTTGCGCCGTAGTTTATGCCGCGCGGCGAGCGGCCAGCGCGGACGGGAGTTGGGTGATAGCCTGGTCTATCAGTCCTGAGTCGGCTTCGGCGGACAGGCCCTCGGACAGGACCTGGCGTGCAGCCGTTGTTGCGACATCCACGGCAGCGAGCCGGACGTCATCGACAGCAGCCTTTTCGGCGGCAGCGATGCGGTCGATCGCCATTTGCTCGCGACGTTTGGCGGAGGCCTCAGCGTCGGCGGCGGCGGCGGCGGATAGCCGATTGGCCTCGGCGCGGGCACCTTCGATTAACGTCTTGGCCTCGGCTAGCGCGTCGGCGCGCTGTTTTTCCGCGCCACGCAGCATGACCTCGGCTTCGCGACGCAGCCGCGCGGCTTCCTCCAGTTCGGCCTTTACCGCTGCAGCCCGAGCATCCAGCATCGCGGCCAACGCGCCCCAGAGCTTCTTCCCGAACAGGACGAAGAACAGGATGAACGCGAACACAACCCAGTTCCTGGGTTCGGCGAAGAAGCTTGCTTCGTGGTGCATCGTTGTCCGCTCCTGTCAGATCCCAGAGCGCGATCGACACGCCTGAAAGGTTCCGCTCAGCACGATCATGACTAGTGGATATTATCCGGCGGATAGTGCCGCCAGATTATATCCACTAGTCCTTGTTTTGGCCGGCCGATTTACCCGACCGCAAGGATGCTTCGGTCGGGATCGGACCACTAGCCAATTCCGCGGGCGGCCAACGCCGTCCCGATGGCACTATCCAACCGGCCGGCATCCGGTTCTTTCCCGGTCAACCGAGTGACCACGGTCGCGGCGGTTTCCGTCGCCACTTGTCTAAGCGCGCTCATGGCCGAGGCGCGTGCCTGGGCGATCTGGGTTTCGGACTCCTGCAACTGCTTTTCCAGACGCGTATTGAGGACCTCGGCCTGAGCGGCGGCGGCCGTCTTGGCTTCGTCGAGCGCTGCGTTGATCGCAGCCTGGGATTCGGCGCGGGCTTTGGCGGTTGCCTCGTCGGCTTCCCTCATGCCGTCATCCGCCCTGGCCTTGGCTGCTCGGGCCTCGTCCAGATCCTTGGCGATCTTCGTTGCGCGCTCCTCCAGCACCGACGCCACCATCGGCAAAGCGGTTCGGGAGAGCATGATGTACAGGACAACGAAGATGATCGCTCCCCAGACCACCTGACTGATGGTGAGCGGGGTCTTGAAGTCGAGCTGTGGCATGCCTTCCGCCATCGCGGTGGCGGGCAGCGTCACCAGGGACGCAGAGTTCAGGGACGCAGAGTCAGGGCTGGTCTCGAAAGCGAAAACATTCGGCCGAACAACTTCATGGGCGATGCCGAGCGCGAGGGGCGCGCGCCTTTTTCAGACGAAGAGGATGATGAAGGCGATAACCAGCGCGTACAGCGCGACGGCCTCAGTCAGCGCGAATCCCAGGATGGCTAGGCCGAACACACGGTCACGCGCCGCCGGATTGCGGGCCACACTGGTGACCAGCGACCCGAAAATCTGCCCGATGCCGACGCCGACCCCGGCAAGGGCGATCACGGCAAGTCCGGCACCAATCATCTTGGCGGAATTGAGATCCATAGTCCGATTTCCTTTCGATCATCCAGTCACGCGGCCAACAAAACAGCCCGGCTGTTCAAGGGTTAAGATGTATCAGTGCAGGTGAACCGCGTCATGCAAGTAGATGCAGGTCAGCACCGCAAACACGTAAGCCTGCAGGACGGCCACCAGCAGCTCGAATCCGATCAGGACCGTATTGAGCCCAAGCGAAAGGGCAGCCGGGAGGTAGCCAAGCCATCCGAGGCCACCCAGCATGATGATGAAAGCGCCAAACACCTCCAGCATCACGTGGCCGGCCATCATGTTGGCGAACAGACGAACTGACAGCGAGATGATGCGCGAGATGTAAGAGATCACCTCGATCACCACCAGCAGCGGCGCCAGCGCGATGGGGATGCCCTCCGGCAGGAAATAGCTGAAGAAATGCAGCCCGTGCTCCTTTAGCGCAACCGCGGTGACCAGGATGAACACTAGCAACGATAGCGCCAGCGTCACCATGATGTGGCTGGTAAATGTGAAAAACAGCGGGAACACGCCCAGCAGATTGCCGAACAGAATGAAGAAGAAAAGCGTGAACACGAATGGGAAGAATTTGCGTCCCTCAGGCCCGATACTGTCGACGCACATGGACATGATGAACTCGTAGCCGAGCTCCGCCGTCGCCTGCAGCCGGCCCGGCACCATCGCCCTGGGTTTCATGCCAATCCAGAGCAGGCCGACAACCAGGAGGCCGGACACCACCATCATCAGATTCGATTGGGTAAAGTTCACCGAAGCGCCGATGGCGCCAAGGGAGGGATGCAACTGGAACTGTCCCAGTGCGTCAATACTGCTCGAACCTTCGGCCGCCACGCTGCCTGCTCCTACCCTTTATCCGACTTCTTTGGTGCGAACAGGCGCCAAAGGTTTGCCACGCCTGCCGCACCGCCCAGGGGTACGAACACCGCCGTCAGGATGGGTGTGGTGTGGAAAACCCGGTCCAGCCCGTAACCAATGGCAACCGCCACGACAAGGGCCGCAACCAATTCCACCCCAACCCGCGCGCCGACGCCCCACGCTGAGCCGCCGAGCTGATCTTGATCACTCAAGGGTCGCTTCAGTGGGGCGTCGAGACCCTGCTTGCTTCGGGCGGCCTTCAGACGATCCTCAAACGAGGGGTCTGGGCCGCCGGTATCCTGGCTCATGCTCGCTCCTGGCCACATTACGTGCCGGAAAGCGGGGGTTTGCTACCGACGGGGGGGACGGGAGTTAATAACGCGCGGGCGGTTTTCCGGCTGGAATGAGTCACGACCTTGCCGGAGGGCCATTGTGAGGTGACGGCGTGGCCGAAGGGTCACTGTGAACTCCGTAGAGTGGCCATGACTTGCGGCATGGCCGGGGCCCAGTGCCGCCCGGCGAGAGCAGACGACGGCCCTCCCAAGAGATCGGCTCCGCGACCGGACCCTGCAAGCGTGACGGCGGAGTTTAGCGGTTTCCCTGAGTTCTCGGTATAATGCGCGGACAGAGAGGAGTTCCCTTGCCGGACCCGTTTTTACCCCGTCTCGACATTCTTCCTCCGTCGCAGCGCCGGCTGTGGGACGAATTTGCTGAAGTGCCGTTGGAGTTCGTACTTTACGGGGGCACGGCGATCGCTTTGCATCTTGGTCACCGACAATCCGTTGATTTCGACTTTTTCGGAAACCGCCCGCTCGATCCGGACACGGTTACGCTTGCCATTCCCTTTCTGGCGGAGGCCACGATCACGCAGCGACAGCCAAACACTCTGGGCTGCGTGGTCGATCGCGGCGGCCGGGTGAGGCTGTCGTTTTTCGGCGTTCCGGCGTTGCCGAGGTTGCGGCCGCCTCTGGTCGCGCCGGATAATGGCCTTCGGATTGCGTCGCTGCTCGATCTTGCCGGGACCAAGGCGTCCGTTGTCCAGATGCGTGCCGAGGCGAAAGATTATATCGACATCGACGCCATACTGACGGACGGGCGTATCGACTTGCCAACCGCGTTGGCGAGTGCGCGTGCTCTATATGGGGCGCAGTATAATCCTCAGATCACGCTGAAGGCTCTGAGCTATTTTGACGAAGGAAATGTTCGGACGCTGCCAGACGAGACAAAGGAGCGGCTGTCCCGGGCAGCCTCCGCAGTTGATCTCGATAAGCTGCCGGTCATTGTCGCAGATGGTGCACAAGGTCCGGTTCCGTGACCCCGCTTCCTCTCAACGATGAAACTATTGCGTTGGCTGAGAGCCTGATCTGGTTCGAACCGCCTGTTGAGGCATTGGCCGATCCGATCCGTTTCCTCGCCTACGCCTTCGCGCGCGCAACGCACGAGCAGATGAAGGTGCTCGGGAATTACCTTTCGGCCGATGACTTGAGGGAGGCTCTCGACAATGCGCCGCCAGGGATTATTGACCCGCGTTCGTGGGCCTACTGGAACGCCCGGATGGGGCGTTTTCCGGCGCCACCGCAGCCAAAGCGTCGGTTCGAGTGAGGATGTGCGACGAGCGGGCGCCCCCAGTCTATTAGATAATCTAGAAGCACTCTTTGAGGTCCCTTGCCTCACCTGGCCGGGCGCTAACGCATCTGCATCTCGTTGTGGCCACTCATCGAGCCATTCGTCCCGCGACCCAAAGCGCGGACCTTCACGTCGACGGTGACGGGGGCGGCGTGGGCGAAGGTCAAGGTCAGCGGAAAGCTCTGCCCCGCGACGAGCGGCTGTTTCAGACCCATCAGCATGATATGGGTGCCACCTGGAGCGAACGTCACCATCTCATGCGCCGGGATCGGAACCGCCGCGGCCGGACGCATTTTCATGATGCCGTTATCGTTGATCGTTTCATGTGGTTCGGCGTTCGCGGCAATCGGTGTGCTGACGCCGACCAGACTGTCGGGCTGGGCTCCTCCCATTAGCGTGACGTAGGCAGCGCCGGTTTTGGCCGCACCCGCTGAAGCCCGTGCCCAGGCCTCATGAACCACGACGCCGTCGTCCGCGGCGAGCACAATGGCTGTCGGCGGGGCGGCACGAACAGATATGGGTAGGACGCTCGCCCCGATCAAAGCCGAGAGCAGGAGGACTGGGCGATACGACATAGCAGAAACCTATCTTGCCGAAGGAGAGCGCGGAAGCGCCTGCCCGCGCGACCTCAAGTGCGTCAGGGGCGGCCACCGCATCGGGGTACCGGGCGGCGCGTATCCGGATTGAACCACTGGGTCGAAGGCGTGGCAAGGGCTCGCGCTCTTTGCGTCCGGCGCGGCGGTGCTCGCGATCCGACCTCTTCGTCATGCGTAGTGGGACATAACGGCCGGCGCTTGGTTGAAGGTTCAGACGGTTGGTGCCATGTGTCCGGTCGAGGTCCACAACCAACAGGACAGAAAACATGTACTCTGACGTTTCGCTTTTCATCAACGGGACCTGGGGGGCCGCCGCCGCCGGCCGCACGATTGACGTCGTCAATCCGGCCACCGGTGATAAGATCGGCACGGTCCCGCATGCGGCGATCTCCGACCTCGACCGCGCCCTGGAAGCTGCCGACAAAGGTTTCCGGACCTGGCGAAAAGTCTCCGCCTTTGACCGCTCGAAGGTTATGCGCAAAGCCGCTGACATCCTGCGCGAGCGCGCGGATAGCGTCGCTCGTCTGATGACCATGGAGCAGGGCAAGCCGCTGGCTGAAGCCAAGGGCGAAGTGCTCGCGGGCGCCGACGTCATTGACTGGTTCGCGGAGGAAGCTCGCCGCACCTACGGCCAAGTCATCCCGAGCCGCACAGAGGGCGTGTATCAACTAGCGATCAAGGAGCCGGTCGGCCCGGTCGCGGCGTTCACGCCGTGGAATTTCCCGATCAACCAGGTCGTGCGGAAATTGTCGTGTGCTCTGGCGGCGGGGTGCTCGATCATCGTGAAGGCGCCGGAAGAGACACCGGCCTCCCCCGCCGAATTAATCCGAGCCTTTGCGGACGCAGGGGTTCCGGCTGGGGTGGTCAACCTGGTTTACGGCGTGCCCTCGGAAATTTCGGAATATCTGATCCCACACCCGGTCATTCGAAAAATGTCGTTCACCGGCTCGACCGTCATCGGCAAGCAGTTGGCCGCGATTGCGGGCGCGCACATGAAGCGGGTAACGATGGAACTGGGTGGTCACGCCCCGGCGATTGTGTTCGATGATGCGGACATCGATGTCGCCAGCAAGTTGCTGGCGGGCGCGAAATACCGCAACGCTGGGCAGGTCTGCGTATCCCCAACGCGAATGCTGATCCAGGAGAAGGTTTACGAGCAATTCGTCGATGGCTTCGTCGCCCATACGAAGAAGCTGAAGGTTGGCGATGGGCTGGAAGCCGGCACGACCATGGGGCCGCTCGCGAATGCGCGCCGCATCACCGCAATGGAAACCTTCATCGGCGATGCCCAGCAGAAGGGCGCAACCGTTCGCACCGGCGGCAGCCGCATCGGCAACAAGGGCAACTTCTTCGAGCCCACGGTGCTGACCGACGTGCCAACCGAAGCTCGGGTCATGAACGAGGAGCCGTTCGGGCCCTTGGCGATCATCTCGCCGTTCCGCGGCTTTGATGATGTGGTCGCCGAGGCAAACCGGTTGCCGTTCGGCCTCGCATCCTACGCCTATACGCGGTCGGCGAAGACGGCGAATGCCATTTCGGCGGCCGTCGAGGCCGGCATGATGGCGATCAACCACCATGGCCTGGCGCTTCCCGAGGTTCCTTTCGGCGGCGTAAAGGACTCGGGCTATGGCACGGAAGGCGGCTCGGAAGCGATCGAGGCTTATCTCAATACGAAATTCGTGACGCAGGCCGGCCTGTAAGCCGGTATTCCCCGGCCGGTGGTCGCTCCCCGGCCGGGCTTTGCCAATCCAAGGCTCGCTCTACCTCCGCACGTTAACCACGCGCGGCACGTTGCAGCGCCGCCAGATGCTTTTTGGCGGCGGCTCCGCACTCTGCTTCGATAGCGCGATAGCGGGTCACTACGGCCTGGCCTAAGTCCGTCAGGCTGGCGCCGCCACCGCCGCTCCCGCCGGCCGCTGTCTGCACCACCGGCGCGCCCAGCGAAGCGTTGAGATCCTCCACCAGTTCCCAAGTCCGCCGATAGGAGATGTGCAACGCTCGGCCCGCCCCGGAAATCGAGCCGGCAAGGGCGATCGCCTCCAGCACCGCGACTTTGCCGGGTCCAATGCGTGCGCCGGACGCAAGGTCCACGCGGATGCTCAGGCGGTTGGTCGCCTTGCCTGCTGGCGGCGATGAAGCCTTTGCCTGGGGCGATGCCTTCGACGGTGCCATGGCGCACCGAAACACGCCGCGCGCCGGAGATCAATCGCCCAACGGATCGGGCGCGCCCAAGGGCGGTTGCCGCTCTATCCGGATGGACATATCGTCGCGCCCAGGAGACTTACTCGATGAAGCGTCTGATCCTGATTTTGGTCCTGTTTTACGTCTCGCCCGGCTTGGCCGCGGAGGTCACCGATGCGACCGGGCGCAAGGTCACGATCCCGGACCGAATCGAGCACGTACTACCCGCCGGCCCACCCGCCTCCGTGTTGCTGGCAGCGATCGCGCCCGGACAAATGCTCGGATTCGCCGGACCGATCAGCGAGGAAGCGAGGTCGGATCTGGCGCCGGCGGCGAACGGCCTGCCCAACGCGCCCCGTCTGACCGGTCCCCAGGACAATACGGCGGAGATTCAGGCGCTGCACCCCGACCTGATCATCGACTACGGCACCGTCTCGCCGCGCTACAAGCAACTGGCGCAGGATACACAAAAGAAGACCGGTATCCCGACACTCTTGTTCGACGGTGCACTGGATCAGATCCCAGCGGTCGCCCGCACCCTCGGGCAAATCCTGCACCATCCGGATCAGGCCGAAGCGGTTGCCCGTGTCGCCGAGGCGATCCTGGCGCTGCCGATGCCGGAAGAATCTCATCCTAGCGTATATTATGCCCGCGGCGCCGACGGTCTGCAGGCGACTGCGCCGAACACCGACGTGACGGCGATCTTCGCCCGCCTGGGTTGGCGGGTTGTCGCGCCGGACGGCACCGGCACCTTCCGCCCGACGACGGCCGACACGATCCGGACGCTCGATCCGGACATCATTATCCTGGCCGACCCGGAGGCCAAGGATGTGCTTGCCAAGGCGCCGTGGTCCGGTCTGCGTGCCGTGCGCGAGTCGCACGCTTATATCGCGCCGCGTGAGCCGTTCGGCTGGATCGAGGAGCCCCCCTCGATCAATCGCCTGCTGGGTCTTGCGTGGTTGCGCGGAGGCGATCCGCTCACGCTCGCCGCGATGTTCAATGCCAGCGTCTATGGTCACGTCCTGACGCCGGCGCAGCTTCACGCGGTTGCCGGCACCACCCCATCGTTCAAACCCTGACCGGACGAGGTTGCATGCGTTTCCTGCTGATGGTTCTACTGGTGCTGGCCCCGCTCCAGGCCCGGGCCGAGGCGCTGACGGTATTCGCCGCCGCCAGCCTGACGGATGCGATGAAGCAAATCTCTGACCTGTGGGCCAAAGCCGGGCACGAGGCGCCACGCCTTTCCTTCGCCTCCAGTTCCACGCTGGCGCGACAGATCGAGCAGGGCGCGCCAGCTAACGTCTTCGCCTCGGCGGACGAGCAATGGATGGACTATTTGGCGAAGAAAGACCTCATCGCGACCGGCACACGCAAGGACCTGCTGGGCAACGAACTCGTGCTGGTGGTGCCCGCGAACCATCCGGTCCATGTCGACATTAAGCCGGGCTTCGACCTGTCCGCGCTGGTCGGTCCCGATGGGCGGCTGAGCATCGGCGACCCAGCGCACGTGCCCGCCGGGATTTACGCCGAACAGGCGCTGCGCAAGCTGGGTTTATGGGACAAATTCTCCTCCCGGCTCGCGCCGGCAGCGGACGTTCGGTCAGCCTTGTTGCTGGTCGAGCGGGGCGAGGCGCCGGTTGGCATCGTCTACGCGACTGATGCGGCGGCTTCAAAGGCTGTGTCTATCGCCGGCGTGTTCCCTGACAGCAGCCACGATCCTATCACCTACCCGTTTGCCGTGACCAAAGCAGGCGATACGCCGGACGCCCGAGCCTTCCTCGCCTTCCTAACCACAACCGAGGCGCGCGCGGTCTGGGTGCGGTACGGTTTCAAGGTTGAGTAGTAACGGCCTCTGCCCACCGAACACCCACCATTTCGACAGCAAACCGAGCCATCTGAGCGCCGACATCGTCGATCGATAGACGACCGCCAGGCTGGTACCAAGTGTAGGCCCAACTGACCATACCGCCGATGGCGAGCGCGGCCACGCGGATGTCGGCGATGTGGAATTCACCCGCATTCACGCCTTCGTCCAACAGATCGCTCAGGACCCGATCGAAAGCCTTGCGCATCGCATTGATTTCGCCAAGGCCGGCCTCCGAGAGGCTCTTTTCTTCACGGAAATAAACCGCGATGTTGGCCTGCCGCTGCAACACAACCTTGGTGAAATTGACCACGCCGTTGAACAACCGCTCCGACGCGCTGCCACGCTGCTCCGCGGCGTCAGCGATAGCGGCGAGGGACTTCTCGATAGTTGGCCGGCAAATCGCCTCCAACAGCTCGACCTTGCTGCGGAAATGGGTGTAGATGAACGGCTTCGTTACGCCCAGCTTGCCGGCGATATCATCGAGAGTCGTGCCGCTGAAGCCGCGTTCGTAGAAGAGCTTGACCGCCTCTTCCAGAATGCGTTCCCGTTTGTAGGCTGATATTTCCTCACGCATGACGTCTGTACCAGAAGCCCCCAGCGGCAGCTAAGCAGAGTTTAGTCGTTTGGGCCAATCACCCGACGGCTTCATGCCCCATCGCCAGAAACTTCTCCCGGCGTTTGGCCCGCAGCGAGGCCCCGTCCATGCCGCTCAGGCTTCCTAACGCCTCCTGGACGGCGGCGCTGACCGACTGCAGGGTCGAGGACTTGTCGCGTTGCGCGCCACCCAAAGGCTCCGGCACGATCTGGTCGATCAACTTCAGGCGCAAGAGATCCTCGGCGGTCAGGTGCAGCGCCTCGGCCGCGACAGAGGCCTGGCCGGGGTCGCGCCATAAGATGCTCGCGCAGCCTTCGGGCGAGATCACGGAATAGACCGCGTGCTCCAGCATCAGGATCCGGTCGCCGGTCGCCAGCGCGATTGCGCCGCCGGAGCCGCCCTCGCCGATGATGGTCGCGACGATCGGAACCGGGGCTTGCAGGCAGGCCTCGATGGAGCGGGCAATGGCTTCGGCCTGGCCACGAGCCTCCGCGTCGATGCCGGGAAACGCGCCGGAGGTATCTACAAATGTCAGGACTGGAAGGCCGAAACGACCCGCCAGTTCGACCAGTCGGCGGGCCTTGCGGTAGCCCTCCGGGCGCGCCATGCCGAAATTGTGCTTCACGCGCGATTCGGTGTCGACGCCCTTTTCGGTACCGAGCACCATGACGGGTTGGTCATTGAACCGGCCGATACCGCCCAGAATCGCCGCATCGTCAGCGAAAGCACGATCACCGGCGAGCGGGATGAAGTCGGTGATCAGGCCGTCGATGTAATCCTGTGCCTTCGGGCGGTCGGGATGCCGCGCGACCTGGGTCTTCTGCCACGGGGTGAGACGCGCATAGGTCGTACGCAACTGCCGGTCGGCAACGGTGGTGAGCCGGGCGACCTCGTCGGCGATGTTAATGCCATCGGGCTCCGACATACGACGGAGCTCTTCGATCTTGCCTTCCAGCTCGGCGATGGGTTTTTCGAAGTCGAGGAAATGACGCATGGGCGGGGGGCTTTAGCACACTTCGCGGCGGGGGGAAGACAAAGCGGGTGGTTTCGACGCGGCTTGCTTGGAGGTGGCGGCATCTTCGATTGTTGCCTGGCCGGTTGACCCTGGGGCGATGTTTCGGATCGGCTTCTCTGGTGGATGCAGGTCAAAAAAAGCGATTGCCTGGAGTGTTGACTCCGGGCGAAGGCACCCAATTTCCTCGACTCGAAGATGTAGCCCAGGCTACATTCTATGGCAGAGGTCGCAAGAGATGGCTGACGCTTCATTTTTGGGAACAAGAGCATGAGCGAGGCTGGGGTCCTTCCCAGCCTGTCCGATCGCACTGCCAGCGCCGGTGAAGCCGCCTTGAGCGGCGGGCGCGTCAGCCTCCGCGGTGTCATCCCGTTTATCGGTCCGGCGGTGGTTGCCTCTATCGCCTACATGGATCCGGGCAATTTCGCGACCAACATCCAAGCGGGCGCCCGGCATGGCTACATGCTACTGTGGGTCGTACTGCTGGCGAACGCGATCGCCATGCTGTTCCAGGCGCTTTCAGCTCGTCTGGGGATCGTTGCCGGGCACAGTCTGGCCGCGCTGTGCCGCACGCATTTCCCGCGGCCTCTGGTCATCGTGATGTGGCTGGCCAGCGAGGTCGCGGCGATGGCCACGGATCTCGCGGAATCGATCGGCGCCGCCATTGGTATCAGCGTGTTGTTCCATTTGCCGCTGTTGGTGGGGTTGCTGATCACCTTCGCCATCACTTTGGGGCTGCTGACCTTCCAGTCCCGCGGCTTCCGCCCGATCGAACTGATCATCACCGGTTTCGTCGGCATCATTGGCCTGGCGTATCTGGTGGAACTGTTCATTGCACCGCCCGAGTGGGGCCAGTTCTTCTACCACACCGTAGTACCGCAACTCGCCGGAGCCGACAGTGTGACCTTGGCCGTCGGTATTGTGGGCGCAACGGTCATGCCGCATGCGATCTACCTGCACTCGGCCATGATGACGAACCGAGTAAAGGCATGCACCGAGGCGCAGCGGCGGCGACTGGTGAAGTTCTCCAATGTGGAGGTGGTGATCGCGCTTAGCCTGGCCGGGTTGGTCAACATGGCGATGGTGGCGATGGCGGCGACGATGTTCCATCAGGGCCATTCCGACGTCGGTGAGATCGAGACCGCGTACCATACGCTGCTGCCGCTGATGGGGGTGGTGGCGGCCGGGGCCTTCATGGCCTCGCTGCTGGCGTCCGGACTGTCCAGCTCGGTCGTCGGGACCATGGCGGGTCAGGTCATCATGCAGGATTTTGTCGGCTTTCGGATCCCGATGTGGATTCGGCGCGTGGTCACGATGGTTCCGGCGGTTGTGGTTGTGGCGATGGGCGTGCAGGCGACCGATGCGCTGGTCATGAGCCAAGTGGTGCTGAGCCTGGTGCTGCCGGTGCCGATGATCGCGCTTCTGGTTCTGATCCGTCGCCCGCAGGTGATGGCGGGGCTGGTGATCGGGCGCTCGATTCAGGCGCTGGCCGCGGCCGCAACGGTTGTCGTGCTGGGCCTGAATGGTATCCTGCTGTTGCAAAGTTTTTGAATTCGGCAGACCGAGGGGCGGTAAACGAACATGTCCGGCCTGATGACCGAAAACCCTATACGCCCTGGTTCGGCCCTGCCCGAGGAACCGACGCAGGCCAGTCGCTTCGGCAAGGCGCGCTCCGCTCAATCCGGGGCGCTTCAGGAGGACTATGTCGAGCTGATCTCCGACCTTCTCACGAATGACGGCGAGGCTCGGCCGACTGATATTGCTCGCCGGTTGGGTGTGGCGCACGCCACTGCGATCAAGACGATCGGGCGCTTGAAACGGGAGGGACTGGCGGTGGCCAAACCCTACCGCGGTGTATTCCTCACTGAGGCCGGCGAGAGTTTGGCCGCCAAGGTCCGAGCCCGGCACCGGGTGGTGGTCGATTTGCTGTTGGCGGTCGGGGTGCCGTTCGAGTCGGCGGAGGCGGATGCCGAGGGGATCGAGCATCACGTTTCGGACACGACACTGGCGGCGTTCGCGAGATTTCTGGCGCGGGGGTGAAGGCGACCAGGGGGACCTTTGCTGGAGACCTTTGCTTGGGGCGATGTTCCCCGCCCTACAAGCGTATCAAGCAAGCCACGGTCCCGGCAGCCGCCACCGCCGCCGCCGCGGCCCAAACCGGGCTTATTAACCGAGGCGCCGGCGTGTCCTTCGGCATCAATTTCGTTCCAGTCACCATGGGTCGCACCAAATTCTGCCGCTTCAGAAACGCGTAGCAAATGATAGCGAGCACATGCAGCACGATCGCGCCCTCGATCAGCTTGAAGTTTAACGAGTGAATGTGGCTCAGCCGATCGCTCTGGTCCTTGTCGATCAGATGCATCAGTGGCCCTTCGGTGTCGCCGTCATCGTTGGCAAACAGTCCGGTCCCCGCCTGCACACCGATTAGCGCCAGCATCACCAGCACCATCCACCCGCCGGCGGCGTTGTGCCCGATTTCGCGGTCGGGCTCCGGCCGCCGCAAATGGGCAAGGTGGCGCCACGCCGCCGAGGGGCTTCGAAGGAAGCGGGTGAATCTGGCCGTGTCACTGCCGATGAAGCCCCACATTACACGGAACAGCAGCAGCGTAAGGATCGTGCAACCACTCCGTACATGCCAGTCCATGTAGTTGAGCTCCTGCGTCCCCCAGGAAAAGAAAATCAGGACCACGATAGCCCAATGGAATAGCCGCACGGGCAGGTCCCATACCTTGATCGGCCGCATACGCTCCGTCCCCAGCAAGGCTTCGATACCACGTCATGCGCAGTATTGACGCGGGTCAAGCCCAACTAGGATGGAATGACGTGTGGGTGCATCATCTGGACGAAGTGTGGTATCTCATGCCGGCGGGATATCGTCCTCACCCGGCCGCTGCGCCCGGTCTGTGGGCTCCGGCGATGCCGTAGCGTTGGATGGGCGACAGTTCCATGAGGCTGCCAAGTGTTGACCAAACTCCAAATTCGAAATTTCAAGGCGTTTGCCGACGCCGAGATCGAACTCGGACCCGTGACGGTGCTCTGCGGCCCCAACAACTCCGGCAAGACCGCAGCGCTTCAGGCCATTGCATTGTGGCAGTTGGGACTGAAAGCTTGGCAGGCCGAACGCGGCACGGGCTCGACGGCTCGGGAGCGAGTCGGCGTACCGATCAACCGCAGGGACCTAGTGTCGATTCCCGTCCCTGAGACGAACCTGCTGTGGCATGGGTTACGCGTAAGGGAGGGGTCACGGCAGAACGGCCATACCGTCACGCGCAATCTCCGGATCGACATAACGTTGAATGGCGTCGGATCGAGCGGCGCTTGGGAATGCGGCCTTGAGTTCGACTACTCGGGGCCTGAAGTCATCTACGTGCGTCCGCAGCGCCTTTCTGATCAGCGCGGTTCTGGGCGAATGCCGATACCAGATGCCGCCGGCGCTGTCCGTGTCGCCTTGCTGCCAGCGATGTCGGGGCTGGCTGCGGTAGAACCGAAGTGGGAACCGGGGCGTATCGAGGTGTTGATCGGCGAGGGGCAGACCGCGCAGGTGTTGCGCAATCTTTGCCATCAGCTCTGGCAACCGCCGCGACCGCCGAAAGACCCTTGGGAACAGCTTGTTTCGCACATGCGGCAATTATTCGGCGTGACTCTACTGCCGCCACAAAGTGTCGCCGCGCGTGGCGAGATCACGATGGCCTACCAGGTTAATGACGCTACCCTTGACATCTCCTCCTCCGGACGGGGCCAACAGCAAATCCTGCTCTTGCTTGCATATGTCCTTGCCAATCCGGGAACGACGCTGCTGCTCGACGAACCCGACGCTCACCTGGAGATCGTCCGGCAGCGGGAGACTTACAATCTGCTCAGCGAACTCGCGCAGCAACACGGCAGCCAGATCATTGCCGCCAGCCATTCTGAGGTCGTCCTGGAGGAAGCGGCACGCAAGGACACGCTGGTCGCATTCGTCGGCAAGCCCCACCGCATTGATGATCGCGGTTCCCAGGTCAGGAAATGGCTGGCCGACTATCCGATCGATCATTTGTATCAGGCGGAATCGCAGGGTTGGGTGTTATACCTCGAGGGATCGACCGACCTCGCGGTGCTCCTCGCTTTCGCCCGGAAGCTGAACCATCCGGCTCGGGAAGTGCTTGAGCGTCCTTTCGTCATTTATGTCGCCAACGATCCGAGCAAGGTGCAGCGGCACTTCTACGCGCTGCGGGAGGCTAAGCCGGACGTCTCAGGCGTCGCGATATTCGATAGACTTGACCGAACACCAAGGGACCTCGGCGCGGAAGCCTTGACATGGTCGCGTCGTGAAATCGAAAATTACTTCACCAACCGGGAGGTGCTTGAGGCCTGGGCGAAGGGCGAACAACCTGAGGATCTATTCGCCCAGAGTCGAGTGACCACAATGCGGGCCGCCGTCGCTGAGATCGAGGCCGCCCAGCAGACCTTGGGGAAGGATATCTGGTCGGCCGATATCAAGGCCACCGATGAGGTTCTAGATCCGATTTTCCGCCAGTACTTCGCGCAGATGAAAGAGCCACTGTTGTTTCGGAAAGCGGACTACCACCGTTTGGTGCACTTCATGCCTCCTGGCGCGGCGGATCGCGAAATCGGCGAGAAGCTTGACGGGATTCTTGCCGTTGCGCGACGGGCGCGGCCTGGAGCGGCGTGACGACGCTTATCGCGGCCCAGTCACAGCGGCACCTAGTTGCGTCGGGCCCACGGATACGCTTCTCTCCGCTCCGATAAACCGGAGGTAGACGATGCGCGTCAGCGTGATGCAGATGAACCCCGGCGCGAACAAGTCAGAAAACATTGCCCAGGCTCGGCGCCTCATCGAGGACGCAGTCGAGCAAGACCGCCCCAGTATCGTCAGCCTGCCCGAGGTCTGGGATTCCCTGGGCGGCGACCGCGCCACGCGCACCGCCAACGCGGAAACGCTGCCCGCGCGAGGCTCCAACGAAGCCGGCGGCGAAGCCTATGAATTCCTCCGCGAAACCGCGCGGCAGATGCGGGTCCACGTCCACGGTGGCTCGATCATTGAGCAAGGCCCCGAAAAACTCTTCAATACCACCGTGGTGTTCGACCCGAACGGGACCGAACTGGCGCGCTATCGCAAGATGCACCTGTTCGACATCGTGGCGCCGGATGGCACGGGCTACCGTGAAAGCAACAGCTACGGCGCCGGTGACGAGGTCGTCACCTACCAGGCCGACGGCGTCAAAATCGGCTGCGCGATCTGCTATGACGTCCGCTTTCCTGACCTGTTCTGGAAGCTGCGTCAGGCGGGCGCCGAGGTCATTTTCCTCCCTAGCGCCTTCACGCTGGCCACCGGCAAGGACCATTGGGAGGCGCTGATCCGCGGGCGGGCCATTGAGACTCAGTGCTGGTTCGCCGCCCCCGCAACCTGGGGAAAGCACCTGGAGGGCAAGGGCGATCCGCGCTTTACTTACGGGCATTCGATGATCGTCAATCCTTGGGGCCACCTCGTCGCCCAGGTGTCGGACGGCATCGGTTGGACCACGGCGCGTATCGACCAGGGCCTGACCGCCAGGGTGCGCCGAGACATGCCGGTGCTGGACCACAGGAAGCGTATTTGAGCGATCTACCGTCCGGTCCTCCAGTCGCGGAAGACCGAGCGGTCTTGGCTGGCCAGATCGCTTTCGTCGCCGCTCCAACGCCGATCGCAACGGAGGCCCGCGCGGAACTGGTCGCACGCTATGGCGACTGCCCGTTGCCCGAGGCGGTGGTCGTGGTTGCCCTGGGTGGCGACGGATTCATGTTGGAAACAATCCATCAAATGGTCGACCTGAACCTTCCGGTCTATGGCATGAACCGCGGCTCGGTCGGCTTTCTCATGAATAACTACAGCGAGGATGACCTGCCCGGCCGTCTGTCACGCGCCCAGGCGGCGGAGTTGCATCCCCTGCGCATGCACGCCGTCACCGCAGGCGGCGCGGTCGAGGAGGCGCTGGCGTTCAACGAAGTCAGCCTGTTGCGCCAATTGCGTCAGGCCTCAAAGATCCGCATTTCGGTGGACGGACGCGTGCGTCTCGAGGAACTCTCGTGCGACGGGGTGCTGATTTCGACCCCTGCGGGGTCAAGCGCCTACAACCTGTCGGCGCACGGACCGATCATCCCGCTATCGGCCAACCTCTTGCCGCTAACGCCGATCAGCGCCTTCCGCCCCAGGCGCTGGCGCGGAGCCTTGCTGCCGAGCACCGCGGATGTGCTGTTCGAGGTGCTGGAGACGGACAAACGCCCGACCGCGGCTGTCGCGGACTTCACCGAGGTCCGCGACGTGATCTCCGTCGCTGTCAGCGAAGATCGATCCGTATCGGTTACGGTGCTATTCGATCCCGATCGTGGGCTATCGGAACGTATAATTGCTGAACAATTCACGGTTTAGCGGCTGTCTCCGCGGCGCCGATGGTAGGGGAACGCCTACCATCTGGACCAGCACCGTCTATCCGTGCAGCTTCGCCGCAACCTCTGCCACCCGGCGGCCCTGGTAGCGCGCCCCGTCCAGTTCCTTCTCCGACGGCTTGCGAGATCCGTCGCCCCCGGCGATCGTTGTTGCCCCATAAGGCGCACCACCCACGATCTCCTCCAGCGTCATCTGCGGCGTGTGGCCGTAATCTAGACCCACCACGACCATGCCGAAATGCAGCAGGTTGGTGATGATGGAGAACAGCGTTGTCTCCTGCCCGCCATGCTGGACGGCGGAGGACGTGAATGCCCCTCCAACCTTGCCATGCAGCGTACCCTTGAGCCACAACCCACCCGCCTGGTCGAGGAAGTTGGCCATCTGCGACGACATTCGCCCAAATCGCGTCCCGGTCCCGACGATAATCGCGTCATAATCCGCCAGATCCGCGACTGCCGCGATAGGGGCAGGCTGGTCCAGCTTGAAATGAGCATTCTTCGCGACCTCAAGCGGCACCAGTTCCGGCACACGCTTGATATCGACTTCAGCCCCCGCCCCTCGGGCGCCTTCCGCCATGGCGTTCGCCATCGCCTCGATGTGGCCATACGCTGAGTAATACAGCACCAGAACCTTAGCCATTTCGATCTCCTTTAGAACCTCCGGACCATCGCACCGGGGCGGGTTGCAATGCCCGCACATATGTGCACACCAGCCGATGGAGAAAGTGGAAATAACGACAACACAAGATTTCAGATTCTTATGTCTAGATTGCCCGACATGGAGGCGATGGCGATCTTCGCCAAGATCGTGGAGACCCGCGGCATCACCGCGGCGGCGGCCGAGCTAGGCCTGTCTGCCCCCACCGTCTCCAAAGCTCTCGCCCGATTAGAGCAGCGGCTCGGGTCGCGGCTGCTCAACCGCACGTCCCGGCGCTTCGCATTGACCGACGCCGGGCACACTCTTGCCGAGCGCGCGGCCAGGCTCCTGGCGGACGCCGAAGCCGCCCAGGACGCGCTGCTCGCGCAATCAGCCACGCCTCGCGGAGTGGTGCGGCTGGCCGCACCAATGTCCTTCGGCCTCAGCGGGGTCGCGCCAATCCTGCCGGATTTCCTGGAACGGTATTCGGAGGTCTCGGTCGATCTCCACTTGAGCGACGCGCTTGTGGATGTGATCGGCGACGGGTTCGATATCGCGTTGCGCATCGGCGAATTGGCTGATTCGTCACTCCGGGCGCGGCGGCTGGCGCCCATGCCGAGCGTGCTGGTCGCATCTCCGGCTTATCTGGACCGGCGCGGACGGCCGGCGCATCCGGCGGATTTGGCGAATCATGACTGTGTCGCCTACGCTTATCTGCGCACGCGCGACACTTGGCATTTCACCAGCGAGGCGGGCGAGACCGTCGCGGTGCGTCCCTCGGGGCGCCTGCGGGCGAACAACGGTGAGGCTACCCTGCCCGCGGTTATCGCCGGACTGGGCATCGCTGCGATGCCGGAGTTTATCGTTCGGCCGGCGGTCGCGGACGGGCGGCTGGAACCGATCCTGCCTCAATGGAGCGGATCCCGAGGCAGCCTGTTTCTTATAACGCCACCGAACGGGCCACGGCCGGCCCGGGTGCAAGTGCTGGCTGATTTTTTGGTTCAGCGATTATCCCAAACCTGAACGCCAATAGGCTTTGTCGGGGCCTCGCCTTAGAGCGTCCGCCAGTCTCCAAGTGCCTCCACACCAGCCGCCGCGCGCAGCACGACAGCATCCTGGAAATGCCGGCCGACAAGCATCAACCCGATCGGCAACCCGCCCCGCATCGCGCACGGCACGCTGATGGCCGGATGGCCGGAGGCATCGAGTGACGCGGTGTTGCCGATCATCGGCAGCGCGCAGTCCAGAACCTCGGCGAAACTTGCCTGCGTCGGGGGCATCGGCATCGCCGGGAATGGGATGGTCGGAAGCGCCACGACATCGCAACGACCGAACGCGGCGGTGTAGGCGTCTCGCACCTTCCCGCGCAGCGCCTGAGCCTTGGCGTAATAGCGCCCGTGGTAGCGGTGTTGCAGATGCTCGCCCATCAGCAGCATGGTGAGCGCGGAGGGGCTGATCGCGTCCCCGCGCTCCCGCCACCCCTGTGCAAAGGCGTCCAGCAGCGCCATCGAGGTAAAGCCCTCGGCATAGCCGCCGGTGCCGGCGCCGAACATCAGCGCAGCGGTGCCCTCGGCGACGATGGCGCTAAAGATGGCAAACATCTCCTCGTGGGCTGGGATAGCAATTTCTTCGAGCTCGGCGCCGGCCGCCTGCATGCGCGCCAACGTCTCACGCACCGCGGAATTGGTGGCGGGATCGCTCTCCGGCCGGCCGAAACCTTCCTTCATCACGCCTATCCGTATCCCGCGCAGCCCTCCCCCCAGCGCGGCGAGATAATCCACCTGAGGGATCGATGCCGGCTGGCGCGGATCCAGTCCGTCCGGGCCGGCGACAACCGTCAGCAGCCGCGCCACATCTTCGACCGTGGCACCCATCGGCCCGCAATGATCGATGCTCGCCTCCAGCGCGCAGATGCCGGTGTATGGGACCAGCCCGTGCGTCGGCTTCAACCCGACCACTCCACACCAGGAAGCCGGAATGCGGATCGATCCGCCCTGATCGCAGCCGAGCGCCATCGGGACGTCACCCGCTGCGATCACCGCCCCGCTGCCGCTGGAGGAGCCTCCCGCGGCGAACCCCGGCGCGCGCGGATTGACCACGCGATTGGGCCAACTGGTGTGGCTGTGGCCGGAATAGCTGAGGTTCTCGCATACTGTCTTGCCGTGAACAGTGCCTCCGGCGGCGAGAATGCGGGTCACCACGGTGGCGTCACAATCTGCCACGAACCCATCCAAGACCCGCGACCCGTTGCGGAGAGGAAATCCTCGCACCGAGGTGTTGTCCTTGATGCCGACCGACTTGCCGGCCAGCAGTCCCTTGCCGGAGACGGTGATCGGCCCCAGCCAGGCCCACGCTCCGAATGGATTTTCTGCCGCGGTCGGCGCTCTGCCGGGTGCACGCGGCGACATATCCGCGCCTGGCATCACCGGGTCCGGCATGGCGTCCAACTGCTGCATCGCGGCCACCGACTTGTCGAGGGCGGCGCGTATCGTCGTCGCGATGTCGTTGCTCAGCGGCGGCAGGCCGAGGCGGTGCGCCCCGTCCTGCAGATCCCGAACGGTCGGACCCGAGAACGCCACGGCTCAGGCCGCCTTCGTGGCGCGTGACGGGGCCGCGGTGGCGCATGCGATCACCTCGTCCGTGGTCATGACGTCGGCAAACAGCGTGAACATGTTGACCAGCGTCGCGTTGTGCTCCGCGTCGGTTAAAGTCGCATTGCCGTCGCTGACGAAGATCACCCGGTAGTCGCGCTGCATGGCGTCCCGAGCGGTGGACTCGCAGCAGCAGTTGGTGAGCGTGCCGGTGATGATCAGGGTGTCGATCCCGGCCGAACGCAACCTTTCATGCAGGTCGCAGGCGCCGGGGACGAAGGCGCTGAACCGCGTCTTGTCGACGATCCAGTCCGATGGCTGCACGTCGAGCTGCGGCCACAGCGCGAAATGGTGGCTGTCCGGGCTGAATGCGGCGTGCATCTGGTCGCGGCGGGCGCGGTTGAACATGGCGTCGTAGAACGCCGTCCAACTGGCCAGCGCGCCGGCGTCGGTCATGAAGCGGAGGTAGACGATAGTGCCACCGGCATCGCGCACCGTCTTGGTGATTTGATTGACGTTCGGCACGATCTCGCGTGCCGTCGCCACTTCCACGGGAGCTCCGGGCTCCATGAAGCCGTTCTGCAGGTCTACCACCACATGCGCGGTGCGGCGCGGGTCGAGGTGGGTGAACATATGCCTCTGCGCACGGAACCGCGCGACGCGGTCCAGGATGGTGTCGGGGATGTTAATCGCGTGCATCCTGATCTCTCTTTTGAAGGAATTCGTTCGAGATACTGTAGCGAACTCGTCGTCGAGTTCCACGGATAGGAGACTGCCAAGCAGGCCGGTACCTGGGTGTCGCCCCTTCTTGTCTGTGATTTTCGCTTCGATGCCAAGATGCCCAGTGAATGACGGAGATCAACGCCGTGCGATACTGCGCGTCATTGCCCACTCTTTATGCATATGTCCTCTAAGTCTGCCTTCTTGAACGCTGTTTGATCGTCCGGGAAATACGTCGGTATATGCAATATTGCTGTTTCAAATGAAACCTTAATGCTGCTTTGCCGTGCATCGTGGCCGGGAATTGATTGGCCAAAACTGCCTGCATCCGGTTTGACTTTTACCCGGCCATTGCTCCCAACTTCGGGTCGACTGAAGCCTTATTCGGCGCCGAGATCGTGACGGCCGACCGCGGCGGTAAAGCGCCAGAACATTTTCGGGGCCCATCCTTGGCATACCCCTTGCTTCATGTCACCGTGGCTGCGGCGCCGAAATCATCGGCCGGCGGCGTGCAGCAGGAGCAAGAAATGGGCAAACGTCGAACAATAGCCTTAGCCTCGATCATGTGTGGTGCATTGGCCTGCATTCCGCTGGCGTGGGCTGCGCCTGCGAAAGCGGACGACAAGCCGCCGCTGAAGGTCGGAGTCCTTGAGGACCACTCGGGCGACATCGCCATCTTCACCATGCCCAAGGTACACGGCGCCCACCTTGCCGTGGACGAGATCAATGCCGCCGGCGGCATCCTCGGCCGCAAGGTCGAGATCGTCGAGTATGATCCGCAATTCGACAACGCGAAGTTCCAGGAGTTCGCCCGCCGTCTGATCGAGAAGGACAAGGTGGAGGTGATCTTCGGGGCCGCGACCAGCGCTTCGCGCGAGGCGATCCGGCCGATCATCGACAAGGACAACGCGTTGCTGTTCTACGCCCAGCAGTACCGAAGGCGGCGTGTGCGACGGCAACGTGATCGGCACCGGCGGGGTGCCCGAGCAGCAGTTCTCGACACTTATTCCGTACATGATGGAGAAGTACGGCAAGAAGGTTTACATCATCGCGGCGGACTACAATTTCGGCCAGATTTCCACTGAGTGGACGAAGAAGCTGGTCACCGATGCCGGCGGTACGATCGTGGGAACGGAACTGATCCCACTGGGTGTCTCGCAGTTTGGCCAGACCATTCAGAACATCCAGAAAGCCAAACCCGACTGGCTGATGTCGCTGGTCGTCGGCAACTCGCAGTCGGCATTCTATGAGCAGGCCGCCTCGGCTGGGTTGCACATCCCGATGGGCAGTTCCATTACTATCGGGCTAGGCTTCGAGCACAAGCGGTTCAAGCCGCCGACCATGGAAGGCATGCACGTTGCGATCAACTGGTTCGAGGAGATCGATCGCCCCGCCGCCAAGGACTTCGTCAAACGTTGGCACGCCAAGTATCCTGACGAATTCTACATCAATGACATGGGCGAGAACGAATACTCTGCCGTGTATATGTATAAGAAGCTGGTCGAGATGGCCGGGTCCACCGACATCGCCAAGATCCGCCAGCAGATCGCCACCGGCAACGCCTGCATCGAGGCGCCGGAAGGTCAGATCTGTATCGATCCGAAATCGCAGCATGCCAGCCATCAGATGACGCAGTTGTCGGTGGCCGCCGATCACTCGGTCAAGGTGGAACGAACCTGGGATCGCGTCGATCCGTACTGGCTCGGTCAGATCGGCTGTGATTTGACCAAGGACGATCCAAAGGATCAGTACACACCTAGCTATTTGCCGAACAAGTAAGTCCGGTCAACCGAGCTGATGACCACAATCGCCTTTCAGACACTTGCCTTCGTGTATCAGGTGGCGGACGTGTTCGCCTTCCTGGTACTCGCGGCGAGTGGGCTCGCCATCATCTTCGGCATGATGGGGGTCATCAACATGGCCCACGGCGAGTTCATCACCTGCGGCGCCTATGTCACGACGGCGATGGCCCGTGCGGGCGTGCCGCTGCCACTGGCGATCCTGATCGGTGCGGCCGCGGCCGGTGTCCTTGGCATCATACTCGAGCGGACCATCGTTTTCCGGTTCTACAATCGGCCAATCGACTCTTTGGTCGTCACCTGGGGTATCAGCCTGATCTTTACCCAAGGGGCGCTGCTGGTGCTGGGGTCGGCGTGGACCACGATCGGTACTCCGCTTGGCACCGTGTCGTTCGGCGACTATTCCTTCGCAATCTATCGTCTGGTGATGCTGGCGGTGGCACTTGGCGTTCTGCTGGGCATCTATCTGCTGTTCATGAAGACGCGCTTCGGCGTCCACGCCCGCGCCACGATCGAAAACCCGGCGATGGCGCGTTCGCTTGGGGTGCCCGTCGAGCGGATCTATGCACAGACATTCGGGATCGGCGCGGCGCTGGCCGGATTAGCCGGCGGCATATACGCACCGACCCTGACGCTCAGTCCGACCATGGGCACCACGTTCGTGGTCGAATTGTTCGTTACGGTCGTGGTGGGTGGAGCGGATGTATTGATGGGCACCGCCCCCGCGTCGGCGGTGCTTGCGATCATCCGGGCCGCCTGCACCGCCGCCTGGGGTCAGGTGTTCGGCCTGATCGGGCTGCTGGTGACCGTATGCGTCGTCATCCGGCTTTTGCCGGACGGCTTCAGCGGTTTTCTGATGCGGCGACGCGCTTAGAGCATGATCGGATCAGGTTGACCCGCTCATGCTCTACAACCCTTTGCTTGATCGCGTGATTTACGCCCTCCGACCTTCGGCCATCGTGCGAATAGCGCGTCTTCGACACGACGACGATCACGCTCTGAGACCGGGAGAATGGCATTGCGAGACCTGGCGGCGTTGCTGAATGGCCCGCAGACCATCGGCCGTGGCACCGGTTTCTGGTCCATGGCGGTGCTGGTGGTGGTCCTGGCCGCGATCTATCCGCTGTATGCGGAGCCGTTCGCCGTCGCCAACACGGCGTATTTCGGCGTCTGGGTCTTCATGGCGCTGGGGCTTGGGCTGCTCTGGGGCTATGGCGGTATGCTCAGCTTTGGGCAGACCGCGTTTTTTGGCTTAGCCGGCTACGCTTATGGCGTCATGGCGATCAATTTCGGCGCAGCCCATTCGTATCCGCTGCTGGCGCTGATCCTGGCGCTGGCGATCGGAACGGCGTTCGCGGCCCTGCTGGGCTACTTCATGATCTATGGCGGGATCAACGGCGTGTTCGTGGGTATCGTCACGTTGTCCGTCACCCTGGCCTTCGCGACGTTCATGAACCAGACCGCGGGCCCCGAATGGCGCATCGGCCGGGCGCGGCTGAACGGCTATAACGGGATGACGCGTATCCCCTCGCTGTCGATCGACTGGTTCGACGGTCATCGTATCAAGTTCGATGGCGCCAACTTCTACTATCTCATACTCGTTCTCCTGGTAGTGACCTACCTGGTGCTGCGCGTGCTAGTGAATTCGCGATTTGGCAACGTTCTCGTCGCCAGCCGGGAGAATCCCGAACGTGCCGAACTCCTCGGCTACGCGATCCGCCGTTATCAGCTTGCGGCATTTGCGATTGGCGGATTCCTGGCGTCGCTCAGCGGCGCGCTCTACGCCGCGTGGGGCAACTTTATTGTGCCCGCTTCGATGGCGTTGCCGGCCGCGGCCATGCCGATCATCTGGGTCGCAGTCGGTGGCCGGCAGGATGTTACCGCGACGCTGATCGGCACCTTTGTTGTGCTCTATGCTTTTCAGATGCTCACCGTGGTCAGTCAGCAATATGCGCTGATCGCGATCGGGGCGCTGCTGGTGGTGACGGTCCTAGTGGCGCCGGGCGGCTACGTGCTGTGGGCGGTGGATGTGGTTGACCGACTGCGCAGCCGCTCGGTCGCCAGATCGGACGCCACAGCGGACGTCGAGATTCGCCTGCGCGAAGGCACGCCTCGTGGCTAAGCTGCTTGAAACCCGGGGCCTTACCAAACGATTTGGCGGCGTCACGGCAATCGACAGCCTGGACTTCGGCGTCGATGAGGGCGGGGTGCACTGCCTGATCGGACCAAACGGCGCCGGCAAGAGCACCCTGTTCAAGCTGATCGTTGGCCGCGTCACGCCGACTGAGGGCAGCATCTGGTTTCGCGGCCGCGACATCACCGCTTTGCCGACGTCGGAACGCATTCGGGCCGGCATTAGTATCAAGATGCAGGTGCCAGGGATTTTTCCGGAACTGCCGGTGGCGCAGAATCTGACCATCGCCCTGCAGCGGCATCACAGCCGAACGGAGACGCGACGCGAGGTCGACCGCCTGCTGCACTTCGCCGAACTCACGAGCGATGCGGCCAAGCCGGCGGGACAGTTGGCGCACGGCCAGAAGCAGTGGCTGGAAATCGCCATGGCAATCGGCCTCAACCCGGCACTGCTGTTTCTGGACGAGCCCACCGCCGGCCTGTCGCCAGAAGAGACATTCAAGACAGGAGAGATGGTGCTGGCGTTGCAGCGCGAAGGCATGACGATCCTGGTGGTCGAGCACGACATGGCGTTCGTGCGCCAGATCGCCGAGCAGGTGACGGTTTTGCATTTCGGGCGGCTGTTCGCGGAGGGCTCGATCGACGAGATCACCGCCAACGAAGATGTGCAATCGATCTATCTCGGCACCCCCCACGATGCCATCTGACACGCTTCTGGACGTGGCAAGTCTGCGCACCGGCTACGGCAGTTCGCCGATTCTGCAGGGCGTTGACCTGAAGGTGGGCCGCGGGGAGATCGTCGCCGTCATCGGGCGCAACGGCGTCGGCAAGTCGACAATGATGCGTTGCCTGATCGGACAGCTTCGCGTCTGGACCGGGACGATCCGCTTTGAAGGCACCGACATTTCGTCAATGTTGCCGGAGCGGCGGGCGCAGCTTGGGTTCGGCTATATTCCGCAAGGCCGGGAAGTCTTCGCGCGGATGACGGTGGAGGAGAACCTCCGTGTCGGCGAGATGATCGGCGACCGCTCGGACAAGAAGCTCTACGACATGGTCTACGAGTTCTTCCCGATCCTGGCGGAGCGGCGCGACCAGAAGGCCGGAACCATGAGCGGCGGACAGCAACAGCAACTTGCCATCGGCCGCGCCATGATCGGCAATCCCAAGCTGTTGCTGCTCGACGAGCCTTCCGAAGGCATTCAGCCGTCAATCATCCTCGAGATCATGCGGGTGATCCGCCGGGTCAATAAGGAGCTTGGCACGACCGTTTTGTTCGTGGAGCAGAATCTCGACGTGATTCTGTCGCTGGCGCAACACTGCTACGTAATCGACAAGGGCCGCATCATCGCGGAGCGGGACGCGCATGAGTTGCAGGATCGAGAGGTAGCGAAGCGGGATCTTCAGATCTAAAACTGCTTGTCCAGGATGGCACCGCCGGCCCGATGAGGACGCGTATTCGAGGGTTCTTCAGACACCCATCCGCCATCGGCGGCGCATAACAACAGGAGGCCGCATATGAATTTGTCCGATCTCCGGCAACGACGCCGGTTTCTGGGTAACGTTATCACCACGGCCGGCGTCGGTCTTACGTCAGCGATGCTGTTCGCGACCCGGTCACGGCCCGTCCTGGCGGCCGATACGCCAGGAAAAATGGCCGACACGAAGGGGATGAAAGTCGGCGTCGTGGTCGAGACACTTTCGCACCCGCTGATCAAATACTGGGGCGACGAGTGCGCTCGGCAGGGCGCCGGCTTCGGCATGGACGTCAGCGTTCAGGATGGCGAACGGAACGTGCAAAAGCAGACCAGTGAGATCGAGGCGTTCATCAGTCAGAGCGTCAACCTTATCGTGCTGCAGGCAACCGACGCCGCCGGACTTACCCCTGTTGTGCGAAAAGCTGAGAAGGCCGGCATTCCCGTCATCACCTTGAACCAGGATGTGGCCGGCGTTCACACTGGCTTTGTCGGGATGGGCCACTACACGATGGGCATTCAGGTCGCCGACGGAATGGCCGCGCAGTTGAACAAGCAGGGCAACATCGTCGTCATCGAGGGCGTTCAGGGAACCGGGGCGAATATTCAGCGCATGGCCGGCTTCAAGGAAGCACTGAAAAAGTATCCCGAGATGAAGATAGTTGCGGATCAAAGTGGAGCCTTCGATCGCAAGAAGGGCCACGACGTCTTTCAGACGATCCTTCAGGGTCAGCCAAAGATTGACGGCGTCTTCGGAGTGAACGACGAGATGGCCATCGGCGCGGCTCAGGCGTCGGTCGAGGCAGGGCGGCGCGGCACGATCAAGTTCTGGGGCGCCGACGGAGAGCTTGATTTCTTCAAGGGCATCAAAAGCGGATTGGTTGATGGTGTTTCCGCGATCGCGGCAAATGCGGTGCCGGACACTGTAATGAATCTCGGAGCGTGGCTGCTGACCGCGGGTATCAAGGGCGGGCAGTTCGCGGGCCGGATCGAGCTTCCGCCGTATATTGTTACGAAGGAGAATATCGACGAGGTGCCGTGGCCCGCCGCCTAGACTTCTGCACGCCGACGCCATGACAGGCCGCGAAACGGCGAATCTGGCCGGCCCTACGGAAATCCCTCAGTCGCCGTCATTTGCCGATCGCCTTCAGGCCGCGATCGGCCGAGCGCGAACGCAAGGTCTGGGAATTGCGCTGGTCGCACTGATTGTCCTGTTTGCCGTCCGAGCGCCGGGCTTCGCGACGATGGACAACTTTGGCGACGCGCTGCGCGATCTCTCGATCTTGGGCATCCTCGCAATTGGAGAGACATTCGTCATCATCGGCGGCGGCATCGATCTTTCGGTTGGGTCGGTCTTGCTGCTAGCCGGCATCGTCTCGGATGATCTGATCCGGTTGGGCGAGGTGCACACCGCTGTTGCCATTCCTATCGCGCTGGGCATTGGCTGCATTGCTGGCGCGATCAATGGGCTGCTGATAACCCGGCTGCGCATCTCCGCGTTTATCGTGACTCTTGCCTCGCTGTACATGTTCCGAGGCGCCGGTCTGTCGCTGTACCGGACGGACGTGCAGAACCTGCAGGCCGCCATCATCTCCGACGAAAATTTTCTGATACTTGGTCAAAACGATGCCTTCGGCATCCCGGTTTCCTTTATCATCTTCGCCGTCTTGCTGGGCGTCGGCACGTTCGTCCTTCGACGCATGCGGTTCGGGCTCCATCTTTATGCGCTCGGCGGCAGCGAACTGGCGGCAAGGCTGACGCGCATCCGGGTCGCTCGGATCCAGCTCAGCACCTATATCATCAGCGGGTTCTGTTCGGCTTTGGCCGGCATCATTCTCGCTTCGCGACTGCAGACCGGGGCACCCGAAGCCGGTTCGGGCGAGGAGTTCGACGTCATTGCGGCCGTCATCATCGGCGGAGCAAGTCTGTTCGGTGGTCGTGGGACACTGTTCGGAACACTGCTCGGGGCTGCGTTCATCACGGTGCTGGCCAAAGGTCAGACGCTGATCGGGATCCCGGCGAATTATCAGTCCTTCACCCGGGGGATCGTTATCCTGATCGCGGTCACGCTGGATTTGCTCAGTCAGCGCAGCATTGCCGCACCGCGCCGTCTGCGCTGGGCCACTATACTTAGTCCGCCGCCGCCCGACGCGCTGCCCGCGGTCGCGGTGGGACATGATACTCCGCAACGAACGCCCGGGGTTCCCCCGGTGCTCGAGGCCGCCGGGCTGCATAAGTCATTCGTTGAAATTCGCGCTGTTGACGGTGTCGATTTCGCGGTCGGTGACGGCGAGGTGCATGCCATCGTTGGCGAAAATGGAGCGGGTAAAAGCACCCTCATCAAGATGCTGGCAGGGGCGCTCATCCCAGACAGCGGCGAGATCCGCATCGACGGAGCGCCGGTGTCGCTGCACAGCGTGGCTGCCGCGCAAGATCACGGTATCGCCGTCATCTATCAGGAACGCGCCGTCGTTCCCGAGCTGTCGGTGGCGCAAAACATCATGCTGGGTCACGAGCCGACATATCGACTGCCGGGCCTGATCGATCGCGGTGCGCAACGCCACAAGGCCGAACAAATCTGGGCACTGCTCGGGCGTCCGGCATCTGTCGATACGATCGTTCGCGAGCTTGCCCCTTCGATCCAGCAACTCGTGGACATCGCACGCGCGCTGGCATTCGAGGCGCGCGTCGTCATCATGGATGAACCGACCGCGGCGCTGACGCATCAGGAAACGGTTCGCCTATTTGAGATTATTCGCGACCTTAAACGCCGTGGAACGGCGGTGATTTATATTTCGCACGATCTAGAAGAGATTTTCGAAATTGCGGACCGCGTAACGGTGCTTCGTGACGGGCGGCTTGTTCGGACGCTGCCTGTTGCCGAAGTGACGCGACCGGCGCTGATCAGGATGATGATCGGTCGCGAGATCGACGAGAATACGCGGCACGAAGCCGGCCGTGTCGAGCAGGATATACTATCGGTCAGCGAGATCAGGCGCGGAACCGAACTCGACAGCGTCAGCTTGACGGTTCGCGCCGGGGAATTGCTCGGTATCGCCGGGTTGGTCGGTTCTGGCCGGACGGAGTTGTTGCGCGCGATCTTCGGCGCGGATCCAATCGAGGGCGGCGAGATGAAGCTGCTCGGCAAGCCGTACTCGCCGCGCTCGCCAATGGACGCGGTCAAGTTGGGCGTTGGGTTCGTGCCGGAAGATCGAAAAAGTCAGGGGCTGATCTCCGCATTCAACATCAGCGAAAATCTGTCGCTGCCGAACTACGACCTCGTTTCGACTGCCCGCATCTGGCTCAGTACCGCGCGCGAGCGACGCCTGGCGACACGGATGGTGACCGAGTTGAAGATCGATCCGCCAGTCCCACGCTGGCGGAGCAATCATCTCAGCGGCGGCAATCAGCAGAAGGTCGTGCTGGCCAAATGGCTGGCGAAAAAGCCGACATTGCTGCTGGTGGACGAGCCGACGCATGGTGTGGATGTTGGCGCGCGGGAGGAGATTTATCGCGTGCTCGACGATCTCGTCAAAGCCGGCATGGGCGTGATCGTGGTGTCTTCCTACCTGCCGGAAGTGCTCCGGATCAGCGATCGCATCCTGGTTATGCGAGATGGACGCATCGCGCTCGAAGTCGGCCGCGCGGACGCCAGTGAGGAAGTGCTGCTCAATGCCGCCACCGGAGGCGAGGGGTGAGTCAAACAATCCAATCCAGCGCCCGTCTGCGTCAGGGTCGCTTGACGCCTGCAGCTATGTTCGAGCGCTTTGGCTTTTACGCGGCATTGTCGGTCCTCATCGCGGTTTTCGCGGCTTTGTCGCCGGCGTTCCTGACACTGCAGAACGGGATCAACATCCTGCAGCAGACCTCAACGATCGCCATCATGGCGATCGGCGAGACGCTGGTGATCCTGGCCGGCGGCATCGATGTCTCGGTCGGGTCGATCCTTGGCCTGGGCGGGATGATCTCGGCGATCGTACTGCGCGATCTTGGGGTGGATCCGATTACGGCGATGGCTCTTGGCACGCTGGCCGGGCTGGTTGTCGGGCTTTGCAATGGCCTGCTGATCACCTGGCTGGGGATTGACCCGTTTATTACTACTCTGGCGATGCTGAGTGTGGTTCGTGGCGTGGTCTACATCGTCTCGAACCAGTATAACGTGAATATTCCGGACAACTCGGGATTCCTTGTGCTGGGGCGCGGGCATATCGGTGTCATTCCGATTGCGGTGCTCATCTTCGCCGGCTTGTTCGCGGTGGCGTGGTTGCTGGAACGGCGCACGACGATCGGGCGGTCGATCCATGCCTTGGGTGGCAATCAGGCCGCGGCGCGTCTGTGCGGTGTGCCGCTGGCAAACATCCGCACGCTGACCTACGCGATTTCCGGAGCCTGCGCGGCGCTTTCTGGAGTGATCCTGACCTCTCAGGTTGCCCTGGCGGTGCCGTATCAGGGGACGGGTTACGAACTCGATGTCATCGCCGCGGTGGTGGTTGGGGGCGTTAGCCTGACCGGGGGGACCGGTAGTGTGCTTGTTGGCGCGCTTGGCTCGATTTTCATTGGCGTGCTGCTGACGGGCATGGCACTGGTCGATATATCGGCGATCTGGCAGATGGTTATTCGGGGCGTCGTGATAGTCGCAGCCGTCGCGCTTTATGGCATGGCACGTAGCCGGAACGTGTGAAGACGCACATGTGGTGTCGCCGAAGGCGATAGAGCAATGAAAGGTCGAGGAATTTGCCGCAACGGCGGTTGGCGGCAAAAACTAAGTCTTGCCGTCATCGTGGGGCAAGATGCCTGATAAAACCTAGGCAAGCCCTTTCCGTTATTATATAGGAACGGCTTGAACTGCTACCGGCCACAAACTGGCGAGCGACAGTCGGCCCCGGCCGAACGAATATTGGCAAAATTTTTGCCCATATCGGATTGATACCGCGAACCACTCCAAAAGATAAACTCGGAGGAATTGTGGGCGATCTAATCGCCGACGAAACCGGAAGGTTCCCCTTCGGCTCGCTCGTGCGCTGCACGGTGGAGCAATTTGCTCGAAACCGGAAAACGGGCAAATGGGAGTGGATGGGAACAGGTGCAGGCATGCTCGATAAATTCGTCAAGACCGGATTCGGCAGAGCAGTGGCCGGCCGATGCGCGTCACGTTTTCTTTCCGATCTTCCCCAATGCACGAAACTCGTTGTCATGTTCGGCTTGGGCACTCAGCGCAGATACGTGCGCGAGGCACGGCTTTTATTTGAAGAGGCCCACCCCGGTTCGTGGCACTCCGTTAACGACGTTGCCTACTCAGACGGCAAGATTACGGTCGTCCATGTGGAGCATTTTGCCTCCCAGGGTCACCTCATCCCCGACTGGCTCTGCGAGACCGGTGATCCGCGCGCCGAGTTCGGGTTGCTAGCGCGCAAAGCGGTAGCCAGCGCTCTCCGCGCCTGATCCCTTGGCGGCACGACGTTCTGTCCGCGAACTCACCGAACTCATAAGTATTACGTAATCGACACAACTAGGAGCGCAGCGGTATCTTAAAGCCAAACTTTGATGATAAATCCCGGTTGGACGGGCTTACCTCATTGAAAACATTGCGTTGCCAAATTCGCCCAGTATGATATTACCTTATTAGGTAATCTATCATGCGGACGCATCCCTATGGACATCACCAAAGACATTCAGCCGATGACTACTTTTCGCAATCACTCGGTGGAGATTATGCGGCACCTCAAGGAAACGAAGCGCCCGGTGATCTTGACGGTGAACGGCAAGGCGGCGGCGGTCGTGCAGGACGCCGAGGCCTACCAACACCTGCTCGACCTGGCGGCGGAGGCCAATGCTGCTGAAGGCGTCCGGCAGGGACTGGAGGATCTGACCAACGGCCGCACTCGCCGGGCGGGTGCGGTGTTCGACGAGATCCGCACTGATCATGGCATACCGCGTTGACCTGACGGAGCGGGCAGCGCGAGACCTCAGACGCATCTACCGGACCATCGACGCCGAAGACTCCACTGAGGCTCGCACGTGGTTCAACGGGCTTGAGACAGCGATTTTGAGCCTCGGCCAAGATCCTGCCAGAGGCGCGCGAACGCCCGAGCAGAGAAGCCTCCACCACTTGCTTTACGGGCGCAGGCGACACCGTTACCGGATTATTTACGCGATTGACGAGTCCAACAGCATCGTAACCGTGCTGCATATCCGTCACGGCGCTCGCGACGCCTTCGCGCCGGAGGGACCAGATGACGACACGTGAGAACGTAGCCTGCCCGGGCTAGCACTTGGCACTATTCGAACGGTGACCTAGAATTTTCGCCGCCTGCGTCACGCTTTGGCGGTGATCCTGACCTCACACGCGGCGTGCCCGCGTCAGGCCTCCTCCGGCCACCATCTGCCGGTGTCGTCGGTTGGATATCCGATACGGACACCGATTGATTTGAAGTGGAAAGGCCTAGGGTTCGATATCGATATCAAAATTGTGGGCTAGGCCACAGCTCTTGGCGACGACCAAGCCTACGCCGACGCCATTGATAATCAGCGATCTGCCCAGGAGGGTTATCCATGGTCTACACTGCCACGAAACGCCGCATCCATAACCGGGGAGTTCCGCCCGACAGCTTCCTCGATGAACTCCTCGCCTGGGGCAGGACTGCGCCGGACGATATTTTCGTTCCTAATTCCAACTACGACGTCTATTCGAGTGTCTCCGGCGTGCTTGGCCCTTGGCAGGATCTTCGCCATCGCCGGGCGGTGATGCTGGAGGTCATGCGGGTGCTTGCTGGCTTTAAGTCCGGGTGGACCTGGACTGACGGTTCCGATGCGGCTGCCGACAAGTGGGCGGCAAAGCACCATACAACACGGTCACCGGCCGAGAAGGAGGCGGGCGCGTGGCAAGTCAGCGCGAACTCAATGGGCTTCGGATTGGAGCTCAAAGATCTTGTGCTCTCCACAGCCGGTTCACTCGGCGGAAACGACTTCCAGCAGGCCATGAAGCAAAATCATCAGCTGGCGATGGAGTATATCGCCCGCTTGTTGCGCCGCACCGTTAATCACAATGGCCCTGTCAAAAGGCATGAGATTGACCCATGGCTACGTAACGACGCCGTTATGGAGATTCGGGCCTTACTTTATCCTTCATCATCGGCCCGCGCAGCGGATGACGATTGTATTCCCCAATATCGCTGGGGATTTCGACACTGAGTGGCCCTGCCCCTCAGCGGGATCGGGGTTGAACCGGATGTCTTGTTCAGCACGATAGGAAGGCTGAAAGTCGCAATCGCCCTTCTGATCGTCTATCTCCAGGCAGTCGTCGTTCCTCATCGAGGGCTGCCGGAAATCAGCCCATCCCGCTAGCTCCGTCAGCCGCTCCACGATCCCCACCGAGCGGCCTGCCCGGCAGCTAGCCAGACCCTCTTTTTGTTATGTATTCGGAAATAATGCAACCGGGGTAGACTGCCCGGGCAGACAGTCATAGTCTCGAATTTATGAAGCATATCGCGGTCCTTACGAGTGGCGGTGATGCCCCCGGCATGAACGCGGCTATACGCGCCGTCACACGCAGCGCGCTTGATCAAGGTATGACTGTATACGGCGTGCTGCAGGGTTGGCAGGGTCTGGTCGATGGTCAGTTCCGGGAGCTCAGTGCGCGCGACGTGGGCGGCATCATTCAGGTCGGCGGCACGTTTCTCGGCAGTGCCAGGTCAGCGGAATTTCGCGAGGAAAACGGCCGGACGAAGGCGCTTCGCAATCTCGCCCAACGAGGCATCGACGGCGTGGTGGTGATCGGCGGCAATGGGTCGCAGACCGGCTCGTATGTGCTCAGCCAACTCGGGGTTGATGTGGTTGGCATCGCCTCCACCATCGACAACGACCTCTGCGGAACCGATGTTACGATCGGCTGCGACACCGCAATCAATGTCACGCTTGAGGCGATCGACCATCTGCGCACGACCGGCTCCTCACACAATCGTGCTTTTCTGGTTGAAACCATGGGGAGAGACTGCGGCTACCTCGCGATGATGGCCGGTCTCGCGGGCGGCGCGGAAGTCATCTCAACGCCCGAGTTCGAGGTCTCTGCCAAGGAGATTGCTGAGCGCCTGCACGCCGCATATCAACGCGGCAAGACCCATGCGATCGTGGTGATTGCCGAAGGCGTCAAGGAAAACGCGGCGAAAATTCTGGCTTTTTTCGAAGCCGACAAGAAACGGACGGGGTTTGAGCTGCGCACGACCACGCTCGGACACGTCGTGCGCGGTGCTCCGCCAAGCGCTTTTGATCGCCTGTTGGCAACAAGGCTGGGCGTAGGTGCCGTCAAGTCTCTGAGCAACAATGAGGCGGGTATACTGGTCGGCTTTCAGAACAACGAGGTCACCCGGACGCCGCTCGCTGACGTGGTCGGGCGGACCAAGCCGATGCACACAGAACTGCTGGAGCTCGCGCGGATTCTGGCCAAGTAATACCGGTCGACGCTTACGTGCCGCCGCACAGTGTCTTCGGCGGCACAAGCCCGTACAAATCCTACTCCGCCGCCTGCGCGTAAGCCTCCAGCGGCGCGCACGTGCAGACCAGGTTACGGTCGCCATACACATTGTCCACCCGCTTGACCGGCGGCCAGTATTTCGACGCGGCCACCAACGGCAGCGGAAACGCCGCCTGTTCCCGCGAATAGGCATGCGTCCATACATCCGCCGTAACCTCGCGCGCGGTATGCGGCGCGTGCTTCAACGGATTGTCCGCCCTGTCCATCCGCCCCGCCGCCGACCGCGGCGATCTCCGCCCGGATCGCGATCATCGCGTCACAGAAACGGTCCAGTTCGGCCTTCAATTCGCTTTCCGTCGGCTCGATCATCAGCGTGCCGGCGACCGGCCAGGACATGGTCGGCGCGTGATAGCCGTAATCCTGCAGTCGCTTGGCGATATCCTCCACCTGACGCCGGCCTCAGCGGCGAAGCCGCGGCAGTCGATGATGCATTCGTGCGCCACCATCCCGCCGCGGCCGGCGATACAAAATCGGATAGGCATCCCGGAGCCGGTGAGCGATATAGTTGGCGGATCAGGATCGCGACCTTGGTGGCCCGCGTCAGGCCGGCCGCGCCCATCATGCGGATATACGCGTACGAGATCGGCAGGATCAGCGCGCTGCCGAACGGTGCCGCCGAAACCGGACCAATCCCCGTAGCCGGCCCGGCATCCACTCGCAGCGGATGGCCCGGCAAAAACGGCGCCAGATGCGAGGCCACGCCGATCGGGCCGACCCCGGGCCGCCGCCGCCATGCGGGATGCAGAATGTCTTGTGCAGGTTCAGATGGCACACATCCGCGCCAATCGACGCCGGCGAGGTGAGCCCCACCTGCGCGTTCATGTTGGCGCCATCCATGTAGACCTGGCCGCCGTCTCGATGGACGACATCACAAATATCGCGGATCGGCTGCTCGAAAACGCCATGCGTCGAAGGATAGGTCACCATCAATGCGGCCAGCCGGTCGGCATGTTGCTCCGCCTTCGCGCGCAAATCGGCCAGATCGACATTGCCCTCCCGGTCGCAGCCAACAACCACGACCTGCAACCCCGCCATCGCCGCACTGGCCGGATTGGTGCCGTGCGCCGAGGATGGGATCAGGCACACGTCGCGATGCTGTCTCGCCACGCGACTCATGCCATGCCCGGATCACCAGCAGCCCGGCATACTCGCCCTGCGACCCGGCGTTCGGCTGAAGCGATACTGCTGCAAACCCGGTTGCCGCGCAGAGCCAGGTCTCCAGCCGGCGGATCAAGCGCGGTATCCCGCCGTTTGTTCCGGCCGGCGCGAACGGATGGATATCCGCAAACCCGGGCAGCGTGATCGCGATCATCTCGGCCGTGGCGTTCAGCTTCATCGTGCAAGACCCCAGCGGGATCATGCTGCGATTGAGCGCGATATCCTTGTCCTCCAGCCGTTTGAGATAGCGCAGCATCTCGTGTTCGGCGTGATACTGATTGAAGGCGGCTTGTTGCAGAAACGCTGAACCCCGCAGCAGTTCGGGGGGAGCGACGAAACAGCGCCTGACAGACCGGAACCCAGCAGACCTGCCATAGCGATCAGATCATCGCGGGTAACCGTTTCGTCCAGCGCGATCCCGACGCCGGTTTCGTCGACACGCCGGAAATTGTAGCCGGCGGCGGCCGCGCGAGCGACCAGGTCGCCGCTGTCCTCGACCACGATAGTGTCGAAGAACGCATCATTCCTGACATTCAGCCCGGCGCGTAAGGCAGCATCGGCCAGCATGCGCGCCTGCAGCGACACCCGCCGAGCAATCCGACGCAGCCCCTCCGGCCCGTGCCACACGGCGTAGAACCCCGCGATCACGGCCAACAGCACCTGTGCGGTGCAGATGTTGGAGGTGGCTTTCTCACGGCGGATGTGCTGCTCGCGTGTTTGTAGCGCGAGACGCATAGCCGGTTGGCCAGCAGCGTCCAGAGACACGCCAACGAGGCGACCGGGCATGGCACGCTTGAACGCGTCCTTGGTGGCAAAAAAACCAGCGTGCGGGCCGCCGAAGCCCATTGGGACGCCGAAACGCTGGGCGGAACCGACGACCATATCGGCGCCCATCTCGCCAGGCGGCGTCAGCAGGGCCAGCGCCAGCGGATCGGTGGCGACAATAACCAGAGCGCCGGCTTCGTGCGCTGCAGTGATTTCCTCCGACAGGTCGCGTATCGCTCCGGTTGTCCCGGGATATTGCAGCAGCAGCGCAAACGGATTGGCGGCGCCGATGGCGCCGAGACCGCCCGGCACGACAGGAGCCAGCGTAAGTCCGAGCGGCTTGGCTCGAGTGGCGAGGACGGCGAGCGTCTGCGGGTGGAGGTCGGTTGCGACCGCCAGGACATCGGATCCGGATTTGCTCAATGCGTGCGCCATGGCCATCGCCTCGGCGGCGGCGGTGGCCTCGTCGAGCAAGGACGCATTAGCGATCTGCATGCCGGTCAACTCGCAGATCATCGTTTGGAAATTGAGCAGCGCTTCTAGCCGACCCTGAGCGATTTCAGCCTGGTACGGCGTATAGGCCGTGTACCAGCCTGGATTTTCCAGCACGTTGCGCAGGATGACCGGGGGCGTAAACGTGCCGTGGTAGCCCATTCCGATCAGGCTTTTCGTGGTCGCGTTCTGAGCCGCCAGCGCGCGCAGTTCGGCGATCGCGGCGGCCTCATCGATGGGTGGCGGCAGATCCAGCACCGCATTGGAACGGATCGCCGCTGGGATCGTCTTGCCCGCGACATCGTCCAGGGTCGCGGCGCCGATGACGTGCAGCATCGCAGCGAGTTCGGTCTCGGACGGTCCGATATGGCGGCGAACGAAGCCGTCGCCCTCCTCCAGTTCCGCCAGTTCGGCCAGGACGTCCATGTTTACCTCGGCCACGACATCCATACTTACAGAGTCTCCAGAAATTCGTCGTAGGCGTCCTGATCCATCAACGTCTCGAACGAGTCGGTGTCGTCGAGTTCAATCCGGAAGAACCAGCCCTCACCTTCCGCGTCGCTGTTGACGATCGAGGGGTCCTCGACGACGGTCTCGTTAACCTCCACGACCTTGCCTGCCAGCGGGGCAAAGACATCCGCCGCGGCCTTGACGCTTTCAACCACGGCACAGGTTTCGCCTTCGGCAACGGCGCGCTCCAGGTCGGGCAGTTCGACGTGAACCAGATCACCGAGCTGTTCCTGGGCGTGGTCGGTAATGCCGACGGTGGCGATGTCGCCGTCCAGCAAAACCCATTCGTGGTCCTTGGTGTAACGCTTGTCCGCACTCTTGTTGGGCATCGGGCGTTCCTTTCAGCGTATGTATCGGTGGGGGATGAAGGGGAGCGGCACGACCTCTGCCGGGAGCTGTTTGCCGCGGACGATGAGGACAAGCCGAGTGCCGTCGGCGGCGAGGTCTTTTCGGACGTAGCCCATGGCGATCGGACCGTTTACCGAAGGACCAAAGCCGCCGGACGTCACAACCCCCGCCTCCGTTCCGTCCTCGGCCATGATCGTCGTTTGGGCTCGGGCTGGCGCGCGGCCGTCCGGACGGATGCCGACGCGACGGCGGTTCGGACCGTTGTCAAGCTGGTCACGCATTACCAGGCCGCCGAGGAAATCCCAGCCGAGCTTGCGGCGTTTGCCGATCACCCAGGTCAGGCCGGCCTCGATCGGGCTGGTCAGTTCGTCCAGATCGTTACCGTAGAGGCAAAGCCCGGCCTCGAGGCGAAGCGAGTCGCGCGCGCCGAGTCCGACGGGGACGACTTCCGGCTGCCGGATCAGGATGTCGGCGAGGGCCTCCGCTTGAGCGGCGGGAACGGAAATCTCGAAGCCGTCCTCACCGGTGTATCCGGATCGGGAAACCAGGCAGTCAATACCCTCAACCGTGGCGGCCGCGATGCCCATAAACGGCAGGGCGCCGGCATCGGGCGACAGGCGTGCCATGACGGCAACGGCTTCGGGGCCTTGCAGGGCCAGCAGCGCTCTGTCGTCCAATTGAGCCGGCCCCGCGGCTTCCCCCAAATTGGTCGCGAGGTGGGTGAAGTCGACGTCCTTGCGGCTGGCGTTGACGACCAGGAACAGGCGATTTTGATCCAGGCGCGCAACCATCAGGTCGTCGATGATGCCGCCGGCCTCGTTGGTGAGCAGCGTGTAGCGCTGGCGGCCAGGTTTCAGGCCGGCAATATCACCGGGGACCAGCCGTTCGAGCGCTGCTGCCACATCGGGTCCAGTGAGCGTGGCCTGGCCCATGTGCGAGACGTCGAACAGTCCGGCGTGAGCCCGTGTATGAAGATGCTCGGCGAGAACGCCTCCCTTGCAGCGTGAGGCAAGGGCGCCGCTCAGATCGTATTGCACCGGCATGGCATAGCCCGCGAACGCCACCATGCGGGCGCCGTGGCGGCGGTGCCAGGCGTCGAGCGGAGTCGTTTGCAGAGGCGTGGGAGTGGGGTCGTCTGGCAGAGCGTTCTGAACCACACGTATCTCCGCGAACGGGGCCATCTACCGGCGGGATGCCGGCAGCGATGACCCCCCTCTGTCACGGTACCTGAGAGATTCGAGGATTACGACCCCTTACTCCGTCGGTGCGGACCCCTCGCTTGCGCGCGATCCGGCTTTCCAGAGATCCCTGCCCGTCGCGGTCCGTTTGCCTGAGCGTTTCCGGGGGCCGGTTGCGCCTTCGGCGGCGGGGTGTGGCCCGCACTCTCCCGCGGCGGGTGCCTGGGACAAGGCGGAGAATGCGCTTGTCGAGGGGTTGATGCCAAGTGATTTCGCGTCGATTCTTTATCGCGCTCTACGGCGGAATGTGTGCGAACGGACCTGCGAACAATCAAGCGACTGCTTCGAGGACCATCGGACCCATCGCTTTATCGATCGACGCGATCTGCTCGGGGGACAGCCGGAGTCCGAGCTTGCTGCGCCGCCAGACCACATCGGCGGCAGTGCGCGCCCATTCTGCGTTGACCAGATAGCGCAGTTCCGCCTCGGTGAGGTCGGCGCCAAATACCCGGCCCAGGTCGGCGCGGCATGTCGAATTACCGATCAATTGATCGATCCGGGTGCCGTAGGCCCGTAGCAGGCGCCGCAACGTCGGTCCGGGAAGAAATGGATAGCGCGCCGCAGCTTTAGCCAGCTGATTTTCAAAGCCGTCCGTGGGGAAATCGCCGCCTGGTAGCGGCTCGCGCCCGGTCCAGCCGGCGGTCTGGCCGGAAGCCGACGGCAGGTGCGGCAGCAGCATCGTCAGCGACATCTCGGCCAGACGTCGATACGTCGTTATCTTGCCGCCGAAAATCGAAAGCAGGGCAGCCGCACCAGGCGGCGCATCAAGTTTTAGCACGTAGTCCCGGGTCGCACGCTGCGGCGCGGACGTTCCGTCGTCGTAGAGCGGCCGCACGCCGGAGTATGACCAAACCACCATCTCGGGAGCCACGGGTTTGCGCAGATAGGCACTTGCCGACGCGCAGAGATAGTCGATCTCGGCCGTACTGGCCCGCGCGTCGGCCGGATCGCCGGTAAAGTCCGCGTCGGTCGTGCCGACCAGGGTGAAGTCGCGCTCGTAGGGGATTAGAAAGAAAACCCGGCCGTCTGCATTCTGAAAGATGTAACAGCCATCATGGTCATACAGCCGTCGCACCACGACGTGGCTGCCTTTGACCAGACGAACAGGGGCAGCCGGCACTCCGGCGCGGATTACTGAGCCGGTAACCTGGGCCACCCACGGGCCAGCTGCATTGACCAGGGACTTCGCTGTGATGATTCGGCGCTGGCCGGTCGCAGAATCGCTCAGCGTAACAGTCCATTGGCCGTCTGACCGTTCTGCCGACACGCAGGCGGTGCGTGGTGCAATCGTGGCCCCTCGTTCGGCGGCATCGCGCGCGCTAAGCACAACCAGACGTGAATCCTCCACCCAACAATCCGAGTAGGCGAAGCCTCGGGTGAATTCAGGCTTGAGCGCCGCGCCGGCAGGATCGGTTCGCAGGTTCAGCGTGCACGTCGGCGGCAGGCGATTGCGGCCGCCGAGGTGGTCGTAGATGAACAAGCCAAGCCGCAGCAGCCACATCGGACGCAGACGCTTGTGATGCGGCAAGACAAAACGCAGCGGCCAGATGATGTGCGGCGCGATACCCCACAGCACTTCCCGCTCTAGCAGCGCCTCGCGCACCAGACGAAATTCTCGGTTCTCGAGGTAGCGCAACCCGCCGTGGATCAGCTTGGTTGATGCACTGGAGGTACCGGCACCCAAATCAGCCCGATCGCACAGAAACACCCGCCAGCCACGGCCGGCGGCGTCGCGCGCAATGCCGCAGCCGTTGATGCCTCCGCCGATGATGGCGAGGTCGTATTCGGGACTGTCGCGGGCTTCATCCATCGGGCGGTTTGATACCTCGCTGAATGCGCGTTTGGTTGCGCTTCCGGCATATACGCATCGTTTGTCGCGGTCACGGGCGATTTTAGGCAATGCGTACCTGAGGGTTAGGGATCCTGGGCCGCCGCCGGTCTGGTCTGGCGCCCCCAGCCGTGGAAGGATGACAACTTGAGCAACGATGGTTGGGTGCAGCTGCAGCAAGCTATTACCCCGCCACGCGCACAGGGAACATCAATGTCCGACCTTTTGAGCCTCCCATTGTTGGATCACGAACTGGAGGAGGACGAACGGGCGTGGATGAAATCTGTCTATCAAGCCTTCGAGGCAGTCCGAGCTTCGTTCTCCGGGCGCGAAAGCGAATTCAACCCGAAGGAAGCCCTACGAGAGGTTCTCGGCCGGGAGGCGCACAGTCTCCCGACGCCCATGAACTTGTCCGGCCCGGGTCCCTGGCCAAACGGTCGCAATCGCCAAGGCCGTCTGGTCGCCGCAGTGTTTTTGCGGAAGGTCGAGTTGCATAGACACGCCCGAAGCAGAACGGACCAGTTTTCGATGTATGTCGTCGGTGAAGCGGATGCGTTTTCGATCGGCAAGGACGGACAACCCGTCCTCATCCCGGTATCCGGCGGTGACCACTTCCACAATTCGCCGGGTGCACCGCACGCGTTCGTACCGAAAGTCGGAAAGCCGGTCGCCGAGGACTGGGAGATCGCTTTTATCGCGATAACACCTCGGAACCTGAGGGAGGATACACAGGCGGTCTGCGAGGAGGTCAGGGCAGCCTATAAGCGCGCGGTTGGAATTGAAGCACCGCTGGGCATCTAGCTGGGCCAGGGTCCATGACTCGCTTTGAGGGCGAGCTATAGCCGCGTGACAGGAACGGAGTCATCATCCCGGGTCCGACGACGGAGGCACATGATGGACGCGATTGCTGAAGAAGCGCGCCTGCCCACCGACATAGACGCTCGCCGGTGGTGCGCGCTGCCGCCGCCATGCGTCCGAAGCTCCGCGACTACAAACACCAAGTGGAAACAGAGCAGCGGCTGCCGCCTGAGCTCGTAGAGGAATTCCGCGCGGCCGGGTTCTACAGCCTGGTGATGCCTCGTTCGATGGGCGGCCTGCAGGCCGATCCGTTGACCTATCAGCGCGTCGTCGAACTGCTGGCGGAGGGTCTGGGGTCCGCCGGCTGGAACGTTGCCAACAATGGCGTCGGGCAATTGATCACGCTGGGCTACCCGGACGAGGGTGTGCGGGAGATCTACGCGAACGGTGCCGACACGATTCTTGCCGGCACCGCGGTGCCGGGCGGCGGGACGGCGGTGCCGGTGGACGGCGGCTATCGCGTCACCGGCCGCTGGAGCTTCGGCAGCGGCTGCCAGGAGGCCGCCCGGATGACCGGCAGTTTCGCCATTCCGGATCAGGGTCCTGGATATTGGCGCGGAACGTTCGCCAGGCATGAGGTAACGGTCGTACCGGGCAGCTGGGAGGTCACCGGCATGCGCGGCACCGGCAGCTTCGACTGGAGGTCGAGGACCTGTTTGTCCCGGAGCGCCGCGTCATGCCGCATGTCGGCGCGCCGCTGGACAATCAGTGGGCACACTGGCCGGGCATCACCTACGCGATGCCGAGCTTCGCCTGGGTCGGCCCGCATCACTGCTCTGTGTTGACCGGCATTGCTCGTGCGGGGATCGATGCGCTGATCGAGCTGGCCGGCGGCAAGGTGCCGCGTGGCCGCGCGAGTTCGGCACTGTTGTGCGACAGCGCTCAGGTGCAGGAGGCGGTCGGCCGAGCGGACTCGATGCTGAACGCCGGGCGGATCTATCGCGCCGCGACGATCCGCGAACTATGGGACACGATAGCGTCCGGCGAGGAGACGACGCTGGAACAGCGGGCTCGGTGCCGTCTGGCCGCGACATTCGCCGCCGATTGCGCGCGCGACGCGATGGACCTGATGTACCGGCTGGGTGGCAGCACGTCGTTCAAGCAGGAAAGCCGCTTGGCGGAGTGCTGGCGTGACCTGCATGTCGTTGGGCAAACGGCCAACATCGCCCCCGAGTGGTATCCGCTTGGCGGACGAGTTCTCATGGGGATGGATGCGGGGCCGAGACTACGGTGATGCAGGTGGTGGACGCCCGAACACATCTTCGGATGTGTGGTGCGCTGATCCGCCAATTCAAAAAATCAGATAACAGCCAAGATTAGCTAACACACGTCGTGGCCATCATACTTTCGGCAAGTCTTGCTGGAGTATCCGTGCACGGCGCTGATGCCAGCAGCCAATCGTAGCCTCGGGTCGACTACTTTCTCTACCTTTATCCCTTGATCTCGATCATCGCCTGCTTGAACGTATTGTGCAGGATCTCGCTATCGCTGGAGTAGGCAAGCAACAGAGCGCCTGCTTCTTTCCAATGACGCGCCTGCTCTTGGCTACTGCAAAGCATAGCACACGTCTTGCCGTGTTTCTTGGCAGCCGCAAGAATTTGGTCTCGCTTCTCATCCAGCACGCGCGCCTGCTCGGGCGAGCCGAACACACCAAGATCCTGTGCCAGGTCCGCCGGGCCGATCGTGAGTGCGTCGATCCCATCCATCGCGGCGATGTCGTCCAGGTCGTTGAAGGCGGCGGCGGTTTCAAACATCACCGTGACGAACACCTGCTTGTTGGCGAACGCCCGTCGCTCCGCAGCGCTTCCCGTCATGTCGTAATCGGTTCCCGAACTGTGCCCCGCGTTGCCGCGGCGCCCGCGCGGCGCATAGCGTGAGGCCGCGACGATCTCGGCAGCGTGACGCGCGCTCTCGACCTGGGGGCAATGCAGATTCCAGACGCCGACGTCGAGCAACCGCGTAATCCATTCTCTGTTCGCCGTCGGCGGCCGCACGACGATCGGAAAATTCAGCCCGCGTGCCAGCAATGCCATGTTGGCGATCGTTTCGATCGACGGTGTGGAGTGCTCCATGTCCACCCGAGCAAAGTCGAGGCCGGCAGCTTTCAGCAAGGTCAGTATTGCGGGATTGCGGACCAAATTGACCCAGGTACCGATCTGCAGCTCCCCACGCTCAATGCTTGTACGCAACGGATTGGCTTGCATTCTTACCTCCCTGCCTCCGCGGCCTAGTTTCCGCCGAACCCGGCCGCCGGTCAAAAGCGGATCCGCTCTCAATGAAGTGCTGGGGTGCTGTCGAGCGGTCGCCTCCTCGTTTCCCGTAGCCCAAGGTCGATTAGGCATTCGGCGACATCCCGCCCGGCAGACCTGTCCTGACGTGGCGGTCTCTTCGTCCATAGCCTAGAAGAGTCCTGGCCAAACGGATGGGATCGAACGCTGTGCCGTCGCAGATCGACATGAATACGCCTTGGATAGTGCTTGCCCTTGCGACCGTCCTGGTGGCGGTGACCTTCGTCGACGCGCGGCGAGACGCGACCCGGCCGCTGTGGCTCCGCCTCGTCATCCGGTTGGTCACTTTCGGCGCGCTGACATGGCTGCTGCAGCGGTCCGTTGGCCTTCCGACGGTAACAACGGAGTTGCTTTCGCCGGGCATCAACATCTGGGCACATGTCGCTGAAGTCGGCTGGTGGGTCCTGGGCGCGCGCGTCGCGGTCGGCATCCTGCGGCTAATCGTGGTGCTGGAAGGCCGTCCTCGGGAGACCCAGATCGTGGCGGATCTTCTGGCCGGCGCGATCTACACGGCGACCGCTCTGTCTGTGGTGAACTTCGTTTTCGAGGTGCCGATCGGCGGCCTGATCGCGACCTCCGGCGTCATCGCCATCGTCCTGGGCCTGGCCCTGCAGAGCACACTATCGGACGTCTTCGCCGGCATCGCGATGGGGCTGGAGCACGCCTATAAGCCCGGTGATAGCCTATGGGTGGAAGGCGGCATCGAGGGCCAGGTCGTGCAGATCAGTTGGCGCTCCACCCAGATCTCAACGCTGAATAACAATATTGCAGTCATCCCGAACAGCGTGATCGCCAAGTCGCGCCTGGAAAACCGCAGTGCACCAACGCCGACGCGCAGTGTGTCGCTGGCGATCAGCGTCGATGCTGCGGTGGACCCCCGCCGGTGTGTCGCCGCGCTGCAGTCGGCGGTCCAAGCCTGCCGCACGCCCCTGGCGTCACCAAAGCCCGCGGTAAGTTGCACGGGGTTGCAGCGGGACGGGAATCAGTATCAGGTGCGTTTCACGGTCGGTACAAGCCGCGACATTGAAAAAGCCCGCACGGAAGCGTTCGAGCTGATCCATCGGCACTTGCGCCACGCCGGTATCGGCCTCGGTGCTCCTGGCATCGAGCCACTGCCCGCGGCACCCGTGCCGACACTAGATGATCTGATGGCGGAGTCGGATCTGCTGGGCCAGCTTGCGCCGGATGAGCGTGGCGTATTCGCCGAACATTTCGAAGCCGCGAACTACCAAACCGGTGAGATCCTCGTGCAGCAGAACGAATTGGCGGAGGCGATTTTCCTGATCGCCAGCGGCACGGTCGACGTAACCCGCACGGACGCGAACGGCACGCGTATGCTGTTACGGGCCAGCCCGGCCGATAGCATCGCGGCGATGCCAATGATTTTGGGCCAGACGGCGCTGTTCACCGCCACCGCCATGACGCCTGTCACGGCCTATCGTCTCGACAAAGCCTCGATCGCCGCAGTGATGCGGATCCGGCCAGAGCTGTCGAAAAGCCTGGAGGCCCAGGCGCGGCGCGGCGGCGCCTGGATCCGCTGCGAGACAGAAGCCAACCTGGAAAGCACCGGCGGCAGATCCGACGTGCTGCTCACCCGGCTGCGCAATTTCCTGCAACGGCTCAACGTCTGATCTCGGCGGGGATCGCCCTTCAGCCTCCCTTTTCCGAGTCAAGCATGTTCGGGGTCTTCTGGTTGACCAGCATCAGCACATAATTTAGAGGCCGGCCGCGTCGACCAGCGTTTTCGTCTTGAGATTCGACGCTGGATCGGTCGCCGCATCATGCCGCGTAGCGGTTCTCGCGCTGTCAGTTCGTTCCGCCGAGACGCAGGCGGTCTGCGGCGCGATCGTTGCCCTGGGTTCGGCGGCATCGTGCGCCGGCGCTCGGTCCGGCGCGATCTAAGGTTGCCAACCACGGGCGTTCCGCCTTCGGCGCCGCTGACGAAAAATACCTCCGCGCACCGCCGCGACACGGGCGGCTATTTGCTCCATGCTCAAACCGGGTTCGCGGTGGTTAGACAGAAGGCCGGAGTTTCATAAACACTCAACGGTTTACGATGGACAGGTTCGGTGCGTGTGCCGAGGCCGTCCAGCCGCCGATCGCCATGGTCGCATCCCGACCGGCTCGGGGCGACCCGGACGATAAGGCGTGTCCAGGTCCGGAATGGGGTCCTTAGGGTGGGAACCGTCCTCCAGCGGGCGAGAATCGAGAGAAAAACATACGCCCTCCGGTCGAGCTGTTTAGGATAGGCGCCCAGAAGCTGGGGGGCCGGGGAGCGGGTCAATGACGAATATTAATTGGAAGTTGGCAGCCTTGGTGGCCGGGACCTTGCTATCGCCAATTTTTGCTTATGGTGCCGATGAACTTCAATCCCAAGAAGGGGACTTGGAGGTCCATGACTTCACCTTCCACGACGGCCAGCATCTGCCGGTCTTGAAACTGCACCACACCACACTCGGCACTCCAAGGCGAGACGCCCAGGGGAAGGTTATCAACGCCGTCATGCTCCTGCACGGCACTGGTCAGACGGGAAAAGCCTTCCTGGCACCCACCCTCGCCAACAACCTGTTCAAGCCCGGCCAGCCGCTGGATGCTCAACAATTCTATATCGTGCTGCCGGACGGTCTCGGTGCCGGTGGTTCCACAAAGCCATCCGACGGGTTGCGGGCGCGCTTCCCGCACTACGGCTACGATGACCAAGTAGAGGCACAACGTACGACGCTGAAGGGGATGGGCGTTGATCACGTGGTAGCAGTGCTTGGCATTTCGCAGGGCGGGATGCAGACGTGGCTATGGGGGGAGCAGCATCCCGAATTCATGGACGCTCTGGTCCCAATCGCCTCTATGCCGATGCAAATCAGCGGCCGAAATTTGATTTGGCGTCAGATCATCATACGGGCGATCCGTAATGATCCAGGTTGGGATGGCGGCGACTATGATCCCGTGCATCCGCCGACACTATGGACGCAGACCGCGGCGCCCTTGGTCACGATGATGGCGCTTAATCCGGAGAGGCTCCAGGCAGCGGGGCCGGATCGCGCCAAGACGCTCGCTTTTTACGACCAACTTGTGGCCCAGTATCGAGGGCGTGATGCCAACGACTATCTCTACGAGCTCGAGAGTTCGTTCGACTACGACCCGGGGCTCGACGTCAGCAAAATAAAGGCTCCGTTGTTCGCCATCGGCTTCATAGATGACGAGATAAATCCAGCCCAGTTCAATATCACGCAGCAAACCGTTGCTCATCTGCCTGCAGGCCGATTTAGGATGTTGCCAGGGGGCGATGCCGGCTACGGGCACGCCGGCATACTCCACGGGGAAATGTGGGCAAAAGAGCTAGGCGACTTTCTGGCCGAGGTGCCTGCCTGGAAAGAGATCAGCAATTAGGCGATCTCACGACTGGTGGTAAAAGCTGATAAATTCAATTGTCTATTTTCTAGGTCGCTTTCGGGACTGTACGCTCCGGGCAAAAGTGCAGTTTTGCCGGTCTCGTGGGACCGGCCCACGAAAACCCCTATGACAAAATTTTGCCGCTTGCGCAGACAGGCAGGTCTCAATGTCGCGCAGGCTTGCGCGGTAGGTCAGCTGGGCGAAGGCCATCGCCCGGTATTGCTCCGCGCAGGTCAGCGTTCGCACACGGTGATCGCCAAAATTCCGCTCGACCAGCCGGCCAAAGGTCGTCCAGGGAACTCCATCAACCGCGCGGACAAGGTCTCGCCGGTATACATTGCAGTCTCCAGGCGAAAACCTCGCAGCCTGGAAACGCGAACAATTCAAGTCGACGCCACCCTTTTTCACCCGAAAAGCAGCAGAACTCCTGGCGTTCCTGGTCACGCCTTCTGAGTTAACCGGATAGCAGTGACATCTGATGGCAGCTCCAGTTCCGAGGGAGGGAACACGTTCGCCAGCTCTCGACGTTGGGGCATCGCGTTGCCATCGGTGCTGTTTCGCCCTCCAATACCGGCTCGCGGCGCCCCGAGGTCCAAGGAAAGGGCTTCGCCATGTGCGATATGGTTCTCGGGAGAATCCGCGAGTTGCTGGCGCCTAGCGAAGCGGAGTTGCACTGGTCATGATCGTCAACATTGAAATCAAGCACCGCTCCCCCTTGGTCGGCGGGGCTTCCTTCGGTGACGTGGGTGCGTATGAGCGGATCGACGGCGCAGTGACCGGCCTGTTGGATCCGGCGCATCCGCGCAACCAAATGATCGCACTCCTGGACCAGGCGTCCGTAAATGCGGATGGGTTGGTAGCGTATCGGTCGGATTTTGTCTTGCTGCGGCCGGTGGATGCGGCGAGGGGCAACGGGCGGCTGCTATACGAGGTGAACAACCGTGGGCGGATTATGCTGTTCGCCAATCTATGCGCGGGAGCAGCCGGCAACCAGTCGGAAACCCCCAAGGATCTCGGCAACGCGCTGCCGCTGCGGTTGGGATTTTCCCTGCTCTGGACCGGATGGGATCCAGCGGCGCCGAAATCGACCGGGCTATCGCTGGATGTACCGCTCATCGAGGGCGTCACCAAACCAATCCGGGAGGAATTCGTTTCTGGAACGCGGCTCGGCGTGCACGAGGGGTTCAAGCTGGCTTACGAGGCAGTGGGTGCTGCTCGCGTGACAGTACGACGCACGCAGATGGCACCTCGAATGTCTCTACCGTCCGAGATGGTGGATAGCCGGACGGTGCGGCCTCTGTCGGCAATCGAGATGGGGTCGATTTACGAGGTGCGGTATGAGGCGGCGAAGCCTCGGGTGCTAGGCATCGGCCATGCGGCGACGCGAGATGTGGTCAGTTACTTTCGGCATCATGGCGCGGACCTGATCGGGCGGCCGGTCGAGCACACGCTGGCTTTCGGGATTTCCCAGGCCGGTCGTTACTTGCGAGACCACATCGCGCAAGGCTTCAATGGTGATGAAGATGGACGACGGGTGTTCGACGGCGTGTTCACCCACGTAGCGGGCATCGGGAGGATTTTCTTCAATACACCATTCGGACAGCCATTCCGCACGCGGACCTGGCATGAAGATCATGACTTTCCCGAAGTGGAATTCCCGCATTCCTCCGCGTCGATGGACGATCCGGTCACCGGCCGCAGCGGAGCGCTGATGCGCGGGGACGCGACCGATCCGTTGCTGATCGAGACCAACACCTCCACCGAATATTGGCAGAAAGGAGCCTCCCTGCTGCACACCGATCCGCTCGGCACGCGGGATGTTGCGCTACCGGCGAATGTCCGGGCCTATCTGCTGCCGGGGACGCAGCATGCCGGCAAGGCGGGGATGCCCACGGACAACGGACCATGCACCAACCCCCGGAATTGGCACGATCCGATGCCAGCCGTTCGGGCGCTGCTGGTGGTGCTGGATGACTGGGTCGCCTCGGGGCGGCCGCCGCCGGACAGCCGCGTGCCTCGGATCGATGACGGAACGCTGGTGCCGGCGGGAAAAGTTGCGTTTCCGGCGATACCGGGATCAAGCCTGCCGCGAAGCGCGAACGATGCCCCACCGCTGGGCGATTGGGTCGATCCAGTGCCGGCGAGCCGCGCCTATGTCACGCTGGTGCCCCAGGTGGACGCGGATGGGAATGAACGGGCGGGAGTACGGCTGCCGGATATCGCCGTGCCGCGCGGTACGTTCACGGGGTGGAATCTTTATGCCGCCCCCTACCCCGAGGGCGAACTCGCTGACCGCGACGGCTCGTTCCTGGCGTTCGCAACTGCCGAGCCGGAGCGCGGCAACGATCCCCGGCCGTCCCTGGCGGAGCGTTATCCGGGGACCAGGTATGCCGAGGCGGTACGGACGGTGACCCAGGTGCTGCTGAACGACCGGCTGCTGTTGCAGCAGGACGCGGAACACTACGTCCGACGAGACGGGCTGGAATGACGCAGGTGGATCACCAGCAACGGCACCAGCGGCAAGGTCGGGGTGAGAGACATGAGCGCCCAATAGGCGGACAGCGACAGCATGCCCTCGGCGTGCAGCGCCGCGGAGGCGATGCCAACGGCGAAAAACAGATCCCACAACGGGGCGGCGAAAGTAAAGAACAACGCCTGCTGGTTCGGCACCATTCGACTCTGCAGCGCGGTGAACCACGCGGCCGTCGAAATAATCTCCGGGATGCCCGCTAGCGCAAGGATAACGATCGCCTGTGTGCTGGTCTGCGCAACCAGCAGCAGCAGAAGGATCGAGCCCTCCATCATGCCCGTCAGCAGCGTCAGTGGGTAGGCCGACAGGCCGCGGAGCAAGCGGGATATGAACAGGGCGGAAGCCAGGGCGCCGATCAACGCACCGGCACCCTGGGCGGCCAGCAGGCCGGTCCACGCGGCGTCGGAAGCACCGAACCAGTCGCGGTTGGCCCAGAATAGAAAGGGCCGCAGCCCCCCGAACATGACCATGTAGGTGACGCTGGCGATAACCAGGCCAGCGACCTGCCGGTCGGTGCGGATCATGCGCAAAAAGCCAATCAGGCTGCCCGTTTGGGCGCGAGCAGACGGCATGTTTCCGGGAATGGACAAGCGCGCTACGGGGATGGCGGACAGGGCAATCAGCACGGCGAAGCTGGCGAAGGCCGCGTCGAAACCGGTGGTGATCGCCAGACCGCCGATCGCCGGGCCGGCGATTTTGCCGACACGGTCAGCGACGGAGCACAGAGTATTGCTGGCCATCTCAAGACCGGGCGGCGTGACGGGGACACGCAGTGAAAAAAGGCCGGGCACGATGAACAGGTCCAGTGTCCCAATAGCGCCGATGAAAACCTGCAGCAGCAACAGATTGTTGCACCTGGGCAGCATCGCGGTCAGCACGGCCATCGCCAGCATGGCGGTGCTGGCCACCCGGGGAGCACCGAAACGGCGGAGCAGGCCGCCGGCTATCGGGGCCAGGATCACCTTGGGCACGATGCGCAAACCAAGGCTGAGAACCAGCACCATGCCAGCGCCGAAACGCGCCGCCACGAGGATAGGTATCGTGGCGATAACACACCAGCTTCCCAGGTTGTTGCACAACAGGGCAAACCACAAGCCGCGGAAGCGCGGCGCTGTGATCAGCACCTGATAATCGTGCATTGGAAGTCCGTCAGTAACCCGTACGAGTGGCGGCGACGGTGTAGTGCTTGCGAGGAAACTCCTCGGTATAGGACCGCAGGCCCTTACCCATCCTCGTGCCCATATCGCGGTAGGGTTTGGCACGCAGGCGGCTGACGTCCAGGTCGATGCCAATTCCAGGGGTGGTCGGCAAATCAACGAAGCTGTCCTGTATTGTCAGCGGAGCGGTCGCGATCTCGTCGCAGGCGGGCTTCAGGTTGATGAAGCATTCGGCGATCCAGAAGTTGGGGATCATCGCCGAAAGCTGCACCGTCGCGGCCAGGCCGACAAGCGTGGAATTGTAGTTGTGCGGTGAAATCGCGACCGCGTGCGGCTGAGCCATTGCCGCGATGTCGAGCATGGCGGAGACGCCGCCGCAGTTGCAGATGTCCGGGTTGATGATGTCGGCGGCTCGGGCGGTCAGGGCCTGAGCGAAGCCTTCCTTCGAGTAAATCGCTTCCCCAGTCACAATAGGCATCGGCAGAGCGCGGCGGACCTCGGCGACCAGTTCGATGTTGTCACACAGGCAGGGTTCTTCGTACCAGCCGATGTCGTATTCGGCGATGCGCCGGCCGATGCGGATCGCGTGCATCGGCGCCAGACGACGGTGGACCTCCACCAGTAACGTAAAGTCCGGGCCGAGGGCTTCGCGCATCTGCCGGACGTAGCGGACGACGTGGTCTTCGTCCTCGCGGTGGATGAAGTTGCGCCACGGTCCAGGAAACGGGTCCCACTTCACCGCGGTGTAGCCCATTTCTTTCACGGCCAAAGCGCGCTCGACGTTCTTCTCGATGCTATCGGTGCCGCTGGACCAACCGTTGGCATAGACCTTGACCCGTTCGCGCGAAGCACCGCCCAGGATGTTGTACAGCGGCTGGCCGGCGTTCTTGGCGACGATATCCCACATCGCGATCTCGATGGCGCTCCAGGCCGACATCAGGGCGAGCGAGGTGCGGCGCATGGCGAAGTCCTCAAACACCACCTGGGCGGTGTGGCGGATGCTGAAGGCGTCTCGGCCGATCATGTATTTTCCGAGATCGCGCAGCAGGTGCTCGATGACCGGTTCCTTGCCGGGGGTGACGTAGGCCTCGCCCCAGCCGTGGATGCCGCTGGTGGTTTCGACGCGGCAAAACAGCAGATTTTTGGCCGTTCCTGGATCGAACAGGAAGGTCTCGATGCGCGCGATTTTCATGGATATATCCCCCGGCGCCGGAGTTTACGCCTGCAGGCGGGGCAAGGGCTAGGTGGACAGCGACGCCGTGGTGCGCATTGTGTCCGGCATGGAATGATGTGGCCCAATCGACCGCAGTGCTGCGCGCGGTTCGGGCATCGGTATCGCCGACAGGATTAACGTTCTTTTGCCGTAAGAATTTTGCTAGCCACGCGGCCGATCGTTTCCGTAAAAGGGGGCCCATGGACTCTCTGCGTTGGCGCAGGAAAGTGCAGCGAACGGATTCTGTGGCCGACCGTCGCCGTATCAGGATTCGCCCCGGACCGATTCGCGCCCCGATACTACGCAGAACCTGTCTGAAACTATCGAGGACAGTTGCATGAAGCTCTGAAGCTTGCCCGCCGCGCGATGCAACAGGAGGACGCCGTGCTCGGCACCTCCTTCCCTAAACCACAATGGTTCAGCGCCAGCGTCGCTCCCACCTCGCATTGTATGACGTGAGTTTTCGCCAGCGCGCCCGTCACTGTCCTGTTTTGAATTTAAGTAGACCTCACATGCGTATCCTGATCCTGGCCCTGCTGGCCGGCATGGTGTCGGCCCCGGCGATGGCGCAATTGGTCCTGCCAGTCAACGCCACCTGCATCTCGTCGGCCTACGGGCCACGTGTGATCCCAAACCTGCCGGCCGCTGGCACCTACCATAACGGCGTGGACTTGCCGGTCAGCATCGGCACGCCGGTCTACGCGATTTCCGCGGGGCACCTGCTGCGGGTGCAGAACAGCGGACCGGGCGGGCTGGAAATCCTGATCCAGCACGGCGGCTTCATCGGGGTGTACAGCCACCTCGGCAGCACCACGCTTACCGGATCAGAGATCACCGCCGGTCAGCAGATCGGCGTCGTCGGCGCGACTGGGGTCAGCCTCGGCCCGCATTTGTTTTTTGGCATGCTGTTTGACAATCATCTCTCGGTGGACCCCAAACCGTTTTTCGCCCTGCCATTTTGTGGTGCGGCGAAACCGGCCGTGGTCGCAGCGCATGCTCCGCCGCATGTCAGTGAAATCTGGACTGTCGGGCAAAATCTGGCATTATCCAAGCGCTATCTGGTGAGGGTTTTGGACGGTCCGGCGGCCAGTGCCGTGTCCAGGCGCGTTCCGCCGACGGCGTTGACCGGCGCGGCTCGCCCGCATCACGTCAACGGCCGCCGCGGCTAATTAATCTGTGGAAAGCGCAGGGGCCGAGCGGGGGAAGACTGGCGCATATGCATCCGCGTGGCCGAATGCCGGCGTTTGACGTGGCTCGTGCTGACGAATTGTTCGCTTGGGTCTTCGGCAATAGCGTCCTCTGTGATCCCGTGACCGCCGCGGGTAAATACCGTCGTGCGCGTCACGGAGTTCTGGTTGAGGATTCGAATAGTCACCCGCATGGCATAATCGACTTCCTAAAGGGCGTCTGGCACCGGCGTCAGATAGGGGCGGAAACCATCTGAGGTCAGTTGGAGGCGAGTTGCGACCCGAGGTGCAAGGCCACTAACGAACGCCGCAACCGTCTCGGGATCACGCGCCCACGATCCGTTACGCCTACCCCTAGATCGACATTGAGCTTTGCAGGCCGATTAGGGTCGCGACGCCAATCCGGTCAATCTGGGACATTACTCAAAATTGAGACCCACCCATCTTCCCCGTCTATCCCATCGTTAGCCGTGCCAACTTCGCCCGGGCGGCCTCCGGGATCGGGACCGGCTTTTGCACTCCGCGCTGGACGAACACGTGAACGAAATGACCCTCGGCCGCCGCGACGTCCTCGTCATTGCGAAAAATGCCGACCTCATAGCGGACCGAGCTGCGTCCGATCGACGCCACACGGATACCCACGGTCACACGGTCCGGAAACGCCAGCGAGGAGTAATACCGGCAGGCCACTTCCGCGACCACGCAATGCACCGGACCGTCCAGCAGCCCGACGACCTTCTCGCTCATCTCGTAATACGTCACCGCCGTATCGAAGTAGGAGAAGTAGTTGACATTGTTCACATGTTGGAACACGTCGTTGTCGATCCAGCGCGTGGTAATGGTGTTGAACCAACAATAATCGGTGCGTTTTCCGGGTGGGTGGCGGCTCATTGGATCCTGCGTGCTGCGCGAACGAATAGTGGCTCCCTTACCTGACCCGCGGATCGATGGACAGCGCTGCACCCAAGCGCTACACGGCGCCGCTCTGCCCCGGAAGGATCCCCGTGCCCGTTTGCTTCAAGATTTGGCTGCTGACCCTTGCGGCGGCCATGCTGCTACCGGCTCTGGCGCGGGCGCACGCGATCCTGGAGGAAAGCGACCCACCCGCCGGCGCCTCGGTGAAGGCCGGCCCACTCGACCTGCGTTTCCGCTACAATAGCCGAATCGATCAGGGCCGCTCCCGCCTGACGCTGATCCGGCCGGACCACAGCCATAGTCACCATCGCGATCGCGCTTGGCGGGCCGCCCGACATTCTTACGTCACATCTGGAATTGGCGCCCGGCGCCTATATCGTCCGATGGCAGGTGCTGGCGGTGGACGGGCACATCACCCGAGGCGACGTCCCGCTCACCGTGACGGCGCCCTGAGCCGTGGAATTGCTCGTCGATCTGTTCGGCTACCTGTCGATCGTCGTGCACGGGCTGACGATCTTGTCGCAATCCGTGGCGTTGGGCGGCGTGCTGTTCCTGGCGTTCCTCGCCCATCCTTTGGCGCCAAAGATCGGCCGAGCGGGATCGCTGATCGTGACTGGGACGGCGCGTGTGGCTGGATATGCGGCGGTCGCCCTGCTGCTATCAGAGGTTGCCACGGTCTCCTTGCAAGCGGCGGTGCTGGTCGACGCCATCGAGCTTCCGCTGAACCAGGCGTTGACCGCCGGATTCGCTGTCGCAGGTCTCGTCAAGACAGCCGCCGCCGCCTCCATGGCCTTCGTGCTGCTCGGTTGGCGCGAACGTGCGCCGGTGCCCCCGTTGCTGGCCCTCGTCCTGATCGAGCTCGCAGCCGCCATCTTAACCACCCATGCGGCGGCGCGACTGGACAGCCGGGGCGCGTTGCTGGCGGTGGAGGGACTGCACCAGCTCGGTGCGGCGATCTGGATCGGCGGCATCCCATACTTTCTGCTGGCTCTGGCCCGTGTTCGAGATGGGACGGGACTATTGCTGGTCGGATCACGGTTCTCCCGCATGGCAATGGTCGGTGTCATCTGCATCCTGGCCAGCGGCACAACCATGGCCGTGCTGTATATCGGCGACTGGCCGGGGTTCTACGGTACCGCGTTCGGGGTCATGGTCGGCGCCAAGATCGCCATGTTCCTCATGCTGTTGGCGTTGGGCGGGATGAACTTCCTGCTGGTCGAGCGGCTGCGCACCGATCCAGCAACCTCGGTCAATCGACTGAAGCGGTTCGCGGAAGTGGAGTTCGGCATCGGCGTCGCGATCTTTTTCGCCGCCGCATCGCTGACTTCGGTACCACCGGCGGTGGATCTGACCCAGGACCGGGTCACGTGGCACCAGATCAAGGAGCGCAACACACCTGAATGGCCACGCCTGACCAGCCCGGATCACGATGAACTGGCTCTGCCAGCGTTGCAATCAAAGCTGGACGCCGAAGCCGCCGCGAGAAAGGCGGCGCCGCAGATCGCGTTTATCCCAGGCGCGGGGGAGTTGCCGCCGCGCAACGCTGACGACATCGCCTGGTCGGAATACAACCACCATTGGGCCGGGCTGGTCGTCATCGCCGTCGGGCTACTCGGGCTGCTGAACCGCGCCGGACTGCGCTGGGCGCGGCATTGGCCACTGGCATTCCTCGGCCTTGCCGTCTTCCTGTTCTTCCGCTCGGATCCGGAGACGTGGCCGATGGGCGAAATCGGGTTTCTGGAAAGCTTCCGCGATGTTGAAGTGCTGCAGCACCGGTTCTTCGTGCTGCTGATCTTGGTGTTCACCTATTTCGAGTGGCGGGTGCGTGCGACGAACTGGAACAATCGCTATGCGGTGCTGGTATTTCCACTGTTGTGCGCAGTCGGTGGGACGCTGCTGCTGACCCACAGCCATGCAATCGCCAACGTGAAGGACCAATTGCTGATCGAGTTGATCCACACGCCCCTTGCGCTGGCCGGTATAGCTGCCGGCTGGGCGCGGTGGTTGGAAATCAGGCTGAACCCGCGAGAGAACCCAATCGCGTGGCAGGTCGCGGGATGGGTCTGGCCGGCTTGCATTCTGTTCTGTGGGCTGCTGCTCCTGGGGTATCGGGAGGCGTAGTACGCCGATTCCATGGCGCCAACCTCTCAAGAGCGAGGATGCGGAAAGGGGACCGGACCTGGTGAGATGTGGTATCGCTGTCTTATCTGCGCCCAAGCCGGCCATGTCTTATCTGCGCCCACGCCGGCCATACTGGGCCCTTAAGGCCGCGTCTCGAGTCCGGCAGGGATTTCCCGGTCACGACGATCATGGCGAGGCACCGGGACGCCCAGTGTCACACCAATACGCCGCCACCATCGACGACCAGGACCTGACCGGTGCCGTACGTTTGGCGCATCAGGTACAAGTAGGCTTCAGCGATTTCCTCGGGTTCACCGACGTGTCCAACCAGGAGGTTTTGTTCCATCTGGCGATAGAGCGCTTCACGATCGGCCTCCGGCATTGCCAACCAGAGCGGGGTCTTCACCACACCAGGTGAGACGGCGTTGACGCGGATCGGCGCCAATTCGACGGCCAGAGCGCGGGTGAGTCCCTCCATGGCGCTGGTGATGCTTGCACCCAAGGCCCAGCCGGTGTGGGGCCGCTGGGCGGCGATGCCAGAGGTGAAGACAATCGAGCCGCCTGCGCGGATGCTGCCGCTTGCACACTTGGCGGCAAGAAAGGCGCCCCAGTAGCGCAGGTTGAAGAACTGGCGGGCGTTTTCCAGGTCGGTGCTCGCCAGGGGGCCGAGTTGAAGGGTTTCGCCCGCGGTGAAGACCAGGTGGTCGAAGGCGCCCATGCGGGCGAAGAAGGCCTGCACCGCCCCGGTATCAGTGAGGTCCACGGCATAACCTTCGGCAGCGGGGAGAGTGTTCAGGGCCTGCTCCACGCGGGCCTGCTGGCTGGAGGCGATAACAACGGACGCCCCTTCCCTTAGCGCTGCCTGAGCTGTCGCCAGGCCGATGCCGGAACTCCCGCCCAGCACCACGATCCGTTTGCCGTTCAATGTCATGATGGTGTCTCCCCTCGGTTGCGACGGTGAGGTATTTCGGCGCCCGCCTACTTTGATACCAGCGCATTCTAGTCCATTTTACAGTGACTGGAGATCATCGTGCCCTTTGATAGCAGGCTGCTCGCCGGGATCGGTGTGCTCAGCGCCGTGGTTGAAAGCGGCAGCTTCATCCGTGCTGGAGAGGCTGTGGGTTTAACCCCCTCGGGCGTCAGCCGAGCGGTGGCTCGGTTGGAGGCGCGGGTGGGTGTGCGGCTGTTCGATCGGACGCCACGGGCGGTGACGCTGACCGACGAGGGACGCCGGCTCCACGCCCAGGTGATGCCGTTGCTGGCGGGACTGGAAGACGCTGCGTCCGAGGCGGCCGGCGCTGTTTCGTCGGTGCGCGGGCGGCTGCGGGTGAATCTTGATCCATGGGTCGCTCGGCTGGTGCTGGCGCCGACGTTGCCGGGGTTTCTGGAAAAACACCCTGCTCTGTCAATTGAACTGGTGGTGCGCGACACGCTGCGCGAGTTGATTGCAGAAGGCTTCGACGCCGCGGTTCGGTTCGGCGAACCGGGACTGTCGGGGCTGGTGGCCCGCAAGCTGCTGGAGACGCGCATCCTGACCTGTGCGGCGCCGGACTATCTTGCCAGGCATGGCGCGCCGGAGCACCCGCGTGACCTGGAACATCACGAATGCCTCATGTTCCGCGACCCGGTGACCGGGCGGCCATTCGACTGGGAGTTCCGCCGCGGTGCCGAGGTTGTCGCAATCAAGGCGCGCGGGCGGCTCGTAGTGAATGACCTGGCGACCAAGCTGGCGTTGTGCGCGGGGGGCAACGGCATCGCCCAGACGATCGAACTCGGGCTGGCGCCTATGCTCGCCAGCGGGGCGCAGGTGCAGGTGCTGCCGGATTGGGCCGAGGAACGGTTTCCGCTGTACGCATACTATCCGTCCCGGCATCTGCCCCCGGCGAAGGTACGGGCGTTCGTGGATTTTGTTGTCGAGAGTGTGGCGCCGCAACCGATTTGCGCCGATCGGCAACGGCTAGGCGCGACATAGTGCACGAGCATTCCGGACATCCTTACGGATCTTGGTAAAGTCTCCGCCGCGAAAACCATATGGTCGTTTCTCTCCCCTGACGACGCACGTGGGCTCGTTCCCGAAATCGCTGGAAGCCGACCGACAGATTTCCGCCAACTCCCGCCATTGGCTCCTATCCCAAGGGGTCCCCTTGGTCGGAAGCTGCCACCAGATGGGTGAAGCGCCAGATATTGCTTCGGTTTCCCGGAAACGCCGTACTGGTTGTCCGTCTTGGACGCTTGCGCCTCCCCGTCCTATTTCCCGATGCAGAAACGCGAGAACACCGTGTCCAGAATGTCCTCCACCCCGACGTGACCGGTAATTCGTCCCAGCGCCCGCATGGCCAGCCGCAGGTCCTCGCCGCGCAATTCCGGCAAATCCGCTCGTTCCGCGGCCTCCAGATGCTCCGCCGCCGCCAGTAGTGCCGCGCGATGCCGTGCTCGGGTCAGCGGAGGGGGGCCACTTGACTCCGTCATCTGCCGGGCGATCTCAGCGAGACGGGTCCGCAGATCGTCCATGCCGAGGCCGGTCTTGGCGCTGATCCGCAACGCCCCCTCCGGACCGGGGAGGCCAAGATCAGCCTTGTTGGCGACGACCAGATTGCCTTGATTGCCCAGTGAAGGTGATCCCACCTCGGTCACCGTGATCGCCAGATCAGCCTCCGCGGCGCGTGCGATTGCGCGGCGGACACCTTCGGCCTCGATGCTGTCGGCGGCTTCCCGCAGGCCCGCAGTATCAACCAATGTGACGGGCACGCCACCCAGCACGACCCGGGTTTCCAGCGCATCGCGCGTGGTGCCGGGGATGTCGGAGACGATAGCAACTTCACGCTCGGCCAAGGCGTTGATCAGCGTGGATTTCCCGACATTTGGCGCGCCGGTAATCGCGAAGAACAGCCCCTCACGCAGTTTCTCCCCGCGTCCGGCATCGTTCAGATGAGTAGCGATTTCGGCCCGAACCGTATGCATGGTGCCGAGAAGCTGCTCCTCGACCTCCGGCGGCAAGTCCTCGTCAGGAAAGTCGATCAACGCCTCCTGGTACGCGAGGATATCCCGCAACCGGTCGGCCCAGTCTTGGTATAGCGCGCCAAGCTCCCCCTCAAGCTGCCGCAACGCCTGACGCCGCTGCGCTTCCGTTTCCGCCGCAACCAAATCATACACGGCTTCCGCCTCGACCAGATCCATCCGGCCGTTCAGGAAAGCGCGCCGCGTGAACTCCCCCGGTTCGGCGGGGCGGAGGCCTGCCTGCGCCAGCACGTCGGCAACGCCGTCGATGACCGCTCGGCCGCCATGGAGGTGCAGTTCTGCGCAGTCCTCGCCGGTGTAGGTGTTCGGACCGGGGAACCACAGCACGAGCGCCTGGTCCAGCAGCTCCCCCGACGGATCACGCAAACGACGGAGCGAGGCATGGCGCGGTGCTGGCAGGACGCCGCCGCAAAGGCCTGTAACCGCCGCGCCCAACTCTGGGCCGCTCAGCCGCAACACGGCGATGGCGGCGCGAGCGGAGCCGGAAGCAAGGGCAAAAATAGTGTCGTAGAGCAATCGCTGACCTACACAAATCGCGCTACATTCGGCGAACTGGACGCCGCCGTTCGCAATACCGCGCCGGCAACACCATGGCATCCCGGCAGGGCATCGCAAGAGTGCTCTGAAAATTCGTCAATCGTTCGGCGGGCTCAGCCCTCGAGCGAGAGTTGACCGTCCGCGAGCATCCTTTCGTACAGCCCGACATCCCCAGGACTATCTATTTTCCCCGACTGACCGTCAGTGCCAAGGGTGCCAATAGCAACCGACTTGACGGCCAGTAGCCGTCGCAAAAGCCCAGTCATGTTCAGCTGGTCCCGGGTAGGCGCATCAAGCTCAGCCAGCACTGCATCGGCCGCCTGCCAGGCCAAGGGGGTGAACTTCAGCAGCCCCATCGGTTGGCCATCGATTTCGTCCATGGTGGCCGGCTTCCCCCCGATCTCGAGCAAGTTGCCGGCCCCGCCGCGGCGGAATGTTTCGGCGTTCGTCAAGGGATCGGCGAACCGCCGGGTCCAGAGGTCGCGCCACCGCCGATCATAGGCCACCACCAGACTGCCGCGGACGGACCCCAGGCGGTGCACCAGTTCTCGCCCATAGAAGATGTCCGAATCGCTCACAATGACCGGGCCGCTTCGCAACCAAGCATCGGCGGCGACAAGAGACATCACCGTGTTGGTGTCTGCCCATCGCTCATTTTCGAAATAGGTTACGTTCGGATAATCGATCATCTCCGAACGGAAGCCTCGCACGATCCCGACCTCAGTTACGCCGCCGCCGCGCAGTGCCGCTATTTGGCGGGCGAGCAACGGCATTCCTGCCAAGGGAACCAGGCAATTTGGCTGCTGATCGCCGATTTCGCCCAATTGGCTCGGGCGGCCGGCGGCAAGAATAAGGCCTCGCATCTAAATGTCCCCCACGGTGTTATTAGAGAAAGCCCGTCTGCGGCTGGCTCTGGAAACGTTGTTGCCGCGGATGTCACGGACGACAATCAGCGTCCTTGATCCACATCAAGGACGTGCTGCTCGCCATGAGCCCGGCCCAACCCTGCCGCGCGGCGCGGAATAAGGCCGCCCCATCTCGGGGTCAGTCCCCAACTGCGCTCTGCCTTAACTCATCTGCGACCATCAACGGTGCCCCGGTCGCGCCGCGGACATCGTCCACAGTCAGCCCCGGAGCAATTTCCAGCAACCGGAACCCGGTCGCGGCAGGTTCGAACAAGCCATAATTCGTTGCTACCAAAGTAACGACTCCCCGCGCCGTCACGGGCAAATCGCAGGCGGTCACCAGCCGCGGACTGCCATCTCGGGTCACGTGCTCCAAGATAATGAACACCCGCTTGGCACAGGCCGCCAGATCCATCGCTCCGCCGATCCCGCCGCCCTTCTGGCCCTTCAGTTTCCAATTGGCAAAATCCCCGGTCATCGAGACCTGATAGGCCCCCATCACCGTCGCATCGATATGGCCGCCACGGATGACGCCAAAACTGTCTGCGTGGTGCACCACGGCAGCCCCGAGCCTCAACGTCACGTTCTGGCCGCCGGCATTGACGAGGTTGAGGTCCTCGTGTCCCTCGAGCGCGACCGGCCCGTAGCCGATCACCCCATTCTCAGAATGATAGGTGATGTCACGGTCGCCGATATCGGTATTCGAGCACATCGTTGGAATGCCGACGCCGAGGTTGACGATCCATCCGTCCTGGAACTCACGCGCCACGCGGTCCGCCATCTGCTGGCGGGTCAGACCTTTCGTCCCGCTCATCTCCGGCGCTCCTGCCGCTTGCTCGGCCAAATCCCTTCCGGGTCCGGGGGCACCTGAACAAGACGATGCACGTAGATACCAGGCGTATGCACGTCATCGGGATCGATGCTACCAATCGGAACCACCGGCTCGTCCAGTTCGGCGATCGTGACACGCGCGGCGGTCGCCATGACGGGACCAAAATTTCGCTGCGAGCGATGGAACCGGAGATTGCCGGCGGCGTCGGCGGTGCGGGCGCGGATGAACGCGTAGTCCAGCTTCAGGGCATACTCCAGCAGGTACTCGCGGCCATCGATCACCCGGGTCTCGCGCCCGGCAGCGAGCTCAGTCCCGACCGCCGTCGGAGTATAAAACGCCGGGATGCCCGCGCCCGCCGCGCGCAGCCGTTCGGCCAACGTGCCTTGCGGGACCAGTTCGGCATCGACTTCGCCCGCTTCATAGTATTTGGTGAACGGCAGCACGTCGGTTGGCCGCGTGGCAGCGGTGAACGCGCAGATGACTTTCGCTACCTGACCGTTCTCCACCAGCATGCCGATATCGGGCATCCTGGGTTGTTGTGCGCCGCCGGTTGTGTTGGCGACAAGGGTTAAGCGCTTAGCGCCCTGCTCGACCAATGCCTTGATCAAGTTGAACGGCGTTCCCGGCATAGCGAAACCGCTGAACGCGATAGTGCTGCCGTCGGGAATGTCGGCCACCGCATCTCTGAAACTGTTTCGCAGCTTGGTCTTCTGGGTCATCGCTTTTAAGTCTTTCGTGCGAAAGCGATGAACGTTCAGGTGGCGGGCAGTGTCAAGGGAAGCGCCAGAGGCGATACTGCTGACGCCCATGCCGCCGTGATTGTTACGACCGCAGGATTTTGGCTAGGGGCATTTTGTCTGAGGCGTATTTCGCCCGCGACGTTCCTAACCCCGACGCAGATTATTGCTTGCGCAAGCTCATGATATAGACAGCGATCTCGTTCGCTTCAGCGACCGGCCGCTGAGTGTTCAGCATTTTCATGTGCGGCTTCTGAATTGTTGCGCTGAGCGTCTCGGTCGTAGAGCCCGGACGATTGGCGACCGCCTCAAAAGCTGGGGCATCCGTCCAACCTCGCTTGCCGCTGGGCGCGATCTGATGGCACTGAACACAATATTGCTGGGCGAGCTTCAAGCCGGCTGCAGCGTTGGGCGGCGGATCGGCAAAGCCGTGTCCCGGAACCGTCGCCAGGCAGACCGCGGCGACGGCAAACGGAATGATCCGGGCGCCCGATGTTTTTGACATGATCTTTCCCCCGTTGCAGGCTCGTCTCGACAGCGTACCTGATGGCTGAGAGGCAGACAACCCGCGCCCGGCCTTCGGCCGATAGTTACCGTCCATCCTTAAGAATTAGCCAGCCGCCGGGGATTGACCCGACCAAAGGATAAGGGTCGTCTGCTTTCCACGACAAACCGCGATCAGAACGGTCGGAACACTCGCTTTCCGCACGAGGAGCATGCGGTGCAGTTGCACGGATCCTCTAACAAAAGCGATACAAAATCATGAGCGATATGTCTCGTAGTTCGTCCCTGGCCGGGTCCGCACTTCCTCCGGATGATCCGCAACGGAAGCTGTCCGTTGCCAATCCTGACGCGCCGGACATTCGGCATGTGGCGGTCGCGGGCAACACATACTCCATCCTGGTGAGCGGCACACAGACCGACGGCCGTTATTGCCTGATCGACATGCACGTGCCGCCCGGCGGGGGACCACCGCCGCACCGGCACGATTTTGAGGAGATGTTCACCTTGCTCGAAGGCGAACTGGAGTTCACCTTTCGCGGCGAGAGATCCGTTGTCCGGGCAGGCTCGACCGTAAACATTCCGGCCAACGCGCCGCACGCCTTCAAAAACGCGTCGGTTACGGACGCCCGCATGCTGTGCATGTGTACACCCGCCGGGCAGGAGGAGTTCTTCATCGCGATCGGAGACCCTGTGAACGGCCGTATGGCGCCCCCGCCGAAGCTCAGCAGCGATGAAATCGCCGAGCGGCAAAAGAAGGCGGCTGGGCTCTTGGCGCAGTATCGCACGGAAATGGTCGAGGCGGCGTCCTGACGTCTAGGGTCCGATCCGGACAGAGGCATCCCATGGGGTCGGGTGAATCGGCCACTAGCGGCGAAATCCACACTGTTCCAGTGCGGCAAGCATGTGCGGTGGCGGTTGCGCGGTCGCATCAATGGGCGGCTCCAGCGGTAGATGAATTGCTCGGGACAACAAATGCAGACCGCCACCGGGCATGCCGTATCGCTCGTCTCCCAAAATCGGAGTTCCCAGCACCGTACAGTGCACCCGGATCTGGTGGGTGCGCCCGGTCCGCGGCCGCATCTCCAGCCACGTCAGCTCCGGCGTCCGGCCCAATATGCGCCAGTCTGTGACGGCACTTTGGCCGTCGGCAAAATCAATCACCATTCGCCAGCCTTGCGGGCCGGTCACCCGCCGCAACGGCGCGCTGACGGTTCCCGAATCACCGGCGACGACGCCCCGCACCACCGCCCAGTAGATCTTGCTGACGCCCCCGGACGCAAACAGCGCCTGAGCGCGGATCAGAGCCGTCCGCCGCAGCGCGATAACCAGGCAGCCGGAGGTATCCGCATCCAGTCGGTGCGCCAGCCATGGCCCAGCTTTCCGGCGCGACCAAAGCGGAAACCAGTCCTCGACGCTTGGACCACCGGATGGGCCGGCATGCACCGCCAAGCCCGCAGGCTTGTCGAGCACGATAAACTGCTGGTCCTGGAACAGGATCGCGGGAATCGGTGCTGTCATCACGGCGCCAGTTGCAGCCTGCGACGACTAGGCTGCGACCATGTTGGACTGCTCATTCCATAACTTCTTCTTCTCGTCGCCAAAGGGGATGACGAACCTGGGACGCCGTTGCTTCCTTGTCCTGCTCCGCTTGCCGAATTTCAAAATGGTTGTTTGCCGACGGCCATATGCGTCGCAAGCAACGCGCGGGGCACTCACCCCGCGGCCAGCCTGCCAAATGCGTCGGGTTGACGCCATTCGGTAGCGATTTGACAGCACGACAAGTTCCTGGAATTTCCGGATTTTTCAACAGCCTGTTAGTGTTAGAAACGAGCCGTTCCGGGATCCAACCCCAGTATGACGCGTCCAGCAAATTCGAAGTTATTGGGACTGACCTGTACGTGCTGTGTAGCGGCGTGCACATCACGAAGATGCCGTTCAAGCGGACAGGTTTCGTAAACCGACGACCCCCCAGACAGGTCAACCAGGTCGCGAACCACTTGTTTGCTGACATCACCGATTTGGGCCACCGCTAGGCGAACCTGAGCGCGCTGATCAAGCGTCAGCGGAGCGCCGCTTTTGACCCAGTGCGGAATGCTTCGAGCGGTCGCATAGTAAAACTCCCGAGCGCTTTGCAAAAGCGCGTGAGATCGCCCAACCATGGCCTGAACAGTCGGCTTGTCGCGCAGTACAACCGAACCACTGACTGGGGTCTTGACCCTGGCGAGACTGAGGAAAGCATCGAACGATGCCAGGGCGATCCCAAGCGGCACGGCAGCAATCACGAAGGGATAGACGGAATTGAGCGAGACGGCGTACAGACTGCCGGGATGCAGAGGGGGAGGATCCAGCCCCTCCAGCGTGTACTCATCCGGAATGAAGACGTCGCTCAACGCGTAATCATGACTCCCGGTTCCCCGCATTCCGCCGACCTTCCAAGTATCGATGATTTCTACGTCCTGCGATTTTGGGAGGAAACCTAGTCGCATTTCGGGTTTTCCGTTAATCAGGATTGGCTCGTCGCCAACCTGCGTCAGGAATGTGACGAGGATCCAGTTGCTGTGCATGATACCACTGCCCCAGGCCCAACGGCCCGTGACCCGGTATCCGCCCTCGACCTTCATTCCGCGTCCCATCGGAGCCAAGCTTCCGGCCATGATATTGCCGTCGAAAATTCGGTTGGCGACAGCCTCCGGCAGGTATGCCGCAAATCGGCTGTACGCAGCCCCGAGGCCCGCGCACCAGCCAACTGAACCGTCCATGTAGGATAGGGCTTCCACAACGCGAACGAACTCGGCAATGGAAAGTTCGGGTCCTCCCAAGGGCCGGGGCAACCACATTCGGAAGATATGGGCTTCTTCCATCGCCGAGATGAGTGCCAAAGGCAGGAGGCGCGTTCGCTCGATCTCGTTCCGCGCTTCACTGATCAGGGGAGCCAGATCTTGAGCAGCGAGGAGAAATTGCTCCCCTGACCTGGGTGTTGACATGTTTCCTCTCGATGGCTGATGAGCGGGTGAAGGTTACGTTGACTGAAGTTTTCGACTGTTGCGAGCGATGTGGGCCAGAGACGACCTGCGAGAGCATCGCGAGCACTTGAGCTTGCTTTGTATCCAGCCGCCGGACGCAAGCCGCTGAACCCGCGGTCGCCACATGCACCATTCACCTGTCGCGGACTTTTCGGACGAAACCGAAAGTGACCCGTGAACGATAGTACTTACGTAGCGCCCGTCATCCCACCCCACTAAACCCAGTCCCTTGGCCGCGGTTTCAACCCCGGATCAATGGACTTGCCCTGCTGTTCTATCGCCCAAGTTCTTTAGCGAGCCTGCAGGACTGATCACCCGCCATTTTCGTGGCCATAGCCGCTGCCGTAACCATCTCCGTTGCCATAGCCATTTCCATTGCTGCCGCTGATGCCCCTCTTTAAGCGTTGCAAAAACAGCATCCCGTGTTCACGCTGATCCTAGAAGCATATCACTCACCCCAGCCGTGAACCGAGAGGACCCATGGTCATCGTATTCGGCTCCATCAATCTCGATCTGATCTTCGACCTCCCCAGCATCCCACGCCCGGGCGAGACGATCCTCGGGCCGGCAACCCGGATCGAGCCTGGCGGCAAAGGGGCCAACCAAGCCGTGGGAGCCGCCCGCGACGGCGGCAGCACCATCATGGCCGGTTCGATCGGCCGCGATGCTCTGGCTGACGGCGCTGTGGCCCTGCTGCGCGCAGCCGGTGTGAACCTGGATCGCGTCCAGGTCGTCGATGCCACCACCGGTTGCGCGGCAATCGCTGTCGATCCGGCAGGAAACAACGCCATCGCTGTCGGCTCGGGTGCCAACCAGTCAACGTCTCATCGCCGGGTCGAGGACGCCCTGCTGAATCGGTCCGCCACCCTGGTCTTGCAGATGGAAGTAGACGCCGCCGAAACCGCCGCATTGATCGCTCGCGGGAAAGCGGCCGGCAGTCGCGTTGTGTTGAACCTGGCACCGGCGACGCCGCTGCCGGAAGCCGCGCTGCGGGCCGTCGACGTCCTGGTGGTCAACGAAACCGAGGGCGCCTGGCTAGCCGGCCACCTGGGCTGCGGCGAAACGGCCACCCACTTACGCGAACGGTTGGGCGGAATCGCTGTAGTGATCACCCGTGGCGGCGAGGGCGCGGACGTGGCCAGCCTCGAGGGAAGCTGGCGTGAACCGGCGATACCAGTCCAGGCAATCGACACCACCGCAGCGGGCGATTGTTTCGTGGGTGTCCTCGCCCATCGTCTGGACCGCGGCGAGACGCTGCAATCCGCCTTGCGGCGCGCCAGCGTTGCGGCGGCTGCGTGTTGCACGCGTCGAGGGAGCCAAAGCAGTATCCCGACAGCCGCGGAAACCGAGAGCCTCTCCGACCGCTATCCCAAAGCGCGCTGAGCGGCCCAACGAAGCCACCTCGATCAATGGCCCTGCCATGTATCGAAGCGCTGCCTCAGCTTGGCCGAGTTGTCGTGCCAGAACCCAGTGTCCATTCGCAGGCCGGCCGTCAAATTAGCTGGGCTGCTCGGTGATACCGCGATGAGTTCTGGCGCCAAGCCGTCGTTCAGCCCCTTCGCCAGGCCGGCGTCGCCGCTCCGCTGCAGCAGCCGTACCTCGACAGCCGGCATGCCGGTAAAATAGAGAAATTGTTGCGCTATCCGAGCCGACGGGCTGCCCTTCATGATGACCCAACTGTGGAACTCGAAAAGGCTTCCGACGAATTGCAGCCCGAAATTCTTGTGCTCGTGGTCTGCCGTGCTGGTGATCTCCCCACTGGGCGCACTGGTCATCAATACGTCGCCCGAAGCCAGAATATGCGAGGCTTCGGCATCGGTGGACCACCATTGGATATATGGCTTGAGTTGATCCAGCTTGCGGAACGCCCGGTCCACTCCCTCCGAAGTTGCCAGCGTCTTGTAAACGTCAGCGGGTGCCACGCCATCGGCCATGAGGGCAAATTCGAGGTTGCCGCGCACGCCCTTATGCAAGCCACGCTTGCCCGGATACTTGGCCACGTCCCAGAAATCCGACCAGGTTGGCGCAACGGGCAGCTTGTCTTTGTCCCAGGCCAGAACGGTGGTGGCGAGGACCGCCCCCAACCCGCAATCGCTGACGGCTTGCGGCATGTAGTGCTCCTTGCCGCCGATCGCCGACCAGTCAAGTTTGTCGAACAGTCCCTCGCCGCAGCCGATCGCAAGTTCCTCGCCATCGACCAGGACCAGATCCCAGCCATTGTCGCCGGCCTTTGCCTGGGCACGCAGTACGTCAATCCCGCCTTCCCAGACGCTCTGCTGAACAGGTAAGCCGGTGATGGCCGTAAACGGCTCGACATACGCCGCCTGGAGCGCCGGCCGCAGTGATTCGTCACGCGTAACGATCACCAGAGCATTCGGGCTGGCAGAAACCGATTGGAAGGCCAGCGCCGATGCGAGCAGCGCCATTGCGGCCAGAAGCGTACGGACGAGCATGAACAGACGGGTTTCCGGCTTCCTGATGATGGATCGACGCTACAGGCCGCCGCCTTTTTGAGCAACGACCCCCAGAAACAAATGCCAGCTATACGTTTCCATACCGAGCCGGATTATCCGGTTCAGAGCAGCTTTGTAGCAACCGGTCCGACGCTGCGCGCAACAACGTTATCGGCTTCGAGTTCCGGTGCCGCGCCGGCCGCCGGTTGCCGCCGAGTTTACAGGATTGATTTAGCGATAGGATGTCGGGACGCACTGGCTCGTGGACAATCGCGCGAGGTCACCCACCCAAGGTGGCGCCCACCTCCAAACCAGCCTCTGAGGCGGCGATCTTCTTGCCTCCGTCCCAGCGGACGCGGTGGACGTCGATGAAGCCGCCCTGACCATGAACCACCAGGCTGGAGCCGGATTGCGCCACGATCTGGCCGATTTTCTTTCCCTTGACCTCACCAAAGGTGCGAGCGATCCGCTTGGTGCTTTCAAACAGGAAGAGCTTCCGGCAACCGTGTGTCGTCCAGGCCCCCGGGGCCGGATTACAACCCCGAATCAGGTTGAAGATTTGATCAACATGGGTAGCCCAATGGATCTGTGATTCAGCGTCACGAATGATGCCTTCGTACCCGGCGGCCGGTTCATATTGCGCAATCGCTGGGGCCTTGCCCGCAACGACGCGATCGGCGGCCTCGATCAGGCCGGCGACGCCCATTGGAAAGACTTTGCCGAAGTAGAGCGATCCCAGTGTGTCCTCGGCTTCGATTGGCACCGATCGGGTCAGAATGACCGGTCCCTCGTCCAGTCCGTCCGTTGGACGGAAGATACTGAACCCGGTTTCCGAACGGCCGAGAATGATTGACCAACTCATCGAAGAGGCCCCCCGATGCAGCGGCAGCAAACTGGGATGGAACTGGATTGTCCCGAACTTCGGAATGTTACAGAAATCCTGCGGCACGAACTGGGTGACGTAAGCCATGATACCCAGATCGGCGTTTGCCGTCCGCAACGCCTCAAGCGCGTCGGGGTCGGTCAGTTTAGCAAACTGGTGGGTCGGAATGGCCGCGGTCTCACCGGCAAGGCGGAGCGGGTCAGGCCGGCTTTTCTCCGGCGCGCAAAACACCGCCGCGACCGTATCGCCTCGCGCCAGGAATGCTTCCAAAGTCGCTTTCCCGAAGTCCTGCTGACCGATGATGGCGACGCGCATGCGGTTCCTCCATGTTCTTCTCGGCCAATCATGCGGCGTTCGCCGGCGGCCTGTCGAGGGTCTGAACGGCCCACCCCCGGCACTGTCTTGGCATCGGCCAGGCTGCCGGGTAACACGGCTGATGACCACGGAGAGTGCCGCATGACAGCCGAAGAGACAGTCGTAACCAGCCGCGACGGGCGAGTTGGGCGCATCCTGCTCAACCGCCCGCGGGCGCTGAACGCGCTCGACCTGTCGATGCTGCGTACGTGCGCCGCCATCCTCGAGACCTGGCGCAACGACCCGCATGTCTATGCGGTGGTGATCGAGGGCGCCGGCGACCGCGCCTTCTGCGCCGGCGGAGATATCCGAGCGCTGCGGGATGCGCAGCTTTCCGGGGACCGGGCCTCGGCGGATCAGTTCTTCAGCGAGGAATATGCGCTCAATCGGACGATTGCCACATACCCAAAGCCGTATATCGCGCTGATCGACGGCATCTGCATGGGCGGCGGCATTGGCCTATCGGTGCACGCGCCCTATCGCGTCGCCAGTGAACACGCGGCATTCGCGATGCCGGAGACGGCAATCGGCTTCTTCCCCGACATCGGCGCCACGTTCCTGCTGCCGCGGCTACCCGGCGAGCTTGGCCTCTATTTCGGTCTCTCCGGGCTACGGGTAACCGGGGCCGATGCCGTGCATGCCGGCTTCGCCACGCACTTTACCCCGCGTTCCCGGCTGCCGGAGTTGTCCGCCGCACTGGCTCGCGACGGAGTAGCCGCCCTCGCTGCCTTCAATGAGGTCCTGCCGGCGTTCTCGTTGGCAAGCCACCGCGCCGCCATCGACCATTGCTTCTCGGGCCCGACGGTTTCCAAAATCGTGCTTTGCCTGGAAGGCGACGGCTCGCCGTGGGCCCAGGCTGCGGCCAAGGCACTGCGCCAAGTCTCGCCCTCCGCGTTGCATTGGACGTTGCGCGCGTTGCGCCGCGGTCGGGACTTGACGTTGGAGCAAGCATTGGACGCCGAATTTGCGTTGACCAAGACCACAATGGCCCATCCGGATTTCGCCGAGGGCGTGCGCGCGATGGTTGTCGACAAAGACCGTGCGCCCGCATGGCAGCCGGCCCGGATCGAAGACGTCGACCCGGTCCGGATCGAAGCGTTGTTTCAGAGCTGATCTGTTAGGTTAGGCCTGACGCAATCCCGCGATCAACCAGAAGCTTAGACCGTGATCGAACGCCGAAGTGGATCAACCTCAACGCGATCATGGTCTAAT
>CAVYXX010000117.1:0-25891 GCA_963772355.1 uncultured Alphaproteobacteria bacterium | reverse complement strand
ATCAATGACGCCGAAACCGGCAAGGCTTTGGTGTTTCTGGCCAACCACTTCGAACTTCCAGCGCTGACCATAGCCGCCCTTCATAGAATTGGATCAAACAACACCTTCGGACCTGGCGGTTCTACGGAACCTCGGAGAATGCGCTGAAGACCCAGATCTGGATCCCCGTGTCGGTCTACGTGCCGGTGGCGATCATCAAAAAGCGGCTCGGTCTGGAGGCGTCCCTCTGCACATTTGATGCAGGTCCTTTCGGCGACAATATCCAAAAAATGCCGCTATAGACTGCGCTCCCAGCGGAGATGTCCCAATGCTATATTGGAATAGAAAATAACCAATCGAATTTATCCGACTTTTACCGGACGCTAGTGAAAGCCGGCACCACCGACAGAATGGGCTAGGAGACCCTCCAGCCCTCTGTTCCATGGCGAGTGAAGTGGCAGGTCATGACGCTCACGACTCCCCTCATTTTTACTGGTCCACATCTAGCGTGAATCCGGCGCGTTTCCCTACAGCATGTTGAATTGCTGGCGGGTGAGGGTGTCATGGGCAAGGTGGAGCGTTGGCTTGGCGGGCGCCTGAAGGATATTCGTGGGTTTATCGAAGGCCTGTATGAGCATGACCTTCATGCCAAGCGGGTTGATGCCTTGGCCGGGGCCACGTTGGGCGTAATGACCAGCGCGTCGCTAGCGGTCGCGGTGATTGGGCAGGCGCTGGCGCAGGCGCGCGGTCTGGTGACCAAGCACGCGATCAAACAGGTCGATCGGTTGCTCAGCAATCAGAACATCGATGTCTGGGACAGCTTCGCCCGCTGGGTGCCGCATCTGATCGGCACGCGGAAGGAAATCGTTGTCGCTGTGGACTGGACCGAGTTCGATGGCGATGGCCAGGTAACGCTCGCGCTCAACCTGGTGACCGGACATGGCCGTGCCACGCCACTGCTGTGGGTGACCGTCTGGAAAGAGGAACTTACAGACCAGCGCAACGATTTTGAGGACGCCTGCCTGCTGCGACTGAAGCAACTTGTGCCGCCAGATTGTGCCGTCACGGTCCTCGCCGATCGCGGTTTTGGCGATCACAAGCTATTCAAGTTCCTCGATGATCTGGGATTTGGCTACGTCATCCGATTTCGCGGCAATATTCACGTCACCGATGCCGACGGCGAGACGCGTCCGGCCGCCGACTGGGTGGGCAAGTCGGGCCGGGCACGCAAGCTGCGCGGTGCGCAGGTCACCGCATCGCACGCCTATAAGGTCGGTGCGGTGGTCTGTGTCCACGCAAAAGCCATGAAGGAGCCTTGGTGTCTTGCTGTCAGCAATGCCGAGGCCTCGACCGCAATGCAGGTCAACTATTACGCCAAACGTTGGACCATCGAGCCTAACTTCCGCGATACCAAGGATCTGCGGTTCGGCATGGGGCTTGGTGCCACGCGCATCGGCGAACCAACCCGGCGCGACCGGTTGCTGCTCATCAACGCATTCGCAATGGTGCTGCTCACAATGCTCGGCGCCGCCGGCGAAAGCCTCGGTATGGATCGATTACTTAAGTCCAACACGTCGAAGATCCGCACTCACTCGTTGTTCAGGCAAGGCTGCATGCTCTACGAACTGATCCCAACCATGCCAGATCAAAGACTATTCCCCCTTATGGCCCGCTTCGCCGAGACCGTATCAAAATGCCGGTCGTTCAGCGGACTTTTCGAGGTCATTTGAAATGAGGGGATAAGTGAGCGCGACGGGCTCTTTTTTCTGCTCACAGACGCCCGCCTTCTTGCCGTCGCCACCATATTCCGGGGCGACCACCAGCCTTTTCTGGAAATTGTCGAAGTAGCATTCCGGCCAGCCGAAGTCGTCGCCCTTGTGCTCCACGACGAGTTGTTCGGCCGGCAGATCGTGACCTTCCTGGGGCGTGTAAAGGTTTGGCCAATTCTCATAAAGCTGGTCGCGGCCGTGCTGGGTCACGTAGATGCGCCCCTGCGTATCGAAGGAGATACCTTCGCCGTTGCGCAGCCCGGTCACGAAGCGCTGCGCTGAGGAAAAATGCTGATCCGTCTTGTTGGCGTCATAAAGCCATGTGCCGGCACGGGTCTCCAGCTCGGTACACGGCTGAATACCGGCTGAGTGGGGAATTCGGTTCTCCGACTGGCAGGCATTCGTCGCGGAGCCCATGTCGACGTATAGGTTGCCGGTCGCGTCAATGCTGAACGGATGCATCGGATGGTCACCCGTCAGTGGCATGCCGGAAAGGATGGTCGTCGGCGCGCCGGTCGGCGTGATCTCGTTGGGCTTTAAGCTCGTAACGGACGATGCGGTCGTTGATTTCGGCGTACAGTCCATCCTTGTAGATCGCGATGCCGTACCGCCGTGGCCCCCTTGCGCTATCGTCTCGCCGAAGCGCTGAATGCTGTCGGCACTCCCGTCGCCCTTCGTATCTCTTAGCGCGACCAGGAAGCCGCCGGACGGCGGCGTGTCGTTCTGATAGTAACGGCCGCTCCACGTGTTGACGTAGACTACGCCGTCAGACGCCACGACCAAATGGCGCGGGTGGCCGAGCTTGTCAGCGAACACGGTGGCGCAGAAGCCCGGCGGTAGAGTGATGCCTGTGTTGTTTTCTGAGCAGGTCGTTGCGCCGGTGGTGCGCTGGCCAGTTTGTGCTGATGCTGCCGTCAGCAACAGAGCGGCAGTGAACGAGCCAGCCACTGCTAGAACCGACGGTGCTACCCAGCGGGAGATGGTATTGTATTGCATGCCTGAGATCCTTCATCGAGGCGATCAAGCCGAAAAGTTGGCAACCCTGGACTTCGATGTCCTCATCTGGAAGCGATCTTTCGCGAGCGGGGTGCCCGACTAGCCTCTCGCACAAAGTCATAGATTTGCGCAACCAAAGTACAAGGCGCAGCAACCTTTCGACGAGGTGACCATACCGATGTGCAGCTGAACATGTGCGTCCGGTGACGCCATTTGGCGAGTACTGGCGCCCGGTTCGAGGGAAAAAGAGGCGTCCTTCGTTGTCATTGAAGAATACAGGCAGCGGCTGATGGCCGCAGTAGTAGATCGGTATTGCTGCGCAGCGCGGCTTATCGGGCTCAAACCATATGGCCCGCTCAGGTCGGACTCCCGGCGAATTGGGGGTAAGGCACCATGGAAGGCAAGGACGAGCGGCCATGAGTTGGAATGCATTCGATTTGAATCTTCTGGTCGTCTTCAACGCGGTCGCACAGGAAAAAAACTTTACGCGCGCCGGGCAGCGGCTTGGGATGAGTCAGCCTGCAGTGAGCCACGCGCTTGCGCGCTTACGCTACGCGCTTAAGGACGAGCTTTTCGTGCGCACGCCCGAGGGCATGCAGCCAACCCCCCGCGCTGAGCGGATGGCGGGACCAGTCCGCGCGGCACTGCGCGAACTCCAGGTGACAGTGGAGCCGGATGAGTTCGACGCATCGCAGACCTCGCGCAGCTACACGATCGCTGCGACCAACTATGCCGCCCGGGCAGTCATCCCGGCACTTGCACGACGGATGGCGAAATTAGCGCCTTCGACTATTCTCGAGGTTCGGCCGATTGGCGCGCTCCATGTGCTCGATCAGTTGGACGCCGGTGGGGTTGATCTGGCCTTGACTACGCTGATCGAAGGGGGCGATCGATTTAAGTGCATCGGTCTCCTTGACGACGAATATGTGGCCATTCTGTCAAGCGACAACCCAGTGGCCGCCGAGCCCGAGCTTTCGATTGAGGCCTTCGCCGCGTTGCCGCATATCGCCATCACCTCCAGCGGCGACGACACGCACTTCATCGATGACGCCCTCGCTGATCATGGCCTGGCGCGTCTCGTTTCGGCCAAAGTGCCATTGCATTCTCTGATATTGATGCTGATCGGTTCCGAAGCGCTCGCAGTGATGCCACGGCGCGTCGCCGCTGATCTGGTCGCCATCTGCCCGCTGACAATGCGACCTCTGCCGTTTCCTTCGCCGCGTGTTTCGCTTTCCATGATCTGGCACCGCCGGCTCGACAACCATCCCGCCCATCGCTGGTTACGCGGAACGCTGCGGGCAGTGGCCGCAGGAACTTAAGCCTAGCCGGATTGAGGCCATTCACGCGGAATAGGAACCGAGGTCGACCAATGTGTTGGGTTGGACGGAGGGAATTCTCGTTGGAGCAAGCACCGCAGCGATACCGATGAATTCCAGGGGCCCCATAGCTCCCGCAGAAATATCGGCCAGAACGTCGCTAGACGCTGGCGACCCCTTTCATGCCGTAGGAGCGTGCCCCAAGGCCTGTGAGCCGGCCACAATCGATAATAAGGTAGTCATGACGTATTGGAACACCATCAAACCAACATTCAAGAACCTCACGCGTGCCGCCCGCATAGCGCGCCTGCGCGGACAGCGTCGACCCCGCGATGCGTGCCGGCGCATCTGGCAGTAACTGCGTATCCGCCGCATAACCTGCGAGCTTGCCAGTCTCCAGGGCACGCTCGATGGCGTCGCGATCGCAGATTTCACTTCGGGCCGTATTGACAAGGTAGACACCGCGTTTCATCTGCCCGATTATATCCGTGTCGAACAACCGCGCATTTCGTTATTGAGCGGGCTATGAATGGACACCACGTCGCACATCGGGACCATTGCCGCAGCATTTGAGTGATAGATGAGGCGCAGATCATCCTCGACCGCCAGGGGCAGCCTTTTGGGATCGGTATAATGCAACCGCACGTCAAACGGGCGCAGACGCCCAAGGACGGCAAGACCAACGCGGCCAGCGCCAAGAATTCCGATATGCATCCCGTCGAGATCATACGCGCGCTGGGCGTATCCGCGATCCGCTCGGGCCGCCGGTCGCCTGGGACGACTGATTGAGCGGCGTTGTGAACCAACGAAAGGATCAGCATAGTCGTGTACTCTGCGGTACTGACGGTGGATGAGTGAGTAATCTCCGCCACGGTAATGCCGCGCGTCGCCGCTGCATCGAGGTCGATATCCTCGGCGCCTTCTCCGGCGATGATGACAAGCCGTAGATTGTGCGCGTTGGCGATCCGCTCCGCGGATAAACGCACCGGCGAACAAGCCTGAGAGATGACGATTTCCGCCTCTCGCAACGCCTGATCGAATTGCCAGGTCGACGCGTCCTGATCAGATAGTACGGTCAGCGAGTGGCCACGCGTTGCCAGGAACTTGCGCAGACCAAGGGCACCCGTTACGTCGCCCAGGAGTTCGCCTGGTGTGAAATCAATCGCGGTTGGCGAAGGTATGTTCTGCCCGTCGGAGTACAGCTCGATACGCGGTATGCCGTCTCTGGCGTAGACGACGGGATAGCCCCGTTCCGGATCGTTGTATAGAACGCAGAGTACTCGTGCCACGTTGCGGTTCCTCTCGAATGTTCACCGCGCGTCGCTGCGAGTGTGCCGCGCCGGCGAGCGGACGACCCTTCTGATCGCTCTATATTGCCGGTTGCTGACGCTACTGCAGATGACGAATGCGAATGCACTGATGCCGAGAATGAACCTGCGCCCGCCGGGCCAGCGTCGATAACACTGTTCGGAGACAGCATTCGTGATTGAGCGAACTGAATGATGGACATTCCGTGACAAGACCCCAGTGAGCGATCTACCATCGATAACTGTCGGAGAAACAATCCATGCCGCCCCTCGACGTAACGTGCTTGCATTTGCCATAGGCTACGCAGCCAATCGGTCCGGCGGAGCCATGAATTCGGGGCCAACGGATTCGGTTATGCAGGAAGCGACAATGCGATCGATCTCGTGCATGGCCGAGGCATCGATCTTCCAACCGGCTATATCGCTGACAGCATTGAGCTGGTCCGGTCGGCGCGCGCCCCACAGAGCAAACGCGATCCCCTCGTGGTCCAGAACCCACCGCACCGCAAGATGGATCGCGCGCTTGCCGTAGTTCTCGCGTGCAAAGCGATCGAGCTGCTGCACAGCAGTGACATACTGGTTCAGGCGCGGCGCCTGGAATTTTGGGTCCTGTTGGCGAATATCGTCGCGGGCGAAGCGTGTGTCCTGTGTGATCCGCCCAGAGAGAAGCCCGCGGCACAACGGGCCGTAGGCCAGAGCGGCGATGTCGTTCCGGCGGCAGTAAGGCAGGATGTCTGCCTCGATGCCACGCTCGAACAAATTGTACGGCGGCTGAGCGGTGTGGAGCGGCGCGACGGCAGAAGGTATTCATCTGCGCCACGCTGAAGTTGCTCACCCCGATCGCGCGAATTTTTCCGGCGTGGTAGAGCTGGAGCATCGCCTCAGCGATCTCCTCGACCGACACTTTGGGGTCAGGCCAATGCACCTGATAGAGGTCGATGACATCGGTCCGCAGACGCCGCAGCGAATCATCGACCTCCTTGCGGATGCGCGCCCGGCTGGCATTGCGGAATACCTTGCCGTCGTTCCAATCCAGCCCGACCTTGGTGGCGATGCAGACCCTGTCTCGCGCTTTGGCTTCAGCCAAAGCCTGGCCCACCAGCTCTTCTGCGTGGCCGAAGCCGTAGGCCGGTGCTGTGTCGATCAATGTGATGCCGCGGTCGATCGCTGATTTGATCGTGGCGATAGCCTGGGCATCGTCGGTGCCGCCCCACATCCATCCGCCGATTGCCCAGGTTCCGAGCGCAATACGGGACGGGTGCAGCGTGGTGCCGGGGACGGTAGCTGACTCCATCGGCATGGTCTGCGACATCAGAAACTCCTTCGTCTATAACGTGACGCTCATCGCGTTCGGCTGACGGAACGTCATCAGTGGATCATTGCTAAGCATCCCTTTGGATGGGAAGCGGCCGTAATGGCATCAAGCCAAATGTGGCCCCCAGTTATCGCATATGCTCATGCGGCAAATGCATCGGCGCTACCTATGCCCGCCGCCATAGAACCCACCGCCGGCGCTGAGACCTCCGGTGGAGGCATGAAAACCACCACCGACGCCAGGCCCCGCATGCAAAGCAAATGTCCGCGCAACACCACCATGGTTGAAACCATTGTAGGTCCCATGACCCATGCCGCCTGAGCCGTGCCACGCGTCACCGTAGACGCCGCCGGGATGAGCAAACGTCGTGCGTGCGTCACGGGAGTTGTCGTGGGCCGCGACGGCCCGGCTGCGAGTGAAGTAGGTGTGATGGTCGTAGATCACGTGGTGCTCGTGCCAATCGGCTCCCCAGTGGTGGTAGCCCCAGCCAACCGCCGCAAAGCCCCCAATCGCGAAACCCAGGCGCCAAACAGAACATCCGGTTCGTTCACGACCAACCCTGGCTCCTCGTTCCAGCCTGGATAGGCCGGGACTGACGCCCCATAGGGATCTGCGCAATCAGGATGTCCGGGTACAGCGCAATCGGCGCGACGATCTGATCCAACCCTTCCAGCGATTGTTGCATCGCCAGCTCCGTTGGCTGTCCGGTGGATGGGTCCGCTTCGTCAGCACGCCCTGCTTGCGTGGCGGCCAGTACCCGAAATAATCATCCCTTGCGTGCCTTTGCGGTCCCAGCCGAGTGCAACAAAATGATAGTTGCTGGGCTAGCGTCAGTGATCGCGTGCACAATGACCCGTGTGATCGCCGATTTAATCAATCAAGCAGTCAACATCACGTCCGGTGTAGTTATACATGTCCGGTTATCCGTATGGATTCCCTGGTATCTCACCTTGGCGCCGCACTACCTGTGGAGCGCCACCCGGCACAATAAGGGTGCTGGTGCCGTTGCCGTTGTTCATGAGGAAGCCTTGGCCGTCGCTGCCCGGGAGTGTGGTGGTTGCGAATGAACCGAGATGGCCAGTGATGAAAGCCGGCCCCCTCGACGTGAGGACCGATTGACCGGCCACCGAGTTTTGAAATGCCGACCCCTGCGCCCGCGCCGGGCCGCAAACTCCGACCAGAAAGGCCGTTGCGATGACCGCGGCTGGTATCCACATCATCCGATCCTCCGGTTTCAAAGTGTTGACCGTGTTACTGTCCTTTCCTAATTTGAAGCAATGCTTGGTAGATGACGGGCGCGCTTCATCTTCTGGTCTGATGAGATCTCGCCGCGTCACCGGCCCGATATATTGCGGTGCGTCGTCTCATCTTCGAGGTCAGGCCGGACGTATTGGGACATGTGCGAGCGGAATGCCGAGACCTGAAGGAAGACAACACGGATATCGTGAGTTGTGGCTCAACCTGATGCGCAACGCGGTCAATGCGCAGGTCGCGACTTGGGTATGCTTTCACTTGATGGCGCCATAAGCACCACGCATTTGCGCTGATGAGCTCGAGCCACAACATTGCCGGCAGGAAAATCAATCCAATCCGTGGCGTCACTGCCCTTGCATTCGAGCATAAGGCAAGCAGGCGAAAAGGAGTTCTCCGTTGGCTTTAGCCGTCATTAGCCTCACTCCTGAAGGAAACCTATCGCGCTACCTTCAGGAGATACGCAAGTTTCCTATGCTGTCGCCCGAAGAAGAGCTGGTGCTCTCCCGCCGTTGGCGCGACGACAAGGATACCGAAGCGGCCCACAAGCTTGTCAGTTCCCATCTCAGGCTCGTGGTGAAGATTGCCATGGGTTACCGCGGCTATGGCCTCCCGGTCGGAGAACTGATCTCCGAGGGTAATGTCGGCATAATGCAGGCGGTGACGCGGTTCGATCCGGAGCGCGGTTTCCGCCTGGCGACCTACGCCATGTGGTGGATCCGGGCGGCGATCCAGGAATACGTCCTGCACAGTTGGTCGCTCGTGAAAATGGGCACCACCGCCGCGCAGAAGAAGCTGTTCTTCAACCTGCGCCGACTAAAGGGCCAGATGAAGGCGATCGACGATGGCGACCTGCGGCCCGAACAGGTCTCCAAGATCGCCCACATGCTAGACGTGCCGGAACAGGATGTGGTGAGCATGAACCAACGCCTCTCCGGCCCAGATCACAGCCTGAACGCGCCTGTCCGCCAGGATGGCGAAGGGGAGTGGCAGGATTGGCTGATCGATGAGACCGAAAACCTGGAGACCACAATCGCCGACCGCGAGGAACTGGGCGGCCGCAAGGCCTTGCTGCCGAGCGCGCTGGAGACGCTCAATCAGCGGGAGCGCCACGTCCTCATCGAGCGGCGGCTGAGGGACGACCCGACGACACTTGAGGAGCTGTCGCGGCAATACGGCATCTCGCGCGAGCGGGTGCGGCAGGTCGAGATGCGCGCCTTCGAGAAGCTGCAAAAGGCAATGAAGGCGCAGATCGCTGCGGCGCGTAGACTACAATCTTGTCGGAAGAACTCGCTTGCCCATCTCCCTACTGAGAGGCCTTAGCGGCACACCGCTGGGAATCGAATAGGGTCATTGGAGGTTTTGCTTAATGTCCCCAATAGTCGGTCCGTATTCAGTTGAGGAACACTCGGTTCGTGGGGAAACCCTCTGGATAGCAATCCGCGCTCGTGGCGCCGAGTGGTTCTGGCTGACCCCCGAGGAAGCCGCGGCGATCGGTCGCGCCTGGGTTGACAGGTACGGCCAGCCCGGCGGGCCTACACGCAGTGGCTGATGGCCGCAGAGTAGTAGATCGGTCACTCGTATACAGTCGCCTCCCGCAAGGTCTAGTTGAGGGGCAGTCGGTCTGAACAACATGCTTGTTAAGGCCTGCTTCAGGCGGGCGGAAGACGGCATCGTAAAAGGCAGCGACAAAGCGGGCATGAGCATAAATGTGTCCCGCATTCCGTATCGCCATCTTCTCCTGCGGCGACGACACGCCCTTCATTGATGACTCCCTCGCTTATTGTGGCCGGTGCGTTTTCGTTTCGGCCAGAGTAGGCGGTATTCTCCGATATTGTGCTGATCGGGTTCCGAAGCGCTCGCAGTGTGCCGCGGTGCGTCGCCGCTGATCTCGTCGCCATCTGCCCGCTGACAATGCGGCCCGACCATTTCCTTCGCCCCACGTCTCCTTTCGATGATCTGGCACCGTCGGCTCGACAATAATTCGCCGCAGTCAATCCCCCTATGCGATCGCGCGGCCGAAAGCGTATCGGCAGCCGACCGCCCCCGCAGCTACAGGAGGTTCAAAGGAAAGCAAGCAAAGAGATGGCAATCGGTCGAACAGACGAGCTTGTTTTTGCCCGTGATAGCCAATAGGGCCGCAAGGCCGTTTCGACAGTCGCTCGTGGGATCCCCCCGAGGGGATGGTCCGGCGTCAAGGCCGGACAACTGGACAACTCCGCTGGCGCGATATCTCACCTCTAAGCCCAACACGCCAGCGAATCATTGTTCAAGAGGTACGATCGCTCCTGACGGAAAACCACGTTCGGTGAGTTTCGGCAGGCTGGAAACGTCCCATCCCCCACCGAGCGCCTTGACCAGCAGGACGTCTGGCCTCCATGCGACGACGCAAGATATCGACGTCGTTACGCTGGTTCGCGAGCGCGGCGGTCTGCCCGGTGATGACCTGCAGATAGGTATCCTCGCCCCCGACGTAACGGTTGGTGAAGGGCGCAACGCGTTCCCGCCGCGGATCCACCGCTTCGCGTTGTTGCTGCGCCTCATGCGTGAAGAATGCGCAGCGCCGCGAGATTATCCTCGACCTGCTGGAACGCGGTGAGCGTGGTCTGTCGGTACGACGCAACCGCGGCATCGTATCCCGCCCGCGCTATCTCCGACTGGGCATGACATCTGCCGCCGTCAAACAGTGCCTGCGTCAGCGACGTTCCCACCGCCCAGAACAGGCTCGGCCAGCTGAACCAGTTGCTGCGCTCGAGCCCAGGAACCCCGACAGCGCGCTGAAGTTCAGCGACGGATAGTATGCCGCCTTGGCGATGCCGATTTGCTCGTTCGCCTCGGCGACGCGACGCTCTGTGGCGGCGATGTCGGGGCGGCGCTGTAGCAATTCTGACGGGATACCAGGCGGGACCCATGGCGGCTGCAGGTCGAGCGGCGAAGGTGGCAGCCTGAAGCCGCCGGCGGTTTGCCGATCAACGTGGCGATCGCGTGCTCGTACTGCGCCCGCATCACGCCGACATCGGTGTCCTGGACGCGGTCGTGTCGAGCTGCGTCTGGGCCTGCGCTACGTCCGAGGCGGGCGCCTCAGCCGCCCGCCAAACGGTTCCGGGTAAGGCGTAGCGCGTCCATGTAAGCCTTCACCGTGTCGTCCAGCAGGCGCTGCTGCGCGTCGGCGCTGCGCAGTTCGATGTAATCCAGCGCAAGTTCCGCATGCAGGCTAAGGCTGACAGTTTCCAGGTCCGCATCGGTGGCCTGCGCTTCCTCACGCGCCGCGGCGACGGTGCGCCGGATGCGCCCCCATAGATCGATCTCGTAGTTCAGGTCGAACGCAAGCTGTAGTTCGCCCTCGGGCGGCGGATTGGGCAATCAGGAAATAGGGCTGGTGGCTGGAGTCCTGCAATGAGCTGCTCGTGCCAGTACCGAAATGGTCGGGAACTCGGCGGCACGCTGGTAGCCGATCATGGCGCGTGCCTGCCGGAAGCGCGCTTCCTCGGATCTTCAGGTTCTGGTTCGAAACGGTCAGCTCGTCCTCCAGCGCATTGAGTTGCGCGTCACCGAAGATCTGCCACCACGGGCCGCGGCCTATCCCGTCGCTGGGCTGGGCCGGGCGCCACGTGCCGGCTGTCTTGTAATCGACCGGTGTTGCCTCCTTGAAGGTGTCGGTCATCGGCACTGTTGGCGTCTGATACTTCGGCCCGACGGTGCAGCCCGCCAGCAGCAACCCGAGTATCCGGCGAGTGTCCGGCGCATCACATCGTCCCCGCCGATTTGGCTGTCCGCGAGCCGCACGGCGGTGCCGTCGATCAGCGAGTCGGACGGGTTCAGAATGACTTGGTCGCTCGGCTGGAGGCCAGACAATACCTCTAACCGGTCGCCGTAGTCGCGGCCGATGGTGATCGGCACCAGCGCGGCCTTACCGTTGCGCACGACGCCGACACGCAACCCTTCGCTGCGAAACAGCAAGGCGTTCGCAGGAACCGTCACCGACTGTGCGCGCCCGGGAAGCATGAAATGGACGAACACATAGGCCCCAGGCAGCAGCTTGCGTTCAGTGTTGTCCACGTCCACCTCGACCAGCAGTGTACGCGACGTGGGATTGATCGCAGCGCTGTTGCGGACAAGGCTGCCGTGGAATACCTGGCCCGGATATTCATCAAGAGTCACCGTGGGCGTCGCGCCGGTCTGCATGGCGGGGGCATCGATCTCAGGCACGGCCACGTAGATACGCAGCGTCTTGGTCGCAGCCATATGGAACAATTCGGCCGTCGGCGCGCCAGCCCCGGCGTTGATCAGGTTACCCACATCGGTGTTGCGCGCGGTGACGTCGCCGTCAAATGGAGCATAGACGTTTTCATAGGATTGCATCTCCTCCAGCCGCGCGACTTCGGCCTGTCGTGACGCAACGATCGCCTGGTCGGCGCTATACGCACCGGCCGCATTGTCTCGCTCCTGGGTCGAAACGGACTGACTCTTCAGCAGACTCTCCGTGCGTTGCGCTGTGATGCCAGCCAGCCGCGTGTTAGCCTGGGCGGTATCCAGGTCGGCGTGTGCCTGGCGAAGCTGGGCATCGAGCTCGGGCGTCTCGATCTGCGCGAGCAGCTGGCCTTGGCGAACATGGGCGCCGATGTCGAAATACCACCGTTTCAGATAGCCGTTGGTGCGGGCATAGATCGGGGTGTCGGTAAACGGCATGGTCTGGCCGGGCAGCACCAGTTCCTGGTCTGTCGCGTTGTTCTGCGGATGTATGACGTCTACGATCGGCACCGCTTGCTCAGTGGTTGTTGCTGCAAGATTGGCCTCGGCGGCGGTGCGATGGCCGATGCCGTAATAAATCCCGCCGCCAAGCAGCACGGCCACGACAACCGCGATCGACACCGGTGCTACGCGTCGCCGGGTCGGTGGCGGCACTGCGCCGCCCGCCGTTCGCCCGACGATCATCTCTGACACGTCTTGTTCCTGGAACATCACGTCACTCCTGATGCCGCATTGGTCGGGTCGCAAAATTCGGTCCGCGGGCCTTCGTGACGCCGGCGATGCAACAGTGAAAACACCGTCGGAACGAACATCAGCGTGGCAACGGTGGCCAACAGCAAGCCGCCGATGACGGCGCGACCAAGTGGCGCGTTCTGCTCGCCGCCCTCGCCGAGGCCGAGGGCCATCGGAACCATGCCGATGATCATCGCCAGTGAAGTCATCAGCACAGGACGGAATCTGGTGAACCCCGCTTCGATCGCGGCCCGCACCGAATCGCCATGGGCCGCGAGCCGCTCGCGGGCGAACGAAATCATCAGAATACTGTTGGCGGTGGCGACACCCATGCACATGATCGCGCCCATCAGCGCCGGCACGCTGACTGTCGTTCCGGTGAAGAACAGGCACAGCACGATCCCGGCGAGCGCAGCTGGCAGGTATCTGCTCAACCCCATTGACCCGTGTCTCGGAAGGGTAATTTGACCACTGGCTGACTGGTCGAGAAAAATCGCTTGACGCGGTCACGGTCGAGTTCGACTCTAAACGAAGGCGTGTCGCAGCTTCCCGACCTCGATCATCTAAGCCACGCCGAGAAGGACGCCCTGATCCGGGCGCTCTGGTCAGAGGTGCAGAGCCTAACGACGCGGCTTGCCGATGTTGAGGCGCGGCTCGCGGAGCCGAGTAAAACCCCGGACAATTCCAGCCTGCCGCCGTCGAAGGGTCAGCGGCCGAACCAGCCGGAGAAAGCCAAGCGTGTCGGACCACGCCAAGGCAGCCTCGGTCGCAAAGGCGGTGGCCGCCCGCTGGCCTGCACTGTCGACGAAACGGTGACCGCGAAGGTGGGCGCTTGTGCGCATTGCCAAGCCGCGCTGACAGAGGCCGATCAAGTGCTGCACGGCCGGTATGACAAAATCGACCTGCCGATCGTGCGCCCTTTGGTGACCCGGGTAGAGCGCTATGCCGGACATTGTCCATGCTGCGGCGGTATCACCCTGGCACCGGTCCCGGCGGGCCTGGAGGGCGGCTCGCCGTTCAGCGTGAACATCCTGGCGTTGGCGGTTTACCTGCGCTTCACCCACGCGATCAGCTACCGCCGCCTGACGCAGTTGTTCCGCCACCTCTATGCGCTCCAGATCAGCGAAGGCGCGTTGGATGCGATGTTGCAGTGTGCCAAGCCCTGTTTCGACCATCAGGTCGCAACCATTCTTGCCCGGCTGCGCCGCTCGCGGATCGTCTGCTCCGACGAGACCACGGTGCGCATCGACGGGCGGACCCATTGGAATTGGGTATTTCAGAACGATCAGGTGGTGATCCACGTCGTGCGCAACAGCCGCGCCGCCAGCGTGGTCACCGAGACGATGGCCGGTCACCGGCCGAACATTTGGGTCTCCGACCTCTACGGTGCGCAGCAGGGCCATGCCGATGTCTGGCAGGTTTGTTTGGCGCACCAACTGCGCGACTGCAAATACGCTATCGAGGCGGGCGATACGATTTTCGCTCCGCGCATGAAGGCGCTGCTGTTGCGGGCGGTCGTGCTGGCGCGGCGGCGCAACAATCTGGCCGACAGCACGCGGCGCAGCTATCAGCGCAGGTTGGATCGCGAGTTGAACGCGATCATGGTGCTGGCACCGACCAACTGCCACGGCCGTCGCCTGCGGAAACGTTACGGCAAAGTGCGAAGCCATCTGTTCACCTTCCTGGAGCATCCCGAGGTTCCGCCAGATAATAATGGCAGCGAGAGGGAATTGCGGCCCACAGCGACCTACCGAAAGGTCACTGGTGGCTTCCGCTCCAACTGGGGTGCCGATCTATTCGCCGGCGTTCGATCCGTCGTTGGCACCGCATCACGACGCGGAAACGACGCGTATCAGGCTATTCGCGCTGTCCTGTATGGGGAATCCGTCTTTCAGCCGGGTTGAGCAGATACGCTGGCAGTGCGGTGATGATGATGAAGGGGTCTAACCAGGACTGGAAGTTCACCACGATCAGCAGATATACCAGCAGGATCGAGAAGCCGAGGCCGGCGAGCAGGTTCACATAGGCGCCCCGCATGGTCTCAAGCTGACCGCGCACCGTGACGAAGCTGCCGCGTGGCAGCAGGTGACGATTGGCATCGACAATACGCGCGATGTCCCGGCCGGCTGCCCCAAGATCGCGTCCTTGCACGTTGGCGTAGACATCGACCACCCGCCGGATGTTGTAGTGGTCGACTGCCGCCATTTCGGTTGATCGGTTGACGGTGGCGAGATCAGCTAAATCGCCGGCGCCCTCTCCGCAGGTCCGGTGACCGGAATGTTCTGCATGTCGTGCAGCGACTGAATATCGTATTGCGGTGCCTGCGCCGCGAGATTGTAGCTGACACCGTTCTGCTGGTTCAGGAAAAACATCGGTGCGGTCTGGAAGCTGCCACTCAGGGTATCCAGCACGCTGTTCGCCACGTCCCTCTCGGTCAGTCCGTTCTGCTGCGCCTTGGTGCGGTCGACGGCGATATCGAGATCGGGATAGTCGAAATCCTGCTGAATGCGGGCGTCGACGATGCCGGGGACGTTGCGCACCTGCTGGAGGATGCGGTCGGCGACGGCGTGGTTAGCATTGATGTCCGCGCCGTCGATCTGGACATCGATCGGAGCCGGCAGCCCAAAATTCAAAATCTGAGTGATCATGTCGGCCGGCAGAGCGTAGAAAGTGACACCCGGGAACTTGCGCGCCAAATCAGTGCGGATCGCCTCAACATAGCCGGCGGTCGGCTGGTGGTCGGGCTTGAGCGAAACCATGATGTCGGCATCCGCGGCGCCGATCACGCCCGACGAGGTGTGGGTGAGATTGATGGTGCTATAGGGCAGGCCAATATTATCTAGAATTGTATCCATATCGGTAGCCGGAATGATCTTGCGGATTTCGCCCTCGACCAGATCGGCGAGCCGAGCGGTCTCCTCGATCCGGGTGCCGGTTTTGGCCCGCATGTGCAGGATGAACTGCCCGCTGTCGGTGTTCGGGAAGAAGTCCTGGCCTAGATATGGCACCAACAAGAAGGCCGATACGCAGCAAAGGAGGAAGCCCGGGATGAAGATCGCGCGCCGGTGCACCGCCATGGTGAGGACACCACGATATGCGTGGCGTGCTCGTTCGAAACGACGCTCGAAGCCGCGCTGAAACCACACCAGTGGATTGCGCGAGGGGCGCGTGTCATCTGGTTTCGCCCGCAGCAAATACATCGCCATCGTCGGCACCAGAGTACGCGACAGCACGTAGGAGGCGAGCATGGCGAACACCACGGCTTCTGCCAGCGGCACGAACAGGTAGCGTGCAACACCACCCAGCAAGAACATCGGCACGAACACGATACAGATGCAGAGGGTTGAGACCAGAGCGGGAACGGCAATTTGCGCGGCGCCATTCAAGATCGAGTTGCGCAGGCCATGCCGTTCCTCCAGGTAGCGCTCCATGTTCTCGATCGTAACGGTGGCGTCGTCTACCAGGATGCCCACCGCCAGTGCCAAGCCACCCAATGTCATGATGTTGATGGTCTGGCCGAGGAAACTGAGCGCCATCACGGATGTCAGGATGGATAATGGGATAGAGATCGCAATGATGATGGTGCTGCGCCAACTGCCGAGGAAGAGCAGGATCATTAGCGCCGTCAGGCAAGCCGCGATCACTGCCTCGCGAATCACGCCGGCGACGGCGGCCTTCACAAAGATCGACTGGTCAGCGAGCGGCTGTATATGCAATTGAGGTGGCAGGGTCTGCTCGACACGGCTCAGCATGCCGCGGATACCATTCACCACATCGATGGTCGAGGCCGTGCCGGCCTTGAGGATGCTGACCAGCACGCCGCGTTGTCCGTCCTGTCGCACGACGTTGGTCTGCGGCGCGAACCCGTCGCTGACCGTGGCGACGTCCCGCAGATAGATCGTCGCATTGCCAACCGTCTTGATCGGAAGATCGTTGAGCTGCTGCACCGTGCGCGGCGTCGCATTGATACGAACGTCATATTCGAATTGCGAAATCTTGGCCGTGCCGGCCGGTAGCACGAGGTACTGCATCGCCACCGAGTTCAACACGTCAGATGGCGACAGGCCTTTCGACTGCAGCAGTGACGGGTTGAGATTGATCATTACCTGCCGCTGCTTGCCACCGTACGGATACGGAATGACCGAACCCGGAACGGTCACCAACTGCGTTCGCAAGAAATTCAGGCCGAGGTCATTAAGCTGCTGCTCGGACAAACCCTGACCGGAGAGGCCGAGTTGGAGAATCGGCACGCTGGAGGCACTGAAGTTGATGACCAGCGGCGGCTGCGTACCGGGCGGCAACTGCCGCAACATCATTTGCGACGCGGCTGTGACCTGCGCGTTAGCCGTGTCAATACTGGAATTCGGCTGGAGGTAGATTTTGACGATTGCCAGACCATTATAACTGGTCAACTCGATGTGCTGAATGTTGTCGACCAACGTGGTTAGAGAGCGCTCGTAGACGGTGGTGATCCGACCCTCCATCTCCTCCGGAGATAAGCCGGTGTAAGTAAAGCCGACGGCGACTACCGGAATATTGATATTCGGAAAGATGTCAGTGGGCGTCTCGCAAATCACCAACGGGCTGAGGATCAGGATCAGCAGCGCGAGCACGACAAAGGTGTATGGCCGATCAAGCGCGATCCGTACGATCCACATGAGTATCGAAGCTCCTAGCGATCAGACCCGGACTACAGGCGCAAAGGTCGTAGCGGTCTTCGTAACGACTTTCCGGCGCAAAACATGGCGCCGCAAGTGTAAGCCCAGACTAAAAATTCAATACACACGATGCTGGGATGGGAGACACTGTCCGGGAGGCGAGACCCGGTTCCTGAACCGGCTCAAGAAAGACACTCCAGTCATCATGGCCTGCTCATGTTGCACTGCATCAAAATCGGGCTCCGCAGCAAATGGGACGCTTGCCACAGACCGCCAGGGCGAGCCCAAGACATGGCAGACCTGCTCTCAGCGAGGAGCTGTCAACCGGTCGACGGAGGCGATCCGTTGCTCGTCAAACAATGCTCAATAGTTTAATGATACCAAGGCTGATCTCGCCCAACAGCAGCGAGGACGTGGCGACAGCAGCGGAGCACGCGCACCGGCACGCATAACATTCCGCCGTGCTGGCGAACAGCAAGAGCATTCCTGTGGGCGCTATGGACGCTTCCGCTCGGTTAGCCACCCGCTAGTGCGTTGCGAACACAAGCAAGCAGGCGATCTTCACTACATGGCTTGGCCAAATAGCAAATCACACCGTCACTCAAGGCCTGCTTCCGATGGGCATCGTCGGGGGTAGCCGTGATCAGGATCGTTGGAATGTTTCTACCTGAGGAGGCGAGATGCCGATGTAGGTCAAGTCCAGTCATCATCGGCATGTTAATGTCGACGATAAGGCAGGACGAATACGCCAAATACGGAGAAGCCAGAAAATCCACGGCCGATGCAAAGGCCTGTACGGCGAATCCGGCTGATCGAAACAGACCACTCAGCGCCTCCCGCACCGAATCATCGTCATCTACTATCGATATTTGGGGTTTTGTCGGCACGCCGACCTCCGGTCCCGGGCGTTCGACGCAAACGACACTCAAGCCCGAGCATCGCTGCGATCTTGCAGATGATGGGGATGGACAGACCGGAAGGGCGATTATACGATGGTATAGAGATCTTCCTCCCATGGCTAAGTCGCAACCAAAGTCGGGCGGTGACAGCGGCGGGTGACTGGAGTGGATTTATCTGTGAGCGCTCGTGATGACCCAGACGGACCCAACTATCGTCGTCATCGATGACGACCCGGCGATCCGGGAAGCGCTCGGTGGTCTTCTGCGGTCGATAGGGTTGCAAGTCATACTTTTGGCTTCGGTGTCAGAATTTCTGATGACCGGGCGACCTTTGGGTCCGACTTGCCTCGTGCTAGACGTCCGGCTGCCTGGGCGCAGTGGCCTGGATTTCCAGCGAGAACTTTCGGAAGCGAAGATCCACTTGCCAATCATCTTTATTACCGGCCACGGCGACATTCCCATGTCGGTTCAGGCCATGAAGGGGGGAGCAATAGAGTTTCTCACCAAGCCATTCCGGGATCAGGATCTTCTGGACGCGATCCAGCTTGGCCTGGATCGAGATCGCGAGTGGTTAGAAAACGAAAAATCCGTTGCGATCCTGCGGAAGCGCTATGATGCTCTCACCCCACGTGAACGCGAGGTGATGGCCATCGTCGTAACCGGTCGCCTCAATAAACAGGTCGCGGGTGACCTTGGCGTCAGCGAGATCACTGTAAAGGTTCACCGCGGACAGGTGATGCGAAAGATGAACGCTTCATCACTTCCCGAGCTCTCGCGGATGGCGGACAAGCTGAAGCTCTCGCCACCAAGGTAGCACCTGTGTTATTCCAATGTATATAACAAGGCTTCCTCTTCGGTTGCGGGCTTTTCCTTTTGGCTAATGTCTTTGCCGTGCAAAGTAGGGTATGATCTTGTTGTTTCTTCCCCCTGGCGGGATCACCCGCCGAACTGAGCCGCCGTTGCCGGCGGCTCTTTTTTTCCCCATGCTGCGCGGCGCGTGCGGATTTGATCGGGCCGAACAACTCAAGTTCAGACGGGACGCGACCCGGTTGCCCGGCATCCCGTAAGCGGTCATTAATGGCGATTTCGCCGGCTTCGAATAGGCTCACGACCCGTGGGGCGCCAGCAGAGGGACTCTGTCAAAATGGGGCGGATGCGAGTCACCGGCCAAATGCGGGGCAACGTTGCGGCTGGCGCGACCGAATGGCTGACGGGACGTCGCCGCCTTTGGCGACGACCCCTCAAATTGCTCGGAAGAAGCACGAACGCTTGGGAGACCAGAGGCTATCGAGGACCTTCATCACGGCCGTTGTCGAATGAACTTTTCCGGTGTCCCGTCTTCCGGGTTCACGAATATGATGTCCTTTGGATCGCGGCGCGGCGTGTCGATCGAGAGAAACACAACGGGCCACTCGAAGATGTCGGGTAGGGCGTGGACGGTTCCACGCTTGAAGAACAGCAAGTTTCCAGGCGTAAATTCGCCCGTATTTTCTGGGCTTCCCATCCAGAAAGTGCCTCTGCCGGACAGTACGTAAAGGTATTCGTCGCAGGTTGCGTGATAATGCGGCGGAGTTTCTTTGTAGACGCGGAAGATGCGGGCGCTGGCGGCCTCTTCGTTCGTTAGGTAGGTATCCAATAGAAGCGTATCCGACGACTGCGGAAATGATCTCGCGATTTCATATACGTCGAATAGGCCGAAGGGGCGATCATTTGTTAGTTCCATCACACTGAGCTCCAAAGATTTGTGTTCGTCTTGTAGCGGAGAGGCCGCCTCCATCGCCCTTCAGCCAACTACACGTCCAGTAATTTTGCGAGGGGCGCGGTGACCAATGTTATGAGTGCCGAGACGGCGCTGCTGCGATGGCGCTCCACATGTCTGACTACATGGAATGCACGTTCTGGCAGGTCGAACTGAACCTGGTGCAGTAGGCCCGCTTCCAGACTGGGCGCGGCCACTGATGCGGAGATCGCGGTCGCCCCCAACCCCGCCTCGACAGCGGCACGTACCGCTTCGTTGGATGGCAATTCCAGGGCAATGCGCAATTCCAAGGGCGATATGCCCAAAGCCTGTAATGCGGCTTCGAAGACTGATCGTGTCCCGGATCCCGGCTCACGCAGCACCCACTCGACTTCGAGCAGCCTCCCCTGTTCGAGACGATCAATCCTTGACCAGGGATGTTCGATCCCGGCGACGATCACCAACTGGTCGCGGGCGACCTGCTGCGTCATCAACATGGGGTTGTCGACCGCGCCCTCGATGAAGCCAACATCGGCGGCCCCTTCGTGCACTGCGTTGGCAACCTGCGCTGTGTTGCATACGCCGAGGCGTATATCAATTCCAGGATGCGCACGACGAAACGCCACCAAGTGACGCGGCAGCCAATAGCTGGCGATCGTCTGGCTCGCCTGCACAGCCAATGCGCCACGCTTAAGCCCACCCAGTTCCGAGAGGACCAACTCCGCGGCTTCTGCGCGTACCTAACACCGCCCTCGCTTCGGGGAGAAACAGAGTACCTGCCTCGGTCAGTTCGATGCCACGGCCGACGCGATGAAACAGTTTCGCACCGTGCCGCTCCTCCAACGATGCGATCGCCGCACTGACCGCCGATTGCGCCAGGTTGAGCGCCGCTGACGCGCGCGTCATGTGCTGCCGCTCGGCGACAGCGATGAAGACGCGTAGTTGTTCCAACGTCATGCGCGGCATGTTGCTATCCATCGCGGAAGATAAAGTAGCACAACCGGTCTACCGACACCTGAATCCAAATTCCGCTCCCTGCTTCATTTTCACCTTCATCGCTTTGCGGAGCGTCTCGAGTGCCTGAATTTCGATCTGGCGAACGCGTTCACGAGAGATGCCGTAGTGTATCGCCAATTCCTCAAGTGTCGCAGGGTCTTCCTTCATCCTCCGTTCGGTCAGGATGTGCCGCTGCCGGTCATTCAACACTTTCCACGCATTGGCGAGCAGCGCTCTGCGGCTCGAGAGTTCTTCTTGCTCCGCGATGGTCGTTTCCTGGCTCTCGGCCGCGTCTTGTAGTAAATCCTGCCATTCTCCATCGCCATCGGTGTAGACTGGCACATTGAGACTGTGGTCGGACACGGCCATACGACGGTTCATATCGATCACGTCTCGGGCCGAGACATCCAGAACTTCGGCGATTCTAGAAACCTGCTCCGGCCGCAGATCGCCATTGTCGAGAGCGCGCATTTGGCCTTTCAGACGGCGCAGATTGAAAAACAATTTCTTCTGTGCTCCCGTAGTGCCCATCTTCACGAGGGACCAGGAGTGCAGCACATATTCCTGGACCGCAGCGCGGATCCACCATATGGCATAGGTCGCTAGGCGGAAGCCGCGATCGGGATCGAACCGCTTGACCGCCTGCATCATTCCCACGTTACCCTCACCAATCAATTCACCGAGCGGCAGGCCGTAGCCGCGATAGCCGACAGCAATTTTTGCCACGAGCCGTAGATGTGAGGTGACAAGTCTATGAGCCGCACTCACATCCTGCTGGTCTCGCCATCGACAGGCGAGTGCAAATTCCTCTTCGGCCGAGAGTATGGGAAACTTGTTGATGTCGCGAAGATAGCGTGAAAGGTCCCCATCGGGGCCGAGTTTGAGAACGGCAGAGGCCATTGTGCACTTCCTTCGGCTGAGCAGCGGTCGGTTCCTATCAGATCACCAAGGGGTACCGTTGCTGCGGGTTGCCACTGCTCCCCGCAGCCCAATAATCAAGCAGGCTGTCAAGGAAACGTGTAAAACTTAATGGCCTCCAGGGGAGCGCGCTATTGGCCAGCGGGAAGGGAAGACTACCAATAGAGAACAGGGCACCTATGCCAGAGTATAAGCTGCCTACGACAAACTGCGTCGGCGAACGGAGCCGCACCTGCTAAAGTGAGGTCGCTTCGTCTATTCACCTCTCTGGCATATATACAATGCCGCCGTGTGCGGGCCGCTAGCGCGGCGATATCGGGTCCGGGGGTTAACCAGTGTAAGGCCAGTAACAGCCGGCACCCGGCATGTAATTGTTGGGGTAATTCGAGCAGTACGACGGGGAGACGTATCCGGGATACGCCATGCCGAAACCATAACCGAAGTCGTAGCCATAGAAGACACCGCCAGGGCCGTACACAGCACGACCGCCGTGCCTACCGAAATGCGCGAATTTGCGCCCACCATCCAAGTGCGCGAAATGATCCCTACCACCCAAGTGCCCCGTGAACTCATGAGCACTGAAACTGCCCCCGTGACCGCCGCCTCCATGGGCAGCGAACGCGGCCGGTGAGACCGCTAGGTCGAGCGCAATAAGGGCCACCGATGAGATTAACTGTAAACTTTTCATTTGCTTGCTCCTGCGAGTGCGTTGCAACGCGCATATAGGGCTGCAAAATCTCAGCAAAACAAAGTTGCCGCGCAGGCCAGCCCCGAACGAAATGCACGAGGCCGCCTCCTTGTGCCGCGGCAGCACCTCATTCTTGAGATGGTCCCGTTCGTTCGGACAGTCCAGCGGCCTGGTTAAGCTAATTCCTGGTTACCTCATGCCGCCAGTTTGGTCGTCGCCGGGTCCCTGGTTGGCCCAGGACTGGGCAACGATTGCACCAATCCATAAGCCTCATCGGGCGTTCGGTCGGCAAGGGCTGAGTGCGGACGTCGGCCATTGTAAAGGTCGATCCATTTCGTCACACCAGCCCGTAGCTCGGAACCCGTCTCGAAAACATGGAGATATACACACTCGTATTTAAGCGACCGCCAAAGCCGCTCAATGAAGACGTTATCCAACCAGCGGCCACGACCATCCATGGATATCCGAATCCCAGCATCCTTCAGCACGCCAGTAAACCGCGGGCTCGTGAATTGGCTGCCCTGATCGGAATTAAAGATTTCGGGCACGCCAAATCGCTCGATCGCCTCCTCCAGCGCCGCAATGCAGAAATCAACCTCCATGGTGTTGGAGATGCGCCAGGACAGCACCTTGCGGCTCGACCAGTCCATCACAGCAACGAGATACAGAAAGCCGCGCCGCATCGGGATATACGTGATGTCCGTGCACCACACCTGGTTCGGCCGATCGATGCTCAGATCGCGCAGAAGATACGGAAATACCACATGTTCGGGATGCGGCACGCTGGTCCGTGGCTTCTGATACACCACAGCCAACCCCATCCGCGCCATCAACCGGCGCACCCGCTTGCGTCCTACGCAATAGCCGCATCGTCGCAAATGCCGCGACATCTGACGAGCACCGTAAAACGGCGTTTCCATGAACTGCTCGTCGATCAGGCGCATCAATGTCAGGCTGAACGCCCTCTCCCCAACGGGCGCGTAGTAGAACCCCGACCGACTGATCGAGACCAATTCGCACTGCCGGACGATCGACAGGTGGGGATGCTCCAGAGCAATCAGGTCGTGCCTTCGGGCCACGCTCATCGACCGAAGGCTTTCGCCAAAAAATCCCGTTCCACAACCAACTGACCGATCTTGGCGTGCAGCTGCGTCACCTCGGCCGCGGTCACCGCCGTCTCGGATGCCTCCGCCTTCGACGAGAACGTCGCCGCCATCCCTTCAATAGCAACCTTCTTCCAAACCCCGACCAGCGTCAGATGAATGCCGTGTTTCGCACCAATCTCCGCCAGCGTCTGCTCGCCCTTGATCGCTTCCAGCGCAACCCGCGCCTTGAACTCCGCCGTATGCCGCTTGCGCGTCACTTTGCCCATCAAATCCATTCCAACCTTCAGTCGGAATTAGCTTAACAGCCTGTCCGAAAACCGGGGACCACCTCATTCGCCCCACCGGGCAACGCCCAATTATACACGGCAAGTGTCCGCGTTTACGTGGCGGATCCCGCGATGCAACGCGAAATCTTTGCTTGGAGTTGGCTATAGGCTGGCGGCATGTCTCGATGCAAAGACTGCATTTGGCTTCGCTCGCATGCGAGACGAATTGCCTTTCATCGAAGCCGGGCATCTCGCCCGACTGGAAATGGAGAATTCTCAATGAAAACCATGATACTCGCTGCCTTTGCCACACTGGGCCTGGGTGTCGGTGGTGTCTTTGCCGCGGGTGCAGGGGGCGCTGGCGCACCTGCGGGCTGGGTGCCGCCGCCTTATGGCGCGCAAGCGTTCTCCGGCCACCCCAATGAGACCGCGACCCAGTTCCTTGGACCCAACACGGTTCTGGGGAAGATGTTCAAGTACAACTCGGATCATGAGCAGATGGCAGCGACGACCACCTCAGCCAAGGGCGGTTAATCCGACGTTCGGATACAAATAGAGGCCGGGGAAATCCACGGTCTTTTTGCTGTCGCCTCGCACCTGTTAGACATCAAGCCAAACTAACACTGGAGCTAATAATCCTGGCATGCCCGTTTACCTCTTCATCTCAAGACGAAGAGTTGGGGGTCAAGGCGCTCGCGTCCGACAGCAAAGGAGCGCATTCGCCGACACGTGCGTCGCAGACCTCTTATACCGCGGGATAGGTGTCCTGTTCTCTGTTGATAGTCTTTCCTTCCTCTTAGCCAATAGCGCTCTCCCCTTATGCCGCGTTAGGTTTCGTCAGTTTTCTCGCTGGACCGGCTTTAAGCTCTGGGACGGCAGGAAGCCGCAACAATCGCGGCGCCGGCCCCCTTGATCATCTGATAGGGAACCTTCGCGCCTGCACATTCACCAGGAGAAACGGAAATGGCATTCGCAATCAGAGAAATCAGCGTCCCTAACAGCAAGCTTGTGCACGAGATAACAGAGCTCGTGCCGGAGCACGGAAAGCCCGCTGCTGTTCAACCACTCCAGCCGCGTCTACCACTTCGGCGCCTTGGCGGGCGTGCGGCGTGAGCTGAACTTCGACCGCGAGCTGCTCTATGCCGGGGCGATGTTCCACGACATCGGCCTGATGCCTGGACATTGGAGCGAGGACCAGCGGTTCGAGGTCGACGGGGCCGACGCGGCGCGCGACTTCCTGCGCAGCCATGGCGTGTCCGAGCAGGACATCTACACCGTCTGGACGGCCATCGCCCTGCACACGACCCCGGGGATCCCTGAGCACATGCACCCGGTGGTGGCGCTGGTCACCGCGGGGGTCGAGATGGACGTGCTGGGCCTGACCTACGCGGAGTTTCCGGACGCCGAGCGCGAGGCGGTGGTCGATGCGCTCCCGCGCAGGCCAGGTTCAAGGAAGACATCATCCAGGCGTTCTACGACGGGATCAAACACCGGCCCGGGACCACGTTCGGCAACGTCAAGGCGGATGTGCTGGCGGACAAGGATCCGCATTTCCACCGGGGTAGCAAGCAGCCACCTTAACCGCGCTTTACTGCTTCGAGCGCGGCGACGCCGCCATCACGCAGCCCGTGCATGAATGCGTTCTCCTGCGGCAACAAGCGAGCAACGAACGTCGCCGAATAGACAATGCCGTAGGAGAAGACATT
>CAVYXX010000116.1:0-52953 GCA_963772355.1 uncultured Alphaproteobacteria bacterium | reverse complement strand
GAGACCTTGTCGATAGGCTTCAGAGTTTCAGTTTCCATCACCTCTGCTATCCAAACTACGGGGTTCAGTTACCCCGGCAGGTTTGTCTCCTGCTGAACATGCCAGCCTTCGCTGGACACACATCCTTAAAGTGAGGCTCTCGCCTCATACGGCTCCCGATGTCCGGTCGCTGACATGCAGAAATCCCCAATGGGCGAAGAGATTTGGATTGCCACGGACAACCCGCGAGAACCATTCTCGCGCACCCCTCGGTCGCAGGCGTAGGCGCTTGAATTTGTTGCGCCCCCGACGAATTAAGAAGGCATCAACCCGGCGCAACGTCCAGGAGAGTGCCGACTTGTAGAAGTGGCTGTAGTAGTTGATCCAACCGCGGATATACGGATTGTATTTCCGTGCCAGATCATCCAGGGCCATGTCGCTCCGATGATGGAGTTCCCATCGTCGGACCGTCTGCCTAATCGCCTTCAGCGCGTCCGGACTAGCGGCGGGCAAAAACGAGACGCCGTATTGACCGCCGCGCCAAATCGCCTTCCTCGGCCGGAACATATAGCCAGAAAGGTGAACGACTGGATCGGAAAGTCACCACGCCGGTTCGTGTCCTTGCAGTAGACCAACTTCGTCTTCTGCGGATGGAGAACCAGCCCGCAGGCCACAAACCGGGCCTCCAGGGCTACCCATAATGCACGCGCTTCTTCTTCACTTCGGCAATGGCAGATACAGTCGTCCGCGTATCGTTCGAACGGGATTGCCGGAAACGTCCGCTTCATCCACATATCGAAGGCATAGTGCAGGAACAGATTTGCCAGCGTAGGGCTGATAACTGCCGCGCGACAATCAAGGTGAAATCCCCGTCAATCTGGATGAGAAAGTTTCCGGGGCTTGGGCGGAAGGGAGGGCGTGGCCCGACCGGAGGCTCAAGCCCCGGAAAAAGTCGACCTGCGGCCCCCGGGGGTGCAGCGGATCGTCTGGTGGTCGCGACCGACCGGCTATGGGACGGATTTTCTCATCGAGGAATCCGCCCGTTGCCCGGCCGCCATGTCACCGATCACCAGATGAGGCTCTACATGAAGTTCCGGCAGACAGAATCGCCGACCGTTGCCGCGGCGAAGGCTTCAATCAGCACGGCCACCGCGTATCGCTTCGCGCACGATCACAGGCTTCCGTCCGAGCATCAGCAGACCCGTGGCCGCCGCCGCCCGGACCCACTGGCCGATTTCTTCGAGACCGAGATCGTGCCGATGCTTAAGGCGGCACCGGAGCTGCGCGCGGTCGCCATCTTCGAAGAGATGCAGCGGCGCCACCCCGCGCTGTCCGCCGGTGTCCGGCGCACCCTGGAGCGCCGCATTCGGTCATGGCGCGCTCTGCACGGTGCTGACCAGGAGGTGATCTTTCGCCAGGTGCATGAGCCCGGCCGGATGGGGCTGTCGGATTTCACCGACATGGCCGACCTCGGCGTCACCATCGCCGGTGAACGGCTCGATCACCGGCTCTACCATTTCCGGCTGGTCTACTCGGGCTTCGAACATGCTCATGTGATCCTTGGCGGCGAAAGCTATGTGGCGCTCGCCGAGGGGCTGCAAAATGCGCTGTGGGTCCTTGGTGGCGCGCCGCTCGAACACCGCAGCGACAGTCTGTCGGCAGCATTCCGCAACCTGGATACGGATGCGCGCGAGGATCTGACTCGGCGTTATGACGTGCTGTGCGCCCATTACGGGATGCAGCCGACGCGCAACAACCGCGGTGTCGCGCATGAGAACGGCTCGGTCGAAAGCTCGCACGGTCATCTCAAGAGAGCCGTCGGCGACGCGCTGCTGATGCGCGGCACGACCGACTTCGACGGCCTCGTCAGCTATCGCCGCTTCATTGACGAGATCGTCAGCCGCAAGAACGCCCGATCCACCAAGCGCATCGAGGCCGAACGACCCGCGCTCCAGCCGTTGCCAGGGCAGCGGACCTGCGATCATGAGGAGACCGTCGTCACCATCACCTCCTCCGGCGGCTTCATGCTGAAGAAGGTGTTCTACACTGTGCCGTCACGGCTGATCGGCCACCGACTGCGGGTGCGGCTGTATGATGCGCGCCTCGATCTGTTCATCGGCAGCACGCCGCTGATGACCCTGGTCCGTGGTCGGGCCGATTCAGCCGGCAAGCGCGCGCATGTTGTCGATTATCGTCATGTGATCCACGCTTTGCGGCGTAAACCGATGGCGTTGCTGGGTCTTGTCTATCGCGACCAGCTCTTTCCGCGAGAGGCCTATCGACAGACCTTCGACCGGCTGCTCGAACGGCTCCCGGAAAAATCCGCCTGTCGTCTGATGGTCAACCTGCTGGCCCTGGCGCATGAGCGCGGCTGCGAGGCCGATCTTGCGACACTGCTGGCGGCCGATCTCGTGGCAGGCCAGTTGCCCGACCTGGCGGCCTTGCGCGAACGCTTTGCGCCCAATCCAGCAGCACTGCCTGCGGTCAGCGTCCATCTCACCCCGCTGAGCGCCTACGAGACGCTGGTCAGCAACGATAACGATATCGGAGCGGCGGCATGAGCCAGACCATCGACGGGGCCCGGCTGACGCTGCTGCTCAACGACCTCCGGTTGCCCGCTATCAAGCAAGGTTGGGCCGCCTTTGCCGAGCGGGCGGACAAGGAAGGCTGGCCCGCTGCCCGCTTCCTCGCCGCGCTCGCCGAACACGCGATTGCCGAACGTGATCGCCGCCGCATCGAGCGCCATCTCGTCGAGGCCCGGCTGCTGCCGGGCAAGACACTCGACGCCTTCGAGTTCGAGGCGGTGCCGATGGTTTCCAAGGCGCATGTGATGGCGATCTGCGCCGGTGACAGTTGGATCGACAAGGGCGCCAATTTGATCCTGATAGGCGGACCCGGCGGCGGCAAGACGCATCTGGCCTCGGCCATCGGCCTGGCGCTAGTTGAGAACGGCTGGCGCGTGTTGTTCGCCCGCACCTCCGATCTGGTGCAGAAGCTCCAGGTCGCGCGCCGCGAACTCGGTCTTGAGTCCGCTATCAACCGGCTCGATCGTTTCCATCTGCTGATCCTTGATGACCTCGCTTATGTCAGCAAGGATCAGGCCGAAACCTCGGTTCTGTTCGAGCTGATCAGCGCTCGTTACGAACGCCGCTCTACCCTGATCACCGCCAATCAGCCGTTTGGTGCCTGGGGCAAGGTTTTCCCAGACCCCGCAATGACGCTGGCCGCGGTGGACCGGCTCGTCCACCACGCAACGATCTTCGAAATCAACGTCGACAGCTACAGGCGGCGGGCGGCTCTCGAGCGCAAGCAGAAAGGCCCCGGACGACCACCCAATCACGCGACGACGAAGGACATCGTCGATGTGACGCTCCGCGACAATCAAAACAAAACTTAGTCCTTGCCAACGACAGTCACACAAGACATCATGAGTTCGTTGCGGTCATCAATTCTTATCCTGATTGACGCATTTTCTCATCCAGATTGTCGCGCTACAGATAACCCCACCCTGAGGAGTTCCGCCATACGCGGAACGACGCTACCGTCCCAGCTGTACTGGGGCCTCCAGCCAGCGTTCGATGTAGAGAAATACCCAAGGACAATCCGTATGTGAACGAACCGCCTTGAGGAGCAAGCTCCAGTCGATGCTGTCGAAGTAGCCCTTGACGTCGATATCGAGCACCCAGTCGTAACGCCAGCACCGCTGACGCGCTGTCCGGACTGCGTCGATGGCCGAACGGCCTGGCAGATATCCGTAGGAATCATCATGGAAGATGAGCTCCAGGATGGGCTGCAGATATCGCTTGACGACTTCTTGGGCGACGCGATCGGCGACCGTTGGAATGCCCAGCGGCCGCTCTCCCGTCCCTCCAGGTGAGCAGGATCACGCTTTCTGATGAGGCCGAAAGCACGGTTTCTGATGGCCTTCTCCCCCCGCGTGAAAAAGCCTGCCACCGTGCTCGCGGCCGTCAAGGACAAGCCCTTCGGGTGGCCGCCAAGCGGCGGCCATCCTTGACCGCCGTTCGACACGGCAGCGCAATCGAACTGCGGTCGGGGCGGAAAAATGGCTTCGCCGAGGGTCGAACAGAAAAATGCACAGTTCGGCAATTCTCATGCCAACTTTTCGTGTTCAAGCTAAACGAGGGTGCTGATGGGGTGTCCATCGCGATCTGTGCTTAAAACACCGGGTGCAGGCATCGATTTGCTTGCACAGGCTCACAGGCTTCGGGATCATCACCCGCCGCACCGGCGGAGGAAAGTAGCTCCCTGAGGACATTCGGTTCCACAGCTTGTAGAGGTTATTCGATAGATCGGCCTCAAACTCTGCAACCGTCTGCCCATCCACTCCAGCCGCTCCCTGGTTGGCCTTCACCTTCTTGAAGGCTTCCCAGACTTCCCGCTTCGGAATGTCGAACGGCTTTGCCTTGTCCACAGAGCTCCTCCCGTTACCGGTTGGCTCTGGGCCGCGGCTGAACAACGCAGCCCCTTCGGTCCAGCCCCATTACAGGACCTTCAACCCTACTACGGGCCGCTCCGCCCCTGTGCCCCGCATCGGTACTCTGGTCCTCGCGGTTTTCAGCCGCTCGGACGTCTCCCTTTGCATCGGGGCGACAGGTTCTCACGTTCCATACAAGAGCCTGATCCGGCTTCGCGCCGCCTACATGCCGGATGCCGCTCGGGCAGTCTTCAGGACCGCCCCCGAGCTGATCCCGGGAGCTAGACGCACCCCCGGTTTTGACATCGCCTTTGGCATTTCGACACGTCATCAGCGGTTCGCTTTCGCTCGCCTCTCCAGATCACACCTGACGGGATCATGTCCCGCCTTTTGCTGCAACGCTCACCACCATCGCTTTTGACGACAGCAGCTTGCAGTGGTTTGACGCCTGCACCTGACTGCCGGCCTCGAGGGGCCTGCCCCATGGGCGCTAAAATAGTTCTGGACTCGGCTCGAATCGGTCAATTCTGGGAGCAGATGCAAAACATAGCATCGCTCCACACCGACGAATTTCCCGCGCTTTTGGCTCGTCTGCCGCCGGATCTCGACCTGGATCAATTGGCCATCGAGCACAAGGCGATCCAACGCGGCCGCAAGATCAAGACCGGCACCGAGCTGTTGCGCCTGGCCTTGGCGCACGGGCCAGGCGGCATGTCACTGCGCGACGCCGCGGGTTGGTCGGGGATGCTTGGCTTGGGTAGCCTGAGCAATCCCGCCGTCAAATACCGCCTGGACAACTCGGTGGAGTTTCTCGAGGCCGTCACCGCTCACCTGCTGGCGGCAAGATCGGCCAGCCAAGCTCTGCACTGGCCGGGTCTGTACGATACGTGTGGCCGATGGCACCTGCATTTCCAAACCGGGCAGCAAGGGCACTGACTGGCGCGTGCATGGCGTCTACGATCTCGGCGCGGGTGGCTTCTCGAACCTCGAACTGACCGACGTTAAAGGTGGCGAAACCCTGACCTACGGCGCGCCGGTCGTAGGCGAGGTGCGTATCGGCGACCGCAACTACGGCCGCGCCAAGCCGTGGCACCGGTTCCTCCAGGACAGCGGCGGGAAGGCTGATCTGATCGTGAGGATCAAGTGGAACGGCTTCCATCTCACCGGCCAGGATGGCTCCGCGTTCGACCTGATCGATCACCTCGCGACCCTGCCGAACGACCATCTGCCGCACGAGATCGACGTTCAAGCTCTGGTCCGGCGCGGTGTGACGACGCCGATCCGCCTGATCATCTTGCGCAAGCCGCCCGAGGCCGTGGAGGCCACGCGCAAGACGCTGCACGCGCAAGCCAACCGCAAACAGAGGGTGCTCGATCCGCGCACGCTGATCGCCGCGGAGTTTCTGATCCTTGGCACCTCGCTGCCAGGCGAGGACTACCCTGCCGTGGAGGTACTCGCCGCATACCGGCTTAGGTGGCAAATCGAACTCGCGTTCAAACGGCTGAAATCCCTGCTCCATATCGATAAGCTGCCGGCGCGTACCGACCTCGGCGCACGAAGTTGGCTGTATCCGCATCTTATCCTTGCGCTGTTGTGTGACGACTTGAGCCAGGTTTTCCTGGAGTTCTTCCCCTCAGGACCTTTTCGATGCCGAATATCTGCCTTCACTGTGGACAGCGCAGAAAGTCGCAGTATGGGCACTGGTTGACGCCATTCGCGGCCCGATCACGATCCAAGCGATGATGCGGGTAACTGGGGACATTCATAAATCGTTCGCAAATGCGCCCCGGAAACGCAAACCCCATGTCAAATACCCCAGAAGGCGACTATTTTAGCGCCCATGGGGGTTCGGTTCAGCAGGCCGGCGCTGCGTTCGTTGAATTGCTTGCCACAGGTGTGGCAGCCGAACCGGCGGTAACCCTGGACGGTTGCGCTCGGGCCGCTCCGAGACGGCTGACGAGCCGCACGCCACACACCGCATCCAACCAGCTTCCTCCCCGAGACGACACCACCGCGGACCAATCTCGGCCGACCAGGTTGGCGCTAACACTGACAGAACCTCGACCGGTGCTGTGGTTGGCGCGTCCCATGCGGGTCGTAGTTATTGCCTCGGAGTTGCCATGACGGCTGCCTATGTAGTCTGGAGATCGGTCGAGGAGGCACCTTCCGCATGAAGTCTTTGCTAGCAATGAGCCTCATTGGTTTATCATCAATGGGTCTGACGCAACCCGGAAACGCTCAACCAATCCTAGCTAATGTGACAGTGATAGATTTCTACTATCAGTATGGTTGCGGTCCGCGCTGTCAACAACAGCGTTGGGCGGAAGAACAGCGGCATCGGGAACATGAATGGCGGGAGCACGAGTGGGCGCAGGAACGGCGGCACCGGAAATGGCAGGAACACGAATGGCGGGGCCACGAATGGCGGGGGCATTCTTACTCTCCTCCTTCCTTCCCTTACCCCACACCTTATTCTCGTTGCTTTCCATATGCTTGTTAGCCTTCGCAACGGTGTCGCTGGCAGGCTCGCCCCAAGGCGGAGGGAAAGAAGTTTGGCCGCCCAGCGGTGCTAACCGACGAGGAGTGGTCGTATCACCGCCTGTACCTTCAAACGCTGCAAGGCCTTGCTTGACCTGCGCGCTCTAGAAAGACATGTGACCGCGCCAAGACCATCGTCACCAGCCGCCCGCGTTAGCGCGTGAAACTGGCTGTCGTGGCGCTGATCGCCGCAGTGCGGATCATGCAGATCGTGATCGGGCGCGACGGGAAGACCGGTCAGGCCCTGGCCGACGCAAGTCGAGGACGCGAAGCAGTTCGAAAGCAACTTCCTCGTCCCTCTGATCGCACGCTCCGTGGAAGGCGACCAGGATTTCAGAGAACAGGCGGTTCGTGTAGCGAGCGGTCGGGTGTGGAACGGGCACGGCGAGATCCAACGAGCACAGAAATTCTAAGCTGTCCCTTCTCCGCGCGGGACAGAAAACGCGGCAACTTTGACATCACGTGTCGGGGATGCAGCAGCCGCCCGCGCAGCACATAAGCGAGTGGATCTTTACCGGGCTGGCTGAGATCGCTGTGGGTCGGATGCGGACGCTGGGCCTGGGGTAGGGGGTCAACACGCTCGCGGGGTAGGGCGACCGCGATGCCGATCATGCCCCACAAGGTGCTGCAGCTGGCACTACGTTGGACGACCAATCCCTATATAGTACTCGACACAAAAGTCCTTATCAGCCCCAGACACTGAGTTGAATACCCTGCCCCAGCTGTAGATTTTTCGGTTGGACCGATACATCCAATGACAAAGCCCGTTGTACTTCCACCTGTTCTTCGTGACGTCCCGGACGCCAATGATACCATTGGATCCAGGATCCGGACCCTTCCAGAGCTCAGCGTTATAGCCCCAAACCCTGCTCACATAGTCAACCACCGCCTTCGGTGGCATGGCGATCCCAAAGGATGCATCCATTAGGACAGCTTGTTCTGGTCGATCTCCGATGAACGCTTCGTTAATGTTGTTGATGTAGTTGTCAATCGTCCAGTCGGGGCGGTCGAAAGACTGGGTGAACTCCTCGATGTCTTGGAGTAGGAGAGAGTTCTCAGTCTTCAACATCATCAAGTAGGTCTTGATTTCCGCGAGCACGGTGCCGCCAATCCGGGACCGTTTGATGATAAGCCCTCGCTTACCCGGGTTCAGCTCATACATGGAGTAAAGGGTGCTGGTGAACCCACATACGCCCCAGCCTCGGTTGGTGATTCCCACAGGAACCATGTTCTTCTGTTGCCGCTGGCTAAGTGACATCTCGACCTCTCATCTGCCCTTGTTGGCTTAATCCGCCAGCAGGTTGAAGGCATTCGCCGCTAGGCGCAAAGATGACCCCCTGCTCACGCCCCGCCCTGGTCGTTGAGTTCGGCGATACGTATTGGTGACGGCGACACGGAAGACATAGCGCGCAAGCCAGAACGGATAGCGAATTTCGTCTGTCCGCCTCCTAGTCCGGCAATCATTTTGTCCGCCTAGCCGTTGCTCGGCGGCGTTTCCGGACATTTGGGCGTGACCGCTCCACGATCCTTTGGCGGACCGGCGCCACCGTTGATGTTCTTCGGAGCCATCTGACCCAGTAAATATCTACAAGGTTCGCAAATGTTCACTCTTAGATGGGGTGCCCCTTCCTGATCATCGCCATCGCCTCGTAGCCTGCCAGTGTTCGTCGGGCTGTCCAAAAGCCGCCATAGCCAAGGCCCGGGCCGGTTAATCGTTTCACCCGCCGGTGCGATACTTGGAGCAGAACCCCTGGCTCCGGTTAATCAAACCATCACTTTGATGGACGGCCACTCTGCTCGCCAATTGATCGGTGGCGCCACGGTGGCCGGAGTTCGAGGACTAGCGCGATTTTCCTGAATTCCGCGCGGCTTGAAGGACAGCGGAAAAATGCAACTGAGTACTAGTTTCCAGCCGACACAACGGTGTGACGCAAGTGGTGGCAACCGCATGGCCACGGTCTCCGTTGCGCGCGCATGGTCCCTCCGCGTTCCACCAGGCTCCTCGCCTGGATCGGCATCCCAATCCTGCTGCTGGGTGTGCTGGCCGCTGTCTGGAACTGGGACTGGTTTATCCCCGTCATCCAGTCCATGGCCTCTAAATCAATCGGACGCCCTGTCACCATCGGGCACCTGCACGTCGCGCTGGGTCGGCATATTACCGTTACGGCGGACGACGTCGTCGTCGCCAACCCGCCCGGATGGCCGGAAGGCGACCCGCCGCTGGCCAGGGTCCAGCACCTGACGATCGAGACCGCGCTTCTGCGCTACCTGCGTGGGGATGGCCTGGTACTGCCGCTGATCGCTGTTGACCACCCGGTGGTCTATGCCGCCAAACAGCCGGACGGCACGGCGAACTTCAAGATCAGCACCGGCGGCGGAAGCGGCGGCACGACGCCGAAGATCGGCAAGCTCGAAATCACGGACGGCACCGCCCGCGTCGTCATCCCCGAGCTGGAAGCCGACTTCACCGCGAACATTGCCACTCGTAACCCGCAAGGCGCCTCCGATGAGGGCGCGCAGATCGTGGCAGACGCCAAAGGCACCTACGCCGACCAACCGATCGAAGCGCACATGATCGGCGGTGCGCTGCTTTCGTTGCGTGACAAGAAAACGCCGTGGCCGATCGATCTCGCGCTGGCAAACGGGCCGACAAAGCTCTCGCTGAACGGCACCCTGCAGGATCCGGTTGCACTCGCCGGCGCCAATCTGACCTTGAAGGCCAGCGGACCAGACATGGGGTTGCTGCAGCCGCTGACAGGGTTCCCAATTCCGAAGACCCTCCCCTATCAGATTGCCACCAAGGTGGACCTGAAGGGCCTGGATCGTATCCGACTGACTGACCTGCGTGGCCGCATGGGCGAGTCCGACATCGAAGGAAGCCTGGAGGTTGAGCCCGAGGCGCAAGCCGAACCAGGCAAGAAGGCAAAGCCGATCGCGACGGCTGACCTGCGTTCGACGCGGGTGAACCTGACGGACTTTGCCGGCTTCCTGGGCGCCACGCCCGGCACCAGCACCAGCAAGAATGCGACCCCGGCCCAGCGTGAGGCAGCCGCGAAGGCAAGCGCCAGCCCCAAGCTGCTACCCGACACGCCGATCAAGGTGCCGATGCTGACCTGGGCGGATGTGCACCTCAACTATAAAGGCGAGCATATCGCCGGCCGCAGTGTTCCGCTGGACAATGTCGCCGTCCGCATGGACCTCGTCGATGGTCGCATCAACATCCATCCGCTCAGCTTCGGCGTCGGCAAGGGCCGCCTGCTGGCGAATGCCGATGTTGTTCCGGTCTCCGACAGTCAGGTGCGGGCGAAAGCCGACCTGAAGCTTGAGAATGTCGACGTTTCGCGGCTGATGGCAGCGACTCACACCTTCCAAGGGGCCGGTGCCGTCAGTGGCATCGGCGCGTTCGAGGGCACCGGCAATTCGGTCGCCACGTTGCTCGGCGCCGGCAATGGCGAGGTGAAGATGGCGATGACCGGCGGCGACCTGTCGGCCTTGCTGGTCGCTCTGTCGGGGTTGCAGTTCGGCAACGCCCTGCTCTCGGCGCTGGGCGTTCCACAGCGCGAGCAGATCGAATGCTTCGTCGGTGTTCTCGCCCTGCGGCGCGGACTGCTTGATTTCCAGGCCATGACGTTGCAGACAAAGGACTCGCTGATCAACGTCGATGGCACCATCTCCCTGGCGAAGGAGGCGATTGACCTTAGCCTGAAGACCGACGCCCGGCACTTTAGCGTCGGTTCGTTACCGACGCGCCTGAACATCTCAGGTACCTTCAGGCACCCTGACATCATCCCCGGGGCGCAAGCCGCCGCTCGGGCGGGGGCGGTCGCCGGCCTGGGCGCGCTGTTCGCGCCACTCGCGCTGCTGCCGACGGTGCAGTTCGGAACCTCCGCCGAGGAGGACGCCCACTGCGGCGAGCTGCTGCGGCAGGCACGCGCCTCCGCTGGTGGCGCCGCATTGCCGAAGCGGTAACAGCAGGCCGAGGAGCGCTAGGCGCGCTAGTACCCCTGTCATTGATTCTGCGGCAAATCTCTGACTCGCTCACTCCGCAACGACGGAGATGCTTCGTGACCGCGAAACAGATTACCGAGAAGAGATACGTGGTGAAGCTCAGCGATGAGGAGCGGGAACGGCTCAACACGCTGATACGTGCCGGTAAGCACCCTGCCCGGCAACTGACCAAGGCACGCATTCTGCTGAAGGCTGATGCCTCGGAGACTGGCGAAGGGTGGCGGGACTGCGAAATCGCCGCCGCCCTCGATACCAGCGTCGACACCGTTGCTCGGACCCGCCAGCAACTGGTGGAAGAAGGCTTCGATGCCGTGCTTGTCCGCAAGCATTCCCCAGCCTCGGCCAGAGCGCGCATCTTTGATGCCGCCGCCGAAGCCAAACTGATTGCCTTGGCCTGTTCCAAACCGCCGAAGGGTCGCAAGCGGTGGACGTTGCAACTGCTGGAAGAGCAGGTCGTGGAACTGAAGATCGTTGACCGAGCCAGCGACAACACGATCGGGCGGACGCTAAAAAAAACCTTCTCCGGCCGCATCTGCAGAAGCAATGGGTCATCCCACCGGATGCCAACGCCGCGTTCGTAGCCGGCATGGAGGATGTACTGGAGGTTTACCAGCGACCGCATGATCCAGAATGTCCACTGGTCTGCCTGGACGAGACGTCGAAGCAACTCATTACGGAAACGCGTGTGCCAATTCCGGCGAAGCCAGGGCACCCTGCGCGGCACGACTATGAGTATGAGCGGAATGGAACCGCCAATCTGTTCATGATGTTCGCCCCGCTGGAAGGCTGGCGGCATGTCGAGGTCACCGATCGCCACACCGCCGTAGACTACGCTCACGTCCTCAAGGATTTGTCTGACACGCACTTTCCGAAGGCGAAGAAGATCCTACTCGTGCAAGACAATCTCAACACCCACAAGCCGGCCTCACTCTACGAAGCTTTTCCCGCCCCCGAGGCACGTCGGCTCGTGGAAAAGTTCGAGTGGCACTACACCCCCAAACACGGCAGTTGGCTGAACATGGCTGAATCCGAACTGAGCGTATTGTCGGGTCAGTGTCTCGATCGGCGTATCTCCAACAAGCTGACCCTGGTCGAGGAGGTCGCCGCCTGGGAGGACAGCCGAAACAAAAAACATGTCAAAGCCGATTGGCACTTCACCACCGCCGATGCCCGGGTAAAACTGAAGAGGTTGTATCCCGCAATATGAACGACTCGGGGCACTAGGCCTGTCAATGAGCCAAGTTAAGGTCGAGGGTTTTCTCTCGGTGCCGCACGCGTTGCTCCGCGAGCAGGTCGATACCCGCATCACGACGCGGACCATCGAGATATTCCCCCGCGGCAAGCGGGTCGCCAGCCAATCGGGGAATATTTGAGCTTTCGCGCGCGCGTGCGAGGCAACGGAAGTGAGCGCATGCAAATTCAGAAGCGGCCGGCAACAGGCAAAGGCGGCAAAATCGATATATGGCAAGTCGTCGCTCACGCGCGTCCGTGGTGAGCAAAATCGCATACGTCAAGGCGGCTTTTGCCCAACGCCGCTGTCTGGTGCCCGCGGCTGCGTATTACGAGTGGCGGGACGACCCCGAAGGCAAAGCGCCATTCGCCGTTGGTCGCCTGGACGGTGATCCCGTTGCTTTCGGAGGGATATGGGAGGCGTGGATGGCGCCGGATGGCGAGACTTTGCAGACGTTCTCGACCATCACAACGGAGGCCAACCGCCAACTCTCGACGATCAGCCCCGTATGCCGGTCATCATCGAGCCGGCCGACTGGCCGATATGGCTCGGTGAGACTGAGGGCGACGTTGGTGCGCTGCTAAGGCCGGCGCCGGAAGACGTGCTGCGTGTATGGCCAGTCGACAAGAAGGTGGGAAACGTCAAGAACGACGGGCCCGAACTGCTCGAACCCCACGCTTCGTCGGAGCAATGCCGACGCGGCACTGCATGGATCATCCTTGGCTTCGCGAAGGCGAGGCGGCGGCTCGGTGGAGACAATGATGGAGGCAAACCCGGCACTTGATGTGTCTCAACAGCGCGCCGCTTCGGCGGCACGCAGCACGTGTTCCGGGACCGCTCGGCCGCGGGTTCAAGCCTTGTCTTCAGCCTCCGCCAATATCTTCAGCGCACTCTGCTTCGCCTCGTCGGGCAGGTAACCAAGCCTGGCAAAGGTGTCGACGAGCACCTGCTCGGGTGTCGCGTCTGACGGCGCGACCGATAAGGTGACCTGCAATGCGTCACGTAACGCTTCAGGCAGAAACTGCGCTTTGGAAGACAGATCACGTAGCTGGGGCGGTAGAGCGATCTGGACAACGCTGATCGCAACGCTGCAGTCCAGTTCTAGCGTTTCCAGGATGGAGGCGATGTCGAACGTCGCCGGGCGACACGGGATCACGTAGTCGTCAAGTTTGCGAAGTAGCGTGCAGTAATATAGGCAGAAACCTACATTAAGCGCACAGTTGAAATTTGAGGGATAGCGATGAAGCGTCGGATCCAAGTGAAGTACGAGATGCTGCGCGCTCATGTCATCGGTGGCGAAGGGCGCAGCCCGTCGCTCGCTGATTGTCCTGAACGCCTGCCCGCCGGCCGCGGGGCAGGGGAAGCCCCAATCGTCACCGACGCTCGCCGTAGGTGTTCGCTGAACTGAGTTGGTCAGGTCAGCGAACACGCCCGCGATGTTATTTGCTCAGCACCTGGGTGCCTTCTTTTCGCACGCCTTTGAGATGTGTCGGATCCAGACCGAGGGCGGTTACTATCGTCGGGGCGATTTGGGTGGTGTAAGTGAGGGCTTCGACGACCTGCGGCTTGATCTTAGGCGAGGAGAGGATCAGCGCCACGTTGCGGTCGTCGTCGGAGAAGCCGCCATGTTCGGCCAGTTTGGTGCCGCCGGTGCAGATCACGCCGTGGTCGGTCACCGCGATGAAATCGGGCACGCGGCTATTCTCGAACGGGTCGCCATAGAGCGAGGTCAGCGAAGTGCGGTCAAGCAACTCCTGGATGTGCAGCTTGGTGGCATTGGCCTTCAGGTAGGCCTCAGCGGCGTCGTAGTTATCCGCTTGCAGATCCGGCTGCAGCCAGATGAGCTCCGCGTCGTCGCAGATCTCGAAGCCATGATCGCCGAAGCCGGGCGCGCTTTGAATCGGTGTGTCCGAGATTGCCACGCGGTCCTTCGGGTCAATCGGCGACTGGCCGTGCTTGGCGCTGATGATGATTAGCGTTGAATTGTCGAGGCCCTGCTTGGTCAGTTCGGCCTCAAACTTGCCGACTGCGTCGTCGACGAACTGGAGCTGCTGAGTTAGGGCGTTGCCTGGGTGGCGTTGCTGTCGAGGTAGCCGCCGGTCAGACTGGGATCATCGCCGTAGCCGGCCTTTGCCAGCTTCTGGCCGACGCTGACGGCCTGGAAATTCATGCCGAAAATCGCTGGAACGCCGGGGTGGGCGGATGCGGTGCTATTCAGACCGTCGATCCAGTTGATGACGGCGTCCCCCTTCAGCGTGTCATAAGCATTCACAGCGGCGTAGCTGGTGGTGTTGTCCACGCCTTTCGGTGCCCCTTTTAGGAACATCTGGGAGTTTTTTTCCGGCGCGAACAGGTCGTCTATGCCTTTGCCGGAAGGACCGCTGAGGACCTCGTAGGCTGGATGCTTATCGGACCAGGCGGTAATGCCTCCGACTTCTTGATGATCTCGAAGATGGTGTTGGTGCGGATGTATTGGTGGGGATAGATCGGCTCGCATTCGCCGTCGACGAGGCGGCGTTGCATCCTCTTCGGGATCAACTGGGTGTAGACTTGGCCGAGCGTGCCGCCGCCGGTGACGTCGGCGACAAGGCCGGTGGCGGAGTTGTAGCTTTTGTCGAGTCCCCTCATGATTTATCACCTCAGCGCCGGGGCTGCCGGTGCAGCCGAGGTCGGGCATGTTCTTGCCGGTGTAGGATTCCTCCGACGGATAGGCTGTGCAGTCATAACTGTCGTCGTAGAACAGGCCCGCGGTTTTCGCTGACGCGCCGGTTGCCTGCGCGATCATGCCGGGGTGAAGGCGTTCGGGTAGTTGCGGCACACACCCGCCCTTGCCGTGTGCAATCCAGGCACGCCGAACTGCATTAGAGCCGACAGCCCCTGGCTCGCCAACGCAAAGCAGCAAGTCAATCAGGGCAACGGCAACTTCAACTGCGACCCAGGACCGATGGGGGTATGCGTCGCAGCATGGGCGGCATTGGCCAGAGCCATACCGGCCGCCGCCATCATCAGTTCGGTCGGTCTAGGTCGGCGGCTTCCATGGGCTCCACGTCGAATGGCAGCACCACATCTGTCATCACCAGCACTTCAGCCGGGTTCGCCGCGGTGCGGTTGGCGCCGCGTGCCCTGCCTATGGCCTGGATGACCTCTCCTCTCTGATCTGCCAGCGGATCGCCTCGGTGATCGGGTGTGGGTGCCTCTCCGTCTCAGTCTGCACCAGGCAGTTTACCGGCAAGATCGACAACCTGGCCATCGAACTCGATCCGGGGACGTGAGGAGCGAAACACTCGCGGCCGTCGGCGAAGCAACGACAGGATTGGCGTTGCTGATTGTTCCGTCAGTCGTCGGGCATTTGTTGTTGGGTGAGGCACTTACCGGCGTCGCGTGGCGATGGTGCCGCCACCGACCATAACGTGCGTTGTAGTCATGCGCGCGCTGCCGGGAAGACTGTCGCTGCAATGTGGACGAAACTATTGGGGCTTATAGCGGCGGCAGGTGTGATTGCCACTCTCCGTTGGAAGGCTTTCTTCGACGCACTTGGCCATAGATCCGGAAAGCATGTCTCTCAAGCAAGTTGCGACCGTCGGCTCGACACGCTAGCTGCGTAGTCGAGCTATGGCGTGTCGCCATTTCCTTCACTCCTCCGCGCCTTCTTTCCGACCTCGGCCTCCTGTGCGCGGCTCAATCCTCCAGCAAATGTCCAAGCGCCCGTAACGGGCGCAAATCGTCGCAAATGATTTTGGTGATCGCCAGCAAGGGCACCGCCAGAATTGCGCCGGTCACGCCCCACATCCAATACCGTCGACGGACCGTTCACGTTGCACCGGGCTGGCCCGGGCTGGAAACCCGCAACGAGTAGACCGCCACGGCGAACCTCTCCAGGTACCTGCAAGCTCCTCGTCGGCGATCATGTCGCCAGCGTCAAATAACCTTGGTAGCATTTTCGGGGGAATGGCAGTGCCCTCGTTATGCACCGAAAGTTCCACGCCATCTCTATCGCCTTTGGCTGATACGATAACAGGAGATTTGACGTCGCCATGCTGGATCGCGTTGCCTAGCAAATTCGACAGCACCTGGCTCATTCTTGCCTCATCCCATTCGCCGGGAAGCTCATCGTCGCAGTTCAGCTGGAAAGTGCGTTTGGGATAGATTGCCTTCATTTCCTCGATAACATTCGTGCAAATGCGGCGCCAGGCTGGTCACCACAAAATCTGCTCCTGCTGCCCAGAGCGAGCCTGCGTCGCCACATCGAACGACCCCGGGCGCCGCCATGTTGCCCGCGCGGGCAACCCCGAGATACCGGTGGGGGCTTCCCTCGACCACGAAGCACTTCGCGGGCGCGACATTCAACTCCGCGGCAGCAAACAGGAATCTTCAGTTTCGGCTTGCCGGGCCCAGATCGGCAGCAAAGCAGCTATTATTTCGTCGGGAAAATCGAGAGAGTAGGCAATCGGAGGTAAAGGGCCTTGACCCTGATCAACACGCCAAGCCGATGTTTGCTCGTCAACTATGACGACATGATCGAGGTGGAAGCGCTGCATCAGTCTGATCAAACGTCTGTTGCTCGGCCATCGTTCACCTCTCGCAGGGAAATCGTCCGCTTACGAGGCGTTCCCGTTGACCGTGGGGCGGAACAGCAAGCCAGCGCCCAGCGCGAATGCGACCGTAATCGGTAGACCCAGGACCACCATCACGATTGCCCGTTCGTCGACCTCTGCCAACGAGAATAACGGAACAAGAGCCACGCCGAGATTGCGTGTCGCCATGCCGCAACTTAGGACAATTTTCTGGTCGTGCGGCAGGCCACAGTCAATCCAGTAGGGCAACGCCGTAATCGCTGCGAAGTAGATAAGTTGCGCGGCTACCGCCAGGCTCCATGCCACGCCGATCAGGCTCCGGCCGAACACGACAACGCAGGCCACCAGAACGGCGACAGCCGCAAGCCTCGAGGTCCGCTTCACCAGGGGCTGCAACCGTATCGCCAAGACGGTGCTGACATGGCGAAGCACCATACCGGCCGCGAGCGGTAGCAGCGCAACCACAACCAGAGGTTTGGCGATGGTCCACGCGCCGACCGTTAAGCCCTCTATCATCAACGGAACCAAGAGAGGCATGACGACAACAGTCGCAATAGAGGTCAGCAGCATGAAGGCGGCAGTGTAGCCAATGTCGCCCTTCGCCCGCGCGACGATCATCGGCAGGAATGGCGCGCATGGCGTTGTTCCCATCAGCAGTAACCCCATCGCGTAGGGCGGGCCGAGTGGTAGAAACCGCGTGATCGCTAAGGCCAGCGCCGGCGAGACAACGAAGCCCCACAACAACGTCAGCCCGACGAAACGAACATTCCGCAGTCCTCGAGCGGCGTCCGGCGGATCGAGCCGTAGGCCCATGTCCAGTAGGCTGCTCGCAATGAAGGCGACGAGTGTGATCTTCAGGACCACGGTAAGGTGGTCAGTCATCGCTGACGCTCGCGCGGCGGGACTGCTGCAGCTCATATAGTGTTGAGGATCCACCCAATCCTTGCCGGTCGGAATGCCGGGCGAGCGTCAGGTCCACCGGCAAGAGATGCAGGCGCTCGAGTGTATCGTTCAATACCTGAAGTTGCCGGTGCAGTGCGGCTTGCCTCGTCTCCGGACGGACGTTCATCAGGTCTTCGATGATCGCGTAAAGCCGCCGGGTCACCTGGAAGTTCGATGCGCCGTACAAGCGGATTTCGCTGAACGCCAAGTCGACGAAGTCGTCCCAGTTGGGCGACGGAAGGATCACCCCGAGCGCCCGCTGGTCGTCGTACACTGTGTCATCGTGCAAGTGGCGGCCACCGACAATGCGCAGAAGTCGATGGATCTGATCGAGTGCCAGAACCGCCGTGGTTGGATCGTTGATGGCTTGCGACAGTGCTTTGACAGCGACATCGACGATCACCCGGAAGGCAAACGTCGCATCCTGTGTGCGTTCCGGGTCGAAGGCTACCTGGGCTCGCAGCAGCGTGCTATCGCCAAGTGTCGCGGTACAGCCGGACAGCCGGAACAGTGGTTCCGTCGATCCGTGGCGTCAGCTGGGCGCTCGCGACCTGAAGTGCAACCAGCATGGAGCCGAACGTGAACACGAGGAACGCAATCGTTAATGATTTAACGATCGCCATCGCGTCGTCGGCTTCAGCGGCGGTGACCGCCAGCGCGGGCACCCGCTGCAGGGATTGGTCGATGAACGTCAGGAAACGGACGCCGATTTGCTCCATGACCAGGGCGAACAGCGGCACCGTCCAGAGCGAGGGGCGCAGATAGCTGACAATGGCGTAGCGACGGTTCCAGCCCATGCTACTCAATACGGCCTTGATAACCCGCGGAAAGATGAGGATGGCTATTGCCCGTTGTCCGAGCGCGCGCTTTCGGCTGCGCGTTGTAGAGCCGTTGCAGGGCCGTTATCACATCGCGATCCAGATCACGTGCGGAGGCCGCATTGGCCATGCCCGGCCCGGTTCTCGCGGCAATTGGAACGGCCAGAGCACCAAAGAGAAAAAAGGCGACGATTGGTAGGTTCACTCCTGCGGAAAGAAGACTTTGGCGCCACGACGGACCGGCCACGCCCTGATCAAGCTGAAGAGGCTGACCGCAAACACGGCAACACTGATACGCCCTGACACGGCCGGTTGGGTTGACCGAGATCAAACCGTCGAAATCGGCATAGCGTAGAAATGCGCGACACGAGCGCCGATGACGCGGTGCTATGTGATGGCAGACTGAAGAAAGTCGGACATTGGAAGCATTCCGGCTTATGGTGTTGGCCGAGACCGCACTCGGACCGATGCGGGGGAAAAGCAGAATAAGGGCACGAGGTTGATGGGACGATGTATACCAAGATCCTGTCGAGCATGAGCACCCTTACCGGGCGATCATCGATACTGCGGGGTCGAAAGGTTGCGATCTCATCGTGATGGCGTCGCACGGCCGTCACGGCATCGCCGCGCTCGTCCTCGGAGCGAGACGGCTAAGGTACTCACGCATTCCAAGATCCCTGTACCTGGTGCATCGATAAGCCTCGTTGCGATTTGCTCGGCGGTCCACTGGATAAGCTCTTGTCGGCGTGGTTCAAATCAGCCGTCTTTTGGGTTGCAGAGTTCGCACGGAAACCGCCGGTCCGTGCGGGCCGGATTTGGTTAATGGTGTCCTGTGCGGGAAGCGGCTAACCTTCCCCGGGTCAGTCTTGGGTCAGGCTTGCCGGGGTTGAAGTGGCCCGAGGCCCAGCAACGTCAGCCAATGCGGATGGCTTTGGCCGGTCATCAATTCGCGCGGGCTCTTGCCGTTTCGTTCGGCACGTCGGCTGCGCATGAAGCGCCGATGGTTCAAGAAGAACCGCAGCAAGCCCAAATATGAACCGCCGAGGTGGCGGCGAAGCGTGAAGTAGTTGCGCAGTCGTGAATTGAGGTTCTCGACCAGCGAACTGCTCCGCGGTGTTTGCGCCATGGCGCGGCTGACGGCGTCGAACAGCCGGTGGAATTTGTCGCCGAGCTTCGCCCGAAGTCGGTTCCATCCCTGCCAATAGACGGTTGAGGTGCTCGGCAACCGATGCAGCACGCACGCTTCACGCACGAGGGGCTCGGGAACGACATGGGCCCGCGCGATGTCGGCCAGCTTGGCGCCGAGCACGCTGGCGAACGCGAGCAAATCGTCACGCCGAGATTGTATGAAGATCGATATCGACAGCCTGACAGAGGCTGAACTCGTCGACCTCAATCACCGCATCGTGGCGCGACTGCGCTTGCTCGCTCAGATGCGGACGCACGCGGACATGCTCGAATTCAGAATTGGTGACCGGGTGACTTTCGGGCCGCCGGGGCAGCGTAGGGTCGAAGGCATGCTCACCCGATACAACAAGAAATCGGTGACCGTCGTGTCCGACGACGGGCGTCAGTGGACTGTCTCACCGAGTCTCCTTAGCAAGGATGTGTCGCCCGATACAGCGACGCCCGAAGGATCCAATATACGACTTCTCGGCAAGCGCTGATAGCAAGCCCCTTTCATCTCGGAAGCGGCTCGTCCTACGGGTCGACGAAGGGACCATGCAAACGGCATACGGAACCGCGCCATCCTGCCGTTGGTTACCACCACCGGATTACGCAACAAAGAACTCAGATCGATCGAGCTTCACGATATCCGGTGGCGCAGCGCCGAGGTGATCGTTCGTCAAACCAAATCCAAGCGCGATCGCGTCGTTCCTCTCCTACAGGAAGCGGGCGCAGCGCTCGCTGACTATGTGCTCCATGCCCGGCCCAAGAGCGGCAGCCAGCGTGTATTTTTACAGCATCTTCCGCCGGTCCGCCCGATTGAGGGAAGCAGCATCATTTCCAGGATCGTGCGCGCTGCACTCCGCCCCCACCTGCGCGTGAGCAACGGCTCCTGGCGGGTGCTGGCGCCTGGCTCGCCGATGAGCGCGAGCGACGCAGCTGTTCCGGAGGATCGGCCCCGGCTGGCGAACGCTAATGAGCATCAAGGAAGTTGAACCTATGCCTGGATCGTTCTTTTCGCATTCGACCTGACACCCAAAGCAGGCGAATAGCGCGGCTATTTAATTGCTGGCGGCCGAAGCCGGGTCAGCGCAATGGCCGGGCGAGGGCGACGAGGTGCTGGTCATAGTGGCGGACGATGCGGTTCATCTCCTCATCAGTTGGCTCTCCACGGCGCGCCCGTAGTGCGTCAGCTGGATCGGACCGGATCGAGCGCGTCGTGCGGTTCCCGGGTGAGGCTCGAGAGTTCGCAGCCGCTCGCGCCAACTTCGCGACCTGATACCGCAACCGACGCCGGCCTCAGCTCCGGGATCGCGGTGACGGATGCAGGCTCTGTCGGCCACATGGTGCGGTTTCGGGGTGGTCGTATGAGCCACCAAGGCCCGACGATGCACATGGCTGCTTTGCGTGAACAGGGTGCGACGCTCCCTTGCGGTTTGGTCATTTCGCCCGCGCGGCCGCGACACCCATCTAGGCAACAAGTAATCGAGGAGCACCCACATGGCCGAAGGGTCCGTTCTCTCGGCACCCCGTCGCCGCTTCAGCAGCTTGATCAAGGCAGCCCTGGAAGGGTGGCTCGCCATGGCAGGACGCTCGGCGGCTAATGCCCCGTATCGGTTTCCGCCGTTCTGATCGCTCCCGTCGCACGGGTTCGCCGAGGCAGGATCAGGCGGAGTGAGGCGAGACCGGCAAGGCCGCGCACGATGCCACGGAAGCCGACCTGGATGCTGGACGAGAGGTTTTCCCGGCCCGGATTTCCCTGCGCCGCATCGGTGAGCCGCCATTAAGCTTAACTTGTTCTTCGTGAAGGTATTTCTGCCTTGTATTGTATGAACAAAAACTATGTAGCCTTCCCACATGTCAAAGGAGGGATTTCTGTTTTCTTACAGGATGACATTCCGCGCGGCAACACGCTTACTCAGGGAATTCGCAAGCGTGGTGGAAGCGGCGACACATTCGAGGTGCTTGCGCGCCCCACAGCCGAAGAGGCTCTTGAGGATGCACGCATTTATTTGACTGCAACCCCGGAACGAAGGCCGGGGGCCGTCCTTCGCCCTGTCCTACATCTTATTCCTGGCGGCCTCAGGTAATCGTTGCAGCATTAACCAGCACCAGCATCCCGCCGACATTTTGCCAGGATTATCCCCGCCCTCGATGGCAAGCGCGGCACCCTCTCGGCGAGCATCTGCAGACGCATTCGCTGTTGCTGGGCGGAGCGCCCCGGCCGGAAGCCGTAGCTGTGCTCGCTGAACGTCGGGTCCCACAGCGGCTGTAGCCGCTGGAGCACCGCTTGTTGGATCACGCGGTCGATCACGGTTGGAATGCCGAGGTCGCGTGTCCCGCCGGTCGGTTTCGGGATTTGCACCCGACGCACCGGTTGCGGCTGGTAGCGCCCTTGGAGCAGTTGTTCTTCGATCTCCGGCCAGCGCGCTTTCAGGATGCCCGGGAGTTGTCGCACGGTAATCCCGTCGACGCCCGGAGCCCCTTTGTTGCGCACCACCGCACGCAGCGCCGCTTCTATGTTCTCAGGATCACAGATTGCCTCCATCAGATTGGCGGTTGGCGCCGGGCTTTCGGGTTCGGACATCGCCGTGGCCACTTCGACCTCTCGCACGACCGGACGCGGGGCTTCACCCCTGCCCGGCATCGGCATGTCCAATGTGAACTGGAATGGCGGTCGCGGTGTGGTCATGATATCTCCGAGCTACTTGCCCTTTCCTTCAACCCCTTGCGGGGACCGTTCGGGCCTTCAGCCGCCGGAGCGACCTACTACGCCGTCTGCTGACTTCTGCATCGCGGTCAGGGAACCTTACGGCTCCCTCAGTCCATCCGGTTTCCCGGGAGGGACAGGGTGCAGATCTCCCGGGGTAAGCCCCGCAGCCTTCCTCGCACACCCGCCGGATTTACAGCCCTGGCCCTTGATGGATATGGACTTTGCGACTTCCTGCCCGCTCGTCCGACCAAGTCTGCCTCGTATCCGGTTGCTGTTCGTCGAGTTGCGATTTCGTTCCACGCTTCCTTCAGACGGTCCCTCGCGGTTCCGCCCTTGCGCTTCACTCGTGCTTCACCTCCATCAGGTTGCACAGGGGACTTTCACCCCCAGGCTGCCGGACATGCCCGGCACACATCGGGATAGATACCGTGTTGCCTGTCAAGCGCTACATTTGGATTTCCCGATTTTGCTGAGCGTGTCAACGTGCTCGCTACAGTCAAGGACAAGGCGTGCTGTCGCACGCGGGCCTGCGGCCCTCCTTGACTTGCGCTGTGCGCGTCGATCAACGAGACGACAGATCGGGACGGCGGAATGATCGGCCTCCAATCGAACAACGGAATGGGAACGGTTACCAAAGCTCAGGCCGGCATGGCTATCGTCGGGTCAAACCGTTTGCCTGTCTTCAACACGCCAAAACAGAGCACCAGGAGCTTGCGCATCGCCGCCACCACGATCTGCTTGGGCTTGAGGCGACCGGCGTTTTTGAGGCGAGCCACGAGAGCCGCGACCGCTGGGTTGAAGCGCATGGCCGATAAGGCCGGCATGTAGAGGGACGAACGCAGAGTGGCATTGCCAATTTTGGAAATGCGCGTCGGACGGTCGATTGACGTGCCGGAGCGGTGATGGCTCGGATTGAGCCCCGCATATGCGACGATCTCACCACTTCGCCGCAGAACTGCTGGCTCGGGCATTTCCGTCAGCAGCAAGGCAGCCAGCGTTTCGCCGACGCCGATGACGCTGAGTAGCAGCTCGCGTCGGCTGCGCAATTCGACGTCCTGGTCGATCGTCTCGCCAATGGCCCTGTCGATCGTCGCGAGTTGACTGGTGAAATAGTCAATCGTTGTAGTTGCCACCTTGATGGCCGTGCTGTCGCCAAGACCGCTGCCGAGACGATTCTTCCACTCCGCCCGGTTCGCGACCATGCCGGCACGCACGGTTTGCAGTTCGCGCAGCCGCCGCATCGCGGGCGACGGCGGCATCCACGGCTGCGGATTGAATAGCTCGGTGTATTCGCGGATCAGGGCAGCATCGACCTTGTCGGTCTTGTTGCGACCAAGTTTGGTGCGGGCGAAGTCGCGGATCTGGGCTGGGTTGACCACGCTGACGACGTGACCCGCATCATACAACGCCAGGGCCACGCCGAGACTGTGACGACCGGTCGCCTCCATGCAGATGTGGGCTTGTTTGCTGCCCATGGCTTTCAGCCAGGACAGCACTCCCTTCCAGCCATCGGGACTATTGTCGAAGATCCTGGCCTGCTTCCGCTGACCTCTCGCACAGTTTGTGTCCAAGGTCTTCTTGGACACGTCGATTCCAACTATAGAGTCACTCACGTCTTGCTTCCATTTCAGAAGGTGAACACGGCAAGGCTCCGCGTCGGGCCACCTTGTACGCGGGATCAGCGGTATCTCGCGTCCCTGGATACCGTCCGGCATGAACAGCGGAGCTCGGAGAAGCGGGGCCCTATCTATCCCACGGGTTCTTTGACCAAAGGGGGACATGAGGCTCACCGCCTTCCTTGCTGTTCGGCGAGATATTGTCTCTCGCCGAACAAGCGCAACGTACAAGGGGGGCATCTCGCGATGCCACCCCTCCCACACCACCGGGCATACGGGTCCGTATCACGGCGGTTCGGCGGATTAAGCACCCACCAGCGTGTCCATGGAAAACAGGCCATGATCCTTGAAGCGTCTGTTGGTGAAGGCGCGATGCAGCGCGCTCGTCGAGCTCAGCCGCCAGGGTCCCTTTGGGCTGAAGATGGCCGCACTGGCCACCTTGTCCGAGACCCTAAGGCGACGGAGTTCGCGATAACGGTTGCCGCGCGTCTTCCACTGAACCCAGACGACGCAACGCAGGCGCCGTCGTGTCCAGCCGTCCAGTGAGCCCAACTCGCGCGATTGGCTGAAGCCGAAGTAGCCAGCCCATCCCCGCAGCAGTGGGTTCAGGTCGGCAATCATCCGTTCCAGACTGACCCCGCGATGTCGCCGCGTCAGATCGCGGACCCGGTCTTTGAACCGGGCCACGGCCTTGTCGGCGATGCGTCGCCGCGGTTGCGGTTCGTCCGTGACGGTAAAGCCAAGGAACGAGCGCTGCCACGGCCGGGCGACGGCACTCTTTTGCGCGTTGACCTGAAGCTTGAGGCGTCTCTCGATGAAGCGGGTCAAGCTCGTCATGACCCGGTGGCCGGCCTTTTCGCTGCGGACGTAGATATTACAGTCGTCCGCGTAGCGCACGAACCGGTGGCCACGACGCTCAAGTTCGCGATCCAGTTCGTCCAGCACGAGATTCGAGAGCAGCGGCGAGAGCGGCCCCCCTTGCGGGGTACCCTCCCGGCTGGTTTCGAACAGCCCGTTGTTGAGCACACCGGCTGTCAGGTAGCTCCGGATAAGCCGAAGCACCCGCCGGTCTGGGATGCGCGCTGCCACTCGTGCCACGAGTTTGTCGTGATTAACCCGGTCGAACGAAGACACGACAGACTACCCATCCCCAAGACATTCAGGTTTCGGCCATCGTCACACGCAAACGGCATCCCTTTGAAGGGTGCCGACTTCCCGTCATCAAGAGCCTGACACGGCGGGGCGTTCCCGAGTTGCTGGTGATTTTGCCTGACGGCAGCCGCACGCTTATTCCGGTTGCATGGACGGTCTGGAATGGCCGCCAAGATGCCGGGTTGGTGTCGCCTGCGGGCGATGATGCAGACGCCACCGAGAACCTTTGCACGATCAGCGATTTGCTCAAGGCGCGTGCCGTCACGGACGCTCTGCTGAGCCGGCTCGTCGAGTTGGTCCCCGAACAGGAGGGCGACGATGCAGTTGGAATTGGCATTTCTCGAACAGCCCGTGGTGCCGGACGAAGGACCAAAAGGTCCCTGGGACCAGATCGATCCGCAGGCTCAGATCGCCGCCCTGGTGCTTCTTTCGCGGCTGATTGCGCAAAAGCTGGTTGCAAAGTCGGCCCGGGAGGGCGGCAATGAGTGAGGCAGTCAAGATAACCTTGAGCCATCTCGCCCGTATGGCAATTGTCTATCTGCGCCAATCCAGCGCCGCTCAGGTCGAGCACAACCGCGAGTCGACCGATCGACAGTACGCTTTGGTGAACAAAGCGGGCGACCTCGGATGGCCCGCCGACAAAGTCGTGGTGATCGACGAGGATCTTGGCGTGTCAGGGTCAGGCGCCGTGGCGCGATCCGGTTTCGCTCGGTTGACCGCCGAGGTCGCTCTCGGACACGTGGGTCTTGTTCTGGGCCTTGAGGTGTCGCGATTGGCCCGCAACAATGCTGACTGGTATCGCCTCATTGATCTATGCGGTCTGTCCAATACTTTGATCGGCGACGCGGACGGGATCTATCACCCGGCGCTGTTCAATGACCGCTTGCTGCTGGGGTTGAACAGGAAGGTGACATGATACAGGACCTCATGATCTTATTGAAAAGACAAAACTTCTTGCTGTGGATTGAGTGATACTGCACGACCAGTGGCGAGCGCACGCTGTACTGCCGGCCGATCCAGATCATCTTCGCGGATAACATAGGGCGCGCCGACGCAGGCCTGTCTCGCAGGCAGCAGTCCGTCCCGGATCAAGCGAACAACCGTCATCTTGTGGACACCAAGACGGCTCGCGGCTTCATGCAGGATCAGCTCTTGTCGCTGTGTCCGTTCGCCGTCGCGGTAGACTGCAATCTGATGCACGCCGCGGAAGTTGCGGACGCGCAACTGGGTCCAGCTCTGTCCTTTTGCCGAGCGTTTTCCGAGCCGGTTGAGAAGTGGGGCAATGCTGTGGTCCGGCAATATGCGAGCGAGTTCGCGGACCAATTGCACGGTTTCGACGTCAGTCTTCCAGCGATTTTGTCCAGTACGGTTCTTCGCTACTTCAAGCCGCGTGTGATCTCCGCCCTGCCAATGCAGCACGAGGTGCAGCCGAGCGGCCTCCACCGTGACGACGACCTCCTCAAGGACGGCTCGTAAAATCCGCTTGCGGGTTTCGTTGGACGCGGCGGGATGGTTCCATAGCTGAGGCAAGTCATCAGCGAGCGCCAACAGCGTCGCACGCTCGTCGTCGTGCAGCGCGCGCGGCTGTTCGTTCTGCAAGTTCCGGATCTGCTCCTCGAGTTGCGCGACCGCCGCCAGGCGGTCATTCCATCGGCGTTCGAGTTCGCCGGCTACCAGCCGGTTGTCGGGATCGGTTGCATCATATTGCCGGCGCGCATGTGTCTCTTCGTAGCGCGCTTGTTGCAGTGCCAGTTCACTTTGCCGCAGCCGTTCCGTACCAGCCCGCTCCCGATCGGCGATCAACTGCAACGCCGCATCAAAGGCAAGCGGTGAGATTGCACTCAGCACTTCCGCCGACACCGCCGCATCGATGCGCATATTGCTGAAGCCGACGCACTTCTTGTCGGAGGCGCAGTCCATCTCGGCATTGCAAATATAGCGTGTGTCCCGACGCGCATGATGCAGCACCTTGAGCCTGCGTCCGCAGTGCCCACAGCGGAGCAATCCAACGAGCAGCCCTCCGCCCTTGCGCACCGAGCCTGCCACCATCGTGCCCTTCATGTTGGCGTTGCCCGCGATAACCTTCTGGTTGCGATCATACTCCTCCCACGAGATATAGCCCTGGTGGTGGTCGCGGATCAGCACCTCCCACTCCTCCCGCCGACGCGCGACACCATGAATAACGACTTTGCGTCCGCCTTCGAACCGAACTCGCGAACCGGTGCGCCCAAACACATAGGCTCCGGCGTAGACCGGATTGGTCAGCAGCCGATGAACCGCATGGTAGCGCGGCGGACGCCACTGCACGGCCCGACCCTGGGGACCGTAGACCGCGACCGGCAAGTCGATCCCCTCCTGCCGCAGCCATAAGGCGAGCTGGCGCACGCTGCCGATCTCGCTGAACTTGCGGAACACCATCGACAGCGTCTCATGGATCCGCCGATCAGCGTCCTGTTCCAGACGACCATCGGCTCCGCGTCGATAGCCAATCGCGGCCGTGGTGTGCAGTTCGCCGCGCGCTGCCTTCAGACGCAACGCCTCTTGCGACCGCTGCCGGAACATCGACAACTCGAGCTCGCTGAAGGTGCCTTTCAAGCCAAGCAACAACCTGTCGTTGATCAGTCGTGGATCAGTGACCCCGTCCTCGTCAATGATCAAGGTGTTCACGAAGGCGCAGAATTCCAGCAGCGTGTGCCAGTCGCGGCCGTTGCGTGCCAGCCGCGACGCCTCGATCGCCAACACAGCGCCGGCCGTGCCGGCGCAGATTGCCGCAAGCAGACGCTCGAAGCCGGGGCGGCTTTGACCGCCGCCCGATCGGCCAAGATCATCATCAATGACAACGACGTTCTCCCAGCCGAGCGAGCGCGCTCGTTCCACCAACGCATATTGTCGCCGTCGGCTTTCGGGGTTGTTGAGCAGCTGATCCACCGTTGATTGCCGCACGTAGACATAAGCGTCACGCGCCAGATGTTCTGCGGTAATCTTATTCATCGGCGGCCTCGAACGGCCGGGCCGGGACGGCGGCGATGTGCTCCGCCATCAACAATTTCAGCAGAGCCGTCACTTCCCCCCGAGCCGCCCGAGGAATTCGGTTCGATTCGAGCACGTTGGCCGCGGGAACGAGCAGATCGAGCTGTCGGTGGCTGGCTGGTCGGTCGAGCATCACACTCCCCTCTCATCGGAGTCGCAGGCGATAAGGATAGGAGTGCGCCATCAATCGTTCTGCGCAGTGTGAACAATGCCTCGAGCGTCAAACGAGGCTTCTTCACGATCGCGATTTGTGCCGTCCACGGCTCGGTCATCCAAACTGGCAATAACGTTCGCGTGCCATCGGGTTGCTCGATGACAAAGTGGCTGCTGCCACCATGCTGCAAACGACGTACAACAGCCACGCGCTCACCTGCACGCGGGTGATGCGGGTATTGGATCAGAACGTCAAAGCGCTGTTCTTGGGTAGTATGTCGCGGCCTCGAAAGGCACGATGAGCGAAGCGGAGCTCTATGTTCTTCGCGCCCGCCTTAACGGCGGGATCCATAATAAGGCGGCGCGCGGGGAGCTCCGGCGCGGCCTGCCGGTCGGATTGATCTGGGGCGACGCCGATGGCGATTTGCCGCTCCGCCCGTCGCCTTTGGAACGCTCAGGTCGGGACGAAGAAGCGGTTCATTGCGGGCTGACAAAGAAGCCGATTGTTGACCAGGGTTGTTTGCGGACGCAGTCGATCCCGGCCCCGTCACGGTGGGCGGTCAGGTCGGGGGTCGCGGTGCCTGATCTGGATCCTCTCGCCTCGGCGGCCCCTGGGACGAAGGCATACCAGGCGTACAAAGGTCGAAGCGGGCCGCCCGCAATGATGACATCTGTAGTGTGCTGGCGACCTGCCGCCTGGCGACGGCTCGCTCAGGCCAGCCGGGGCTCCCCATGCAGTAAATCTGGCCCCGGTCGCATCGCCGGCAAATAAGACTCTGCGAACGACAGCGAGCACACAGGAATATTCTGCAGGAAACTTCATCAACACATCCGGCAGAACATTGTATGGCTCGTGCCATTACCGCACCGCGCGCTTCCCGGTTGCAGCAAGATTGGGATCTCCACCAGATTTATCGTCCTGAACGGGCTGGGAGCGACACCGGCGACGCCCGTCACCATCCTGAGCGACGGTGCCGCCGGGCCGCGATCACTTGGTGAAGCGGCGAGCGTCGGCCCAACCCATCACGTGTTAGATTGGTTCCATCTTTCGATGCGTATCCAACATGTTGCCCAGGCGGCCAAGAGCTGGCCGGACGCCACTGCAGAGGATTGCACATCCGGCACCCGCCTTTCCGAAACGATCGAGCGGATCCGCTGGCGGCTCTGGCATGGACAAGTCGGGCGCGGTCTCGAGCTCATCGGAGAAACCATGGCGACGCTCGAAGCCTTGGCCGAGACAACTTCGCCGGCGGCTACGGTCGCGCTGAAAGTTGCCGGCCTGTTGGGCGACCTCGAAACGTATGTATGCGGCCAATCCGATATCATCATCGACTATGCAACGGCCAGACGGCGTGAGGAGCCCATCTCCACAGCGGTCACCGAAAGCACAGTGCAATGGCTGCTGCACCGCCGCATGAACGCCCAGCAGCAAATGCGTTGGACGCCCCGCGGTGCGCACTCACCTGCGAAATTTGCGACACAACCCTCTTTTGAACCATGCCGATCCGACCCCAAAACGAGGGGCCGACTTTCGCCGACTATAAGAGAATTCGATAAATAATTGCTAATGAGCATGCGTTAATGAGGCAAATTTAACAAAAAGCGCCTGGTTTGCGATCAGTTACTAAGTATAGTGTTTGGATAGCGGAGCAGGTAGTTGATTTTGGACATCCGTTTTAGGAGGCAGCAGTTGCCATTCGATGGGTTCGATCCAGGACTTGAGAATCCGGTTCGCGTGCTGGAACTGATTGAGGAGCGGCTTCAGGGCGGCCGCATGTGGGCCCGCGGCTGTACGTTCGCGGCCGACGGCAGAGTATGTCTACTCGGCGCGCACTACTCGGTGACGCGCCGCTTCGATGACAACGGCGTGGCTGGTCGAGCGCTGCACTACCTTGCGCAAGCAATCGAGTTCGAGGGCACGTCGCAGGCGCACCCGTCGCAGGCGCTCGATCACGATCGTCGAGTTTAATGATAACTGTTCGGGCTATGACGACATCGAGCGGGTGCTGCACAAAGCACAAGAGTTGGCCCGCGGCGACGCTGCGCCGACGGCGACAATAAATTTTGACTGCTTCGAGAAGATCACACACGCCCCGATGCCGCAGACAGGTATGGCCATACATTTGAAACTTCATTGCCTAAGAGGTAGAGGCTAACTAACCGTAATGTAATGTAGCGAGCTACTCCCATAAAGAGCTCGTCGAAGGCGATCCGCGCATATCGATTTAGTGGGGCCGGGCGCGGGGACGGCCGATGCTGCCCTTCGGGGTGGCAACCTCTCTCCGAGAATGACTTTGAGCACATACGGAAGCTCCGAGCTGGGATAGAAGAGTGCCAAGAGAACATCAGCTTCGTTCCCCTGACCAACAATAGCACGCGCAGGAATTGACTTAGTCGGAGCTCAGGTAGCTCCGGCCTGGACAACTGGGCCGACAAGGTCAGGGCGGCCATCGCCAATCTGGAAGCAAAAAACGGCAGGGTGCTCGAAGGTTGTGTCGCAAATTTCCCAGATGGCCGAGATCCGGTTGTGCACCCGGATTGCTTTATGCCGCTAACGAATAGAACGCTTGCGCCGGACGCAAATTCCCCCTCGTCCGCAACTGACCCTTCCGGATCATGTGCATCAGTTCAATGCCCGTAAGCGTCACCTGCGCCGATCGGAACGATTTGAATCCCAGCATCGGTCGTGCCAGTCGTTTAACAGCTCGGTGATCTTGTTCAACGATGTTGTTCAAGTACTTCACCTGCCGGATCTCGATGCCAGCCTTATGATCCTTGTTGTAGCTTTCGATCGCTGCCGTGTTGGCGCCGCTCTTGTCGATCGTGATCTTCTTTGGGGTACCGTTCTGTCCGATCGCCTTGCGTAAGAAACGCAGCGCCGCCTTGCGATCCCGTTTGGCCGTCAACAGGAAGTCCACCGTGGCGCCGGCCTTGTCGACCGCGCGATACAGATACTTCCAAACGCCCTTGATCCGCACATAGGTCTCGTCCATTCGCCAACTGGACCCGACCGGACGTTTCCGCTCCCGGAATTGCTCGTCCAGGAGCGGGACATACTTCACCACCCAACGATTGAGTGTTGAGTGATCGACTTCCACGCCGCGCTCCTGCATCATTTCCTCGAGCTGACGATAGCTGATCGGATAGGCCACGTACCACCGCATACCCCACAGGATCACCTCCCGCTCAAAGTGACTGCCCTTGAACTCGATCATCGTCCGTCATCCCACAAGGCCGTAGGGCCGATCTTACGCTAAGCCGTAGCCACCCGAAAATCTGCGACAGAACCGCTTTAAGGCCGTGCCGGCTGCGACATTCACGGTGGCTTCGCCGACACGCCTGTGCGCGGTTATCCACATAGTCGTTAATTGTTCAAAGCGACCGGCGTGTCTCGGTTCGACTAACGAAGTCGAGGCTTCAGCCAAATCAACGCCTTCGCGGCGCAAGGGACGCATAGGGCGCCGCACCTAGTCCCGAGTCAATATGATAAAGGCATGCAGGGAGACAGAGGTGGTCGGTCCAAATTCGGACAGGTCGATGAGTGGAACTTCTGCCTGAGAGCGGCGAGGATGCGGCGGCACAGGAGCAATTATGGCAAAAAGAACGCGCCGAATCCTTTCCCCGGCATTTAAGGCGAACGTGGCGCACTGAAGTCTGTCTGTAACTTAATCTCTCCTTCTCGACGGCCCGATCTCCATCAATTGGTGCAAGACTATCAACTGGGCCGCCGAGACCGTCTATTGGGTACTTGCACCCTTAACCGCAGAGCAGCTCAACACGGGACCAAGTGCGCGCGTGCGCGCGCGAGGCTTGGTTTCAGGACAAGACGGAGATGCGCCATTACCGGCGTATGACAGCGGACAATACACCATGCACCCCTTGCGGGACACCTAGGGTTGATGCACAAATGGTAGGCACCTCGCTTACATCCCGAGCTGTCCAACCACTTGGGTGGACACAAGGGCGCTGGACAAAAACGGTCATGTCGGCAATATCCTCGAGAAGCGGCCCACCCGCCCCGATTACATTTCGGCGCCAACACCTTCGTTGGCTTGGGCGCTTAACCTCATGAACGACCGCCCAAGCGACTTCCGCGACGAGATCGCCTCGCGGATTTGCGATTTGCTGATGGACGGCGTCAGCTTGCGGTCGATCTGTGGACTAGAGGATATGCCTGGTAGAACCACTGTCTTTCGGTGGCTGGATGAAAATGCCGATTTCGCCTCCAGATACGCGCGAGCCCGAATGTCCAGGCGGATTTGATGGACGATCTGATCCTGGAAACTGCCAATGCCTGCACGCCGGCGACGGCTCAGGCGGATAAGGTGACCCACGCTGCTCAATCTGACCGGCGCCACGCTCGGTCCGGGCGCCACAGCCAATCCGGCACCCTATGGGCGTGTCGCGTATGAATGGAACTGGAACAAACAGTCGGCCCATATCGGTGCGGTGGCGCTATACTCTAACCTCAGTCCGGCGAATGGGCGAACGCAGCGTCGACACCTCGTTCGGTCACGACAGCTACACGGACGTCGCTGTCGACGGGGGTTATCAGTTTCTCGGCGACGGCACCCACACGGCCACAATTGACGCGATCCTCACGCACGAGGCTCAGAACCTGAAGGCCTCCACCGCGCTGGGGACGTCCACCGGGCCAAACAACCACCTGAACCAGATCCGGCTGAATCTCGCATATTTCTATCAGAATACGTACGGTCTCAATCTTGGATGGCAGAACACCTGGGGCAACGCGAACCCGGCCCTATTCGCACCCCAACCTCTCAGCGGCAGCGCCAACGGCAAACCGAACAGCAACAGCTTCATCATCGAGGCTGACTGGGTGCCGTTCGGCAAGGACGATTCGTGGGGCAGACCCCTCGCTAATCTGAAGCTGGGCATCCAGTACACTATCTACACCGAGTTCAACGGGGGCACCAACAATTACGACGGCTTTGGCGACAACGCGGGCGGCAATAACACCCTGTTTCTTTTTGCCTGGCTCGCATTCTGACTCAGCAATCGCGTGCACGTGATGTTTTCGTCGAGAAATATCAATCCGGCCCTAGGAATAAAGCGGCCTGTCGAGCGTCTTCCGTTTGCGCAGCACGCGGGGCACCGGACCCGCTTGTAGGGACTGCGGCATCACGTCTTTGCACTAGTCAGGAGGAATTTCATGACTCAGCTGCAGAACAGTTTGTTGAACATCAGCGCGGCGGCGTTGCCATAGATCAGAAAGTCGTACACTCAACGTTGCAACAGGATGATGGGGTTCATTCGCACTCGAAGCTCTTCACGGTGGCGTGCCCCGCAGGTTCCCTAAACCAAAGTGATAGTCGCGCAAAACATCGGGCATGGGGTTCCAAACGAGCTGCTATGATGGACGAGTTGGTTCGCGGGACGAAATATAGCCGAGACGCCCTGCGAGGCGGCGGAGTGGAGCTGATGTCACGGGCGGAGCTGGCGCACTGCCACCATTGGCGGAACGCTTTCGTCGGTGGCCGAAAAGATCATCGCTTCTACGAGTTAGTCGAAGACACGATCCGACAGGGATTCGACTACCGCTATTTTGCTATCAAGGGCAGGGATGGCGAGGTTCAGGCGATTCAGCCGTTCTTCATTCTCGATCAGGACCTGTTCGGCGGCGTAACTTCCGAGATGCGGGCAATTGTGCATTCGGCCCGGCGCGTGTGGCCGCGGTTCCTGAAGATGCGAACCTTGATGGTCGGATGTGCTGTCGGCGAGGGACGCCTCGATGGCGCCGAATTATCGCACGGGGCAAATGCTCAGCTCCTCGCCTCCGCCATTGTGACACATGCACGGGATCTGGGGGCGCCACTGATCGTCCTAAAGGAGTTTCCGGCAAGATTCCGCAAACCGTTGAAATGCTTTCTGCACCACGGCTTCACCAGAGTGCCCAGCCTCCCCATGACCCGTCTCAACATTAATTATCCGAGTTTCGATGCCTACATGGCCGGGGTTCTGAACAGCGCGACGCGCAGAAAACTACGAAAGAAGTTCGCGGCTGCAGCCATGGCGCCGGCAATCGCAATGAGTGTCGTCGACGATGTCACATCTGTCATCGACGATGTCTATCCACTTTACCTCCAGGTATACAACCGGTCGAAGCTCCATTTTGAGAAGCTGACCGCGTCGTTTTTCAGCGGTCTTGGACGCTTGATGCCTGACAAAGTCCATTTCTTCCTCTGGCGGCAAAACGGACAGATTGTCGCCTTCACGCTATGCATGATCGAGGGCGATACCATTTATACGGAGTACATCGGACTGGACTATTCAGTAGCGCTCGAGTTGCATCTCTATCACTATGCTGTCCGAGATATCATTTCGTGGGCAATATCGCAGGGCTATAAGTGGCTTTGCAGCAGCGGCCTGAATTACGATCCCAAATTGCACCTGAGGCACCTGCTGGACCCGACCGATTTGTATGTCAGGCATACGTCGATGACTGCCAATGCCGTCCTGAAGTGGATCCTTCCCCTAATCGAGCCTACTCGTTACGATCCTATCCTTAAGAAGTTCCCCAACTATGACGAACTTTGGAACTGACCGATCAACGTGCGCCCCCGCTGGCCATGAAGCGCACGTTGCCAGCGCCTTGCACCCGCTAGTGATCGACCGATTTCATGGCATATGCTTTCCGCGCATGCTCGATTAACGTCCTTCCAAGTGACCAAATGGCCCCGGGAACACGATGGCTATCGGCGATTACCTCCTTGAAGGAGCTTTCGATCCAGCCGCAATCTTCGCCGGAGATGACGAGCGCGGGTAGGAGTTTCACCGTATGGCTCGCGTGTCCGGCTACTTGAGCCAGAATCCGGTGCTGTTTGCAGAGGGGGATGGTGATCAGTTGACAGAAGAGCCCCGGGCTTACGGCCTCTAGCAAACTCCAAGCCGCCTGCAGTTTGAGTGATCGGGGTCGCCCGAATTCGATTCCGATCATGAGACCCTTGCCGCGAACGTCGCGGATCATCTCAAAGCCCGACGCCATCGCCTGGAACCCGGTGAGTAGGCGTGCACCCATTCGCGCCGCGTTCTCGATTAGCCGTTCGGATTCGATCACCTCAAGTGTTGCGATGCCGGCCGCCATGGCGAGATCGTTGTTGGCGAAGGTCAAGCAGTGGACGACCGCGCGATCCATACGATCGAAGACCCTGTCGAGTATCCACTTGCGAGCCAGCACTGCCGCGACGGGGACATGGCCGCCGGAAAGCGTCTTGGAGAGAAGGATCATATCCGGCTCGATGCCCCAATGCTCGATTGCCAGAAAGCGTCCAGTGCGGCCAAGGCCGGTCTGGATCTCGTCAGCAATGAACAAGGTCCCATATTTTTGGCAGAGCTCCTGGGCTCCAGAAAGATAGCCGTCGTCCGGTATGTTGACGCCCTTGCCCTGAATTGGTTCGACAATAAATGCAGCCACCTGGCGTGTCCCCAGCGCCTTATCGAGGGCTACGAGATCATTGAACGGAATCTCGGAGCAGTGCGGCAACAGAGGACCGAACCCGTCGCGGAAATTGCCGTCGCCATTCAACGACAGCGCTCCATAGGAGAGGCCGTGGAAGGCGTTGGCGCAGTATACGAACGCGGGGCGCCCAGTGGCTTTGCGTGCAAATTTCATCGACGCTTCGACCGCTTCCGCACCGGAATTGGTAAAGAAGACCTTTTCGAGAAAAGGTGTGTACCGGAGAAGCCTCTCCGCCAGGATGCCGGCCAATGGCGAAACGTCCATCTGCACCAAATTGGGAAAGTCCGCCGAAAGAACGCCAGTCAGAGCCTCGCGAAGCTTTGGATGATTCCGCCCGATCCCGAATATGCCCCAGCCGCTCAGCAGATCGAGGTAGCGAACACCCTCGCGGTCGAAGAGATACTGGCCCGTTCCGCCGCGGAAACCAACGTCGTACCCGATCGTCTGCAGCACGCGCACCATCATCTCATTCATGTAGCGAGAGTGCAGCGCATAGCGCTCCGGCTCCCGCTCCGAAAACATCGACACGATATCAAAACCCGGCTTCGCGACTTCCTTGGCCAGGCCCAGGTTAAGACGGCTTGTCATCAATCACACTCCTTTCGGTCCGCATGCGATCGGACGGCAGTCTGGCTGGCGCACGAGTTGAGGCGACCGCGGCGGGGGCAGTAACAGCCGTTGTTCGGGCCGCCTTCCGGTGCCACTGGACCCCAATAAATGGCGGCTTGGCGTCATGCGATGTCAGTAGCCGATGCAGGCACCGCCAGCATTCATGTCTCCGCGACACGGCGCGCGATGTACGATGGGGCCAGACGCATCAGTAGCGGCAAAAGGCCGACCTTTCCGGGCAAGATCTCATCTCGTCCATTTCGTATGTCGCGCAACACCCGGTCAACCAGTGCGCTCGTCGACATCTTCGGCTGCCGGACAGAGCGCGTCGCCGGCGTATCGATCAGCGGCGGCAGGACCTCGACCACGCGAATGCCCACACCCCGCAGTTGCCGACGCAGCCCCATTGCGAAGGAGTGGAGCCCAGCTTTGCTCGCTGAGTAGGTTGGCGCGCGAGTGGCCGGAAGCAGCGCATACCCGGAGCTGATCATGACGATCAGGGTGCACGGGCCGGAGGTAATCGCCACTCGAGGCCGATTGTAATCGCCACCTGAGGCCGGTCGAAACCGCCACCTGAGGCCGGCGAATTCGCCAGTCTGCTGGTGGAGGAAGCCGCCGCTGACATCGAAGTAATCGCGACTACTGTTCCGCCCTTTTTGGCGGGGTAGCAGTAGTGCCGAGACCGAGGGCGGAGATGCGGCGGATCAGGGAAGTGTTACGGTTGCGTGCGGAGTTAGGGCCGAATTCTGAGTGCCATATCGGCAGGCGCGAAGCTGGCGCGCTCGACGGTGCGGGCGTATCTGGATCGAGCGGCGGCGGCAGGGCTGGACGCCGCGGCCGCCGATGGGTTGTCGGAGACGGCGCTGGAGGTGGCGCTTTACCCGCCGTCATCGGCCACCGATGGTCGCGCACTGCCCGACTGGGCGGAGGTGGATCAGGAACTGCGGCGCCACAAGCACGTCACGCGCAAGCTGCTTTGGATGGAGTACAAGGCAGCCGATCCGGACGGTTTGGGGTTCAGCCAGTTCAAATTGCGGCTCAGCGAATGGCAGAAGGCCTCGGGGCGAGGCCTGTCGATGCGCCAGGTGCACCATGCCGGCGAGACGGTGCAGGTCGACTACGCCGGCGACACGGTCGCGGTGATGGACGACGGTACGGCGCGTGCGACGCAGATATTCGTGGCCTGCCTGCCGTGTTCGGGGCTGATTTACGCTGAGGCCAGTTGGACCCAGGCGACGGAGGACTGGCTTGGCGCGCATGTCCGTCTGTTTGCCTTCCTGGACGGCGTGCCGGCGAAGGTTGTGCCCGACAATCTGAAGGTCGGCGTCACCCATGCCTCGTATTACGACCCGGTGATCAACGCCAGTTATGCCGCGTTGATCAAGCATTACGGCACGGTCGCGGCCCCGGCTACTACCATTGACGATCGGCGCCACCGATCCAGCAACAAGGACACAAGATGCACCAGCCGACCATTGAGAAGCTGCACGACCTGCGCCTGGGAGCCATGGCCAACGCACTGACCGCGCAACTGCAACAGCCCGAGATTGACGCCATGCCGTTCGCCGAGCGGCTGGCATTGCTGGTCGACATCCAGCATAGCGCGATGCTCACCGCGGCCTTGGCGCAGCGTCTGACCCGGGCGGGCATGCGTCAATCCGCCTGCATGGAAAATCTTGACCTGCGTACGCCGCGCGGACTGGACCGCACGACCATACAGGCCTTGGCCAGCGGGCTATGGATCCGCCAACACCGCAACGTTTTAATCAGCGGGGCGGCTGGCGTCGGCAAAAGTTGGATTGCCTGTGCCCTGGGCAATCAGGCCGCCCGCGATGGCGTCTCGGTGCTTTACAAGCGCCTCTCGCGGCTGCTCGACGAGTTGGCGATTGCCCGGCTGCATGGCCGTCAAGCACGGTTGTTGAAGACACTGGCTCGCACCCGGCTGCTGATCCTGGACGATTGGGCGATGGTCAAGCTCACCGCTGATCAGCGCCGCGACCTGATGGAGGTCATCGACGATCGCCACGACCGTGGCTCGACCATCGTGGCGACCCAAATCCCCCAGGACAGCTGGCACCTTCAGATTGGGGATCCGACATACGCCGACGCGATCCTGGATCGTCTCGTCAACAACGCATATCGCCTCGAGCTCACGGGCAAGTCGATGCGCGGCAACGGCGCCCGTCGGGCGGTGGCGGATCCGGTTGGAGATGAAATAGGCGAACAAAGTAAATAGCTTAGTCTAGTTATCCCCGTTATTCACACGTTACACGGTCGGCAAAAATTACAGCATCAATCACAACAAGAATATTCTAATTGACGACTTCTCTTCTTTCCAGATAAAGTTGTTCGTCAGTGGCAGTTTGCCTCGCCTAACGGCTCGGTGCCTGCGGCCAGGGGTGGCGGTTTCGACCGGCCTCGGGTGGCGAATTGAACCGGCCTCAGGTGGCGAATTCACCGGCCCGCGCAATCAGGGGATCACGGCCCGTGCGTAGCAGCGGCAGAAGTCGCCGGGTCAGTATAATGGCGCCGGTCAAATTGACTGCGATCTCGTACGCAATGCGATCGTCACTTATCGATTCGTCCAATAAGTCGACTTGCTCCATGATCCCGGCATTATTTATCAGCACATCAAGCTTGCCATAGCGATCCTGGATGCTCTTCGTGAGCGCAAGCACATCCTGACGAACGGTGATGTCGCAGCGGAAAGCCACGATCCCGGGATTTTGATTTTGGAGCTCTTGGAGCGTGATCTCGTTACGCCCACAAACGATCACTGTGGCGCCCCCAGCCGCGAGTTGTTCGAAAAACGCCCGGCCGATCCCGGAGTTGCCGCCAGTCACTACGACGACGCGGTCGCGCCACGCTCCGCCCTCAGGATGCGCGGGAGGCATTGATCGGGCCCGAGCGCATGCGGCTTGCGAGCTGCCCTTCGCCCGGCATCGGCCACTCTGCGGGTGGTGCGATAATGGCTGCGACAAACTCAAGCCTTGCCCACGTCGGTTTCACGACAAATCTTTCACCGGCGCCAGAGGCCGGAATTCGCAGGCCCCTAGATACGGCGTTGGTTGCGGGGACGCACCACTTACCTACGGATAGACGCTTCGGCGTCCCGTTTATTCCTCCCTCGCGGTATATCCAACTGGGAGCCGCGTGTGTCGCCGTGCTGTCACGGTGATCCTGCCGATGTCGATGCCGGCAACGCTGTGTTTATCATTTTGAAGGCTCGTAACCCGTTGACGTAGCTAGCCTGTTTAGGCTCCCGAACTGGCGGTCGTGGCGACGCAGGACAGAGGCATGGCAGATCGGGCGGGGCCTGATGCGGGTTGACGTCTACCGCGCCCGAATGCCGGTTAGCGATTTCTCGCGTTCTCTCGATCGCGCAGCCGGCTTCGAAGGCTCTAACCGCCTTCTTGGAGAGCGATACGCGCCGTTTATGCGCGGATTCTCACCGAGCCGTGGAGACCGTCGTGCAGACAAACATTGATGCCCTCAAAGCAGGTGAGGGCCAACACTGGAATTTGAGCCAATCCGTCCGTGCCTGAGATATACGATCCGCGTGCCGAGTGCTGATGCTTCATCCCGGCTGTGCGTCACATATACCAGCGTGAATTGTCGATCTCTTTGTAGCCCGAGAATTTCCTCTCGCAATTGCAAATTCAGTTCGTCATCGAGCGTCGAGAGCGGCTCGTCCATGAGTAGAATGCGGGGTGCCAGGGCGAGGGCTCGCGCAAGCGCGACACGTTGCTGCTGTCCGCCCGATAGCTCCGCCGGCCTGGCGTTCAGGTGCTCGCCGAGTCTTACAAGTTCAACCATCTCCCGAACGCGGTGATCTCGCTGCCCCGAAGGCATGCCTTTGGCCCTAAGGCCAAATTCAATGTTTTCTCCTACCGTCATATGTGGCCAGAGCGCGAGATCCTGGAACACCATACCAATCCCGCGCTGCTCCGGTTCGCACAAATTCCTCCCAGCCCTCGCGACGACTTGTTCGTCGACCAGGACTTCGCCCGAATCCGGTATTATGAGGCCGGCGATCAAATGCAGCACCGTGGTTTTGCCGCATCCTGATGGGCCGAACAATACGACCCGTTCGCCGACTTCTATCCTGAGATGCACATTGTCGACGACACGCCGTCCTTCGTACTCCTTCGACACCGTGCGCAGCTCGATCGTGCTCACGATTGACGCTTCCTAGAAGCTGACCAAAGCGCGACTGCGCATAGCGGGAGCAGGATGACCGCAATCAATATGACGCATAGCGCGGCAATCAAGCTAGGCGCGCCGTTGGCCATCAGCGTCAAGATCCGGACCGGGAGCGTGTCGGACCCCGGGGGATAAACCACGATGCTGACCCCGAGATCGCGTAGGCAAAACACATAGCTGACTACCCAAATCGCGATTAGGCCCCGGCTTGCGAGTGGCACCACGATCTGCCGCAAGGTCGTGAACCAATTCGCGCCCCCAAGTTGCGCGGCCTGCTCCAAAGAGGCGGGAACGCGCGCGAGAACCGCGGACGTCATCCTAGCAGGGATAACGGCGTACTGCGCTAGGTATCCGAGAACAATAATTGCCGGCGTTTGATAGACGAAGTTGGTCATCGGCGTGTTCCACAAGTTAATCAGGCCGATGCCGACGACGGTTCCAGGCAGCGTAAACAGAAATAATCCTGCCGCATCTATACCGCGCCATACGGGGAGTGTTCGCGTGTGAACGAGGTAACCGCCAAAAAAGCCCAGGATTGTCAGTAAAGTGGCTCCTATCGCCGCAAACACGACACTGCGCAGGATGCTGCCGCTCGCCCGCGAAAAAGCCTCGGCATACGCACTGAACGAAAAGGATTGGGCGATCAGCACCGAAAAGGGGATGACAATGCTGGCACCGGCCCACACCGAGACGATGCCAAGAAGGGGAACGCGCCAGGGGCCAAGCCGGATTTGCGCGCGCGTCCCGTCGAACGTGGTTCGGAGCTTCCAAACCCGGCTGGAAAGCAAGTTATGTTCGAAAGCCAATACAGCAAACGTAAGAACGAGTAGCGGAAGCGCCGCCGCGGTGGCAGCACTGAAATCGTAGAAAGCGGCAAATTGAGTCAATATCTCGACCGGATACACTGAATAACGAAAATAGCTCGGAACGCCGATCTCCCCGAGCGTCAGAAGAAATACCAGCACGGCAGCGAAGTGGATGGGCGCCGCGATCAGAGGCAGCGTGATGCGCCGGAGGACACCGGGCCAGCGACTGACCAGCCGGCCGGCGTCCTCCAGCCGAGGGTCCACGCTCCCAAGGTAAGCGATAGTAAGTAAGATAACGATGGGCACGAAGGCGATGAACAGAACCCCGGTACAACCGGAGATTCCAAATAACGTCGCCGACACGTCCTTGGCTGTGGCTGGTGCCAAAGCGCGGCCAAGGGGGCCGCCCGACCCGAGCACCGTGAACCAGGCCACCGCGGTCACGTAAGGCGGGATCAGAAAGGGCACGGCGAACAGCACCGTGAGGGTGCGGCGAAGTGGCAAATCGGTCTTGCCGAGCAGCACACCCAATGGCACCCCTGCGACTGTCGCCAGGGATGTGACCAGCAGACCCAGGAGGATGCTGTGGCCCATCAAGTCCAAAAGGTGCCCGCCGGAGGCCCAAAGCCCTACGTAAGCTTTTAGGCTGAAGGCACCGTCCACGACGAAGCTCTTGGCTACCATTGTGAGGACTGGCAACAGTCCGATAACGGCAAGCAGGATTACCGCGACCGTGAGGGTCAGCGATTTCTGCAAGCGCTCAAGATTCAGCCCACGCCTTGAGCAACGACTGGATCGCCTGCAACCTCGCAGCGACTTCTGCATAATTCACGTCCATGACCTTGATCGATTCGATTGGCTTCAATTGAGGAGGTGGTGCAACGCCTGGGTGGAGTGGGATCTGTGCCGCATCGGAGACCGCAAGCTTTCGTTCGGTGTCCTTCGAAAGAAGATAGTCGAGGAGCTTTTTCCCAGCATCCGGATGCGGCGCGCCGGCAATCAGAACAACGGCATTGGGCACGATGAAGCAGCCAATCCCATCAGCTCCTTGATCAGGGTACACCAAATCGACAGGTTGGTGCTGCTTCATCCGATTCAGGACGTCGTCGCTATCCACGAGGCTGAATGCAAACTCCCCGCGTGCCACCAAATCAGCGCTGTCACCGTTGCTCGGTGATACCTTCACCCCATTGTCGTGCAGGTCCTGCAGGAAAGAGCGTCCGCGCAAATCTCCCCATAGCGCAAAAAGTGCAGCAATCTGGTCGGTCGTCGTCCCGAATAGTGGATTTGCAATCACCGCTTTGCCGCGCCACTGCGGGTCGGCGTAAGAGAGCACCGAGCTTGGCCGCGGATTAGCATCCTGACGTACGATGATGACGCGTGCTCGGGCGGCAAATCCGGTCCAATAGCCGTCCTGATCGCGGAATTTCGCCGGTATCTCTTTCGCATTTGGCGAAACGTAAGGAGCGGCAATATGCTGCTGTCGCAAAACTTCGGCGCGGATCGGCTCGTTGGCCCAATAGACATCTGCTTGCGGGTTGCTCTTTTCGGCGATCAGCCGGTTCATGGCCCCAGCGCTCTTGGTCTCCTCTGTGTCGTAGACCGCACGGATTTGAATTCCGGTGTCGTTCTCAAAATCCTTGAGGATGGGCTCGGAAAAGACCTGGTCGTGGCTGACATACACGACCACGACCGGCGACTTCGCTCCTGGCAAAATGCGCCACGCGACGACGCCAGCGACAACCGGAATCGCAAGACCAATCAAGATTGACCTCTTCACGCGACGAGCCCCTTCTCTCTCGTGACCGACGAACGCCAACAGTGGTCGCCGACGCTCCCAGCTTACTGGCTGCCGAATGTAAAGTCGTCGAACTCCGTTACGCTATCTGCCTTGGTCCACACACCGACGGCGCCCACCCCGGAGATGTGAGTATCGTTGACCGCAATAAATTGTTTGCCATCGAGCGCAACCTTGATGTCTTGTCCCGCAAAATCTACCCGCAACGTGTGCCATTGGTTCTTGGCGACCGGCGCATCCACATATTTGATGGTGAGCCGGCGGCCGCTCTCCGTGTGATAGAGAGAGACGTTGTTCTCAAGGGCATTTGCCCGCGCGATGTAATAGTCATCGCCGTCCTTCCAGCGCCACACTACTCCGCCGGCCTGGTCTTCGCGTCCGCTCAGCGGCTTGAATTTGACTTCGACAAACCCGTCAGCAATCGAGACGGTTCTCATCACACACCACGGAAACGTGCCGCTGCCCGATTGTTTAAGGACATTCGGTTTGCTTGGGGCCGACGGATCTGACTCAACCTTCCAAACAGGGGAGCCGCGCCCAGTAACGCCACATGTCCAGCCGGGAGGAACGGGGCCTGGCGAGATGTGATCGAAATCCTCGGTTTCGCCCAATGCGGCGGTTGCAGCGATACAAAGTATGCCCGTCAAAAGCAGCGTTCTCATCGGTCCCTCCAAGAGCTTGCTAATGGGCAATCCCGCGGTCACCACCGCTCGTGCTGAGCGCAGCGTTCTCGTCGGCACACCACGGCCCCGCTTGCCGGATCACCGGCGTTTTTGTCTCGTCGTCCTTGTTGCTCATCGAAATGCCGGCGATGAGATGGGCAATGTCGGTCATTTCCTCGCGGCCGAATTTCCCGTCCTTGAGGTCGGATCACTCTCGAGCATGCCGGAGAATTGAGCTTATCGCCTGCTCTGTTTAAGGCAGTATTAAGTGAGTGCCTTTTTTATATAGGCTTCATCACCCATTTGCGATCGCAAAGAATCGCGGCGAATCGCTTGCTACGGCGCTACTGGCTACATCCGACATTGAGCAGATCGAACGCCTTCTGGTTGGATCGGTGCGGTAAGTCACAGACGGTGTGGCGCACGGGGTTGCCAGATCGGCCAGCGGCGATCAGGCTCATCTGTTGTAATGACGTTACGTCGGTCGACGATCATTTTAGCGGAAAGCTGAACGTCACCCCCGCTCGAACCTCGTTGACCGCGCGGTCGTTGAGCTGAGCCCTCCGGAATCCTGCATCGACTGCGATGTTATCGCGGACCTGCCAGATCGCTCCAAGCAGGCCGGATGTTTCCCGAAATACCCCGAACTCCTGCTCGTGGAAGATTTCCGCGACCGGCCGCACCGTCCAGTCATGTGGGCCCTCCACGATCACGTCCAGGAACAAGTCACCGCGTTGCTCGCGGGTAACAGTCGCCTCAATGTTGAGGTGCGCCGTCATCCATGGCCACTGTTGCGAGACGATCCCGGTCAGCGTCGCGCCAGTGCCGTGCTCGTCATTGATCCCGGGGAGCAGCAGCCCGAATTCGGTAGCGATGCTCGGGCCGCTCTTGTCCTGCAGACTGCCTTCCCGGAGCACACCCTTCAGCAACGCCTCGTTGCCCACCACGCTCGTTCCGTTGGACCCCGAAGAAAGGTCGTATGCGACCAGCCCTTCCAACGTGAATTCCCACCTTTCCGAAAACCCATAGTTCAGCCGGAGGTTGGGCGCGACAAGCGTGCGATCTGAGCCTTCCCACGAGAATTCCGCCGGGCCGAGTTCGATCTCCAGCTGTCCCGGCTCGGTAACGGCTGCATCGGTGCCGTCAAACGGACGGTATGCGAATGCTTGTGTCGCCCCGCCCGCAAATGAAATCGACACCAGCCCCGCGACGGCGCTTCGCTTCAGCAGATGCGTAACGGAATTAGCCCATTTGAGCCCCACAGATCGGCTCGCACACGACGCACGTGCCTATTCGCTCAGGCGCCAGGGCGAGCGGTCCTTCCAGTGTCTTCAAAACGGAAGTTGCCCACGCTGTCGATTTGTCCTTGTGGCAGATGTTGCATGCGTTGGGGGTGTTATACGCATCCGTCTCGGCCGGCGTGATGAAGCGGAACGTATGGGCGCGCACATTCACGTCGGCGATCGTCTGTTCGATCTTCGGCATATGGCAGGCAATGCATTGGCTTCCCGTGCTGCCGGGCTTGTGGTGCGTATGTTCCTCAATGGAGGCCGTGTGCGGCCCGTTCTGCGTGTTCGTTCCGTGGCACGCCAAGCACATCTCGCTGGGCGGCGCACGCAATTGCGCCTCGTTGGACGTGCCGTGGACGTCGTGGCAACTGAAGCAGGCGACGCCCCGGTTATACATCAGGCTTTGGACGAAGTCGTTGCCTTGCATGCGGTTTTTGTGGGCGGTGCCGTCCGGGAAGTGGGTGAACGAGGTTTCACCCAGTTTGTGCTCTTCCAGTTTCCAGAAATCGGCGAGGTTCGATCCCATGTGGAATCCGACCGGCCAGTCATAGTACTTGCCGTTGATCGGATTGGTCAGCGGCTGCCCCTGGGAATGGCACTGAATGCACGTGTCGTTGGCGTGCACGTAATCGAGCCGTGCCGGGTTAACAATGGTCTCGCGCGTCTTGAGCTTCACATGCTCGCTGCCGGGCCCGTGGCACCGCTCACAGCCGACATTCCATTCGGTGACGGACTTGGTGTCGATGTCGTAATTCACCGAGTGACAGCCGTCGCAGAGCGGACCCGTCGGGCGCTGGAAATTGTCAGGAGGATAGAGTGGCGCCCACCAGTCGGTGCCGTTCTTGACAAAATACTGCCGCCACATCTTGTGCGTGACGTCCCACTGCGCTGGCTCCGGGAAATAATCGTCGCCGACCTTCTTGAAGTAGCGCTGTTTCCAGATGCTGCCGTAGACGAAGGCGATGTCGTCCTTGGTGAAGGTGAGCAGCGGATCGGGCTTGGAGAGGTCCGGAATGATGGCGTCCGGATGCTCGCGCGGATCGCGAACCACGTTGGCCATCGGCGTCTTCTTCCACCGCTCATAGATGCCGGCGTGGCACGACTTGCATTCCGTCGACCCCACGTAATGCCAGTCCGAAGCCGGTCCGGTTTGCGCGGCCATGGCAGGCTGCACGAGCGAAAATGCCCCATGGACGGGGACGCCACTCACAGAGCTCTGCCGCGACATCGGGACGGTGATCGGCAGATTGCGGATGTAGAGAACCAATTGCCAGATCTGCCCCTCGGGCATGCTCCAGGCCGGCATGCCGGTGTTCCGGATGCCGTTGCGTATGTGGTAGAAGATCTCGCCGTCCGTCATGGACGCGACGAGCGAGCGAAGGGCAGGTGGCCGTGGATACTCTCCGGCGCCGATCTGCGTTCTGCCGCTGCCGTCATAGGCGTGGCAAACCTCGCACTTCTGCCGGAAGATGTCCTGCCCTGCCGCGATATCGGCCGGGTCGCCGCCAAGCGGATTGGTTCGCGCCTTGTCCTCGGCGGGCACGCTCGCTCGTAACAGAAGGGTTGCCACGGACACCTCGATCGCCGGCGGCTCGTGCCGCGCGCTCGAGAGACCGGGTATGACCGATCGCCAGGTGGCCGCGCCTACCAGCGCGATGCCGGCCAGAACGACGATGAGCGCAATTGCGATGCGATGACGGCGAAACATCATGCAGCCGCGGGCACAAGGGCGAAGCGCTGCATGGGATGTTTCTCCTGTGCCGTTGAATCTCATCCCAGGTTAGCCGACTTTTTTTAAGACAGAATTATGTGGCGCAGCCTCAGGGCTTAAAACTGCCATAAACAATGCATGCTCTTTTCATCCGCTCGCGACGGTCGCGGAGCTCCTGAACGAGGGATCGATGCGCCTCCTGGTGGTCGAGGATGAAGTGCGGATCACCGAGGTATTGCGGACCGCATTAAGCCGGGCCGGCTTCGCGGTAGATGCGGTTGCCACCGTGGCTAACGCTCGCGCGGCGCTCTCCTCTCGCTCCTTACGACGCCATCATTCTCGATCTAGGGCTGCCGGATGGCGACGGGCTGGATCTTCTGACGGAGCTAAGACGCGCCGGGAGCCTTGTGCCCGTTTTGGTGCTGACGGCCCGCGACGCGGTCGAGGCGCGTGTGACCGGCCTGGACGCAGGGGCGGACGACTATCTTGTCAAACCCTTCGCCATGGTCGAGCTGATCGCACGAACCAAGGCGCTGCTGCGAAGACCCGGGCAGGCGCTCGGCACGGTGCTCGAAGCCGGCAATATCATCTTTGACACGATCGGCCGGGACGTGCGGGTCGGCGCGGCGGTGCTGGCGCTGCCCCGCCAGGAACTCGCCATCCTCGAACATCTCATGCGCCGTTTCGGCCGCGTCGTGCCGAAGAACGTGCTGGAGGAAAAGCTCTACGGGATCGACGAAGAGCTCGGCTCGAACGCAATCCCGGTTCACGTTCATCATCTCCGGCGGAAACTTCTCGAAGCCCAGGCGGCGGCGGAAATCCATACCGTGCGCGGCATCGGCTATATCCTCGCCGACAAGGTGAGCTGATGCGGCTGCGCCTCCGGTCGCTGCAGGCGCAACTCGCTATTCGCCTGGCCGCGGTTATTCTCGTCGCCACCGCGCTCGGCGTTGGAGCGATCGTCTACGAGGGCATGAATGCGGCGGACGCGCTCGGCAACGAGCAGTTAGCACGCCGCGCGGCGGAGATTGCGCAATACGTCGCGGCCGGTTCCGACGGGACGCTGCATCTGGAGCTGCCCGCCAAGCTCGACCAAACCTATCGCTCGCCAAGCCGCACCGACATATTTGCCTTACGGGCCGGCGACGGCCGGTTGATCGCCGCATCCGAGCCCGAATTGGCGGACGTGATCGCGCAATCATCGACCGCGGGCACGAAGCCCCACCCTCTCCGGCTGGAAGAGTTCGGCTCGACCGGCCAGGATTATTACGGGTTGGTCGTATCGGCCGCCAGCCCTGCCGGACCTCTCACCGTCCTGGTTGCGCGGGCTTCGGACGCGGACGCGCTGGCGCACGCCCTGTTGCAGGAATTCGTGCTGGACGTTGCCTGGGTGATTCCGCTTTTCGCGGCAGCGACGCTGGCCGTCGGCGTATGGAGCATCCGACGCGGTCTGCGCCCGGTCCGGCTGGCGTCGGAGCGTGCCGCCTCGATCACGCCCGATCGCAGCGGTGTGCGGCTTCCCGTCGATGCCTTGCCGGCCGAACTCGCGCCCCTCGCTGCGGCCGTCAATCGTGCACTCGATCGCCTGGAGCAGGCATTCGCGGTGCAGCGTCAATTCACGGCCAACGCGGCGCACGAATTGCGAACGCCGCTGGCAATCCTGACCGCGGGACTTGAGGCACTCGAAGACAGCCCCGAAGTTGGCAAGCTTCGCGACGATGCGGCCCGCATAAATCGACTGGTCGAGCAGCTTTTGCGGGTGGCCCGGCTGGATGCCGCCCCGATGGACACCAGCAAGGTCATCGACCTGCGCGCCACGGCGGCCGCTTGCGTGGAATATCTCGCCCCTTGGGCGATAGAGCGGGGGCGAGCGCTCGGGTTTGAAGCTCCTGAGGGCCGCTCCGTGCAGGTGCACGGCGATGCCGGTGCGGTGACGGACGCGCTACGCAACCTGATTGAGAATGCGGTTACCTACGCGCCGGCTGGGGACGGAGGTGACCATCACGGTCGATCCCATGGGATATATCAGTGTTTCAGATCGGGGACCTGGTGTCGCCTCCGATGACAAGGCGCATATCTTCGAGCGCTTCTGGCGAGGCCGAGGGGCACATCATACGGGCGCGTGCAGAACCGGCGCGACCCAGAATTCGCTTCGCTCGTGCAGTCGGCGATTTCGACGGCCGATGTGGCGGTGAGCGCTAAGTGCCGCGAAGCCCGTCGCGAATTTGCGGATGATCGACGAGGACGCTGATGATGCGGAGCTCGAGCTCGAATCTTCCAGTAATGCGACTTCGCGTTCGCATAATGATGCTCCCGGCGATTGGCCGCCGCTGCGGTTGGCGGTGGTGTCGGACGTGCCCGTTAATTTGCCGACGCTTGATAAGATCTCGGGGATCGGCCGCGTCGAGTCGACGGACTGGAATGTGCCGCGGAATGAGTACAGCGAGCGGGACACATGGTCACGTTCGGATACTTCGCATGCCGAGTCAGCGAGCCAATTTGCCCGCGAGGAAGAGCCCGTGCTAATTGTCGAAGACGATAATCCTTACGCCCAAATCGCCAGTGCGACGGGAAGAATATCGCAACTTGTTTTCACGGCTGCGTAGCGGCTGAGCCTGCCGTGATGTATGTTTTGAACGATGGGCTCTTATTTAGTTACCGGTGGCGCAGGGATTTATTGGTTCACATATTGTGAGTGCGCTCGTCGCGCACAGGCGATCGCGTGCGCATGCTCGACAATTTGATCACGGGGCATCGCAAGAATCTGACGCCGTTCGAAGGCAAAATCGAGTTCGTTGAAGGGGACTTGGTCAACCCGCATGATGTTGAGCGGGCGGTTGCGGGCGTCGATGTTGTCTTTCATGAAGCGGCTCTGGCTTCGGTGCCACGCAGTGTTGATGCGCCGCTGGACACGAATGCGGCTTGCGTAACAGGCACGGTGACATTGTTAGATGTCGCACAGCGCACTAAGGTTCGGCACGTCGTGTTCGCGGGTTCGAGCAGCGCGTGCTGGCGATGAGCCAGAACGCCGCGAAGGACGAAGGCCTGCTGCCGTTGCCGTTGTCGCCATACGCCGCCGCGAAGTTGGCGGGCGAGTTCTACTGCCAGGCGTTTACGGCGACTTACGGATTGGAAACCGTGATCATTCGGTATTTCAACGTGTTTGGCCCACGGCAGGATCCCAAGAGTCAATACGCGGCGGTTATTCCGAAGTTTATTACCGAGATGCTGGCGGGGCAGCGGCCAACTATTTTTGGGAATGGCGAGCAGTCGCGCAGACTTTACGTATATGGATGACGTTCTGCACGGAAATTTGTTGGCGGCGGACCTCACCGGATGCTGTGGGCAAAACGATTAATGTCGCGTGTGGCGAGTCATTCAATTTGCTTGAGCTTGTGACGGGCATTAACAAAGTGCTGGGGACGAATGTTGAGCCCACATTTTGAACCGCCGCGGGTGGGCGATGTGCTGAACTTTTGGCGGATATTGCTGTCGCACAAAGCTTTTGAAGTACGAGCCTAAAGTGGGGTTTGACGAAGGGTTGCAAACGGACAGGTCAGTTGTATCGGTCGGTTTCTAAATCGAATTAGCCACAGAGGGCACAGAGAACACGGAGTGGGGAAATGGCGAATTCTCGAATGACGAATATTCGACCGTCATACGGCACTACGTCATTTTTGGTAGTACTCTCCGTGCCCTCCGTTTGTCCGTGGTTAAATCTTAATGGCCGCCCCGCGGATTCTTGTTGCTCTGGCGACGTATAACGAAATTGGAAATCTTCCCAGTCTCGTTAATGAAATCCTGCGGGTGTTGCCCCGTGCGGATTTGCTCGTCATCGACGACAACTCACCCGACGGTACGGGTCGATGGTGTGATGAGCGAGCGGCGGCCGACTCGCGAGTTCATGTTCTGCATCGGCCGAGCAAGCTCGGCTTGGGTTCGGCGACGATTGCGGGCATGCAGTGGACGTTGGACCATTCGTACGACGTGTTCGTTACCATGGACGCGGATTGGAGTCATGATCCGCGACACCTTCCCGAAATAGTGGCGGCCACGAAGGCAGTAGATGTAGCGATTGGCTCTCGCTATTGCCGAGGCGGTGCAGTCGACGGGTGGCCGTTGACACGGCGGATCATGAGTCGCGTGATGAACGGCTTGAGCCGCGCAGTGCTTCGATTTCCTATCAAGGATGCGAGCGGCGCGTTTCGTGCGTATCGCGTCGCGGCGCTCCGCGAGCTCGACGTATCGCAAATTCAAGCTGTCGGCTATTCGTACCTTGAAGAAATCATATGGTTGTTGCACCGGGGCGGTGCCTCTTTCGCTGAGGTGCCGATCACATTTCACAAGCGCACGGGCTGGTGCTTCAAAGATCAGCTTGCGGGAAGGTGTGGCGAAGATTTCAACTCTCGCGAGGCTTGCCGTCAGAAAGAGCAGAAACCGAACTGAGTAGTCCGTTGAATGGACTACGTACCCTGGCCATCGAAATTGGTCTGCCAAGCGTTCGCCGATAAAGCCGCTTTCGAAGGCATGGAGGCCGAAGCGAGTTGAAAGCTCTTCGCAGACTTTGATTCCGCGGACGCTGTTGCCGCGAGCGTCGACCAGCGGCGAGAAGATACCGATTCCAGCGGATTTTCCGGAACGACCGCGAGAAAATGCCTCCCCCCACGCCGCTTTTGGCGGGCAGGCCGACGCGGTAGGCCCACTGGCCCGCATAGTCGTAGGTTCCGCAAGTGAGCATGATGCTAAGCACATCCTTAACGTACTGGCGGTCGAGGGCTGGTTGCTTTGTGATCGGATTGACCCCGGCGTTGGCTAAGGCAGCACCTATCACCGCTAGATCATGCACGGTGACTAGGACCGAGCATTGCTGAAAGTAAGAACTTCCAGAAACTCTTCAATCCGGTCGCTAACCATGCCGAAATTCCGCATGAGGTGCGCAATCGCGCGGTTTCGATGGCCAGTCGACCGTTCGGACATGAAGATGGCGTTATCGATGTGAACGTCGTGCCCGACGAATCGGCCGACGGTTTCCAACAGGCGCCTGATGAGGTCGGAAAAATCCTTTCCGGGAACGAGGTCGGCGATCGCAATTGCGCCAGGCGTTCACAAGCGGATTGAACGGCCGATTCGATTGTTCGTCTAACACGATTGCATTAAATGCCTCGCCGGTTGGCTCGACTCCCACCTTGTTGAGGACCGCGTCGCGGCCGTTTACATCGAGGGCCAGGCCAAACACGAAGGGCTTGGACACGGATTGAATGCTGAATAGCTGAGTGAAATCGCCGACATCGTACCGATTGGCCATCGATCGTTACGACGGAGATTCCAAACCAGTTGGGGTCAGCAAGTGCAAGCTCGGGAATGTAGTCGGCAACTTTGCCGTCGCTGTTGTGTCGATGCTTTTCGTGTAAGGCTTGCATCGTCACGCAGAATGGCGCACGCAGACGGACTTCATACTTCCCAGCAAATCATCACGCCCACCGTTCAGTGGTGGTTGGACATAACGGTTTTCTTCCGCAGGGCGCGGTGTAATCAACTGCAAGTTAGGCCATGACTCGCGTGGCGACTTGTTTGAGGCCCAATGTCAGGGGGTGGTCTGGAAAGCGGTTTACGAAGATTCCACTGCTCGCGAGACGCACGATTTCGTAATTCATCGGTAACAGGGCGGCGACCTCGGCTTGGAACATTTGTTCGACCCGTTCGCGAAGCTGCACGCTGTCCATGCCAGGCGGGACCTTGTTGATGACGATTAACATTTCCGGGATTTCGAGCCAGCGCGCCAATTCTGCAGTGACGGCCGTTCCTTGAAAGTCCTGGCTATCGGGACGCGCATGACTAAGATCAGCTTGTCGGAAATTGCGATCGACAGGAGCGTTTCTTCGTTCACGCCGGGGTGGGTGTCGATGAACAAGTAGTCGAGTTGCAGATCGACGGACGAGTCGCTGGAAGCCGTCGTTGAGCTTGCCGACGTCGTAACCTTCTTTCAGAATTCGGCCGATCTCGCCCACATGAATGCTGGACGGGATAAGAAAAATTCGC
>CAVYXX010000115.1:0-9717 GCA_963772355.1 uncultured Alphaproteobacteria bacterium | reverse complement strand
AGCGGTTCATGGTCTCGACGTGATCCCCGGCGCCTTCAGTAGCGGTAAAATGTATGATCGTCTTCGGACAGGTCAGCGCGTCGAAAAGCGACTGCGCCCCACGCGCGAGGGGATCACGATCAGCAGACGTGATCAGCGTCGGGCAGCGTATCTTCTGCACGCAACCCTCCAGCGTGAACTGTTCTCCCGATCGCAGGTAATCGCCGAGCGTGCTGACACCGTGCACCCAGTAACCACGCTGGATCATGCTCCAGCGCTGCCTCCGGTCTGCCGAAATCGTCTCGGACATGCGCTGTAGCGTCGCCTCGTTCACGTTGGGAAATGCGGCAATCTCCGCCTGAGACAGCCCGAGATCCAGCGCAAATTCGCCGCATGCCAGGTCCAATCCCCCAATTGCCGGGATCAGCGATGCAGGCTGCGAGACGGTGCTCGCCCGAAGCCGCCCGAGGTGCCAGATATCCGCCCAGGCTCCATCCTGTAAGGGCGATACGGTCGGCATCGATGCCGGGTAGCGTGAGCGCGAAGTCCACGACAGGCCCGACCACGTTTTCCCAATCAGGCCGCAAACGGATGCCCTGTTCGATCAGCACGGCTCCCTGGCCCGGACCATCGAACAGTAGGCAGTGGTAGCCGCGCTGGGCCGCGGCCACTCCGGTCGCGAAGAACATGTCGGTGACGCTCGCGTCATAGCCATTGGTGGAGATCAGCAGAGGGCGGCGCATCACCCTCATGCCCGACGGCGCGCATCAGGTATCCGGGCAAGGTGGTTCCCTCGAACGGGATCTGCAGCCGCTCGATAGGGGGCTGGCTCAGGGCCATGGCCTTGTCGAACGCGGCCATCTGCTTGCGGAAGGCGGCGGGCAGGCGAGGGTCGACCGGCTCGCCAAATAGCGGACGGTAGGAAAAGCTGTAGAAGCTGGTGGCACGCAGGTAGCACTCGCGCGCGCTGCGGCGCTGGCCTTTGCTGAGGCACGTATCGCCCTCTTCGACGAGGCGGTCGGCTGCTCGCTGTCCAGGCATCGTAATAGGCGCTGTCGTCTCCATCTCCGATAACGCGGCATATCGCTCGCCGGGAGAAGATGAAGTGAACGACCTCACGGCGGTAATTGGCCCCGGCGCGGGTAACCTTTGGGGTCCGAACAGAATTGCCGCCGCCAAAGGGCGACGATTGCGAAGATTTCCATTCGATGACCATATCCGATTTCAGCGCGTTGGGGGTCGAATGCGCCAGCCCCGTAATCGTCGCCTCGGCGATAGCAACCCTCGCTTTCGCTTGCCTTCGGTCACCGATTGATCAAATGGCGCGGGCGCTGCCCGTTTTCTAGTGGGTATGCAGCGCGCCATCACGGGCGGTGGCCACTCACAAGACGACCTTCAAGTAAGATGCTATCGAGCGACTCTGGTCCCATTGCCGCGGATATCCCAGAGATACTTCATGAAAGCTTATGTTATAATGTCGTAATGATCGACGGACATGTAGGTGCCCAAATACCACGGCACGGGAGCGAAATCGGGTGGGCCATGCCTCAGTTGCCGTCGTCCCACACCAGGGCGCAAAGCGCGGCACACGAGGCAATACCGCGTGGCTGCGCAGCAGCGGAAAATCACTGATCAAGATAGTTTCGCACGCCTGAGGTAGGCTCGCAGCCGAGCTTCGCTCGCCGCCACGCGTGCGGCACACCACGCTGCGCGATCTGGATACGGCGTCGGATGCAGCAGATATTCGTCGGCACAGCCTATATCGTCCTGGGCGGCCCAGGCTAGAACCTGGTCTGCCGGAACGTGATCAGGCCGGAATGTGTAGTCGTAGAGCGTAAACAGCGGGACGATATAGAGAGGTGGGTCGCTTCCCGGCCAGAGGACGTAAGGATCCTCGGGCGTCAGCACGCCAAAACTGCGAGCTAACTGGACCAGCTCCTGGTAACGAGCCACCCCACGTGTCGCATGAGGGGAGCGGCTGGTCGTCCACAACTCATGGTTCCCTGGAACCCAAATCAGACGAGCGAAGCGTCGAGCCAGACATTCGAATGCAATTGCGAGATGTGTCTCCTCCTCTCCAACGTCGCCCGCCAAAATCAGCCAGTCGTCTCGTGACGAGCCAATGGTCGAAAAAAACTTCCGATTGATTGCATGACCAAGATGCAGATCACTGATAGCAAGAAGTCTCATTCGCTGCCACATTGTGGGGACGGTTCGGGACAAGGCTAGCATCCGTGGCGAAAGCCGCCGCCTGGGTCAAGAACATCAGGCGCAACCCCGAGGTGGTCCGGATCGGGACACCGCGCGCGGCGGCAGGAACGGTCACGTCCCAGCACCAGACGTCGCCGGGACGGGTGGCGACGTGCACCTCACGGGAGACACGCTCCCACCGATGAACTCTCCGGCGGCAACAGCCGCGCCACTACCCGATCTTCGTACCCTTGTCCGTATCGAGCCACGTTCGTCTTCCAGCGCCCCCAGGGTTTCGATTCCTATTTAGGCGGCAACTAGTCTGACACAGAGGGAACACGGCGGGGACTTCTCTTAGGTCACCCCGATTCCTGTCCAACCGATGGGGTCCACCTCAGACCACCGCGTTCGGTCAAAATACCCACGGGCCGTTGTTTGCCTTGCGTATCTTCCGAAAACGCGTTCAAAAGAGGGGCAGAAAATGCTGGAGTTTCCCGGTTTGACGCTAATCCATCTTGTGTGGGACGGGCCGATAGCCATCGACGAAGCACTTGGTTGCAAGGGCGACAAGGATTATGGTCTTTACGCTATCTACGGAACTCATGCTTCATCTGGATCTGACTCGTTGCTCTACGTCGGTCAGGCAAACGCAAACTCGTTTGGTGGCCGGCTCAAGCAACACTACGATGATTGGATAGCTTGGGAGCCGTCCGACGTGAGAGTATGCCTAGGTCGTGTCGGCGGTTTCACTCCCGTCACTGAGGAACAGTGGGGCGACCTGATTAATAATGCCGAGGCACTTACGATCTTCTACACAAGCCCGCCTTACAACTGCCATCACATCAAGAAACTGAGTATTCGGACGCCCACGCTGGTAGTAAACCATCGGCGCCGGTATCGTCTACCCGCCTATATTTCTAACCTTCACGACTTGGACAGTTCCGAAGACAAGAGCTTTAGACTCTATGGCACAACTGACCACCATCCAAAGCCATCGCCGGAAGCTGTAGTAAATGAGGAGGTTGATCGATTGGATTAGCGAAGATATTTGGTCGGCGGCAACCGATGCGCGCGGTGTTATCTTGAAGCGGGGATGCTTCTCCAGCCAGGCCCGTCACTTTCGGGTGCTTGTGGGTGGCGTATTGTCGGCGATCAGATGTAGGCCGAGACTCCACCGCGACAGTGGAATCTGATCAGCAAGCGGCCGAGTGCGCGCGCGATCGCCGATCGGTTCTCACGGTCCGCCGAATTGAGCAAGCCACGACTTACCAGAGCGTCAACCTCGCTGTCGCGCACCGCGAACTGGACGATGTGTAAACCCTTCCGTCGAAGCTCGCGAGAGCGGCGCATCCGCTCCGCTGCTGGGGATGGATGGGCGCCACCACACCATGCCGTTGCAGTTGGACCAAGATCGGATCGAGACCATCCCCAGAAGTTTTCCGAACCGCCGGTTCCTATTGCTTGGTGCCTTGACAGAACCCACCAAGGGGAGCGACTCTGTCAAGTTAAAGGATTGGCGGCCACCCTGCTCGATCGCGCGTTCCGATCGCGAGCCGGTCTGATGAGCTCGACCACAGCCTTCAAGCGTTCCAAAAGAATAGGGAGGAAAACCGATGGGCACTTTCCTGAGTGAGCGAGAGCTTGGAGGACTGACGGCCCCGGACAATACGGCATTTCCGTCACCAATACCGCTGCAAATGGTGTCGAATGGAGAGTTCAACCCGCTTCCGCAGACCGAGCAGCAACGCAAAGTCGAAGGCCGCTTGAAGGAGCTTGCCGACCAACATGGACCCAGGCTCGGCTTGGACCGTCGGCGGTTTTTGCGCTCCACTTGCGGCATGGCGGCTGCATTTGTCGCGATGAATGACGTCTTCGGCCAGGTCTTCAACGTCGATCCGGCTGAGGCCAAAGAACCCGAGATAGGGGCGGCGCGTGCTGCGTCCCTATCCAAACAGTTTATCTTCGATGACCAGCTGCACTTCGTGCGCGATGACTATGGATGGGAGGGCATCCTGGGCATCGGGCAATATGCGGCGGATAACTGGAACCCCGCGTTGAAGCCGACCCTCGGCATGGGGATGGATCGAATTAAATTCGAAAACTTCGTGAAGGAAGTCTATCTTGACAGTGATACGACAGTCGGACTTCTCAGCGGCGCACCGTTCGACGATCCAAACAAATGGTTCCTGACCAGCGACCAGATCAAGGCGGCGGCGGACGACGTAAACGCGTTGGCCGGGACAAAACGCCTGCTGTACCACTCAATGATCACGCCCAAGCAGCCCGGGTGGATGGATGCAGTCGATCACGCGATCGAAGTGCTTCATCCGAGCAGTTGGAAGTCCTATACCATCGGCGATCCCCTCAGCCCAGCGACCACGAAGTATCCATGGCGTTTGGATGACGAACAGCTGTTGTATCCGTTCTACGAAAAAGCGGTGCGGGCCGGCATCAACACGCTTTGCATCCATAAGGGGTTGCTGCCTAAGGACTATGAAACCTCTATCCCGGGCGGCGGCTGGCGCTACGCCACGGTCGATGATGTCGGCAAAGCGGCGAAGGACTGGCCGCAGATGAATTTCGTCATCTACCACTCGGCATTGCGTGCCTTCGTGGAGAACCCGGTTGACGACCTGGCCGAGTTCGAACGGACCGGCTACGTCCGCTGGACCTCTGACCTTGCGGCGATCCCGGAGAAATTCGGGGTGACCAACGTGTACGCCGAACTTGGCACCTGCCTCGCGGTTTCGGTGGTGACCAACCCGCGCTTCTGCGCCGCGTTCATGGGCACGCTGATCAAAGGGCTTGGCTACGACCATGTGCTGTGGGGCACCGACTCGGTCTTCTACGGTTCCCCGCAATGGCAGATCGAGGCATTCCGTCGTCTCGAAATTCCCGAGGACATGCAGAAAAAGTACGGCTTCGCGCCGCTGGGTGCCGCCGACGGAGCGGTGAAGAGCGCGATCCTTGGGTTTAACGGTGCACGCCACTATCATCTCGATCTGCGCGCCGCGCTGAACGACATGCCGTTCGACGGCATCGCGAAGCAAAAGGCAGCATATCTCGAAAATGGCGTCACCCCAAGCAATGCCGCCTATGGTTACGTCCTGAAGACGGGCTGACCACCGAATGGGGAGGATTTGGGAAGATGAGCTTCAAAATGAAGACGCTACTACTGGCTGCCACGACGATTGCCTGCTCCTGGGCCCGTCCGATGACGGGAGCGAAGGCAAAGTCGCCGCAGGGCATGAAGCTTTACGTCTTTTCGTCGGGTTTCCTGAATATCGACAAATCAGCCCTGCAAGCTGGGGCGGCACCGGGCAAGATCGATGTCCCCGTTGGGTTCTTCCTTATCCATCACCCAAAGGGGAATGTGCTGTTCGACTGCGGGAACAATGACAAGGTCATCACCGACCCGAGCTACTGGGGGCCGTATGCCGCGATGTTGGGCAATCCCGCGAACAACAGCAGGAGCCCGGATGTCGCGATCGATGCCCAGCTACAGAAGGCCGGCTATAAGACGTCCGATGTGAATTATGTCGTCCTGGGCCACATGCACCTCGACCACGCCGGCAATGTCGCCAAGTTCCCGACCGCGACCATCGTCTACCAGCGCGATGAGATCATCAACGCGTTCTGGCCAAAGCCCGGGTTTGCCGGAGGCTTCCTCCCTGGCGATATTGGCCCGCTGCGCAGCGGCGTTGGTGACAGCATGCCGGCAAAGCAGAAAGTGATCGAGCTGAATGGTGATCTCGATCTATTTGGCGACGGCAGTATCCTGATCCATCGCAACGTCGGGCACACCCCGGGCAGCCAGATGGCCGTGGTGCATCTACCCAAGACGGGCGCGATCGTGCTGACCAGCGACACCGCCTATCTGCCGGAAAACCTGGAGAAGGACCTCCTGCCCAGCATCGGCCTCGCTTACGATCCCGTGGGTATTCTCCAAGGCTATCAGTGGATCAAGCACATACGTGACAGCGAGGGCGGTCAGGTGTTCATGGCGCATGACGCCGAGGGCTACAAGCAGCACAAGCACTCGCCCGAATTCTACGAGTAAGCGCGTATCGGGAGCGCCTACGCGAACGACCCCGGCGGACGAGTAAGTCCGACGCGGGATACTGATCGGTTCAATAACCCCTTGGGTAGTGGATTGTTGTGTGAAACGTGCGCTCGACCAAAGTGACCTGCCGTCGATGTTGCGTGTCACGCGCCGCCTCGTCGCGGAATGATCAAGCGCCACCTCGCTGGCGGAATCTGATCCAGCAAGCGGCCGAGTGCGCGTGCAATTGCCGCCCGATCCTCGCGGCGCGCCGGGTCGCGCAAGCCATACTACCGGCAGGTTCGGCGGCTGTTCGATCTCAAGTTTGTCACGCCTCACCGTGTCATGAATTGTCTCGGTTCGGGCGGTGCTTCCTTTCGCAATAAAACCTCTTCGATGAGGTGCACAGCCTTGGAGACGACAGGCACCTCATTGAAATCAGACATTTCAATGGTTACATCGGTCAACACTTCATTTCCGGGGCCTGAAGTCGGCTTGCGGCGCTCCAGGACAACTGTCTCAGTGTGCAGTGTGACATCCTGCTGGACAGGAGTCTGGACAACAACTCGGCGAACGCGCGTGGTTTTACCTGCGACTATACGAGTTCCGATATTCAGGACCTCTTCTCCAACTCCAATCACCTGCTCCTCATTCGCATCATGTGGGCGGCCGGGCGTACAAATCCAAGCGCGAGCGTGTTGCGCGTTCCGCTGCCGCACTTGTTGAGTGCAGAAAAGTAGAGACAGGCAAGGCTGTTCAACGCTATGGAATGGCCAGGACTTCAAGCAGGTTATCGATGCCCGCCAGAGCGGCGCGGTAGCGGTCCTGGCAGAGGGTGCTGGTCTTGCTTGACTTGAGGATGTTGAAGGCGAAGCTGCGGAGACGAGCAAACACGCCGGGGTTGCTACGGATACGTGATTTGTCCTCGCCGAATGTAACGTCGCGGCTGTAGTGGGATGTGGTTTCGATCTTCCAATGGCCGCGAATGGCATCGGCTGCGTTCACAGCGGTGGGCGTTGTGTTCGAGACATAGAACGCGGTCTCGGTGGACCAGTCCCACAGGCCACTCGACACGATGCGGGTGAACACTTTGCGTTCGACGCGAACGATCGCCGCGACGTACGGATGCCATTCTGTGTTGGCGAGTTTTTCGGCCGGATCGAAGACGGTGACGATGCGCCGTTCGTCGCGATTGCGGCCCTTGGTACGACTGCCGATCGCTTCGATCGGGGCCGTTGTCGATGCGATTTCCTGTATCTTCTGGTTCAGCGCCGGCTGATTGTCCTTGACCTGGACGATCAGCGCAGTATTGGCCTCGGCCGCGACCTCGAAAGATGGGACTTCCTACCCGCTGACAAGGAGATTCTTGGCAATCCTATCAGCGTTGGAGAATGGTTAGGCTGTCCAGGGGACGACGCTCAGGCAGTCCCGCAATGGATGCTGATATCGGTCGAGGCAGTCCATGAGCGTGTTAATCGCATCCGCCCATTGGTCGGGTCGACTGCGCCGATCTTTGGGGCGGCGATAGCGGATCACCACTGGTGCTTGTCCGGCGGTTTGTCTACTGCCTCGGCCTTGCGTTTCTCGCGAAGGCGTCGCATGCGCTCAGCCGAGGTTAACGCGCGATCGCCTTGTGGTCTGGGTCCGGGCATGGAGTATTGTATCCCGTCACTGTGACGGGATACAATAGGATCCCGCCTTGAATAGAACAAACCATCTGGACAGCGCTGCGGCGCAGGCGACGACGCCCGACTTGACCTCAAGCCTCGCGCCGTGCTCGATCGCGTCAAGACCGCTGTGCGCCGCTGCGCGGGGGCCAGCGGCCCGTCTTGACCCAATCTCCGCGCGGCGCGCGCAAACGCGCACGGGCCGGGACGAAAAGCGGCGCTTCAAGCCGAACAAAAAGCAATCTTTGGCTTGCAAACACCCCAGCGATTAAAGAGCGAAGAACGGCTCTCCAACCGAACAAAGAAACATGCGGTAAATCACGCTGATTATTTAGAAAGCGGGCTTGCCAAACGGGTCGCGACCAAGCGGACGAAGGGATGCCGACAAAAGGATTGAGTTAGGCTGCGACCGGCTCACCATAGGCAGGGTCAAACGGAGTTTGTCGCTTCAGCAGAACACAGGCAACATTGAGAAGCCTGTCTGCGACACCTCGGATAGCACGCCCATGGGAGCAGCCGCGCTGACGCAACGCGGCGTAACGACTGCGGCACTTGGGATCGTGTTGAACCGCAACGCGTGCCCAGTGGTAGACGGTGTTACGCAGTCGCGCGTGCGCTCCGTAGCGCATGATAACAATGCAAGATTTACCACTTCGCTTGGTCACTGGTGCAACGCCGGTCAGCGTCCGCAGCGCCGGGTAATCGCGTCGGCTGAGAGGTCCCGAAGCTTCGGCAAGGAGCGTGGCGAGGTTGATCCGACCGATCCCAGGCAGTGACTTGAGAATCGCGACATCATTCTGAGCAGAACCCTCGAGCGCTGCGCATAGTTCGTCGAGCTTTCTCTCGACGGCGCGTAACTCATCATTGATCGGCCGCAGCCGGACAATAAGAGAACGGATGTGTGCACAGGCTGCTTCGGCAACCCCGTCAGACACGTTGATAGCAGGCTGACGTAAGGTGAGAAGTACCGTTTGGCCATCGATGCGACGAATGCGATGCTGTTTGAGCAATCGCTCTATGGCCGACCTCCGGAGATATTTCGCCTTATCGGGCGTTGGCGCCTTGCCCCAAAGCTCCAACAGCCAACCCGCCGCCACGTCATCGGTGAGCTCGAGCATCTGCGGGTAATACCGCCAGAGCTGGTGATGGAGGCGGTTACCGAGCCGAACTCGTTCCTGTTGCAGTTCCTCGGCCAAGCGTGACCATTCGCGTAACTCGAGAATATGCGGATCCGCAATCTGAAGGCAGCGAAACAGATGACGGTCGGTCCGGAGACCGTCTGCCGCGGCACGAGCGTCTCGCCGATCGTCCTTGGCACCGGCGACGCTGAATCGATCTCGTAAACGATCAAGCTGCTTTGGATTGATCGAATAGACGCAGAAACCCCGATCCAGAAGCACATCCACGACCGGCCCATGGGGCACCTCGATCGCGATCGCGACCGTGCTTGCCGGACCCGTAATAGATTGAACCCAATCAGCCAACTGCGTCAGCCCGGCGCCGCTATGCCGAAATTCGCGTTCGCCCATGACACCACCTTCGGCATCGAGAACGCAGACCTGATGTTTCTCGGAACCCCAATCCACGGCGGCAAACCACTTGAAAGACCTCTCACTCATCTGTCTCTCCTTTCCTGATACACGAGCCGCCACGACGCTTGCCGACCCTGTACGGGCGCTCAAAGGCGCGACTTCCTACTGGACTTTCGTCGTGGCCAACCCGCTGGGGCACAAGTCCCATCACGGTGCTCGAAGCACGAGGTGGACGGAGGTAGCTCCCAGCGAGCTGGCCCGTCTGGCCAGCTTATGCTCGCGGCTACCAGACGTCTCCAGAGGGTAC
>CAVYXX010000114.1:0-10959 GCA_963772355.1 uncultured Alphaproteobacteria bacterium | reverse complement strand
GCCCCAACGGCAGGGGGAGCGGTTTAGTCCAATACGTTCTATCGCTCAGCGGCGCGGATTTCAGCTGTAGAATTCTTGCGGCGATACCTGTGCGCCGCGCCGCTGAGCGATAGAACGCTATTCATTGAACGCTATTCATTATCATTTCCAGCATTTTCAGTGAACAAGGCAAGCTGGTCCTCCGTGCGGGCCCCTTGCAAAATCAGTTTGCCGGTGCGGTGGAGGCAATCGATAATTCTGCGAATGGGTTCGGCGTCCAAATCGCTGCGGCGAATTTCCCAGGGTGCACGGGGAGTCAGTTGTTCACGCTTTAACAGGTCGGCCTCCACCAGCCGTTCGATCGTGCGATGACTGACGCCGCATATTCCTGCAGCTTGGCTCAAACTAACTTTCTCCGGATCGGGCAGGGCTCGCTTTTGACCGACGATGGAATGGTTGCGCCTGGCCGTCGCCACGCGAACCTGATTCCATCGCTTCCCTTTGCCCGTGGAATAGCCGCGTCGGTTCAATACCGAGGCAATCTGGTCGTCGCCGTGGCGAACAGCCATACTACGGATGATATCCAGCGCCTCCACAGACGTGGCGGTTTCCGTTGCGGAACGCTGACTCGCCAGTTTCTGGGTATTCACACCTCCCTTCCAGTGAATTATCAACTCAAGGGACTTTCTATCCAGGTCAGTGTGCACGATGATCTCTTCGATGGCTGTGCGGAAGATCATCTTCTTGAATGTCGGAGGACAGTTATTACTTTGCCAGACTTCGGAAAAGCCTTCACCCCTCGAGCGTATTCTGATTTCTTCTTCGGTTGATACCGAATAACGCTGGGTATCCAATCTGGAAAGCCGTTGCTTGACTACCTCGATTTCCTCCAGCTTCTCGTTCCATCGCCGCTCCAACTCACTCGCAGCGAGCCAATTGCGAGCATCTACCGCGTCGTACTGTTCAAAGGCCTTTCTTGCCTCATACACCAGTTGCTTCCAGCTTGCGCGACAGGGCGGCACGTTGAGCGGCGCCGTCGGCGCTCGAGTTCTTCGAGCGCTCGCAGACTGGCTTCCACCCCCAAAGGCGCGATCACCTTTAGTACCTTCTTGTCCTACCCGGCGGTCTACTGAGCTGCCTCCAAACCCGATGCAATACTGCCCGCGATAGTCAAAGTCGCCTCCGGAACCATGGCGTGCATCATACAGCGGCCACCCCAATACCTTACATGCAGCTTGCGTCCACAGTGTCCGCAGCGGAGGAGTCCTACCAGAAGACCCTGGCCGGCGCGTATCGCCGCCATCAATTCGTCCCCCTCCCCGGCTCACCGAATTGCGCCGCACCATTCGCCAAAGTATCTTCGTATCGCCCGTGAATATAACCTACGTGATGATCGCGGATGAATACGCGGCATTCTTCGGCGGGGCGCATCGCGCCCTGACGTTGGACCGGCAGTCGCAGGGCGACCGGCGTGAGGCGAGGGCGCGGCTAGGCATAAAGCCAAGCCCATTTTCGCTACAAGGATTATCGCCGCGACGGTGCCGAACGCTATCGCACAATGACGCTCACCACCGATGAGTTAGTCCGGCATTTTCCTGCTGCACGTTCTGCCGAAGGCTGCATCAGAGAAATTCAACCGGGAGGAAAAGACCTGCCAGCCGCGGTGACAGCCAAAAGTCAGACCAAAAATCGATGAATAGACGCAGTTAGACGCCGCCGGCCGGTGCAAATCGGGGCCCGAGCGGGCGGTGGCTGTGTCGGATACATGCTACCCGCTCGGCCGGATCAACTACCGAGAGCGTTCCTTCTCGTTCTGAGATGTCGTTGCCCCAACGCGCCGACGGCGGCGCCCTGGCAACGGATGGATCCACGCCGCTGGCCAGCGGCCATAAGACCGGCGGCCGTCAGAAGGGCACGCCGAACAAGCGTAAAGCTCGGTCCAGATGCGAAAGTCCCAGAGGCGGCCGGATGGGCGACCGCCGCTCTGTCACCATCGGAAATCGCTTCCATGATGCCGGTGGACGTGCTGTTGTTCGCAATGCGCCATGAGGTCGAATGCGGGCAGTTGCGCACCGCAGCTTCGATCGCCGAGAAGGCGGCTCCTTACCTCCACGCCAAAATGGCGCCTCGAGCCGGAGGATGGGGATGCCGACCGCGAACTCCGGATCAGGATCACCGGAGGCCTGCCGGACGAGTGAGCGATGGCCGGGGGAGATCGGGGGCCGATGAATTGCACCAGAGCCGTCCCGGCGCGCCGCCGAGAGTGCGTGGGACGGCGACGTCTCATTCCGTGAATCTCATCTATTTTTGGTCTAAAGTAGCATGAAGGAGCTACGCGACCGTCACCCATGTGTTCGCACGAGGGCATGGAGATGCCCGCATGTCGCTGGGATGGCCCCCTTACTGCCGGCCTTCGGCAGTGCGTGCCGACGGTGCTCCTCGCGCAGTGTTCGCGCGACGGCATAGGAGCATGCCCGTATGCCAGCTGTCGCCGGGATGGGCCCCCTTACTGCCGGCACTTCGGCAGCGCCGACTGTGCTTGTCTGCCGCCGTGCTTGCACGACGGCATGGGAGCATGCCTGCATGCCAGTCGCCGGGACTTCTTACTGGCGTCCCTTCCAGCGTCGTGCCGACGGTGCTCGCGCCGCAGTGTTCGCACGACGGCAGGGGACATACTTGCATGCCAGCCGTTGCCGGGATATTCCCCTGCTGCCGGCCTTCCAGCTTCTTGTGCGAACGTGTGTCTGCCGCAGTGTTCGCACGACGGCATAGGAGCATACTTGCATGCCAACCACTGCTGGAATGGTATTCCCCTGCTGCGGGCCTCCCCCTTTCTTGTGCAAATCGTGTCGTCATGCCACCGTGTTAACACGACAGCATTTGAGCATGCTTGCATGCGAACCATCGCCGTGATTAGCCAGAAGGGCGGGGCCGGCAAGACTACTCTTGCGTTGCATATCGCGGTTGCGGCCGAGCTTGCTGGCTACAGCGCGGTGCTGATCGACATGGATCCGCAGGGACCGCGGAGGCGTGGTCGGAATGGCGCGAGGAAACGCCGCCGAGGTCATCCCGGCGAAAACGGCCACCCTCGCCCGGACGCTTGAGAGAGCCGCTGGACACGGTGCCGAACTCGCTATCATCGACACGCCGCCCCTCGCCGAAGCCGAGGCGCGGGCGGCGGCGAAAACCGCCGACCTAGTGCTTGTGCCGTGTCGCCCGAACGCCTTCGACCTGCACTCTATCAGAACCACGACCGATCTAACCCGGTTCGCGGCGAAACCCGCTTTTGCGGTCTTAAATGCCGGGCCGGTCGCCGCCGCGCGGCTTTATGCAGAGACAACCGAGCTGGTGATTGAGATCGGCATGAAAGTCGCGCCCGTCCGCTTGTGCGAGCGCGCTGCCTTTCGCCATTCGACCGGGAGCGGGCAGGCGGCACAGGAAACCGAGCCGCAGGGTAAAGCCTCCGGCGAAGTCGATGCTCTTTGGCGCTGGATATGTCAGCAGGTGGATATGCCGCCACGCCAGCGTGCGAGCACGCCAGCACGGGCAATCGCATGAGCGGGCGTTTATCTGGCCTTAAGGACGCCATAAAGGCCGAACGCGAACCGCCACGAAGGTGTCGGTCGTGCCCAAGGGTATTTGAGCGCCAGGGCACGAGCACGCGGGCGAAGGCAAGGGTAGGGAAGCGGGCGCTTGTCGGATATTCAGCCCCGAACTCAGCCGCACGCTGAACATGATGGCAACAGAACGCGATACAACGTTGCAAGCGGTCCTCGGCGAAGCGATCGACCTTTGGCTTAGGGAGAACGGAAAGCATCCATTCGGCGAGCGGTAGGGCTAAGACCGGTAACACCGCCTTTCACTCCTTCGGCGCACCGAGCGCCCAGCTTCGACCGCTGACATCTTGGTCGATAAATGCCCGAATTGACTGTTTCCGAGATGCTCTTCGGGGGAGCATGCCCGCATCCGAACATCCCACCACGTCAACGTGAGAGCACGCCGTCGGCGCGGGTCTTTCTCGGTTGACGCAGCAAATCGCACCGGCGCTGTCTGGGTCATCTTGGTCAGCAACTCGCGCAAACTTATCCCGTGGGGTTAACCGGCCGCCCGAAATCGCCCTTGCTGGTTTCCCACTACAGCTGCGAACTATCCCGTGGGGAGAACCGTCCGAAATGTGGGGAGAACCGGCGCAACTCGGGGTTATCCCGTGGGGAGAACCGGCTAAACTACTAATTAGAAATCTACTTCTTTCTAATAGCTTGGTTGGCTAACCCCACAGTTGACAGCCACGATTTTTATTGAGCAGGGTGTGATCGATCGCTCAAAGAGGCGGAAGTGGAAACACAACGAAGTAACTCGGTTACATCATCTGGTGCTCATTCATGGACGGAAACGTGCTCGAGAATTGGTCTCGGAGAAGCAACGCCCGCTGGTGGACATCGCCGCAGAAGTGATCGCCGACGAAAGCCAACGGATCGGAATCAGTTACACCGGCTTCTGCCTGACTAGCTTGCCGCACAAACGGCTGCCCGACGACGAGACTTGGGAAAAGAAAGGGCATCGGGTCACGCTGTGGGTTGAGCCTGGCCGCATGAAGGCCCATGGCAAGGCTGTTACCTATGGCGTTCCGTACGGTGCCCGTGCCCGAATGATCCTCCTTTACCTACAAACCCAAGCTGTGCGGACTGGCAGCCGCGAAGTCGCGCTTGGCCGCTCTATGCGGGACTGGATGGAACGATGGGATTATCTGTCGGTGGAGAAACGGCCCGGGGCCTCCGCGAACAGGCTGCTCGGATATCAGCCTGTACGCTAAAATTCTTCTGGGAGGACGACCAGCATGAAGGTTGGACCCGCGGCGGCATAGTAACGTCGGGGCTGCGGTTTAAAATACCCGAACGCGACGACCAAGCTTGCCTGTGGGAAGACCGAGTTGTGCTAGATGAGACGTTCTATGCCGCCGCCGAATCACCCTGTGCCTTTGTTAAAAGCCGCCATCCGCCAGCTCCGTGACCGCTCGATGTCTCTGGACATCTACGTCTGGCTCGCTTGGCGATGCCATCAGCTCGGGAAGCCTACCCCCATTTCCTGGCCAGCGATTCATGCGCAGTTCGGCGCAGGCTTCAAGGCGATCAAGCATTTCAAGCCAAGCTTCGTGGAAGCCCTGTCCGCCGCCACGGCCGCCTATCCTGAGGCAAGGGTCGAGTTGGGAGACAGTGGAATTACGCTGCACCCCGCCCGGCCGCCGTTGGCGAGGCTGGTCGGTTAACCCCACACCCATGGTAGCTGATAAGGCTCTGGGCCCAGCTACCGGCGATGGTGAAAGTGCGACCCAGCGCTGCATCGCCACCCGTGACATTCTCCCGATCGGCAGCGTGGCTCCATCGCAAATACAAGAGCGGATGATTAAGGGATTACGCGCAGTATTCACGGTCACAGCACGCTTTACAATTGGTTGGGCTAAGACTACAAAACGTAACGGCCAGCCCATACCTGCAGATGCAAGTGATGCTATCGAACGGTCGTTTGTCGAGGTGGCCACCGTTCGCCAAAGGCTCTTTATCTGGCTCTTTGGACCGGATTTGAGGCTCTTCTGGCCTACCGAGGCCATTACCGCGCCTTAGCGGGAGGCGCCACAATTCCTGGAGATCGGCCAGTTAGGCGAGATTTCGAGAAACCGTAACCTCCCGAGAATTGCCGCAGCAGCACAGTCGCCAGAACGCCGTCAGATGATTGGCGCATCTCCGGTTGGGGCAATTCTGTTTCCCAGCCACCAGCATGCGTGGTGGGTATGCACATCACTGGCCAGATTGTAGACCAGCTCACGGCCTCAATGAATTCCATGAGCGCTACCCCCGTCGGATGGCCAATGTATGCCGCAAGTGCGACGCATTCGCAATAAGCGAATCACGTCCGCGGGGATGTGGTTTAGTTCACAGTCCGAAGCGCAGGACCGTCATACGCAGAAGTGGGACAATATTGTCCCACATTAATGGAGGATTGCTGACATGCTAACAAAGATCAAGTGTAAATTGACCGAGCACTCTGGCGCAAGCGAGATTCGCGACGTCTCGATGCAGGAACTCGATCTCATCAGTGGCGGCACAAAAATCAACTTCGGCGGTGGTATTTCCTGGGGCATCGAGGGTAAAAACGTCACGCTTCACTATACGAATGCGGACGGAAACCCCACGAATGTACATTTCGTGCCCGTATAACTTGAGGTAGGCGTGCCGAAGGTGCCGATTGGCGTTTGCCAATGCCGCAGCTTGGCATGACGGTTTGTGATCAGGCACCCGGCCGCCTCGAGGCAGCAGCTTGACCAACACGGGCGGCTTGCCATTCACACCGCTCGCCATGCTCACTTCGCTGTGTCGTATAGGGGTGGTGTGATCAGCGATGAAGTGCGCAAACGGCCAGGTGACCCGCTCCGATTGATCAATCGACTTTCGCTGTGGTTTGCTGGCCGTCATGCCGAGACGTCCCCGTAAGCTCTCCGATGCGGCCAGTGCGGGCGACCGGCTCAGCATCAGGATTGAACTGGCATCCGGCGGCAGGATCGGCCCAGGCAAGATCGCCGTGCTGGAGCAGATCGCGCGGACCGGCTCAATTTCCGCCGCCGGTCGCACGCTGAAATTGTCGTATCGGCGGACCTGGGATCTCGTTGATGATCTCAATCAGGGTCTTGGCACTGCCGTTGTAGAGACAGCGACTGGAGGCACCCGGGGCGGCGGTGCCGTCCTGACGGAGGTCGGCAAAGCTGTTGTGAACACTTATCGCGCCATAGAGGTAGACGCGGCGATGACAGCTCGTAAGCATCTTTCGGCGCTCACCCGAGCTTGTCTCAGAAAACCATCACACTGAACGCGGCGGGAGATCGATCCGCTCGGCTTCCGGCCCTAACGGGGATTGGTGGCGTAGCCGCGGCGAGTGTGGGCCACGCTCGGTCTTTTATCGGACATGCAGGCAATCCACTAATTTTGCAAGTCACTGTGTGAGGCTGCCGCGGCGGCGGCTTCGACAGCGCGGTATTCAGTCACCAACGTCCTACCAGCGTCGGTTAGTCGGGCACCTCCGTGTTGGCCGCCTCCCTTATAGGCGTCGATGACCGGACCAACGGCCGCGATCCCGTTCACCAGCCACCAAGCTCGGTCATCGCCATGTGCATCGCACGGGCCGCAGCCGAGATCGATCCTGTTCGGTCGACCTTCCAACAGCCGCACCTTGCGGGCCCGAACCGTGCGCCTGATGGAAGGTCGACGCGAACAGGCAATCGTGTCTGTGCGGGTCCGATCTTATGTCGCGTTGGCGTTATCGGCATCTCGGCCTCCGTTCAGCTGAATTCGCCCGTCTGCTCTATGCAGTTCGGCACCGGCGCAGCCAGCGCCGGCATTTCGCAATCTGAAAATCAGACTATCCCGCCATCATACGCAACCCGGCAACCAGGAGGATAAGCGCCAGCACGTATCGAGTGACCCGCTCAGACATCCACCGGAAACCCAATCGCCGCGCCTATACCCGCGCCCGCGGTTGCCGCGACGGAATAAAGAGGCGCGCCTGAAGCGACCTTCTGACCGGCAACGATAACTACCCAGCAACCCGACGACCCAGTTTCCCAGAATGAATGGCGGCGATAGCAGCGGCTCGGCGCGCAGACGCCCAGCCAAGTCCGACTAGCACAGGCACGACGAAAACCCCGCCGCCAACGCCGGTCAGGCCCGAGACAAACCCTGCGCCGGCACCCACAGCGGCAGCCGGGCCAAGTCGAATGGGTCGCATTTCCCGAAGATCCGCTGTCCGTTTGAAAATCATCAAGAGGGCGGCGGCGAGAAGCAGCAATCCCGTCACCATGAAATGGGCTGAGTTGGCCGTTGAAATCGTCAAACGTTCGGACACCGCGCAGGGCTTTGAGGTTCTGCCCAGACGTTGGGTGGTCGAACGCACCTTCGCCTGGCTCAACCGATGCCGTCGGTTGGCCAAGGATTTCGAGAACCGGACCCGTAACGCCCTCGCATTCATCAGACTGGCATCCACCCGGCTGATGCTAAGAAAGCTAAGCAATTCCAATAAATAGTTCCGGACGGACTTTAAGGCAATCACTGCGATGACGCCATTGGCTGGCGTGATTATCGGTTATTTGTTCGGCAGCCGAGATGTCTCCGGCGACAAGAAGTCTCCTCCCAGGGACGAGACTTCCAAGACGCGCGCTGGAGATGACCGGACGCGTTCCAAAAACCTTGAGAATTGCAACCCGCCGTAAGTCCGCCCGAGCGAGCGAAGCGACGCCGCGGCTGGCTCAGCCGACTGTGCGGGAAAATCTTCCCCCACAAACCTTGATGGCGATCTCGACGGGAAGACCAAAGCGGTAATCGCCGCGCTTGGCCCGAACTAACCAACTGGCCTCCTGGTACGCATACACCAACAGGAACAAGTCGTCTGTCGATGAAGGGCAAGAAGGGCCGGCGCCGCGCACCAGCCCCTTGCCTGTATCTATCACCGATTAGCCGCCCCGGCGGCCCAAGTCGGTGGGAGATGGAGAAAGCCTCGCGGACAACTTATTGCACAGGCAACAGACGAAGAGTGGCCGCACGCTCCCCAATCTTTCGACCGTACGCGGTACCTTCATTAGTCGAGTTGCGGAAGTGATACCCAACGAGGACGCGCGAATACGCGTTCTCGGTCGCCGCCTGGGTGAAGTTGGTATATGAACGGAGTACCGGCGTCGCATCGCCACAGGTACTCCCGGCAGGAAGCGCCAACCCGCAATCCTGAAAGCTGATCTGGTCAGTGCCGAAGAACTGTTTCAGCACCTCAGCCCCCGCTCCGCCTTCCATGGCGTGACCCGAAGGGTATCTCGGTCAGGAGGTGTCGGCCGCAACGGTGTCCAGGTTGGATCACCGCCGCTCTGAATAGCGGTGACCGGGCGCCAGAAGTTGTAATGGCTCTTGGACGCGACCATGGCGACATAGCCGTCCGCTAGTGCCATATTGAGCAGGGCGAGCAGCCGCGCGTTCTCCCACTGGTTTAATCCCTTGTTGGTTGCGACGGTTCTGGCAATGCGGCTCCATTTCAGCGGGGAACTTTCCAGCCAGAACAGGGCAATTTGGGTCTGGTCGGCGGTGCGGGCACTGGGTGTCTTGGTACCATCACCGCCAAGCGATTTCACTTCATCCAAGTCAGTGGCGAAGGATTTGTCAGTCACCGCGTAGGGCGGCCCAGGCCGGAACTGGGCATTATTCTCCAGTACGAAGGGGGTGACTTTTTCCCATGTCTCAAAAGCGATGAATGGGAACCCCGGTGTGCATTGATACTTCCCAGGCTCGGGCGGCGGGCAGTTCTTATTCAGGAAAGGCCCGACGGCGTGGTCATCAGCCCTCGCTTTGAGGATCGCTGCCGCCGATGCCTGTCCCAGGGTGATACCCTCTTTCTTGGCCGGCGTGTCGGGGATGGCGGCAAGGGCAGCGATATAGGCAGCTTCGGCGCTGGCAACGCCCGCATCGATGCACTCCTTCTTGACTAATTCAGGAGGCAGTTGGCCGATGAGCGGAACCAGAACATCGTGTCCCGCTGCCGCCACCGCGGCATCCGTAGAAGTTCCCGGTTCCGTTCTCTTGTCGAATGCGTAAGGCTGAAACCGGCGGTCGATTGCGTTCAACGCATCATGGATGGCGATGTGCATCATCGCGTAGATACGCGATTTGTGGAACGGATCGTCGAACGGAGCGATGCATGCCTTCGTGGCAGCCACGCCTGCGTTCGCATTCCAGAGCATGACGGCATCGCCCGCGGCCGGCGCTGCAAGGGCGCCCATATGGGGAAGCTGGAAGAAGACAATGGCCGCGGGGGCCATACCAAGGAATAGCCGTGCTTGTAAGCCCATCACACACCCCGCTGTTGTTGTTGAGTCCACACGCAGATTACCTGGAGGATGTCCTACCCCGATTATGGTTTGGCTGGGGCGGAGGACCTGCACGCCACTGATCAAGACGCCCGCAGGAGCGTCAATTATTGTCCTGCTGTCGGTTGGGCTGAGGTCGAGCCTCAAGAAGTCAGCGGCTTCTTCAACATCACCTTTGCCCCTGTATAACATCATCCTTTCGGATGAAGTTGTTGTTTATTCATTCCTGATGACCACCCGCAAAGCGCAACGGCCGGCGTCCTGCCACTAACGTGACTGCAGGCTTCTAGTGGTTCGGACGCTCCGCCGCGGGCAGCGGTACCGATTGACGCTAATCCGGGAGTGTGATGCCTTTGGGAGATGTTGACTAGTGCAGAAATCGGACTGGTGGGTCGAGCCAAATCTGATTATGATCAGTCCGTGCAAATTTACGGTCAATACTGTCCAGTCGCCCGAGCGGCGGAGCTCCTTGCCGACCGCTGGACTGTGCTCATCATCCGCGAGCTGCTGGCCGATATCACTCATTTCAATGACCTCAAGCGCGGCCTTCCTGGGGTTTCGCGCTCGCTTCTAGCCGAGCGGCTACGGCGGCTCGTGCAAGCCGGGGTGCTGGAACGGCGCGCCGCCTCACGTGGAATGAGTGTCGAATATCGGCTGACGGCGGCGGGACGAGAACTGCACTAGCTGCCTGGCCGGCATCGACGCGCGCACGCTGCGGCGCTGGAAGGCCGGTGACGGTTTGGTACAGGGGGATCGGCGGCCGGACGCTGAACGCCCGGTCCCCTCGCACGCTTTGAGCGAGGCCGAACGGGCCCGGATCATCGCGGTGGCCAACGAACCGCGCTTCGCCGAGATGCCGCCGGCGCGGATTGTCCCGGCACTGGCCGACGAGCGTATCTACATCGCTAGTGAGTCCAGCTTCCATCGGGTGCTGCGCGCGCACGGCCAAATGAACCGCCGGGGACGGACCCATCCGCCGCGGACGTCGCGCCCACCGACCACGCACATTGCCAGCCGCCCCGGCGATATCTGGTGCTGGGACGTTACGTTCCTGCCGGCGCAAATCCAGGGACGCTGGTTCTACT
>CAVYXX010000113.1:0-9227 GCA_963772355.1 uncultured Alphaproteobacteria bacterium | reverse complement strand
CACCAACGAACTTGGCATTGAAATCACCGTCCACCACCTGCCGCCTGGAACCAGCAAGTGGAACAAGATCGGTGTGTCACGAACACATCCTCGGAGAACGGAGATGTGGAACTATACGAGAGATGGGGGCAGGCCCCCATGGGCGCTAAAATAGTCGCCTTCTGGGGTATTTGACATGGGGTTTGCGTTTCCGGGGCGCATTTGCGAACGATTTATGAATGTCCCCAGTTACCCGCATCATCGCTTGGATCGTGATCGGGCCGCGAATGGCGTCAACCAGTGCCCATACTGCGACTTTCTGCGCTGTCCACAGTGAAGGCAGATATTCGGCATCGAAAAGGTCCTGAGGGGAAGACTCCAGGAAAACCTGGCTCAAGTCGTCACACAACAGCGCAAGGATAAGATGCGGATACAGCCAACTTCGTGCGCCGAGGTCGGTACGCGCCGGCAGCTTATCGATATGGAGCAGGGATTTCAGCCGTTTGAACGCGAGTTCGATTTGCCACCTAAGCCGGTATGCGGCGAGTACCTCCACGGCAGGGTAGTCCTCGCCTGGCAGCGAGGTGCCAAGGATCAGAAACTCCGCGGCGATCAGCGTGCGCGGATCGAGCACCCTCTGTTTGCGGTTGGCCTGCGCGTGCAGCGTCTTGCGCGTGGCCTCCACGGCCTCGGGCGGCTTGCGCAAGATGATCAGGCGGATCGGCGTCGTCACACCGCGCCGGACCAGAGCTTGAACGTCGATCTCGTGCGGCAGATGGTCGTTCGGCAGGGTCGCGAGGTGATCGATCAGGTCGAACGCGGAGCCATCCTGGCCGGTGAGATGGAAGCCGTTCCACTTGATCCTCACGATCAGATCAGCCTTCCCGCCGCTGTCCTGGAGGAACCGGTGCCACGGCTTGGCGCGGCCGTAGTTGCGGTCGCCGATACGCACCTCGCCTACGACCGGCGCGCCGTAGGTCAGGGTTTCGCCACCTTTAACGTCGGTCAGTTCGAGGTTCGAGAAGCCACCCGCGCCGAGATCGTAGACGCCATGCACGCGCCAGTCAGTGCCCTTGCTGCCCGGTTTGGAAATGCAGGTGCCATCGGCCACACGTATCGTACGACCCGGCCAGTGCAGAGCTTGGCTGGCCGATCTTGCCGCCAGCAGGTGAGCGGTGACGGCCTCGAGAAACTCCACCGAGTTGTCCAGGCGGTATTTGACGGCGGGATTGCTCAGGCTACCCAAGCCAAGCATCCCCGACCAACCCGCGGCGTCGCGCAGTGACATGCCGCCTGGCCCGTGCGCCAAGGCCAGGCGCAACAGCTCGGTGCCGGTCTTGATCTTGCGGCCGCGTTGGATCGCCTTGTGCTCGATGGCCAATTGATCCAGGTCGAGATCCGGCGGCAGACGAGCCAAAAGCGCGGGAAATTCGTCGGTGTGGAGCGATGCTATGTTTTGCATCTGCTCCCAGAATTGTACCGATTTCGAGCCGAGTCCAGAACTATTTTAGCGCCCATGGGGCAGGCCCCCCGAGGCCGGCAGTCAGGTGCAGGTCTCAAACCACTGCAAGCTGCTGTCGTCAAAGCGATGGTGGTGAGCGTTGCAGCAAAAGGCGGGATCCAATCCCGTCAGGTATGGTCTGGAGAGGCGAGCGAGAGCGAACCGTCGATGAAGTGTCGAAATTCCATAGGCGATGTCAAAACCGGGGGTGCGATCTTCTCCCGGGATCAGCGCGGCGGTGGCCCTGAAGCCTGGCCGAGCGGCATCCGGCATGTAGGCGGCGCGAAGCCAGACCAGGCTCTTGTATGGAACGTGAGAACCTGTCGCTCCGATGCCAAGGGAGACGTCCAAGCGGCGAAAACCGCAAGGACAGAGTACCGATGCGGGGCACAGGGGCGGAGCCGTCCGTAGTAGGGTTGAAGGTTCTGTAATGGGACTGGACCGAAGGGACGGCATTGTTCAGCCGCGGCCCAGAGCCAACCGGTAACGGGAGGAGTTCTGTGGACGAGGCAAAGCCGTTCGACATTCCGAAGCAGGAAGTCTGGGAAGCCTTCAAGAAAGTGAAGGCCAACCAGGGGGCGGCTGGAGTGGATGGCCAGTCGGTTGCAGAGTTTGAGGCCGAGCTATCGGATAACCTCTACAAGCTGTGGAACCGAATGTCCTCGGGGAGCTTCTTTCCTCCGCCGGTGCGGCGGGTGATGATCCTGACGCAATCGTCCAACGGAAGACGCGCGTTCTCGACTTTGACTTGCGAGCCTACTTCGACAACGTCCGGCACGACCGGCTGCTGGAGAAGGTGGCACAGCGAGTTGATGACGCGGACGTCATGCATCTCCTGAAGATTATGCTGAAAGCTTCTGGCAAGATGGGCGTTCCGCAAGGCGGTGTCATCTCGCCTTTGCTCAGTAACCTCTACCTCAATGAGGCGGACCGGATGCTGGAGCGGGCGCGGGAGGTCACACGCAACGGCAAGTACACCTACATCGAATATGCGAGATTTGCAGACGATCTGGTGATCTTGATCGACGCCTACAAGCGGCATGACTGGCTGATTGGAGCGGTAAACAGACGGCTTCGGGAGGAATTCGACAAGCTGCGGGTGGAAATCAATGATGAAAAGAGCCGGATGGTCGACCTCGAGCGAGGTGAAAGCTTCGGGTTTCTGGGTTTCGACTTCCGCTACCTCCGCAGTTTACGCGGAGCGATGCGGCCGCACTACACGCCCAAGCTCAAAAAGCGGACGCCGTTGATGCGGGAGCTCAAGGAGGTGTTCCGCCGACACCGATCGCAACCGATTGAGCGGGTGATAAGCCTGATCAATCCGATGCTGCGGGGGTGGGTGAACTACTTCGTGGTCGGGCACTCCAGTGAGTGCTTCGGCCACATCAAAGATTGGGTGGAGAAGAAGGTCAGGCGCCATTTGGCGCACGCTCAGAAACGACGGGGCTTCGGCTGGGACCGATGGAGTAGGCCGTGGCTGTATAACATCCTGAAGCTGTTTAACGGCTATCGGGTGCGCCGCGACGGGCCGAAAGTCGCCCCGGCAGGATAGGTCCCATAAGCCTCGGCATGAAGCAGATGGGGGCGCGCAATGCGGGAAATCCGCACGTTGCGTGCGACGCGGAGGGGGCTGGAAACGTGGAACGGCCGGGACACCTCGGCCGACCGGCGCGCCAGTCCTCGACCCTACCTAGGAGCGCCTGGGGGTGAAACTCCCCTGGGCGACTCGACAGCATCGGCTGTTTTCCTTCATCACCATGAACTGGCGCGCCAAGCCGCTGGTTAGCTACAAGGTCATTCTCGATCTGATCAGTGCCACCACGACTGAGACCGGCCTGAAGGTGATCTGCGAACTCGACGATAGGCTTTATCCGAAAGGTGTCGTCGTCTCGGACAAGGAACTGGCCGCCGTAAACATCATCCGGGCAGATTTTCACGGCGAATGGAACTACACCATCAAGCCGTCCAATCGCTCAGATGGAGCGGTTGATCCCTGACAGGCCCTTAGTTCTGCTATGCGAGCACGGGGAGCAGCAAAATGGGCGCGGCGCACCTCAAGTTAGAGCTCATTGCAACACAACACCACCAGTTGTAGTTAGCTTAAAACAGGCTGTTCCGAAGGATGAAGCTCACCCTGCTGTGACTGCGAAAACCATTTGCACAGCAATAAGTATTACCGATGTAACACCCGAAGTCAAGGCCGAGTTATGCGCTAGCCTGGATCAAACCAGCGTTAGCGTTAGGATAAAAATACTTCAACCGGCTACGCTCAAAACTATTGATGACATTTTTCATCACATAAGTGCCGCAGCCCGATCCACTATCATCATGCTTAATTGGACACATGGACTAGATAGTCTGCCAGACCCATACGGTCAATCTCACGCTTGGTTTTCGAATGACGGGAACAAATGGTTCCGATATTCGGAGGTTAGGAAAATAGGAGTTCTTTTAGAAGAGGCCACTCATAGTATTTATGCAAAAAACGTTAGAGTTGATGAAGTCGTGCGCAAGGTGGAAGCGGGGGCCGAGGAACCGCTCGCTCGGCAATTATTCAAAGAGGCATGGAGCCAGATAGGGATAAATCCGCGCAGCGCATTGGTCGTAGGCGTCTCAGCCGCCGAAATCGGTCTCAAGGAATTGATCGCTGCTCTGATACCGGGAACAGGTTGGCTTATGGAAGAGATACCGACGCCACCTGTTGGTAAGGTCCTGCGGAAATTCCTACCGACATTGCAGGTGAGAGCTCAGCGGGCCGATGGCGGGCCAATCACGCCACCACGGCATATCATCAAACAGATAGAGGATGCTGTTGAATATCGAAATGGCGTGGTCCATGCTGGGAAACCGCCGCCAACGCGAAAAACTTGCGGTTATGCTGCGAGCCATAAGCGACTTTCTCTGGATGTGCGATATCTATTTGGGCGAGCATTGGGCAGTCAAACATATTTCACTCGACACATTGAAGCACTGGCAATCGAAGAGCAGCTAAAGGGTTCCCTGTCCGCCGCGAAGGCCGCCGAAACTCCGGCGGCCCGGGTTCGCGGTCATGGGGCATACTTCACGGTCCGCGGTCGCGCTAAATCATTGATATGATTGAACTGTGGGTCAATGGTCAGCCGCAAATTGCTCAAAAAGTTAGGCACACGACTGGGCAGTCTTGGCATTGCCGATGTTCGCGAATCGCTTTATCTGTGAGGCATGTATCTGCGCATTACCCAGCGTCACAACCGCGACGGCTCAAGCGTCACCTATTACGCCCTCGCCGAGAGCGTCTGGAACGCCGACGCAAAGCGACGAGAAGCCCATGTGGTGCATAGTTTGGTTCTGTTGCAGCTTTGCGCCGCCGACCTGGTCGGGTAAACGCGGTGGGATGACACGACGTCGACAAGCGATCCAGGTACGCCAGGATCGGCCCTTCAAAGGGCGGCAGTTCACTGCCGAGGTGATCCTGTGGGCGGTCCGGTGGTATCTGATGTTCCCGATCATGGCTACGACAGGATGTTGAAGACCAACACGTCGAAGCGGAGGGAGCATTCGCTGTTTCGACAGGGCTGTATGGTTTACGACCCGATCCCCACGATGCCCGAGCGTTGGCTACAGCCGCTGATGCTGGCGTTTACCCGACTGCTCGACCAGCAGCCGTTGTTCTCTCGAACTCTAGGCCTCGTGTAGTGACGTTGTGTATTTATGAGGGGAGTCGTAAGCTGTGAAGCCGGAAAGCGCCGATTACATGCACAAGGCGCGGGCGCTGCTTGACGAAGCGCAAGTCGCATATTCGGTCCCGATGATCGACCACGCCGGGCGCGCCGCCTATCTGGCAGGCTTTCATGCGGCGCAGGCCTGGCTCTTCGAAAACCTCGGCTCGATCCCAAAGACGCATAGTGGCGTCCAGGGGCAGTTTGCCAAGCTGGTCAAAGACATCCCAACTTTTGTCGATGAAGATCGTGCCTTTCTCGGCCGCACTTACAATCTCAAGGCAATTGCCGATTACGAGACCGGCCCGACTCCCATGTCACGCCTGAACAGGCGGCGGAGGCAATCGCAGCCGCACGGCGCTTCATCGCTGCCGTAGCGGCACTTCTAGCAGGACGCTGAGCACCCTCTATGCAGAGGGCCGTCAAAAATCCCAGCCAGGCCGCCTAGCCGCCGCCCCCTGCGCGTCAGCTGTGAGTAATGAGCGTGCCCCCGTCCCATGGGATGCAGCGTGGAAGGCGCCGGGACCGAGCGTTGAGTTCTGAGAGTCTGTTTGTAGATAGCCCGAGCCAGTCAGTCCGACTCCGATAACAACCTTGCGTTGAATTGAGTGCGGTTCCCGAAGAGGCGACCATCCACCATCGCATGATCATTAGCATTGGGGCCATCACACGGGAACCGCCGTCCGTCCCGCCGAAACGTCTCCCGGTCTGTGGGATGCGTTTGCCGATATCGACGTTTTTTGTCGACGAAGTGCTGGCAGAACTTGCGGCCAAGGCCAAGGATGGTGTGCGGCCGATGCGATCGGGGCCAAAGCCACCCCTCGCCGGAGCGACGCTTCGCAAGGCCGTCATGGCGATCTGGTGCGTTTGTTTCGGTCGCATGCAGTGGCGAACGATCGGACTGCTATGCCACATTCCCTTCGGCGCGCTATACGGACTGTTCGCTCGCTGGACCCGGCTCGGCCTTTGGCGCCGGATGCTGGACTGGCGCGCCTCACCTGGCGGCGAGCCTGCGGGGATGATCCAGAACCAAGCGCGGTGTTGATCGATAGCCGATCCTGTTGCTCCGCCCGGAGTCGTTTTGATCGTGGTGTCGACGGCGGAAAGAAGATCCGGGGCGTCAAAATCCATGTTGCGGCCGACAAATACGGCTTCCCGTTGGCGATCGACGTCTCGCCGGCGACGCGGCATGACACGAAAGGTATCGTGCCGGTTCTGCCCACGCTCGCCGATGGAGGCTTCCAGGGCCCTGCGCTCGGGGATCTCGGCTACCGGGGCGAGCGGTTGGCCAAAGCCGGCAAGACGCTTAGCATCACCGTCGAGGCAATTGCACGCGGTCGCGATGGCCAGTTCGTTCCTGCCGGGATCTGCTGGGTGGTTGAGCGCTCCTTCGCTTGGCTGAGCCGCTACCGGCGGTTGAACACGATCTTCGAGCGCTCGAAGGACCACCTCATCGCGTTCGTTTCGATTGCCTTCATCTCGATCCTTGCACGACGCCTGAAGCGCCTCGTCACCGAGGACCTGAGCGCCTGACGTCTACAAACAGACACTCAAGCTTGCCGCCATTGCATACGCCACCATCGTCGCACGCAAAGTGGCGTCACACGCCAAGGCGCGAGCCAAGCGCTGTGAGGATCGGGAACCCGCCCGTCGGCAACACGGGCTGCGACTGATGGCTAACTGTGGAGCAATTCATAGTCAGGGCATGTCCAGCGCCCCCTTGATGTGCAGGCTCCGGAGGACACCATGTCTCATTTAGCGGTTCGCTACACGACGGTCGGGATCACATCAATGACGGGGCTCGTTTTGCTCGGTCTCGCAACGTTCGGCGATTCGCCCGCGCTGCTGAACCGGCTACGCTCTTTCCAAGCCGCCAGCACGCCTCCCATCAGCGAGAACATGATGGTCACCGAGGAGCGGGACGTCCTTCGTCAGGAACTGGAGGCATTGCAGAAGGAGCTGGAGGCACTCCGGCAGCAGGTAGCCAACCTCAAGATACAGACCGGCCGACCGGGGCCGAAGAAGGACGATCCAAAATCGCTGGCTGCCGCCGACGTGGCGGTCGCCAATCCGGCAGCGTCCAAAGCACCAATCAATCCGCCGCCAATGACAATGAGACTGACCGGTAGCCTGAGGGAGCGCCTGGACCGCGTTGAGACATGCCTTGTCGAAACAAAACCGCAAGAGGCGGCACTGCTTCTCGAAAGCACCCTATTCCAACTGATCTTTCGACCGGCACCGGGGCCGACAGCTCAGGAGACAGCGGGGGTGATCAAGCAAGCGCTTGCCGCAGTCGCGGAAGCCGATCTAGAAAAGGCAGCGTTCTACGTCAGCCAGGCACAACCCAGATTGTGAAGCCACCAATGAAACATTGGGGTCATGGCGTCATCCTTGCAGTCTTGGCGCTAGCGGCCATTCAATACGCGACCCCTGGACGCGCCGAGGGCACTGATTCGGATTGGCTTATGGTGACCAGCGACCGGTTTTCGCTGGCGGTTGACTATCCTGCGGCGCTCTTTTCCGATCCTCTCATGACTTACGGAGAGGGCGACACAGTTTGGTTCGGACCGAACAAGGATGCGGCAACGTTGATGATCTCCGCGATCCTTGCAGGAGACCAGACGCCTTATGAACGGGCCTGTGCATCCGGTTGTCCGAACACGGTCTCCACGGACGACAAACCAGCGATAGGAGCCGTGGCAGGTCATATCGATGACAAGATTTACTATTCAAAATGTCTATTGGCAGAAGGTCTGGAGAGAACTCACCGAAAGAGATGCACTGTTTCCATATCATCTACAAAGCGTCGGACCGCTCCACATATGCACCGATCGTTGCACATATGTCCGCCACACTGAAGTAGATGTTCGGGCGTGGTTCAAAGCCGGGTCACATGCTTCACAGATCAACCCCGTCCAGCCGAATTTGATGCATAAGCGGTGTGCGATCGCGATAGGAGCCGGCACGGTAAGGCATGGCGTGAATAACCCCACCGATGTCGTAAAGAATTTCCGTGCCGATATCGGCCAGCCGGTTCATCTCCCGCGCCCGGTGAGGCATATCGTGCAGGAACACGGCAATGTCGTAATCGGAATCCGCGCGCGCGTTGCCCCGCGCGCGCGAACCAAACAACACGACACGTTCGATCTTGGCGCCGTAAGTGTCGACGAGCGCCGCACGAAAGCGTGCCAAGACTGGATCATTCTGCAAAGTCGTCGTCATCGAGTTCATTCTAGCACCAAATCGGTCATCCGCAAATGTGGGTTCCCGCATTTTAACAAAGGGGGCAGGGAGGATGCCGAATACTGGCGACATCTCACGCCCGGTTGATGACGCGGGACGCGAACGGCGTATTGCCTCATCCAGGAATGCTCCCGAACGGATCGGGCATTGCCTCACCAGAATGCTCTCGGCGCGGCGTCACTTTGTCAATCGGCATCCATCGGATGTTGACTGAGATCCAGCAAATTCTGGCGGCGATTATGCTGGGCCCGCGAGCGATTCGACAGCGGCCCCAGATTTTCGATCCCGCTTGGTGGTAGGGGCGTTGTCGTCACCTCAGTCGTAATGACGGTTCGGAAGTCGCGGCTGAATGCGTGATCAAGATAGCCTTGTGGAAGCAACGACCCGGCACCAAGCCGGTGCCGGGCCGCATCACCGGGCGCGGTCATTGGCGTCCCCGCCTGTGTGGTCGGCAGGGTACTGCCACACCGTGATCTTTTCGGGATAGCAACGCGGTGACGGGTCGTAGAACTCCGCCGGACAGCGCTGCCCCAAAGCCTCGTGCGGCCGGAAGGTGTTGAAATCCTCACGCCAGACGTCGAAGTCCACTTGCTGTTCGGCGACTGTTGCCGCCGCGGGCCGCGCTACATCCTCGCCCAGCGTGCGGTGCAAGCGTTCGTGCCGGCCGTTCTGGTCCGGCCGGCCAGGAGCAATGCGATCGGGCCAGACGTCCAGCTTCAACAGCCACACCGACAATTTCGCCAGCCCACCTAGCTAAGGCGACACCCAAAAATAAGCGAGTCGCTGATTGAGCCGGAATCCGTCGC
>CAVYXX010000112.1:0-30836 GCA_963772355.1 uncultured Alphaproteobacteria bacterium | reverse complement strand
GCCGTTAGGGAACGAATGTGCGCCGCCCTGCGCGGCCTCGCTTCCAAGATACGTCTTCGACATCGCGGGCACCTACCACAATGCCCGCGGCACCCCCGGCCATTTCCGCCGCGCCGCCAAACGCCTGCGCGAGTTTGTCCGGCCCGACCTCGCCGACTACCTGGAAATCCATGCCCGCGAGGAGACCGGGCACCACAATCTTGTGCTGAAGGATCTGCGCGCCCTCGGCCTGCCCGCCGAGCGCCTCGTCGCCAACCTCGTGCACGAGGCCATTGGCCCGCTCTGCGAGTTCTTCGACCGCCTGGTCGAGACTGAATATCCGATCGGCTGCATCGGCTATTCATACTGCTTCAAATGATCGCTGCTTTGAAGCGGGGGGAAGAGGTGACGGCGCTGACCGCGCTCTGGCCGAAAGGCATCGATGCCGGGCGGTTCCTACGCAGCCATAGCGGGATCGGCAGCGAAGCGAGCCACGTGCAGGACATGATTGAATTCATCGCGGGCCTGCCGGCGGAAGATCGGATCGCGATCGTGCTGGCGACTTACGCAAATGGATGATCTTGGCGAAGGGGCTGCGCGGGCGGACGAACTCGGGGATGAAGAATCCTTGCGCGGCTTCGGCCGCCGCTGGCGCAGCATCCGGCTATCCGTCTGATGGTGACTTTATCGCCGTGTGGCCTCACCTTCGCAGGGCAAGGGCGGCGTGACGAAATTGGCAGACTCGCTCGCGGTGGCACGCGAAGGGGTAAGTTGAAGATACGTGTAAAAAGTGGTCACAAGGCGACTTCGAATGGCAGCGGCTGCGGATTGAGGGGCTTCGGCAGGTTTGCCATATCGAGGGAGAACTTGCCGAAGCGGCGGATGTGTTCGCGGAGATAGGGGCTGATGGAGGCGACCAGGTCAGCGGTGACGGGATGCCTGTCGGTTGCCATGGCGCAGAGGACCTCCGTCAAGTCTGCGACGTTGGACAGCATCACCGTATTGGCGACGAGGCTGGCGTATTTTAGCTGTTTCTCTTGCTCGACCGGATCACCGCTCTTCACCACCGGGCCACCGAAGCAAACCCAGTCGAGAAATTCGTTGTAGGTCTCGATCTTGGTGGTTTCGGCGCGAATGACCCGGCGGACTTCGGTGCTGGAAATGAAGCGCAGTAGGAACAGCGTCCGCTCGACCCGGCCGAGTTCGCGGAAGGCGCGATAGAGCAGGCTTTTGCGATTGTATGTGCCGAGCTTCCGCAGCAGCATTGATGGCATGACCCGACCGGCCTGGATCGACAGCACCACCTGGATCATGTCGCGCGCATGAGTAGCGATCAGATCCCAGTCGATTTCGTCTCCGAACAGTGTGTCGATATGCTGATAGCGGATCGATTTGTTCGGGCGATAGAAGACGGCGTCGCTCAGGCCGCGCATGCGCGGCATCAATTTGATGCCGAGGAGCCGACACAGGCCGAAGACGGGCTCGCTCTGGCCCTGGGTATCGGCGTGAAGTGTATCGGGCTGAATTGTCGATCGGTTCTTCATCAGCGCATCAAGGATGTGCACCGCCTCCCACACCCCACAGGAGATAAAGCTGGTGAACAGGGCGATGTAGGTATCGGCGATGTGGTGGTATGCGATACCGCCGTAGCCGCCATAGCGGATGTGCCTGGACCCCATGAGATTGTTCTCGCGGAGCTTGACGTGCGTGCCGTCAGCAATCGCGGCCCGGCCACTGCCCCAATGGCGGGGCAACGGGAAGCGGGCGTACTGGTTGATCACGTCGACCATTGCCGCCTCCAGCTTGTCGGTATTGATGTGCTGCGCGTTGATCCGACGCAGCGCCTGAGCCGTTGCGATCTCGGGGGCATGTCGGGCAGTCTGATTGGGGCCAAGATTGCAGCCGTAGCCGAACACCGTGAAAACATATCGCTGAATGGCGTTGGCAAGCTTCGGATCTGTGCCGGATGGTGGTCCGAAGTGACGGGTGTAGCCCGCCCAGTGCTCGGCATGCTTGAGAATATCAAGAAGATGCCGTTCCGGCATCCGTGCATGGATTTCCTGCTCGAATTCGACCAACCCTGTGGGTTGGACGCTGGTCGCCAATTGCTTCAGGTGGGGTGTTCCGTCTTTATCGATGCGGAGTTCACTGTTGGCAGGAAATCCTGCGTCAACCTCGGCAGCGAGGCTCGTCAATTCGGCCTTGAGGGCGGCAGCAAAATCCACGCCGCGCTCGGGAATGCCGAGGGCTGCACAGTAAGCCGCGAGTTGTGGTTCGCATTCCGACCAAGGCAGGAGCTGGGCTCGGTAGTCGGCGAATTCCTCGGCGCCCACGACGTAGCAATCGCCGGACAGCAGAGCATCAGCGAGGTAAACGAAGACGCAGACCTCAAGTGCACGTCGGTCAAGTACAAGAGGTCGGCGCTTGATGACGAAGTTCTGCCAGCGCTGCGAGGCAAAGCCGAGATCAACCGAGTCCGACAATTCATCGCGGCGTGTATGGCGATGCTTGCTCACGACAGCCATTGCGTCCAGCAGACTGCGATCCTGCGTCGCTGGCTGGATGTCCAGCAAATCGATGAGCCGAAACAGCAGGCTGCGATGTCGGGCGTGAATTGGCCAGAGCAGTGGGAGATCGTTGCCGCTGTGCCACACGGAGACGGTCTTGCACTGCGTGGCCAGGGCCTCGACACCGCCCTGCTCCGCCAGGAGTTGTCTTACCTGACGCCCGAAGGCGTCGTCGGCCTCTCGGGCTTGTGCCGTTTGCAGCACTTGGCCAAAAATTCCGATCAGCGCTTCCTCGGTTTCACGTTGCTGATCATGCAACGCCTCCAATTGCTCCTTGGCCGCGGCTTGGGTCCGCCGGACGCGGCGCAGCATCATCTCGACCAGTTCGTCGCGACAGCGCATGCGTGCCTGACGCAAAAGAGCAAGCAACAGCGTGTGCCGCTTGCCTGGCTGGGAAATGTCGAGAAGTTCGCTTACCTCCAACGCCGCCGCCTCAGCAGCGAATTGGCGGAGCTTAGTGTGGGCAACACCCTCCAGGAGCGGGTCGGGATCGATCAGGCCGGCCAACCAGTCAAGCCGTTCGATCCAGAGCCTGATGGTCGTCGGGGTTGCCGGTCCGGGCGTTTGCTTCAGGCGGTTGAAGCTGGTCGTCGTACTGCTTGCCGGCTTGACCAGAAGGGCGTCGAGTATCACCAGGTGTTCAGGTGTCACGCGCGCGAGTACACGATTGTAGATACGAGTGTGGACTTCCATGCGCAGCCGGTTAACCAAACGATCAAGCGTGCTGAACGCCGGCAAATCAATCGACGCGGCCTGCAGTGTTTCAACTGCTTGATTGATCAAGTCGGCAGGGTCGCTCATGGTTTCGGCCGTCGCGAGAATGGTTTTCGTAACCAGTCCTTCGGCGATGTCATCGTAATGAGTGACCGAAAGGTATCTTCGAACCGCCGCCTGATAGCGATACAGCGATTTGGTCTTATGCGTGACCGCGGGCAAGACCGAGGCCGTCAGTCCCAACTGCTGCGCCAGGTGCCCCATAGTGTCGGCATGAATCTCGTCCATCGCCGGGAAGCAGCCCAGGTCCTGGCGAGCTTTGAGCAGTGTCGCAAGCGTCAGACGTCCGATGTCACCACGGGCACCCAGGCGAACGAAGGTGAGGTCCGTCTCGGTCAGCGTATATCGGGCACGAAGTTCCTCGTGGGTCAGCCGCGAACCCGGTCGTGGGTAGGCGGTGCGGTCGATGGCTGTCATAGGGTGTCCAGAAAAGGGTCCGCCGTAGCAGCCTGATGGAGCATTTGTTTTGAAGGGGATAGGAGGTCACGATTCGGTGTCCGCAAAGGAGCACCTTTATGGACGAAAGCGCCGACCCTCGAAGGGTCAGGACGGGACACGCGCCGCCCTCTACCTACGGATCTCGACCGCGGACCAGAAGCCCGACCTGCAGTATGACGGGCTTCGCGCCTACGCCACGCAGGCGGGTCTCGATGTCGTTCAGGATTACTGCGATGTCGGTGTGTCAGGCCGCCGAGAAGGCCGCCCTCAACTCAACGCCTTGATGGCGGCGGTCAGAAACCACGAGATCGACTGCGTGCTGGTGTGGAAATTCGACCGCTTTGCGCGCAGCACGCGCCACCTGTTGGTAGCGCTTGAAGAGTTCAACCATCTCGGGGTGCGCTTCATCAGCGTTCAGGATCAAGTAGACACCGACAGCCCAATGGGTCGGGCGATGTTCACCATCATCGGCGCCATGGCCGAACTGGAGTCCTCGCTCATCAGCGAACGCGTGACCGCCGGCATGAAGGCCGCCGAGGTTCGGGGAAAGCATTTGGGCCGGCCAGCTACCCAACAGCGCATCATCCGTGAGATCGAGACACTTGCCACGTCCACGAACCTCAGCATTCGCCAGATTCAAAGCAAACTCGCTGGTCGAGCAAGCCGTGGACTGATCGGAGAGATCACCAAGCGCGCCCGCGATCAACTTGTCCCGGTTGCATTACCAACCTCATTGGAAACAAACGACCCGTCATGAACAACCCGACGATTCAGCAGCCACTGAGCAATGACGAACTCAACCGGCTGGGCGAATTTCTCGATGAAATCGGGGCACCGGCCATGACCATGGAATCGCTTGATGGCTATTTCGCAGCGTTGATCTGTAGTCCGGACATGGTGCTACCCAGTGAGTATCTACCTGAGATCTGGGGCGAGGATTTCTCCTTCGACAGCGACAATCAAGCCAGGGACATCCTGGGCCTCCTCATGCGTCACTGGGGCACGATTTCGTCCGAGTTGTTTCGGACTCTGAAAGAGCCTCACGTCTATATGCCCGTGCTGCTCGAAGATGATGAAGGCCTTGCACATGGCAACGACTGGGCACGAGGCTTCATGCGTGGCGTTCAAGCACGCCCGGCGAGTTGGCGCGAGTTGATCGTCAGCGATGAACACGGCGGCCCTTTGCTACCGATCATGTTGCTGGCTCACGAGCACGACCCCGATCCGGCGAAGCGGCCCAAGCCACTCTCGCCCGACAAGCGCGAAGAAGTGCTGCAGATGATGATCGCTGGCCTCAGCAAGATTTACCGCTACTTCGAGCCGCATCGGCGATCGCGCGCGAGTGCTTCACGGCCTGCACCTCTGCGCCGAGAAGGACGGAAGATTGGCCGTAACGAGCCGTGCCCGTGCGGCAGTGGCCGCAAGTACAAGCGCTGCTGTGCCCCCAGTGCGCCGACGATGCATTGACAGCCAAGCCCGGACCGGAGTCTTCGCTCATCGGCGAACGCCGTGACCGCCGGCACGAGGGCTGCCGCCACGTCCACCGACTCAGCATTCGCTGGATTCGGAGCAAGATCGCGGTCGTGCGAGCCGGGGGATAATCGGAGAAATCACCAAACGCGCTCGCGCGACCCAGCCGGGCGACCTTGTGACCACTTTTTACACGTATCTTCAACTTACCCCAGCTTCGCACGAAGTTAGGAAGCAAGCTCTGCGCCCTCTTCGACGCAGTCACTTCGAGTGATGGCGCAAACACCGCGCAGCAGTTCGCTGGTGGAGAATCTCAATTCTCAGCTTTCCAAAGACTACAGCATCTGAGTATTGCCGTGTGCCTCGCGTAGGCACCTTATGGCGCCGCGTCAGGAAGCCGCGAACCGCCTCGTAGACATGGTGGTCCGCCGCCCGGTAGGCCATCAGCCGCGTGCCGTAGCTGAAGTAAGTTGCCCAGCCACGCAGGAGTTGCGACTGCGCAATTACTTCACGCTGCGCCGTCATCTGGGTGGGTCGTATTTGGACCTGCTACGATTTTCTTGAACCACCGTCGTTTCATACGCAGTCAACGCGCGGAGCGAACCGGACACAGCCCGCGGGAATTATTGACCGACGAAAGCCATCCGCACTGGTTGACGTTGTTGGGCCTCGGCGCGCTTCAACCCCAGCAAGCGTGATCCGGGGAGGCCGGCCGGCCTCCCGCACACGACAACCCGCCGATCGAAATCCGGCTTCAAAACCCGGCCGTTCCGACGCGTCCGTGTTACCCAAAAATCGCCGATTTTGAACCACGCCCCCGCCGCCGCTGGTTACGCGACGGCGCTAGAAGACTGATGGTGCGAGGGCTCGCCGTTTGGGGCTGGGCCAATGCCTTGTGGAAGAGCCGTTTCGCCGCCACCTTGTCTGCATAGAGCTCCGCTTACTCTCATCCCCCGTGCGATCATAGAGCTTAGTGGTGCGCGGGCTTTCATGTGCGGCCATCGCCTGGGCGTTCTCCAACGTGCCGCCGGCTTCGAGATAAGCCGTGATCCCGGTGGCTCGGAAGGGGGAGCATGCAATCCTGTGGGGTTCATTACGACATCAATGCGACCACTTCATCGCCGTTTGTGGGGCGGAAGCGGGGATAGCGACGGCGAAAGGCGTCCTCGAGCGTATCGTTCAGCACCGCTGTTCGCACGTCGAGGAAGGGCTGCACCGTCGCCCTGTTCCAGCGCATCTGCTGCCTCTTGTTCATGCGTTTGGCGATGATCTCGTTGACCGCACTCTCCATGAACGCGGTCGAGATCGGTTCGCCATTCCGGCGCCGGGCGGCGTAGTGGACCAGCGCGCCCTGGTTTCTCTCGAGATAGGCCAGCAGCTCGCCGAGGTGATGTTCCAGGCGCCCGATGCCAATCATGCCGCGTATGGATGTACGCCGCGCCCAGCGGCGTAGCGCCGCCAGTTTGCGCCGGCATCCCGGCCAACGCCCGTGCCACAAGCGCCACTTCGCACGGTCCAGTCCGCGAACCGCCTCGGCAGCTAGGTGTGCGTCGGCCGCGCCAAGGCCGCGAGCGGCCTGTAGCGCGTGTTCGAAGCGTACCGCGGCGTGCCACCAATCCAGCACGACGGTAGCATTCGGTAGCGTCTCGCGTTGCAGCCGCCACAGCCCGGCGTCGCCGTCGCACAACACCGTCGCCGGGGTATCCGCCGTCACGCCGGCCATTGCGAGCGCCTGCTTGAACGCGCCGGATGCAATCGCCGGGCTGTTGCGCGCGAAAGCGAAGCGGGACTGGCTGCCCTGAGCGCCGATCACTTGCCGGCGATCACCTCAAAATGCCGCTCGTCCTGTCGGTGCCGGCTGCGGACGTAGCCGCCATCAAGCCCAACTACGACCGAGTCCTGAGATGAAACAGGCTTGGTGCCTGGCGGCCTGGGGAGGCGCTGCCGCCAACGCTGGTCAAAACCTACAACCAATTGACTGTCCGAAAATACGCGGATCGCTGTGCGTCAGCCCGGTGCAAGACGTAGATCACATGGCCTGTGAGTGACCGAACGCCGCCGGGGTGATGATCGGGATTCCCCGGAATGTATCGACCACCAGCAAGTCAGCATCGCCGGAGACGATCAGGTCGGCGCGGCCATTCACGGCCAGTTCCAAAAACTTGTCATCCTTCGGATCGCGGCACGCGGCAACGCGCTCGGTGATCGTCACCAGCTCGGCGGCCGCAAATATCTGCCGGAGCCTCGCGGCAAAGAGCGGCACAGTGTTTTCAGCAATGCGCGGTCTTTGCACCACGTCAAAAATTTCCTGCTCCGTGGCGGATGTTTTGAGCAGGCCGCCGAATTTGTCCACCCATCGGACGACCATGCCGGGCCATGACAATTCCTTGAAGGCAGCGCTTACGAAGACGTTGGTATCGACGACCAGCCTCATCCGGGACGCGGCTGCACGGCGTCCCGTTCCTCTTCGATGATGCGATCAATGTCCGCGTCCGACCACCCTTGCGCGATCACGCGGGGACGCGTGACTTTCCGCACTTCGGCCAGCCAGTCATCCGGCTCGATTGTGATCGTCACGTGCCGGTCGGGGGCGATGCCCCGGCGCGCGAGTTCGCCGGCCACTTGCCCGGCGGTGCTTTCGATGAACTGCGGCTCCGTCACCTTCGTCATGTCATCCTCACGCGGCGGCCGGGAGAGAGGCAACGACGGCCGATTCCTTAACGGTCATAGGCCTCGCAGCCTGGACCGGCAGGATCATCATAACACATCGAAATTTCCTTGTACAAATATCCCGGGGCGCGTCCCCCGCTACGCTATGGCTTCGCCGGGGTCAGGCTCAACTCGGCGGCCGTGAAGGACGGCGGCCTCCCCAAGCCCCGCCAAAGGGAGCGGGTCGTGGCCAAAGGTGACGATCCTTCGCGCGAGAAAGAGAGAAAACGAGAAAGAGAGACTTACCGCCGCAGACGCGGCGCAAGCGGGGGCCGAGAGGCGTTGCGCGGTTCGGCCAACGTGATGGTTTCGATACGTTGCTGTGCCATTCGGCGGAGGATGCCTTGTCGCGTCACCATCTGCACATCGGTGGCGATCGCGAATTCGTGGTTCGCGAGTGAGGGATGCGGGAGCTTCTTGCGATCTGTCTTCTCGAGGTGGCTCCACCGATCGTTGAGCGCTTTGTCAGGGGTTCTGGTGCAAATTCGGCTTTCTGGGTTTTTTGGCGCCGGTAGCGGAGTTGATTTTGTTAGTCTATTTCGTTACAGTCCGCGCCGTAAAACGAGGTTTGCACCAGAGCCGCGATTTAGTCGATACCGAGCAGTGCCTTGGCCTCGTCCCCGGAGACGTGCCTACCGCCAGGGTATTCCTGCAGGGTTTGGTATGTATGCAGCCGCGCCCCAAGCCAGGCGAAATATTCCTCCGCGTTCAGCACCTGAACCTTCAGATCAAGGCCGTGCGCTAACATGACCTTGGCAATCTCAGCGTTGGTGCGCTGTCTGTGCTCGAAGTCGTTACCCTCCACGGGCAGCTTCATTGCACGAAACGATCCCTCATCGGCATAGTAGGTCAGCGTGACCTCCTCTACGCCGTCGGCGAGCATCCGGCGGGCCATGCCGCGAGCGTGCGCGATGTTCTTCTTGCGTGCGATCTGTCTTTGCTTGTCTGATAGCATCAGCAACCTGTGCCCCCCAATGCACCTGCCTAAGCCGGCGCCCCACCACCCATCAAATAGCACTGTCGGCAGCGAAAAGAAGAAATATAGAGAGAAATCGCTCGAAAGGGATTGACTTAATGAGTTCCGTTACAGAAGCGTTGTTTAACTGACAACCGACGCTCTGTCCTCATGATGCTGCGCAAACGCTGCCGCGGAGTGACCTCACCCCAAAGCGGGCTCACGCTATGATTTCCATTGATAAACAAAACCCCATACAAGCGGATCATGACGCGCTTCAAGTCGCCGCGGCAGGTGCAACGATTTCTTTCCACTCATGATCAGATTGCCAACGTTTTCTCCCGCCGCCCCAACCAAGAAACCGCCGCCAAATTTCGTATCGCCCGCAATCAAGCATTCACCACTTGGGCCGAGGTCACCGGCGTGGCGATGGCTGCGTAATCACGCTTGTCGATAGCAGTCACTCAAACCGTCGTGCTTTTGGCGATTCCATCAACAACAAGTTGACGGTGCTCTCGGTGCCGACGCTGAAATTTCCGAAGAGACGCGCTATTCGTCCTGCCGACCCGCGTGGCCGGCCGGATCACTAACAGGTGCGCGGGGTCAACCGACTCACCTACGACATCACCTCGAAGCCGCCCTAACAATTGAGTGGGAGTGACGGGACTCGGCGGCATCTGGTTATCGTCCTCGTTTGTGGGGCAGCCGAACCTTCGGGCAGTGCGGCGGCCTCCGCAGGCAGAGGGGGGCAGAGCGATGCCGGATGGTGCGGATCTTCGGCTGATTGAGGACGGGGGGCGCGGCGGCGCAGGGCGCGCGGAAGCGTTGCGCGCCGATGGCGCGGCGACGAAGGTTGACCGCAAGAAGCGGACGGTGAAGCGGAAGGCGGCTAAACAGCCGAAGCTGTCGCGCATCCAGCCGCCCGAGGGCGTCTCGCTGGATGAGTGGCAGCGCGGGCTACGGCGGCAGTTCGGGCGCGAGCAGGTCTTCGGGCTGGAAAATATCGGCCGCGAAGCGATCTTCTCGGAGTTCCGGGTCAGCAACCCGGCGTCTCGGTCCAGCTATCGAGTCGCCATCCGCGGGCTGCTTCCGGGCAGCAACTATTGTTCCTGCCCAGACTATGCGACCGGCGACCTTGGCACCTGCAAGCATATCGAATTCACCCTGGCTCACCTTGAGAAGAAGCGCGGCGCCCGCTCCGCGCTGAAGCGCGGCTGGCGGCCGCCGTATTCCGAGTTGTTCCTGCGCTACCAGGGACGGCGCGGCGTCTATTTCGCGGCCGGATCGGACTGCCCGCCTTCGGTGCTGCAGGCTGCCTCCGGTCTATTCGATGCCGGACAGGACGGCCTGCTGGCGGAGGACCGCTTCGACGCGCTGGAACCGATCCTGCAACTGGCGTCGGGGGCCGGTCACGAACTGCGCGTCTATGACGATGCGCTGGACTTCATCGCTGGGCGGCGCGACGCGGAACGGCGCGGCGCAAAGCTCGCCGAATTGTTCCCCGGCGACGGGGCCGCCCCCGGTCTGGCAGACTTGCTGAAGGCGCCACTGTATCCGTATCAGGCCGAGGGGGCGCTGTTTGTAGTGCGCGCCGGGCGAGCGCTGATCGCCGACGACATGGGCCTGGGCAAAACCATCCAGGCCATCGCCGCGACGGAGATCCTGGCGCGCCATTTTGGCGTTGCAAAGGTTCTGGTGATCTGCCCGACCTCACTGAAATACCAGTGGCAGAGCGAAATTTCGCGCTTTACCGGCCGGACCGGGGGGGACGCGCCACGTGTCATCGCCGGCGGGCGGGCACAGCGGCAAAAGGAGTACTCCGCCGATGATTTCTGCAAGATCACCAACTACGAGAAGCTGCGGCCGGACCTCGACCTGATCGCCGCCTGGGCGCCGGATCTAGTGATCGTGGATGAGGCGCAGCGCGTGAAGAACTGGAACACCATCGCCGCGCGCGCGCTGAAGCGCATCGACAGTCCTTACGCCATCGTGCTGACCGGCACGCCGCTGGAGAACAAGCTGGAGGAACTGATCTCCATCGTGCAGTTTGTCGATCAGCACCGGCTGGGGCCGACCTGGAAGCTGCTGCATGAGCACCAGGTGAAGGACGACAGCGGCCGGGTGACCGGCTACACCGGTCTGGAGAAGATCGGCCAGATTCTCGCGCCGGTCATGATCCGCCGGCGCAAGTCTGAGGTGTTGCTGCAACTGCCCAGCCGAACGGATCAAAATCTGCTGGTTCCGATGACGGAAATGCAGATGAAGTTCCACGAGGAGAATGCGGAAACCGTCGTCCGTATCGTCGCGCGCTGGCGACGGATGAAGTTCCTGTCGGAGGCGGATCAGCGGCGGCTGACCTGCGCGCTGCAGAACATGCGCATGTCGTGTAACAGCACGTACCTGCTCGATCTGGAATCCGATCACGGGGTCAAAGCCGACGAACTTGGGTCGTTGTTGGACGGGCTGTTCGTCGATCCCGAGGCGAAGGTCGTCGTGTTCTCGCAGTGGAGGCGCACGCACGACATCCTGATCCGCCGGCTGGAGGCGCGCGATATCGGCTATGTCGCCTTCCACGGCGGCGTGCCGTCGGAGAAGCGCATGGCGCTGGTTGAGCAATTCCGCAACGATCCGGCGTGCCGCGTGTTCCTGTCCACCGATGCCGGCAGCACCGGCCTGAACCTGCAGCATGCCTCGACGCTGGTGAACATGGACCTGCCGTGGAACCCGGCGGTGCTGGAACAGCGCATCGCCCGCATCCACCGCATGGGCCAGACGCGGCCGATCCAGGTGATCAATTTCGTCTCCAAGGGAACGATTGAGGAGGGCATGCTGTCGGTGCTGGCGTTCAAGCGCTCATTGTCCGCCGGCATCCTCGACGGCGGCAGCACGGAAATTTCTCTGGGTGGCTCGCGCCTGACCCGGTTCATGGAGGAGGTCGAAAACGTCACCGGCCGGATGGGCGAGGGCGAGGCGGTGCCGCCGGCTGAGGAGGTGGTGAATATCGTTAAGGCCGAAGACGCCGCGGACGAGGACGACACGGACATCGACGCGCTGGTCGTCGCCGATGCGATGGCTCGGTCTTTCGGAAAAGCCTCGCCGCCGCCCGCCGCCGATCCGTGGCAGACGCTGATGCAGCTTGGCGTGCAGTTCGTTTCGGCACTGGCGTCGGCTGGCGATCCGAAGGCGCGGGCACATCCTTGGGTCGAGCGCGATCCGGCCACCGGTGCGCAAAGCCTGCGCATGCCGCTGCCGCCACCGGATGCCGCTATGCGCATTGCCGATGTACTGTCGATGTTGGCGGAACGATTGCGGGACGCGTCCCGATAACAGATCCCGAATTCGGACTTTATAGTTCCTGATTACGCAGCTTCCTCAGCGGATTTTCTTGGATGATCGTTTTCCTGATCAAACATAAGCGTCGGCCAGCTTCGGGTAGGTTCGGGATACGTGTTTATGGAGCGCCAGTCGGCACTCGTGGACAAACCGGGAGGTGACACGACCCTCGGCGAAATAGCCGTCACGGCGTTCAAGCTGGTCTCACGCCAGACCGAGGGGCCTGATGACGTCGGTGCTAACGTTGATGGGCCTGACGCGTCGCCGTCGGTTTCACCTCACCCTTGCTCAGACCAGGGCGGAATCATTCCTGCCCGCCGGCAACGGCGAATGGATGGCCAATAAACTTGGTATCGCGGGGTAAGCAGGCGCATACCCTCCTCCTGCGCCTGGACAAGCAACAATTCGTCGAACGGATCTTTGTGTCCGAGCGGATGTGTAAGCTCGGCGGCGGGCGTGGCGAGCCATTTGTGGCAGCAACTTCCAGTCTATCGCTGCTGCGAACGCCGTCGACCGGGCCCTTTCGACCGCCGGAGATGTGGAAGCTGTGCCACTTTAGCCTCAGTTCCCAGACCGCCACGGCTGAGAGAACAAGTGTCGTGCCGGGCTCTGCCATTCGTTTGCGCTCGGCTTCGGTCAACGGGGCGGGGTCAAGCGCCGCCCAAATCACGATGTGCGTGTCGAGCAACAGTTTCAACGTTCGAGGCCGAGTACGTGCCGACTGAAGGCCGGATCGTCGAAATTGGGCGGTAAGCTGACCTTAAGGCCATCGAGCCCGAGCTCCTGACGGATCTTCGCGGCTTTTTCGAAATCCATCTACTGGTTGCGGGTTTCTCGGACGGCTCCAATTCGGCTATGAGGCGCAGAAATGTCGGATTTCCGCGCCGTGCCACGGCTTCCGTCGGCCAGACGGAATAAGATAAATTGCTCGGGCTCCCCGAAACACGATTTCGTCGGCGTATGTGTCGCCTTCTCACATTTGCCATGTCGGTGCTGACTCCAAACGTCTTTGAGACGGTTCAGCTAATAACTTAAGAATTCGGCCGTTTCAGCGCCTCTCGCCCGAATTTGAGCGGTCCGAGAAACCCGCAACTATGTGTGGACATCGTGTAATCGCGGTCGGGAGCCTGCCACCCCCATAGTGCCACGGTCCGGGCGTTGTCGCTCGGTGGTTCAGACATGGAGGTGCCCGTGGCCCGATTTGTTGGTTTGGACGTTTCGCAAAAGCTGACGTCAATCTGCGTGGTCGCCGGTGCCGGTCGCCGGCTCTGGCGCGGTCAGTGTCATTCAGAGCCGGAACCGATTGAGCGGGCGGTGCGGCGGCATGCGGGGGATGATGCAAGCATCGGGATTGAAACTGGCCCGATGACACCGTGGCTTGTCCATGAACTGCGCGGGCGCGGGCTCAACGTGATCTGCCTCGATGCGAGGCATGCCAGTGCCGCGCTCAAGATGCAGATGAATAAGACCGATCAGAACGATGCCGAGGGGCTCGCGCAAATCATGCGCACGGGCTGGTATCGGTCGGTGTACGTGAAATCGCTCGATTCGCATCGGACGCGTGCCCTGCTTGGCGCAAGAGCGCAGCTCGTCGGCATGACGACGCGTCTGTCGAACCATATCCGGGGTGTGCTCAAGACGTTCGGGATGCTGCCTGGCGCCATGCGAGGCGTTCCGTTCGATAGACGGGTCGAGGCTCTGCTCGCCGATCATGGTGACGTGGCGGCGATCGTCCGACCCATGCTTACGGCGTGGCGTCAGCTGCGCGAACAAATTGCGGTCTTCGATAAAGCCGTGCGCACGCTGGCAAAGAACGACCCGACGTGCCGACTTTTGACGAGCGTGCCCGGTATCGGGGTCGTCACTGTGCTGGCCTACGTGAGTACGGTTGAGGACCCAGCCCGTTTTGCCCGATCGCGGTCGGTTGGCGCGCACATCGGGCTGACGCCGAGGCAGTATCAGTCGGGGGAAGTCGATCGCAGCGGGCGCATTTCGCGATGCGGCGACACGCTTGCCCGCACCCTGATGTACGAGGCAGCTGTGGTGATCTTGTCGCCGGTGAAGAAGGCTTCGGGTCTGAAGGATTGGGCACAAGCGATTGCAAGCGAGCGGGGATCGGCAAGGCGCGCGTCGCGCTGGCGACGACGCGCGGCTCAGTCGGTGGCCGGTTGAAACCGGCTTCCCTGCCACGCGTCATCGTGACCCCTGCCGGCCGGGCCATCTCGTTGTTCAATCACGGCCAAAGCCGCGCGGCGGTTCAGTCGCCTGAAGCTCTGAGAGATCGAGGTCGACGATGGCCCTTAAGGCCTCGGCCATGGCGCTGTCCCGCTAATTGGCGGGCAGTGCTTCCAGCCATGCTGCATACTCCTCCTGGAGGTCCGTGAGGCCGGCGATTGTGTCGTACCAGCGCTGGATCCGACTGCGCCGGTCGACCGCAGGGCGGATGCGAATGACCGGCTCGCCATTCGCGTGCGTCGCACGGTAGCGCGCCTGACGTTCGGCGCCGGTCATGGGTGTGTCACCGATCGATGGACGAGGCATGGGTCCACTCCGAAGCGTCACGTGACGAAATGTCATACGGAAACCGCATCAGCCGCGCCGGGCTGGCGGCGGTACGTCTCGCCGCTCTTCATCATGGCCCACACCGTACGGGCTATCTTGTTGGCCAGCGCGACAGCGGCCAGTTTGCGCGGCCGGCGTTGCAGCAGCTTCAGCAGCCATTCATTGGGCTGCTTGTTGCCCGGCCGGTCTGCGAATCGGATTACCGCGGTCGCCCCCGTCACCAGCAACTGGCGCAACCGTTCATTGCCGGCTCGGCTGATGCCGCCCATGCGCTGCTTGCCGGCGGTCGAATGCTCCTTCGACGTCAGACCGATCCAGGCCGCCAGGTGACGGCCGGATTTAAACGCCACCGGATCGATCTCAATCGCCAACGTGAGCGCAATAATCACGCCAACGCCGGGGATAGTTGCCAACCGCTGGCTGAGCGGATTGGCCTTGTGCATCGCGGTCAGCTTCACCTCGAATTCGGCCAGTTTAGCATCGAGGTGTTCGATCTCGCGTCCGAGCAGCGCCAGCATCTCCCTGGGGCCTCGGATGGAATGGCGGTCTCGGCTTCGATCGCTTCAAGTAATGGGGCAATGCGGTTGGTCCCCTTGCCGGCGACCACGCCGAATTCGGCAGCGTGCCCACGCAACGTGTTGACCAGTTGTGTTCGTTGACCGATCCAAGTCTCGCGCACCTTCAACACCATGCCGTGGCCCTGCTGCTCGGCGGAATTCATCGGCACGAAACGCATCCCCGGGCGCCCGGCGGCCTCACAGATCGCCTCGGCGTCGTTGCGGTTGTTCTTGGCGCGCTTCACAAAGGGCTTCACATATTGCGGCGGGATCAGCCGTACGGTGTGGCCAAGGGCGCTGAGTTCTCGAGCCCAGTGATGGGAACTGCCGCAGGCCTCAATGGCGATCTCGGTAGGGGGAAGCCTCCTGAAGAAGGGAACCACTTGCGCGCGGCGGAGGTTGGTTCGTAGTACAGCCCGGCCGGTGTCGTCAACGCAGTGCAGCGTGAAGACGGCCTTGGACGGGTCGATGCCAATGCGGGTAATGTGGGACATGGACGGCTCCGGTCTTGGTTTCTGACAACCCAATTCTGGCACTCGATGCCGTGGGGTCGTCCACCCCAACAGTAGAATTAGAGGTGGGGACGTCGGGGGGGTTAGCTCATGAAGAAATTGCGCATGGCTACCGTCTTATCCAATCTGCTGCTCGGAGCCTGCACCGTATTCGGCATCCGCAGCGGGACGGAGGAGCCGCCCTATCAGGTGGTCGACCATGTCGACGTGGTGGAGATCCGCCAATATGGCCCCCGTACGGCGGCTGAAACCACGATAGTGAACGATGAGGTGGCGGCGCGCAGCGACGGCTTCCGCAAGCTCGCCAAATACATATTCGGCGGCAACACCGGCCAGCAGAGCATCCCGATGACCGCGCCGGTCTCTCAGGCCAGTGAGGAAATCGTCATAACCGCTCCGGTGGCTCACACATCGTTGGGCGGAAACCATTGGACAATCCGTTTCTACCTGCCCGCCGGAATGACCGAAGCGACAGCACCGAAACCGATTGACCCTTCGGTCCGGATAGTCGCCGTGCCACCAGCGTCGATGGCAGTCCTGCGCTTCTCCGGTAGCCCAACTGCGGGGGCTGTGGCGGGAGAGGGGGCCGAGTTGCTGGGGACACTCGGCGGCTCTCCGTGGATGGCCGAGGGCAATCCGGTCACCTGGTTCTACGACCCGCCGTGGACGGTTCCGCCCCTACGGCGCAATGAGGTGGCGGTAGAAGTCAGCAGTCAGTCTTAGAGTTTGTTTGTAGATGGCCCGAGCCAGTCAGTGCGATCGCGATAACAACCCTGCATTGAATTGAGTGCAGTGCCCGAAGAGGCAACCATCCCCCCGATCGCGACCATTAATAGCATTGGGGCCAGCCCATGGGAACCGCCGTCCGTCCTGCCAAAACGTCTCCCGGCCCGTGGAATGCGTTTGCCGATGTCGACGTTTTTGTCGATGAAGTGCTGGCGGAACTTGCGGCCATGGCCAAGGATGGTGTGCGGCCGATGCGATCGGGGCCAAAGCCACCGCTCGCCGGGGCGGCGCTTCGCAAGGCCGTCATGGCGATCTGGTGCGTTTGTTTCTGTGGCATGCCAGTGGCGAGCGATCGGACTGGTCTGCGAAATTCCCTTCGGCACACTATACGGACTATTCGCTCGCTGGCCGGCTCGGCCTCTGGCGCCGGATGCTGGACCGGCTGCGCCGCACCTGGCGGCGTGCCTGCGGGGATGCTCCAGAACCAAGCGCGGTGGTGATCGATAGTCGATTCTGTCACTCGGCGCCGAGTTGTTTTGATCGTGGTGTCGACGGCGGAAAGAAGATCCGGGGCGTCAAAATCCATGTTGCAGTCGACAAATATGGCTTCCCGTTGGCGATCGACGTCTCGCCGGCGAACCGACACGACACAAAAGGTATCGTGCCGGTTCTGCGCGCGCTCGCCGATGGAGGCTTCCAGGGCCCAGCGCTCGGCGATCTCGCCTACCGCGGTGAGCGGTTGGCCAAAGCCGGCGAGACACTTGGCATCACCGTCGAGGCAATTGCCCGCGGTCGCGATGGCCAGTTCGTTCCTGCCGGGATCTGCTGGGTGGTTGAGCGCTCCTTCGCTTGGCTAAGCCGCTACCGGCGGTTGAACACGATCTTCGAGCGCTCGAAGGATCACCTCATCGCGTTCATTTCGATTGCCTTCATCTCGATCCTTGCAGTGCGCCCCGATGGCGCGTTTCACCGGTGGAGGGAGGATCCACCCAGAGAGTTGTCGATTGCTAAGCCGATTGGCACTTCACCACCGCCGATGCCCGCGTAAAACTGAAGAGGTTGTATCCCGCAATATGAGCGACTCGGGGCACTAGGACTACTGGTTGCGGGTTTCTCGGACCGCTCGAATTCAGCTATGAGGCGCAGAAATGGCGGATTTCCGTGCTGTGCCGCGGATTCCAGCGGCCAGACGGGAAAAGATAAATTGCTCGGGCTGCCTGAAGCACGATTTCGTCGGCGTACGTGTCGACTTCTCACATTCTGCCAGGTCGGTGCTGAGTCCAAACGTCTTTGAGACGGTTCAGCTGATAACCTAAGAATTCGGCCATTTCAGCGCCTCTCGCCCGAGTTTGAGCGGTCCGAGAAACCCGCAACCAGTAGATAGGCTTTCATGCCATCGGCGGTCTGAAGCTCGTCGATCTTCTGGACGTTGTGCGAATAGAACCGCCCCTCCACGGGGCCATTCTTCGATAGTTCCGCAGCCATGCCGCTCGAAGAGAGCGCAAAGGTCGCGACGATAACAGTCTGAAGTGGTCCCCGAAAACTGGACAGGCAGCTAAGAGAGAGTCCAGCCTGGGAATGGCCGATTGGCCGGAGGTGAGACTTGTCGAATACACGGAAGAAACACGGTCCCGAGTTTAAGGCGAAGGTGGCGCTTGCAGCGATCCGCGAGGAGGGCACGGTAGCCGAGCTATCGAGCAAATTCGGCGTGCATGCCAGCCAGATCCACGCGTGGAAGAAGACGCTGCTGGACGGGACTGCGACGCTGTTCGCTCGGGACAAGGCATCGGCGAATAGCGGTGACGCGGCGGAAACGCAGCTGGCACCTTTGTATGAGAAAATCGGCCAGTTGACGGTGGAGCGGGATTTTTTGCGGAAAAGGTCTGGGCCATGAGTTCCGGCGAACGTCGCGCGCTGGTCGACCGAGACGATCCTGACCTCTCGATCGCGGCGCAATGCCAGCTGCTAAAGGTCGCGCGCTCGACGCTGTATTACCAACCGGCGCCAGTGGACCCGGACGACCTGGCGCTGATGCGTCGGATGGACGAGCTTTATACGAAGTGGCCGTTCTACGGGGCGCGGCGGATGGTGGCGGCGCTGCGCCAGGATGGCGCGATAGTAAACCGCAAGCGCGTGCGCCGGCTGATGCGGGTGATGGGACTGGAGGCGATCTACCAGAAGCCCAACACCAGCAAGGGGCACCCGGATCACAAGGTTTATCCGTATTTGCTGCGCGGCTTGGCTATTGAGCGGCCGAACCAAGTGTGGTGCGCCGATATAACCTACATCCCGATGGCCAAGGGCTTCGTGTATCTGGTCGCGGTGATGGACTGGTTCAGCCGCCGGGTTCTGGCTTGGCGGGTTTCGATCACCATGGAGGCGGATTTCTGTGTTGAAGCGCTGCAGGAAGCGATCGCCCGGCATGGTCGGCCCGAGATTTTCAACACCGACCAAGGCGTCCAGTTCACCAGTGCCGGGTTTCTGGAGGAGTTGGAAAGCCGCGGTGTCCGGGTCAGCATGGATGGCAAGGGGCGGTTCCTGGACAATATCTTTATCGAGCGGCTTTGGCGCAGCCTGAAGTATGAGGACGTGTTCATCAAAGCGTATGGCTCTGTTGCGGAAGCGCGCCAAGGCATTGGCGGCTGGCTGCTGTTCTACAACGAGGAGCGGCTGCATCAGGCGTTGGGCTACCAGACGCCGCGTGCGGTTTTCGATGGCGAAGCCCACGAGCGTGTGGACAACGCCTCCGCTTTGAAGGGCTGCGGCGTAGCCCACAGGCTCGCGGGCACGGAGTTAAAAAGGGAGTTGACCTATGTAGAGTAGGGTCTATACTTAGCTATTACTTCGTCCCTTGGATCGGGAGGGAACGGGAAGCGCAGCGGGACTCTCTCTTACGTCACCCCGGTTCCTGTCCAGCCGATGGGGTCCACCTCAGTCATACGCCTCATGGTTTTTCCCTCCCTCGCCGAGACTTTCCTTGACCGTCTTAGAGCCCGCTGCAATGAAAGGTGCTAACCCACGCGTCTATGGGTACAGGTACCTACCTGGGGTAGACCCAACCAAGGATTTGTCGGCGACGCCTCCGGCAAAGACACCAGAAGCATCCACTCCCTCGAATTCCATACTTCCAATCGGAGTGGGTCACGATCAGACCGGTTGCCCGGCTCTTCATTTGTGGGAAGGATATGGGGCGGCTGCAGTTTCTTGCGAAACCCGCAGAGCGCCATTGGTGTAGGCGGAGATACTGTCCGCATAACTCTCTGCTGGATGTGAAAAAGCCCCCTGCTACGAATCCAGGGGGCGAAGGATGCTGCGCGCTCGGCGGAGTTGGGTCAAGGGACGGGACATTCGCCACGCGGCAGATTGGAAGCATTTGAATTCTGGAGGTGCGGGGACATTCGTCTGTCACATAGGTGGCACCTATGCTACCGATGCAACCGAGGCGAACAAGGACTGGGAAGGTGGCAGAAGTAAACCTGGAGATGCTGCAAGTTATGCTGCAAGCCTTGCTGGATGGGCAGAGCCGCACTGAGGCCATGCTCGATCGAGTGATTGATGAACTGGGCGATCTGAAGCCTCGCACCACGAACACCGAGGATGCCTTGGCCGGGGTGAACCGGCGCCTTGATCGGCTTGACTCGCGCATGGAGCGGATCGAGCGGCGGTACGGCATCGCAGAGGATTAGCTGGCGAAGGCAGCGCCCCCGGGCGCGTTCGCTGGAAGCAGGGGAGGCGTCGCGAACCCAGGGGAGGCGGTCGCGTCCGCTGCCACTTGGCGCCATCTTCCCCGTTCAGTGCCAGTTTGAATAACCGGGTTTGATTAAAAGATGAATACGCGAGGGTGGTTGGTACACGAGGGTGGTTGGGGACTATGCACTACTCTCCATCTTGTAGGCTTGGCGTGCTAGGAGTTTCCAGGCGTTCGTCTGCTTCTGCCACACCATCAGCACGCCGACACTGACGGGCGTGACCTTGTTGGCGCTCTCCACGTCCCCATTGAGGGTGAAGCGGGAGATCGCATTGGGGCCTGCCACCGTGTTTCTCACATTGGCAAACTCAAGCGTCTTCCATTTTGTCTTCCCGCTGATGGCCTCGGCGATGAACTCTTCCTTTGTTTGGATCTTGCCACTGGAGTGGCCATAGCTCAGTTGCACGGCGCATAGTGCATCGAGTGCGTCACCGTCGCTTGCCATCATCGCCCTGCGGAAAGCCGCCACGGTATCCCCGGGTGTTACCTCATCTGCCGCCAAGGCAGGCCTGAAGACCCGGGCGGCAGCGAGCATGGTAGCGCTACCAAAGCCGAATGCAGCGATCGAGCGGCGGGACATTCTCATTGGTTTCCTCCTGTCTTTGGTTCTTGGCCGCTCGAATACTAGCACGGACGTAATCGTCTTGCGCCCGGCTACCAAGGCACACCGCGGCCAGATGCGACTGCACCGGATCTTGATGCATCGCAAATAGCCGCATCGCACTTATAGGGGTTAACCCCGGAATGGACCGAAGGCCCACAGCCTGCAGCTCGACTGAACCAATTCCTCTCAACAGAGCTTAAATTCCGAACCCGGCTGTATCAAAGTCGTTGACACGTTCCGGCATCGCCCATCACCAAAAGACCCTTCGTTACTTCTTCCGCTTTTTATCTTTTTTTGCCTTCTTTACCGGCTCCACGCTGATGGCCGGAGCGATCATCTCAATTGGCGGAGAGGGTTCGCCGAGTTGAGCCACGCCACCACCCACGTTGGAGAGGAGGGACGCTGCGGACGATGCCGGCGTCGCATCGCTCACCTCATCCGCCATGCGGGACATCTCACGTACGACCTCGGCGGACGTTGGCGCGTCACTGGCGCCGGGTGAATCAACCGTCAGGCTTGCGAGGAACTCCACTGTAGCCACGACATGGGCGAGGTTAACCGTCGCCATGGTTGCTCCCGGCACGGGCATTCCGAGAAAGTGTTTCGACCGCCAGGCCAGGTCAGCGCCTTCTGGCACGCCTGCGTTGTCGAGTGAGACATCAAGCAGGATTACCCCGTCCGATGAGTGATGCACGGCACCGATCGACGTGATCCGCATTACGTCACCGGTTGTGAGCAGAAGGCCAAACCTCCCGTGCAAGCCGACTAGACGTCTTCCGATCCAAGCCGGCAACAAAGTGGCGGCCTCGTCGACATCGGTAACTCGCGTCCACGTCACGGGCGTTCCTCCAAATCCGGCGGACCAGAGGCGGTTTGGCCGGGTGCAAGGGTCTTAGCGGCCCGCTCGAAGTCTTGTCACCTTCGGGAGGTGACAAGCCGCAGCATCAAGGTCTAGAACTCATCACCTTTGCCAACGTATCAGGGTCATTTCCGCCGGTACCTGCACATTTGGATGTGACGGTACAGCGCGCACTGTGTAGTCGCTCGCTGGGCGCGTCCTGGGGATCCGGCTTCCGGGCAGGCATTGCAGGGACCTGCGGGAGAGCGGCCGCAACCAGGGGTTGGTAAGCCGCACCCAGCCGAGCGCGATCAGGCCAAGTGGAAGCACGACGCTGCTGTTTTTCGCCGCGTTCCCGCGCCGGCCTGACCGTCGGCGGCGCGGTAAAGGGCAACAATCCAAGCTTGTAGGTCGCGGGCGGCCAGGACGGACAGTTCACCGTCGTCTGCCGGCTTTGCCCGCGGCGCGGGCGACGGCGGACATATCGGCTCTTAGCGAGCACGGTCCAAATCTCCAGCGGGCAAAAGCTGGCGGCCATCCGGGCGCATTGTCATGGATCAATTGCGCCCGAACCCGGTGCGCCTATCAACATCATGTCTATGACCGGAGACAGGCGATGCAGACCATGAAGCAGCGATTTTTGTAGAGCGGGGACGGATCGTGGTGGACCAGAAGCCCATCCCGTCCGTAGGGCCGCTCGATGCCCTGATGCGGATCACCACCACGACAATTTGCGGCACCGACGTTCACATCCTGAAAGGCGAATATCCGGTCCGCGCCGGCCTGACCATTGGCCATGAACCGGTTGGAATCATCGAACGGCTCGGCTCGGCGGTCATCGGCTTTAAGGAGGGCCAGCGGGTCATCGCCGGTGCTATTACTCCATCCGGCTATTCCGCAGCGTGCCTGTGCGGTTGCCTCAGCCAAGACGGCGCGGGCACGAAACATGGGTTCAAGGCAATCGGCGGCTGGAAGTTTGGAAACACGATTGACGGCTCGCAGGCGGAATACCTTCTGGTGCCGGACGCGATGGCCAATCTCGCCTTGGTGCCGGACGGATTGACTGACGAGCAGGTGCTGATGTGCCCGGACATCATGTCCACCGGCTTTTCAGGTGCCGAAAGCGGCCATGTCGGCATTGGCGATACTGTTGCGGTGTTCGCGCAAGGACCAATCGGGCTGTGCGCCACCGCGGGCGCCCACCTAGCCGGCGCCACTACAATCATCTGTTCAGATATCGGCTTTGGCGGTGCTCCACGCCGGGAAGCAATTGACGCTGAGCCACGCCATAGCTCCGCAGTTTGTCGGTCACGATCACCCGCGGCACATATTGCAAGCCCTTCAGCAACCGTCTGAAGAAGCGCTTCGCAGCGGTGGCATCGCGCCGTGCCTGAACCAGAATATCGAGCACAACGCCATCCTGATCGACAGCGCGCCAGAGATAGTGCTGCACGCCCTGGATCCGGATGAAGACCTCGTCCATGTACCACTTATCTCCTGGCCGTGGCCGGCGGCGGCGCAGGCGACCGGCGAAAGTCGCGCCGAATTTCTTGCACCAGCGTCGCACGGTTTCGTAGGAGACGACGATGCCGCGCTGAGCCAAGATCAGCTCCACATCGCGCAGGCTGAGGCTGAACACGTGGTACAGCCAGACGGCATGGCTGATGATCTCGGCGGGGAACCGATGGCGATAGTGGGGGTCGGGTGGCGGCTTCATGCCGCCAGTCTCATCCGCCTCCAGGCCAACCACCAAATCCAGTTACCGTGACAATGCCATCCGGTTTCCTGCTGCGTCATGGCCATCGCTACCACCGACCGGCGTGGACGCTGATGCACCGTCGCTGGCTGGCTGGATTGCGCTTTGAACAACCGCTGCACCACATTGTGCTGGAGGATTGTATCGCTGCCGTCGAGGCGGCGACAGCGCGGCGCGATCGCCTGGAAGCGCATATCGAAGTGGCGCTGGCGGACTGGTCGCTGGCACCGGTGGTGCGCGCGCTGCAGGCGTTACGCGGGATGGCCTTGGTGGTGGCGGCGACGTTGATCGCGGAACTCGGTGACATCACCCGCTTCGCTAATCCGCGCCAGCTGATGTCGTATCTGGGCCTGGTGCCATCGGAGCATTCCAGCGGCGGAACGCGACTAATCGAGGCCGCCTGGAGTTATCGATTTCCAGCCCGGATCAGCCGAGAGTTGCTGTTGCGCCAAGAGGAGCTACCGAAGGCAATCCGCGATACGGCCTGGAAGGCTCAGGAACGGCTATGTCGTCGCTATCGCAAGCTCGCCCAAGCTGGGAAGCTGCCGACCGTGGTGACCGCCGCGATTGCACGTGAACTGTCGGGATTCGTCTGGGCAATTGCTCAATTGGTACATCGGGCAAACGGCTGACCCGCTCGCCGAGACAGCCATGGGCGGAACAGCCACAGGGAGGACGCGACCGCATTAACACATCCCAAACTGAGCAAGGCTGGGGGCACGGTCACGGCCAGGAGAACCCTCGTAACCACTATCAGTCGGATCTCATCCGATGCTGGCTCCTAGACAGAGGAAGCTCCGCGACGCATCCGGTCAGGCGGTAACCAACCCGCGTATCAGAGCATGATCAACCGTCGTTTCGATGCTCGTGCCTCCTGCCTTGCCCAGTGGCGGACACGCTGAACGGCTTGCTCGACAAGCAAGGAATTGTCGCGCCTACTGCTTGAAATGGCGAACATGAGAGAGTGGTACAATCGTTGGCCATTTTTCAGGAAGTTTGGTGGCCTGAAGCCCCGACCGGTGGGAGGTTCGCAGAAGCCGCTGCACATGATACCAACTGCGCGATGACGCGGCGTCTTCCCTATTTGCGCGTCATGAAATGGAACGGAGAAGACGTTATCGTGAGGCGCCGACGCAAAATGCTGGGTCCCGACCACCAGACGACGCGCCTTGCAATTACACGAGAGCTGATCGCGCAGCGGCCTAAATCATCGCATATCTGGTCCCTCTTCCACGGTGGCGTAGCCGGTTCCCGGGCATTTGGGGATCTTCGCTTTTCAACTAGTGATGCATTCACGGTGGAAATCTGTGCCGCGCCGGCTGATCTGCTGTGGCGAAAAATGCGTGATAATACCAACTCGCGATGACCCCGACTCTCCGTAAGGCAAGTAAGGCCCTGATAATCCATGATTCTGGCGCCGGTCGAAGAGTCGGTGTCAAGACGGGTTGGTATAAGACGCGCAACGTCATTCGTCGGGCGCTGACCAACCTACAAGTCGGAAACCGGCACGACGTCGAGGTGTTCATCAGCTTCTGCCAGGACAAACTTCGTGGCCGGGGATTGCGAAATTATTGTCAGCAATCCTATTGCCAACGGGACATAGCTGAATGTATTGCACGCGGCTTCGGCCGCCTTCTGGTCGCATCTGATCCGGCGGCCCGGCCTGCCACACTGACTGCTTTGGATCAGAAAATAGAATATTTCCCGGTGTCTACACGTAGGATGCGCTGCGAAAACGCGGCTGTCAGTCTGGTGGTGAGAGCAGCGCTAACCCGTGCCAGGAAAACAGAGCCCGGGTCCGTGGTAGCGAACCAAAACTGCGCCATATCATGTCGGAGAGGACGGTGATCAAATCTCGCAATATACCAAAGAACTGATACGGCAATGCTTTATGCGACCAGGGTTTTCGCTGCGAATCAGACAAAGTGCGTTGTGGTGAGCATATGGTCAGATCGTTTCTGCAACTGGCCTTCGCAACTGGGACGTCTATGCCAGTAGCCCCCTGCGAAAAAAACGAGAAGCTAGCAGTGTTCCTTTTTCCGGGGTTGAGTGGGGACGTGTGGGAGCTTGCCCCCCTGCTCTCGCCGATCGAGGCGCCATTTCACTTTGTGCCAATACGCTATTGCCATTGGTCAGAGCTGCGACGAGAACCAAGTGAGCTCGACCGCCTCGTTGCCCATTGTGTGAGCCAGATCGAAAGCCGTGGTCCCCCTGCGACGATCCATTTGGTCGGTTACTCCTTTGGTGGGCAAGTGGCCTGGGCCGTCGCCAGGGCGATGGCAACCGCGGGGCATCAGATTGGTTTGTTGGGACTGATTGACGTGTCAGCCTGCCCGGAGATCGAGGAGGGTGCAAAATCTACCATTGGGCATCTGGGCCGGCTTGTCCGAGGGATCCGTCGCGGCACTAGCCACCAGCTGACGCGCTCTTCCGCTGGGATATTGTTCCGATCGCGGACGGACTGGTCGAGGACCATGTTCAGGCGGTTACATGGTTCCGGATTGTTACCGTGTATGCTGAATCAAATTGACGCCGGTCTACAGATTCGATACAATACTATTCTTTTAAGGGAATGTGTTGCTCGCATGTCTGCATTTGGCGAACGGGTTCATTACCCAGCTCTACTTCTCAGGTGCTCCGACCAGCCTTTAGGCAAGGACGCCAATCTCGGCTGGGCCCGGTATCTAGGGAATTTGCGTGTCGTGCCTATATCAGGCAACCACGACAGCGTCCTGCAACCGCAAAACGTGGAACACATAATCGCCCAACTTAGGGCGACAATACTATAAGGCGGACGGCCCGACGGACGCTGGCAGTGGTTGGGAGATTTTCATTGTTGCGAATTGCGCCAAAAATTGGACTTTCCGACAAATCCCGAGCTGACCGCCCGAAGGTCATCCCTTGCAACCGTGTGCGTGCTGATCTTGCCGCCCTTGGCCCGACCGATGATCAAAGATCCGCCGTCGAGGTCAAAGCTATCCCAGCGCAGCCCCACAGCCTCCGACGCCCGCAAGCCATGGCGATAGGCCAGGCGCAGTAGGAGCTTGTCGCGCTCAGGATAGCGACCACGCTTGCCAGCAGCCGCAATCAATTTGGTGGCGTCTTCGGGTCGCAGATGGCGACCCGCTGATACTTTCGGCTTTTCGGCTGCAAGACCGAAAGTTATTCGGACAGCAGCGGCCGGCCCCCGCGATCTTTCAAGAACGTCGCAACCTCGTCCTCGACCTTCGGCTCATCCGCCACCGTCGATGGATCAGGAAACCCGTCCGCAGTCGCCAGGCGCGTTGCACTGTCCGCCTGAAACTGCGGGAAGTTGAGCAACTCCCGCATGGTTCGTGGTGCCGGCCTACCAACGCTGAGGCGGCGCATGTAGTAACGCCGCCGCTTGTCGTGCGCCTTCATCGCCGCCAGCCACGCCGCCGTATCGGCCCTGGTCGCCGCCTCAGATCGCCAGGTCATCTCGATCAGCTCCTCCGTCTGACTGCGCGTTACCGATAGGCTTTCACGAAAATCGCTGTTCTGGACTACAATGTTACCGTGTTTCGGATGAGACGCCCTCTTTGCGGCGGCGGACGCGGGATCGGCAGGCAAATAGCGGTTCCATGCCGCCGTGAAGTCGTCCCGGAACGTTCCGCGATAAGGTTGAGGCGACGCGCGGCTCCCGCCTATCTGCCGGGTGCGACTGATTATCGGCCCGGCAGATACAATACCGCCGCATCAAATAAGGTAACTACGAGCAAGATGCGGTAAACTTGGCAACGCCCGTTGGCCGGACGCAGTAACGGAATGCAGGTGAGTGCGTCCGGCCACGTTGTCATCGATATCTCCGTTGCGGATCGCCGTCATTGGCCGCCAGAACAGATAGTGCCACTTTGCGTCGTACACCGATTGCAAGGCATCAGCCTCGGCAATGGTAACCAATGCCATAAACCGCGCCGTATCGGTCACCGACATATTCTTGGCAATCGCGATCTGGCGTAACCATGGGTTGTAGGCAATCGGGCCAGCCGCCAGCCAAAGGCGTGCGGTTTCAGTCTGTTTTGGCGTGCGCTTGGTGCTGTACTTCTCGCCGATTTCCTTAATCTCGTTGTAGTCGCGCGCCCAAATGTCGCCCTTGAGATCGGGCGGCGGGCCTGGACGGAACTGTTCGGCGTTCTTCAAAACGAAGGGCTTGGCATCTGTTGCCCAATACCCCAAAGTCGCAGCCGTGATGGTATATTTGCCGGGTTCGGTGATTGGCCGATAGGCATCACCCAGCACCCTCGGCTCACACAAGCACCGAGGGACCCAAACCGCGCGTAGATCCTGCTGACCACCCCGTCCGTTGCGACGACCGGGCGCGTTTCTGGCATTTTTCTCGATGTCCCCGGTCATTACGCCGGAAAATTTTTTGGAGAAATCTGGGAAGAAACGATTCTGGTAGAGTTAGTTACCCTTCGCTTTTGGTGTCAGCCGAACCCAATGATTCCCATCACGATAGGCAAGCTGACTATACCCGATCGACGAATGGCTTGGCGGCTCAACTGTGTCGCGCGCGAACAGATTTGGTCCAGATCGGATGCGGTCCGATTGATTCCGGATGGTCTGGATCGAGCGGGCGCGAAGGCGAAGAAGAAGGCAGCGCCAGCGCGCCACGGGCGAAGCGATAGCGATGGACCATGTTTATCCGGCTAGGCTGATAAAACGGCACCGCTTGTGGTGGAAACCGCCAAGTTTCAGGCATCGATGCCGCGCCTCCGGACATTCGCGTCATGGCCGGGGGCTGCTTGTCCGCTTTCGAGCAGGCAGCTCCGCCCGCCAGACGCTTCGGCAGACACCGACCCCAGTAAGCCGCGGGCTGACCCACTGAGCGATCCAGAATCCAGACACGCGCCATGTCTGAGATCCAACGGCTCCGGGCCCACTTCGATGTCGTGCCCAATCCGAGCGACCTCTGCGAAGCGGACACGCGGGCGAGGGTGCAGCACGGGCAACAACGGCGGGATAGGTGTTCAGAGCCAACGCCACCTATTTCTTGACTTGGGCCGCTGGATGGCCAGCCCCAGCGGCGTGCGGCCGGCCCCTGGACCGATATGCGCTTACTGCGCCGTCATGCCGCCATCAATCACCAGTTCCGAGCCGGGACCCAGGATGATTCGTCGGACGCCAGGAACAGCACGCCATTGGCGATATCCTCGGCGGTGCCGAGCCGACCCATCGGCGTGCGATCGAGCAGCACTTGGCGCACGGCCGGATCGCTAAAACGCTGCACGGTCAGCGGCGTATCCGCATAGCCCGGATGCACTGAATTGATGCGGATATTCTCCTTCGCATATTGCAACGCCGCTGACTTGGTGAAGATCGTGATGGCGCCCTTGGCGGCCGAATAGGCCGGCGAGGTGGGACTGCCGACGATGCCCATGACCGAGGACGTATTGATGATCGACCCGCCACCGCCTTTGCGCATGGCCGGGATCGCCGTACGGGTGCCCAGGAAAACCCCCTTGGCATGAACGCCAAGCTCTCGGTCCCAGATTTCCACTGTGATGTCCTCAACCTTGCCGGGAAAGGAGACACCGGCATTGTTGAAGAGGATATCCAGCCGTCCGTGCGCCGCCATCACCGCGTCTACCACCTGGGCCCAGTTCTGTTCCGATGTCACGTCGAGGTGCATGTAACGCACGTCATGGCCATCGGCGCGCAGAGCCGCCGCCGCGCGCTCGCCCAGTTCATCGCGGATGTCGGTCAGCACCACCTTCGCGCCCTCGCGCACGAACAGATGCGCCGCCGCGCCGCCGAAGCCCATCAACTCGCCCTTGATCGCAGCCGCCGCGCCTGTCAGCAGCGCTATTTTGCCCCGCAGTCGCATTTTGTCCCCCCGTTTCATCGTTGGTCGCGGGAGGATGCGCCATTTCGCGTGCTGGCTCCATCGCTGCGCCGCGCGCACCTAGCTAGCATTTCGTTTCTATCACTGCCGCTCGGCTGGCATGACGGGTGTTCCTTCGCAGCCTTGCTGTCGGACGGTCCCATGCGCGGATCCGAATGATCCGTGTACCTCGAATGCCAGTTGCAACAGGTGCCTATCGGAAGATGTCAAGGCCGTTGCGCTGGACGCAGGCCTCTTGCTGAGCGCCGGGTAGTGCAGGGGTGCCCGCCACAACTGGCCCCCGACCGCAGCGGCGCCCGCAATCGGGACCTCGACAAGCTGATCAGCCTTGAAGCCAGGCAGGAATATCGGCACGTCTTGGCCGCCGTGCGGCAGCCACCTAATCCAGTAGAAGGCCATGGCGAGCGGGGAGCGCAGTCCCGATGGAATGGGTAAGGCTTTAAGGTCGAGATCGGTACGGTGCTCCGGTGACGCGAATTGATAGTCCTGAAGCCAGGGGGAGCCAAAGGTCGCGGGATCCCAATGCTGGACGAAGCCTGGGTGTCGATGGCGAAAATCGGCAAGCGTCTTTGCCTGCACGCGGTGAGCCTGCAGGCCGTCGGGGCCGCGTTGAAAGGTGTCCCATTGTTGCCGGGCGATGCGGTCGCCGACGAGATAGCGGGTGTTCACCGCCAGACCTTCCATTTCTCCCATCCGCCAAGTGCTGATCTCGTCTACGAGATAATGAATTGGGAGCCAAAACATTCCGGTCGTTTCGAACGTCATCTCAACTTCTATTCTCGTGACCCCGTTCATTGCGGCCACATCGGTCGTGATTGCGACATGCCCCGCACCATCGGTGGTGCCCCCGAAGCGGCACACCTCGCTGGCGGACGCATCGAAGTGCATAGCCGCGCTGCTGACATGCAGGTCAGCAACCATCTGATCGCCGTCGCCGATAGTTTGTGCCTATTTGCCATCTGCCATCATAGCCATATTCAGGGGCGTGTGGCACAATTGCTAGGCTTGGCGGCGTGCCTGCGGGGATGTTCTGGAACCAAGCGCGCATCGATAGTCGATCCTGTCGCTCGGCGATACGCCGGGTGGTCTGGACACCTCGATGCGCGAGATCATTCGCGCCGTCCTGGCCTCGCCAGTCCCGGTGGGCGCCCTACGTGGCGCCAAGCGGCGCACGTGCTGCGAGCGCGGGCACCTACATCACCTATGCCTGCGCCATCGCGGCTATGGCGCCGGGGACCAATCTCGGCGCCGCGACGCCGGTTCAGTTGCAAGGCCTGCCATTGCTTCCCGGCGGGCAACCGCAACCGCCCGCCAAGGGCAATGAAGGCAACGAGACAGCGGGCACGCGAAAGGCGGCCAGTGCTCCAAATGCCGAACCGGAGGAGACTGAGACCCGCAAGGTCCTCAATGACTCCGTTGCCTACATCCGCAGCCTAGCCGAA
>CAVYXX010000111.1:0-62458 GCA_963772355.1 uncultured Alphaproteobacteria bacterium | reverse complement strand
TAATCGATATCAAACCGGGCAGGAGACGCGTGAGGTCCCTGACTGCCTTACCAGTTAGGCCGGCAGTTTCAGCACGGCCAGCGTCTCTTCCGGTTCCGGCCGTCGCGTATAGTCTGGGTCCGCCTCGATCCCGACCACCGCGCCGCCTTTCGCTAGCACAATGCGGGCAGGCGCTGGTAGGCGCCCACTGTCGTCGCCGTCAAACGTCGGCAAGTCGATGCCGAAGCCGGCATAGACTTTGATCAGGTCGTCGGGAAGCTGCATGGCAATGCCATAGGCTTCGGCCACTTTGTTGCCAGCGTCGAACAGCAAGTCAAAGGCAAGTTTCATCTGATACGCATCTCATGCGAGATCGCCGGCAGCTGCGGCGAGATCACCACCAGTTCGGCGCCAAGAGCGTGGATATTGGAAATACTGCGTTCAGAGCTGACAGCTCATGTCGGCAGTATGGTCACCATCGACCTCGAAAGAACGAGATCACTAGCGGTCCGCGCGCCACCAATGCTGCTGAAGACACGCCCATACCGTCTTGGTTGGCTAGTGTGAAGGCCGGGCCGAGTTGGCCGGGCTTCGGCATACGCGCCTGGAAGCCCGAAGCACGTTGGTGCGCCGTGACGCGATGCATGATCTTTAGGGTGTCGGGCGGTATTTGCCCAGGTTTGATGCCATCGCCCTCAGCCGCGCGGCGGATTTTATCGAGTGACTCCCTGAGCGAGGCCATCGGCACTCCTTCCCTGATGGGACGAAAAGTAAGTGATCTAACGGCAGTCTGCAAGCTCGTCGCTCCAGCGACAGCGTGGCAAAAGACAGTGCCAAAGCAAAGGATTTGCAAAACCACATGGTTGCCCCTGCCCCCTGCCCTGAATTTCCGCATGATAACGTCCGTTGCCGGCTACGATGAGCAGCCCGTGGGGTAACCTTCTCTTCTTAACTCAATTGGCCCGGATGGTCCGCGCGAGACCACCGGACAGGGCAGGGAAGGGGAAGAAGCTTCTCTTTATGTCTCGCGCGGGGCTCGGAGCGGTGCCGCGACTTAACCTTAACTTAACGGAAGATTTTGGCGATACCACGGAACTACTCTAGTTCGGCGAGAAGTGATTTCGCGTCCTGCAAATCCCTGGTGTCGAAACCTTCGGTGAACCAGCGGTAAACCGGGGCAAGTAACTGGTATGCCTCTTGGCGTTTGCCTTGGCTCCTCCACAGTCGTGCCAGGCTGGTTGACGTACGCAGTTCCCAGGATTTCGCCTGCTGTCGACGCGCCCAGTCTAGCGAGGCGAGAAAGTTCCGTTCGGCACCCTCAAAGTCGCCCTTGAGCGAGAGGATCCAGCCTTTGAGGCGCAGGATCTCAGCGTAGGCAAAGCGTTCTCCCCACCCTGGGCGTTCGACCTGGGCGATGGCGTCGTCAATCAACTGCAGGGCGTCGCCGAGGTTACCAATCAGCGCCTCGGCTTCGGCCAGCAATGCGGTCAGGGCAGGGCTGCGAAAGCTGCGGCCGCTCGGGTCCCAGAACGCGATGCTGGTCTTGAGCGGGGCAATTCCTTCGGCGACCTTGCCTCCCCGGATCAGTGCAAGGCCATGCGCAACGGGTGCCAACCGCGCCCATAGCACGGGCAGGCTGTTCTCCCGACCGAGCTGCTCAATTTCTTCGGCGCGCTTGTGCAGCGCCTCATGGCCATAGCGGTATCGTAGACATGAGCCCCAGTCCTCAGCGCGTATCCAAGATCGATGCAGTGACCGCGTCGCCGTGCATGCTCGTCTTTTTCATCGTTCAGCCGCAATGCCCGGTCGGGGTAGCCCAGCATCCAGTACGTAATCGAGCCGCAGACGCCGGCTATGGTTTTGGGATCTTGGTTGAGGAGATCTGCAACGTGGCGATGCTTCTCGTCCTCGTAGAGGTCGATGACCTTGTCGGCGTGCTCCACGGCCTTGGTGAACTCGCCCACCCAGCACTGGCAGGCACAGGCAGCTGCGTGTCCCGTAATCATTAGGTCGCCATCTCCGGTTGCTGTCGCGAGGACCAGCATCTCCTCAGCCAACCGCAGGGAGTTAGCGGCGCGCCCTTGCGCATAAATGTTGCTCGCCAGTCCCCAGTAAATGGCCGCCAGCGCGTCGTGACGCTTGAGCAACTTCGCCAGGGCAAGAGCTGGATGCAGGCTGGTCCAGACTTCCGGGGCGGGCCAGCCTTTAAGCGCTTGCCAGGCGGTTCCAAGAAGGCTGCGCAACCCCAGTTCGCTCGCGTCTCGTTTCGATGACCCAGGCAGGGTGGCGACCAGTTCGAGCCCCCGGTTGAGATGGGAGATGGCCTCGGTCAGGGCCATGCGCTGCAACCCCAGACCACCGGCACTCTGCCAGAGCGGAATCGCGGCCTCAGTAAGTCCCGCTTCCGTAAGGTGATAGGCCAGCACCTCGGGTTCGGCGGTCTTGATACTCGGGAAACGCGCCTCGATCGCGCCTGCGATCTTCGCGTGCAACGTCTGTCTGCGGCTCTTGAGCAGTGATGTTGTAGGCCGCATCCTGCACCAGCGCGTGCTTGAAGGTGTAGATCGCATCGGGCGGCGTGCCGCGACGGAAGGCCAGCCCTGCCTCGGTCAGCTGCACCAGGGCGTCATCGAGTTGCACCTTCGGTATCGATGCGACCGCGGCAATCAGCTCGTAGCTAAATTCGCGTCCGATCGCTGCACCGATCTGGGCGATCTCCTTCACCGGCACGAACCGATCCAGCCGCGCCATTAACGAGTCCCGCAGCGTAGCCGGAATGGTGACGGCGTGAGCAGAACCACCATACTCGTAGTGATCACCTGCCTCCTTCAGTTCGCCCGATTCCAGAATGGCCTTGGTAAGCTCCTCGACAAACAGCGGCACGCCATCGGTCTTGGTCAGGACCTGTTCGAGCAGCGCCGCGGGCAGCGCTTTGCCGCCCGCTGAGCGTTGAGACCATTGCAGCACTCTGTACCCCGGTCAGCTTGGACAGGTTCAATGCGCCAACATGTCCCTGCGCGGACCAGCGCGACTGGAATTCCGGCCGGTGGGTGAGCACGACCAGCAGCGGCACGCTTTTCTACCTCGATCAATTAGCAGATCCAACACTTCCAGTGTGGTGGGATCGGCCCAGTGCGCATCCTCGAATAGCAGCACGCTGGGTTGCCGGCGCGCCGCCGCTTCGGTGATGTCGACCAGGGTTCGCAGCGTCTCGTCCTTGTGCTTCTGCGGCGTCATCGGCAGGGCGCCGTAGCGTGGCTCACAGGGGATCGACAGGATCGCAGCGACGAGCGAACATCGGCCAATGGTCGGGCGTATTGGGTGACGATCAGCGCTTCCAGCTTGTCGAGTTTCACGTCTGTTGTTTCGTCTCGCGTGAACCGCAGCGTTCGTTCGAGGTTGGCCGATGATGGGCCAAAAGGCGCTGTTCACGTGGTAGGGCGAGCACTGCAAGCAACAGCTCTGCACGCCTTGCGCTTCCAGCCGCTCGCGTAATGTGCTCAGGATGCGGCTCTTGCCGATCCCGGCTTCACCCGACAGCACAACCCCCTGGCCTTCGCCGTCCTTTGCCTGCAACCACCGGCGCAGCAGCAGGTCCAATTCCTCTTCCCGCCCGACCAGGGGTGTGAGTCCCGATCATGCAGCGCGTCGAACCGACTTTCGATGGCGGCTTCACCTATCACTTGGAAGGCGCGGCCAAGCCGGAGTGTCTCATGTTCCTGCAGCGGCGGCAGCTCCTTGTATTCGAAAATCCCCCGAGTGAGCCGCTGACACCCCTCTGAGATCACCATCGCGTCCCCGCCCGCGCGCGCCAGTAGGCGCGTTGCAAGATCTGGTGCCTCGCCTAGGGCGGACGGTGTGCCAAAAGGGTCGCTTGCGAGGTCCCCCATCACGACAAGTCCCGTGGCAACACCAATGCGACAATGCAGGCGAGGATCAAGCCGTGATACCGCCTCGATCAGCGTCAAGCCGGCGCGAATTGCACGCTCGGCGCTATGTTCCGCCGCCCTAGGATAGCCGAACCAAGCGAGGACAGTGTCATTCAGATATTTCGCCGCCATGCCGCCGGTGCTACTGATCACCTGCGCGCAGCATGCGTGGTAACAGTCGATGAGCGCCCGCAGATCCTCGGGATCGATGTCCTCTGCCAGCGTGACAAGTCCGGCTAGACTGCAAAGCATGACAGTCAGCTGCCGCCGCTCCGCCCGCCGCGGCTCTTGCCTTCCGTAATTCCGGTCCAATACCGGCGACAATTTCTGCGGCCGTTCAGTGAATTTGTAGCCTACGCCCGGGACTGTGATGATTAGAGCAGGGGACTTCGGGTCAGGCTCGATCTTGCGTCTGAGGCGACCCACCAATACGTCGATGCTGCGGTCGAAGGCGGCGGACTGACGGCCCGCCACGGCGTCCAACAGATGATCGCGGCTGAGCGCCCGACCGGGTGCTCGAAGAAAGGCCAACAAGAGGTGGAATTCCGATCGGCGGAGCGAGATGCCGACTGAATTGGGGCCGGTCAGGCTGTGACCGGCGACGTCGAGTGTGAATCCGGCGAAACCGACGCAGTCTATTAGTCCAATGGTAGATCCGCAGTTCTGTGCGCCTCCTCCTCCATGCGTCGCCATCGGCGAGCGTCCTTATTTTGAGTTGTCTCACCTCGCATCACGACAGCGGTCGCCGTTCGAGACGTGGTGCAAGCTCATATGAGACTAAGCGCCTTTGGTCGGCGAGCGAAATCGATTTTTACCTTCAGATTACATTGGAGGACATCAGCCGCTCACGTACCCACACAAAGTTCAGCGAGTTCAAATGCGCGAAGGAGCGTGTACCGATAAAAGCCAGCCGGTTGCTCACAGTGATCGATCCGCCTCCGACTGGAAAATGAATGATGATCGATGGGGAGGAAAGTTCGATGCAACTGACGTACAGGTATCTTGTCCGCTTTCACACTGGGCACCGCCATCGTCTTCGGGGCCGCGGCAATGGCCGCTGATATGCCGAAGGAAGGGATGTACAATGCCGATTATACCTCCTTTGGCACGTCTAAGGCTACTGCGATCGGGAAAGAACGGGTTCTCGTCACTTTTGACGAAAACGGTCTGTGGGTAAGCAAGGGGTTTGCCGAGCACATGACGTGGCACTGCTTTGGCTTGATCGACATCCTGAGCGGTATGGAGCAGTTCCACGGGTACTGCGTGGGTCTTGACCCTAATGGAGACCAACTCGTTAACGATATTATCAGTGATGGGAAGTTCCCGGCCGACGCAAAGAGCTTTAGCGGAAAGGTCACGATCACGACGGGCACTGGGAAGTATGCCGGGATCAGCGGCGGTGGGACATTTACATGCCACCTTCCAGAGTTCCGGACAGCGGTTGAGGGAACCTTTTCCAATTACTGCGTCAATTCGGGCAGCTACAAAATACCGTAGTCGTTGGGATATAGGAAAGCAGCATCGGGGCGGGGACGCCTTCGAGCGGCCCCGCTTCTCCGGGGAAGGTCTGGCGCTCGCCCTCCTCGCCATGCTCGCGCCGAAGTGGGCGGGCGCTGCGCGTGGCTCCGGGCGGCTCCGTTCCTCCCATCCCCTCCGCTGCGCGCCACGTCGCTCTGTTGTCAGGCCGGGACGGGAAAGCAGGCGCCTCAACCGAACTGGAAAGCTGCCCGGGTGGGGGGCCGAGTGTTATCTCTACTTTGCGCGCGGGGTGACATTTCTAACGGGGACAATTTGTGACTTTTCAAACGGGGAGCGACATTGCCGGCGCTCATGGGATCAGATCAGCGCGATCAGATAGTCGGTAAGTGCCCGGGCATTCATAGGGGGCGGATCAAAAAGGATGTGCTTCTGCCGGCACATTCCGATCAGCACGGCGGCGGCAAAATTCCAGAAATGGCTGTCGGGAGGTAACGGAGTATTCTTCCGAATAGTTTCCATACGGGTGGCAACCGAAAAATAATCTCCATTCCCGCCATGCTCCCAAACCGGTGTAATCTCGTGAAGGATTAGTGCCGCGAGGACGAACGACATCGATCTCCGCAGCATTACGTCAGTATAGGAAAATCCCTTCGATGCGGCATACGCTGCCACCTTGGCGGTGATGAACTCACGTGCCCATACGTCGCACGCCAATTCTTCCTCCGGTCGTTCAGCGGGACGTTTGCGATCCTTTGCCAGCATGACGTGGCGAAACTCATGGAATAATGTGAAGGCAACAGCCGAACCCGTCAGATCAAAGGTAGCCTTATACTGTTCGTCATTCAACGCGTCCCTGGCCGCCGAGGGTCGAGGGATATCGGGAGGCCACGGCGCAGTTGCCGCATGATTTGCACTCATAAAAGCGTGCGCAGCGGCGATCCGCTCCTTGTAAGAACGCTCCGCCTCATCGAGCCCAGGGTCTTGTACCAAGACGGCCGCGATGCGCTGACCCGACAAGGGTTCCGCCAGCTCTCGCGCCACGGGACCTGTTCAGATGGAAACGGCCTGGGTATAGGCGCCGCGGCAGGAGCGTCGGATAGATGCGGTGCATGGGGTGCGGCTCGACAGCCGTTTCGGAACGGAGCGAGCGGACCACTCAAGGTTACCGCCGATTTCGCTGTCGCGCTTGCGGCAAACAGTTCAATGAGCGCAGCGAGAGCCTGCTGAACCGGACCCAATATCCTTCCGACGTCATCGCGCTCGTGGTGCTCTGGCGGCTGCGCTATAAACTCAGCCTGCGCGACCTACCGGAGATGTTCCTGATCCGCGGCATCGTGTTCAGTCACGAGGCGGTCCGCGACTGGGAAGCCAAGCTCACACCGGGATTGGCTGAAGGTCTGCGCCGTCGCCGACGCGGTCGGATCGGGAAGAGCTGGTACGTTGACGAGACGTACATCAAAGTGCACGGGCAATGGCGCTATCTCTATCGCGCCATTGACCGCAACGGCGCGCTGGTCGACGTGATGTTCAGCGAGCACCGTGACATGGCGGCTGCGAAGGCGTTCTTCCAATCCGCCAAGACAGTCACCGATGTTATCCCTGACCGGGTGACAACGGATGGCCACGACAGCTACCCGCGCGCGATCCGGACGAAGTTGGGTGAAGGCGTAAAACACCGCACCAGCCGCTACCTCAACAATCGACTGGAGCAGGATCATCGTGGCATCAAAGGTCGATACCAGCCGATGCGTGGGTTCAAGTGCCCACGATCGGCTGACCGGTTCTGTCGAGGCTACGACGAATTGCGTAACCTCCTCCGTCCCCGCTCCCGCCCTCATCAACAAACTTCCGCCAACACCCGCAGGCTCCACTTCCTCCGTCGCACTGCGACCGTAATGGCCATCCTTGAAGCCGCCTGAACCAACGTGGCCGTCTATCCGGCCTCAGGTTATACTTGCCGGCGCGAACTCTGACAGAACCGTCGAGCGCATGTGCCCTATGCTGACGCATCGTCGTGTGCGGTTCGCCGATTTGCCGGAGCACATCAGACACGCTCGCGAATTGCTTTTACTCGTCGAAGCCAAGATTCCCCGCGACCAGATAGCCGCCGTTACGCCGCCGCAAGCTCGCGAATATGACGAATGAGGTCGTCGTGTTGATAAGGTTTCGCTACAAATCGGCTTTTGTCCGGGAGAAGCGGTGGATGCGGAGAGGGACGCCCCCAGGTGATTAGAAGGGCGATTTTAGGCCAATTTTTTGCCGTGTTATGCGCAAGGGCAAGCCCGTCGAGGGCGCCGGGCCTCTGAATATCGGTGAAAAGGACATGAACGCGCGCGGCATGGACAAGCAGGGTTCCGAGGGCCGCTTCGGCGTGTTCAGCCTCCATTACTTCGAAGCCCGTATCCCTTAGCACGTCGACGATAACCAACCGGACCAATTCCTCGTCTTCCGCCACAAGGACGAGAATCTGGTCCGGCATCTTTCTTTTGCTCGATTACGGGCCTTAACAGCCAACGGGCCTGCTGGGTTGCTGCCCGCCTTAAATATGACCAGACGCTGACAAACCCTACCCGTTGCCACATCCTTGTTCGAGATGGTTTCCTTGCACTTTTAGAATGGTGCCCAATCGCTGGTTGATCGTTAGGTCGTTACGTCCTTCTGATGGCTGACATAGCAAACCAAACTTTGTGGACCAACCCTCCTGCATCGGGTGCTCCAGAATTGAGCGCAGCGACGCCCGCCTTTTCCATCGCCGGCGTCGCTTGGTCTGCTGCGTCGGCAGCGTCAATCACTGTGCGCACTTCGGAAACAAAGGTTTTCCATAACGGGATGAGATTGCCTTTCACGAGCGCAGGTTCGTCCGGATTAAGACCATAGAACGCACAGCGTGCGCGGGCTCCGGCTTCAAGCCGCGGATCTTCCGGCAATAGACGCCTCCCGCGAGTAACCTGTGAGCGAAGCTGAGCCCGTGCTGTCCCGCCGCGCACTTTTCCAGGCCGAAGGCATCTTGGCACCGACCGCAGGCGGCGGCGGTTCATCGTCTTCGCCCGGCCCCCTGTATCTCCGCCTCACGACTGGTTTGCCGCCGCGTCGTCCAAACGACTGGGCAATCGTGAACGCAGCTTCCCGGCGGGGTTTATCAAGGGATTTCAGCGCGTCCATAATGTCGTCGACGCAAACAACAGCGCCGCTTGCCAATTGTCGCAAAGACGGCGAATTCTCGACAGCGAACGCATCCGATACCCACGAGGCCAATAGAGAGCGTTTGTCGCTGTTACTTAACTCCTGATCGCTCAACACTTCGCTTGGGTGTACGAACAGAAGTGATTTTCTTGAAAGCAGATCATCCGCCGGCAGCATTATTTCAGGCTGACCGGCGCCGACTTCCTGAAGTCCGCTCATTTCAACCTCCCGCAACGGCGCCACCCGGATACCTCCGGGCGGCAAAGAGTAGGCCCGGCCCTACGGTTCAGGCGACCTTGCGTTGCGGCTCTGGCTGATCGTCGGTCAGCCGTGGCTGGTTATCTTGGGAAGCAGTAGTCGAGGCCAGCTCGATACGGCGCGGCTTCAGCTGTTCCGGGATTTCGCGGACCAATTCGACCGAAAGCAGCCCGTTCTCGAGTTTTGCCGAAGCGACCTTCACGTGGTCGGCCAGGTTGAAGGAATGCTTGAAGTTACGAAAGGCCATACCTTGGTGCAGCATGCCTTCATTACGCGCCTGCTCAGCCTGTTTCTGACCGGTTACAGTCAGAATATTGCCCTGCTGGATCAGCTCTATTTCATCAGATCCAAATCCGGCGAGAGCCATGCTGATCCGATATTGATCTTCCCCTACGCGTTCAATGTTGTAAGGCGGCCAATCCGGCCGAGCTCCGTTGTCCAGCATGTCAAAGAGCCGGTCGAAGCCAACCGTGGAGCGAAACAGGGGAGAAAAATCGTAAGTCCTCATACCACATCCTCCTTGAGCAATATGGAAATGAACGGCGTTTCGTTGTGCTTGCCGAGCCGTTTGGCCTCGACGTTCGACGAGATATTTTGGCCAAAATCCGACTTCAAGGGGGTCAGCCAAAAATTTTGCGGGCCGATTTTACAGGGGGACCGGGGTAGATCACTACGCTACCGAGAACCGAATACGGGACAGAAACCGGCCAAAGCTGTCCGCTAACAGCCTGAGCTGCGGAGTCTTCCCATATTGCTGGCCAGACACCGGCCGCTCGCCTTAGTTGATTGAATTGCCGGGGGGCATCTGTTGCGCGATCAGGTCGGCAACACGTAAGGCTATTTGGTCAAATTCGTAGGGTTTCCGAAAAAAGCAGTGGCGCCTGCGGATTTTGCGTCCTTATTCAGTGCTTTACCCGAAACGACAATCACTGTATCTGCGGCGTCGCTGCGCGAATGCTGCGCGTCAGTTCCAATCCATTCATTGAGCTCGGCATTTGCACATCGGTCACCAGAATTCGAGCCAACAGCCGTGGTGGCAAAAAGAGAGGTTTCTCCCCTTCCCTGCCCTCTGGACAGAACACCGGGATCTTGCGGCCGGCCTTACCCCGGCGTGGAGCTACGTGTCGTCGGTCGTGACGGCGATCCCGTTGCCACCGGGCCCCGGGTCCCGGCCGGCTCAGGCAACGCTCTTTGCGTCAGCGACCGGCGTCGCTATCATGGCCAGAACGACCAAGTCACGCTCAAACTCCGGCGACCGCTGCGATGATGCCCATGGTCATCTTGCCAGACGAGCTCGTCAGCGGCGTGATCGCCCTGCGTCAAAGATCAGCATGCGCCAGGTTCTTCAGCACATGCGTCCCTAGGCGCCGTCACCGCGGGCCAGTCCCACACGGTCGGGACCGTCGCGGCAGGCGCGGTGACCAGGGGCGTGGCACCGTTGCCGCCAAGGAAGGGGCGAGGGTGGCGAAGGTCGGCAGCCCAAAATCCAAACCAGGTTCAGCCTCTGGACGACGAACCCTGAACCCTTCCAACGGGTCGGCTAGCCGCACACAATGTGGGAACAGCAACGCAGGGTCGATCCTCCCCGTATCCGCCCCGGAAAGCCCTCGGCCGCGCTCGGCAATGTCGAAAAGAACATGTCCAGTTCGCGGCGAATGTAGTTCCGCTCGCCGGCTGTGAACCCGGCGATCATTCGATCTTGCGACTTGCTCATGCACACAACGTAGCACGCCGCGATCTCGGGGCGCAGTCCTGGATGAGGCGATACACCGTCTCGCCACGGTGGTTGTGGCGGTCACTCACGGCTGCCGAATCCGCATAGCGGTAACGTCGGCCGTAGCTATGCTGCGCCCGGGGTGGTGGACTGCACAGGTCACCAGGCGGGAAGTAAGCCAACGTTAAGGACGCAAATATGACTGACACCGGCGCAACCGAGACGATCAGCGAACACGATGCACACGCCATCGGCGTGGCAGCTTACATTTACTTCTACCCCCTCGTAACGATGGATGTTACGCGAAAGCAGCTCACCAACGTCATTAAGCCTGAGGGCATGGCCACACCGATGAGCACGTTTAGGAGCCTCACAGCATTTCCGGCGGCTGACATGAAAGTCGTGGTCAGGCCCAACTTCGACACGCTGTATTCAAGCGCATGGTTGGACCTCACCAAGGAGCCGATGATCGTCTCGGCCCCCGACACTCACGGTCGTTTCTACTTGCTGCCAATGCTCGACATGTGGAGTGACGTATTTGCCTCCCCGGGATCAAGGACTACGGGAACCCAGGCCGGCGACTTTGCCCTAGTGCCGCCAGGCTGGAGCGGCTCCTTGCCGGCGGACGTGGCTGGTTCTGTCAGAGTTCGCGCCGGCAAGTATAACCTGAGGCCGGATAGACGGCCACGTTGGTTCAGGCGGCTTCAAGGATGGCCATTACGGTCGCAGTGCGACGGAGGAAGTGGAGCCTGCGGGTGTTGGCGGAAGTTTGTTGATGAGGGCGGGAGCGGGGACGGAGGAGGTTACGCAATTCGTCGTAGCCTCGACAGAACCGGTCAGCCGATCGTGGGCACTTGAACCCACGCATCGGCTGGTATCGACCTTTGATGCCACGATGATCCTGCTCCAGTCGATTGTTGAGGTAGCGGCTGGTGCGGTGTTTTACGCCTTCACCCAACTTCGTCCGGATCGCGCGCGGGTAGCTGTCGTGGCCATCCGTTGTCACCCGGTCAGGGATAACATCGGTGACTGTCTTGGCGGATTGGAAGAACGCCTTCGCAGCCGCCATGTCACGGTGCTCGCTGAACATCACGTCGACCAGCGCGCCGTTGCGGTCAATGGCGCGATAGAGATAGCGCCATTGCCCGTGCACTTTGATGTACGTCTCGTCAACGTACCAGCTCTTCCCGATCCGACCGCGTCGGCGACGGCGCAGACCTTCAGCCAATCCCGGTGTGAGCTTGGCTTCCCAGTCGCGGACCGCCTCGTGACTGAACACGATGCCGCGGATCAGGAACATCTCCGGTAGGTCGCGCAGGCTGAGTTTATAGCGCAGCCGCCAGAGCACCACGAGCGCGATGGACGTCGGAAGGATATTGGGTCCGGTTCAGCAGGCTCTCGCTGCGCTCATTGAACTGTTTGCCGCAAGCGCGACAGCGAAATCGGCGGTAACCTTGAGTGGTCCGCTCGCTCCGTTCCGAAACGGCTGTCGAGCCGCACCCCATGCACCGCATCTATCCGACGCTCCTGCCGCGGCGCCTATACCCAGGCCGTTTCCATCTGAACAGGTCCCGTGGCGCGAGAGCTGGCGGAACCGTGGCCGGGCCTGAATGGCCTCTGAGTTGACAGATGTCTTTCGATACCCCGCCGGCTGCGGTCTCGCCCGCGGGCACCTCTCTACATGACGAACAGGCGCATCAATCGACTTAGGTGCGCCTGTTTTTCGTTTCTGGCAGGCCCACAAAAGAGACGCTGAGACTAAGGCTACACAGTTCGCCTAACCTCGAAGACCGCACTTCCGCCACCGCACCCCCCGTCCTCAGTCGATGAACTCGGTTCATAGCTCGGCCATCCGGTTAGCCGGGCATAGGTCGGGTATTGGCTGCGTACCGATCAAGCACCATCATAAGGCGTCGCTGCTTCCTGGCTTTGGAGGCGGATTTGTCATCATGGGCAGAGTAGCTTTGGAGTTATGGCCATATTTGCTGTCATCCCGACGCCAACTCCGGCCCCGTCAAAGTTGATGGCGGCGTTAGTCGAACACTTCAAGGAGACGCATGTTGTAATCGATGGAGGGCATGGATGGCTCGCTGCCGGCAGTCGTACCGCCAAAGAAGTATTCGATCTGCTGGGGATCACCGATGGAACCAGCGGACGTGCTGCTGATGGTGCTGGATCGGCCGGAGATTCCGCTGCACACTAACGGATCGGAGAATGACATTCGTTGTTACGTCACGCGCCGGAAGGTCAGCGCCGGCACCCGCAGCGATGCCGGCCGCGACTGTCGCGATGCGTTTCTGGGTCTCGCCAAGACCTGCGACAAGCTGGGCATCGCGATGTGGGACTATCTCGGCAGCAGGCTCAAAGTCGCGGGGCACAGGCTTATTCAGCCGCTCGACCACTATGTCAGAGGCAGGTTCTGCCCTGCATGACGGGCGATGATGCCCGCGGTTCCGCCCCTGTTACCCAAATGTGTAAGAGGGGCAAACCGTAGGTGCGGCGGTCGATCACCCCAGACGCGTCCGCCTCCCCACAAATTCAATGCTTCCAAATTGGAGGCGGCCGTCCAGAAAAATCGGTCACAGATGGTAACCCGTTTTCGCTCGCGTCGTTTCCACGCAGAGCATAAACGGCCGGCCCAATCATTGTGGGTTCACCGCCCTTTATAGGTGTGCCCGCGAACTTCAGGCCCAAACATTCGCCGATGAGTTGATAGACATCGCGGACGATGGCTCCAACGACTGGGTCCGGCGGGAGAACGAGCGGGGGCGTGTCAGCTACGTCGTCGACGAGGAGCACATCGCCTGATCCAGGCTGCGCTTTGAGGCAAGGTAGTGGGTGATTTCGAAGATATTGCCAAAGACGTTTGGCGACAAGTTGCAGCTGAAGCATAGCAGTGCCGTTGCATCGCCGGTGCTCATAGCGGCCATGGACCCGATCGAGGCATCAAAGGTTTATCAGCGGCTTATGACGGAAGACGATGACAGTTAGTTGGCAGGGGTCGCATCCGGTCTCCTTATCTCTCGACGGTAGCCGCCGATGTCTCGCGGAGGAGTGACACCAGCGTCGCCCGTCCTGAGGCTCCCGTCACGACAGCAGGACGCACAACACGGCGGCCATCCTCATGGAAGCGCTTCAGCCAGTCGATTCTGGTGCAGCGCTTAATCGCAATCGACACGGCGGCCTGACGACTGCGGAGCGTGAGGAACTCAGCCGATTACGACGTGAGAACGGCCAACTGAAACTGGAGCGGGAGATCCTCTCAAAGGCGGCGGCCTGGTTCGCTCGGGAGACGAACACGATCCCTTTGAAGTCGCGGCCAGTTCACCCAGCTGCTGCGGCGATTGATATCGGCGCCACGATGCACGTCCCGGCGGTCGGCTCGAACCGGGACAAAGAACCGGTTCGGACTTTCCGCACTTTCACGGCTGATCTCCATCGGCTTGCAGACTGGTTCTCTGAGTACGGCATAAAGACGGTCGCGATGGAAATCAACCGGGATCTACCCCTCTTTTGGCCAAAATGGTCGTCAGAGGAGACGAGCCAACGTCACGCCACCTACGCTGGCTCGCTTGTCTTTCTCAAAAGGCGACTACTAGGCCAGCGACATGCCGTTCCCCGGATAATCAGGGCCGGCCCAAAGGTGGGCCCGCCCTCCGCCAGTGCCATTGCCTGCGCCGGTGTGTGGGCCTGTGCCGGTGTGATCGCCTTGACCACCGGCTACGGCACAGATTTCCTCAGCGAGCAGAATGCGAAAGCTGTCGTCTTTTTCGATACGTTGTGACTTCACATTAAGTCTCCTCGTCGTCGAGCGGGACTATTCCCAGCATGACCGGAAAGACTTACGCGTTAGGGCAAATAGCCACTGTGGCCTGCTTCACAAAAGTCAGTCGTGTCGGGCACGTCCTGGAGCCCCCGAAAGGCTAGGCGGGCGGGGGGGGTTGTGGGGATGATTCGAAATCGCAGGAGCTCCAGCGTCGTGTCATCGAATTCCGGTTGTACCGGCCAAGTGATGCCGACCGCCGCTGCGCGGCGGCAGATATTTGGCAACTGTGTAACGGATCGAACGCCCCTGGTGGGGGGGTTGCGATGATTAAGCCTTGAAGATGCCGTCGAGCCAGTCGAACGCCCGCCGGTCCAGTAGCGAGCGGCTCATGGTCTCCACGTGGTCCCCGGCGCCCTCGGCCGCTGTGATAATGTAGAAACGCCTTCGGACAAGCAAGCGCATCGTAAAGCGACTGTGCCCCGCGCGCGAGGGGATCGCGATCAGCAGAACTGCGCTCCCGATCGCAGATAATCGCCGAGCGTGCTGACACCGTTCACCCAATAGCCCCGCTGGATGATACTCCAGCGCAGAAATCGTGTCGGAGCGCTGCACCGTCGCCTCCTCCAGGTTGGGAAAGGCGTCAGCCTCCACCTGAGACAGCCCAGATGCCAGCACAAATTGCCGTATGCCGGGCCCAATTAAAGCCGCGTAATAGGGCGTCAGCAGATACCGGGCATTTCATATTGAGCAACATCGGACGCAGGCCTGGCCACGAACAGTCTAATTTCATTGCCAGTTACAAGAACTGTGGCAACATATCAGTTGCGACGATTGATCGCCATTAGCACCTCTGTTGTTGGTCTGCGTGTCGGTGCCGAAGTCCATAGAATACGCCTCTGAGGCGTCACGACCTCGCCGCCGAACATCTTGTCTACAACTGCAGGGTTTACTTCCGTTCTGGTCTAGCGTGCGTAAAACGCACTTCCGTGTTCGGACCCCTAATTGTCAGCGAAGTACCAGCCCTGCGCCTTCGCTGACACTTAGGTGTCGTGGCGCTCATAGCACCACCTCGATCAGGTAACCGCGTCGTCGGAATGAATCCCACCGCTTAAGAAAAAGGCGAAGATCTCGCGGCCTCTGCGCCTGGACTCCCTATCAACCAGGAAGGTGGCCGAGACAGGCCCGGATGCGGTGCTGACGCCCTCGGGTCGGAGCACGATGCGATGCGGAAAGCCTGTGAACCGTGGCAAGTCCCCAGGCTAATGCAGGATGGCGAAATCCGGAGAATCAGCCATCATGCGACACCGCCAGGTTCCGACACCGCCAGGTCCGAACTTCGCCTCGATCTCCTGCTCGGTCAGTAACCTGGGTCTCCCGCGCGAATAATCACCATCGTGGAATGCGTTTCCAAGTGCGGATATTTCTGTATCACTCAGTAAGCTGAAGAATTTTATTACTCCGGGACTTCCTAGTTCTTCCGCCAGGAACTTGGCGGCGTTCTGGACGCGTTCCTCCTTAGCCTTTATGTCCTCTTTCCATTTGAGGTCACGTGCCTCCATCTCCGCGCGGCGCCGCTTCTCGGCCTTCTGTTCTTTCGCGATCTGTTCGGGACCTCGGGGACTCCGACGGGCTAAGTGGATTCGAATAGATCTCCCAGCGGTGCGGCAATCAGGTAGATGATAGTGGCGAAAGTAGTGACGGAGCGGTAGCCGCGAGCGCGTGCCCTGGCCGCCTGGAACAGGCCATTCAGCCCTTCCAGGCGGGCGTTGCTGTGTGACGAGGTCCAGCGCTGCAGGATCCGTTTGCTGTGTGCCTCGACGGTTCCAATAGCCTTGCGGACCGGATCGAGCAGCGGGTCCGGATCAAGCCGGTCATTGGCATGACGCAGGAAGTTGGTGAGACGCCAGCGCGCGGCCTGAACCGATTGTGCCTGGCGAACCCAGCGCAGCTTTTCCTTGATGCGCCAGGCAATCGCGGTGAACAGATCGGAAGCCTCGAGTTCGGCCAAGGCCGCGACCTGAGCTTCAGTGAGGCGACCGTCGGCCCGCTTGAGGACGGCCCAGCGCAGCGCCTTGGGCAGTTTGTTCTGCCTGGCTTCGGCCCGGCGCACCTCGTCGACCGCCTTGGTGAACAGTTGCACGACATGGAACCAGTCCACGGTGACCGCAGCGTTTTCGAAGCTCTCGCCCACGGCGGCGATGAACGCGCCGCTCATGTCGCAGACCACCTCGGCGATGCGGTCGGCCGAGCCGCCATGTTTGGCCAGGAAAGCGCGGAACTTGACCACCGTTTCTTTGCCGTGTCCCGGGGTCACGAACACCACCGGCTTTTCGCTGCGATCAAGATCGATGAACACGGTCACGTAGGTGTGGCCCCGCTTGGCCGCGGTCTCATCCAGGCCGACGGCAGCGAGCTTGCGGAGGTCGAGGCGCTCGACGGCGCGGCCGACATAGTGCTCGACGATACGCCACAACCTTTTGTCCGTGATCTCGATAATGCGGGCGGCAGCCAACACCGGCATCTCGCGCACCAACATCAGGGCCGCCTGCTCGAACAACAGAGTGAAGCGGCTGCCCTCGCGTGCCCAGGGGGCGGTAATCCGCAGCACGCCGTGCTCGCCGCAGTCGGTGCGCGGGATCTTGGCGGTGATGTAGCAATGGTGTTGGAAAAAGTTCAGATGGCGCCAGGTGAATTCGGCGAAGTCGTGGGCTTTACAGGGCTTGCCGCAGACCGGGCAGGGAAACAGGCTGCCGCGGTCGGCGGCAACCTCCAAGTGTAATTCGTGCGGCTGCTTGCCGGTCTCCAGGCGCTGATTGACCAGTCGCCACGGCGGCGTCACTCCAAGCCCCAAAGCCAATACCGTATTCGCGTCCATACCCCTCACGCTCATCTCGATCTGCGTCAGTATGCCAGCGTGCTCGTGACCCTCCAGGACGCTGCGCGTCGCTGCGCGATGGCCGGTGGCCATCCTGGACCGTCACTGCGCGCGCCGGCGGGGCGTATGGCAGGTCGGGACGAGAGGATGGTCGCTGCCCAGTCGAACCAGAGGATGATACTGCCGCAAGGCGCGCATCAAGTGGGGACGCCAGTCCCGCTAGAAAAGCCCGATATCCATTTCGGACGTCGAGGAGGCTCTTTTGGCTGGCCTCGGCCTTCCGTTGGGCGGCTCTGGCCTCCGCCAGTTGCCCCCTTCACCCTTGATGTCGTCGGCGGCGGCTTGCCAGCTTCGGCGTCGCCCAGTACCTGCTTGGCGACATCAGCGTCTGCCGAGGGAGAGGCCAACGCGTACAATGCTGCCTGCGGCAAATTGGAAACCGTTTCCGATTTGCCCTCCATGAACTTCGCCAGGTTCACGGCGTGCGCTACACCGACCTGCGCGGCAGCCTTGACCGCCTGTCGGATAAGGGCAAGACCATGGTCTTTCTCGACGCCAGCCACTCCGGCAATGTCATCCCCGGCACACGCGCCCGGCGACAGCGCCGACGTCGACAGGATCGCCGCCGACCTCGCCAGTGCCGAGCCGGCGTCATCGTGTTCCGCTCGGTGGCCAGCTGCCGGAAGATTGGATCGCGTCCTGCTGGCTGGCGGTCGCGTCTTTCGCGGCCGAATGCCGCAGCGCCCGCGTGTCGTAAGTGTAGCCCATCCGTATCGGAATCGTAGCCCTCGGCAACGCAGCAAGCATCCACCGGTGTCAGATCAGAGTTGCGAGTCGATCGGCAGGAGCTTCAACAGGTCGGCGACGAAGCGCCGGCGGAAGCCGGTTCCGGGCTCGTCCCGATAGCGCACCGTCTGGCCGTCCCTCACCGTCTCCCAAATGATCCTGCCATCCGGGTCGAGGAGGACGCGGTAGCTGTTGGCGGGCACGACGCCGGTCGCCATGTAGGCCGTCAGCCGTTCCGCGAGCTCCGGGCTCTCAATATAGAGGCCGGCCTCTGTGTTGATCGCGGCAGAGCGCGGGTCGAGGTTGAAGCTGCCGATAAACACGGCTTCGCGGTCGAAGGCCATGGCCTTGGCATGCAAGGCCGCTGGCGACCGCCCGGAAAGGAGCGACCAGCCCGACCGGAAGGCGTCGGTATCCGGGCGCAGCTCGTACAGCTCCATGCCGTTCTCGAGCAGCCTCCTGCGGGTCTTGGCATAGCCTGAATGCGCCACCAGCATGTCGTTCGAAGCGAGCGAGTTAGTCAGCACGCGCACCCGGACATTGCGCTCGTGCAGCGCTTTAACGGTTGCCTGCGCCTGGGCGGGCAGGACGAAATAGGGCGACTCGGCGAGCAGTTCTTCCTTCAGCTGGGCGACCCGCCCGCGGATGAACTCGACCACGTCGTCGCTCTCCTCGCCGCGGGCGATGGCTTCCGGGTCGTCGGCAATGATTCGGCCGTGCGCCCACACTAGATTGTCGCGAAGTTCGGCGCCCCGGGCCGCCAGCTCGTCTAGATCCTGGTCGATCGGATAGGGGTAGTCGGCCGCGGCGATCGCCTCGCGTAGGCGAATGAGAATGGCGTCGAGATCAGCAGCGCCATAGGTGCGATCGACGATGGTCGCGATCGGCACGGTCGAGGGGCTGTTCCAGTATCGGTCGAACACTCGCGACAGATCGCGGACGACAGGCCCAACCGCGAGCACATCCAGATCGCGATAATTGGCGATGGTGTTCACGCCATAATAGATGTCGCCGATATTGCGGCCGCCGACGATCGCCGCCGCATTGTCGGCGACCATCAACTTGTTGTGCATGCGGCGGTTGACCCTGCGGAAGTCGAGAATGAAGTCGAGAGTGGACCAGCTCCGGTTGGTGAGCGGGTTGAATAGACGGATCTCGACATTGGGGTGGGCATCGAGGGCGGCGATGACCGGATCGCTGGCCTTGTAGTAGGGATCGTCGATAAGTAGGCGCACCCTGACCCCGCGATCAGCCGCCTTCATCACGCGGTCGACGATGATCCGGCCAGTCGTATCGCCGTCCCAGACGTAGTACTGCATGTCGAGGCTGCGCTCGGCCAAGTCGGCCAGCGCCAGACGGACGATGAAAGCCTCGCGTCCGTGGCCCAAGAGGCTGAAGCCGGAGAGGCCTGGATGCTGGTCCGCCGCTAGACCGAAGAATTGGCCGAGCCTGGTCGACGCGGGGTCCTCGAACGCCGTCGACACCGTGCGCGGATAGCGGGGCCGGGGGCGAGTGGCGCGGCCGGTAAGGACCCCGGCAAGCCACATCAAGATCGCGCGCTTGAGTCCACCACCGGTCAGTACCCGAGACGCGGGCGGACCCGCAGAGCTACTGGTTCCTTGCGTGTCGGCGCGCATTTAGGAGTAGTCCTCGACCCGGCTGGACGTTCCGCGGCGCATGGCTCTCTCCAACCCCCCGGCCAGCGAGCAAGCCCAGCAACGGCAATCCGGTCAAGGGGCGGTGTTCGATAAAGTCTATTTTCTGGGGGGAGCTCGACAGGCCGTCGATGCAGTGCCTGATGCGGTGCGCGAGATCGCCTGGAAAGTCGCAAACTGGCCGGGTTCGTCTGGTCCATTGCCTGCATCATCACGGATCCACCTACAAAGAACTCTGCCGTAGCGACGGCGTCAGAAAAGATTTGCTGAACTGGGTCAACAACCTGCTCCAGCGTGCCGCGTCGTCAACCGAAAAAGGAGACAGCTCGCCGCGCGGAACGACCGGGACAGATCAGGACTGCATCGGCCGATGGGAAGCGCCCTGACCGATGATCGCGCACCATCATTCCCGCGGCTGACCGAACACCCCGATCACCATCCGGCATGCACGGCGGAGGGCGGGACGGTCAGGGCAATCCTCGATACCCCGACTGGAACGCGATTTCCGACATAGAGAAAGAGGCAGGCCCGCGACGCACCCTGGTCTTGCGGTAACCAACCCGCGTATCACCCGCCCTCCACCGCGCCTGCCTGTATCATAGATGGCAACCGAGACATGACAGCGGATGGGATTTCACGTCCGGAATCCTTGAAAAAACGGACATGACCGTCGGGGTATAAAGTTCCAAAAGCCGAAATTTATTGGTTCGGGTAGATCGGCAACTCCTAACGACTTGATTGAGTCCGCCGAGGCCGTTGAACGTATCGTGTTGGTTGACCTAAGACAGTTTCCTATCCTCAATTTCTATCCGATTGATTCAAAAGACATTCTCGGCCTGACCTGGATTCGCGGTGGTGAGGCAGGCGGTCGGAATTTCGCCAATATCTCAATCGTTTACGATGGGCGGATTTTGGGCGTGTGCCTAAGCCGCGGCGGTTGCCGAAGGCGGTTCCTTGACCGAGAGGATTGGCTTAGGCACTGATACCTTTAGGGTTTTCAGCATCGCAGGCAGTTCGGCGGTGATTTTCGACCGCTGAACAATAGTCCGGTCTTCACAGCGGTAGCATACCGCCTTCAGCCCACCAAGCGCATGGGCAATTCGCGTTCAGGGAAGCTGACAGCGCATCTCAGCCGCCCGTTGCACCTGCAGCGCCAATACACACAGCTTGACGTGCGCCTCGATCCGGCGCGGCGTCCAATGAAACATCGGCCGCACCTGCAAACCCGTCTGCTTTATCCGCCGGAAGCAGGACTCGATGATCCAGCCACCTTTGTAGCCAAGTGCGATGTCCTCGGCTGACAACGTGCCGTCGTTGCTGATCACCACGAACTTGCCGTCGAACTTTTCCGCCGCCTTGACCTTCGCCGCATCCAGCCGCGGACGACCGCGCTCGGCTTCGCTCAGGTATCGGCCGTAACGACGCGAGGCCATCAACGCACAGGCGGCTTTGGGATGATCCTCCTGACGTTGCTCCAGCAGCGCCAGTTCAGCATTGAGTTCGACCAGCAACTGCGCCCGACGCGTGCGCTCACGCTCTGCCTCTTGCGGGTTGAGGCACGGCACATAGCGCTTGCGCCGCTCGCCGTCGCCCACCCACACTTCTTTGACCTGCAGGTTGTCGGCGACCTGTTTGTAGCGGCCCGGCCTTGTCAGCACCTCATCCTCGACGTTGCGCACTCGGCGCATCGGTACGGCCAGTATGTAACGACCCAGTCCACGGCTGAGTTGAGCCAGGTTGTCGGCCGAGTACATCCCGGCATCACCGACAAACAAGCAGCGGCCGAGCCGCCAGGCGCGCAGATCATCCTTGATGCGCGCGACCGTCGTCACGTCGGCGGTGTTGCCAGGGATTACCCGCGAGCGCACCGGCATTCCATCGCGCGTGACGGCGAGGGCGATGATCACCTGCGGCTGGTTGTCGCGGCCTTCCTTGCTGTGGCCACGCTTGCGCAGCGGCGCATAGAGGCGCCCCGCCCTTTCCTGCTCGTCTTCATCGGGGTCGTCGATCTCGAAGTAAGCGGTGGTTGTATCGTAGAAAATTAGATCGACATCGAGATGGAATAAGTCGGCGGCTTTGAGGAACACATCACGCTCGATTTCCTCAGCCCACACTGTGAAGAAGTCGAGCGCACGATAGCATTGATCGACCGCCAGTCCGGCGGCGTCGGGAAGCCAATGATATCAGCCAGCCAGCGTTCGGCGCAGGCCAGCTTGGAAACCGGGTCGTCGAGGCGGTTGGCGGCCATGGCGAACAGCGCGGTCTCGTGTGGCGCGGTCAGCTTCGCCTGTTCGGCGCATCTGCGGATGGCTGCGCCGATGCCGAGTTCTTCCCAGAGTGAGCGGGCGGCGAGTACGACACCAAGGTCGAACACTCGCTCGATTTCGATCTCCGGACGATCAGATGTCGTCGCACTGCCGGCGGCGTCATTACTGTCATCGAGGACGCGGTTGATGCTTTTGACCAGCCGTTCGAGTTCGGCTCGATCGAGTTGATCGGCACGGCCGAAACTATGCACCACATTGGCGTGGTTCAAAATCGGCGATTTTTGGGTAACACGGACGCGTCGGAACGGCCGGGTTTTGAAGCCGGATTTCGATCGGCGGGTTGTCGTGTGCGGGAGGCCGGCCTCCCCAGATCACGCTTGTTGAAGCGCGCCGAGGCCCAACAACGTCAACCAGTGCGGATGGCTTTCGTCGGTCAATAATTCCCGCGGGCTGTGTCCGGTTCGCTCCGCGCGTTGACTGCGTATGAAACGACGGTGGTTCAAGAAGAATTGTAGCAGGTCCAAATACGATCCACCCAGGTGACGGCGCAGCGCGAAGTAATTGCGCAGTCGCGAATTGAGATTCTCCACCAGCGAACTGCTGCGCGGTGTTTGCGCCATCACTCGTGTCACTGCGTCGAAGAGGGCGCAGAACTTGCTTCCTAACTTCGTGCGAAGCTGATTCCATCCCTGCCAGTATGCCGCCGAAGTCGTCGGCAGCCGGTGCAGAACGCAGGCTTCCCGAACAAGCGAAACGGAAAGCTCCTGCGCTCGCGCGACGGCAATCAGTTTGTCGTCAAGAACACCGGCGAAGGCGAGCAGATCGTCGCGTTGGTTCTGCAGCGCGATGCGCACCGGGCGAATGCGCCGTTCATCTTCGGGCTCGCGTCGCGCCAATTCCGTGACGATGAAATCGAACAGCATTTGGCGTGTCGCCAGGACCGGACCGGCCACCGCCAGAACGTCGCGGCTCAACCACTGCGTGAGCGTTCGCACGTCGCGAGCCAGCCGGCAGGCCCGAGCCTCGGTCTGCCGCGCCAGTTCCAATTGAATGACAAGCCCATCCGGGCCGGGCTGGCTGGCGCGATCGATCTTGATCTCCAACTTCTTGCGACGCGTTGTCACACCCTGGGCGAGTTGTGACAGCGTGTTGGCAAGACCTTCGTATTGATGCTGGATGTGAAAGATATCGCCATGGCATGGCGTATCGTCCCAGGCGGCTTTCTGCCCGGCACGCAGGCCTTGCCCGGCGTCGGCGATTGTATGGTCCGGCTTTAATCCCCGCTTGGTGGCGTCCAGCAGATGCGATCACCTGGCGTAGCCATGTCTTGGTGACCGCCAGCTCGAACAGCACGTCGTCTGCGCCCGCAGGCAGAAATGCATCATCCAACGCGACACGAGCCTTCTGCGTCTGCGCGTACACAAACTTGCGGCTCACCCCGCGCCCGATTGCCAGATCGGTGATCGTCGCCGATCGGGCCAATGCCAGAATGGCCAGGTCCCCTTGCTGGCCGGCTGGTCAAGCTTGCCGCGAACGCCGGCGGGAATGTCGAGGTCCTCGCAGACGCGCTGTTCGGCGTGCGGGAGGTGTTTGATCCCATGCTTGCCGGTCATGCGGGCTTTCGATATGGCGGTTGTGAGCCATTTGAGGTCGCTTCTGGCGCGTGGAGTGCGATCGAAATTGACTGATATGACGGGGGAAACGCCATGAGGCTGGCTGCTGGGTGGCTGCTGGCCTTTGGGACGCCTTGGCTGCTGGCTGGCTACGTGGTGTTAATCGGCCTCGTCACGCTGGGTTGCACCTTGCTGCTTCCAGAGACGGCGCCGCGAGCCAGCGGCGTGCGCGTGAGCGGACAGGCCGCTGCATCGTCATACTGAACAAAAAGGAGATCAACATGCAAGAAACATGGCGTTGGTTTGGTCCGGACGACGTGGTCCCTCTACACGCGATCCGCCAGGCGGGTGCCTCCAGTGTGGTGACGTCACTCCATCAGATCCCGGACGGCAAGCTTTGGACCGTGGAGGCTATTGAGCGGCGGAAGGCCGTGATCGCGACCGATCTGTCACTCGGCCTGCATTGGAGTGTTGTCGAAAGCCTCCCCATCCATGAGAACATCAAGCTCGCCGAGGGAGATCTCTCCGGCCTATTCGATAACTATCGCCAGTCGATGCGTAACCTGGCCGCCTGCGGCATCAAAACGATCTGCTACAACTTCATGCCGGTCGTCGACTGGACGCGCACCGAACTCTACCACCCACGTCCGGGCGGTGGCCGCGCGCTTCGCTTCAATGCCCATGAGTTTGCTGCGTTCGATTGTCTCATGCTCAAGCGCCCTGGCGCGGAGGCAGACTACCCCGCCGAGGTTCTCGCAAGGGCGCGCGTCTGGTTCGAGCGTGCGTCCGAGACCGACCAGGAGACGCTGCTGGCCAGCATCATGGCCGGACTTCCCGGTGCTTTCGACCGCTACGACATTCCGTCGCTGCGTCTCATGCTGGACCGTTATAAGGGTGTCTCCCGCGACGCTCTCAGGGAAAACCTGACTCGATTCCTGCGGGAGGTGATCCCGGTTGCGGAGGAATGCGGGATGCGCATGGCCATCCACCCGGACGATCCACCGCGAAACATTATGGGCTTGCCGCGCATCGTATCCGACGTAGACGATCTCTCATTTATCACCTCAACCATTTCGTCCAAGGCAAACGGCATCACATTCTGTACCGGCTCGCTGGGCGCGGGTCCACAGAACGACGTGCCTGCACTCGCGCGCAGATTTGCCGAGCACATCCATTTCGTGCATTTGCGCAATGTCACCAAGGAGCCGGACGGGTCGTTCATGGAAGCCGATCATCTGGGCGGCGACACCGATATGGTAAGTGTGGTCGAGACCGTGCTCGAGGAGCAAAAACGGCGGCTTGATGCGGGTGACGCCGAATGGCGTGTTCCGTTCCGCCCTGATCATGGACACGAGTTGCTGGACGATATCGGCAAGAAGAGTTTCCCAGGATATTCAGCGATTGGGCGGCTGAAGGGTTTGGCGGAAATCCGCGGCGTTATGACCGCAATCGCGCGGCTCCGTGGTCTGCCCATGTGACCCGCGTTGATGCGCGAATAGACTGGCGGTTGTGTTTCCCCCCTCTCCAGACGACAGTGGTAGGGACGGCCAGTGCCTGACCTGTTTAGCCCATTTACGCTGAAAGACATCACGCTGCGCAATCGCACGGCGATGTCGCCGATGACGATGTATCGCTCGGAAAACGGGCTCATGAATGATTTTCATATCATGCTGCTTGGCTCACGGGCGGCGGGCGGCTTTGGCCTTGTGTTTCCCGAGCAGCTCGCGATTTTGCCGGACGGCCGCACCGGCACGAGTTGTGCCGGCATCTACGACGACGACCAGATCGAGGGTTTGTCCCGCGTAACCGCGATCATCAAGGATATGGGCGCCGTGCCTGCCGCACAACTCGGTCACACTGGGCGCAAAGGCAGCGAACTAAAGCCTTGGGAGGGCAAGCTGCAACTACCGCCCGACCATCCGGACGGGTGGCAGGTTCGCGGTCCGTCAGCCATCCCATATGGCGGCCGCTATACCTATCCCGTCCAGGCGCTCAGCGTGGAAGAAATCAAGGAGATACACCGAGCCTACGCCCAGGCATCACGGCGTGCGTTGGACGCCGGGTTCCAATGGCTGGAGATGCATTTCGCCCATGGCTATCTGGGGGCCAGCTTCTTTTCGCCGCTGGCTAATCAGCGCACCGACGAATACGGCGGCAGCCTCGAAAATCGCCTCCGGTTCCATCGCGAGGCGTTGGACGCGGTTCGCGCGGTATGGCCGGAGCGCTTCCCGTTGACGATGCGTCTTGGTTCAGACGACTTCAACGAGAAAGGCGTCCAGTTCGATGACGCTGTCTGGGCCGTCGGTGTGATGAAGGAACATGGGCTTGATCTAGCCGATCTTAGCCTGGGCATAAACACCGACGACATGAAGGAGGCGCCGTTCAACGAAGTCGCTTTCATGGTGGAACGTGGCAGCCGGGTGCGCCGTGAGATCGGCATTCCGGTGGGAGTCAGTTGGAACCTCGGGTTACCAACGGTGGCGGATCAGGTCATCCGGGAAGAGCTGATTGATCTGGTGCTTCTCGGTCGGCCGGCATTATCGAATCCGCATTGGCCGGTTTGGGCCGCCCGCGAGCTTGCCCATAATGATCCCTTCTCGTTGATCCCGCAGGACTGGTCATGGTGGTTGCGCAATCGTCCGGGCGCAGAAGGGTCGCTCGGCTGGCCTGCCGCCAGCACCGGCTTATAGACGCTTAGCCGCCACTGCACTTCGCCCGTCGAGTTGGCACTTGTTCCATTGGACAATTGGTACGCAATGAGGCCTCCTAGATCTTGCAGCCGGTGAGGGATATCTCCCTATTGGATCCTGAAAAGTCCGGATTCGAACGGTCAGGAGTATGACCGGTGGTCGGAACCGTCCATTTGATTGGGGGATCATGGTGAGAGCGATATGACCGGTCGGGTATGTTACCGGCTGGGGGCTCGCGGATGGAATGGACGCTGCGTTTGGTTGGGACGGAGACTGATGGTCAGCCTCGAAGTTGCGAGGTGATGGCGATCAGCCGGCCGGATGATCTTGGTGACATCGCCGCCTTGGGTTTGACGCTGGCCGAAGCGAAGCAGCTGCTGGTGCAAGTCCAGCAGGAGGTCGTTGCGCCGCAGGCTCGCCAGCACACGCTGTTTCGGCCGGACTGGGCGGGTGCGCTCGCGCGTGGTAAGCTGGCGCTGGAGATCGTGCGCGAACGGCTGCGCCTACGGGCGTCCGGACTACCAAGACACGATTCGAGCTGATCGGCGTTAATGCCGTCCGTCTCACCGGCAGCCTTGATCGGGAGGACCCGCCGGAAGTGCGCGCCCGTATTGTCGGACGCACCGAGAATATGGCGAACGCTGTGCGCATCGGCAACGAAGTGGAGACGCTCTACACCAACGGCCCAGCCGGCGGCGGGGCTCTGGTCGGCATTGGCCAGTGCTTGCAGACGCGCGGCGAGTTTGGGCGTGCCGCCCACTGTGGTGATCATCGGGACAGAGCTTGACCCGACTTGGCCGCGCGCGACGACCATACCGGTGGCGATCCCGACACCCACGTGCAACGGCACGCCCACTGCGGTCGTGAGCTTCGGCATGGCTTAATGCAAGGGCGGATCGGATGGCGCGATCAGCATCATGCTCATCCGCCCGGGGAAAACCGAAATAGGCCAGCACGCCATCAGCCAAGTAATTGGCGACGTAGCCATGGTATCGTTCGATGATATCCGCCCAGCACCGGTGACAAACAGTCGTCACTTCGTGCAGGTCTTCGGGATCGAGGCGACCCGAGAGCGCCACCAAACCGGCCGCCTCGCAAGCCAAACCGTTATTTGCCGGCGCTCGGCCGGGAGTGCCACCAAGCAGTTTCTGTCTGGTTCTGCCGGACCTGTCTCGGTGAGAGTTCCTGGGTTAGATGACAGATCGGCTGGGATAAAACCAGGAACGGGACGTTCATGCCCCTCTGGGACGCGATCGCGAAGGCTTCGCGGCGCAATATGCGCGCGCCCGTGAGGTCCAATTTTTCGCCATAGCCGACGAACTACTAGAGATCGCCGGCAATGGCAGCAATGATTGGATGCAACTGTACTGGCAAAAGTCAGGGCGACTGACGATTTGCCGACCCCGGCGCCGCCAATAAACAGAGCATTGGTACCTCTCTCGAGACCGCCGCCCAAAAAGGGGCATCGAGTTCCGCATTCCCGCTCGGCGTGAAATCGCCCGCGAACGCTTTATGATGTTCTGCCGCGATGGATGTGGCGAATGATCAGGAACGCGCGCTGATGCTAGCCGACTGAAGTGGTCCCCGAAAACTGGACAGGCAGCTAATACCAAGTCGCGATGACCTCGACTTTCTGGGGTTTTCAAGGCCCGGTTATTTCGATTCGCTGTCCGGGTATGCGAATTGGATGACGGAGATATTGGATGGGCGCTGCGCTGGGTCTCACACGAAGGGACCATACCAGTGGGGAACTGCGGGCGCTGTCGAGCAAATGTCCAGACAGTGCGCAGGTTCGTCGACTGCTGGCTCTGGCGCTGGTGATCGACGGCCGTCCGCGCGGCGAGGCGGCGGCACTGGCCGGCATGGACCGCCAAACCCTGTGCGACTGGGTGCATCGCTACAACGCATCCGGCGTCGAAGGCCTCAAATCCCGCTGCCCGCCCGGACGGGTGCCCGCGTTGACCGAGCAGCAGAGGGCCGAGTTGCGCGAACTGGTCGTCAAAGGACCCGATCCAGCAACCGACAAAGTCGTTCGCTGGCGCTGCGTGGATCTGCGGAGCGTCGTGGCGCAGCGGTTTTCCGTAACGGTGCATGTGCACACCATCAGCAAGTGGCTTAATCAGTTCCGCCTAACCCGCCTGCAACCGCGGCCCGTGCATCCCAAGAAGGATCCTGAAGCCGAGGTGACGTTTAAGAGGAACTTTGCCAGCCTGGCCAAGGCGGCGCTGCTCAGCACCACGGCGGCTACGCCGGTACCGCTGGAGATCTGGTTCCAGGACGAGGCCAGGGTCGGTCAACAAGGAACTCACGCCTACATCTGGGCCCCGGTCGGCGCGCGGCCGTTGATGGTGCGCGATAATCGGCATGATTTGCCTACCTGTTTGGCGCCATCTGTCCAGATCGCGGGGTCGGCGCCGCCATGATCACGCCTCACGCCAATACCGAGGCAATGAACCTGCATCTGGGGGAAGTCAGCACGCAGGTTACCGCCGGCGCTCAGGCTCTGCTGGTTTGCGATGGCGCTGGTTGGCATCAGCGCGGTCGGCAACTGGTGGTGCCTGACAACATCGCCATGCTGACCCTGCCCGCCTATTCGCCGGAGTTGAACCCGATGGAGAACGTCTGGGACTACCTGCGGCAAAACAAACTCTGCTCCAGGGTCTGGGACAGCTACGAGGACATCGTCGAGGCCTGCAAACAGGCCTGGCATTTCCTGATCGACGATCCAGACCGCATTCGCTCACTCGGCCAGCGCAGCTGGGCGTGTGTCAATGTTTAGGCGACTTGGTATAAGAGAGAGTCCAGCCTGGGAATGGCCGATTGGCCGGAGGTGAGACTTGTCGAATACACGGAAGAAACACGGTCCCGAGTTTAAGGCGAAGGTGGCGCTTGCAGCGATCCGCGAGGAGGGCACGGTAGCCGAGCTATCGAGCAAATTCGGCGTGCATGCCAGCCAGATCCACGCGTGGAAGAAGACGCTGCTGGACGGGACTGCGACGCTGTTCGCTCGGGACAAGGCATCGGCGAATAGCGGTGACGCGGCGGAAACGCAGCTGGCACCTTTGTATGAGAAAATCGGCCAGTTGACGGTGGAGCGGGATTTTTTGCGGAAAAGGTCTGGGCCATGAGTCCCGGCGAACGTCGCGCGCTGGTCGACCGAGACGATCCTGACCTCTCGATCGCGGCGCAATGCCAGCTGCTAAAGGTCGCGCGCTCGACGCTGTATTACCAACCGGCGCCAGTGGACCCGGACGACCTGGCGCTGATGCGTCGGATGGACGAGCTTTATACGAAGTGGCCGTTCTACGGGGCGCGGCGGATGGTGGCGGCGCTGCGCCAGGATGGCGCGATAGTAAACCGCAAGCGCGTGCGCCGGCTGATGCGGGTGATGGGACTGGAGGCGATCTACCAGAAGCCCAACACCAGCAAGGGGCACCCGGATCACAAGGTTTATCCGTATTTGCTGCGCGGCTTGGCTATTGAGCGGCCGAACCAAGTGTGGTGCGCCGATATAACCTACATCCCGATGGCCAAGGGCTTCGTGTATCTGGTCGCGGTGATGGACTGGTTCAGCCGCCGGGTTCTGGCTTGGCGGGTTTCGATCACCATGGAGGCGGATTTCTGTGTTGAAGCGCTGCAGGAAGCGATCGCCCGGCATGGTCGGCCCGAGATTTTCAACACCGACCAAGGCGTCCAGTTCACCAGTGCCGGGTTTCTGGAGGAGTTGGAAAGCCGCGGTGTCCGGGTCAGCATGGATGGCAAGGGGCGGTTCCTGGACAATATCTTTATCGAGCGGCTTTGGCGCAGCCTGAAGTATGAGGACGTGTTCATCAAAGCGTATGGCTCTGTTGCGGAAGCGCGCCAAGGCATTGGCGGCTGGCTGCTGTTCTACAACGAGGAGCGGCTGCATCAGGCGTTGGGCTACCAGACGCCGCGTGCGGTTTTCGATGGCGAAGCCCACGAGCGTGTGGACAACGCCTCTGCTTTGAAGGGCTGCGGCGTAGCCCACAGGCTCGCGGGCACGGAGTTAAAAAGGGAGTTGACCTATGTAGAGTAGGGTCTATACTTAGCTATTACTTCGTCCCTTGGATCGGGAGGGAACGGGAAGCGCAGCGGGACTTCTCTTACGTCACCCCGGTTCCTGTCCAGCCGATGGGGTCCACCTCAGACCTTCGTCTGAAGGCATCGCAGGTTCCGCGGACTATGTACAAGTCGCTGGAGGAGGATCGCAAGACCGCGCAAGGTATCATGGAGGAGCAACTGCACACCATTGATGTGCTTCGAGAGAGGTATTTGGCGTTGGAGGAGGATCGCAGCAAGGCGCAAGCCATCATGGAAGAGCAACAGCACACCATTAACGAGCTTCGAAAGGGGTATGTGATGTTAAAGGACGATCGTAGCGCAGCGCAAGCTATCATGGAAGAACAACGGCACGCCATTAATGTATTTCGAGAGAGGTATTTGGTTGGAGGAGGATCGTAGGCGGGCTCAGTTCGGGCGTGGTTCAAAATCGGCGATTTTTGGGTAACACGGACGCGACTGTGTTGCACAGAGGTGGGGCTTGAAGGGGCGCAGGCGCAATACCCCCAACCCCATTTGTTATTTAAGAGATACGGACATAGTTCGGGTCGTCCGAACCCCAGCATCCGGTTCAGGGCGGCGGCAGCGATGGCAACCTCGGTCGCTTCGGTCTGGTCGGTGCGCGATCGAAGCGCATCGCCGATTACGTGCTTGTATCGCCCGATCGTCGCCTCGACCTTGGCCCGCAGGTTGTAGCCGCTGGCTTTTGCCAGGCCATGCGGCCGCGTTCGGTGATCATCCACAGATGACGGTCACGCTGTGTCGCGGCGGTCCCGGCCGAAGAACTCGCCACCGCGCCTGCCCGCGGCGGCACGACGACGGCGGCATCTGGATGACGCTCGGCAACCGCCTGGCTGACCTGGTCCTGATCGTAGGTGCCGTCAGCGGTGAAGGAATGGGATCGGCGATCTGGCCCAGCAGTGCGCCAACCATCGCGGCATCGTCGATATCCTTCCTGGTCACCGCGACGGCGGCGATCTCGCCGCTGTCGGCATCGACACCGATATGCAGCTTCCGCCAGGATCGGCGGCGGAACGTGCCGTGCTTTTCAACCAGCCATTCACCGGCGCCGCCGAGCTTCAGACCAGTCCTGTCCACCAGCAAATGCAGCGAACCGGAAGCGGTCCGTCGGAGCGGCGGCACCTCCAGCGTCTTCGCCCGGCGGCTCAGCGTGGAGTGGTCCGGCACGGCGAGGTCAAGCCCGAGCAGTCCGATGACCGAGCCGATCAGCCCCTCGGTCTGCCGCAGCGCCAGGCCAAAGACAGTACGCAGCATCAGCGCCGTGGTGATCGCCAGGGCCGAGTAGACCTCATGTCCGTTTTCGGCCCAGGGGAACCAGGGAAGGAAGCAAGGCCAGGGCTCTGCCCTGGACCCGCCAAGGGCACAGCCCTTGGAACCAGCCGGACTCTGCCTGGGTATCTGTGGTGATACCGCACCATCCGGGCATCGTCCGAGTTGTCCGAATCGGTTTGCCGCGAGCATGTTGCCCAAGCGAATTTGTCCAAAGGAGATCGTCATGCCGCCAGCGAAGAAAGCCGCCCCTGCCGCCAAGAAGGCTGCCGCTCCGGCTGCCGAGGTAGCCACCCCGGCAAAGAAAGCTGCTCCACCGAAGAAAGCCGCACCGCCGAAGAAGACTACCGCGCCTGCCAAGAGGTCGGCTCCGGCGACCGTTGCGCCGCAGGTCACCATCACGCTTAAGCAGATCGCAGCCGAGTTAGCGGAAGGCCATGACCTGCCGAAGAAGGTTGCCGAACCGGTATTGGGCGACCTGGTGGCGCTGGCCACCCGGTATCTGAAGCAAGGAGACAAAATTCGGCTGACGGGGCTGGGCATCCTGCAAGTGCGGGCACGACCCGCTCGGATGGGTCGCAACCCGGCAACCGGCGCATCCATCAAGATCGCAGCCAGCAAAAAGATCGCCTTCCGGCCAGCGAAGGAACTGAAGGAGGCGGTTTAGTTAGTTCGTTCGCAGGTGCGATAATGGCACGTCCAGGAAATCAGATCGCAGGACCTGAACACGTCGATGCCGCCCCGATATTGATCGGCATGCGCCCCTCAACGATGGCATGACCGACCGGCACCTGCATTTCGCGGCTGGGTGCATTGAGGTCATTTCTTCACTCCCACTCGCGCGGCGGCCTATTTTCAGGCATTAGCCGTCCAAAAAAGTAGCCCGCTGCATACTGCAACGCGCGCGAAGTTTGCGCCGCATTGCCATCGCGCAGCAGCAGGTAGAGCTTTGCGCCGCCGGTGATAGCCAGCCACAGAGCACAAAATCCGACATATACCTGCAGTCCAATAAACACGGCATCGCAAAGCGGCTTGCGGATGCTACTTCCCGAAATGAAGTCCATAGTTCGCTCGCCTAGAGCAACATCGTCTCCATTGCTGGACCACAAAATCAAAAAGCCTATAACGCCGAATATCATTTTGCCGGCTGCTCGCGCGACAAAGTCGAGATCGGTAAATCCCTGACATTCGCGAGCGTGCCGGGCGAAGAGATATGCGCCCCCCGCTATCATGCCTACGCTAGTCGGAAAACCCACAAAGTCGCTCTCAACGACCATGATGTAGAAAAGCCAGAGAAACCCGAAGGCGGCTAGCACAGCGCCATAAGACGCACGTCGCAGGGCAATAGCTTCGGCAGGTCCGCGCCGAAAATTTACCCACCATTCGTCTATGAGGAGGACGGGCGAAATTCCTATCGGGATCAGTAACACAGCCTTGATAAACGATATCACAGAAGCATACCCGCTACTTCCCTCGCTTTTTTATCAGCTCATAAGCCTCGTTGATTTGCTGTGCCACCGCGGTCAGCTTGCGCTACCCTCTATCTTCCCGGGGATCCGCTAACGCGAGCCAATGCGTTGCCGCCCGAAGCCTGGTCGCCGCCAGTGAGGGATCGAGAGGTCCACGACTGTATGATTGGGCTAGCAGCTGCTCGCGCAGGTACGTCCGTGACGCGATCGAATAGGGACCGTGGAGCGAACGCTGACGGAACCCTCCAGGAGCTTCAGCCCTTCTTCTTTTTCTTTTTCCCGTCCACGTCCCGCTTATTCCTCTTGAGTTTTCCCAAAGTTTTATAATCCTTACTGAGCCTCCGCTCCGCCTCCAACCAATGGTCGAGTTCCTGACCATTCGGCCGTCCTTGGTGCTCCCAAAACTGGTGAGCCAAGTGGCGGGCGCGCAAGGTGTCGAGCACGAAGATTCCCTTTCGTCTGAGGCCAAACCAGAGCCGTTTCAGCTATCAGCACGTGCCGATTCTTGGCAAGGCGCGAAATGCAGCAGTTGACCGCCACCGTGATTTTTTCGATCAGGGGCGCGCGCCCAACGCATAGGCCGGCGCTGGGCGATCATCATCCCGGCCGCGCTCGAGGTTCCGACCGCGTTCCTTTATCTGCTGACCCAAGATTACACGTTGATCGTCATTGGATTTGCTTTGCAGGGACTGTTTGCGTGCGGCGGCATGCACGTTCAATATCGGGCCTATCTCTCCGAACGGTTTCCGACCGACGTTCTGCTACCACCAGGGGGCAATCTGGGACGGGCTGATCTCGCCACTGCTCATTCTATATGCGACCACCTACCATCGGCCTGTCAGTCAGGTCCGATTTTGGTCACCACGGTGGTGGGCCTGGCCATCTTCCTAGTCGCCGTGCTTTTGAGCGCGGAGACGAAAGGCAAACTACTTATCGCTGACCTGACCGTCGCTTGAAATAAGGCAATCGACGCGACCGTGTTGCATGGACCCGGTCCTGGTTGCGGGCGGACGGATGGCGACACACATCCGGAAGCCGATTTAGGCGTGGTTCAGAATTGGCCGTTTTTGGGTCACAGAGGTCGCACGGAAGCCGGTGGTCCGAGAGGGCCGGATTTCCGTTCGAATGCGGTTCTGTCGGGAGGCGGCCAACCTCCCGGGGTCAAGCGTTCCGGGGCCGGATTGGCCCGAGGCCTAGCAGCGTCAGCCAATGCGGATGGCCTTGGCCGGTCATCAATTCCCGCGGGCTTTTGCCGTTCCGCTCGGCACGTCGGCTGCGCATGAAGCGCCGATGGTTCAAGAAGAACCGCAGCAAGTCCAAGTAAGAACCACCCAGGTGACGGCGCAGCGTGAAGTAGTTGCGCAGCCGTGAATTGAGGTTCTCGACCAATGAACTGCTGCGCGGTGTTTGCGCCATAGCCCGACTGACGGCGGCGAGCAGCCGATGGAATTTGTCGCCCAGCTTCGCCCGGAGTTGATTCCATCCCTGCCAATATGCGGTCGAGGTGCTCGGCAATCGGTGCAGCACGCAGGCTTCACGCACGAGGAGCTCAGGGATGCCAAGGGCATGCACGACCGGCCATCAGAGCTGTCGCGGAAGAAAAAGGGCCGCAAATATTTGCGGACTTGCCCTGATCCGTTCCTGTCGGTGACGGCGCAAATGCGTGAGTGGTTCGACGTCGAGCCATGGCGGACGTCGCGAGAACTGCTCGAACGGCTTCAGCGGGAGCAGCCAGATATCTACCCGGACAAACTGCTGCGAACGCTACAGCGCCGTGTCAAAGTGTGGCGGCGGGAAAATGCACATCAACTGGTGTTCGGCGGCAGTGCTCCGGGCTATCACGCTGCACAGTCCCCGCTTCAATCCGTTCCGTAACGCTGAACAGTCATTCCCATTATGGTCGTAAACGACAGGCGCTCGTCTTGGTTAACAGTTAAGCCGGTTGGTGTGGGTGACGCTCCCAGCACGCGCTTTGATCGGCCGGAGGCGAGGGCGCTGCCCCCGAACCCCCGGGATATTTGAGGCCCGCTGATGACAAGTTTACGATTGCCTCGCGGCACAGGCGGGGACGCCAATGACCGCGCCCGGTGATGCGACCCGGCACCGGTTGGCGCCGGGTCGTTTGCTTCCGTAAGGCAAGCCTGATCACACCGCATTCAGCCGCGACTTCCGAACGCCACTACAACGGGAGGTGATGGCAACGCCCCTCCCCAAGCGCGGGTAAGGCTGACGAATTGCTCGCGCCAGGACCCATCATGCCGCCGCCCGCATGTGCCAGATCTCAAGCAATACCCGTTGGATGCCGATTGACAAAGTGACGCCGCGCCGGGAGCATTCTGGTGAGGCAATGCCTAACCCGTTCGGGAGCATTCCTGGATGAGGCAATACGACCGGCCATCCGTCGTGTCGCGCTACAGTCGAACTTGGCCTTCAATCGCTCCTTGGCAATCGGCCGACATCAAAACGCTAACACGACCCTTAACATTGCGTCCAATACGCTACCGTGCGCTTTTACACCGCCGGGCCTTTAGCCGTGCTGGAGCGACGGCGGACGGTGAGGTTTTAATGCTAGGCGGTTGGGGTTTGCACCTGTTTGCCGATAGAGTTGGCCAATAAAAGGTGGTCTCGGGGGTTTGTCGTTAGTATCACCGCGTCAGTAGGCGCGAAGGCCACAAAAATCGCATCCCCGAGCTGCCGGCACATGGCGTCTGTTAAATTCCGTTTTGTTTTGCGAAACAGGAATTGTAGTGCCTGAGCCCGTTTTCGGTCTTCGGGTCGCATCGATTTGGAATCATCGATTGCCTTCTTCATTTTGCGCAGTTCTTCGGCCTTGGCCCGCAGCGGGGCAGCGAGGCAGCACTTGTCCTCGCGATCACAGGCCGTCGGTTTCGTTTCTATAAGACCACGTTTTTCGTAGGGTGCCAGCTCGTTATAGCACGACAATGGGTCAACGATTTCAGTGGTGATACTGCGGCGCTTTGCCCACGCCGAATAGATTATCCTCTTGAGAGTAAGTCGGTTCTCATCACATAGCATGCTGTCCAACGTCGCGTCAGCTCCATGTGTCGCTGTCAGCTCAGCGGTGGTTTTGCTACCAATACTATCTGCCACACTGAAGAGGGCTTCTAACGCCGTGGATGTTGCATACCGCCTTGGCGTTCGGGACACCGCGTGCAAAGCCTGAAGCGATCTAGCAAAACTCCCTGTCGTTACAAGTTTATTGTGCAGCCAGACATAGTGCGCAAAAGGGCCGCGTTTGAACTCCTTGATGGCGTAAACGGGAAGTTGCGTGGCATCGAACGATGCAAGGGCCGCAAGTGCGCGATCTTTGACCGGGCCGTTTTTCAACAGAACATCGGTTAACACCGTTGTATCAACGTAGGCTCTGGTCAACTAGGAGGTCTCCAATTATCGACAGACTAGGTGGGTCAATGGCCAATCCACTAAGCTCTAATTTTGATGTCAGCTTCAGCGCATCCTCATATGCCGTAAATGGCTTGCTAAGGAGGTGTTTGATTGCCGTTCGGATTTCTAAAGTCTGTGACGCCGTAGTCGGCATTCCCTTGAGATTATGAATGCCGTGATAGAGCGCCAAAATTATGGTCCCAAAGCTATCTCCAAGGCTGCGGCACATAAACAATTCCGGCAGAAGGATTGTAAAGCGCTGAACCGCATCGTCTGCGGACATGATTTCATTCCCGTCCACAAACCGCGCGGCCTCGTCTAGTATTTCGGCACTCTCTTTCAAAAGCGAAAGCGCTATGCTCAGGGTTGAACTCTTTTCATCGAGATTTGGATATATATCCGCTGCTGTCGTAGTCTGGCCATCCGGTGGTGCCGAGCGACCAATATTGTCAATGCGAACAACGGCCTTTTCGGTTTCGGTATTTAGCCGCGCGCTTTCGGTCACATTGCTTTGTGTCCGATAGGCATCCAGCGAATAAAGAGCTGCGGTCACAGTGCTTTTGCCTCCAGAAACACCTTGCTGTCACGTTCAACGACATGAACCGCTTGCTTTATCCAGTCTCTAGCGCGAAACTGCCCGATAGGCACCGGTGCCATCGTATAATAGTCCAAATCATAATCTAAGTCGAAAAGCTCTTTATCAACGCGTTCCAAGGCCCGCTCTCCTAATGGTGGTTCCATGAACACCCGTCGCGCTTGCGTCCGAAGGTTTGCGGTTGCACCTAGGGTTTTGCCTTCCCAACGAATGGCGTAGTGTGGCCCCTTGGCCTCGCCTTCTATGCCGAAGTGTCTGCCAGACGGAACTCTCATTAACCCAAGTTTTAGCATGAGGGACGACGCTTCGTCGGCGCTTCTGCAAGTGCGCCTATAGATAATTCTTAGGCCTGCTCTCAAGAAAACTGTGACGTCTAATGCTGGAACGATTATCGATAGTATTCCATTACAAAGATCGAGATAATTATCCAATTTCTTCTGATGTGAGAAATCTTCTATAACAGTTCGCTCTAGCTCGACGGCCAACTGATATTGGTTATCAATGACTGCTGCAACTCGGGCGGGGGCAACCTGACCCATTCTCATTGTAGGATGTTCGCGCTGCACATCGCTCCAGATATGCCCGGCTCTATCAAACAAAAGGTAACGCGGGTCGTATCTCACTTCGAATGCCATCGTGTGCAGCGTAAGGTCAGTGAGTTCCATTGCTTGGATGCCCTTCCCAAGTTCCTGCCAGTCTGGAAATTGTGCTGTTGTGAACATTGTAGCTGCGGGCGATTTCTCGCAATGTTTCCTTTCCGCCTGCGACGCGCTCCGCCGCCTCGCGTTGCTGATGTGGGGTGAGCTTCGGCTTGCGCCCCAGCTTTACGCCGCGCGCCTTGGCTCGCTCTCGTCCTTCGCTTGTGCGCGCCCGTATCAGTTCGCGCTCAAACTCGGCCAGCCCACCGAGCACGGTGAGCATTAGGCGGCCGTGGGCCGTCGTTGTGTCAGCCCACGCGTCACCGAGCGATCTGAACCCTGCCTCGCGATCCGCTATCGTGCCGAGCGTATTCAAGAGATCGCGCGTCGAACGGGCAAGACGGTCGAGCCGTGTTACAATCACCAGGTCCTCCGCATCGAGGCCGTCTAGCAAGCGGCGAAGCTGCGCACGGTTGGTCTTCGCGCCGCTCGCAACTCCCCGAAAAACCTTCTTGCATCCTGCCTTCGAGAGCTGGCGCACCTGAGCCTCTATATTCTGGCCGTCGGTCGAGACGCGGGCGTAGCCGTATTTCATACGCAGCCCTCCGGACGCGGTGCAAATTGCCGTCCGCCGGCCGCGCGAGAAGAAGGGGGTATTCCTGGTTTCCACATAGTGTCATTATGCAGCACAGTTATGCAGCAAAAAAGGGCCATCTTTTCATGCAGCGGGCGCTACCTGGGACTTTCACGCTGCCTGCAACCGGCCAACCGCCTTTATAAGATGGCGCCGCGATTATGCGGGTTCGGATTGTGCTGAACGGCGTGCCGATTGTTGTTGACGAAACTCTGAAAGCAGTCCGTAGGGTCCGAAACCTTCAGCGGCTGTTCAGGAGCCTTGGTGCATTTGCGCCAAGTGTCAGGAGAACCTTATCCAGCAGAGCCTGACCGCCTGGCGGTGCCTCCCAGACGCGCGCCGTCTTGTCGTAAGTGAGCACGCGCTCGCCTTTGGCGTCGAACGTCGCGGCTAGGACCATGCCACCATGTCTCATCGGCGGGCAGATCGGCACCCCGGTGCGGGCGTCCCAGACGCGCGCCCTGTTGTGAGACGCGGTGACGTGGTTCAGATGAGGCCGTTTTTGGGTTACAGATGCCGCGCTGAAACCGCCGGCCCGCGATGGCTGGATTTCGATTGGAAGGCGGTTCTGTAGGGAGGCGGCCAGCCTCCCCGGGTCAAGCGCGGCGGGGCTGAAGTGGCCCGAGGCCCAGCAGCGTCAGCCAATGCGGATGGCCTTGGCCGGTCATCAATTCCCGCGGGCTTTTGCCGTACCGTTCGGCACGTCGGCTGCGCATGAAGCGCCGATGGTTCAAGAAGAACTGCAACAAGTCCAAGTAAGAACCACCCAGGTGACGGCGCAGCGTGAAGTAGTTGCGAATCCGTGAATTGAGGTTCTCGACCAGCGAACTGCTGCGCGGTGTTTGTGCCATAGCCCGATTGACGGCGTCGAACAGCCGGTGGAATTGGTCGCCTAGCTCCGCTCGAAGTCAATTCCATCCCTGCCAATATGCGGTCGAGGTGCTCGGCAATCGGTGCAGCACGCAGGCTTCACGCACGAGGAGCTCAGGGATGACATGGGCATGCGCGATGTCGGCCAGTTTGGCGTCGAGCACGCCAGCGAAGGCGAGCAAGTCGTCGCGCTGGTTTTGCAGCGCCACGCACCTTGTTGCACGGATCGGGTGGCTGAGGGCGAGCGTCTCTTCGGAGAGGGCTTCTCTGCGGTAGCTGGCCAGGGTTGCGCGATCTCTTGGCCTCCCTTGGCGGCAATTTCGGCGATGCAGTCCCACATACCAGGCCCCCGCCTCCTGCCTTAACTCCCGATGTGTGCCATGCCCTTCAAGGTCAACGCCGATCGCCGCCACCACATCCCGAAGCAGCAGCATCGGGTAACGAACTGGTCGGAATATGATGCAGCCCTACGCCAGCGTGGGAGCTTGACGGTCTGGTTCACCGACGAGGCAATCGAGGCCTGGCGTGCGCAACCACGGACCACGCGTGGTGGTCAACCGCACTATTCGACACTGGCGATCACAACGGCACTGACCTTGCGTACCGTGTTCCGCTTACCACTGCGGCAGACCGAAGGCCTGATCGGATCCATCATCCGCCTGCTCGGTCTCGATCTCGCCGTACCGGATCATTCGACGCTCAGCCGGCGAGCCGAGACATTGGCAGTGGTGCGACCGCCGTCCAACGGCGAACCCTTACATCTGTTGGTGGACAGCACTGGGCTAAAGCTCTGCGGTGCCGGCGAGTGGTTGGTCGAGAAGCACGGCGCGAGCCGGCGCCGGTCGTGGCGCAAACTGCACATCGGTGTGGATGCCGGCACCGGCCAGATCGTCGCGGCGGCGCTGACCACCAACGATGTCGATGACGGCACGCAGGTCGGTACCTTGCTTGATCAGATTGACGGTCCGATCGCCTCGTTCACCGCCGACGGCGCATACGACCAGGACGGTGTCTACGGCGAGATCGCCGACCGCCATCCCGATGCGGCTGTGATTGTGCCACCGCGTTCGAGCGCGGTGCCGAGCAAAACGGCCGAGACTGCGCCCACACAGCGTGACCGGCATCTGCAATTGATTGCAGAACGTGGGCGAATCGGATGGCAGAAAGCGTCGGGGTATAACTTGCGTGCTTTGGTGGAAGCCGATATCGGTCGCTGGAAACGGGTGATCGGCGAGGCACTGCACTCGCAGACGGACGGCGGTCAGGCGACGGACACGGCGATTGCTGTCAACGTCCTGAACCGCATGCTGGAGCTCGGACGCCCGAACTATGTTCGTATCATATAAAACCATGACGGTCAGGCATCACTGCGTCCAACAGGTGATCCATGCAACAAGGTGACCAGCGGCGGTAAGGTCCGACTACCGATATTGAAAGAACAGTTAGCCGAGGGCATGGCGCTGATCGGCGACCTCGAGAGTGCTCTTCAACTTCTCGACGAGCAGATCGCTCAAATCGAACGCCCCGGGTGGGAGGAACGCCTGTATTACGCTGAGGTCCTGCGCCTCAAGGGTTGGGGACCTCTCACTCAAGGGCGACCTCGAAGGCACCGAACGAAACTTTCTCGCCTCGCTCGACTGGGCGCGCCGCCAGCAGGCGAAAATGTGGGAACTGCGCACCTCGACCAGCCTCGCCCGACTGTGGCAGAGCCAGGGCAAACGCCAGGACGCGTATGAGCTGCTCGCCCCGGTTTACAACTGGTTCACTGAAGGCTTCGACACCAAGGATTTGCAGGATGCGAAGTCTCTGCTGGACGAGTTAGCATGAACCACCGGCAGACCTGGTGTTCAGCTCAATCACAACAACTGGACAGACCTCGCCAGTAAGGCCCAATCTCCCTGTGCGATAGTTCTCGTGGTGTGACCATGGATGTCGGCGACGGCGTGGTTCAAATCGGCCGTCTTTTGGGTTACAGAGTCGCACGGAAACCGCCGGTCCGTGCGGGCCGGATTCGGTTCGAATGGTGTCCTGTGCGGGAGGCGGCTAACCCTCCCCGGGTCAGTCTTGGGTCAGGCTTGCCGGGGTTGAAGTGGCCCGAGGCCCAGCAACGTCAGCCGACGCGGATGGCTTTGGCCGGTCATCAATTCGCGGGCTCTTGCCGTTTCGTTCGGCACGTCGGCTGCGCATGAAGCGCCGATGGTTCAAGAAGAACCGCAGCAAGCCCAAATATGAACCGCCGAGGTGGCGGCGAAGCGTGAAGTAGTTGCGCAGTCGTGAATTGAGGTTCTCGACCAGCGAACTGCCGCGCGGTGTTTGCGCCATGGCGCGGCTGACGGCGTCGAACAGCCGGTGGAATTTGCCGCCGAGCTTCGCCCGAAGCCGGTTCCATCCCTGCCAATAGGCGGTTGAGGTGCTCGGCAACCGATGCAGCACGCACGCTTCACGCGCTCGGGAACGACATGGGCCTGCGCGATGTCGGTCAGCTTGGCGTCGAGCACGCTGGCGAACGCGAGCAAATCGTCACGCTGATTCTGCAATGCGACGCGCAGCGGGCGAATCCGCCGCACATCCTCCGGCTCCCGGCCTGCCAGTTCCTCGACGATGAAATCGAACAGCACCTGCCGCGTGGCCAGAGCCGGCCCGGCCAGCGCCAGAACGTCATGGCTCAACCACTGGGTGAGCGTTCGGATGTCGCGGGCCAACCCAGCCCTCGCACTGACGCTGAATGTGAAACACATCGCCATGGCACGGCGTGTTCTCCCAGGCGCCCGCTGCCCAGCGCGCAAGCCTTGCCCGGCATCGGCAATCGTGTGGTCAGGCTTCAGTCCCTGTTGGTAGCGTCAAGTAAATGCACGCCCCAGGTGTCGGCGTCGCGATGTTCCGCCATGGCCAGGAGATAGCAATAAGTCGATGCGGCATCGACGCCGGCCAGCACCGGCTTTGCGCCCTGAAAGATCTCATCGTGCAAGCCCACACGAATACCGGACAGGTCTTGGTCATGGTTGACGACACCCGCCTGCCGCGTGGCCAACTGGAGCATGTGATGAACGGTGCCGATGCTGATGGGCATGCCCAGCAGATCACGCAAGAACTCCACGACGCCGCGATACGAACTGCGGCAGATCAGAGTCAGTGCGACGACCACCTGGCGCAGCCATGTCTTGGTGACGGTCAACTGGAACAGCACCTCGTCTTCCGGCGCGCCAGATAAGAAAACATCATCCAACGCCCTACCGGCCTTGCGGGCTTGCTGGGAGACGAACTTGCGGCTCACACCGTGCCGAGCCGACAAGTCGCTGATCGTTGCCGATCGTGCCAACGCCCGAATGGCCAGGTCTTTGCGGTCACTCTCCGGCAGCATCGCCGCTACGCCAACGCATCGAGACATCTTCGCACCACACCCAAAAAGTCAGCGTGCCATCATCCGCTCAGGCAGCGTCAACCCAGCTTCGCGTGCGACCCTGATTTGAACCACGCCGCAAATGCAGGCAAGACTATGTCCCGCGATTAAGAGGTCACCGTCGGCTGTCGCCTTCGCTATGTCCAGCATTTCCTGCACCCACAGCAGAGATTCCGCTACGCGCCCTTGGGTGAGGACGTTGGACGTCAGTCCCCAGAGAACGGGCAGCAGCGCGTCATGACGCTCGAGCGACTTCGCCAAGGCAAGCGCCGGATGCAGGCTGGTCCAGACTTCTGGGGCCGGCCAGCCTTTGAGCGCCAGCCACGCTGGTCCAAGGAGGCTGCGAAGCCCCAGTTCGATGACGTCTCGTTTTGACGACCGAGGCAGAGCGGAGACCAACTCGAGCCCCTGGCTGAGATGGGAGATAGCCTCGGTCAAGGCCAGCCGCTTCGACGCCATTTCGCCGGCGGTCTGCCACAGTGATCGCAGCCTCGACAAGGCCCGCCGCAGTGAGATGATGGGCCAGCGCCTCAGGTTCGGTGGTCCTGATGTTCGGGAAGCGCTGCGTGATCACGCGGGCGATCTTGGCGTGCAACTCCTGTCTGCGGCTCTTGAGCAACGAGTCGTAAGCCGCGTCCTGCACCAGCGCATGCTTGAAGGTGTAAACGGCATCCGGCGGCGTGCCACGACGGAAGGCCAGTCCCGACTCGCTTAGCCGCCCCAGCGCGTCGTCGAGTTGCGCTTGCGGCATTGGCGCGACCGCGGCAACAAGCTCGTAACTGAACTCGTGGCCGATCGCGGCGCCGATCTGGGCGATCTCCTTCACCGGCATGAACCGATCCAGCCGGGCCATCAGCGAGTCCCGCAGCGTCGCCGGAATGGTGACCGCGCGAGCGGAGTCACCATACTCGTAGTGATCGCCTGCCTGCTTCAGCTCGCCCGATTCGAGGATGGACTTGGTCAGCTCCTCGACAAACAACGGCACGCCATCAGTGCGGGTCAGGATCTGCTCGAGCAGTGCCGCGGGTAACGCATTGCCGCCGGCCAGCGCGGAGACCATCGTAGCACTCTGGGTCCGGGTGAGCTTCGACAGGTTCAATGCGCCAATATGTCCCTGTCCCGACCAACGCGACTGAAACTCGGGCCGGTGGGTGAGCACGACCAGCAGCGGGACAGTTTTTGCCCGGTCGATTAGCAGATCCATCACCTCCAACGTGGTCGGGTCGGCCCAATGCGCATCCTCGAACAGCAGCACGCTGGGTTGCTGACGGGCGGCGGCTTCGATGATATCGACCAAGGTCCGCAGCGTTTCGTCCTTGTGCCTCTGCGGCGTCATGGACGGGACGCCGTAGCGTTGCTCGCAGGGGATGGATAGGATCGACGCTACGAACCGGACGTCCGCCAGCGGACGGCCGTAGTGCGAGACGACCAGCGCTTCCAGCTTATCGAGTTTCGCTTCCGCGGGTTCGTCCCGGGCGAACTTCAGCGTCCGTTCGAAGTTGTCGATGACGGGCCAGAACGCGCTGTTCACATGGTAGGGTGAGCACTGGAAGCGCAGCGCCTGAACGCCTTGTGCGCCGAGCCGCTCGCGGAGGGTCCCGAGAATGCGGCTCTTGCCGATCCCGGGTTCACCCGACAGCAGCACAACCTGGCCTTCGCCGTCCGCCGCCTGCGACCAGCGGCGCAACAGCAGGTCCAGTTCCTCGTCGCGGCCCACGAGCGGCGTCAGGTCACTACCGCCGCGATTGGCATCGAAGCGGCTTTCCGTCACCAGGGCACGCTCCACCCGCCAAGCATGGACGGGTTCCGACATCCCTTTCAGATTATGCTCGCCAAGATCGTTCAGTTCAAATGCGTTACCGACCAAGCGACGGGTCGAAGCGGCGATGATAATCTCGTCGGCGACGGCCAGTCCTTGCAGACGTGCGGCCAGATTAGGCGTGCTGCCCACCGCCAGCTGTGACTGGTCCCCCACGCCGGTCGGCTCACCGACGACGACAGGACCCGCGGCGATGCCGATGCGGACCGACAAGACCTCGGTAGACGATGCCCGCTTAACGCTATGAACGATCTCCAGGGCGGCCCGCACGGCACGTTCGGCGTCTTCTTCGTGGGCGCTGGGCCAGCCGAAATACGTCAGGATCCCATCACCCACGTAGCGGGCCACAAATCCGTCGTAGCGCGCAATCACATCGCCGCAACGGATTCGATACGCATGCAACAATTTCCCTAACTCTTCCGGATCAAGCCTCTCACTTAGCGCCGTCGACCCCACCAGGTCGCAGAACATCACGGTCAGCTGGCGGCGTTCGCCGGAAGCTGCTGCCACCTCAATCGTTGCAACGCCATTATTCGCGTTCGCTTCGACATCGGATGCGGGCGCCAGCTTGGCGATCGCATTGCGTATGCGAAGCCGGTGGCCGGCGCTCGTCATACCGATGTCCTTCAGCATTGGGTTATCGACATCCTTGAGCAGGTCCAGCTCGACGTCGTTTGCCTCGAAGGCGTCGGCATATTGGCCGAGGCCAATTCCAGCCAGCCACGCCCGGATGTCGCTCATAAGGCGAGCTGCTCCAACAACGCCTTCGCCTCCGTCAGCACCGGCGTGTCGACGCCTTCGGTGAACCAGTCGTAGATCGGGGCGAGCAGATCACGGGCTTCTGCACGACGGCCCTTGTCACGCCAGAGGCGAGCGAGGCTCGTAGCGGAGCGAAGTTCCCAAAGCTTCGCGCTCTGCCGACGCGCGAGCGCAAGCGCCTCAAGGTAGCTACCTTCAGCCGCCGCAGGATCGCCGGTGCATCGGAGCAAATCCCCGAGCAGTCGAATTGTCTCAGCCTGAACCATTAGCTCCTGCGTCTCGTCAGCCGCTCGCCGTGCTTCGCCAACGTTTTCCAGCGCCAGCTGCAACTCCCCGCCCTTTTGGCAAGCGTCCGAGAGCACTGTGAGACAGAACGGCATCATGACCACGAAGCCAATGTCACGGAAGCCGGCCAGGCCAGTCATGAGGAGCGATATGGGCGTGGTTCAAATGGGGGTCACACGCGAGGCCGATTGACGCTGGCGGAGCGGATGATGGCACGCTGACGTTTTCGGGTGTGGTGCGAATATGGCTCAATGCGTTGGCGCAGCGGCGATGCTGCCGGAGAGTGACCGTAAGGACCTGGCCATTCAGGCGTTGGCACGATCGACGACGATCAGTGATTTGTCGGTCCGACACAGCGTGAGTCGCAAGTTCGTCTACCAGCAAGCGCACAAGGCCGGTGCGGCGTTGGATGAGGTTTTCTTATCTGGTACGCCGGAAGACGACGTGCTGTTTCACCTGGTCGTCAGCAAGACTTGGTTGCGCCAGGTGATCGTCGCGCTGACGCTGATCTGCCGCAGCTCCTATCGCGGCGTCGTGGAGTTTCTGCGTGATCTGCTGGGCGTGCCCATCAGCATCGGTACGGTTCATCATGTGCTCCAGTCGGCCACTCGCCAGGCGGCTATGGTCAACCACGATCAAGACCTATCGGGCATCCTTGTGGGCCTGCATAATGAGATCTTCCAGGGGACATTGCCGGTGCTGGCCGGTGTCGATGCCGCATCGACTTACTGCTATCTCCTGGCTGTGGCGGAACATCGCGACGCCGACACCTGGGGCGTGCATTTACTTGACGCTGCCAGGCAAGGACTGAAACCTGACTATACAATTGCCGATGCTGGGCAAGGCTTGCGCGCTGGGCAAAAGAAGCTATGGGGCATGCGATGAGGGTTTGGCATCATCGTCGCCGGATGAAACAAGGTGGACACTCCCCATGACTCAAGTAGATGACCTGAGCCGCTCTCTCGTCTCCTTCGATCAGGAAACCAGCCTGATTGTCGTTGTTGAGATGAGTTAGTCGAGCTGGTTGGTAGCTGGAATGATTCCGGGCGTTGATCGCCTGCCCCTGAAGAAGCTTGTTCCCGATCCGGATGGGTTGCTGCGCCTGTTGGAGCGCTGGCGGGCGGATGCGGTGAAGGCGGGGCGAACGATCGAACGGCTCGTCCTCGCCTACGAGGCGGGGCGCGACGGCTTCTGGTTAGCAAGGTGGCTGCAAGCGCGCGGCATTGAGGTGCATGTGATCCATTCCACCAGTGTCGCCGTGTCGCGCGAACACCGTCGGGCAAAGACCGATCGGCTGGATACCGCCATGCTGATGCGCGTGTTCCTGGGCTGGCTGCGGGGTGAGCGAGGGCATTGCGGGATGGTCGCGATCCCGACGGTCGATGAAGAGGATGCCAAGCGCCCGAGCCGTGAGCGCGAAAACCTGGTGGGCGAGCGCACCCGGATCGTCAATCGCATGAAGTCGACGTTGGCGCGGCTCGGCGTACGCGGCTTCAAGCCGGCACTCCGCAAGGCGCCAGAGCGGCTTGATGCGCTGCGCACCCCGGAGGGCAATGCGATTCCAGCCAACACGGTTGATGAACTCCGGCGCGACATGGCTCGTCTCGCCGTGGTCCGCAGCCAGATCGAGGAGATCGAACGAGCCAGACTTGAACGTCTGAAACAGGCGCCGCAAGCGGGGTCGAATGCGATGGTGGTTCTGCTGTCGCGCATCCTTGGTGTCGGCGTCGAGACGGCCGACATGTTGGTGCAAGAGGTGCTGTCGAAGAACCTGCGCGATCGTCGGGCTGTGGCGCGCTACGCCGGCTTAACCGGTTCTCCCGACGAAAGCGGGTCCAAAAGACGCGAAAAGGGATTGGCCAAGGCCGGCAATGCCCGGGTTCGCCGCGGCCTGATCCAACTGGCATGGCGGTTTCTCATGTTCCAGAAGGAAAGCAGGCTGGCGCAGTGGTTTCGGGCACGGACCGAAGGTGCGAAAGGCGCACGCAAGACGACCATGATCGTCGCGCTGGCGCGGAAACTTTTGATCGAACTGTGGCGCATGACCACGACCGGCGTTGTGCCAAAGGACTTTGTGCTGCGTCAGACGGCCTGACCGGGGCGGCCCGTTGATGAGCGAGAATAAACGATTTCGACAGCCGGTGGCGAATTCGCGATAGGTTGTCGATGACGATCCGAGGTGGTGGTGACACGAAGGCGGCCATGGCATTCAAATGCCGTCAAAAGAATGTGCCCACTGCCTCGGAGCCTTGCTGCTGAAGCGAATGGTTGCTTCATGGTCCGGACCCCGAACGGTCCAACCGACTACAAGGTTGCGGCGCAATGCTTCGCGCGCCATGGCGGGCTCCCCTCGGTTCGTTCTCTACCCCACACTCACGCCACGGATTTATATTTACGTATATGTATACATCTATATTACATAGCCGCGAGGATGCGATGATGATATCCGCTTGACCAAGAAACCCCGCCTGCACAAACCGGATGAGGAAACTAAGGGACGCAAAAAAGACGTGGGTGCCAACTAAAACCGCTTGACATTAAAAGCCCCATACAAGGCCGCCTGGGACGACACACCGTGCCATGGCGATGTGTTTCACATCACGCGTCAATACGAGGACCTCGCCAACACACTGTCGCGCCTCGCCAAAGGGTGCCCGGTCACGGTGCGAGAAGCTGGAGGCCAAGGTCGGCCGCATGGGTCAGCTTGGTCCGGACGACGAACTTGCCGTGGAGCTTGCATGGCAGACCGAGACCCAGGCGCAAGGGTTGGCCCGCGACATCCGAACGCTCACTCAATGGTTGAGCCATGACGTTCTGGCGTTGGCTGGGCCGAGCCTGGCCACGCGGCAGATGCTGTTCGACTTCGTCGTCGAGGAATTGGCGAAACGAGAGCCGGAGGACCTGCGGCGCATTCGCCCGCTGCGCGTGGCGCTGCAGAACCAGCGCGACGACTTGCTCGCCTTCGCCGGCGTGCTCGACGCCAAACTGGCCGACATCGCGCAGGCTCATGTCATCCCTGAGCTCCTCGTGCGTGAAGCCTGCGTGCTGCACCGATTGCCGAGCACCTCGACCGCCTATTGGCAGGGATGGAATTGACTTCGGGCGAAGCTGGGCGACAAATTCCACCGGCTGTTCGACGCCGTCCATCGGGCGATGGCGCAAACACCACGCAGCAGTTCGCTGGTCGAGAACATTAATTCACGGCTGCGCAACTACTTCACGCTGCGCCGTCACCTGGGTGGTTCTTACTTGGACTTGCTGCGGTTCTTCTTGAACCATCGGCGCTTCATGCGCAGCCGACGTGCCGAACGGAACGGCAAAAGCCCGCGGGAATTGATGACCGGCCAAGGCCATCCGCATTGGCTGACGCTGCTGGGCCTCGGGCCACTTCAGCCCCGCCACGCTTGACCCGGGGAGGCTGGCCGCCTCCCTACAGAACCGCCTTCGAATCGAAATCCAGCCATCACGGGCCGGCGGTTTCGGCGCGGCATCTGTAACCCAAAAACGGCCCGGCGACATATTTTGCGCCGTCCGTGAACAGCACCTTGCGGTTGATGGCGCGGCGATAACATTGTGCGCTGCGGCCCGTGAACTTCTACGAGCATCTTGTGCTGACCCGCGCGCTTTCACTCGAGCGCAACCCACTGGATGGTGGTGGCAATGAGCAGCGCTCGACACGTAGAACCAATCGCCGGTCCTGCCTGCGGGTATCCGCAGCCTGGGTGTACCGTCTATGTAGCTGTGTAGCTGTCCAAACATTGCAGTTCGAGATTGCGTATCTCGCTTCGCCGGGCGCCACTCCACCGAGCGACAATCAGGGCAGTACGTTGATATGGGCATGTCAGGCGCCGCATGGCGGGCATCAAGCGTTCCAACTCATCTGCCGGAATATAGCGTGGCAGCTGTTCAAGCCGCTTCGGCAAATCACGCGTGCCTATCAACGAGTGAGTTGGCGCATCCTTCCATCCCCATGCTGCGGTGTCTTGGAGAAACACTGATAGCGTGGATAGGATTGCGAGCGCGAAGGCTACGAGAGCTCACCTTGGTGGAGGAGGCCCGTGAGCAAGGCTGGGATCGCGAGGTCCAACGGCACGCTTGTATCGTGGCTAGTTAACCCTTCAGGCGCTCACAGACATACTAAACAAGAAGAGCCAGGAGGGTTTTGAACCGGTGCAACGGTTGCAAGGCTTTATCGGCCGAGAAAAAGCGCTCAAGAAGGGGGCAAATAAGAAGGTGGCATTAGCGCAAATGGCCGAGCTGGAAACAGCATGGCTGCCGGTTGTCGAGCGAACGTCCCTCGTTGGGGTGGTCGAACGGCAGTCATTAGCTGCAAGCCTTGTTCTCGATATTATTTTGGCTTTGGAAGCTAGAGAAAGCAAGTGAAGGACATTAGAATTTTGGGATTTCCCAATATGCGCCGGAGCGGGGAGGGTAAGCTGTTTCTTTGGGCTGAACGACATCGATCTCCAGGTAATTGCCGTTAGCGTCTGGCCTTGAAATCTGATACTCGTTACGATGAACGCTTATGCGTGCCAGGAGGGGCATTTCGTTCGTTCTAGCCCTTGTGCGGAGCGAGCTAACTGCTGGCGAAGCGACTCAGCTCGTCCACCACGACTGCGCGCAGCCAGCGGTGCGCGGTGTCGTGGCGGCGGGTCTCGTGCCAGATCATGTAAATCGGCATCGGAGGTAGTTCGAGCGGAAGTGGCAATACCCGCAGGCCGAGCCGCTTCGCCATGAATGGCCCCATGCTTGATAGGAATATGCCCAGCAGATCAGTGCTCGCCACGACGGTGGGTATTTCGAGGAGCTCACTCACGCGCACCACCTCGTGGATTATCAGTCTAGAGACGTCTTCAAGAGCCTGCGGCGCGTGTCCGATCTTTGTGCACGATGCAGGGTCACGAACTCCGCCGCGTTGGTGCACATGGCCGGTCCAGGGATGATAGGATGGCCTCCACCTCTCTGGTTCTGATTATCCCGATGCCGCACAAACACAACGCCGACCGCCGTCACCACATCCCGAAGATGTCGTTCAAGGTGCAGAACTGGCCGGCTTACGAAGCGGGTTTGCGCCGGCGGGGCAGCTTGACGTTGTGGATCGAGGACTCAGCGCTGGAATGCTGGCAGACCACTGGGCCGAGCAGGCAGGCTCGGTATACGGACGCGGCCATCGAGACCAGCCTGATGCTGCGCACGGCGTTCAAGCTGGCGTTACGCCAGGCCGAGGGCCTGATGACGTCGGTGCTAACGTTGATGGGCCTGGCGATCTCAGCGCCGGACCACAGCACGGTCAGCCGCCGGGCGGAGACACTGCCGGTGATCCAGCCTGCCACCGTGCCACCCGGTCCGTTGCACGTATTGATCGACAGCACCGGGCTGCAAGTCGACGTGGTTCAGAAGAGGCCTTTTTGGGTTACAGATGCCGCGCCGAAACCGCCGGCCCGGGATGGCTGGATTTCGATTCGAAGGTGGTTCTGTAGGGAGGCGGTCAGCCTCCCCGGGTCAAGCGCGGCGGGGCTGAAGTGGCCCGAGGCCCAGCAGCGTCAGCCAATGCGGATGGCCTTGGCCGGTCATCAATTCCCGCGGGCTTTTGCCGTTCCGTTCGGCACGTCGGCTGCGCATGAAGCGCCGATGGTTCAAGAAGAACCGCAACAAGTCCAAGTAAGAACCACCCAGGTGACGGCGCAGCGTGAAGTAGTTCCGCAGCCGTGAATTGAGGTTCTCAACCAGCGAACTGCTGCGCGGTGTTTGTGCCATAGCCCGACTGACGGCGTCGAACAGCCGGTGGAATTGGTCGCCCAGCTTCGCCCGAAGTCGATTCCATCCCTGCCAATAGGCGGTCGAGGTGCTCGGCAATCGGTGCAGCACGCAGGCTTCACGCACGAGGAGCTCAGGGATGACATGGGCTTGTGCGATGTCGGCCAGTTTGGCGTCGAGCACGCCAGCGAAGGCGAGCAAGTCGTCGCGCTGGTTCTGCAGCGCCACGCGCAGCGGGCGAATGCGCCGCAGGTCCTCCGGCTCACGTTTCGCCAACTCCTCGACGATGAAGTCGAACAGCATCTGCCGCGTGGCCAGGCTCGGCCCAGCCAGCGCCAGAACGTCATGGCTCAACCATTGAGTGAGCGTTCGGATGTCGCGGGCCAATCCTTGCGCCTGGGTCTCGGTCTGCCACGCAAGCTCAACGGCCAGTTCGTCGTCCGGACCAAGCCGACCCGTGCGGCCGATCTTGGCCTCCAGCTTCTCGCACCGCGACCGGGCACCCTTGGCGAGGCGCGACAGTGTGTTGGCGAGGCCCTCGTATTGACGCGCGATGTGAAACACATCGCCATGGCACGGTGTGTCGTCCCAGGCGGCCTTCTGCCCAGCGCGCAAGCCTTGCCCAGCATGGGCAATTGTATAGTCAGGTTTCAGTCCTTGCCTGGCAGCGTCAAGTAAATGCACGCCCCAGGTGTCGGCGTCGCGATGTTCCGCCACAGCCAGGAGATAGCAGTAAGTCGATGCGGCATCGACACCGGCCAGCACCGGCAATGTACCCTGGAAGATCTCATCATGCAGGCCCACAAGGATGCCCGATAGGTCTTGATCGTGGTTGACCATAGCCGCCTGGCGAGTGGCCGACTGGAGCACATGATGAACCGTACCGATGCTGATGGGCACGCCCAGCAGATCACGCAGACACCGCGATAGGAGCTGCGGCAGATCAGCGTCAGCGCGACGATTACCTGACGCAACCAAGTCTTGCTGACGGTCAGATGGAACAGTACGTCGTCTTCCGGCGTACCAGAAAAGAAAACCTTATCCAACGCCGCACCGGCCTTGTGCGCCTGCTGGTCCCGGCCGCTTTCAGTCAGCGCAAAGCGTCGCGAGGTGCGATGGATCAATTTCTCCCCGAAGCGTGCTTCCAGACGTGCCAGCGCCTTCGACACTGTTGGGCTGGAGATACCCAGATCGGCGGCCGCGACGGCGAATGAGCCGGTTTCTGCAACCTTGGCGAAAATGGCCCATGCTTCGAGGTCCGGGAGCGCCACGCGTCACCTAAAGAATGGAATTGATATCATTCCATTCTTTCCGTTTTCATCATCGCTGTCGAGCGCCATCTTCCGCTCAAGGAATGGGACGAATTCTCACCCCCTCAGGAGCATATGAGATGATTGAACGCAAGCCGTTCGCCGAGTTGGGTGGCGCCAACCACGGCTGGCTCAACGCCAAGCACCATTTTTCCTTCGCCAGCTATTATGACCCCGAGCGGATGGGTTGGGGCAATCTGCGGGTCTGGAAAGATGACGAAATCGCAGCAAAGGCGGGCTTCCCGGCGCATCCCCATGCCGACATGGAAATCATCACCTATGTCCGCGACGGAGCGATCACACACAAGGACTCCATGGGCAACATCGGACGCACTGAAGCCGGTGACGTCCAGGTGATGTCGGCGGGCTCCGGCGTCCGCCATTCCGAATACAACCAGGAAGACGAAACGACCCGGATCTTCCAGATCTGGATCCAGCCGACGACCCGTGGTGGTACCCCGTCCTGGGGTGCCAAACCGTTCCCGAAAGCCGAGCGCTCGGGTCGCTTCGTCACACTAGCGAGCGGGTTTGCCGGCGACGATGCGCTGCCCATCCGTGCCGATGCTCGCGTGATGGGAGCAACCATCAAGGCGGGCGAGCGTGTCACCCTGACCCTGGACCCCAAGCGGCACGCCTACCTGGTACCGGCCTCGGGCGTCGTCGATGTCGAAGCCGTCCGCATCGAGACACGGGATGGCGTGGCGATCACGGACCTGACCACGGTGGAGATCGTCGGGATCGAGGATGCGGAAGTTGTTCTGGTCGGCGCCGCCTGAACGGGGAGTCCATCGACATATTCGATACCGCGGACTGTGCCTCAGCACACGAGAGAATTGGATCGCAGAAGCGCTGAGGTCATGAAGTCGTTACTTCGGATCGAAGACCGTGCCGCCTGGTCCGATGACGTCTCAATCTCCGGTATCGATGCCTATGTCGCCTCCCGCACAGTCTCGAGACGCACGCGAGGGTCGCTGAAGTTGGGAACTGTCGATCTTCGCAGCTTCTTGCGGTACCTGAAGAACAGCGGATGGATCAAAAACGACCTCAGCGGCGACATCCTCGTACCGAAGTGCTACAACTTGAGGATCTTCCGCGGGAGCTGCGCGCCGAGCACGTCGACAAGGTGTTGGAGGCCACGCGCGCCGATCACTCGGCAATTGGCAGGCGAGACTACGCGATCCTAAGCTAAAAGTCCGTCCGGAAAGTCTTATGCTGGATTGCAAAGCTTCCTCAACATCAGTCGGATCGACGCGAGCCTGATGAATGCGAGAGCGTTACGGCTCAGGTTTTCGAAATCCTTGGCCAGCCTGCGGCACCGGTTGAGCCAAGCCAGGGTCCGCTCGACCACCCAGCGTCTGGGCAAGACCGCGAAGCCCTTCGCGGTGTCCGAGCGCTTGACGATTTCTACCGACAGCCGTGGGAGTGCCTTCGCCAATTCCCTCCGAAACAGCGGTCCCTGATAGCCGCCATCAGCAAAGAGCTTTTGCAGGAACGGGTAAAGACTGAACAAGGTCGCCAGAACCAGCAGCCCGCCGTCGCGATCCTGGATGTTGGCCGGATGAACCACCGCATGCATCAACAAGCCGGTGGTATCGACCAGAATATGCCGCTTCTTGCCACTGATCTTCTTCCCCGCATCATACCCCTTGGGATCGATGCAGGCCCCCCTTTTTCAGCGCTTTTCACACTTTGGCTATCGATGATGCAGGCGGTTGGGCTGGCCTCCCGGTCGACCCTGTTCGCGGCATCTTTGGTAGAGAGCCTAATGAATTTTGCCCAACGTCCCGTCGTAGTCCCAGCGCTGAAGATCGTCGTGGAGCGTGCTACGTGGGGTCGCTCGGGTAACGGAGCTCGTCCCGGTCATACCGGCGACGGTTTTCGGTCGTCCACATCAGGCACCTCGCGAATCGGTGCCGAGGATCGAATGACAGACGATTCAATGCGTTCAAGCCCCCTGAGCTAACCGACTCTAACAACTTAAAAAGCTTCAGCGCTTTTCACACTTTGGCTATCCACTGCCCTTCAATGGGGCCTCGAGTAAGCCGGCCTTCTGTCGGCCGATATGGCCAGCGGCAGTGCCACTATCGCCGGTCTGTTATTGGTCGCGGCTGGCCTCTACCAGTGGACCCCATTGAAACAGGCCCGCCTTGTACAGTGCCGCTCGGTACAGTGCCGCTCGCCTTTCGAACATCTCATCAAGTATTGGCGCCAAGGCGCGTTCGGACCAATGCTGGCTGGTGGGAGGCACGGCTTATTTTGTCTCGGATGCTGCTGGATGCTTATGGCGTTGCTGTTCGTGGGGGGGGGGTTAATGAACGTGCTCTGGATCGCCGCCCTCGCATGTTTGGTCTTGATCGAGAAGTTGTTTCCGGTCTCGGCACTTCCTTCAAATCACCGCAGTCGGCCGCTCGTACTTCGCTGCCAGGCTTGCTGCGTTCGTTCGGATGCTCAGAGGCTGTCGAGGGTCCTTATAGACCAGTTGCAAGAGGGCCACCCCGTCGCCTTGGAACGGCTCAACCATCGTGGCGAGGACGTTCTCAGCCGCAGAAAGAACCTCGACCGTTCGTTTGTTGCGAGCGCCGGGCTTTCTGCCGGGCACCCTCCCGTCTTCCGCCACGCATTTGGGTGGAGATATTGGCGCGGTCGATATCAAGGCGCCTCATGCGACGGAGTGTGTCCTTTTTCTGTTCCTGTGACAATCCCCCTACCATCCCACTGCTCTGGGCCGCCCTCGATCCATCCCAGGGTAGCCGCCTCAGCCATCAGCATGGCCCGTATCGCCCCGCTTTTGTGGACGGCGCCCATGCAATTCGCTGGTACGGCGACGGTCACGGCGAGCAGGACGATCCGAAGTGTAATGAGGTTCGGGTTCATCGGCTTCCTCGATAGAGGTAGTAGACGGCTCCAGCGAAATACGCCGCTGAGATGGTGAGCACGACGACCCGGATCGCTAGAATAACGGGCTGTCGGAGACCCGGCGAGTAAGGCCGTCGGGGAACGCGTCACGCAGGCTGGTGAAATCGGGGTTGTTGACCATGCCCCGCACGTTGGAGTGTTCGGCCAGCATCGCGATGGCGAAGTCACGGTATCGCCTGGCGCTGACGTCCAGTTGGTGCCTCAGCATGAGTTCCCGTTTGTTCATCTTGCCTTGGAATGAGTTCCGCTGCCTGACGAGGTTGCAAGCCCACGGTGACCAGTTGTGTCAGCCTGGCCCGCCGCTTTTCCTGGCCGCCTTGGGCCTCCGGGGTGTCGCCAATGAAGACGCTCTCACCCATCACACGGCTCCTATCGGTATTGGCGGTCCGGCTTCCTCGCAGAAGTCGTGCGCCGAAGTCCCGTAACCCAGACACAGGGCGACGATCGCCGCGTCGTATTCCGGATGCACAATGAAAGCAGCCTCGACCGACCACGGATCGCCTACCAGACATGAGGTATATAGAGACGCTCGAAGCAAAGAAAAACTGCCACCGGGGCGTCTCGAACAGATCTGGACGCGGCTTCTTCAGGTTCTTGACCAGGGCATTGGCGCGGGCTTCGGCGTCAGTCACCCCCAGCATCTCCCTGCACCTCCCATGCGAAAAGAGACCCCACCATGGGGGGCGGGGTCGAGTAAAAGAGGAGGAAACGAGGTAAAAATGGATGCACCCGGTCGCGCGTCTATTTGTCCCGTGGTATTGGGGCATAGGCCCAGCGTCTAGGTCCCACTATCCCAAGGGATCATCACAGCGGCCCGGCGGGGTCGTAGCTCCCGGGGTAGCCTTTTCTTTGCTTGACCGGTGCCGTCTGGCACGGTCGTTACGATATAGAATTCCTCCGCCTCACTTTCTTGCCGCGGTGAGGTTCGATCAGTAGTCCATGTCGCCCATGCCGCCGCCACCTGGCGGCATCGACGTGCCCTTCTTCTCCGGCTTCGCCGCCACCATCGCCTCGGTGGTTACCAGCAGGCCAGCGACTGAAGCCGCGTCCTGCAACGCCGTCCGCACGACCTTGGTCCGCTTCAGGGTGTTCAGTCCCTCTGGCAGGAGTACGGTATCGGTCTCATTCACCGGCGCCACCGGAAGCGGAGCCAGAACGAAGCCATTATTGTCCACGATCGCGATGATCTTCTCACCCCTCTGATGTTTGTGGCCGGAATAGCCGATGCCATCGCCGCCCTTTTTGGCAACGGTGTTGGTGCCATCGCCATGCAGGATGTTGAGATCAAGCTGGCGATGCTCCGCCAGATGCCGCACGCTGGCGATGAACGCCTGCTCGAGCGAGCCGTCGTCAGCCCATTTCGCGAACACCTTGAAGATGGTCGTGTAGTGGATCAGGGCGGTCCCGTCGGCCGCTCTGGGTGCTGGCTGCACTTCCATTGCATACCCGTATAGAGGACCCACAGGATCAGATTGAAGACGCGATGATAGCCCAGTTTGCATTTTCGACCCGCGGCGGGGCATCGAAAGGTGTGCCGCCGTTGCTTTGGATTCGTATTCAGGTAACAACCCTTCGTGCGGGATGGTTGCGCCAGCTGCATCGAAGTGGGCTCAATTGCTAATCTAATCGGTAGCGACGAAGTATCCGTGCTGGCGCACCGCTTCTGATATCGGGTCATTCTCGATATCAATGCCGCCCATCCGCTGCTTCCCACCGGTCGAATGTTCCTTTGGCGTCAAGCCGGCCCAGGCGGCCAAGTGACGACCCAATTCAAACGCCTCCGGATCGACCTCGATCGCTAACGTCAGCGCGGTGACCGGCCCCACGCCCGGGATCGTGGCCAGGCGTTGGCTTACCTCATTGGCTTTGTGCGCGGCGTTCAGTTTGACGTCGATTTCCTTTATCCGGGTGTCGAGTTCCTCGATCTGCCGGCCCAACAGAGCGGCCATGTCTTTGGCTTCGGTCGGGATGGCGGTCTCCTGTTCAATGGTGGTCAACAGCGGCCCAACCTGATGGAGACCCTTGGCGGCGATCACGCCGAACTCGGCCGCGTGGCCACGGAGCGTATTGACCATCAGGGTCCGCTGACCGACCAGTGTCTCGCGCACCTTCAAAACCATGCCCTGAGCTTGCTGCGTGACGGACTTCACGGGTACGACATGCATGCCCGGCCGCCCGGCGGCCTCACAGATCGCCTCGGCGTCGTTGCGGTCATTCTTGCTACGCTTGACGTAAGGTTTGACGTATTGCGGTGGGATTAGACGCACCGTGTGGCCAAGCGCGACCAGTTCGCGAGCCCAGTGATGCGTGCCGCCGCAAGCTTCCAATGCGATTTCGGTAGGTGGGAGTTTCTTGAAGAAAGGGATCATCTGCGCGCGGCGCAGATTGGTTCGCAAAACCGGCCGGTCTTGCTGATCGATCCCGTGTAACGTGAACACGGCTTTGGACGTGTCGATGGCTATACGTTTATACTGGGTCATGGACGGCTCCGGTTTTGGTTGCTCACAGCCCCAATTCTGGCACTCGATGCCGTGGGGCCGTCCACCCCAGCAACACAGTCGCAAAGGTGCCTGAGGCGCCGTCGGGGCGGAGAAAGGCGTGACTCGATCAGGCAGAAGACCAGGTCGGTGCCGGCACCGTGGGAACGGCCACGACAATGCAAGGAACGATTTGGCCGCAGCGCTCGATCGAATGGGCGATCCGCGCCACGGCGCGCCGTTCCACCAGGCGGCTGCTGGCAAAGCGCAGGTCCAGACGGTGCAAATCGAGTTCCAGGTGCTGCTGGCTGTCCATGGCCGCGATGGCTAGCAGAGCGACCCGGCGGCCCCTATCACGTCCTCTCTTTGCAAGATCGCGCCAGCCTCACCGCCGGGCTCGTAGTCCCTTGAAATCAATGTTATTTTGACCGTCCACGCGTCCTTCTTTGCAAGCTCGCCGTAGCCTCCGGCAGCAGCCGGTAAGTCCCTGACGGAACAGGATGAATTGACGTTGACGCGATCTTTGCAAGACGCGCCGTACGTCTGCAGCGGTCCCGCCGCCGCTTGTCTGCCGAAGTAATGTCCTTTTTCGTAACGGTCAGACGTCATCTGGTTCCAAAACGGGAAGTCCGGACGCGGCTTATGGTTGCCGATGCAACTGTCTATCAGATAGATCGACACACAGTGGTGTGAGTGTGGAACTTCTGTATTCAACCGGTGTTAATGCTCCTGGAGGGCTAAAAACGCATAGTGCCTCTTACGCGTGGCCTTCCGTCTTCTCTGTTGGCAAGGGGTTCCTTTCCCCCGGGGACCCCTTGCGCCTTCAGTAGCGTATTAGCTGGTTGCGAGTTTCAGGCACCGCAAAAATGCCTGAGGTTGATCAAAGTGTACGCCATCAACTTCATACCGTAGTGACGCTGTTGTCTGAACTCAAAGCGCAACAGAAGCCGTTTGAATTTGTCCTCCCAGGCGAAGGTCCGCTCCACGCAGAGCCGTAACGAATGGATGGCGGCATTGAACAAACGCTTCCGCCCGCGCTTCGGGGTCTTCCGGTTGCGCGGGTTTTCCTTGATGTTCGGGATGAGACCTGCATTGAAGATGGCTTTGCGGTTGTGCCGGGCGTCAAATCCGCCGTCGAGATTGAGATGCGAGCCGTCAATGTTCAGATCCGTCAGTCTGGCCACCCGCTTCAGGGTGTTCAGTCCCTCTGGCAGGAGTACGGTATCGGTCTCATTCACCGGCGCCACCGGAAGCGGAGCCAGCACGAAGCCATTATTGTCCACGATCGCGATGATCTTTTCACCCCTCTGATGTTTGTGGCCGGAATAGCCGATGCCATCGCCGCCCTTTTTGGCAACGGTGTTGGTGCCATCGCCATGCAGGATGTTGAGATCAAGCTGGCGATGCTCCGCCAGATGCCGCACGCTGGCGATGAACGCCTGCTCGAGCGAGCCGTCGTCAGCCCATTTCGCGAACACCTTGAAGATGGTCGTGTAGTGGATCAGGGCGGTCCCGTCGGCCGCTCTGGGTACTGGCATGCACTTCCATTGCATACCCGTATGGAGGACCCACAAGATCAGATTGAAGACGCGATGATAGCCCAATTTGCATTTCGACCCGCGGCGGGGCATCGAAAGGTGGGGGAAGATAAATGCGATGAACTCCGGCCCGGAGAGTTGCACGGGAATCGTCGTCGTGACTTGGCTCTTTGTCATATGGGGCATCCGGACATGGCTTCGTGGGAAGCATGAGCGGCGCTGCCCAGAAAGTCCAAATATGGCCATAATACCAACTAGTTAAGGATGCGCCCGAAACTCGCAACCACCTAGCTTGGTGTAGTGGCCATCCAGGGCGATGGTCTGGTCACAAATGATACCGGTTGTCCGATCCGTCGATGCCGAATAGCGCCGACGGGCTTTCAAGTTTGATTTAGCACGCGTTACGAAAAAAGCCCCAGCTTGGTGCAGCGCATGAAGCCGAGCGAAATCAACGTAGCCGCGATCCATGACATAGATGGCGCCTGGTTCCGGGACCAACAGATCCAGGGCGTGGACATCAGCCAGTTTGCCATCCGAAACGTGAATGAAGGTTGGAATGTTGCCGCGCAGAGCGAGCAGCGTATGCATCTTCACCGCCGCGGGCTGGCCCCCAATGCTATTGATGGTCGCGATCGGGGTGGATGGTTGCCTCTTCGGGCACTGCACTCAATTCAACGCAGGGTTGTTATCGCGATCGCACTGACTGGCTCGGGCCATTTACAAACAGATGGGACTTCCTACCCGCTGACAAGGAGATTCTTGGCAATCCATCAGCGTTGGAGAATGGTTAGGCTGTCCAGGGGACGACGCGCAGTCCCGCAATGGATTCGCCGAGACCAATCCCGAGACGGCGTCGATGACGCCAGTGGGGGCCCGGGAAAAATCCACGGCGAACGAAGAACCGCTGCGCTGGCACTTGCCTGACCACGATCGAGTTTGGCGATGCCGCCGCGGCTTGCGAAATCGTGCGATTTTATCGCCTCGACCAGCATGGCGGCTCTCAAGAATCAAGCGGTGGGCGGGTTCGACCTGCAACGAGGCATTCTGGATGGAACGTCGTGGTTCTATTTTCAGTCCCGTCCAAATCCGCGCGGGTGCGCGCCACAGCGGTCGCCTTCTGCTTCCACCAGGGAGCAATTTGGGGCGGGTTGATTTCGCCGCTGCTCATTTTATACGCGACTACCCACCAGACCGGCCTGTCAGTTCCCATTCTGGTCACCACGGTGGTGGGCTTGGCCATCTTCCTTGTCGCGGTGTTGTTGAGCCCGGAGACAAAAGGCAAGGTACTCGTTGCCGACCTGACCGTTGCTTGAAAGTTGCGGAGGCCTAGTGGTTGAAAAGGCTGGTGAAAACACTGTCGCAGAGACAACTTACTCTGCGGTTCTGTTGCAAAGATCGAGCGCTGGTCGCGGGTCATCCTCGAGAGGATGAGATGATGTTTCAGGCGGCCACCTGGAACAGTCCAGCGATGAATACTGCCTGGGCCCTGATGTCGCCGCCGCTGATGTTCCGAACCTGCCTTTTCTTGATCATCGCCATCGCCTCGTAGCCTGCCAGCGTTCGTCGGGCCGTCCAGAAGCCACCAAAGCCAAGTCCCGGGCCGGTTAATCGTTTCACCCGCCGGTGATCTTGCTCAACAATGTTGTTCAAGTATTTCACCTGCCGCAGCCGTGATCGGCGCCATGGCTCGCCGTCCTTTTTCATCTCCGCGGCGGCCTTCGGATAGGCCGCATTCTTGTCCACGGTGATAGTGCGCGGGTTCACCGTATGAGGCTGTGCCAGTGCCTTGCGGAAGAACCGTTTCGCCGCCTCCGCGTCGCGCTTGGCAGACAGTAGAAAGTCGATCGTCTGGCCGCAGCTGTCGACGGCTCGATACAGATACATCCGCCGGGTCGGCCGGAGGGATTTCACCTCCAGCCGCCCACAGAACCGTCTACTGGTTGCGGGCTTCTCGGACAGCTCACATGCGCCTATGAGGCGCAGAAATGGCGGATTTCCGTGCCGTGCCTCGGCTTCCGGCGGCCAGACGGGATAAGATAAATTGCTCGGGCTGCATGGAGCCCCGGCCCGTGCGCGTTGCACGCGCCGCGGAGATTGGGTCAAGACGGGCCGCAGGCCCCGCGCAGCGGCGTACAGCGGTCTTGACGCGATCGAGCACGGCGCGAGGCTTGAGGTCAAGTCGGGCGTCGTCACCTGCAGCCGCAGCGCTGTCCAGATGGTTTGTTCTATTCAAGGCAGGATCCTAACGGGATACAATACTCCATGCCCGGACCCAGACCACAAGGCGATCGCGCGTTAACCTCGGCTGAGCGCATGTGACGCCTTCGCGAGAAACGCAAGGCCGAGGCAGCAGACAAACCGCCGGACAAGCCGAAAGTGGTGATCCGCTATCGCCGCCCCAAAGATCGGCGCAGTCGACCCGACCAATGGGCGGATGCGATGAACACGCTCATCGACTGCCTCGACCGATATCAGCAGTGGCGCGAAAACCTGCCCGACAGTCTTGCCGACAGCGCGCTCGCCGAACGCCTCGACGCCATGCTGGAATGGCGCGACGTCGTTGATCAGCTATCGCTTGCCGATCCGCCGCGCGGATTTGGACGGGACTGAAAATAGAACCGCGATGTTCCACCCAAAATGCCTCGTTGCAGGTCGAACCCGCCCACCGCTTGATTCTTGAGAGTCGCCATGCCTGTCGATATCGATCCGCAATCTCAGGCGATAGAGCCGCACGATTTCGCACGGCGCGGCGGCATCGCCAACCTCGATGGTGGTCAGCAAGCGTCAGCGCAGCGGTTCTTCGTTCGCCGGCAGATTGATTTCGCGGGCCTCCACTGGCGTCATCGACGCCGTCTCGGGATCGGTCTTGGCGAATCCATTGCAGGGCCGCTTGAGCGTCGTCCCCGGACAGCCTAACCATTCTCCAACGCTGATAGGGTTGCCGGATCCCCCAAGAATCACCTTGTCAGCGGGTAGGAAGTCCCAACAGCTACATACAAGCGGATCATGACGCGCTTCGAGT